>JAJDEU010000016.1 GCA_029259635.1 Planctomycetota bacterium | reverse complement strand
TTGCAATCCGCAAACCCGATGACAATCGAGAGAAGTTTCCCTGCAAGCGCCCCGTAACATTGTTCAAGTTACGCTGGGCCGTCAGAGAGAAGATATTGGTATTGACTCGAAGTCCCATATCTAAATTCCTTTGGAGTAGTTCAAAGTAATGTGGCAACCCCCCTACATAGAGGGCCGCTCAAAACAGCCGGCCGGCCCCTCGCCCCCCTCATCCACGGAACACGCCGCGAGTGAGAGAGGAAATTCGAGGGATCGATTGCCGATCTGCTTTTTCTAAGTGGAGCTCCTCGCGCATGAGTGGGATGTCGCCCACCCTTGAGGAAGCTCTGTTTCGGTGCGCGCATGGCGCGCGTAATCCGAGGAGGCGGCTTACCCGCTCTCGGAATCGGTCGGACTCGTGGCGCGCCGGGCAGGTAATCCCACCATTGCGCCGGTCCTGCACGTTGATGCTGTGTCGATCGCCGATTAAGTGTGGACGCAATCTCGCTACCGCAGGGAGCTCGGTCTGGTGGAGACGCAGGCTGCCCGTAGCGCGGCCGAGAGCGCCGATCGCATTCAGTTCGAGGCTCGCGCGTTTCCTGGAGAGAACGTTCGCACGCACTCGGTGGATCACGATCGGTTCTACACAGCGAGCATCGACACGGGCTGATAGCGCGTGGCTGGTTTAGCTCCCCGCCCTGTATGTAATGCACGGCGGAACCGACAAGCTCTCGGCCTGGCTGGCGCTCGTAATCGCGCGCGAGTCCGTGAGTTCGGCAAGATTTCGCCCCGCCGAGGCGGGCTAAAGATTCTGGGCCGCGAACCCGCGTTAGCTCGCACTTCACATAGGTCCCATTGACTGGCAAAGCCGAGCTGAGCTCTCGGTCTCTGCGACACCTCCAACCCAACGACAACCAGCCCCAGCCGGGGCTCTCTACACCACGCGCCGTCGCGACTCGTGTCTCAGATCGGTTGGGTTTCGTGTTCACGGTCAAGCTCGACTCGATGAGAGGCAGCGCTCTGAGGCGGTATGGAGTTCACAACTCATGCCGTAGCGTGTTGTCCAGATCGCTGGATCTCGAAAGATCGGTGAGTAATGAAGCGGACGAGTAGCAGTAGGCAGAAGCCGACGCACTCTGGGCGAGTAGTGGTTACGCCGAGACTCGGCGAGCGAACAACTCGTGAATTGGGTTTGCGATGAGAAGATCAATCTAGATCCCGTCGCTTTGTGTCACCGCTGAATCGAGGCCCACCAATAGGCTGATGCGACCGGAGAATTCTCCTCGCGCAAGCTGCTCCGAAACATCCACGAGAGCGATTGGCGCTCGCATCCTCTGCTCTATTGTCGAAGAGAGGATGGGCGGAGAACGGGTAAGGAGACCTCGAGGGGAGCGTCATCGTCGAGCTCCGCTGAGTAGTGAAGAGCTCGGCTCTCTCACCGTCCGATGACATCGAGCGCTTCTCACATCTTCTTCCATGCTCACGCCCCATGCGAACGCTTCCGTCGTCGCTTGACGCGCTGCCCGTGTTGCTGAAGAACAGCGTGGGCAGCTTTGGCTTGGATAGTGTGATGAGCGATTCACGATTCGTCTTGGTGTTGTTATTCCAGCAGGCGCGATGCTTGCATCGCGTCGTCTTGAGATCCCTAATTGAAAAGTGTGGTTGTGGAGCCGTCAGTCATTCCGGCCTTGGTCGGGGGGGCGTGTATAAACGCCGGGCCCGGCCCTGCGAGGCGCCGAACCCGGCGACCCCGACTCCACGACGGGTGGATTACTGAAGCAGGCTGAGCGCGATTTGCGGTTGCGAGTTGGCCTGAGACAGGATTGAGACTGAAGCCTGCTGAAGGATGCTGTTCCTTGTCAGGTCGGCGGTCTCTTCCGCAACGTCCAGGTCGCGAATACGACTTTGGGCGGCGGACAGGTTCTCGCGCGTGTTCAGGATGCTTCGGATGGAGCTCTGAAGACGGTTTTGGGCAGCACCCAGAGAACCTCGAACGGTGTTGACCGAGTCAATGGCGGTATCGAGCGCAGCCAAGGCAGTGGTCGCGTTGGTGACGGTTGTCGCACTGATCGTGCTCACGCCCAGAGTGCCTGCAGTCGTATCGTTGAGGCCAATCGAGATATTCTCGCCAGCGTCGATACCAATTTGAATCGACACCGTTCCGCTCGACTGATTGAGCAGCGCAATGCCATTGAACTCATTCTGATTCGCGATTCGGGTGATCTCCGTCGCAAGAGCGGCGAACTCAGAGTTGATGGTCGCACGGTCCTGAGTATTCAGAGTTCCGTTCGCGGACTGGACAGCCAGTTCGCGCATACGCGCCAGGTTCGAGCTCGTCTCACCGAGAGCACCTTCGGCGGTTTGAACCAAGCTGACGCCGTCTTGTGCGTTTCGAGAGGCTTGGCCTAAGGAACGAATCTGCGAACGCATGCGTTCGGAAATACCAAGACCCGCAGCATCATCAGCGGCGGTTGCAATACGAAGACCAGACGCCAACCGAGCAAAGTTGCCCTGCAGACGCGAAGTTACGTTGTTTAGATTTCGTTGAGCGGTAAGAGAGAAGAGGTTCGTGTTTACTCGAAGTCCCATGACAGATCCTTTTTTTGGAGTCGAAGTTTGGAGTCGGATGGATGGCGATCACCACACCGAGAACCATCAGCTCTGCCGAATGCTCGGCAGCAATGACCGCTATCGCGTGGATCACCTACCCCCTCACTTGGAATCAAGTGAAGCGGCTGCTCCCCGGTGTCACCCGGAGAGACGATCGCCCGGTGTCACCCGGACGATGTTCTGTTTCTTTCAGCCAGTGAGTTGCCGGCTCGAAAGAAGCGTGTTCGATTTGTAGAAAGAGCGCGTGGCAGCGAGCTTTGAAGCTCTGGTGAGAATTCGCGAGCGGGCACGTTGCTCGGTAAACCCTCGAGATTCGAATCGTCTGCTGGTTTGCGGGTCACTGCTTCACTCGTCCGAATGCCGGGCACGTTTCCAATAGAGCGACTGGCGCTTATCGGGTGGCATCGTGGTTGAGTATTGGAGTTCGCCTGGGTCTAAGTGGAATGAGTGGGTGGTAGTGGGTGTCTCGCTGTAGTTGGGGAAGCCGCGACATTTGCGACCTCCCCCTCAGCGAACGGCTCCGAAAAGGGGCCGATTACTGTTGCAGTAAGCTCAGTGCGATCTGTGGTTGAACGTTGGCCTGTGACAACACAGACACTGACGCTTGCTGCATGATTGAGTTTCTAGTGAGGTCAGCAGTCTCCTCAGCCACGTCGACGTCGCGGATCCGGCTTTCGGCGGAAGCGAGGTTTTCGCGGGAGTTGAGAATGCTTCGAACGGTGCTCGCCAATCGGTTTTGAGATGCACCGAGCCCACCGCGAATCGTGTTCACGGTGTTGATAGCCGCGTCGATCGTGGAGAGCGATCCAGTTGAGTTGGTGACCGTACTGGCCGACAACGTGCTGATGCCCAAACTAGAGTTCGTGGCATCCGTCAGTGTGATGGCGATCGTCTGATTCGCAGCCAGACCGACTTGAATGTTGGTAGTTCCCGCGGAGTTCAAGAGCGCGATGCCGTTGAACTCGGTCGTGTTGGCAATTCGCTCGATCTCCGATTTCAGCGCCGTGAACTCGAGGTCGATCACCGATCGGTCCGTTGTGTTCAGCGTTCCGTTCGCCGATTGAACGGCCAACTCGCGCATCCGGCTGAGGTTACTGCTGACTTCATTCAGCGCACCTTCAGCCGTCTGAACCATGCTGATGCCGTCGTCCGCATTTCGCGATGCCTGGCCGAGCGAAAGAATTTGAGAGCGCATGCGCTCCGAAATTCCGAGGCCGGCTGCATCGTCTGCTGCGCTTGCGATACGCAAGCCAGACGCCAAGCGGGAGAAGTTGCCTTGCAGTCTGCTGGTAACCAGCGAGAGATTCCGCTGTGCAGTCATTGAGGCGAGGTTGGTATTGACTCTAAGTCCCATTGTGTTGCCCTTTCGTTTTCGGTTGATGTTCGCTGAGTGTTTCAGAGGACTTGCGTCCTCGTTCGCAGGGATGTTCTCGGTGCGGATCCGATCCTCTGAAGTCGCTCTCAAAGAATTTCTCTCCGAGTGCGAAAGGAATTCCCACAAACAGCCGAGGAGTGCCCTAGTCCCGGAATTCCTTGCCTCAGGGCCGTGAACCGCGTTCGTGTAAAGGGGAAAAAAGGCGCGCTAATAGGAATGAACTCCTCCCCGATCAACGCTCGTGTGCTCCTCGCAGAGAGGGCTCTGGATCCGTTCGCGGACTTGGCTCCATGCCTCGCCTCGGCAGGACACCTACTTACTGGTGCGAGCGAGGCGGCAGCCGTATTGCGCGCCATTAAGAAGGAGCGCATCGGAGTCGTTCTCTTGGAGAGCGACCTGGCCGAGCTCGACAACTACAGGCTGCTCACGGAAATCATTTCCGAAGAGCGAGCGCCAAGCGTCATCGTCCTTCAGAGCAGCCCCACCGTTCCCACCGCCGTCGAGTTGATGCGCCTGGGCGCAGAGCACTGCCTCGAGCGCTCGCCCGATGGACACCAGCTCTTGGCAATAATTCAATCGGCGCTCCAAAAGCGCATCGACCTCGAACCGGGCCCGCTCGACAACCCGGAAACTCAAAGCCTCGTCGGCCACTCAAAGGGTATGCGACGGGTCATCAGCCAACTCGAACGCGCTGCCTCCGCCTCAAAGGTCACCACCCTGATCCTGGGCGAGTCCGGCACCGGGAAAGAGCTGGTCGCAAAGTCGATTCACGCCCTCTCGGACCGCTCTTCAGCGCCTTTCGTCGCCATCAACTGCGCCGCTCTCACCGAGGGACTGCTCGAAGCTGAGCTGTTTGGCTACGAACCAGGCGCATTCACCGGCGCTGCGCCGAAAGGCCACAAAGGGCTCTTCGCGGCTGCTGATGGCGGAACGCTCTTCCTGGACGAGATTGGCGAGCTCGCCATCCCGCTGCAAGCGAAGCTTCTGCGCGTTCTCCAAGAAGGTTCCTATCGTCGAGTCGGTGGCTCTCAAGACGTCGCAAGCAACGTCCGAATCCTCTCCTCGACGAATCGCGATCTCGAACAGTGCGTATCGGAGGGCAGCTTCCGCGAGGACTTGTTTTATCGCCTCAACGTGCTCTCGATTCATGTTCCGCCCCTGCGCGAACGCGCGGACGACATACCCCAGCTCGCCGTTCAGATCCTCAAGGAGATCGACGGCAATCGGAGCCGTTCCATTGACGGGTTCAGCGAATCCGCGATGCGTCGGCTCTGCACTTACGACTGGCCGGGCAATGTTCGCGAGCTTAGGAACACGATTGAGCGCAGCGCTCTGATGATCGAATCCGGGCGAATCCAATCCAAACACCTCGGCTTATCTACGCGGCTCTCCTCGCCGGTTCCCGAACTGGAAGAAGACTTGAGCTTGCAAGCCGTCGAGAAAGCGCACATCACTCGCGTCATCCGTGAGACGGACGGAAACCGCAGCCAGGCCGCTCGCTTGCTCGGGGTCAATCGAACAACGCTCTACAACAAGTTGCGCCGCTACGGACTTTCCGCAATCGCTCAGTAGTGCTCCCGAACCACCTCAAGACGGCGAATTGTTCGCAACTGACGGCAAACCGAGCAGTGCTGTCCAGTAATTGGACACCCGAAGGATCTCCCGGTCGCGCAACCGCGCAATCCCTTCCGGAACTTTTTGCCGAAATCGGCATTGTCGCCATCAAGTGAAGTCGAATTCTGGCCGAGAAAGCACTTGGCACCGGGCTTGCGCCCATTTCCTTGTCACCTGCAAGGGTTTCCACACGACATGCAACGACTTCCCGAACAACCCAAGCCGAACATCGCGAATGCGTTGGGCAGAAGCGTGCGAACGCCTCTCGAAGCGCTCCGGATAATTCTCGAAGACTTAACTGCGGGTACTTCGGATAGCTCGGTTCTTCCGGCCGCTATCGAGACTCTGCAACGAGTGCGTCGCAGCGTGGAATCTGTTGAAGACTACTTTGATGCGAAAGCGCCCGAGCCGCTGCACTGCACGGTTCGCGAGATTGCACACGGCGTTCGGAACTATCTACCCGAAGAGCAACGCTCGAGGCTCTTGATCGCGCTCGATGCCGGCTCCGAGGAGCTGTTCATCGATGGACCGATGCTGGTTAAGAGTTTGGCGAACATTGCCAGTAACTCAATCGAGGCTTCCTCCAGTCCGGTTCTCCTAAGAGTTGGTCACCAAGAAGGTGGTTTCAGCTTCTCGATCGTCGGGCACAGTCTCAAAGAGTTCAATCTCGACGACGCGATCGAGCCGTTCGCCACCGAGAAGCGCGGACACGTCGGGTTGGGCTTGACCGTCGCAGCGCGCAACTTCAAGCGCCTTGGCGGCGAGCTATTCGTGCGCACCGGCCCCTCACGGGCGACGCGCTTCGAGGTCTTCATTCCGAACACCCTCGCGAGCGTGGAGGCAGCCTAATGACTGTCCCCTTCTCCACCGTGCGCAACTGCCTCGTCGTTACGCCCGACACGGAATCCTTCACGGCTATCGCCAATGAGCTACGGGGCTCGAACCTGCGCTGTCACCATGCGGAGAGCGCGGAAGCCGCTCTCGACTCTACGAGCTTCACTCCGGATCTCCTGATTGCGAACTCTCAACTGCCGGGAGCTTCCGGCTTAGAGCTCGTGGCGACGCTGCATGACCGCGGGTGTTTCCCCCGCACAATCTTCCTCGCGGACAAGCCAACCTTTGAAGACGGGCAAGCCGCGTGGAAACTCGGCGTTCTCGAGTTCTCGCCCGCATCGCTGAACCTTCCCGCCCTTCGCGACACGGTTCAATCGCTACTCGAACAGGCCGAGCTTCCCAGTGACGTTCCCGACTCTCTAGCAATTACGACTTCGGCGACAATTGCCGGCGCGGAGACGCTTGTGCGCGAGGCCATCGCATTCGCTATGCGTCACGGTGCCGGACCCGCCGCACGCGCGCGCCTCGGAGGCGCCGTCTTCGAGATTGCCGATAACGCGCGCCAACACGCATACACGAAAGAGACCGGCGAGATTCGCCTCTCGATTCAAATCGTCAACGGGGATGAGCTCCGCGTTCAAATCAGTGACCGAGGCAAGGGCTTCGATGCAGTGAAAGCCCGACTGGATGCCGTTCCTTCGCCGCTCGCTCCGAATGCGCCATTACCGGAAGGCTTGATGCGCGTCTCCGCCTTAGTGGAAGGCCTCAAGATCAACAGCTCTCAAGAGGGCACGATGGTCGAACTCGTCGTCGGCTTTGGGCTCGCCACATTCGAGGCAGAGTTTGGCAACGACTTCTCCGATCTCGACTACTTCGACACCTCGACCGCCAAGCGAGTGTTGAGAGCGTTACAGCTCGAGACCGCGAGCAGCGTGTTCAGCATTCCGCCCTCTCTCGCCGTCGTTCTCGGCCGACTTCTCGCCGGTTCGACAGGAACTCAAGTCGCTCACGCGACTCTTTGGAGCTAGTCCATTGGCAGATCAAGAGCTGAGCGGCGACATCGAAGAGAGTGAAGACCTCTTCAACTTCGCTGAACTCTACGCCAAGCCAGAGACGGCAGTGGTCCCTACCTTGGTCGATGCAGCCGAGGGCAACTTGTCCGACGCGGCCGCTGCGGATAGCGCCGACTCACCGGGCGAACCCACGCCGGTCTTTGACGAGAGCGACTGCCTGTTCAATTTCGATGAGCTTCGAGTCGAGGCTGATATCGAAGCCGTTGACGCTGCTCAAATACTCGCCGACGTTCCCGATCCTGCGAAGGCGGAGCTTTCGGAATTCGAGCTTGCCCAGATGGGTGGCGCCGCGCCGGCAACCGCTCCTCCCATCGAGGCCTCCGAACCGCCGGCCGCAACAGCGCCCATCGGCCAACCGACGCTTGATCCCACCCCGGTCGCCGCACTGCCGGTCACACAACCAGCCGTGGAGCCCTCCCGGATTCCGGCTCTCAAGCTCTCCACGCGTTCCCCCCTACTCTGGATCTTGATCGCTTCGATCTCTCTGAACCTCGCAGTGATCGGATTCACGTGGCGTGTCTCCGGCACAGTGAGTGACGAGATTGAGCGGGCAACGCTCAGCATCATTGAAGCGTCGCAGGGAACGCAGGTCGCACAAGAAACAGAGGAGCCTCAACAAACGGAGGAAGCCAGCGCGGGTGAGCCCGTGTCCAGCGACGTCCAAGAAACGGAATCACCGATCATCATCCCTGATACCGAGTTTGAGTACTCCGAGCACAATTTCACGTTTGAGCGAGCTGCAAAGGAAATTGAATCAGGCGAGCTCTCAAGTGCGAGGAAACGTCTCTATGCGCTGTTAGCCGTCGCGGATCGGCTCACTCCCGACGTGCGTGATCGTGTCGAAGCCACGGCGCAGTACATGCTCGCGGACGTCTCGATGAAGATCGCGATGACATCCACGGAGGTCGCGCAGTGAGAAAACTATTGTTCACCCTCATTCTGCTGATCTCCGTCGGCGGCTTGAACAGCGCATCCGAATCGGGCGAGTACAGTTCCGAGTTGCAAGGCACGACCATCGAAGTGTCGCGCGTTGACGAGGAAGATCGTTGCACGCTCATCTTCGAGAGCATGAGCCTCCGCGCTGTTCTCAATGATATTGCGGATCAGATGGGCATCGAGCTCGAGGGCTTTGAGGGGATGGAGCGCACCATCCTCGTCTCTGCAAACTTGCGAGAACGACCGTTGCGCCAAGCGCTCGAGTATCTTCTCGGAAGTGTCGATCTGCGCTACACCTTGCGCACGAATGCGTTGACGATTCGAGATGCCAACGACCTCGACATCGAGCGTCCCCAGCTCCTACAGATCGCGTCTGCGGCGTACTTCCGCGCTCAGGCTCGCTTCCCCGGGCACAAGCGCGCACCCGGCGCTCGAATCAATCAAGGCATCCTTGAACGCGAACGTGGAAACTGGATCGGTGCGCTCGAACACTATCAAGAGATCCGTGAGAGCTACTCCGATTCAGACGAAGTTCTCGAGGCGATTTACTTCGCCGGAATGATGCACCTCAAGCTCGAGCAGTGGAGTGAAGCTAGCCTCACTTTCCGCGAGCTGATCAATCTCCGGACCAAGCACGAGTTTCGGGTCGAGGGCATGAAGGGATTTGCGCGCAGCCTAATCGAGTTGCACGACGAAGAGACAGCGCTGCACACGCTCGCGATCATCGACAAGGGCTTTCCCGCAACGGATATCAAAGATCGCCGCGAGCGGCTCCTCCTCCGGGCGGAAGCGCTGACAGCTACTGAGAAAAATATCGACTGCCTGCGGATCTTGGAATCCCTGCAGAGTTCGGCGCTCGAAGAGCACGAGCTCTCCAAGATTCACGAGCTTCGCGCACGAGCCTTCGATGGGCTCGATATGCCCGCCGAAGCTGGTCGCTCATGGCTGCTCTTCGCGCAGACAGCCGAAGGGGTCGATCGAGACACCGCGATCATCAAAGCCACCGAACTCGCACTTGCTTCGAACGACGAGCTCGCCGTGCTGTTCATCAGTTCCACCGTGACCTCGCCGGACCTGCGCCAAGCCATCACGCCGTACATCCGCGAAGCCAACGTTCGCATGGGTCTCTCGAACCTAGGCAGTCTCGACAGTCTCAATTCGGAAGAGCGTCTCTCGCTCGCCGAGCGCCACATCAACGTCCAGCGGTACGACGACGCCGACCTTGCGCTCGCCCCCATTCTCGACGAGCGCGACGAGCTTCCGGACAACTTGCGTTCTCGATTCGTCTTGGCTTGGACCAGCGTTCTTGAGAACACCGTCAACTACGAATCCGCCCTCGACTTCCTCTCCGATGAGCGGCCGTACATAGAGCAAATCGACAACCGGAAACCGCTCGATATCCGAGCAGCCGCGATTTTTGAACGGAACGGACTTCCCGAAAAAGCTGTCGATGCCTTCAGGGGTAACTACTAATGCTGAAGTACACAGGAATCATTGGAAGCGTCTTGGCTTCACTCGTGATCGTCCCCACGGCCACCCTTGGTGGTGACCGCGCCGATTCTCCGGTCGAGTCGCTTGAAGTCGCGCTGACCCAAACTGTCGAAGCTCTCGATTTGCTTGCGGGCATGAAGTCGAAGGCCGAAACCGGACAAGCGGTTTCCGCTATCGCCGCGCGCGAGCTAAGCGAAGCGCCCCTTCCCGGTGATCAGGAGCGCGACGAGAAGCTGCAGCTCTTGCGCACACAAGTCAGCCTGCTCCAGCAGGAGTTGGACATCCTCGAGTACCGCACGAAGGACTTGAGAACCGGCACGTCGTTCAAATCGGAGGGACAGCCGCTCGCTGACAAGCCCTCGATCACTAAGGGACTTCGCGCGGAGACGATGAGCGACATTCAAGAGCTCAAGCGTCCCGACCCGGAACCGTCCGCTCTCGATCTACCGGTTGAGCACTACGGCTACAGCGCAGACCCCCTGCTCCACGGCCAGGCCTGCTATCGAGCGGGTCAATACGAGCGCGGCATCGATCTCTTAGAACCACTCGAGAGTGCGGCCGGTCAGTACTGGTACGGCAGGTGCCTCGAACGCGCAGGTCGCCTCGACGAAGCGGCGACCGTCTATCGCGCCGTCTCGAAGTTGAAGGACTCGGGGTCCTACGGCGAGCGCGCCACCGCGAACCTCGACTTCGTCGAGTGGAAGATTCGATTCACCTCGACTTTGGGCGAGGGGAAGCAGTAATGAGCGACGAACAGAACATGTCAGAGCTCGAAGAAGCTCAGCGTGAGTTCGCGAATATCTCGCGCAACTTGCTCAGCTCGTACAGCGCTCTCGCTGAACGTGCCGAGGTCGTTGAGCTCGAGCTCTCGCGAACGAACACCGAGCTGGAGTGCAAAGTCATCGAGCTCGATCGGGTCACCAGCGACCTCGAAGCAATCCTCTCCGCACTTCCCACCGGAGTTGTCGTGCGCGACGCCGAAGGAGTCATCCTGCGTGTGAATCCCGCCGCGCAACGAATCCTCGGAACGAGCGCGAGCGATCTGCTCGGACGCTCCGAGCACGCCCTGCTCTGCGGCGCCAACTCGAACGGCTCCGCGCGAGAAGTCTCCCGCGAGGACGGAAGTCGATTGGTGATCGCGTCGCGCTATTCAGAAGTCGATCGCGCGCCGGCCTCCAGCGATGATTCCGCCACCGGCGCCAATGGCTCGGTCGAGATCCTCGACGACCGTACCGAAGTGGTTCAGCTCACGGAGCGCCTTCACGCGATGGACAAGGTCCAATCGCTGGGAACTCTCGCCAGCGGCATCGCACACGAGATTCGCAACCCTCTCAACGCAGTTCAGGGCTTCGCGACCCTGCTCGAGCGCGAGCTCGAGCCCGACACGAAAGCGAATCACTGGGCGAGCCTGATCGTCGAGGGCGCCAAAGAAGCCAACTCGATCATCTCTAGCTTGCTCTGCCTCGGCCGTCCCGAAGCACTCGTTAGCGAAGTGATCGACCCCGATGAACTCCTTGAACAAGCCGTCCGCGCCGCGATCCCCGTCGCCGCCGATGGCTCTTCGAGCTCCTCCAAGTGGGAGATCACATCCAAATCAACCGTACCGCACTTCATGGGTGACCGGATCAAGTTGCGCCAAGCCATTCGAAATCTAGTGGCGAACGCAATCGACATCCAACCCGAAGGCGGTGCGGTCGACGTCGAACTGCTCCAAGAGAGCGGCGACATCCTCGTCTGTGTTCGAGATGCCGGCCCCGGCGTCCCGGATGACCTCAGAGGAAAAATCACCGATCCGTTTTTCACGACACGTGCCGAAGGCACCGGCCTTGGTTTGGCACTCGCCAGCACCATTGCGCAGGTGCATGGCGGTCGCGTCGAAGTCAGTCCCGAAGCGAGTCGACTCGGCGGTGCCGAGATCTTCATTCGTTTCCCGTTTACCCCCGTGAGCTAAGAAGCACCCCCATGTCTATCCACAGAATCCTAATCGTCGACGACGACTCCCTCTCGCGCGAGTTCCTCACCGAGACCGTGCGAACACTAGGCCTTTCTGCAGTGGCCGTCCCCAGTGCCGACGAAGCTCTACAGGCTTTGAACGAGAACGCATTCGACTTGGTCTTCACGGACCTGCGTATGCCCGGCATGGACGGCATCGAGCTTGTTCGCAAGATCTCGGAGCTGCACGCCGGCATGCCGTCCGTCCTCGTAACCGCTCACGGCAGCATCGACTCCGCGGTCGAAGCCATGCGTTTCGGCGCCTTCGACTTCTTGATGAAGCCGTTCACGCCCGAGTCGATCGAGATCGTCATCGAACGCATCGACAAGTCGCAGCGCCTCCAGGAAGAGAACGCCTACTTGCGCGACGAAGTCGCCGGCAAGCAGGAAGGCGCGAAGATCATCGGCCACAGCAAGAACATGCTCGATACTCTTGCCGTCGCAGAGCGTATCGCAAGCTCAAAAGGCACCGTCCTCATCACGGGTGAGAGTGGCACCGGGAAAGAGCGCATCGCGCACTTCATTCACGACAAGAGTCCGCGCGCCGCGGCGCCGTTCATTCGCGTCAACTGTGCTGCCCTCAACGAGACCCTGCTCGAGTCCGAGCTCTTCGGCCACGAGAAAGGCGCCTTCACCGGCGCGCACAAAGCTCGTCCCGGTCGCTTTGAACTCGCCGACGGCGGCACCCTGCTGCTCGACGAGATCGGCGACATCTCTCCCGCCATGCAGGCCAAACTCCTGCGCGTCCTCGAAGAAGAAGAATTCGAGCGCGTCGGCGGAAGCCACACGTTGAAAGTCGACGTGCGAGTCATCGCCAGCACGAACCGCTCGCTGCCGGACGAAGTTGCTGCCGGCAAGTTCCGCGAAGACCTCTACTACCGTCTGCACGTCTTGCCGATTCACCTCAGCGCGCTTCGCGAACGCCGAGAAGACATCGCCGCGCTGGCCTTCCATTTCGCGGACTTCTACAGCACGCAAAATGGTTTCAAGGCTCCCGACTTCACGAACTCCGCGCGCGAGCGCCTCGAGTCTTGGACCTGGCCCGGCAACGTCCGCGAACTCGAGAACGTCGTTCAGCGTTCCGTCGTCCTTCAGCAAGGCCGCCGCATCGACTCCGACCACCTTCAGTTCGGCCCCTCGGCGCACACGCCGCCCGCGGCAGTGAACGCCGGTACCGGCGAAGTCATCGACATCTCCGCTTACCTCGCCAACCGCCCCATCGCGGAACTCGAGCGCGAAGCGATCCTCGCCACGCTCGGCTCCACCAATGGAAACAAGAGCGAAGCGGCGCGTCGTCTAGGCGTCACCGCCCGCACGCTGTCCAACAAGATGAAGCTCTGGCGTCAAATGGGCTTGGTGGCGTAATGACTGTCGACGGCATGAAGAACGGACTGATCTCGCGGATGATGGACGCCGCGACGATGCGTCACGAGGTCTTAACCAACAACCTCGCGAATCAGAACACGCCCGGCTTTACGCGGAGTGTCGTTCAGTTCGAGTCGTTGCTCCAAGACGCCATCGCAAGTGGCAAGCAGGAGACGGGCGGGATCACTCCGCTGGTCAAGGCCGACACCATCTCGCCCCGCAGTGACGATGGAAACAACGTGAACTTGGAGCTGGAGCTCAACTCGATCCGCGAGAACCAACTCCTGTTCGACACCTACGCGAGCATCATGAAATCCAGCTTTGACATTCTGAAATCGAGTATCCACTCGAGGTAATCATCATGAGCGGCATCGGCAAAATCTTTTCGGGTATGCGCACAGCCTCGTCCGGCCTTTCGGCTGAGCGGGCGCGTATCGACGTCATCGCGAACAACATCTCGAACGCGCAGGTCACGCGAACCCAGGATGGCGGCGCCTTCCGTCGCAAGATCGTGAGCTTCAAGCCGCTTCCCCAAAAAGTCGTCAACGGTCGGTTGGAGGGTGGCGGAGTGTATGTCTCTGACATCTCGAACGACTACGTAACGCCGATGGAGCTTCTGAGCGAGCCGGAACATCCGGATGCGAACGCGGATGGAATTGTCGAGTACCCCAACGTCAACACGGTGCGCGAGATGGCGGACATGATGACTGCGATCCGGGCATACGAAGCCAACCTAAAAGCGCAAGAAGTCTTCATGCGCATGGCACAGAGATCACTGGAGCTGCTGCGCTAAGCAGCAACTAGAACGTCATGGTTGATCGATTAACAAGCAGCCTCGGCAAAGAGGCCATGTTGGCCGCGATCCGGGATCAAGCCGGATCCGCACAGGGCATTCGTGATGATGCGCAGAAGATGTTTCAGGCAGCGCTCGACTCGAGTGGCAGCGGTGGAACTCCTTCGGTCGACGCCGCGCAGCCGAGCTCTCCCGCCAGCGTTCTCGGAGATGGCCTTCAAGCCGTCAACCGCGAGGTACAAGCCGCCGACCCCGACGTTCTCGCCAAAGACCTCATGTCCGGCGAGATCAGCAGCATTCACGAAGTCGCGATGCGCATCAACCGCGCGAAGATCAGCTTCGATTTCGCGATGGAAGTACGAAACAAACTGATCGAAGCGTATCGCGAGACGATGCGCATGGGTGTCTAAGGGCACTAGGCAAACGCGATGTTACAAAATCTACTTGAGCAACTGCGCAACGCGGGAACCGGATCCAAAGTGATCGCGGGACTCGTACTCGTTGCCGTCGTCGCCATCGGCGCCACGGCTGCGGTCGTTGCGAACAAGCCCCACTACGAGCTGCTCTGGAGTGAGCTCAGCGCATCCGAAAACGCCGCCGTACAGAAGGCGCTCGCCAACGCGGGCATTCCGTACGAGCAGAGCCAGCCGCCTGGGCCGTACATCATCTCCGTCGATCGCTCGATGAGGCAGGAAGCCCAGCACGCCGTCGCCATCGCGGGCGCTCTTGCCCAGCGCCCCGGCGGAATCGTCAGCTCGCAGACCGGCATCGAGAGCGTCTTTTTGGGAAAAGAAGAGCGCGATCAAGCCACGGCGAAGCGTCAGATGGAAGAGATGGAGCAGATGCTCGAGGTGTTCGACTTTGTCGTCACAGCGAACGTCACTTCTGCAGTTGAAGAGCGTCGCGCCTTCGGTGGCCAAGCCCGAAAAACGGGTTCGGTCGTTCTTACGCTGCGCCAGAGAATGCCCCTCAGCAAGGAACAGAAACAAACGGTCGCGAGCATGGTCCAGGGTGGTCTCGGCATCAAGCCGGGCGACCTGACGATCAGCGACCACGAAGGCAACTCCCTCTACAACGGTTCCAAGTTCGACGAGACGGGTGGCGGTGGCGATTGGCTCGAGACGAAGCAGATGTTCGAGCGCGATCTCGAGGAGAAAGCCAACTCGACGCTCGCTAAGATCCTTGGCAAGGACAAAGCCGTTGTCACGGTCGTCTCGACGTGGAAGCGCGACCTCTCGACGAGCGTTGCTGAGAAAGCCGACCCCGCGGGGAAAGTTGTGATCAGTGAAACCACGGCGACGACGAAGACGCCGCAGGGGTCCACCCCTTCGGTTGGTGGTGCGACGGGATTCGTTGAAGTCGGCGAAGCTCCCGCGTCAGGTGAAGCTGGCGCTTCCTCCGGCGGAGCGGACCAAGTTGCCAAATCCGACGACTCCACCAAGCAGTACTACATTCCCAAAGAGACGACGCGCACCGTCAGTCTCACTCCGACGCTCGAACACCTCAGCGTTTCGCTCGCTCTGGACAAAGAGTTCGAAGATCAGCTCGACGAAATCTCGAGCAACGTGAAAGCGAGCGTTGGGTTCCAGGCTGATCGCGACGGTCAATCCGATACCTTCAGCGCAACCGTGCAGGCGTTTTACTCCGACGCGGTCGAGGTTGAGGGCACCGAAGACGGAGCGGAGGGAGCGGAAGTTGCCGAAGAACCCGCCGCCGAGCCGAGTCCGATGATGACGATGTTGCTGGAACGCGGCGTCGAAATTGTCTCCGCGCTGGCCTTCTTGTTCATTCTCATGCGCAGCATGAAGAGCGCCTCGAAGACCCAAACTGTCGAGGGTGAAGCCCCGATCGAAGAGACCATTGGCGAAGACGATGACATGCTGGAGCGCCTTGCTCAGGCTCAAATTGACGAGCTTGTGAAGAGCGATCCGGAACGTGTCGGTCAAATCTTGTCGGCTTGGGCCGGCGAAGAGAAAGCAGCAGCGGGGAACTAGCTTTGGCCGAAGAAATCACAGGAATCGATAAGGTTGCGACCTTCTTGCTCTCATTGAATCAAGAAGCCGCTGCCGCAGTTCTCAAACACATTGGTCCCGACATCTTGACCGAAGTTGCTGAGGCGATGACGCGCATTGACTCGTCGGTTGCTACCCAGAACAAGATTGTCGAGCTCAAGCGCGAGTTCGCTGTCGAGAGCACTGGCCCCTCGCCGGTAAAGCCAAAGACCGACGAGGAGTTGGGCACGCTCTTGAATCAGAGCGTCGGACCGCAAGAATCGCGCGACATCGTGCAGCGATTGCGGGACCGAAAGCTCCAGGAGCGTCCGTTCCTCGAGCTTGAATCTGTCCCGGCCGAGGTCGTTGCCAGTGCGCTCCAATCCGAATCACCCGCTGTCTGTTCGCTGGTTCTTGCGCACCTTGATCCGTCGCTCTCCGCGGCGATCCTCAGCACGATCGATCCCGATGTTGCACTCGGAATCGTCAAGCGAATGACCAACCTGGTCCCGCCCGGCCTCGACATGTTGCGCTCGATCGCCGAACGAGTCATGGAGAGCATCTCCACGACTTCCGATGGCCCCGGCGCCGTCAACCCGGAAAAACGGCTCCAGACCATTGCCAGCATGCTCAACTTCACCAATCCCGAAGTCGAGCAGACGGTTTTGGAAGGCCTCACCGAAGACAACGAGGAGACCGCGCAAGAAATTCGCGAGTACATGTTCGCGTGGGACGACTTGGCCAGCATCGATAAACGCTCGATGCAAAAGATCCTTGGGTCGGTCGACACGCGCACGCTCTCGATCTCGCTCAAGGCCTGCCAACCCGACATCGAAGAGAACATCATGGCAAACCTGAGTGCGCGTGTGCGCGACATGGTTGCGGAAGAGCGCGAGCTCGCGGGCGCCATGCCGCTCACCGAAGTCCTGGCCGCCAGAGGCCAAGTCATGACCACCGTTCGCGGCATGATCGAGTCGGGCGAGTTCAGCCCCGCACGATCCGGCGAAGAACTGGTGAGCTGAAGCTCTTATGAATCTCACTCTAAAGAGTCCGCCCACCGGCGCGACCGTCGTCACGGGCGATTCAGGAGCCGGCCTCTCCGAGGTCGTGGAGCGCCTGCTCAGCAACTCGCAGCAGCGTGGAGTTGAAGCTGGTCGCGCGGAAGCCAACGCATCGTCGGCGCAGGCCCTCGAGGCAGCCGGCACCCGCTTCGATGAGCTCGGGGAAGAAGCGCGCGCGCAAGTCGGCGAAACCGCCGTGACGCTCGCGCTCGAAATCGCTCGACATCTTCTGCGCGTTGAAGTCGAAGCCGGAAGGTACGACCTCGAGGCCGTCGTTCGTGACGCGCTTAAGGAGAGCGGCACGGGCCGGCGCAATTGCACCGTTCACCTCAATCCCAAAGACTTCGAACGCCTCTCGGAAGTCCCGTTTCGAACCGGAACTGAGCTAGAGCCCGACGTCTCTGTTCCCGTCGGCAACGTTCACATCACAACTCCCGACGGTCTCTTGGTTCGCGATCTCGATCGCGCGATAGAAGCGATCGGTGAGCGCATTCTCGGAGACCTGCGTTGAGCCTCGACCTCGAACGCTGCCAGGAACACATCCAAGTCGGCTCTCAGCCTTATTGGCGTGGGCTCGTGGATGTTGTCTCCGGCGTCATGGTCGAAGCGACTGGCTTGCCCGCCGCGATGGGCGAAGTCTGCCGCATTCACCGCGGTAAAGCGGGGCCGATCGATGCCGAGGTCGTGGGCTTTCGCGGCTCAACCACTCTGCTCATGCCGCACGGCAACCTGGAGGGCATCGCGCCTCACCAAGAAGTCACAGCGCTCGGCACACCCTTCACGATTGGCGTCGGCGACGAGCTGCTCGGCCGCGTCATCGATGGATTCGGACTTCCGCTCGATGACGTCACCGACACGAGCCTCTCCAAATTGAGCGAGCGCCGCTTGGTCCGTCGGGACGCGCCCTCCCCGCTCAGCCGAGCTCCCATCACCGAAATTCTCACCACCGGTGTTCGATCGATCGACTCATCGGTCACACTCGGACGCGGCCAGCGACTGGGCATCTTCGCCGGTTCTGGCGTCGGTAAATCCACACTACTCGGACAGGTCACCAACGGCACAGATGCCGACGTGGTCGTCTGCGTCCTCGTCGGTGAGCGCGGCCGCGAAGTGCGCTCCTTCCTAGAAGACGTGCTCGGCCCCGAAGGCCGCAAGAAAGCCGTCGTCGTTGCCGCAACTTCCGATCGTCCGCCCATCGAGCGCTTTCTCGCACCCTTTGTCGGCGTGACCGTTGCGGAATACTTTCGCGACCAGGGCAAGAACGTCTTGGTCGTCATGGACTCGATCACTCGCTTCGCGGGAGCCTCGCGCGAGATCGGACTCGCTGCCGGTGAACCGCCGACGGTTCGCGGTTACCCGCCGAGCTTCTTTGCGACGGTCCCCAAACTCATCGAGCGCATGGGGCGCTCGGACACGGGCAGTATCACCGGACTTATCACGATCTTGCTCGATGGCGACGATCCGAACGAACCGGTAGCCGACACTCTGCGCGGCTTGCTCGACGGACACTTATTCCTCTCACGGGAGTTAGCCCAACGCGGCATCTTTCCTCCGGTAGACGTTCTAGCCAGTCTCTCGCGACTGATGAGCGAGCTGATCGAGCCGGAACACGCGGAGTGCGTCCAGAACCTTCGGCGAATCCTCGCTGCCTGGAAAGAGGGCCGTGATCTCGTCGAGGTGGGTGCCTATCGGCAGGGAACGAATCCCGACTTGGACGAGGCGATCGCGCGAATGCCCATCATCGAGATGTTCTTGAAGCAGGCGCCGGGCGAATACTCCTCGCGCGAAGATACGCTCAAGCTCTTGAAGCTCGCGCTCGGGATGTAGGCCGTGAAGAGCTTTCAGTTCAGGCTTGCACGCGTTCGACGCGCTCGTGAAATCAGTGAGAGTCTTGCCCGCGCCGACTGGCAAGCCGCTGAGCGCAACGCTCTCGATGCCGAGCATGCTCGTGAGGAGCTCCGTGATCGAATTCGTGAAGCTCGCGCGCAACTCGGCGGACTTCAATCCGCATCCACGCTCAATCCGAGCGACATCCTCGCATCGGACCGCGCTCTGGCGCACGCTGCCGCAGCTCTTGCTGGAAAGCGGAAGATAGCGGACGAGCGCCGTGCAACCGCCGAAGAGAGTCGGCTGGCGTGGACGGAGTGCGAGAGAGACCGGCTCGCGCTCGAGAGGCTCGAGGAACGCCAGAAGGAAGTCTTCCGCGGCGAGGTGTCTCGCGCGGAGGATGCAGAAACCGACGAGTGGGCCGCCACCCATCATCGCGGCAAGAGTGGTTCAGACGACTCATGATGCTCCCTCGGTCCGGAAAAATTGTCCTACAGATATCTCGTGGTATTGACGACTAGAACCCTTGCACTCCCTACAGGGTGATTCGCATGACTAAAGGAATTGAACTACTCGTAATGGGGCTCGGAGGACTGAGCCTCTTCGTCTGCGCCTTCTTGGGTTTCGCCGCAATGTCCGGTACCCCACTCACCGAACTGGCCGTGATTGGGCCGATGTTCGCTGAGGAAGAGGACCCCGAGGGCGAGCTTCAAGAGCTTCTCGGCGAGTCGGATTCCGTTCAGGTCGTTTCCACCGCAAAACAGGTAATAGAGGCCAATATCGGCATTCTAAAAGCCTATGCGCTGGAACCGCCCTTCACCCCGGAAGAGCTTCAGAGCCTGGCTGCGAATTTGAAAACGGCCAAGCTCGGTTATGACGAGAGAATGCGAAAGCTCGACGAACGCGAGATGTCGATCGAAGAACGCGAAGAGCTCTTGGCGGATCAGTTCACGGCGCTGGAGGACATTCGCAATGAGCTCGAGCGCTATGAATCCGACCTGACGCTTCGGTCTGCCGAGGTCGGTCGAGACGAGGATGTAGCCGATAAGACCGAGGCCGCTCGCTGGGCGGAAGTTTCCAATCTATTCGCGAGCGGCGATGCTGAGGACCTGAGCAAACGGCTCATGAGCTATGACGCTGGCGAAGCCGCGCAGATCTTGACCCATCTGGACGCAGACCGCGCCACATCGCTCCTCAACGCACTTCCGGACGACAAGTGGAAGTCGTACGTGGATGCTTACAGCGACCTCGGCCAGTAGCCGTACGGGCCGCTGGTTCTGCGCAGAAGTGCAGATCTGACTCCGGGAAAAAGTTTCTCATCTGAGCGCGGCTCTTTCATTTAGAGAACCCCGCCCCGTGCCGATAGAGATGGACGAGAGTCGACCCCACTCTCTCTACGTCAGCGTGTTCCGATCCCCTCGGTGCATAGCGGCGTCCCCACCTCTATGGATCTTGCAACAGTAATCGGCACCTTTCTCGGCTTCGGCCTAGTCCTGACATCAATGGCCGTCGGACCGGGCGGGCTCGCGATCTTCATTCACGTTCCGTCGATGGCAATCGTCGGCGGAGGAACGATCGCGGTCGTCATGATGAACTTCCCCTTCAGTGAGGTGAAGGGGTTGGTGAAGGTGATCATGCGGACCTACTTCTTCAAGTTGACTCCGCCGACCGACGAGATCGCGCGTGTCATTGAGTACGCAAACCTCGCTCGGAAAGAAGGCTTGCTCGCGCTCGAAGAGAAGCTCAAAGAGGTCGACGACAAGTTCTTCGGTAAGGGCATCCAGCTTGTCATCGACGGATTCTCGGGGGAGACCGTTCGCGACATTATGGAGATCGAAGCAGAGTGGCAGCGCCAGCGCCACTCAGCTGGCAAGACCATGCTCGATGTCTGTGGAGCTATGGCGCCGGCCTTCGGAATGATCGGAACCTTGGTCGGCTTGGTGCAGATGCTCCAGAACCTGTCCGACCCGTCATCGATCGGTGCGGGTATGGCTACGGCGCTCTTGACCACCCTGTACGGAGCTGTGCTCGCCAACATGATCTTCATTCCGCTGGCGGGCAAGCTAGACGTTCGTTCCAAAGAAGAGGCCTTGCTGCGCGACCTCATGATCGAGGGCATCGTCGCCATTCAATCTGGCGAGAAGCCGCAGCTCATCAAAGAGAAGCTCAAGAGCTTTATCGCTCCCGCGACGCGCGACGTCGTCGAAGCCTAGAGCGCAGAGGTATTCGACGTGGCCAAGAAGAAGAAAAAGAAGGTCGAGTCCAGCGGGCCGAAAGGTGCGCCGGACTGGGTCGTGACCTTCACCGACATGATCTCCCTCTTGGTGACGTTCTTCGTGCTGCTGCTCACCTTCTCCAGTACCGAGGATTTCGATCGCCTCCAGGTTCGAGGGTTCATCACCGGAACCCGCGGTGCTCTCAAGTCGGTCGGAGGGCACGTCGCTCGCGAGACCCTGGATGATGACCTCGTCTCCGCAACCGACATTCGTCGAGGGGGAGATCAATCGCACAGTCGTCCGGCGAAAGAGCTAGGCGAGAATCTCGAGGAGATGGGCCAATCGAAGACCGACGACCACAAGGAGTACGACTTCTCCGGCATGAAAGATGGCCTGCAGATTGTCTTCGGTCCGGACTGCTCTTTTGAGCCTGGTTCCGCCGAGCCCAATGCCGCGCTTGAGAAGAGCCTAGGCGAGCTCGGGCGCATTATGGAGCACTACCCGCACCTGGTTCTCGTCGAAGGCTTCACGGATAACAACTTTCGAGCGACAACGGAGTATCCAGATGCGGAGACACTTGCTCTTTCGCGCTCACTCGCCGCATCAGAAGTACTTCTCGGAACGAGCAATCTGAATCCGAACCTCCTTCAGGTCGCAGGACTCGGCGTGCTCCGCCCCAGGGCGAGCAACGAATCCGCCGACGGTCGGAAAGAAAACCGTCGTGTCGAAGTGCGCGTGCTCGCGTTGTCCAAATCTCGTTCCGATCATTACGACGCTGCCAGCGCTGAGGAACGGCGGGACTTCTAATGGACGAGCCGGAAAAAAAAGGCGCACCAGCATGGATGGTTTCGTTCGGTGACATGATGACGCTCATCCTCACGTTCTTCATTCTGCTCGTGTCTCTTGCACACGAGCGGCAGTCCGGGCTCATCGCCAAGGGCGTGGGCTCGTTCATCGTAGCCACAAACTCATTTGGCCTGGACGGAGTGCTCGACGGAGCCGAGAAGGCCGCGATCTTCAACGAAGTGCGAGTCAAGTTCAATTTGCCGCCGGAGGAAGACCCCGAGCGACGCACGGACCATCAGAGCGCCAGCGACAAAGAGTTGATTCGCGCGACTCTTGCCGAATCGCTGACTCCTCACGATGAGATCAATCAGCCGACGATTGCGACATTCGAAGAAGGCTCCGCAGAGTTAAGCGATGCGGCTCTCGTCTATTTAGAAATTGTCGCAGGCACCCTCACCCCTGGAAAAGGCCAAATCCTTCTGTTGGAAGGTCACGCCTACGCTGCAGGGGAACCTTTCGACTCCAGCAATCACCGACTCGCGTTCGCTCGTTCGCGCGTCGTTCGAAATTACCTCGTTAACGAGCTCGGATTGCCAAGCGATCGCGTCGAGTCGCGCGCATGGATCGCAGAGATCGACGGTCCGGGCGTAGGAACCCGAAGCGTTGATGCGCGCCTGATTACCCCCGAAAAGTGAGAGACACCATGGCTACTGAAGAAGAAACAACGGACGAAGAGAACACCGAAGCGGAGGCTCCCAAGTCGGGCAAAAAAGGCCTTCTGCTCGGAGGAGGCGCTCTGGCCCTTGTAGCGATGGCCGGGATCGGTTCGATGATGGCCGTCCCAAGCGAAGATAAGCACCCCAGCTTCGATGGCCCCTTCGTGATGAGCCTGGCTGGAGAGACGGAGTCCATGACGGTCAATCTCGCCGGGGATGGCGCTCGCCGCTTTCTTGTGATGGACCTAAAAGTCGAGTTCGACGCGTACAAAGAGACCTACGGATTGGCGCGCACGGCAGACCCGCTCTACCTCGCCAAACTTCAGGACTCGTTGCTCTCGATCGCTTCTCAGAAGACCGCTATCGAAGTCCAGGAGATCAGCACGCAGGACATCTTCATCGAGCAGGTCGCAGCGACGATCGAGCCGATCCTCTTCCCCGTGCATATCGGCGAGACGGACATCCCGATGATGAAGGACAAGGACAGCGGCTTGCGCCCTGGAGTCTCCATCTTCGAATCGACCATGCGCGACCCGCTCTTCGACCAGGTCATCCATGTCGACTCGCCGGCGAACAAGCTGAAGCTCGCGGATGGCGAGGAGTTCGAGTTCAACGGAAGCGAGACGAACCTCATGCTTAAGGACGGTTCTGGTCGAACCGTCTTTGTCGACGTGACCGGAATCGACAACGACTTCATCGGCGAGATTCCTGTCGGCATCAAAGGCGGCGTACGCAGCCTCTATAAAGTCAAATTCATCATCCAGTAGACCTGTGAGCACTAACGTAGAACCCGAAGAGGCCGAGGCGATCAACGCCTTGGTTGAAGAGGAGAGCAGCGTGGAGAAATCCACCGCTGTGGTTCAACGTGATTTCCGTCAGCCTCAGCGATTCAACTCGAAGAGCATCGGCGATTTTCAAAAAGCGATTACCCGTCGCTTGCCGGAACTCGAAAAGGCGCTTCGCGAGACTTTCAAGCTCCCCATTTCTGCGGAAGTGATGGAGGTTGACGAGGTCGGCGCGGAAGGTTTGTTCGATAAGCTTGAGGCTCCAATTGCCCTCGCTGAGTTCGAAATTGCTGGCCAGCCCGCCTGGATTCGATGGAGCATCCGGGCAGCCGTGAAAGCGATCGAGCACCTGCTCGGCTCGGACGGAGAGCCGGAGCCACGTAAGCTCTCCAACATCGAGAACTACCTGCTACAGGACACCTTCGGCGCTGTTACCGGCGTCATTACGAAGGCCCTTGAACTCGAATCCACGGAACTCTCGATGATCGAGACCCCGGAGGAGATCGCGGGATGGCAAGAAGCGGGAGAGGAAGCGGAAGAGCATCGTCTATTTGTCGCGATCCGAATCGAGGGCCTCGGCGAGAGCAGCGTGATCCACCTGTATCTGCCCGGAGTGCAAGCTCGATCGAGTTCGGCGGCTTCGGAGAAGGAAGCCGCACCGCTGCCGGGTCACCTGCATACCGTTGACGTCGAGCTCGGCGCGCATCTCGGTTGCAGTGAAATTCCGTTGAATGATCTGCTCTCACTGGAGCTCGGAGATGTCATTCCGCTCGGTACCTTGCTCTCGGAGCCGCTTCAGATCCTCGTCGAAGGATTTGAGTGTGGCACTGCAGAGATGGGGACCCACAACGGCAACCGAGCCATTCGTGTTATTGAAGTCAGCCCCCGCCTCGACGGAATCGCATAGGAGAAAGTTATGGCCGAAGAACAAGAGACCACTGAAAACCTCGAAGATCAAATCGAGGAAGCCACGGAAGCTGTTGCGGTGCAAGCCAATGAGCTCGAAGAGCTCGAAGCGGGAAGTGAGTCCGGCTCTCCGCTCGGGCTCGGCAACCTGACCGATGTTCCCGTAAAGGTGACCGTCGAGGTCGGCCGCGCCAAACTAACCCTGTCCGATTTGATCGATCTTCGCGCGGGCTCGCTCGTCGAGCTCGACCGTGAGGCGCATGAACCCGCCGACATCTTGGTCAACGGTAAGGTTGTCGCTCGCGGTGAGATCATCACGATGAACGACAGCTATGGCGTCCGCATCACAAGCTTGATCTCCGGCTGATGAGGGTGGGCTTGTGAGCTCCTCGCTCACAAGCCGAAGTTGCCGCCCCACTGCGGGGTGCGTCCGGCGAAACGCGCCGGGCTGAAGAAGTCAGCGTCGAACGCGGTAATCGGATCGCCGAGAATGAGCTGACTCATACCTTCCCCAACTGCAGGCGCGAGCTTGAAGCCGTGCCCGGAAAAACCGCTCGCGACGAAGAGTCCCTGCATGCCTGCAATCGAGCCGAGCAGAGGCTGAGCGTCAGGCGTCAACGTGTAGAGCGCGGCTTCCGACGCGACATCCGGAAGATCGCCGTACACCGGCATCCGCCCGGCAAGTACCTCGCGCGACCAGCGCTTCATCTCCTCACTCACTTCTTCGTCGAGTTGATCGGGATCTTCGAGCACCGCGGCGGAGTCGTACTCGATGCGCCCCACGCGCGTGCTCTCTCGCTCGGGCACACAGCGCGAGTAGAATCCCAACTCGAGGTCGATAATCACCGGGTGCGCGACCTTCAACGCCGATCGCCGTCGCTCGGTTTCATTCTCAAGGCGCGCCAGCGGATCGAGCTCGCCAGTCGCATTCAAATCGTCAAAGGCAAGCGAATCCCCTCGGCTCTCTTCTCGCCCGCCAGCGCCCGTGCTCGGCATGGCGATGAAGTGTTGTTCCGGCCGCACAACGCGAAGCGGCGCCTCGATTCCCGCGTCCCCGAGCAACGCGTGCGTCCATGGTCCCGCAACAACGACCACATGCTCCGCGTCGATTCGGCCCTCATTCGTCTCGACACCCATCGCCCGCTCGCCGTCCATTACGATCTCCGTGACCTCCACGCCGAGCCGCGTGATCGCGCCGCGCGTTCGCGCAATCGCCGCGAAGGCCTCCACCGTCGCGACGGGATCCACGAAACCCGAGTCCGGCTCCCACGCGCCGATCACATCCTCCGCGACTGCGATCCCGGGAAAGAGCTCCCGAATCTCCGCTGCGCCCACCAGCTCCGTCTTCACGCCATCGGCGCGCAACATCTCCACGCACTCGCGAACTCGCGGGATCCACTCCGGAGCCCGAGCTCCCGCCAGAGTCAGTACGCCCGTCTTTCGAAAGCCGATATCACGCCCGGTTCGGGTCAGGAAGGAGCTGTAGTCGGTGAGCGAATTGCGCGCCATTCGCGCCACCTCGAGATCGGCGTACTGCATGCGAAGAATAGCGCCCGAACGCCCACTCGAACCCGCTGCCAAGTGCGAAGCGCGCTCCACTAGAACGATCGGGTTCGCGAGAGGGTCCAGCCGATTCGCGAGCTGCATCGCAATGCTGGTGCCCATCACCCCGCCGCCGACAACTACCGTATGCGCCTTCACAGCCAAAAGCATACCGATCTGGTGGCCGGTGAAAGCCTGACTTTTGAGCGAGCGGCGCGATCGCACTGTTAGACCTGATGTCGAGCCATCGTTCGGACGTTTCGTTCGCGTGCTCTCCGGGCAAGCGCGCTAAGATACGCCCTCAAAAGCCCATGATTCCCGAACGCACAACCCGCACCATCCATATTCGCGACCTTCCTCTCGGGGGGGCCGCGGACATCGTCGTCCAGAGCATGGCCGCAACGCCCACGCGCGAAATCGACGCAACCGTGCGCCAGGTCAAGTTGCTCGAGGAAGCTGGCGCCGATCTCGTTCGCATCGCCGTGGACAGCAGCGCAGACGTCAGCGCCCTGGCGGAAGTGCGCGCGCAGACGAAGGCTCTGCTCTCGGTTGACCTACAGGAAAACTATCGATTGGCGACCGAGGTCGCGCCTTTTGTAGACAAGCTGCGCTACAACCCCGGGCACCTTCACCATCACGAGCCGAACAAATCAACGCGCGACAAGGTCGCGTTCTTGGTCGACGTGGCGAAAGAGCACAGCCTCGCTCTGCGCATCGGTGTCAACGCGGGGTCCGTCGCTCCGGAGTTCCTCGAGCGCTACGGAAAAGATGGCACCGACGCCATCGTTCAGTCGGCTCTCCATCACTGTGAAATCGTCGACGAGCTCGGCTTTGTCGACTACGTCGTCTCGATCAAAGATTCGGACCCGCGCCTCGTGATCGCGGCCAACCAAGCCTTTGCCGCAGTGCGTCCCGACGTCCCGCTGCACCTCGGAGTCACGGAAGCGGGCATGCCACCGGACGGCGTCATCAAGACCCGCATCGCGTTTGAACAGCTGATTTCCCGCGGAATCGGCGACACCTTGCGGGTCTCGCTAACCGTGCCCTTCGACGACAAAGGTATGGAGATCGAAGTCGGTCGACAGATCCTCGCTGACATTCAAGCTGGGCGCTTTCGTTCCGTTCCACCGAATTTTTTCGACGGGCTCAATATCATCGCGTGTCCCTCGTGTTCGCGCGTCGAGAACTCGCGCTTCATCGAGCTCGCGCAAGAGGTCAAGCGAGAGACGGCCTACGCCGACAAGCACGATCTGACGATTGCCGTCATGGGCTGTCGAGTCAACGGCCCCGGCGAGACCGACGACGCCGATCTCGGTCTGTGGTGCGGGCCGGCGAAAGTCACGCTCAAGCGCGGCGAAGAGACCGTCGGTATGTACAGCTACGACGAAATCCTTCCGAAGCTGCGAGCCGAGCTCGACGCGCTGATCAAGAACAGCGCGCTCTCGAGTTAGGACGAAGGGGCGAGCTGGTGCTTGAGCGACTGGACGAACGAGAGAGCCGAATCTAGCGCCCCATGACGTCCGTCGAAAATTACGAACAGCCGCGAGCAAGCGACAAGCGCTTCACCATCCTGTTCGCGGCTCTACTTGGACTCAGCCTGTTCTGGACGGTCCGATCGGTCTACGACTCGACCTACTTCGACGCGGGCACCTATATCGCGACGGCGCGCTCGCTCGTCGCAGGTGAGGGCTACAGCTACCTCGGCCAACCCTTCATTCTCCGGCCCCCGGGCTTTTCGGTTTTCCTCAGCCCCTTTCTAGCCGCCGGCGCGTCGCCCGCACAGCTCAACTGGCTGATGAGCACGATCGGCTTACTCGTCGTGCTCCTCGTTTTCGTTCAGCGGAAAGACCGCTTGGGGAAACTGCTCGCACTGACTTTCGCCCTCTCGCTCTGGCTCAACCCGAGCTTCCAGCGCTTGTCCAACCAAGTGCTCTCCGACTTGCCGGGCGTTCTTCTCATGCTGATCGCACTCGGCATCGACCGTCGCTCGCGAGAGACGGGCTCTTCCAAAGCGCTCTGGTTTCTCGGCGCCGTCTTGGCGGTGACGGCTTACGTGCGCTTGATCTACCTGCTCCTAATTCCCGCAATCCTCTTCTCGCGTTGGTCGGAGCGGAAGCGCGCGGCGACCTCAGTGCCCGGTTCTTATCGCCGCGAACTCGCGCTCCTGTTCGTCCTTCCGCTAGCTCTGCTGCTGCCTTGGAATCTGCGCAACTCCTTCGCCGAGGCGCCGATCCCCTCCGAGCAAACCTCCAACTACTCCTACTCCACCGCGACCTGGAAAACGGACCCCGGCGATCCGCACTCCGAAACTCTGCCACTCTCCGAAGTTGCGGCTCGAATCCCCATTCGCGCAAAGCAGATGGTCGTGGGTCTCGGAAGTCACCTGCACACAATTGATGAGTCCACGCCGGCGAATCTCGCGTTCGGCGCTCTTGCGATCGGTTGCCTCCTCTGGAGAGCGCGGACTCGCCGACGCGCCGGGGATCTGTGCGCACTCGCGATGTTCGCATCCCTCTGCATCGCGCATTCATCCCACGTCAGGTTAATCGTGCCGATCTATATCTTCGCGATCCCGGCGACTCTCGAGCTGCTCGCGAGCTTCATCCGCCGGCGAGCCAGCTCTCGCAATACGACGCTCGTTCTTTCTGCAGGTCTCGCGCTAATCGTTTTCCTCGACCTCAACTCCGAGAGCGTGGACCCCAACCTTAAGCGCCACCGGGAACTCTCGACCCTAGCCACCTACGTCGAGAGCCAAGTGGGGCCGACGGACAAGCTCGCCTCCTGGGACGGCGTGCACCTCTCTGCCTATCTCGATCGCCCGGTGCTCACCATCGACTTTGTCGCGCGCTCCGAGATGCGCGGCGGCATCGACGGTGCATTCGAGCTACTCATCGAGAACGACATCGACTACGTCTCGATCGCCGATCGTCGCGGCAATCGATCTCCCCGTTGGAATGCCAAACGAACGCGCCCCGTCGAGACCGAGGAGTCGCTGATGCTGCTCTTTCGCAAGCGCTTAACCCTCGTCGGAGAAGCCCATCCCTACCTGCTCTTCCGCGTCACGTCAAAAGACTGAGAGCGCCCCCTCTTCCTATTCGACAGTGATGTAGCTCTGCAACTCGAGGCAGCTGTCTTTCCCGAGAGCGTTCGTCACCGTGAGCGCAATGTCATATTCATCCGGAGTTAAGAACGTGTGCGTTGGGTTCTGTAGTGATGAAGATCCCCCATCACCAAAGTTCCAGTCCCAAGCGATGATATTCCCGATGGAGAGGTCAGTGAAGCTCACCTGAAGTGGCGCTGTTCCCGAAGTCGGCGTGCCGGTGAAGTTCGCAAGAATTGTCGGCCCAGCCGTCACCTCGATGTAGTCCGTGAGAATCAAGGTGTTCGAGCCATAAGCGTTCGACGCAATTAAGCTGACGGAATAGAAGCCGGGAACCGTGTAGGTGTGAGTTGGGTTTTGAAGAGAGGAACCCACGCCATCCCCGAAGTTCCAAGCCCATGAAGTCGCGATGCCCGCAGTGGATTCGTCCGTGAATGTCACGACGTAGGGCGAAGCGCCTGTCGTGGGCGTTGCGCTAAAGCCGGCGAGCGGTGGGATGAAGTCGACAGCGACCAAATCGGTCTGGACCTGAGTGGTCGATCCATACGCATTCGTGGCCATCAACGAGACGGTGTAGACGCCGCTCGCCGTGTAAGTGTGCGAGGGGTTCTGAAGGGTCGAGCTCCCTCCGTCTCCGAAATCCCAAGACCAAGAAGTCGGGATGCCCAGAGCGGAAGTGTCCGTAAAGTCGACCGGCAGAGGCGAGAGCCCGCCCGTCACCGAGGCCGTGAAGTTGGCGGCCGGAGGGATAAAGTCGACGGTAATCGTGTCGACTTGCGAAGAGGTATCCATGCCGTGTTCGTTCGTCACGGTTAGGGTCACCGTGAATATTCCCGAACTCGTATAGATGTGAGAAGGGTTTTGAAGTGTCGAGAGATTCCCATCGCCAAAGTCCCACAACCAACTCGTCGGGATTCCCGTTGATAGATCTCTAAAACTCACAGGCAAAGGCGAGATTCCGGACAACGTCTGCGCGACGAACTCGCTCTCTGGAAGTTCGCTCCAGTCCTCCGTGATCGCACGAGCCAAATTGACGCGGCCGTAGCCAAAAAAGATGTCGAGGCCGGGAGTTCCGATATCGTCAGAGCTCGCCTTGAGAATTCGCTCTACATCGTTCGGCGACAGGTTTGGACGCGCGCTCCAGATCATCGCGCAAACTCCGGATGTAATCGGGCAGGCGTAGCTTGTGCCATTGACCGTGACATAGGAGTTATCGGTGGCGGAATTGGAAGTCACGATCCCAACACCCGGAGCAACCAAGTCGATGAACTGGCCGTAGGAAGAGAATGAGGCGAGTTGGTCGTTCTGGTCGGTCGCCCCAACGACGATCAAATCGTCAGCATCGCGATCCGCGTGAGAGAAGTTACCCGACGTGTTCCCCGCACCCCACAACATCAGGCCGCCCAGAGACTTGACGTAGGTCGCTGTCCCCGCGTTCGAGGCGCTCGCCGCGCCGTGGTAGCTCACGTTCGCAACTCGATCACCGTTTTCGATTGCCGTTCGAACAGCGTGCTGTAAGTCGGACAAGAATGCGTTTCCGCTGGAGGCGTTGGATACCCGCAGCATTCGGTGGCTCAAGTTCCATCCCACTCCGGAACCACCTAGCCCATTGTTGCCGTTCGCCGCGACCGCCCCAGTCGTGCGAGTTCCGTGCGGATGGGCCGGGGAGATCTTGCCGCCCTGGGACTCCCACAATTGATCGACTGCGTTGTAGGCCTCCAGGCGATGGAGCGCTAAATCTTCATGCGTCGTTCTGATGCCGGTATCGCACACGCCGACACTGATGTTCGCACCGCCGGTCGTACCACCCTCTGACGGAATGGCTCCCCACGCGGTACACGAATCGAGCGCGGGAACTTGGTGATGCCATTGGCTCGCGAACAGCGGGTCGTCCGGGCATCGCGGGGATCCGGGAAGTATGACGTTCGGTAGGTGCGGCGTCAGAGTTGCCGGATGTGGATCTCCCTGCAAGCTGGGCAAGGACCGGGGTGGAAATTTCGAGGTCGTCTGCGGCCGACCCGCGTTTTCTTTAGGGATCGCCTGGCTCCCCTGAGCTTGAGGCGGCGAGAATCCGAGAGGACTGAGAATCCAATCGGGTTCAGCATAGTCGAACAATCCGGTCGCCATGAGAGCTCTCGCGACCTCTCGCTCCGAAAGTCCGGTCGGCAGAAGTAGGATCGAGTCGTCGGTTGATTCGACGTGGCGAACAAGTTCGTAGCGCTGAAGTTCTCTACGAGCGGCGGAATCGCGTTCTCTGATTTCACGCGTCGAGTGTCCGGCACTTCGAAGGGCGCGCTCTGTTCGAGGGCGAACAATCAGACGGGACGAGAGCTGGCGGACTCCCGGTATTTCGGCGAAGTTCGAGCGGAGCGCTTCTTGCTCCACTGCGGCATGGTTGGCCTGCATGACTCGACTTAGAGGTGACGAGTGCGCGCTCGACTGAAGATTCAACCCGACCCATGCGACGGCGATCACCAGCGCGATCAGCCGACTCGGATGCCCCACTCGATCCCGCACGCTAGCGTGGTCAACGCCCCGAGTTCCGTCTTCACGACAATCACGATTCAACTTCAAGCTCACAGTGGCTCCCATTCTGGTTTGTCCGTCGACAGGCCTTCTCGCCGTGGGCGTCCATCCGTCCTGCACGCAACATCGGATCGCCCGTCTCGGTAGCGGCTCGCGCGTCGACACTAGAAACACCGCCTCGATGAAGATGGAGCCGCCGAAGGTGAGAGAGGTCTCGATACCCGCCATTGATACAGAGAATCGTGAAACCACCCGAAATGCACTGCGCGCTGCCGGATCACATTCCGCAGCCGCAAGGCTTCCCGTTCATCGGCGAGGTATTCTTCGTTCGCTCCTTCGGTCCTGGGCCGAGGGCAACGACTTGGGACCCTCGCGATTCCAGAGGTTCACGAGAGTCTGCATGTGAAGCCTGAAATCGAGCAGAACTGATGTAGCTCGGTAGGACCGGAAGATATTCTGGTGCACTTCCGCTCGGCCTCTCCCCACCTCCGAACTCGTCTTACTCGCACCCCTATGCAGAGGCCCGATACCGGTTTCTTTTCGAGCAAACAGCGCTACCTCGCGGTTGTCGCCGGTCTGCTCGCAGCGTGCCTCTTCGCCGGCGCTCTCTTTCGGAATCAAGCCCAGCCAGTCCAATTCCCGCTCACCCAGCTGAGCACGTACAACCCCGGAGCCAGTGTCTTCCGCACCTGGTGGGATTGGAGCCCGATGAGCACCGGCGACCTGCTGCCCGTCTTCGACGCGGCACAAGGCCGGAGCACGCATGCCGACTACCGCATGTATCGCCCTCATGAACTTGAGGAGCACAAGTCGGCCTTTGTCTACACGCCGCTCGCCGCGTTGATCCTCTCGCCGATCGCGCAGCCGGGCGACAGCTTTGAGGATGCAGCCAGAACCGTCGGCATCGCCAACCACTTATTGGCCCTCGCGGGTCTCGGCGCGTTGTTCGCCTTCTTCTTCCGCGGCTCCGCGCGTCCGACTTCTCTAGTTCTATTCGCGGTCCATGCCATCGCTTTCTACCCGCTCGCGAAAGCGCTAGAGCTGACCCAAGTCGGCGTGTGGATTTTCTTTCTGCTCGCCGCCGCGCTCTTCCTCTTCGACCGCGGCGCGCGGGTCGCTTCGGGACTCGCGCTCGCGCTCGCCGTCTCGATCAAACCCCACCTCGTTCTCGTTCCGCTCATCCTGCTCCTCGCCAAGAACTTCTCGCGGCGCTTCCTCTACTCCTGCCTCGCGGGCCTCGTCGTCCTCGGCGGAATCTCGCTCGCCTACGCCGGCTTCGACAACCTGCGCGACTACGTCCTCGTACTCCTGCCGCACTTGTCATCGGGTTATGCCTACGCGCCCAATCAGAGCTTCAACGGCATGCTTCTGCGTCTGTTCACCGACGCCGATCCCGCCGTCTTCAACCTCGCCGCGCCGGTCCAGTGGATCAAGCTGGCCGGCAATGCTTTTGTCTTGGCGCTCGTCGCCATCACGATTCTCGTGGGAAGAAAGCGCGCGCAACCCGGCTCGAGCGAATCGGACATCCGCTTCTTGGGCGTCGCCATCAGCGCGGTCGTCCTCGCATCACCGGTCTGCTGGATTCATCACTACGCCCTGCTGGCGATTCCTCTGGCAGCCACTGGACGCGCGCTCGTGCGGGATCCAAGACTCGGTCGCGGTGGCGCGGACATTGCTTTCGTCGCGGGGGCGGTCTTGCTCAGCTTCTTCTTTGATGCCAGTCGAGCACCCGCTCTACTGACGGGCCTGGAGTTTTATGGAGCGCTGCTCATGTTGATCACCTCGATGTGCCTGATCCGAAGAGAATCCGAATGACTCGCGAGCTTCTCTTGTTCTTGGCGTACTCCGTCCTCGCCCTCGTCATCACCGCGATGTTCGCGCGGGAACCCGCGGGCTTGCGCAACGGAAACCCGCGCTGTGAGTTTCGCCCTCTGATCGAAGGCACGGCTGCCCGACCGTACGTCTATCGCGCCCTACTCCCGTTCACCGTTCGCACGGTCTGCAGCAACATCACCGACGAGACGCGAGCCGATGTCGAGCGCCGGCTTGTGGACGGACACCCACTTCGTCGCGTGCTCGACAACCTCGTGCCGGGTTGGGAGCGCGACTTTGCGCCGGAGTACTTGCTCTCGCTCGCCCTCATCGCACTCGGCTTCCTCGGGTTCGCCTACGCCCTGCGCTATCTCGCGAGCGGAATTTACGATGCGCCACCAGGCGTAATCCAGTTCCTCCCATTCGTCGCCTTCCTCGGTCTACCGCCCTCCTTTGAGCCGTACGGCAGCTACCTCTATGACTCGGCGGTTCTGGCGCTCTTCACCTTTGGACTAGCGCTCTTGGTCCGCCGCAAGTGGCTCGCCTACCTCGTCGTCTTTGCTCTCGCGTGCCTCAACAAGGAGACGACGATTCTTCTGCCGGCGATCTTCGCTCTTCACTTTGGAAGCGAGGGACGCTGGAAACAAAGGTCCTTCCTGCTGCTGCTCGCCGTGCAAGGCGTGCTCTTCCTCGCCATTCGGTTCAGCCTGCAGTCGATCTACGCGGACAACCTCGGAGAGCCCGTCGAGTTTCACCTGCTGCGCAACCTCTTTAAGTTTCCGCGCTACTCCGTGGGATCGGTGATCGGATTCCTAGTTGCGGCTGGTTTCGTCTTTCACAACTGGCGAGCCAAGTCGGCCTTCTTGAAGCGAACTCTTCTCATGCTCGTTCCGCTCTTCGGCCTGACCGTCTTCCTCGGCTACCTCGACGAATTGCGCGACTACTACGAGGTCTATCCGGCGATTCTGTTGCTCATGCTCCCCTCGGCGCTCGCCTTCCTCGACCTTCCGATTCGCCTGCGAGAGACGAGCGCAACCGACTAAGTGAGCGCATCCTCGTCGGTCGATTCCGTCGGCAGGTCACTGATTTCGGGGAGCGCTTTCGGCGACTTGCGCTTCTTCTTTTTGCGGCGTTTTGCTTTTCGCACCGGCTCGTGAATGGAGAGCGGGGTGCCGAGCTCCTTGGCGGATGACGCACCGCGCTCTTCGAACTTGCGCAGAGTCGGAAGCATGCGCTCCTCCATCGAGCCGACGAAGGAGTTGTAGCTGTCTACCGATCCTTTCAGCGATTGACCGAGCGAGTCCGCGTGAATCAAGACGTTCGCGGCGCGCTCGTGTAGCTCGCGCCCCAACTGGAAGAGCTCGCGCGCGCTGTCGCCGAGTCGCTTTTCGCGCCAGCCCGCGTGTACCGCGCGCAACAGACCGATCAGAGTCGACGGGCTCGCTAAAATGATGTTCTTCTGCGCGGCATTCTCGATGAGCTCCGGGCGTTCCTGCAAAGCCATGTCGATGAACTGATCGCCGGGAATAAACATCACGACGAAATCGGGAGAGCCATCGAACTGAGCCCAGTATTCCTTGCGCGAGAGCCGGTCGAGCTGATCGGCGATCGCCTTGGAGAAACGCGCGCGGTGCTCCTTCGCCTGCTTGGGTGAGTCCGACTCGACCGCATCGAGATAAGCATCGAGGCTCGTCTTCGCGTCGATCACGATCGTGCGCTCGTTCGGCAGGCTGACCACCAAGTCCGGACGCAACGTGTCGCCGACATCATTCTTGGAGCTGACCTGCGTGCCGAAGTCACAGTAAGAACGCATCCCGGCCAGCTCGACGACGCGCTCCAACTGGATTTCGCCATAGCGCCCGCGCACGTTCGGTCGCCGCAAAGCCTGAGACAGTCTGCCCGTCTCGCGCGACAGCGAGCGATTCGCCTTCGCCATTCCCTCGACCTGGCTGCGCAGCCCGGCGTTCTCGCGCCCCAATCGCTCCAGCTCCGAGTGAGTCTTCTCGAGCGCCTTCCCGATCGGCGTGATCATTCGATCCACCTCTTCTTTGCGCCGATCCAGCTCGCGAATGCCCTGGCCCTCGTGGACCTGGAACCGCTCCTTCGCCAGGGTCAAGAACTGCTCGCCGGAGTCCCGCAGAGCCCTTCCCGCCAGAGCCTCAAAGCTGTCCTTCGAGCGTGCCTCGAATCCCTCCGCGTCGCGCACCCGCGCGAGTAGCGACTCGCGCTCGTACCCGGATCTCACCGACTGCCGCCATCCGATCACCGCCCAAACCCAGCCCACAATGGCGGCCAAAACGGTAAGAATGAGCGCCCACATCATCACTTCGGTGTCCAAGCTACTAGCATGGCACTCGCCCACCTTAGACTCCAGTCGTCTCTCCTCGCTCACCCCCTCTTCTTCACGATCCGATGCCTAGCTTCACTTCCAGGGAACGCATGATCGCCGCCTGTCGGCGAGAGCCCGTCGACCGCCCACCCGCGTGGATGATGCGCCAAGCCGGCCGCTATCTGCCGGAGTACCGCGCCGAGCGCGACGGCAAGAGCTTCCTTGAGATGTGCCGCACGCCCTCGATTGCGGCCGAGATCACCTGCCAGCCCATCCGGCGCTTCGGAATGGATGTCGCGGTGATCTTCAGCGACATTCTCGTGCCCCCGGCCGCCATGGGACTCGACGTTTCCTTTCACGAGGGCGTCGGCCCGAAGATCACACCGACGGTTCGCACCGACGAAGACATCGACGCCTTACGCGACTTCGATCCGGCGAAGGAGACGGGCTTTCTCGGGGAAGCGATCCGCATGGTGCGCCAAGAAATCGGTGAAGAGCGCGCGATCGTCGGCTTCTGCGGAGCACCGCTGACGACCGCCAGCTACATGATCGAGGGCGCGTCGAGCAAGGACTACAAAAACACGAAGGCGATGATGTACGGCGAGCCCGAGCGCTTTGGCCGACTGATCACTCGCATGGTGGACAACCTGATTCCGTATCTCGCGATGCAGGTCGACGCGGGTGTGGACTGCCTGCAGATTTTCGACAGCTGGGGCGGGACGCTCGATGCCGCGACGTACCGGCGCATGCTCTTGCCGGAGATGAAGCGCTTGGTAGCGGGCGCGAAAGCGACCGGCGTTCCGGTCATTCTGTACCTCAACGGCGGCAATCACTTGCTCGAAGTGATGGCCGACGCCGGCGCCGATGTGCTCGGAATCGATTGGCGCGTGGACCCGAAGGACGCGATCGCGCGCGTCGGCGATCGCGTCGCCTTCCAGGGCAACATGGACCCCTGCGTCCTCTTCGCTCCGCCGGAAGCCGTCGTCCGCGAGACGCAGAGGGTTGTCGAAAACTTCAAAGACGCGTCGGGATACATCTTCAACCTAGGCAGCGGCATTCTTCCCAAGACGCCCGTCGAGAGCGTCGAAGCGATGTTCGCCGAAGTCCTTCGCGACTAGCAGCCCTCCACCCATGAGCGCGACCGTTCAAGCCCTCAACGTCTTTCTTCCGCTGGCCTACCTCGTAGCCGCAGCGCTCTACGGCATGGCCTTTGGCGGTCCGGACGCGCCAGCCGTCCATCGTTCAAGGCGAATCGCTCTGATCGTCGCGCTCTTCCTGCACGCCGCGTTTTTCGCCACGCGCACCTTCGGTCTCGATACGGTCCCGGAACTCGGCACTTGGGGAACGGTCTCCGCCGTCGCGTTCAGTACCGCTCTGCTCTACACCTTTATCGCGCGGTTCATGGGGCAGGCGAACAGCGGTGTCGCCGTGCTCGGAGTGGTCTTCGTCATGCAAACGATGGCGTCCGCATTCGGCTCTCCACCAGAGGGTGACTTTCGCGTCGCAACGGTCCCGATTTTGCACGTAGCGACAAGCCTGCTCGCCACCTCGACGGTCATCCTGTCCGGGATTCACGGCGTTCTCTACCTGGTGCTCTACCGTCAGATGCGTCGGCGCGTCTTCGGCGTCCTCTTCAAGCGCCTTCCCGACCTGCAAGAGCTCGCGAAGCTCATGCGCCGCTCGGCGCTCGCCGGCTTCATCTTGCTCGGCATCGGCCTCAACGTCGGAATCGGTTGGGCTCATGCGGAGGGGCTCTCTGGCTTCTCCTACCGCGACATTTACGTCTTGATCATCCTCGGTCTCTGGATTCATCTCGGGATTGTCGCCTTCTCGAAGAGGATGCCGGGACTGAACGCTTGGCGCGCAGCACTGGCATCCGCATTGGGGCTGCTGATTGTTCTCTCGGCGTTTCTCGTGACCCTGACCCGGCACACTTTTCATTTCACCGCCTGAGATGACCGCGCCCACCGAGTTTTTATTGATCGGGATCTCCTGGCGAACCGCGCCGGTGGACGTGCGCAGTCGCTACGCGATCTCGCCGAGCAAGATCGCCGAGCGTCTAGAAGCGATCAGCGCCATCGAAGGTGTTCATGAGCGGTTTGTGCTCTCGACTTGTAACCGCACCGAAGTCTTGGTCACGGTGGCGCCGGGAAAGAAGCTCGAGGACGCGGTCGGCGGGATTTTGTTCGCCGGTGCCGAACCCGAACACGTCTACAGCTTTCGCGGCATTCAGGCGGTCATTCATTTGTTTCGCACGACCGCGGGTCTCGACAGCATGGTGCTCGGCGAGACCGAGATCCTGGGACAAGTGAAGATTGCTGTGGGACTCGCGCGGGAGAACGCTGGACTCGGCGAGCAACTGGAGCCGTTGCTGCGGCAGGCGCTCACGGTAGGCAAGCGTGCGCGAACGGAAACCGCGATCGGGGAGGGATCCCTCTCCGTGGCTCGCGTTGGCGTCGGAATTGCCGGACGCGTGTTCGGACAGTTCGAGAAAGTCTCGGCGTTGATTCTCGGAGCGGGTGACACGGCGCGGCTCGTCGCAAAGCACCTCGTCGCTGAGGGAATCGGCTCTCTGGCCTTCGCGAACCGCACCCTGGAGAACGCCGAAGAAGTCGCGAGCGAGTTCAACGCCGACGCTTTCAATCTCGATAACCTCGAAGAGCGAATCAAGGCCTCCAACTTGATCGTGATCTGCTTGGACAATGCGCCGAACCTTCTCGGCGCCGATAAGTTCGAGCGCAAAGCACTCAAGCAGCGCGACCGACCGCTACTCGTCATTGACCTGTCCATCCCGCGCGTCGCGCAACCGAACGTTGCGGAACTCGAGCAAGTGCTCTATTACGACCTCGATGACATTCGGCGCGTCGTCGAAGAGAACGAGAGAGAGCGCAAGCTCGCATCCGACAGCGCGTCGGCACTGCTCGTCTCCGAAGTACACAAGTTCGTAAGTCACCAGACCTACGCCTCCTTCTCGCCGGCGATCAACAAGCTGCGCAGTCGCTTCGTGGACGTCTCGGATCAAGTTCTTGATGAAGTGGCTGGTGACAGCGCGTCACCCGAAATGATGCGGCTGGCATCCGAGCTCTCCAAACGGCTGCTCGACGTCTCGCTGTCTCAAATGAAAGAGAGCGCGCGCCACGCGCAGCCGGAAGATGCGCTCAGTCACGAGTACCGACTATTTCTCGACAACCTATGAAGTTCCCCCTCGCGACACGCGTGAGTCGGCTTGCTATGTGGCAAGCCGAGACGACGCAAGCGCTCCTTTTAGCGAAGTATCCAGAGCTCGATGTCGAGCTTCGTCCGGTCGAGTCCTCGGGCGATCAACGCCTCGACGTCGAGCTCGCCAAGTTCGGTCGTATCGGAATCTTCACCGTGGAGGTCGATCGCATTCTGCTTGCGGGCGAGGCGTCGGCGAGCGTGCACAGCCTCAAGGACATGATCACGGATCTCGAGCCGGGCATCGTGCTCGCGGGGACATTGGAACGCGGCCCGACTTGCGATGTGCTGATCTCGCGCGATGGCGTGCAGCTGAAAGATCTACCAGCAGGAGCGCGCGTTGCAACGGGCTCCCGCAGACGATCCGCGATGTTGCGCGCGCTTCGTTCGGATCTCGAAGTCGTAGGAATTCGCGGCAACGTCGAGACTCGGTTGCGCAAGCTCGACGAAGGTGAAGCCGACGCCCTGATCATGGCCGAAGCGGGCATTCTTCGGTTGGAACTTGGCGAGCGAATCACCGAAGTGCTCGATCACGCGAGCTTTCTACCGGCCGTCGGGCAGGGCATCGTCGGACTGTGCTGCCGAACGGAAGACACGGAATCGCAAGAACGCATTCGCGGAATTACCTGCCGCAAGTCGTGGCATGCGGCATTGGCCGAGCGAAGCTTGCTCTCCGCATTGCGCGGCGGTTGCAATGTCCCGGTCGGCGGGCACGCTGTTGTTTCGGAAGATGACCTGACGTTGCGCGCGCGAGTTTTGTCGCTCGATGGCGCAACGATTGTCGAAGGATCACGGACCGGGAAATGCGAAGACGCCGTCGAGATCGGTAAACAGCTCGCTGACGAGTTGATTCGCGGGGGTGCGGCGGAATTGATCGAGGCAGCGCGGGAATGATGGACCAATGGACGGTGCTCGTCACGGGACCCATCGGGCGAACGGACGAGTATGCCGAAGCCGCGCGCATTGCAGAGTGGTCGGCAAACTGCCTGGAGTTGATCGCCGTCTATCCACGCTCACTCAAGCTGAGCGATGAGTCCGAGGCCTTCGACGTGATTTGCATCACGAGTAAGCACGCGGAAGCCGCGCTCCGAAAGTTGCCCGAGGGACTGCGATCGGCGCCGGTTGCGGTGGTGGGCGTCGCGACTTCGGCGCTCGTGGAGCGCGCGGGTTTTGCGCCGTATGGGGAGCCCGCGCGAAACGCTAAAGACCTGAGTGAGAGCCTGAAGAGCGAATTCCCGAGCGGCGCACGGGTCTTGTGGCTGCGCGGATCGCTTTCGGACGAACTCGCGCAGAACCTGCGAGAATCGGGATTCGAAGTGTCCGATCCGATCGTCTACGAAACTCTGTCTTCGCCCGAATCCGAGCGGCCGATCCGCCTTCGTGGGACGGACGCGATCTTGTTTACAAGCCCGTCGGCCGTGCAAGTCTTCGCCCGCTTTCAGAGCCAGACAGCGGAGCTCTCCTCTACGATCGCCGTCGCCATTGGCACGACCACGGCCGACGCGTTGCGCGAAGCGGCCCTCGGGTTCTCCGAGATCGCCGTCATGAAGGAGCCCACTCCGGCGGAATTTGCGGCGCAACTAACGAGAATCAGCAGTCGCCCCTAGTGGTGTGATTCAAAAGTTCGCACCATTTCTTCTGCGTCCTTGCGCCCGCATCCGCGTTGCCGCTCCTTCGAGTATCTACGAATACGCGTCGTCGCGGCGCCTTGATGCGACCGCAAAGCCGCGGAACAATTGGAGCGAACTTTCGAATCACCCCCCTAGGAGAGGCTCTAATTTGGCGGAACCGACGCTATCTTGCACGCCATGAATCGACAGAAAAGCGACTCCATCTTCCGCGCGGCCACCGAATTGATCCCCGGCGGCGTCAACAGCCCCGTCCGTGCGTGGAAAGCCGTCGGCGGGAATCCGGTGCACCTCGCCAGTGGTGAAGGTGCGTGGGTTACCGACGAAGACGGCAATCGGTACGTCGACCTCGTCGGCGCGTACGGACCGTTAATTCTCGGGCACTCGCCCGCTGTGGTGAAGGAAGCCCTGCACGGTGTTGTGGAAACGGGAACTGCGCTTGGCGCGCCGAGTCGAGCGGAGCTGGAGATTGCAAAAGTGATTGTCGAGCGCTGTCCCGCTGTGGAGATGCTGCGGCTCGTCAACTCAGGAACCGAAGCAACGATGAGCGCTCTGCGACTCGCGCGCGCAGCAACCGGACGCTCGCACATGCTGAAGTTCAACGGTTGCTATCACGGCCATGGCGATTCGTTTCTCGTGAAGGCGGGATCCGGAGCGCTCACTTTCGGAGCCCCCGACTCGCCGGGTGTGCCGGCATCGCTCGCGGAGTTGACACTCGTTACCGAGTACAACGACCTCAAGGGGACGCGTGCCATGTTCGCCGAGCGGGGGACTCAAATTGCCTGCGTGTTCGTCGAGCCGGTCGCGGGCAACATGGGCTGCGTCTTACCGGAGAATGGCTTCCTGCAGGGCTTGCGAGAGTTGTGCGACGAGTACGGCGCGCTGCTCGTGTACGACGAGGTCATGACCGGCTTCCGCGTCGCACGCGGCGGCTATCAAGAGTTGACGGATGCGCAGCCTGACTTGGTGACTCTGGGCAAAGTGATCGGTGGCGGATTGCCGATCGGCGCCTATGGAGGTCGAGCTGATTTGATGAGCCGCGTGTCTCCCGCGGGCGATGTCTATCAGGCGGGAACGCTCTCGGGCAATCCGCTCGCCGTCGCCGCGGGACTCGCCACGCTCCGAGCACTCGATGAACCCGGTACCTACGAAGCCCTCGAAGCGAAGGGCGCTCGCCTCCAAGCGGGCCTCGAAGAAGCCGCGCGCGCAAACGACATTCCGCTCTCCGTCGGCCGCCAAGGCGCCATGCTGTGCCCCTACTTCTCGTCGAAACCCGTGCGAAGTTTCCAAGATGCCATGGACTCCGACCGAGAGCGCTGGACTGGCTTCTTCCATTCCATGCTCGAGAACGGCGTCCACCTACCGCCCTCTCCCTTCGAATGTTGGTTCCTCTCAACAGCCCACGACGATGCGGCGTTGGAGCACGTCATCAAAGCGGCCCACTCCGCGATGTCCTAGCAGACCGCTTCGCCTACGCGTAGTTTCCGGGGAACAGCTCGCGCTCGACAGCTTCGATCACGATGTGAATGACCTTGATGTGGAGCTCTTGAATTCGGTCCGAGGTCGTGGCGCGCGGGACCACGATGGAGAGGTCGACTTTGTCGCGAAGCTGGCCTCCGCCTTTCCCGAGAAGTCCAACCGTCCGGACTCCCTTGGAGCGCGCGACTTCAACAGCGCGCAAAATGTTGGGCGAATTGCCGCTTGTCGAAATCGCGAGCAGTAAGTCGCCCTCGTTCCCGTAGGCTTCGACCGATCGCGCAAAGACTTCGTCGTAGCCGAAATCGTTGGCGATGCAGGTCAGTTGACTGGGATCCGAAAAAGCGAGCGCGGGGAGCGCCGCTCGATCGCCTCGAAACCGACCCGTCCACTCTTCGGCAAAATGCATCGCGTCGCACATGCTTCCGCCATTGCCGCAGGACAGAAGTCGGCCACCGTTTTTGAAGGTGTCGCGTGCCAACTCAGCGAATTGCTGGACGTGTGCCAGACAATCCGCGTCGGCGAGAAAGGCTTCCAGGGTCTCAGCCGCTTCTCGAAAGGATTGTCGAATAGGATCGGATTTAGCCATCGAGCGAGCAGTCTAGTCCGCACATCCAGGCTCCGGAAGGTGTAATACCGAACCCGGTTCAGATCTAAACTTTAGGACCACCACGGCAGTGCCGTGGTGGTCCTAAAGTTTAGATCTGAACCGGGTTCGGTATTACACCTTCCGGAGCCTGGATTAGATCGAGTCCAAGCCCCAGACGAAGGGTTCCAAGGGGAGACGATCGACGTTGATTCCGAAGTGATCACCGAAGGCTTCCGTTTCGGCGCGCTCGCCTTTGCCGCTGAAGAGGAGGACGAGCAAGGTGTCGTCATTCAGGAATTCAGTGCCGCCGGCCGCTTCAACCTGGACCTGCTCGAACTCGGATCCATCGGGGAAGAAAGTCACTTTGGCTGTATCGCCAACAAGTTCGTCGAGCAGATTGGCTGCCGCTTCGCGATTCACGATTTTCGCGAGCCCCAACAAGCCCGTTACGGGCGGGGAGCCCATCAACGTCAAGCGCTGCGCGAGCTCCGTCTCGTTGCGAGGCGCAATGAGGAACGTCGGGACCGTTGTGTCCCGGCTTTCGGCGTGAAGGCGAACCAAGCCGAGCACCGAGTTGAGGTCGCCGCCCCACTCGTGAACCGTGCCATCCAGATCTTCGCCGCGCCCCATGCACGCATAAGCCAAGACGTGATCACCGTCCTCGTGGACCAACGTTGTCATGCCCGGGCAGTCGAGAAGAGCCGATGTCTCTTCGACCGTGCGATTAAGCCTGGACGCATGACGACAGTAGTGACCGTGAATCGCTTCGTGGTCATCCGCATTCGCGAGGCGAATGTTCTCGATAATCGGGAGCGATTCGATCATGTCCGCATCGATGATGAAGTCATTCTCACTTCCGACCGGGCGGTAGCCGCGAGCAAAGTAGAAGCGCGGATCGTCGGCCCAGAGCATCGAAATGATGGCGCCCTGTTCCGCCAGGCGAGCCTCCGCTGCGATCAAGACGTTCGTCGCGAGACCCGAGCGGCGATGATCCGAATCGGTCGTGACGGAACCGATCAATCCCATCGGCAGAGTTGTGTCATTGCAGATCGCCTCGCGCATCAGAATCGCGCAGACCGACTGAACGTTCTCGGACGTCCCGAGGCTCACGACCTGACCGCTGAACCCCGACCGGAAGACGAGCGGAAACTCATCAACAACCGTCGTAGCCTGACGCAAGACGTTGTTCATCAGCTCGACGGCGGGCTCAAGGCCCTCTTTCATTGTCGTAGTCATCATTTGCTTTTCTCCTCAGTGCTTGCGGGATTCTGTTGCTGACTCTGTCGGAAGGTTTCGAGGAGCTCCTCACCGAGCGACAGCGCATCGGCGAGCGAAGCCTTCGCTCCCTCCACGGCGCCCGCGAGGTTCACCGCGTCATCAACTCCATTTGCCTGTTCTTCGAGAACGCGTGCTTTCTGCTCGAGCTGCTCCAAGAGAGCTCGAAAAGCGACGCCTTGTTCTTTTGATTCGACCTTTGAGCCAGCTCCCTTTATAGGCGCGGCACCAATGCGGTTCGGTTCAGAGCCGGAAGCACCGAGCTTTCCGGAAATGGGAATATCAGCCATCGGACTACCTCAAAAAGTTAAGCAGATTGGTTTGGAGTAAGCGCGCACCAGAGGCTTGTGCTAATTCCAACGATTGTTGAGCGCGTGCTAGATCCAAGGCTGCCTCGGAAATATCAACGTCTTGTTCTTCGGAACGCAGTGACTCGAGTTGAAGTTGCACACCCTCGAGCTTGTCTTCGGTCTTGGTCATTCGTTCGCTTCTTGAACCCAGGCTTCCGAGCGAAACGAGCAAGTTGTTGTGGCCGCGATCGACCTCGGTCAACCAGATCCCCAAGCGATCCGTGAGCTCGGGTTGTGAGAGGTTGTCGCCGTTGCGCAGGTCGTCGACAATTCCCTGGAGCGCATCAAAGATGTTGACCTTGCCTCCGAAGGTGACGAGCTCGACGCCCGCGCGCTTGATGCCCGCCATATCGAAGTGCAGCGTATTGCCGCTCTCCGGATGAATGAGCTCGAGGTCTCCCTCGGCGAAGTTGATTGCGGTAAACGACGACCCGTCAATCGACACCGAACCTGCACCGCTCACCGTGCCCGTAAAGTCAGCGCCGCCGAAGGCACTGAAATCCAGGTGAAGTTCGCCGCCGAGCTCGTTCGCGACCGTGAAGTCCGCAAGATCTCCGCTGCCGACGGCCGGGATCGTCAGAACCGGACCTGTTCCCAACTGAACCGTCCCGGCAGTCGCGTCGATCGTGAGAGTGTTGTCGCCGAGCAGCGTGTCCCCTGCTCCGCCGCTGACCAATGCGATTCCAGAGCTCGCCAGAGTGGCCGAACTCGTCCCATCGTGGCGAACCGTGAGATACTCGTAGCCTTGACCCTCGTCACCGGTGAGGCCTTGACCAACTCCCGTTAGCCCAGAATAGATCGGGCCGGCGCCCTCGTTCTTTGCAAAGGCGTCTTGGCCGGAGACCGTAATCGCAATCTCGACGCCGTTGCCGATTCGAATGCGCTGTTCTTCATCATTGCCGGTGTAGATCGCGCGACTCACTCCGCCGATCACTTGTTCAATCCACGGCGAGTCGCCCGCTTTCGTTCCCCCGAACAAGCTGCGTTCCCCGGACTGTGTATTCGCGGTTCCGAGCATCTCCGCGCGGAGCAGTTCGACTTCGTTCGCGATCGCTTCACGATCCTGCGAAGAGAGCGTTCCGTTCATTCCTTGAATCAGGTTCTGACGAACCTCCGCGAGAATCCCCGATCCGGTTTCGAGCGCAACCGCGCCCGTATCAACGACCGACCGTCCGAGCCCGATCGCACCAATGAACCGCTCGGTTCCGGCAATCTGCCGATTGAAGGAGAGCACGCGCGCAGTGCCGCTGGGATCGTCCGACGGTCGCAAGATTCGACGTCCCGTCGAGACCTGCTGCTGCGACGTAACAAGCTGACTCAGATTGAGTCGAATGCTCGATAAGACGCGCTGGTAGTTTGAAGCTGTGCTGATTCGAAGAGGCATAGGATTTATAGCAGCGAGAGAAGTTCGTCGTTGAGATCGTTGAGCACGTTGATGAATCGCGATGCCGCCTGGAATGACTGCTCAAACTCCAGGAGGTTCACGAGCTCTTCGTCGACGTTGACGCCGGAGACTTGCTCCTGGCGTTGTTCCAAGCTCTGAATCAGAGCGTCATTTGCATCGAGCGCATCAACGGTCGAGGCCGTGTCGAAACCGGTCTGGCCGACAATCTCGCCGTAGAATTCGGAGAGCGACGCGCTTCCGAGCTCGGCGATCTGAATGTTTTCGAGGTCGAGCAGCTCGAGCAGGATTTGGTTGTCGCCGTCGAAACCGGAGAGCGAGGAAGCGATCAACTCGGGATCGGCTTCAATCCCATCGAGGACGGCGATGTCCGATGCTCCTGTTCCGGTGAAGAAGGAGCCGACGCCGACCGCGAGCAGCGCATCCGAGGTATCCGCGTCGCTGATTACGTCGAGCGACATCGCATCGTTGTTGGTGCCCGAGAGGTCGCCCAACCCAAAACTGACCGAGACTCCCTGAGCGACTTGAAGGTCGGTCCCCGGAACGTAGGTGTCTCCGATGTCGAGTGTCGCGACGCGTTGGCCGGCCGAGTCGAATACATCCACGGACAAGCCCGGCGTAGTTCCGACCGTTCCGTCGCCCACCGGGCGGAAGGTGTAGACGTCGTTGTTCTTGCCGGTATAGCTTCCGGTAATGGAGACATCGACCGAAGTGTCGTGACCGGAGATAGTCGATCCGGAGAGCGCGCTCCAGCCAAGGGCCGCGAGTGAAGTACCACCGGTAAGGTCGAACGACTCGGAGCTTCCGCTCCCGAGCGTCTGCATCACGAGCTGACCATTCACCGCCGAGGCTTTCATGCCCGTGGCAATGACGTCCGAGTCGGCGTTGATCACCGCTGCCATCTCTTCAGCCGTCGCTTCAGAGATCTGCGCGAAGTCCGCGCTGTTGAACGTAATACTGATCGGCGTTGCGCCGGAGTTCAGCGTGAGCGTGTCGCCATTGCTGAGCGCGAACGGCTCGGCGGCAGCTGTTCCGAGTGAAGCTCTTCCGCCCCCAAATGAACCGATATTGTCGGGGTTGGGATCCAACCGTCGTCCAAAGTCGAATCCAAAGCCCGCATCGGCCACGATTTGAATGCGCCCCAGGCCATCGATGTCCGCCGACAGATTTGGAATCGAACTCAGTGAATCGAGAAAGTCTCCGACCGTCGTGTGGGTCTTCGAGATGCTGATCTTCGACTTGGTGAGCTCGCCCGTGCTCTTGTCCGTAATGCTGACGTACAGCTCTCCCGACACCACTTCAGTCGGCAATCCGGCGTTGGACAGGAGCTCGTCGCGGAAAGAGCCGTCCTTGTCCGTGTCGGTGAAGAGACTGCCACCGGTCAGTGAGGTGTACGGACCCGAGGCCGGGATGCCTTCACTGTGCACGCGATTGACTTCGCGAATAATGTTCTGCGCGAGCAGGTCGAGCTGGCTGGAGAGTTGCGGAATCGTGTCTCTCGAAACCGCGACCAACCCGCCAAGAACCCCGCCGTTCGGATTCATCGTGATGGCGGCGCCGGAGATCCGGAGCTCAATCTCGTCGTTGCCGTCAAGTCGGGAAGTCAGGTTGTGATATTGCGTGGCGCTCACAAGCGTGCTGCCGTCAACGAGGACGCGCACCGCGCCGGTCTGATCTTCTTTTGTGTCGATGTCGACGAGATTCGCGAGCTCATTGATCGCGACGTCGCGGCGATCAGAAATATCGTTGGGGTTTAGCCCAGCTGCCCTCGCGGAAGCGATCTCGCTATTCAGCGATGAGATCTCGCGAGCGAGGTCATTGACCTCATCCACGCGAATGGCGACCTCAGTAGCCGTGTCGGCGCGGATACTGCTCAGGCTTCCGGCGAGCTGATTGAACTGAGAGGTCAGCTGCACCGCGTTGTTGATCATGCCGGTGCGCAGAATCGAATCCGAAGAGTTCGTCGAGAGGCTCGACACCGATGTGAAGAAGCCGTCGAGTTGCGCGCCGAGGCTGTTTCCATCGGGCTCTTGCATGAGCGCTTCGATTTCGGACAGAGTCGTGAAGCGCGACTCCAAACGCCCCTGAACGGAGGTTTGTGTCAACAAGCGCCTCTGCAGGAGCGCGTCTACCGTTCGGCGAACGGAAGTCGCGCTGACTCCATTGCCGACAAGTATGCCGCTCGAGAGCACCGGTCGAGACGCGCTCAGATCGACAGCTTGGCGCGAGTAGCCGGGCGTGTTCGCGTTCGTGATGTTGTGGCCGGTCGTGGCGAGGCCAACACGCGATGCGAGAAGAGCTCTGAGACCCGCTGATAATCCTACTCCGGGCATATCTCTAGACCTCCGCGTTAATCATGATGCCAGTGCCGATCGCGCGATCGTCGCTTCCGGCGAGGACACGTAGTACGTCACTTAGAACTTCGCCGTGGCCGCGCGCGATGACCTTCAACTTGCGCGAGAGCTTCCGAACGGTAAGCACTGTCTCTTTCAGTTCCGCACGTATCGCCACAAGTCCGGTCGTGCGAACGCCGCGCTCTTTCAGCCTTTCGATCAGGCTTCCGACCGTGAGCATTTTCGCGGGAACACCAAACTCGCCCCCGAAGGCCGACATCAGAGTGGAGCGACGCTGCTCACGCAGACTCTCTCCGCCGAGTTCGCTCTCGATTTCGCCGGTTGTCTTGACCAACTGATCGGTCTCTCCAGCGACGGCAGCCGCTTCTTGCGCTTTCAGCAATCCGAGCAAGCGCTTTTGAACGCACTGCTCATCCTGCAAATGCGACTGAAGCAAGTTCGCCAGCTTGGTTAGTTTGGACACACTCATGACTGCTCTGCCTCGACAGAATCCGTGTTGACGTCGTCCGCCGCCGCAGCGGCGTCTTCGACATCGTTCACGTACTGCTCAACGAGTGAGCCCGTCCCGAGCGTCCCTTGCTCTGCCATCACGCGGCCGACGTACTCGTCGAACCACGAGCTGAAGGCATCCGCGCCGGGCCCTTTGCCGAAGAAACCTTCGTCGAGTCCCTTACGCATCTCCTTAGCCAGCATCGTTCCAAGCATCGCTTCGAACTTGCGGCCGGCCTCATCGGGTGATGACGAGCTCACCGCACTTTGAAGATTGCCGAGTTCGCGGCTCGCATTGACCTCATCCATCCGGCCAGCCATCGAGGAGCTTATTGAGCTGATATCCATTACATCATCACGATTTCAGCGTGCAGCATTCCCGACTGCGACATGGCCTGTAGGACTTGAATCAGATCGCGCGGAGTAACTCCGAGCACGTTGAGGACCTCGACAACTTCTTGCAGTTCGACGGCGCCGTTGATGATCGTCAGCGCGCGGTTCTCTTCTTGGACGTCCAGAGAGGTCCGAGCTTGGCTCTCCGTTGTTCCGCCCGATTGCGGTCCGGGTTGACTCGTCTCCGGCGACTCCGCGATCGTCACGGTCAGGTTGCCCTTCGTGATCGCTCCTTCGGTGATGCGAACGCCCTTCCCCATCACGATTACGCCCGTGCGTTCGTTGATGATGATGCGCGCAAAGTTCTCGGGAGTGATTTCGCGCGAGATCAGCGAAGCGAGATAAGCGACGTGAGACTCTTCCGGGAGATCCGTCGGTACAGAGACTCGAATCGTCATCGCGTCTTGTGCGATGGCCGCTCCCGTGTAGATGGCATTGATGGCTTCGGCGATACGGACCGTGTTTCCGAATGAGCCGTTGAGCGCTTTCATGTCGAGGTAGATGAACCCGTGCTCGCTTACCAGTGATCCGTCGATCGCGCGCTCGACCTTCCCGCCCTGCGGAACGATTCCGACCGTGACGTGATTCTGGGTCGCCGTTGCGCCTTCGCCGCCAACGGAGAATCCGCCGACTGAGATGGCGCCCGCTGCGGTCGCGTAGACGTCGGTTCCGCTCATGTCGGTCAGCTCGCAGCGGACGAGCGTGCCGCCCACCAAGCTACTGCTGTCATAGAGCGAGGAGACGCGCACGTCGACGCGGCGTCCGGGCTTGATTCCGGCCGGGAGTTCGACCTCGACCCAAACGACTGCGACGTTCTTCGACGTCAGCGAGCCGATGGGCAGTGTGATGTTCTGCGTGAGCAGCAGGTTTTGGAGCGCTTGGCGCGCGGCGAGACCGGAGTCTCCCGTTCCCGCGAGACCCGTAACCAGGCCGATGCCTTGAACGAGGTTTTGCTCTTGTCCGCGAACCGCGACGAGGTCGCGTACGCGAACGCGAACTTCGCCTTGCGTTCCACGACCGGGCTTCGGAGTGATTCGCTCGAGCTTGGTGTAGGTCGAGCTCGACTTTCCGGTCGGTTGTGTGGGTGCTTCGATTCCCGTCGCCGGGTAGACAACCGCGGGCTCCTGTGCGAATGTGCTCGAGGCACAAGCGAGAGCTGCGATGGTGATAAGGCTAAGGCGCTTCATGGTTCTCACGTCGTTCGATTGCAGCTTCACTTAGAAGGGCCAAACCCAACGGATGACTTTGACGAGCAGCTCTCCGAGCCCGAATCGGTTCGTCGCGTCGGTGAGCGGACCGGAACCTGCGTAGGTCACTTGTGCGTTGGCAACTTTTTCGGATTCGACCGTGTTGTCCGGAAGAATGTCGTAGCGGCGAATGATTCCGGAGATCTCGAGCACCTTGATCTCTTTGTCGATGCGAATCTCGCGTCGTCCGCTGATCACTAAGTTGCCGTTCGGGAGCGTGTCGACGACGATCGCCGTCACGCGCGCCGTGAAGACGCCCTTCTTGGCGTAGTTGGCCGTGCCGTTGAGCTCGTCCGAGCTGCTGCCGTTCAGTGTCGGCAGCGGATTGAACGCGTTCGGGGCAACGGCGAGCTCGGTCAGCGCGTAATCCAGACTCGTCTCGCGAGTGATGTTCGAGGTCTCCTGATTGGAGACATCCTGGTTCTCCTGAATGATGACCGTGATCAGGTCGCCGTTTCGGCGAGCGGTCTTATTCGCAATCGGGCTCTGCGGTCCACCGTCCGGGCGATAGATCGACCCGACGCGATTCTGAGCGGAGACGACCTCGGAAGATCCGAAGAGGGCTCCAATCAACAGTAGTGCAATGCGTGCTTTCATCTCGTTGTGTGTCTTTCTGTTTGCTCTGTGCGAATTGGCGAACTGCTGAACTAGTAGTCGACGCTGAGGACGACTTCGACGAGGTCGCGGGACTTGACGACCGCGCCCAACTGACGGCCACCTTCAAGAGTCGAGACTCGAATGCGATCACCGAGCGCTCCGTCCTCTTCGGCCTTTGCGGGAACCCGAGCTGTGATGTTGCGGCTCCTCGCTTGGAGATAGATCGTGTCACCGCGATGAATGATCATCGGTCGGTTGACATCGAGGTTGGTCACCATGTCGCCGGGCTTGAGGTCCCGCGTTGCGACAGCGCCAATGGCTAGGTGACGCCCCAAGGGGTTCGCTCCGCCGATGCGGGGCACCAATGCGCGTTTTTGCGTGAAGTGCTTCGGCGTCAGCATCTCGCCGGCCGCGACGGGCTTGATCAACACTGTGCGAAGCTCGTAGACATTCACACTCCAGCGCGTCCAGACGGTTCGGTAGACCTGATTGTCGACGAGTATGCGAACGGGCACGCTAATCACACCGCTCTGAACTTTTGGATTCTCGAAGTAGGCTTCGAGCTTGATATCCGTATTTCCTGCCGGAACGGAGATGCTTCGCTGCCCCTGTTGAAGCACGTATTCCGCGTCCAACTTCGTCGTTAGGCGAACGAGCTCAACGCGAGCGGCGTCCTCGATCTGATCACCGGTGACCGTGATCTCCTTCGGCCATGCGCGACAAGCGCGATGACCAGCGAGGGTGACCTCGATGCCCGTGTCCCGCTTGATGATTTCCGCGACGCGTTTGCCGAAGAACAAGCGGCTGTGGCCGGGCATGGGCGCGTAGCCCAAGTCGACCGCGCCTACGCGGCGCACCTCTTCGACATCGTCGCCGGTGATGCGCGCAACTTCGTTTACGGTGACTTCGGTGCCTTGCACCTTGACCTCCATCGGGAAGGTCAAAGTCACGCCGGTCAAGAGTAGTGAGAGGATCATGCTATTCGCCTATCGAACGAGGTTTCCGACTTGTTGCATCATCTCGTCGGACACCCGAATGGTTCGGCTGTTGACTTCGTAGTTGCGCTGCGCTTCGATCAGCGCAATCAATTCGTCGACGATCGCGACGTTGGAACGCTCGCGGAACGACTGCCGCAGAATTCCGGTTCCTGTTGTTCCAGGCGCCTGAGCCGTCGGAGTGCCGGAGCTCGCGGTCTCGGCAAACATGTTTCCACCGAGAGCTTTTAGTCCCGCCGGATTGGAAAAGCGCGTGAGTTGAATCTGACCGACGACAGCCGGTGTCGGATTCCCCGCGGTCACCACGCTGACTGTCCCGTCTTGACCGATCGAAATATCGGTGGCCTCCGCAGGGATCGTGATCGCCGGCTCGAGCTGGAAACCGTCGGCGGTGACCAGCAAGCCATCGGAATCGCGGCGGAATGAACCGTCGCGGGTGTAGGCGGTGCTACCCCCAGCGGTTTGGATCTCAAAGAAGCCTTCACCGGAGATCCCGATGTCGAGCGGATTTGCTGTCGGCTCCAGGTCGCCCTGCATGAACAGCTTGGTCGAGCTAGCGATTTCCGATCCACTTCCGATCTGGAGACCGGTGGGATTGTTCTGGCTCGCCGAGGTCGGAGCTCCCGGCTCGCGGAAGGTCCGGTACATCAGCGAACGGAAGGACAGTTGGTTCTTTTTGTAGCCAGCCGTGTTCACGTTCGCGATGTTGTTCGCGATCGTATCGACCTGCATTTGCTGCGCCTGCATTCCAGACGCCGCGGTTCTCATTGCTCTACTCACGTGTTGATTCTCCTTAGTGGTTTACTGCAGGCGTGTTAGTCGTCGGTACGTCTCGTTGATCATCGAGAGCACGTTGGAGGCTCCTGAGAACCGCCGTTGAACTCCGATCATCGCGATCATCTCTTCAATCGGAGAGACGTTGGATCCTTCGAGCGAACCTTGACGCAGGATCGCCGTGTGCGCGGTTTCTTCTAGCTCGAGCGGACGTTCGAAATAGCCACCGTCGACCGACTGCAATTGCTGGTGGTCGGTGAAGTTCATCAGCTTCAGTCGCCCGAGCTCACGCTCGTTTTGGCGAACAACACCCTCGGCATTCACGATGATCGGAGTGCCTGCCGTATCGATGGCGCCGCTCAGGTTTTCCCACGCGACGGGAAAGCCGTCCAAGGTCTCGAGAACGCCTTCGTTGTCGACTTGGAACTGGCCGTTGCGCGTGTAGACCTCTCCGCTCGGTCCTTCGACCGCGAAGAAGCCGTCACCGTCCAGCGCGATATCCAGCGGGTTGCCGGTTTCTTTGATGTCGCCCTGCGAGTAGTCCACTCGCGTCTCGACCTTCAGCTGCTCGCCTTGTGATCCGCGGCGAGTGCTCGCCATCGCATGCACAAAGGAGGTCTGGCGCTTGTAGGCCGTCGTTGCGGTGTTGGCCAGATTGTTGGCGTGTGAGTCCAGTTGCTTCTGATTAGAAGCCATGGCCTGCACTCCGCTTGAGATTCCTGATGTCATGACACCGGCTGTAACGCAATGTCGGTGCCAAGTGCCAAAGCCGGGTCTGAGGGACTGTAGGAGCGCTAAACAGCCGAATCCGTCCGAGACGCCCGGAAAAATACGCCTCCCATTCGCGAACACGGCGAATCTGATTCGGCGACGGGAGGGTCGGAAAATTTTTCTGGAACGTCTCTATAAGCGGCTCAAGACCATCGCTCCGGCGTAGCGCGCGGTCCGCTAGGTCCGCGAATCAAGACTCAACATAAATGCAGCGGTATGCTTCCTTCATGCCCGATGATTTCGCCGAACTCACGCAGCGCTTGGCTGCAGGCGACCGAGCGGCGATTGAACCGCTGCTCGAACGCCACCTCCCGGGATTGCGCGTTTGGGTCCGCTCGCAATGTGGACCAGAGCTCAATGCTCTCGAGTCGCAATCCGACCTCTGCCAATCGGTCTGTCGCGAAGTCTTGGAGAAGGTCGATCGATTTCGGTACGAGGGCGAGGGCGCTTTTCGGCATTGGCTGTACACGACCGCTTCGCGCAAGATTCGCAACAAGCAGCGGTACTGGCTAGCACAACAACGCGATGTCGGACGCAACAAGCGAATGTTGCAGGACTCCTCCTCGGGGGCCGAAGCGGATCTTGTCGATTGCTATGCGTCCTTCTGTACGCCGAGCGAAGACGCCTCGGCTAAAGAAGAGATCGAACGCATCGAGAGAGCGATCTCGGAATTGAGTGACGAACACCGTGAGATCATTCTGCTGGCGAAGATGTGCGAGCTCTCTCACTCTGAAATCGCCGTCCGGCTAGATCGCAGCGAAGGTGCCGTTCGGGCTTTGCTCTTTCGCGCGCTGGCTAGCTTGGCTAGCAAAATGCAGTGACCTCCTCGCTCACTGTTCAAGCAAGACGACCGGTCGAATCCCCACGTCCAAGCTGCGAGCCTCCGGAACAAGCTCCTCGCGCAGCGCATTGCGGAGATTCACCGCGCGCTCGTTGAACGAGCCCCCTCGTACGATTCGATACTCGTTATTTCCGACATAGCGGAGTCCCGTTCCGACTTCAACCGAAGTGGCGTAGGAAGAGGTCGTATCCAAACACCACTCCCACAGATTCCCGGCCGTATCGTGAATACCGAACGGATTGGGATAGTAGGAGCCGACGGGCGCACTCCCAATCCAGCGATCGTTCCAAGGTTCGTGAGGCTTGAGTCCCGGTGACATCGGCGCGGAGGCCCAAGTCTGGTCGGCGCAGTTGCACGCTCCGTTCATGGATGCCGAGTCGTCACCATTCCAAAAGACCGAGCTCGTTCCCGCTCTTGCGGAATACTCCCACTGAGCTTCTGTCGGCAGGGACATGCCGAACTGAGCGAGGATCTTCGTCGCTTCAAAGTAGGTGACGTTGTCCACCGGATTCGACCAGGTATAGCTCTCGATCATCGCGCCCGAACTCCCCGCCTTGCACACACTCGGGTTGAACCCGGCAAGTCGATTCCACTGCGCCTGCGTCAGCTCGTACTTGGAGATGAAGAACGGGTCGAGCTCCACAGTGTGGACGGGGTATTCGATGGGCTCACTCCAAGGATCGACAAAGGGCGAACCGAGCGGATGCTCGCTACTGGGTAAACGAGAGCCCATCTCAAATCGCCCACCCGGTACCAGCACGCACACGACGCCCGACTCCTCGTCGACGAGTAGCGAACCGTCCATCTGCATTTCGGGCTGTCGCCCGGTCTCCACCAACAAAAACTCCCAGAGCCCAGAGTGATCGCTTCTTCCGATGGGCAACAATCCAAGCTGGGGTGCGATGACCAGGCTTCGGTACAGCGGACATTCCGCTGGATCTTGGATCGATTGAATCGCCCGGTTCCAGAGTCGCGCGGCACTTGCACCCTCGACCGTCAATTCAGAAACCTGACTCGCGAACTCCAGCCGTTTGCTCACCTCGTCGCGGAGGCCAACGTCGGGCTCGAGCAGTTCGTCGAGCTCTCTCGTCAAGATTACGAGCTGGTTGTGATGCCATCTTTGTTCATTGTTCTCAAAGAGCAAAGGCGGAGCGGACTCGTCGCCGGCGGAACTGGCGACTGCGGATTGAGCTTGTCGAGCTGCTTCCTGCAGGCTCTTCAAGTCTCTTCGATGAAGGGGAAGCCGCTCGGCAAGTGCGTTGGCTTTATTCAGCCAACGCTTTATCTCGTCCAGCGTCCTGGGCCTCGCGGGATAGAGCTCTTGCGCAGACTGTCGAAGCTCATCTACTTGTTCCAGATCGGCGAGTCGCAACACCTTGGTGCGCTCTTCATTCGCGATGCGTTCACTCGCGAGCGCGTGTTCCTCATTCTCCTTGGCTCGCTGCGCCTCGAAGTCAGCCACTGAGCGTGCGGCGATGAGCTCGGTGTTCTTCGAGGCAAGATCTCGATTCGAGCGCGCCTGTACGACCGCCGTGCTGATCAGACCACCTATCGCAATCACGACCCCCCCGGCGATTGCGGCGGCCATTCCGCGATTGCGTTTCACCCAAGTTTGAAACTCGGCCACTGCTCCCGTTCTGTATGCCCTAACAACGCGGCCCTCCATGAACGCCCGCAGGTCGTTCGCCATCTTGCCCATGTCGGAGTAGCGCTCGCCGGGATCCCGTGACATCGCGCGTTCGCAGATGGCCACGAGTTCCAAGGGGATCGAGCCTTTCACGGGATCTAGGCGCCCGGGCGGGCCACCCAACACTCGGTCAAGAACCTGTGAGCTCGAGGCCTGCTCATCGGGTTCGAGAAACGGCGGATGCCCCTGAAGCAAGTGATAGAGCATCGCTCCGACGGAATACACGTCGGATGCCGGGCCGATCGATTCGAGCTCTCCCCGCGCCTGTTCGGGCGACATGTAAGAGGGAGTCCCAATGACGGTGCCTTCGGTCGTCAAGAGCGCGTCGCTCTCCGGTCCGAAAGATTCGCGCTCGCCTTTCTCCTCGACCAAAGATTCGGGTTCGTGAAACGCGCCGACATTCAACTTGTTCTGGTCGAGCACCTTGGCCAATCCCCAGTCCATGACATAGGTCTCGCCGTGAGTTCCGATCATGATGTTCGCCGGTTTGAGGTCCCGGTGAATCACGCCATGCTCATGGGCGAACGCCATGGTCTCGCACACTCTTTGCAGCGCTGAGAGTGCACGGGTCCGGTTCCAGTTGTCCTCGTCGTTACGAGCCAGCTTGATGATCGTTCGTAGATCGCGTCCTTTCACGAGCCTCATCGCAAAGAACAATCGGCCGTCATCATCGAAGCCGAGCTCGTGCACAGGAACAACTCCCGGGTGATCCAATTGGCCCGTGATTTGTACCTCTTCGAGGAATCGTCGGACCCTTCTTGGATCGAGCTTGCTCGCCGCGGAGTCCGTGCCTTCGCTCTTCAACAGCACCTTCATCGCGATCTGTCGGCGCAGATGAGAATCCCAACTGCGCATGACCACGCCCATTCCGCCGCGTCCAACCTCGTCTTCCGTCGTGTAGCGATTGGTTCTCGCTGCGGCCTCAGTCAGGTACTGCAGTAGGAAGGGCGCGTCCTTCATCGAAGAGCTTTGCCCGCTCGTTCCGGTGCGTTCCGACCCCGCTCTGCCCGAGCTGGCTTCGTCCCCCGGTTCAAGAAAGTCATCGAGCTTGGCCAGGTTCTCGCGCAGTCGTCGAAGCTCTCGCTCATGCTGCGGATGCTCTCGACAGAACTCTTCGAAGTTTGCTTCCTCTCCCCTGCCCTGCTCCAAAAAGCCGGCGAACAAATGGACGGCTTGGCTTTCGAAAGATTCTTCGGGTTCAGACGAGTTCATGTCAGTGGTACGAAACTCACTTTATAGGAGGCTAGCGCGTCATTGTCCGCGCTAGCCCCAAACTGGACCAGTCAAAATTGGCTCTCGGTTCTGGATGAGGGCCTAACCCACCCGGCGCCGGAGCTCGACTACTCGAAGGTCAAAGTGACGGCATTCGTCGTCGCGATCAACTGCTGCGAAGAAGAGTACGCAACGGTCGCATGATAGAACCTCGCTCCGATCATGCTTGGGGGTAGAGGAGTCGAAACGATCGCGGACGATGCTCTTCCAAACCCGTCGAGAACACCGAAGCTATTCGGGAAATTGCTCGTGTTCGCCCGATTAATGACGATGCTCGAGTACCCATCTTGAACGAGAGGAATGTGGACGGACCCGACGTCGGTCCCTGGATTCCATCCGCTCATCGAACCGAACACGAGATAGACATCACCCGCGTGACCGGGACCGAAGTCGATAGTCCAACTTTGCGTGCCGCCGGTGGAAACAGGAATCGTGTCCGAGTTCGAGGTCATGGTGTAGTTCGCGCCGAGGGCACCGATCTCGACCATACTTACGATTTCCCCCGACGAGCCTGGCGGAGAGATTCCCGGTGCGAGCATCAATCCCGAGCTCGACTCGCCTGCCGAGAAGGCTCGCAGGACATCATCGAATGAATCGAGGATGATCGCTTTTCCGAGTGAGTGGCTATAGCAACCACCGTTCGTTGCGCCAGAAAAAGCGTTTGAGTTGATCGCAAATGGCGTTGCGAGAAGAGCGGCGGGGTTAACCCGCACCATGCGTGGAAGAGCATTACTGTTGTTGTTATCCAGCGTCATGATCAAGTCGTCACCAGGGCCTGGGCTCAAACCGACAGGAACTCCACTGCTGTCGCCCGGATCCAGGTCGAATTGAAAACACTCGACGTTGACCACACGGGAACCGTCCGGTGACAGGTCCACGCGCCTGATATTGGCAGCTAACGTACTCCCACCTGGGCAAATCGGGTTCGCACCAGCCGAGTAGGCGATGATCAATGAGTTGGTCGCCGGGTGATAGATCATGTGATAGATCGCACCCGCGAAACCCGGAACGCTCCAGGGCGTCGTGCCCGTCGCATCCATCAGGGTTTGCACATTGTTGTTCGCGTCGTAATAGCGAATCTCCGTCTGACTGAAGAAACCTCGGAAGTAGATGTTGCCGATGCTGCTCGGAGCAAATGATCCGACGAACGGACCTGGGAGAGCAGGAAATCCGAGGCTGGTTCGATTGCCGTGCGCGTCGATCAGATACGTCTCTACGTCGTCTCCGAAGGCGAAGCCACCGCGCACGACGAGGCGATCGCGGTACGGATCGTAAGCCATGGAGTCCTGCCCGTTCGCGGTACCGGGCATCGCTAGAAAGAGGGAGGTGGTTCCCGTCAGCGGGTCGATTCGAACGATGGCGCCATCGCTCGACGAGATTCCGAAGTAAGCGGGAGTCGATAAATAAATGTCGCCGGGCTTGAAGCTGGATTGGGCGTGCGCACCGCTCGCAAGCATGGCGGTAAGAGCGCAGGAGAGGGTGAGCAGGTTGAGAGTGCACTTCATGGGGATCGAGCCGTCGGTATGAGTTCGCATGGACGCTCCTCATGGCCCTACCGATCACGGCGCCGAGAAGAGGAGCGAGAGCCCCAGCTGGGCGCTCTTAACCACACAATCCCCACCCTCGAGGCCCCGTTACGCGGTTTCTTCGGGGAATCGCAAGGACGCATAGCCTCCCTCACGCCACCGCGTTCCAAGCCCTTTGCGGCAAGGGTTAGTTACCGCCGAGCCCGGGCAACCAGTGCAGCGTCATCGTGTCCTCGAACTCGCGAGCCAGTCGTGCGAGCCCGCGCATCTCGTCTCCGCTCGCACAGAACCTCACGGGCACGACCAACACGTTTTCCCGGTTCTCCGACAACAGCTTCTCCAGAACATTGGTCAGCGCCAAGTCGCCGGTAGCTGTCGCCACACGCAGACGCAGGAATCGACTTCGCGCGGCCAAGGGATCGCTCTCTTTTTCCGTCAGCTGCACCCAAGCTTCGACTTCGTCTTCGGAGGTGTCCGCAGGTAAGACGACTACGGTCGTCCCACCGAAGTCGCCGGGGCATTTCGGCAAACGATTACCTTCACGGAAACTCGAAGCATCTAGGTCGAACGCGATTCCCTCGCCCTCTTCTGCCCGCTCTCCAAAGGGGAGCACCGACACTTCTACTCCGAGCTCTCTACTCTTCTTCAACGCCGCGAGCCGCGCCCAATGCCGAGCACGCACTGTGTTCGACGAGAGCTCCATCACTCGCCCGCCCTTCGAGCTGGGCGCCCCACTCTTCGAAAGGCCCGCCGCCGTTCGAATGCTGTTTTCCGCTTCATACTCCTGATTCCAGGCATTCGTCGCTATTTCCCGAAGCTCGTTATCAAGATCAATCGCTGTGTACTCGTCGAGCTCTGTCGTCCACCACTCGCGATCCGCTTCCGCTGCGTAGACGACGAGTCGTTTGTCAACCGGATCCGCGTCGCCGCGAAACTCCGGAAGCGGCAGCGGGAAATCTTTGATCTTGGAGTACTGACGGGGCGCAAAGGCGATCGTCTCAATCGGCAAGCCACTGAGCATCGAAACTGCGGCGGCAACCGACGCGCCGGTTCCTTCGCCGGCCAGCACCGTGCGCGTTCCGTCGACCGGCATGTTGCGAGAGACGTAACTCCAGGCACCTTCAACGCCCGAAATCATGGTGCTGATGTCTGCCGAAAACGTATCCGGCCAGAACCAACGCCCGCCGTCGCCGAGGTCTTCGGAGATTTCGCGATAGGGCGTTTCGAGTGCGATGATCGCAACCTCGTCGCCAATGCGCTCCTTCCACAACTCAATGCCGTCGCTCGCGGTCAAACCCGCTTCACCCAGCCAAATCAAGAGCGGGACCGGCGCAGCATCGGTCGCTCCGTCGGGCAAGTGAATCCGATAGCGCACATTGCGCGGAACACTGACGGCGTAACGCCCGCTATCGATATCGGTAGCGCGCCGCGCCGCATAGACGATGTAGTCGGCCACGGGCTCCCCGGCGGTGTCAATCAGAGCGGGATTCGAAACCGGAACGATGTCCACGGTCTTGACCGAGACGTCCGGCTTGCGGAGCAATAGCTGGCGTGTCGTGCCCTCCCAATAAGAGCTGTGAAACCCGCCATTGATGTGCAGAACGGACGATCCCGGATTCTTATCGAGCGCGATCGCGCAAGCTTCCCCCATCGAGTTGTCCCAGAGACTTTGCGTCGCCGTCAGTCGAGGGTCGGACGGATCCTTCGGTCCACCCATCATGCCGATATGACCGCGCACGGCGTTATCCACCCACCGCCAGTAGCGCGGCGTGTTGGGGAAGAGCTCGAGAGGTGCCCACGCGCGCTCCGCGCCCTCTAGCGTCTCGAGCACTTCGGCGCCCTCCATTGCGAGGCGCCGTCGCAACGTCACCGGGAAGTTCGACGCGACCACCACGCCGCCATCGCGCCTCGCGCGTTCGACCATCGGCCGATACGCCGTTCGATAGTTCGACCAGGGCCGAGCACCTTCAAGGAAAGTCGGCTCGTCGATTTCTCCGGCGATGTATTGGTCGAGCAGGAGTTGTGTATCGCGCTCGAACATCTCCATCGCGAGAACGACTGCTCCGAGGCGGCGCTCCAAGAGTCCCTCGTACACAGCCAGTTCGACGCGATGCGTGGACTCGTCCGTGTGCTGCTCTCCGAGAAACACCACATCCGCGAAGGCCAACTCGTCGAGCAACTCGCTCCACTCGACCGTTTCGCCGGTGCGACCGTCCTGCACGACCACCACGCGTTCCAATGGCGGCGCCGACCAGGGTTGTTCGGAATCGTCGCTCGCTTGGGCGGACAACACCGAGAGGGTGAGCTGCATTCCAACCGCGATCCGAAGCCCCGTACGCCAACGACTCTTTGCCTTGCTCTTCATCTTGAGAGTTTGCGAATAGAGCCCCCGACCCGGCGACAAAATTGTCAGACTCTCTGGCGTCCTCTCAGTAATAGAAAAGCGCCCGGCCCCTGAGTGGGTCCGTGCGCTTGTTTAGGTCCACCCTCGTCAGTCCTGACGAGGGCTCTAAATTATCGTTTAGACCAGGTTGACGGTCTCATTGAGGATTTCGTCCTGCACGGAGATCACTCGAGCGCTGGCCTGGAAGCCCCGCTGCGCCTGGATCATGCTGACGAACTCTTGAGCCGTATCGACATTCGACTGCTCGATGGCTCCGCCCGTAATCGTCCCCGCCGGTCCGAAGTTGCCGCCGGATAGAACGCGCGTTCCCGTGTTGGCATTCGCGAGCCAGAAGTTGTCGCCAGCATCGCTCAAGCCCTCTTGATTGACGAAGGTCGCAACGCCGAATTGTCCGAGCGATTGAAGTTGGCCGTTGGTGTAGAAGCCATTGATGACTCCATCCGCGCCGACCTGAATGCTCGAGAGCTCACCGGCTCCGAAACCATCTTGCGAGTCGGCGATCACCGAATTCTGGCCGCCAAACTGCGTCAACCCGTCGAAGCCGCCTGCGGTTCCCAGGTCGATAGCAAGAGTCTGCGAGGGCTGACCATTGAAGGTCACGGAGACCGCTCCACTCGTGGGCGTTGCGATCGATCCGTTCGCGTTGAAGGTGATGCCGGCGATTTGACCCGCCGTTACCGTGCCATCTGCCGGATCCACCGACGCGTCCATATTCCAGGTACCGTCGTCTTGGCGCGTATACGTAAAGGCGAGCAGGTGCGCGTTGCCCGCAGCGTCGAACACCTCGATCGAGCTCGCCGCCGTGTCGGCTCCGGCGCCATCCGTGGTTACGGAGAAAGCGTGAGTAGCCCAGTCGCTCGCCCCGGTTTGGCTGGGTGCGTCCGAAAGAGTCATCGAAAGATTAGCTTCGCCCGTGGCATCTGCAGTCACTCCGATTTGGCCCGTCGTTGCGTTGAACGCCACGGTTGAACCGGCGAGTTGAGCATCCATGAAGCCGATCAAAGCGCCGAGAGTCGTGCCGTCCACACCGTATTCGAAGGATGCCTGAACCGGCGTTCCGTCGGCGTCGGTAGCGCTCATCTCGATGAAGTCGCCCGTCGTGTAGTCGGCCAAGTTGCTCGTCAGATCGTTGAGATCCGTCGTTGCCGTGGCGGGAGTTTCCGTTCCAGCGACCAACGATGTGGGCATCCCGATCGTCGAGGCGAGATCGAATCCGCCCGCTCCGGGATTGACCTTGATGGTCGATGCGTTTCCGACAAGGTCACTGGTCAAGGTCAAAGCGCCACCTGCAACAGTCGCGTTGACGTGGTCCAGCGAATTGATTGCGGTAGCGACGTCTGCTGCGGTGACCGTTCCCGTGACGCTCGGAACAGAGACCGTTTGGGGCGCTCCCCCATTGAGGATCAACTCCATCGTGAAGGTCTGACCGGCGGGAATGGTGAAGGGTCCCGTATTCGTACCGGAGAGAGCGGCCGCGGTTCCTTCCGCGAAAGCGGAGGAGCTGCTCATCACTTCGCCGAGTGGCCCGGTAATGTTTGCCGGCAGGTTGCCGCCGAAGCCGACGCTCGTCGATGCCGACGGCGCGACCACCGCGGTGGGATCTACCTGGAAGGTCGAACCCGATGCGTTGAGCACAAGGTTGCCCGAGCGCAGATCAACCATGTTGTTGTTCGCGTCCAAGCCGAAGGTTCCCACTCTCGTGTAGAGCGTTTGGTTTCCATCGGTAACCGCGAAGAACCCGTTGCCCTCCAGAGCGAGGTCAAACGTCCTGCCCGTAATGTTCAGAGCGCCGGTATTGAAGTCGCGGTCGATCGATCCGGTGGTGACACCGAGCCCGACCTGCAGCGGGTTGGTTCCGCCGAGGTTTGAACTCGGAGGACCTGCCGGCCGCAGAGTGCGACTGATCATGTCGGAGAACGTTGCGCGGGCGGACTTGAAGCCCGGCGTGCTGGAGTTCGCCAGGTTGTTCCCGATCACGTCGATCCAGTTTTGATGAGCTCTCAAGCCCGAGAGTCCTGAGATAAATGAGCTAGCCATGTTGCAGTTCCGCTTTCTACGCGTTGTCGGTCGTGGAGTCGTCCGAAGGGTCGCCGGTTGTTGATTCGCCCAATACTTCCGTCACATTGGCGAGCGGCACATCGGCACCATTCACCTTCAACAGAGCCAGTCCATCCTCGATCTTGACCGAGTCGACGGATCCAGTGGTCAAGCCCTGAGTGTCAAAGTCGTAGTAGGTCACTTCTTTGCCAATCAGATTGCTGCTCTCTGTGAGTTGCGAGAGAAGCGCGTTCGATTGCTGCAGAACGATCATCCCGAGGATGTTCTCGTTCAGCTCTTCCATCTCTTCTAGTGATGAGAAGTTGGCGAGCTCCGACACGAACTGTTCATTCGCGGTGGGCTCCAAGGGATCCTGGTTCTTGAGCTGCTCGACGAGCAGAGTCATGAAGGAGTCCTTGCCGAGTTCACCGGGCTGTTCGGATTGGCCGAGGCCAAACGAGTTGTCGGTCGAGTTAATTCCTGAGAGTTGCATCGGTCATCTTTTTCTTGTCGGCAATCGCCGATCAGGCAAGCGTGTCCACTCGGTCCTCGCGCAGAATGCTGAGGGCCTTGGCGGGTGCGACCTCGGGCACCCCGGAACGCTTGCGGCTTATTGTTTCGCTGAGAGGGAAGGTCTCCTCACCCGAGCGTCCCGATGAAGGGTCGCCGTGTCGGGAGAGGTTGAGATCGGTGGACTCGAATCCGTTTTGCTCGAGCGCGGCGCGCAGCTCCGGGGCGTGGGCTTCGAGAATCTTGAGCGTGTCTTCTTTGTCGGCGCGGATGTCGCCGGTGACTCGACCGCCGCGAACCGTGAGGTGAATCACGATGCGCCCAAGATCGGCGGGCACAAGGTTGATCGTGGCGTGGCGCGTGGATGGCGTGAGCTGCATGCGCATCTGGCGAAAGATCTCGGCCGTGCGCTCCATGTCGACTTCGGGTGTCGGGGGCTTCGCAGCTTCACCCGTTGACTGTGCCGCCTTGCTCGTTCCCGCGACCGGAGCTTTCGGAACTGAGCTGGAGGCTTCGGCGGACCCTGCCGGCGGAGCCTGGACCACTCCCGTCACCGCTTTCGCTCCTGCAGCGGCCTGCGTAGCCGTCGCTTGGGGAAGCGCGTTTCCACCTCCCGGTGTCGCCGCCGGGACGATCGGAAACCCGGCGGTTCCACTCAGTGCTTCCGACCCTTCGACCGAGCTCGAACCGAGCTGAATTAATGGCCCTCCGGAAGTCGTCGTCTCCGGGGCTTGCGAAGCCGGGAGAAGCGGGGCTTCGGTGTGATTTTCAGTCTCGAGATCCGAGCCCGCTCCTTTCAGACTCTGACGTGGACTGCCGGGTTCGGAAATAGATTCCCGATCATGTGCATTTTTATGCACAACGGCCTCTTTATTCAGGCCCGATTCGGAGCGCTTGGCCGCTCTCTCGGACGGGTCCGAATTGTGAATATCGACTTTGCGCTGACGCGGCCCTGAAGAGTTTCTATGACCGACCGGATCGGCTTGCTCGAGCTTCTGCTCAAACAGCTCTTTGAGTGGATCCCCCTTAAAGTTGAAAGTCGGATGGCTGGATGACCGTTCCGTGCCGAACGGCCATCCACCCGACTCCAAAGGGGAGAGACTTCGAGAACTCTCCATGACACCAGCCCATAACGCAAGGCCGGTGCCAAGTGCCACGCCCTTCGGAAAAGTGCAGAGGAGAGCCCCTGCCGCTGGCATCGGGACCAAATGCTCCGGCTCGAGCTTCTCTCGAATCGGGTAAGAACGGCGGAAAATGGGGAACACATAGGAAAGCCGTTCCGCCCACTAAGGGGGCCTTCCACGCTCGAAGTCCCCTTCAGGGTTATTCACCCACGCATAATATCCGTCTCCCTAAACCGTTCGATCGGCCCCCCTGGAATCCCCTCCCCCAGGTATAGTTTCTTGGGTCGAGAGAGCGCTCATTCACCCTCCCTATCCCTCAGGGCCTCTAAGCATTCTCTCTAGCTACCCCCTCGGCATTCACGACCCTCCGTGGAAGTCGCAATTGGTGCCGGTTCGCTACCGACGCGCAACTCCAAAGAACTGCCTCATGATCATGAAGAGATTCACCTCAATCCTAGCTCTCGGTGTGGCCACGCTCCTGGCCCCTCAAGTAGCTGCCCAGCACGTCCAGACCTCAGCCGTCGCTACTGACCCGATCAACACGTCGCGGGTCTGGGTTTGCAACCGCGATAACGATTCGGTCTCCGTGATCGATACGACTACCGGCACTCTCGTCAGCGAGATCGCCGTTGGAGTCGACCCCCGAACACTTGCCTTCAGCGCCGACGGAAGCGAAGTCTTCGTCGTCAACAACCGCGGAAACATTCCGCGCACGCGCGCTTTCCTGACTCCCTTCCTGGGTGACGGGTCCGAAATGCGAGGTTCGGTGAGCGTGATCAATTCCACGACACTAGCTATCACCGACACGATCCCGATGGTCGGTGTCGAGCCCTTCGGCATCGTGGTCGCCCCGAACGGTGAGTTCTTCGCCGTCACCGGCTTCCGCTCTGCCACGGTCAAGTTCTTCGATACGGCCTCGCCCTACAACGAACTGGCTTCCTTCGAGTACGACTGGAACCTGAACAACCTTCCCGCCGGTGTGAATTACACCGACGCGGACGAAGACGGTGATTTCGTGGCCGACACGAGTCAGCCGCGCTTCGTCACCATCGCGAGCAACAGCACGCGCTTGTTTGTGAGCCATGGAGTCTCACCCTGGGTTTCGGTCCTCGACCTCACCCTCGACATCAACGACCAACCCACTGCGGTCACTCTGACCAAGAAGATCAGCCTCGACGACTACCCGTTCGACCAGCTCGTCTTCGAACAAGCCATTGGTGGCGATCGCGTTCAGACGCTCAAGAGCCAGGGCTACCCGCGCTTCCTCGGTGATGTTGCGCTCTCTCCGGACGGCACACGCGCCGTCGTCCCTCACGTGCTTGCGAACGTCAATCACGACGTCACTTTCAGCTTCCCGGGCCTGGCTGGCGACTTCGCCAACCGCATCTACCCCGCAGTAACGGTGATCGACGCGGCAAACCTGTCCTACAACGAGGTTGCTGACAACTCGACTCGCCTTCATCACGAGCTTTCCGAGCCCGTCGATCCCGCCGCTCACATCGCCTATGGCGGCCAAGGCGCCCTCACGGTGGACGGAATTACGACGCTCGGTGGTGTCGGAGAGCCGGTGCTCGGTGGAACACTCAACTTCCGAGTCTCTGGAATCAGCCCGCTCGACGTGACCTACATCGTTATCGGCGGCACGGAGATGAACGTCCCGATGGGTCCCATTGGCACCGTCCTGTGCGACACGATCGCCTTCTTCAAGTTCAAGAACGGCACCAAGAATTTCCCCATCCCGAATGATCCGACCCTCGACGGCGTTGAGGTTTGCTGGCAGGTAGCCGCGTTCAAGCCCCCGTTCTTCGGCCCGTGGCTCTCCAACGGCGTCCGCACCCGCCTCGGTACGGAAGGCTATGGCACCTTTGGCGACAACCAAATGGGCCATCGCGCCGGTCACCCCGAGTTCGCTCGCTGGCACGGCAACGACCGCGTCCTCATGGTGAACCGCGGTTCGGAAGACGTGTTCTTGTATGAGGTCTCCGGATCTGACATGCGTCTCATGTCGGTCTTCCCGCCCCGCAACCACTTTGTGGAACGCGCGGCGCTCGACACGACGACTCCGATGGGCGACCTGCCGCTCGGCTTCACCATGAAGGACGACCTTGCGACTCCCAACGACGACTCGCTCGTCTACATCGTCAACGAAGTCACCCGCACGCTCACGACTCTGCGTGTCGATTGGTTCACCGGCGTCATAACGAAAGAGGCCGATCAGATTGGCCTGCTTGCCGGAGCGGACAAGAAGACCCTCTCTCAACGGATGGGCATTGAGCTGTTCGAAGATGCCTCTCGCGTACAAACCGCGGGCCGATTCAACAACAGCTGTGGTTCTTGCCACTTCGAGGGCGGCGATGACCGCATCGCTTGGGCCCGTCCCGCTGGTCCGCGTTCGACCATGCCGCTCTATGGCGGCATCGGTGCTACCGGCCGACTGCTCTGGAAATCTGTCCGACTTCACCTCGGTGAAACCGGTCCGATGTTCGGCGGCGAGAACGGTGGCAACAGCGTCCTAAGTGCCGCAGAGAAGCAAGCGCTGATCGACGTGCACGAAGACTTCGCCGTGCCGCTCAACCCCAACATTGACGAGAGCACCGGCCAGCTAACCGCTATGGCAGCGCGAGGCATGGACCTGTTCTTCGGCACCAACAACGCTGGCTTCAACCCGACGGGTCGTGCAGCGGGCTGTGCTGAGTGTCACGCCATCGAAGATCTCGCCGATCCGTTTGGCGAGACCGAGCGATTCTTCACGATCGACAAAATCGCAAGCGTTCTCACGAACGATCCTGATGGTCTTCCGACTCTCGATCCGAACTGCACGCAACTCGCGCAGAACGTTTCACAGGCTGCGGGTTTCCGCAACGTGAACACGGCGGTCAACATCGACGAAGACATGACTCCGGGTCCGGACCTTGACCGCAACTCGGACATGATCACCGACGTGGAGAGCTATCAACCGCAGAACCCCGACTCGGACGACGACTTCCTACGGGATGACGCGAACAGCTGGCTCTGCCCGCAAGACGGCGTTACTCCGATGGGACCCCAGAAGACCTTCCTTCGTACGGCACGTTCCTTCTCGGTTCCGACAAAGCTCGGCGTCTTCGCTTCTGGTCCGTACTTCCACGACCAAGTGGCTTCATCCCTTCGGGCTTTGCTCGACCCCGCCATCCAGGCGGATCAGAGCACGCTCGTCGACTATGACCTCGACGGAATCCCCGGCAATGACACGCACCCGTTGTTCTCGAAGTACGGCGATCCGTCCTTCCCGACTTTGAACAAAGTCTTCAACGACGTGCATGACGTTCGCGGCAATTCGCTGTTCCTCCCCAACCTGTCGAAGGTTCAGCTGACGCTCCTCAGCGCCACGGAAGCCGTTGTCCAGGGTGTCACCACTCAGGCTCAAATGGACTCGGACATCGAAGAGATTCTGGCCTTCATTGAGTCTCTCTAGACGAGACTGATCAAACTTCAGAGCCCCGCTCGGCATCTCGCCGAGCGGGGCTCTTCTTTGTTCGAGGCGCTGCTCCGCTAACGCTCGCGTACTTCCGCTTCGCCGTTTTCCGATCCGACGACGAGAACGTGAGCCAAGTCGACGAAGATCCCCGACTCGACGATGCCGGGAATCGCTGCCAAGGTGCGCTCGAGTGCCGGCGGATCTTCGATTCCGTTCTTGAAGCGCGTGTCGAGGATCTGGTTGCCGTTGTCCGTCAGGTAGGGCTCGTCCTTTCCAGCGATTCGCATCACCGGTGTAGCGCCCAGTCCCTCGAGCTCACGAGTCACAACTTGGCGAGCGAACGGAACAACCTCGATCGGCAGTAAGAACTTCAGACCCAAGCGCTCTACGACCTTGCCGGAATCGGCGACAATGACCACGCGCTTGGAAGCTCGCGCGACAATCTTCTCGCGCAAGAGCGCACCGCCACCGCCCTTGATCATGTGAAAGGCGGGATCGATTTCGTCGGCGCCGTCGATCGTCAGGTCGAGCTCCAGCGCTTCGTCGAGCGTCACCAGCGGGATGCCGAACTCTCCCGCAACGCGCTGGGTGTCCAGCGAAGTCGGGACGCCGCGAATCTGGAGGCCGCCCTGAACACGGTCGGCCAGCGCCTCGAGTACAAAGAAGACGGTCGAGCCTGTTCCGAGGCCAAGGGTCATACCATCTTCGACGAATTCAGCGGCTCGATGTCCGGCGGCCTTTTTAGCGTGACTCACTGTAGATCCTGGTGGGTGGGAGATTCATGACGAGCCCGTCAGCGGCGAGCTAGCGGCGAGCATGATTCTTGCGCGCACCGCGCGGTGCTTCAAGCGGTGGAGAGAAAGCTCGCTCTCGAAGAGCCCGATCCGGTCGGTGGGGTCGCCGTTGATGGATAGGGTTCGCAGTCTTGCGCTCGCATGCGAGGCAGGTGAATGTCCCGTCGATCTGGGTTTGCAAAGAATCGCGAAGTCCCGCGGCGCCGGGGGGAGGGAAGGTTTCGACCGATCTTCGGATACACCCCGCAAACGGCATGCTATAAAAGCGCTATTGAGAACGAATCTCAATGAAGTCTCCCCATCCCGCGCCATGCACCCGCTCCACAACGTCCGTCCCGATACCTGCGCTCGCCTGCTCGAAGTCGGCGGTGAGCGCCCCTTTCGGCGGAGGCTGATGGAGCTCGGCTTTCTCCCGGGAAGCGAACTTCGAGTCATTCGAAACATCGATGTCGGGGGCGTGATGGAGGTCGAGGTCCGGAATTGTCGGGTTACGCTTCGGCAGAACGAAGCGCAGGCGCTGTTCGTTACCGCGATGGACTGCACGAAGCCCGGCTGTTGCGATGGTGATCGCCGCAATGGGCACTGACGCCAACCTTCCGCTCGTTGCGATCGCGGGTAACCCGAACACCGGCAAGACGACGGTGTTCAACCTGCTGACCGGCTCGTCCGGGAAGGTCGGAAATTACCCGGGCGTGACTGTCGAGCGCCAGATGGGAAGGCTGCGTCTGGACGAGTCGCACGCGGCGCGATTGATGGACGTCCCAGGGACGTACAGCCTCTCTTCGCGCAGTGCGGAGGAGCAGCTCGCGATTCATGCGCTTGCGGGCATTGGCCAGTTCGAGCTTCCCGAACTCGTGATCTTGGTCGTCGATTCAACGCAGTTGACGCGCAATCTGTATTTGGTGTTGCAGGTGATCGAGCTGGGCATGCCGCTCGTGATCGCGCTGAACATGTCGGATCGGGTCAGCGCAACGGGAACGGAGATCGACGCGGAGGCCTTGGCTGCCGAGCTCGGTGTGCCCGTCGTACCGTTGGCCGCAACGAAGCACGAGGGGCTCGAAGAGCTGCGATCGGTCGTCGCAAAGACCCTCCAGAAGCCGGAGGTCGCGCGAACGACCTGGCGCTGGGAGATTGAAGGAGCCGAGCTTCAAGAGGACGTTCGCGCCGTCGCGGCTACCTTGCCCCCCGACTGGTACGGGAACTCGGCGAAGCGCCAGGATGCGCTCGCTCTTTGGTCTCTGCTCTCGATCGACGACGAAGACGAGCTCGAGCACATCCCGCCCGTCCTGCGCAAAGTCGTGGGAGAGCGTCATCGCCTCGCGAGCAAGACCGCGCGCGAAATCGATCGTGAAGTGATCGCCGGGCGCTACGGCTGGATCGATGCGCACGCGCCCCGCTTCATCAAAAAACTAACCGATCCCGCGAAGAGTCTCACCGATCGCATCGATGAGGTTCTTCTGCATCCGGCGGGAGGCTTCATGGTCTTCCTGCTCGCGATGGGCCTCATCTTTCAGAGCTTGTTCACCGGTGCGGACCCTGCGATTGGCCTCATCGAAGACGGCATCGAGCACCTCGGCAATCTCATTGAAGCTCTCCTCCCCGCGGGCATCTTCAACGAGTTCGTCGTCAGCGGAATCATCAACGGCGTCGGCAGCGTGCTCATGTTCCTGCCACAGATTCTGCTGCTCTTCTTCTTCATCGGGCTGATGGAGGACACCGGCTACATGGCGCGGGTCGCCATGTTGATGGACCGCGTCATGAAGTCGATCGGACTTCATGGACGCGCGTTCGTACCGATGCTGTCGGGTTACGCGTGCGCGGTTCCCGCGATCCTCGGTACCCGAACGATGGAGCGCAAGCGCGACCGCTACTTGACCATGATGGTCGTACCGCTGATGACCTGCTCCGCGCGCTTGCCGGTCTACGGGCTGATGATTGCGGCGCTCTATCCGCCCGACGCTTCCGCGCCGTTCGCGCAGGGCTTGTTGATGGTCGCGATGTACTTGTTCAGCACCGTGATCGCGCTCATTGTCGCCGCCGTCCTCGGTCGCACGATCCTCAAAGGTCCGAAGGTTCCGCTCATCCTTGAGATGCCGCCTTACCGAATGCCGCACTGGCCATCGGTCATGCGCATGATGTGGCAGCGCGGAAAGCTCTTCATTACCGAAGCCGGCACCGTGATTTTGCTGTGCACGATCGGCATGTGGTTCTTGCTCTCCTTCCCGCGCGATGCGGCAGCGAGCGGACCCGCCGAAGACGTCGTTCCAACCACGGATGCCGTTCAGGTCGGCGACGCCGAACAAGGAGCAGCGGACCCGGAAATCGTCGCGGCCGGCAGTTCGATTCGCGACAGCTATGCGGGTCAGCTCGGGCGTTGGTTTGAGCCCGCCGTCGAGCCGCTCGGTTTCGACTGGAAGATCGGGGTCGGAGTCATTGGCGCCTTCGCCGCTCGCGAGGTCTTCGTGAGCACGATGGCCGTCGTCTACGACCTGTCCGAGGACGAAGACGAGACTTCCAAGACCCTGCGCGACCGAATCCGAGCGCAACGCCGCCCCGACGGCTCGAAAGTCTTCACACCGCTAACCTGCCTGTCGTTGATGGTGTTCTTCGCGCTCGCCTGCCAGTGCATGAGCACTCTCGCCGTGGTCAAGCGCGAAACCAATTCCTGGGCCTGGACCGGCTTCCTCTTCGCCTACCAGACCGCCCTCGCCTGGATCGCAAGCTTTATCGTCTTCCAAGGCGGCCGCTTGATCGGTTTCGAGTAGCTGACTGCGAAGCGGTCAGCTATCGCGGAGGCCGCTCTCTAGGAACTGGGTGAACGTGGCGCTGTCGGTTGCGCCGACGAGCGACGCAATTTTTTCGCCCGTCTTCGGGTTGACGAGCACATAGAACGGGAGCGCGACGGACTGCGTCATTTCCCTTTGAAGTTCGAGGATGCTGTCGATGTTGGTCTCTCCATCGGTGTGCAAGCGCGCTTCCACGTAGCTCTCTGACAGAAAACCGGCGACCGCCGGCAGATAGAAGACACTCTCTTCCATCATTCGACAGTTCACTCATGTCTTGCCGGTGAAGTTGACGAGCAGCAGTTTGTCATCGGCGAGTGCGTTCTCCCTCGCCTCTTCGAAATCATCAGCCACGTAGAGCTTCTCTCCATCCACCAAGCCCGGTAGTAATTTTCCACCGGAGTATGGCGGCACAAACGAGGCCGTGATCTTGTCGAACTGTCCGCCCTTCAGCCCCCAAGCGCAATAGGCCGTAAGGGAGAGCATGCCGATCCCGGCGAGCACGCGAACCGCTCCGGGCTTGGCGCGCTTGCCCGGCATCAAGCCGAACAGGAAGAGCACACTCACCGCAAAGATCACGATCCAGGCGCCGAGAAAGATCTCGCGCGAGATGATCTGCCAATCCCAGCTGAGATCTGCGTTGGAGATGAACTTGAGCGCCGCGGCCAACTCGACGAAACCGAGAAACACCTTCAACGTGTTCATCCACTCGCCGCTCTGCGGAATGGCCTTCATCTTGCCGGGCAACATCGAGAGCGCGACGAAAGGCAGCGCCATCGTCAACCCAAAGACGCCCATTCCGAGCGCGATTCGGCCGAGGTCTCCACTCTCGGCGCCCGTCGCGAGCAACGTCCCGACAAATGGACCGGTGCAGGTGAAGGAAGTAATGACGAGCGTTGCCCCCATCAGGAAGACGCCGAGATATCCGCCGGTCTGAGAGGCCTTGCCGGCCAAGTTGAGCAAGAAACGCGGCGGCTGCAAGTTCACTACGCCGAACAGCACCAGGGCGAAGTAGAGAAACAGCGCGCCGATCACAATGTTCGTCACTGGATGAGTCGCGAAGGGGATGATGACCGATCCGAAGGCGACGCCGATCACGACAAAGACGACGACAATTCCGAGGCCGTAAGCGATCGAGAGCGGCAGTGCGCTGCCCTTCTTATCCGCAGCTTGTTTCGTGAAGAAGGAAATCGTGATCGGAATCATCGGGTAGGTACACGGCATCAAGAGCGTGAACAATCCCGTGCCGACAGCGGAGAGCAAAAACTTCCATAGGCCGTCGGAGTCGTCGCTCGGTTCCTCGCCGGAGTGATCGCCACCTTCCTCTTCCACAAAGAGCTCGTCCGCCCCGCGCCCGAGCGTCTTCACCGTCTCCTTGTACAAGACGCACGTGCCATCGTCCTCGCAGGTCTGTCCGTCGATAACCGCTCCGACATCCGCGCCGGAAAAACCCTCCGCGAGTTCGCCCGTCGCACGCACCACGATGGTGCCTTCATGAGTCAGCGCCGTGACGCCTTCAAACGGTTGGTCAATGCGGTGGGGCTTCGGAAAGCGAAGCTCGCCCCACTCAATCCCCTCGCCCGTCATTTCGATGACCGTCGTCCTGCCAATCGCCTCCGGATGACCGAGCTCGGTGTGGTAGAGATGCCAACCGCTCTTGATCTTGATCTCGATCGCCGCCTCGACGCGCCCCGCGTCGACCCGGCTAAAGAGCGAAGCGCTCGCCGTGCTCGAGGCCTGTTGGAAGCCGAACTTGGACTCCGAAGAGAAGCTCGTCGGCATCTTTTCGGAGACCTTTGGAACGACGAAGCTGGCGAAGAGCCCGTCAGCCCCGCGCCCCGCCGAGGTCACCGACTCCCGATAGAGCACGCAGGTTCCATCCTCCTCACAGGTCAGCCCGGAGAGCGCGGCCCCGACATCCGCACCCGTCGCGCCCTCCGCCAGCACACCCTCCGCTGTGATGACAATCGTTCCCTCGTGAACGAGCACCGTGATGTCGTCGAAGGGCTGGTCGATGCGATGCGGCTCGGGGAACTGCAACTCGCCCCACTCGATGCCCTCACCCGAGAGCTCAATCACGGTCGGCCTACCGATCGCTTTCGGATGACCGAGGTCGGAGTGGTAGAGGTGCCAACTCTCCTCGATCTCGATCTCGATGGCGACCTGAACCCGCCCCTCTTCAACCCGGCTGTAGAGCGTGGCCTCGGCTTTGCCTCGAAGCGCTCTGACGGTCGCCAACGACCCGGCGCAGACCTCGGTTGCGAGCGCCGAAGTGGTCGCGATGAACAAGAGAGCGGTCGCCAGAAGAGCGGCGAGAGAGGATCTGAATCGTTTCATAAATCGTTGTCGGGGGACCCCGGAATCCGTGAGGATAGCAAGGGTCGGCGGTTCGAGTTCGCTACTCCCGGGCGGTTTAGCGGACCGGTTACGCACAAAGCCACCCCCGTGACAGCTCCGAGGCGCGAAACCCTCAAATGTCACCTTAATCAGACGAAAAGAGCGGCCCCGCAGAGCCTCCCGACCCTGGGCGAATCTCACAAGCAGCGTATGATTGAGGAGTGCTCACTCCTCCCCTCGGGATCTGAGTTCGCCGGCCATCTATGCGTACCTCCCTCACTGTGCCAACAGGATTGGCTGCGGTTCTAGCTCTGTGCTCGATCGCGTCCCTCCATGCCGCCCCACTCTCCCTGCAGGAGCCCCGCCCTACCGGCGAGGCTGAGCCGCAGGAGAACTCGCTCAACAGGTTCAAGCGTGTTCAGCGAGAGCAGCGATCGTCGGGCCTGCTCGGCGCCTGGCAACTCCTGAGATACGAGACCCAAGGAGCCGTACTCTCAGCGGGCGAGATCCGAGGCAATGCGATGTTCGCCGATGGCTTCATGTCCCTCGTCATTCACGCGACGGGCTTCGAGGAAGACACCGGCCAAGAGTTCGATATGGCTCAAGCCGGGATCTTTCGATTCGAGGTCGATGACTTCTCAGCGGTTCAGTCCTTGACCGTGATCGGGCACGCCACCCCGCCGGGCATTGATCCGGCGGAAGCCGAGATCGCTCTTATCGAAGAGCCGGCGGGCGGGATGCGGGAGTACCGAGTCCGCGTCGAGAAGGACCGCGTAGAGATGCATCACTTCTCGGGGACCAAGCTCACCTTCCTACGCATGCAGCCTTCCGCGCTCTCCGGACTGGAGATTGCGCGACTCCGCGAAGAGCGCGCCGAAGAGCCCGTCGATGGATCGGAGGCGCCCGAAGCTGTGACCGAAGCGCCTATCGAAGACCAGGTCCTGGGTGGTTGGTTTTTAGCGGGGTACATGGCCGGCGGAGTGCCGCTGGACGACGACCGGATCACCGGTGCCGCCGTCATCGGCGACGGCTACATGAGCCTCGTGATTCATGCCTACGACGACCTCGTCGATGACCGCGGACTCTCGGTCGGCGAAGTCCTGCTCGCACAAGCGGGGATCTATCGATACCGCGTGAAGGATTCGAAGATGCTGCAGACCTCGACGGTCATCGGGCACTCGAACCCGGAGTATGGAGTGGAGTACGAAGCGCAAGGAGGGCTCCGCCAGTACGACCTCAGTATCGAGGACAAAGCGCTCATCCTCCGCGGCCTCGACGGAACCGCCATTCGCTTCGTCCGTATGAACCCGCGCAAGTTCACGGATGTCGAGCAAGCCACCTTCAATCGCTACGGACGCGGGCTCGACCTCATCGAAGACGAGTAGGTCGCCCGCTCTGCCGCCGCAGAGAGCTCTCTACAACGAGCTGGAGGGAGCATCGTTCTTGGCGATGCTCCCTCCAGTCGTTTGGATCCGCGTAAGTGACCTACCGATTTGCGAGGAGCTCGCGCTCCCGCGTTTTTATTAGCACTGGCTGTAACCGCAGCCGTGACACTTCACGCAGCCTTCTTGGAAGGCCAGGACCGACGTGCACTGCGGACACTTCAGCTTGTATTGACCGACGTTGCGGGGCGCGGCGGTTCCAATCGCCGTTCCCGGGTTCGTTGCTGCGACAGCCGTGCCGAATCCGACCTTGCCGAGCAGCAGGGCTTCGAGGCCCGACTCGTTCTTGGCCTCGAGGTAGCGGTTCAGCGCGCGTGCCAAACCGTCGGCTAGCGACATGATCCGCCCGTCCTTCGTCGGGACAGTCATGCTCGAACCGATGCCGAGGAGTTGACTGAGCGCCATCTCCAGGCTGCCGTTGGCGCGGAGCCACAGCGAGAGCATGCGGCAGATGGCCTCAAGATCGGAGTTGGCCACGTCGCCGCCCTTGCCGAGCTGGGCAAAGACTTCGCGCTCGCGCCCGGACGCCGGATCGACGGAGACCTTCACGTGCATATTGCCGAAGGGCGTCATCTGCCGGATCCGAAGCGAGGGCATGATCTCCGGCAACTTGATCGGGACAATGTCCGTGTCTTCATTGACGATGACCGCTTGCTGCACCGGTTCGGCGGCACCATCGGCGCGCGTTGTGGAGCCACTGAGCGCCATCGGCTGGATGTCGCGGCAACCATCCCGATAGACCGTCACGCCCTTCACGTCGAGCTCGATGGCGAGGCGATAGATCTTGTCGACATCCTCCGCCGTCGCATCGTGCGGGAAGTTGATCGTCTTAGAGATCGACGAGTCGCAGTGACGCTGGAACGCGGCCTGCATACGCATGTGCCAGTAAGGCGTAATGTCGTGGGCCGTCACGAAGACGTCCTTGATGTCGTCCGGCAGCTCTTCGATATGAGCGAGCGTGCCCTCTTCCGTGATGCGCTCGATCAGCTCCGACGAGTACAGCCCGCGCTCTTTCGCCAGGTTCTCGAAGACGTAGTTGACCTCTTCAAGACGCGTCGGAACTCCGTCCGTGTCCTTCATCACCTGACGGATGAACGCCAGGCTGAACATCGGCTCGATGCCACCCGAGCAATCCGCGATGATCGAGATCGTTCCGGTCGGTGCAACCGTCGTGGTGTAGGAGTTGCGCAGCCGGCGCCCCGCCTTCTCCCAGTCCGAGCCTTCCCATGCCGGGAACACGCCGCGCTCTTCCGCGAGCAACTCACTCGCAAGGTGCGACTCGTCATTGAGCACGCGCATCACCTCTTCGCCAAAGTCGCAACCGGCGTCGGTGTTGTACGGAATGTTCAGCTTGTAGAGCGCGTCCGCAAAACCCATCACACCCAGACCGATGCGACGTGTCGTCTTCGACATCTGATCAATCTGCGGCAACGGATACTTGTTGATCTGAATCACGTTGTCGAGGAAGCGCGTCGTCGAGTGCGTAATCGCCTTGAACTCGTTCCAGTCGAACGCCATCTCGCCGGCCTCGTTCTCCTTCACGAACAGCCCGAGGTTGATCGACCCCAAGTTGCAGGAGTCATAGGGGTGCAGCGGCTGCTCGCCACAGGGATTCGTCGCTTCGATCAAGCCGACGTTCTTGATCGGATTCTTCGCGTTGATCCGGTCGATGAAGATGATGCCGGGCTCGCCCGTGCGCCAAGCGTGCTCGACCACGTTGTTCCAGATCTCGCCGACGGTCCAAAACTCCTCGGTCGCTTTGCCCTCGGCATCGCGCTTGGCCAGCTTCGCCCACTTCTTCGTGCGCGGGTTCTGGACCTCGTGAATCGTCTCGGGATCCTTCTCAAACTCCTCCAGGAAGCGATCCGTCGCCGCGACCGAGATGTTGTAGTTCTCCAGCGTCGACAGGTTGTCCTTCACGGTGATGAACTCGGCGATATCCGGGTGATCGACCCGCAGCATGCCCATATTGGCGCCGCGCCGGAAAGCGCCCTGCTGGATCGCGTCGGTCGCTTTCGAGAACACCTGAATGAAGGAGAGCGGTCCTTCCGTCGTGCCCCCGGATGACTTGACGATGTCGCCGCGAGGACGCAAGCGCGAGAACGAGAAGCCCGTTCCCCCGCCCGACTTTTGGATCAGCGCCGTCGCCTTAATCGAATCGAAGATCCCCTGGATCGAGTCCTCCACCGGCAGCACGAAACACGCCGACAGCATCCCCATCTCGCGCCCCGCGTTCATCAACGTCGGGCTGTTCGGCATGAACTTCTTCGTCGCCATCAAGTTGTAGAACTCAGATGCAACGGCCAGCGCCTTCTCCGGCGACCCGCCCGCAAACTCGATTTCCGGGGTCGCGATGTGGGATGCAACGCGCCACAAAAGCTGTGCGGGAGTCTCTGTGACCTCACCCGTATCGAGGTCCTTCTTCAGGTACCGACGTTCGAGAACCGCCAGCGCGTTCCCGGTCATGTCCGGCTCTAACAAATGCTTCGGCGGCTCTACCGACTCGAGCTGGGCAAGTGCGTCTTCCATCGACTTGGTGGACTTATTGGACGTACGTTCCTTGGATATTTTCGTCGTGCTCACGTGCTCTTCTTCTGATTTCAGATGGTGGTCGTCGAAACCCTCATTTCGACCGTCAGGCATTCTTCCATTCCGCGCGGATCCCACCTGGTCGGTCCAAAGTCCAGCGCGCTCCAACCCAACTGCGGGAGAGCAATCCATCGAGCGCGAGGTGAGGCAAGTTCCGGCTGTGGCGAGAGGGCCGACAATACCCCTCGCGATCCGCCGATCAAAGCAATCCCCCCAGATCCGCCAGAAGATCGAGCCCGCTCGCCAACTTAGGCCTGTCGCAAAAAATTCATGCCCGAAGCGCGTGAACATCCTTGATTTGGGCAACACTTTTTTGCTTTGCGCCAGCCGCGAGAATGGCGTGCGGGAAGGACGGATGCACAAATCCCGATTGCCTCGCTAGCCAAGCTGCAGATCGAAAATTGGAGCCGATTCTCGATTAAACTGAGTCCCCGTTGCGTCGAGCGGCATGGAGAGAAGTGAAGCCCGCGCCCATGAGTAACCGATCCGTTGAAACCGAAGCTCTGCTCGAGCACGCCAGTTGGATGCGCAACCTCGCGCTCTCCATGGTGGGCGATGCCGAGCGTGCGGAGGATCTGACGCAGGAGACGTGGATTCGGGCGCTGGAACACCCGCCGTCCCTAGACGGACCGGTTCGCGGTTGGCTCGCCACGGTGATGCAGAACCTGTTTCGGCAGGAGCGGCGCGGGAGGGTGCGGGGCGCGGATCGCGAGTCGCAGGTGGCCGGTGAGGAAGCGTCGCAGGGGCGCAGCAGCTCCGAGTTGCTCGCGCGGGTAAGCATGCAGCGCGAGCTGGTCGAGCTCGTTCTGGCTCTCGACGAGCCCTATCGCAAAGTCGTCCTCCTGCGCTTCTTCGAAGAGCTCTCGCCCAAACGCATCGCCGAGCAGGAGGGGCTCCCGATCGCGACCGTGAAGACGCAGCTCTCTCGTGGGCTCGAGCGTCTGCGCGAGCGGCTGGACTCCGCGCGCGATGGCGACGGGCGTGCCTGGCTGACGGCCCTTGTCCCCCTTCTGAGGCAGCCCGCGGGGCTCGCCAGTTCGAATGTCCTGCCTCTCGTTCCGCTCGGAGCACTGCTTATGAATGCGAAAGTCGTTGTCACTGTCTTGATTCTCTCCGCGATCGGCACGGGCTACCTGGTGAGTCTGCCCGAGGTCGACGAGGTGAAAGCGGAGAAGCTCGAGGTCGCACAGCCTGGCGAGACCGAAGAGCTCCAAACTCCGGATTCGACCGAGACGCCACTTATCGATTCCGATCGTTCGACATCGGCGCGCGAAGAAGTCGACGTTCAGAGCCCGATCCAGAGCGAAATCGAGCCGCCGACCTCCGCCGGCGCCGCAGCGGTGATGGTCAGCGGCCGCGTCGTCAATCTGAATGGACTGCCGATCGGAGGCCTCTCGATCGCCTCCAGCAACTCGATCAGTACGCGAGGGACGCGCTCGCTCGCGACTTCAGCCGAAGACGGCGCCTTTCAATGCCTGCTCGCCAACGCCTCCAGACTCTGGGTCATCGACGATCACTTCACGACGGTGATGGCCGGCGTTCCGGATAGTGGCGCTACGGAGAAGGAAATCCTCGTCGTCGTCGCACCATTGATCGAACTCGCGGGGCGGGTCATCGACGAGTACGGGAATCTCGTCGGCGGCGCACGTGTCGAGCTCAAGGCTCCGCATCAATTGCGGCGCGACATCGGGTGGGGACTCGATTTTTCGCAGGAGGTCCGCTTCGTCACGGAAAGCGGCGTGGACGGTCATTTCGAATTCCCGAACGCGCCCGGGTTCGTGGGGGGAGTCTTGCGTGCGACTGCGGATGGCTATGTGCCCTACGAAGAAGCCGCTCCCGAAGTCTCGAGCAGCACGAATCAGCTGGTGATGGTGCGACCGACGCTATCGGGAAACTTGCTGACGGGCCAGGTCATCGACGAGCTGGGCGTGGTCGTCCCGAACGCCTACGTCTCGATGGGTGTCGATACGACTCGCACCGATGCAGCGGGCGGGTTCGTCTTTGATCTCGCGGACCCCAAATCCTCCAATCGAATTTTTGCCGAGTTCCCCGGCGAGTTCAGCGCCGACAAGCTCATCGCGATCAAGCCCGGCTTTTTGCCCGGCGAACAGAGCGCGCGCGGCATCGACGAGGATGGCCGCCCGATCTGGCCGGACCATGTGGTCTTGCGCATCGGCGGAGAACCGCTCGCCATTAGCGGACGTGTCGTGGATACGACGGGCAGTCCGCTCGCGGGTATGCGCGTCTGGATCGAAGACCCGACCTTCTTTGGCGGCTTGCGCGAGGAGGGAAAGCCCTACACCAACATGAGCCACGTGGAGACCATGTTGATCGGGCACGACCCCAGCTGGTCGTTCGTCGAGACGAGCGGGGATGGCGAGTTTCGGCTCGAAGGTCTCCTGGATCGCAACTACGCAGTGGGCGTGATGGATCCGAAATCCCTCACGCGGGCTCGAGAGGAAAGCGTTCAAGCAGGCAGGAGCGGGGTCGAGATCGAGCTGAGTTATGAGGAGACCTGGGAGACCGTTCGAGGGTTGGTGGTCGATGGAAGGGGCACTCCGGTCGCCGGGGCAAGTGTTCGAGTGACCACCGACGCGTTTCGAACGATCGTCGGGAAGGTTGTGCAGACCCAACACGCATCGGGATCAGAGACAACCACCGATGCTGACGGACAATTTGAGCTGTCGGTCGTTCCGAAAGAGTACGCCTACTTTCGCGTCGATCACCCCGACTCCATTCCGCTTGAGCTCGGTCGCAGCGAGCAAGCTCTGCGCGGGATCGTCGGCGAGGACTACGACGAGTTCACGCTCGTCATTTCGCGGCGCTGTCACTTCAAAATCGAATTGAGCAGCTCCGATGAGGCGGACTCGTTTCAGATGCTCGACGCAGAGGGCGCACCACTCAGCCTCTCTGAATTCCGGGGCAACGGGCGCCGTGACGGGTTTCGGTTTGAAATCCTCGGAGGGCAAACGAACGTCTTTGCGGTCAGCGATACCGCCGTCGAACTCGTGCTCTATCTCGAGGGGGCGGAGGTAAGACGCGAGCCTGTCGATCTGGTGCCCGGCGAGCAAACGACGCTGCGCTAGCGCGAAGTCGACACGAAAACCGACGCCAATCCTGCGGGAAGGCATGGGGTCTGACCCCTACCCTCCCCGCAGGATTGGCGTCGGTTTTCGTGTCGACTCCGTTACACTTTCGGCGCCTCTCCGAGCCCGCCCTCGATGATCTTCGCCAGTTCCATCTTCCTGTACGTGTTCTTGCCGATCTTCCTGGCGCTCTACTACCTGAGCCCGAGGAAGATGAAGTCGCTCACGCTGGCCCTCGCGAGCTACGTGTTCTACGGGTGGTGGCGGCCGGACTTTGTGATCTTGATGCTCGTTTCGACGGTCGTCGACTTCACCTGCGGCAAGATGATCGTGCGAGCGCGCGGCGAAGACGGAGAGCGGGGAAAGGGCAAGCCCTGGTTGATCCTCTCCTGCCTCGTCAATCTCGGATTGCTCGGCTACTTCAAGTACGCCAACTTCGGCATCGAGAACTTCAACGAGATCATGTCGATGGTCGGGCACGAGCCCGTGCTGTGGACGAAAATCGTCCTACCGGCCGGGATCTCGTTCTACACCTTTCAAACCCTGAGCTACACGGTTGACGTGTATCGTAAAGTTTCGCCGCCGGTGCGCAACTTCACCGACTTCATGTGCTTCGTGGCGATGTTCCCGCAACTGATCGCCGGGCCGATCGTGCGCTACAACACGGTCGCCGAGCAACTTCACAACCGGACTCACACGCTCTCGAAGTTCGGATTGGGCGTGCTCTGCTTTCAGGCCGGCCTGGTGAAGAAAGTGCTCTTGGCGGACGTTCTCGCCCCGGTCGTCAATCAAGCCTTCAGCGCAGATTCGCTCTCCACCGCCGACGCTTGGATCGGTTCGGTTTTCTTCTCCTTCCAGATGTACTTCGACTTCTCGGGGTACTCCGACATGGCGATCGGGCTTGGCTTGATGCTCGGCTTTCGATTCCCGATCAACTTCAAGAGCCCTCTGCGCGCCTCGAGCTTCACCGACTTCTGGAACCGCTGGCATATCTCACTCTCCACGTTTTTGCGCGACTACCTGTACATCCCTCTCGGCGGCAATCAGAAAGGTCCTATACGCACGTACATCAACCTCGGGCTTGTTGCGGTGATAGGCGGCTTGTGGCACGGCTCCGAATGGACCTTCATCGTTTGGGGCATCTTTCACGGATTCGCCCTGATGTTCGAGCGCTTCTGCGGAAGGCGGACGCTCTACTCGGGCGCACCCTTAGGCGTTCAAATCCTCCTCACCTATGTGATCAGCATGGTCGGCTGGGTCGTCTTTCGATGCGACTCGCTGGCGCACACAGGGGACGTCTTGACCGCGATGGCTGGCGGCGGAGCTGGTTTCCAGCTCGGGCTGGAACTGAGTCCCCTCCACATTCTCGTCGGCAGCATCGCCGCCATTATCACTTGGTTCCTGCCGACGACGCAGCACTTCATCCGCCAAGTAAATATGCGCTGGGCCCTCGCTCTCCAGCCCGCCTTCTTCCTCGCTCTCCTCCACCTTCACTTCGAAGACGATGTGCCCTTCCTCTACTTCCAGTTCTAAGGAGCGCAAGCCCGTCGTCCGCGACGGACTGATTCCCGTCTTCGAGGGGCGCCTTGAGGGTCGCTGGCGTCAATCGGCATTCACCGCGATCACCGTCGTTTTCTTAGCTGTGGTCGTCGCAACTGGATTCATCGATGAGGTCTTTCCGGTGCCGCCCCCGAGTTTGGTCGGAAAGGAGGCCGAACTCGACGCTGAGCGCAGACGCGAAGCGAAGTTCTCCGACGGTTCGCTCGCGAGCCTCATCGAGTACGACCGTCGGCTGCGGTCCGCGGTCCGCCGCGCGGTTCTGCCGGCCTACGCCCGCGCGCTCTACGAGACCTTCGGTTTCGCCAAACGCGAAGTGCTGGTGGGGAAAGACGGGTGGATGTTTAAGCGCGAGCGCGCCGAGCGGACAAAGCTCCCGCCCGCGCAAGCGACCGAACGCGCGGCCTATCGCCTCGCAGCACTCGAACGACAACTAGCTTCGCGCGGCACGCGAATGGTCGTTCTCCCCCTGCCCCGCAAGAGCGCGCTCTATCCCGAAAAGATGCCACTGGGCGTTCAAATCGCGCCCGAACTCGAAGACCTTTTCGAGGAGGCGCTTCGCCGACAAGACGTCTCGTTTGTCCCGGTCATTGACCTCTATCGGGATTACCAGGCGAAGCGAGCAACCGATGGCGGCGATCCACTGTTCTTCAAAGTGGGCACTCACTGGACGCCGAATACCGAGATCATGACGGCCGAGGCAGCCGCGCACATTCTGGGACTTTGGAAGCCCGAGGAGGAGCGATTGACAAAAATTGTCGAGACGGACCAGATCCCCGAAGAGTCCGATCTCTTTCGCATGGCCGGAATCGGCTCGGATGATGCGGAGAATATGAAGTGGACGGGTACCGACCTCGTCCGTGAGTTCTCCATCACCGACTTGGAAACCGAAGAGAACGAGTCCGCGTCTCCGGCGTCCAAGATCACGCTCGTGGGAACGAGCTTCTCCGCTAAGCGGCAGTTCCCGAAGTTCATCGAGCACTTCATCGGCGAGCCCATCAATAACCTCGCGATGCGGGGAACGAGTCCGATCGTCCTGATCAACCTTTTGGTGAGATCGAATGGACATGGCGACCCCGCAACTTTGTTCGTTGAACTTCCTCTGCACTTCGCCCTGTACGGCGGGTACTTGGAGGAGGCCGAAGACACGCTGTTCTTTCTGCAGAGCCGCCCGTTCACTCGTTTCGCGTTCGGAAACCAATTGAGATTGGCATCGGACGTCGCCTCCAATTCCACGTTGGCGATCGACAGAAAAACTTGGATCGCCAGTCTCCCCGCCGGATTGCTTGCTCACGACGGCGGCGCGATATTGGCCGTTCGACTGCACGGGAAATCCACGGATGGTGCTCCCGTGATCACCGTCGAAATGGGCGAACAGAGCGCGTCCGTTCGGTGGCGCGAAAAGCGTTCGAGCGTGGTGGTTCCGCTCATCGCACCTGCCCACGTAAGTAGCCTCCTCCGAATTTCCGCCGAACCCGGAGACGGCGACGACAACGCCAAGCTCTGGATCGATAACCAGCGGATCGAGATCCTCGGGACTTTTCCGAGAGCGGACGGTTGGGACGGCGTCATCGGCTCCGATGGCAACGACCCGGGAACGGTCACCTTCGACTCGATCGCCTCGCTTCCCCCGCATTCGGTCCTCGGCCTTTCGCTCTCCAACCTGCCCGAGGCCAGCCGACTTTCCCTGACGGCAGAGATCGACGGTGTCTGGGAAGAGTTGAGCGAGTTCACTGACTTGAACGGGCAGAGCAGGGTCTTCGCCTCGCTCAAGAAGGTTGCGGGTAGAGAGCTCACGCGCGTGAGAGTGCGCGGTATCTCGGGAGCGAACCTCAACGAGGTCTTCATCGCGCCGCTCGTACCGAGCAAGGACTAAACCCCGCAGTAGCCCCCTTGGGGCGAGCCGGAGGGCTGAATCGCGTCGCGCAATAACTGTGCAGCACCGTCACCAGCGAGATATGCTCTCTTCGCTTCGCGCCGTGCGAACCCCCAATGATCTTCGCCAGCTCTATCTTCCTGTACGCGTTCTTGCCGATATTTCTGGCGCTCTATTATCTGAGCCCGAGGAGGATGAAATCGGTCACGCTGGCGTTGGCGAGCTACATTTTCTACGGCTGGTGGCGACCGGACTTTGTGCTCTTGATGCTCGTCTCGACGGTCGTCGACTTCACCTGCGGCAGGCGGATCGAGCGTGAGCAAGAAGGCGCTGACAACGCAAAGAACGGCAAGCGCTGGGTTGTTCTGTCCTGTGTCGTCAACCTGGGCTTACTCGCCTACTTCAAGTACGCGAACTTCGGCATCGATACGGTCAATACGATTCTCGCCGAGTACGGTCGCGAGCCGGTGCAGTGGACCGAAGTGATTCTGCCCGTCGGAATCTCTTTCTACACATTCCAGACGCTCAGCTACACGATCGACGTCTATCGCAGAGTCTCGCCGCCGGTGAAGAGCTTTGGCGACTTCATGTGCTACGTCGCGATGTTTCCGCAACTCGTGGCCGGCCCCATCGTGCGCTACAACACGATTGCCGAGCAGCTGCACACTCGCACTCACAGCCTCTCGAAGGTCTACCTCGGAGTGCTCGCCTTCCAGTCCGGGCTCATCAAAAAGGTCCTCATCGCCGACATCATGGGGCCGCTCGCCGATCAGGCCTTCGCTTCGAGCGCGCCCTCCGCCATCGACGCTTGGATCGGAACGCTGGCCTACACGTTTCAGATCTACTTCGACTTCTCCGGCTACTCGGACATGGCGATCGGACTCGGGTTGATGATGGGATTCCGTTTTCCGATCAACTTCAACCGGCCCTACTGTTCGCTCAGCATCACCGATTTTTGGCGCCGCTGGCATATCTCGCTCTCCACTTTTTTGCGCGACTACCTCTACATTCCGCTCGGCGGTAATCAAAAGGGAGCGATCCGCACCACCATCAACCTGGCCTTGACGATGTTGCTCGGTGGACTCTGGCACGGCGCCGCTTGGACCTTCATCGCATGGGGAGCCTTCCAAGCCTTTTGGTTGATGTTTGAGCGCAGCCTCGGAAAACAAGCGCTCTACGCACGCGCACCCAAGCTCATCCGAATCGCCTTTACCTTCGTGCTCGTGATGCTCGGTTGGGTGCTCTTCCGGGCTGAAGATATGACCGCCGCAACCTCAACCTTCGCAGCCATGTTTGGCGCGGGTGAGAGCTCCGGTCTCGGGTTGGAGCTTTCGCCGCTTCACTTCATCGTCGGCGCCATGGCGGCCATGGTCATCTGGGCTCTGCCGACAACACAGACTTTGATCGAACGCGCCAGCGTTTGGTGGACCCTTCCCCTACAGGCCGCCTTCGTCATCGCCCTGTTCCATCTGCACTTCGAAGACCATGTGCCCTTCCTCTACTTCCAGTTCTAAGCCAGCCATTGTCGCGATCGGCGATGGTCTGATCCCGATACGGGAGGACGTCTTGCGTGGACGAGCGCATCGTGTGCTCGCGACGATCGTCGTGGCGCTCTTCTTCGTCACGCTCACCGGAACTGGGCTCATCGACACCTTTTTCCCGATTCCTGCTCCCAAGTTGGCGGGTTGGGAAGCGGACGAAGATGCCGAACGTAGACGCGAGGCGAAGTTTTCCGACGGGTCCCTAGCCAGCCTGATCGAGTACGACCGACGCATCACCTCCTTGGTGCGCCAAAAGGCCTCGTCCACGTACTCTCGCGCGCTGTACAAGTGGTTTCGCTACGGCAATCTCGAGGTCGTGATCGGAAAGGACGGTTGGATCTTCCTTCGTACGCGAATTCAGCCGCCCAAGTATTCCGTGCAAGAAGCGGCCGATCTTCCGGCGACTCGCCTTGCAGCTCTCGATCGCGCGCTGGCCATGCGCGGCACAAAGTTGATCGTCGTTCCGGTCCCTCGAAAGTGCATTCTCTATCCCGAGTACTTGCCACTTGGCGTCGATCCAATGCCGGAATTGGACGCGCAATTCGAGCCAGCGCTCCTCCGGCACGGCGTTCCGTTTGCCCCGATTTACGAGCCGTTCATGGCTTATACCCAGCAACCGAATGCCGAGGACGAGGACCCGCTCTACTACAAAGTCGGCACGCACTGGACGCCGCAAGGAGAACTCATCGCCGCCCGGGAAGTCGCGCGTATGAGTGGCATGTGGAAGCCGAGTGACGAGCTCCCCACAACGATCACGTCTCTGCGAAACCGCCCTCAGGAATTCGATCTTTTTGGCTTCGCCGGAATCGAGGCCAAGCTCGGACGCGCGCCAGAGTTGGCGGGAGCCAAGGACACCGCCAGCTTCGTCGTGCTTGATGCCAACGACGAACGCATTCCGAGGGAAGCGGACCAGGACGAGGTTGGAGAGGTTGCCCTAGCTGGAACGAGCTTTTCTGCGCATCGCCAACTCGCTCAGTTTATCGGGCACTTCGTTCAAAAGCCGGTCTACAACGCAGCCATCCCCGGCGCGAATCCGATTGCATCGGCAACCACTCTGCTGGAGAAGAGTGGACCGGGTCTGCCGAAGCTGATGGTTCTTGAGATCCCGAACCACTACGCGCTTCTATTCAAAAACCTAGCTCTCATTGATGACCTGTTATCCATTTGCTATCCGCCGGAACTTCACGCTCTAACACAGAGAAAGAACTGGTGGTTGACTCCCGATCTCAAGGCGGGAAAGCGCGTCGCGCTGAACCGGCGTGTTCACCTCACCTCACTTAAGCCGGGGACTATCGCGCATACGGGCGAAGGAATTCTCCTTGTACGCGTGCGTGGAAGGCTCCTGGGAAAATCCGCTCGCATCTTCGTCAAATCTGGATCGCTGTACACCTCGGCGAAGTGGATTCCGCACAGCGGAGAGACCGTCGTTCCCCTGATCCTTCCCGCAACCTCCGGTGAGACTGTGCGCGTGTCTGTTGAGTCCACGGATCACAGCGCCTTTTTCTACGTCTCACCCGAGTCCATTCAGGTCGTCGCCACCTTCGATCCAGAGCGCGCCTGGCATGGCAAAACTCGCTCTGGCGACGGCGCGGAAACCCAAATCGAATTCGAAGGACTTGATGTTGTTCCCGATCATGCCTCCTTCGTTTTGAAACTCCTGAACAAGAAGCCGCCTCAGCAAATTCGCATCTCCGCCGAAGTCGACGGCACCTGGCAGGAGCTGGGAGTGTTCAGCGAAATGGCCGCCGGAGGGAGCATCTTCGTCAACCTTCGCAGCCTCGGTGGAAAGGCGCTTACCCAAATCAAAGCCTCCGGCTTGCCTGTCGAGCGAGTCGCCGAAGCGTACATCGCGCCGCTCGTCACCAGCGAGCAGTAAGAGCGGCGGTCACTGCGAAACCCGGCTCCGCTACTCGGCTGGTGGAAACCGAACGGTGAGCTTGAGCTCCACTTCGTCCAGGATCGTGCAGTCTTGAATCACGCGGGCGCCCGCGCCTCCATGTCCGAACACTTTGTACGTGCCGGGAAACAACGGACCGAACGCGTACTCGTCTTGGCCGAGCTTCAAATCGTAATCGTATCGCGGCGGGCACTCGCGTCCCTCGGCATCAAGGATGCGATACGTGGCTGTGACATCCACGCCGTTCTCATCCAGACCGAATAACAGAAGCAGCGTAGCTGGCTCTAAGCGCAACTCGATTTTTGAGTTCGCGGCAAGAGGAACCGACGACGACCGGCGATGGCGAGTGGTCGCAAAGAGCTCGACGTTGGGCGCCAACTGCGAGATTGCGAAGCGACCTTGCTCGTCCGTTGTCGCGAGTGGCTCGTCGATGAGCAGCGCTCCGTCCACGAGGCCGAACACTTCCGCACCGGCCACGCCCGCTCCCGATCGGTCGAGAACGACGCCCTCTGCCTGCATCGAGACGGGCAGTTCGAGTCGAATGCCGGTGAGCGACTGGTTCGCTAGAACCTCAATATTCGAAAGGCCGGCATCACCCACCCCCGGATGAGTCCACTCCAGGAACTCCGTGTGGGGACCAGCAGCAATTCGATACACACCTGTCGGCAGATTCGAAAACTGGAAGTGGCCCTGCTCATCCGACTCAACGTCGATGTAGGCGCCCCAACTTTCGTGCTCGAGACTGAGTATCGTGCTCGCCAGTACAGAGCCATAGGCGATCGGCTCGCCAGAACTTGAGACGAGTCGTCCCGAGACCGTACCGGCCGGAATCTCGAAGTCGAGTTGAACCTCGGGACCAGCGGGAATTCGGCGCGAAAAGACCGCGAAGAAGCCGCCGCGCAGGATGGTGATTTCGTACATGCCCGCACCCGGCAAGCGCACTTGATACCAGCCGTCGTAGTCCACAGACTCGATCCCTACCAAATGGTTTTCGTCGAAGCCGATCGGTTGGAAGGTGATACTCGCAGATTCGAGAGGACGCCCTCCGACAGAAAGAGCTCCGAAGACATCGACGGGCGGTCGCGCTGCAAGCAACTCGATCTTCGCCATTTCGCCCTGCACGACGAGCGCGTGGCCAAACACAATCAGCTCCTCGTTTTCCTTGTCGTAGAGCTCAACACTCCAATAGCCCGGAGCGAGCCCGGCAAAAGTAAAACCGCCGCGCGAGTTCACTCGTTTCTCTAGGTACTCTTCGCCCGTCGATTGAATGGCGTAGGCCCAGTAACCAGCGGCGGGCTTACCGTCTGCGAGTTTCGCCGATCCCTGAAGAACCCCGCCGCGGTTCAACGCGAAGTCCAGTGTGGAACTCGAACCTCCTTCGACGCGCGCGACCCGGCGTTCCATCACGAACCCGTCGCCCGTGGCGTAGACTTCCACCGGTCCCCGCTCTTTGATCTGAAGCGAATAGCGCCCCTCTTCGTCGGTCGCCGCCATGGCCTCTCCACCAAACCGAATCGAAGTCGTCGTCGACCAGAGCGGTGTGGCCGTGACCAGCGCATGCTGAACCGGCTTCGAACCGGGTCCGAGAACACGACCGGTTATGGTCGCCCTCTCGGGCTTTGCTGAATCACTCTTTGCTCCGGGCAAGATCCGCTCATGTTCGATCCGGACAATCTCGTCGCTCGGCTCGATCGCTTTGCGAAGGAGAACGCGCCCGGCTCCATTCTCGATGTTTGCCGAAGCCCACAATGACATCCGTCCGGCTGGTAGAGTTTCGAAGACAAAGCGCCCGTCTTCATTCGTGGACGTTGTGGCGACCATATAGCGGTGCACGTATTTACGAACGCCACCCGAAATCTGAATACTCAGGCTCCCGGTTACCCCGCAGTTCGAATGGCTGCCCTCCCCGGTCTCCACGCGCTCCAGTCCCACCCAAAGGTCGGCCTGCGGATTCCCGCTCTCATCGAGAAGAATGCCCTCCAACTTCTCCCCTCGCTTGAGAATCAGTTCGACGTTCTCAAGTCGTTCTCCATCCGAGAGCGCCACATTAAGAGAGCTATGTAATCGGCCTCGGATCTGCGCCGAGACCGTCTGAGTTCCCGGCGCTACGTTCGTCAATTCGAACGCTCCTCTTGAATCGGTGCGAACGAGTTGAGAGCCCTTCGCTTCGGATCTTCCTCTCCCTCCTCTCCACACGGAAACGCCCTCGAGCGGACTTCCCTCAGCGTCGACGACGGTTCCCGCAATCTGCGCCCCTTCCAACATCTGGACTTTCACGTGACTATTCTTGCCGCGACGCAGATCCAGGCCGTCCAGGGAAACCAACGGCCGATCATTCCATTGGACGGTGAGGTCGATGTCGGCGGGTCCGTTCAATGCGTCGAACGCGAAGGTGAGATCCGAACCGATGATTGCGCTGTGCTGGTAGCTGAGCGACATGCTCTCGATAAGCCAACCCTCGAGCTCCACGCGAGTTCCCACGAGGTCCGAGGCCGCGAAGCCAGCGGGAGGAACAACAGTTCCCGTTACGCGCCCACCGAGCTTGGGTCGCATTCTGAGCGGTCCACCAGGCGATTGAGGATTCACCTTCCGAGGCTTCAGATAGAGATAGTGCCCTCGCAATACGAGCTCACCGGTAGTTGCTGTCGGTGAAAATGCGACTCGAAAACTACCGTCGTCTTCGAGCCTCACTTCGTGGATCGCGCCAGACCCAAAGGGCTCTCCTTTTGCCGTAATCGTTGCGACTTCCGATGCTGGAGTTCGTCTCGGAATGACGACCTGGCCCTCCACCCACAAGGCGCTCGCCAATTCGGCTTCCGTCGGGCCGATCTTTTGCGCGTGACCGGGGCTCACGAGCAGAGCGAGGAGTAATCCCGCGACTCTGCAGCCGACCCCGAAAGGCCAACTCCTAAAATAGCTCAGCACGTTATGGCTTCGGAAATCTTGGCCAGCAGTGAGTTCATTTTCGCTGGCTTCTGCACCACTCCAGCGAGTCCTTGGCCTTCAAAGCGGTCGAGAATTTGCTCTTCAGCGTACCCGCTACTGAGAATCACGCGCACGTCCTTTCGAATTCTGCGCAGCTCGTGGAAGACCTCTCCTCCATCCAACTTGGGCATGCTCAAGTCGAGTAACACGCAATCGATACTGTCGCCTGCTCGCTTAAAAAGCTCGATGGCTTCGAGCCCGTCACTCGCAACAAGAGTCTCGTAACCTGCGCGTCGTAATTGGTTCGCGATAACTTCACGAACTTGCGGCTCGTCATCGACAACGAGGATCGTTTTCTCTTGCTTGACGTGCTCCTTCTCTGGAACGAGGACATGGGCCTCGGGGGGCAAAACGGCATGAGGCAAAAGAACGCTAAACGTCGTTCCGATACCCCGCTCGGATTCCACATCAATCCCGCCTTGATGACGTCGAACGATGCCCTGAACCGCGGCCAATCCCAACCCTCTTCCGGTTGCTTTCGTCGTGAAGAACGGATCGAAGAGCGCTTCCTTTGTCGCCGAATCCATCCCCTCGCCGGTATCTCGCACCGTCAGAAGAACATAGCTACCCGCTTGTAGTTCAGCCTGGGGGTGCCGCTGTTCGAGCTCCTCACGGGTGAACTCACAAATGCTCGTACTGATCACGATCACACCTTCATGGTCGCCAACGGCTTCCGATGCATTCGTGATCAAGTTCATGATGATCTGTCGCAGCTGACTACTATCCGCCGAGACGCCAGCCCGTTCGTCGCTCAACTCGAACACAAGGATCGCCTTCTTCGAGAGAGACACCTTGAGCAAGCTCCCAAGCTCTCGTATCACGTCGTTGCAATCAAGCAGCTCCGGCGTGGCCGCACCCCGCCCGGCGTAGGCGAGCATCTGACTACAGAGCTCCGTCGCACCGAGGCTGGCCTTCACGATATCGCCGAGCATGGGCCCCGCGGGATTCTCGTCGTCGATGGAGAGCTTCGCCAGTTCGGCGTTTCCGAGAATCGCGACTAGTAAATTATTAAAGTCGTGCGCAATTCCGCCCGCGAGCACTCCGAGTGCTTCCAGTTTGGCCGATCGACGCAGTTGTTCTTCCAGGCGGTCTCGTTCGACGGCAAGCCCAACCATACGCGCCGCTATTTCCAACCCGTCCATTTGATAATCGGCCGGCGCGCAAGGGCTGTCGGAGTACAAAGCCATCGCCCCGAGAACCTCCCCAGTCGTTGCCGTTATTGGCTGGGACCAACACGCGGCGACGCCCGCGATTTTCGCGGCTTCCCTTAGCTCCGTCCAGAGCGTGTCCGTGAAGATGTCCTCTACGACAATCGGTAGATTCCAGAAGGCGGCAGTCCCACAGGATCCGACACGCGGGCCAATGAGCAACCCCTCAATCGCGTCGTTATACTCCTGAGGCAAGCGCGGCCCGGCGCCGACCGTGACGTACTCTTGCTCTTTATCGAGCAGCAAGATTGAACAGCGCATGCCTTCATTCTTCGACTCGACGATGCTGGCCATCTCCGAGAGGGTCGCCTTGAGGCTGTTCGCCGGAACCGCGTCCGTGACGGACCCATCGGGCGTGATGGGCTTCTCGCCCGTATCCGCGAGACCCAGAGCAACAGCATTGCCTCCAAAGGACCTGACGCTCCAACTGAATTCAAACCACTCGCCCTCGGCGTCTCGGTGCCGGGCCTTGATGTGGCCGACACCATCCGAGTGCGGACGAGCAAGCGAATCGAGATCGTCAGGATGAACCCAATAGGCGAGTGGGTTCTCGGCGAGTCCTTCAGCAGTCAGTCCCAGTAGTTCTTCGAACTGCCGGTTGACGCGGATTCCCTCCTCGGAATCCAAGGAGCGCAGAATCATCGGCAAAGATGCAGTAGAGCTGGATTGGGACATGTTTAATTGGAGGATGCCAATCGTTGTGAGGCACACCATTCTGCCTTAATCAGCGCGTGATTTGGGCCCTCTCCACTACGCGGTGTAAACTCTGAACCCATGCAAGCCGGTCTCGAAAGGACTTACCTCGCCTGGGCCTGGACAAGCCAACTCGTCGCGATCTGCGTCGTGGGCTGCTCCGTCCTCCTTCTGCGAAGTCTCGACCTCCCTCTCGGCAGACTTGCATTTGCGGTACCCGCGACGATGGCGCTTGTCATCGTCATCAACCGGCTTCGGCCACACGCCGCCACGCCTTTCATTGTTGGCTCCGTCGTGTTCGGCCTGTGGTTTTGGTTCGCGGGAGAGCCCGCTTCGGGAGCCCTCTTGGCAGTTGGAAGCGTAGCGGGTGCCTACGGAGCTTTGTCGCTCGCCGCGCGCTTACCCGCGGTGTTGGATGGGAACCTCAACCGTCGCCGAGCCCTAACCTCATTCGTAGCACTCGCGGTTCTGATTGGCCTCGCTCAAGGAACTCGTCTCACCGCATTCATGGCGAACTACAAGCTCACGTGGGGCTCCGCTATGCCCTTCGTCGAAGACGGTATCGACCACGAGTGCTTAGCAGCCTACCTCTATGCTGGCGAGCTGAACGCGCGTGGAGTCGCCGATGTCTACGAGCCCACGCTCTATCCCGACAGCGAAAGCTCCACCCCTATAGAGATCGAATCCGCCGTAACGGGGATGGATCGCGTCATCGACGATCCCTACCTCTACCCGCCCGTATTCCTCTTGCTTCCGCGCCTCGCGCTCGCGCTCTCCGATGACTACGGCGCGCTCCGATTCGGCGTGTTCGCGGTCAACTCCGTCGCCTTTCTCATCGTCTCGCTACTCTTTTGTGCGTGGATCGGAAGCAAGCATGGGATCGTGCCCGGTCTGCTCTTGCCGCTACTCTGGGGCAGCATCCCAACGCTCTTCAACTTTCAGTTTGGGCAGTTTCAATTGATGGCGGTGGTCTTGTCCGTCGCGGCCATGCTGGCCTTTGAGTACAAGCGCCACGCGCTCGGCGGAAGTCTGCTCGCCTTTGCCGTTCTGGGTAAGATTTTCCCCGGAATCCTCGTCTTCTGGCTTCTCGTCCGTCGTGACTGGAAGGCGATCCGGTGGACCGCGACTTGGGGCCTGGCACTCACGCTCATTTCGCTGGTTGTCGTCGGTCCGGAAACCTATCGACACTTTCTCTCTGAACAAGTTCCGCGACTCGCGAGTGGCGACGTCGCGCCTTTCTTCAAGGAGTCCAACTTCCAAATCGCAACGAACATTTCTGTCTATGGTTTGGCGTTCAAACTTCAAGCGTTGGGCGTGCTGGACGATGCCGAGCTCATTGCGAAGCTCCTCAACACCGCCTTCACTCTTGGGCTGCTCTTCTTCGCGATCCAGACCGCTCGACGAGCAGGTATGAGTCGGGAGGATCGCGCGATCGTTTGGATCGCACTCATCGTACTCGCCACCATGCGCAGCCCCTATCTCCCCAGTGTCTACGGATACGTCGGTGCGATCTGGTTGCTCAGCCTGATGGCGCGGCGAGCGACGGGAAGCAAATGGCGGATCGGCGCCGTCATCCTCGCTTGGTTTGCACTCTCCCCAGCTCCGCCGAACGACGACATCGTGATCGCCATCATTCCCTCGTTCGTGGGGCCGCTTGTCTTCCTGGCACTCGGCTTCATCGCATTGACCCGCGCCAAGCCATCAATCTCGAGTGACGAGTGCGGCACGGATCATCGCTAGCCCATAGTTCGAGCGGCAGCTGCTAACCTCGAGGCTCCCGACGCCTCCCTCCAACTACCGACCATGAGCAAAAAATCCGACGCGGCCGCGAACAAACTGCGCGACTACGGGCTGACCTACCCGGGAGCTCATCTCAAGAGCCCGTGGCCGGAGCACAAAGATCTCGCCGTCAACGACAAGACCTTTGCCTACCTCAGCGTCCCAGGAAAACCCTTTGCGATTTCGTGCAAGCTGAAGGAGTCGGCAAAGGAAGCGCTGAAGCTGCCCTACACCAGCCCGACAAGCTACGGGCTCGGCAAGTGGGGCTGGGTCACCGCGACGATTGAAAAAGGCGCGATCCCGATGGAGCTCTTTCAAGAGTGGATCGAGGAGAGCTACCGAAGCCAAGCGCCTAAGAAGCTCGTGCGAGAGCTCGACGCCATGCTCGAGTGAGGAAAGTCCAAATCTGAACTGCGCTCCGCGCGCCACTCAGTCTATTCGCCGCCGAACTCGATGAGTGCGTAGTGGCGATTGCTCGTTCCGATCACGTCTTGCCCGTCGCGTTCTCCGTAGTCGATTTTGAGTTTCATGGTCGCCTCGCAAACTCCGAGTAGCGGAACTTCGTCGGAGAGAACGAAATCAATCGTGAGCTCGATGGGATAGAGCGTGCTTCTCGAGAGATTGTTTCCTTTGATCACGGCTTGCACTCGCCGCGCATCGAAATCGTGCTCACCGAAACGATAAGTTCCCTCAGTAATCGTCTTCTCGATCACTTTAAGGTCTTGCTGAGGGTCAGAGAAATTTCCAAACGCACTGAGGACTACCGGCCAATCGGAATCCAATGAGAGCGTCGCTCCTGTGTCGAGCGTGTCCGGTCCGACGTTGAGCCGACGCTGAAGCATGAGGATCTGATCGGTCGATTCCACGGCCATCCAAGTGCAAGTCGCCGCCATACCGTGAATCGAATCTTCGCTCGTGTCGTAGCGTGCCCACTCGCCGGGCACGGACTTGCCCTGTTGAAAATGGGGACTGAGAACCGAATCGCTTGCCGCGCGCGCGCTCTCGGCTTCAAACCCCGGACGAGTAAGTTTTTTCAAACCCTCTACCTCATTCAACTTCGGCATCGGCCACCAGCGATCATCCAGCGGCTTATAACGCATCGGCAAGAAGCCGTTATCGCGCAGGAGCTGGACGTCATAGACCGACCTCTCGACTTTCAGACGCGCGGCTTCGATGACCTGTGCCTTCGTGTGGCCTTCGTCTTCCCACCCGACGAAGATCGCGACGTGTGCATCAAAGCGATTCACGATATCGCCGGGCAATAAGGAGTCGTAGTCGCTGAGCTCGTAACACAAAGCTCCTAAGGATCGAGTCGACTGCTTAACCGGCAAATTCCAACAACGCGACACGAGGCCCGAGCAGTCGACTCCAATGGTTCGAGCGCTGGACATCGCGTTTCCGCGTTGCGGTACGTGTCCAGCCCATCGCTTTTCCTTCAACTCGGCCGCAAACGAATCGAGACTCGTGAACCCGCCCCAGCAGTAGGGCATGCCCACGTTCCCTTCGCCTACCTTGAATCCACCTTTGTCCAGCGAAACGTCCGGCGTATCCACTCGAACACCGTGTTGATCATCGCCGTGAAAGAAGTGCCGCTCTTCGGCAGTCCATTCGATCGATGCGTATCGTTCGGCGAGATCAAGTATCTGGGAGCGACGTGAATCCGCGTCTGCTCCCCGATCGGCCCCTGCTTGAGCCACGGCCAGTCCCGCCGCAGCAACCGCGAATAAACAAGAGAATAGGAACCTCTGCGCGCTCTTCATCTCCGCCTCCACTTTCGCTCGTTAAAAAATTCTTGAGCGAGCCATTCTATCCCCGACGACAAACTCGCGGCCTTTGCGCGAGTAAGCTCGTCGTTAGTTCTTCCGAAGTCGGGCTAACATCCGGTGGCAAAGAGTCCGTCGTCCACAGCGAATACGGACAGTATCCCCAGCAGACTAGATCGTGATCGCAAGAGTGTTTAAGAGAGCGTGACCCGCGATGCCTGGCCAGAGGCTCTCGCTCCGGTTTCGGACCCAGCCGAGAAACAAGCCGACGACGAAACGATGCGGAATCTCGAAGATAAAACCGCCGCCTAGGCCGTGCATGAAGGCGAAGAGAGTGGCCGTACAGAAGATCGTCGCACTCGGGCTCGCGATACGGCGAACGGCAGACCAAAGCACACCTCGACAGACCCACTCTTCACTTAAGGAGGGAAAGATGACGGTCGTCACGAACAGCAAAACCAGCGAAGGCTCAAACTGAATCACGGGCTCCCCATCGAAGCCCAGCTGAAAGAGGATCTTGACGTAGGTCCAGCTGATTCCAAACCCAACGACGCCCACGAGGAGGCCCGTCACCAAATCTTTTCCGCGGCAATTCTTCGCCAAGCTATTGGCGACCGCGCCTTGGCCGAGAACGGGAAGCGCGATCACGCCGCACAGAATGATTCCGAACGTTAGAAACAGATGACCGAAGAAATAATCGGCGTTGCCGGCAAACCCCGATTGCAGGAACGCGCCACCCAAGATCAACACGAGCAGTACGCCGCCAAAGATCATGGCGATCGCTTTCACCGCGCGACGAGCATCGTCACTCGAGCGATCGACGGCTTGGTAGCCGCAATTAGGACAGAAGCGCGTAGCCCGCTTCAGTGGAGCTTTACAGCCCGGACAGGTTGAAGTCGCCACGGGTTTCCTCGGCCGCTTTGGCTCGCACCTATTCCTTCCAGTCCTTCACATCCGCGAACGACATCGAGGAGAGCCGCCACCCATTGTCATCGCTCCACTTCAATCGAAAAGGAACGACCCCGGCTTCCGTCTCGAGGTCCACGTACACCGACTTTTCGGCGACCGCCACTTTGTAGGCACGTGCTTCGGGCCAGTCTTCCCCCCAACCATACTTGACCGAGACGTTGCTCAAACTCTTCGTCCACTTCTTTCGGCTCGAAGATTTGACGTACTCGGACAGAGTGTCGAAGTCCTTTTCGTTCCACGCGCTGAGAATCCGGTCCAACTCTGGCTCAACATCGTTCGGCCGATTCAACAAGCCAACCACAACAACGCCGATCACGACCGAGGCGATAACCCCCAACGCGATGTAGGGTGGTTTTGAATCGCTCGCCACTCGTCTTCGGCTTGAAGTCCCAGACTTCCCGAGTTCGCCGCGCATCCTCTTGGCAATCGAGTGGTCAGGGTTTTCCTTCGCCAAGCGTGTAAGTGCCGCAGCCTTCGCGGTCACGACCCAATAAACAAACGGCCAAATGGCATAGAGGAAAACCGCGAGAGCGAACTCTCCGTCACCGGAGAGTTCGCTCAGAAGGATAATCGCAAAGTAAAGAGTCGAGACACACGCAAGAGTAAGAGCTGCCGGAAAGGGGCGACGCGGGAGCTGATAGATGACGAGGACGAGCAACCCAACATCAAAGCCGATGACCGCGAGTTCGACGAGGGCAAGATCCAGGCCTGTGGAGGATGAAGGCTGAGCATTGATCACCGTCCCGATGGTTTGGATCAAGGGAATCGTTCGCAGGATCAAAAGCACCCTCAAGAAGTTCTGGAAGCGGCGCATCGAGACAATCGCCGCCTTCATGTCCGCGTTTACGGCGGTCTTCTCGCTCTTCTTTCGCTTCTCCGCCGACTCGTCGTTCGCCGCGAACGGTTCTCCGCACTCTTCACAAAAATGCGCGCTCGCCGCATTCTCAAAACCGCACTTCAAGCAAACTTGTGTCGCCGAGCTCACCTCTTCGAATTCACCCAACACCAAAACTTCTTCGCACACCTTACAGCGCCACTCCTTACTCGCGTGAGGAACGCGATACCGCTTGGCGCAATTGGGGCAGGAAGCCTTTATCGGCATATCGTGCTTTCGTGTCGGACCTGACTGGTAGGTAAATTCAACCCGATAGTGTTCTACACAATCCGATGAATTTTCGAGAGGTACGAAAAGCGCTCAGCCTCAATTAGCCGCGGATTCGTCGCAAGAATGCGCCTGCCTCTGGAATGCGAAAGAGCAAAGCGGACAGCGCGTAAACGCTCGCACCAGTGGCGACAGCCGACGTTAGCGCGAGCAGCTTTGAGTGCGAGGCCAATGCGTCGTGAGCGAAATACGCAGCGACGCTGCAAAGGATCGCAGCCGTGCCCTGAGTGAAGAGACGGCGAGCCCAAGCGGATTCGGACTTTGGAAGTGAGAGACGGCCCGTCAGTCCGGGCAGTAGGAGAATGAGATTGCCCCAGCTGGAAATCACGGTTCCGAGCGCAAGCCCATCGGCATCCATATCGAACCCAACGACGAAAACGAGGTTCAAGATGATGTTGCTGAGCAGCATCATGATCGAGATGCGCACGGGCGTTTTGAAATCACCGATCGCGTAGTAGGTGCGACTGGTCAGACCGACGGCGCCTGCAGGTAGAAGCGCGAGCGCGAGCATGCGCAGCACCGCGGCTTGCCGAACGACACCTTCTGAAGTGAAGGAACCGTGCTCGAAGAGCAGGCTCGTAATGGGCTCTGCCAATGCGAAGAGCCCCGCCCCCGCCGGAAGCGCGAGGAATGCGATTCCGAGCTGGGTCTTGTCGTGAAGCTGTCGGAGCTCTTGATACCGACTCTTGTGACCCAATAACTTCAGAGCGGGGAACACCGAGCTTGTCGCGGCTACGGCGATGAGTGCCAGCGGAAACTGCTGCACTCGATTCGCCAAGTAGTGAGCCGTCGGTCCACCATCCGGCAGCAGTCCCTCGGCCATCAAACCGTCCGACAACACGTTGATCTGATAGACCGCAGCACCCAGCGCAAGCGGAGCACTTCGCGCAATCACGTCACGTGCGCTCTTCGCCAGTTCCGCCGGGCTTATGGAGCAGTGGGCGCCAGGCGCGGCTCTCAAAAACCCGTTGCGAGAGAGAGCCGGCACTTGAATGACCAATTGCATGACACCCGCAACCAACACACCCGAGGCCAACCAACGAGCCATCTCGAGTTGCGTCTCCGGGTCACTCGGCGCAAGGCCGTCCACGGAGTAGTGGAAGTAGATGATGATGAGCGTGCTGATCCAGCACACGTTCATCATCGCGGGAGCGAGCGACGGAGTGAGAAAGTGACCGCGGACGTAGAGCGCTCCGCCTACGAGCGCGGAGAGACAGATGAAGATCACGAACGGCATCACGCGAATCGCGAGTTCGCGCACAGGCGCGGGATCTGCTCCCAGCCAATTCCAGCCCGTGATCGGCATCTGATCGGGGAGGAATGCGGCACCCACCATCATGACGCCCGCGACGACGAGCAAGAGTCGCGTGACCATGCCGACCGTCCGCCAAAAGAGCCGTCGGCCCGCTTCGTCGCCGTGATCGGAATCGACTTCCGCGAGCCGCGTCTGAAGTGCCGTCGAGATCGCGCCCTCTCCGAGGAACCGTCGGAACAGGTTCGGAATTCTCCAGGCGGTAATGAACGCGTCGAAGATCGCGGAGCTATCGCCGAACAAGAGCGCCGCGATCGACTCGCGTGCGAATCCGAGAATGCGGCTCGCAAAAGTCGCCACCGACACGAGCATGGTTCTCTGCAGCAAGCCTTGGTGGCGGACGAGAGGCTCTTCGGAGTCCGGAGGTTGATCCTGTGCGGGAGAATTCAAGGCGCCGAGAGCATAGCGCTCGCAGCCGTGTTTCCTCGCGCCGGCTCATAGGTCCGCTCCGACCTTCGCTCGGAATTCGAACATGCCGGGGCTCGGAACGCCGATCTCGCGCGCGAGCGACAGCCTTGCCTAATCCTCTATAACGACCAAGCTTATGATTCGGCTGTGCCGCTCGTCGCAGCACGCCCGGGAACAGCTCAATCCACTCCGATCGCCACCAACTCCGCTCGCATGGCCTGCCGCGCTTGTTGCTGAGGACCCGTCAATCCGGGAATGAGATTGTTCGTCTCGTAGGGATCCACGCTGAGATCATAGAACTCATCCATGGAGCTGAGCTTTCGAATCAGTTTGTAGCGACCGTCGAAGATTGCGCGATCGTGCCGCGTCGCAACGAACGGAGCATTGGGTGTGAAGGTCTCCGAGAAGACCATCAATCGCGTGGAGAGCTGAGGGTCGGCCAAGATCGGAACGATGGAGATCGAGTCCTCGGCTGCGCTTGAATATCCCGCAAGCTCGGCGATCGTCGCGAACAAATCGACCGAGGAGATCAGAGCTTGGCTCTCGCCGACCGCAACGTCCGGGCCGCTCACGATGAAGGGGACATTGACTCCGCCCTCATAGACCGTGCCCTTTCCATGGTTCGAAGCGAACGGCGCTTCAATCGCCTGACCCGCCGTTCCGTTGTCGCCCATGAAAATCACGATGGCGTTCGGATCCTCTTGCGCGAGTGCATCGAAAAAGCGCGCTAACTCCTGATCCAGTGCTTCGACCATGGCTTTCGCGAGGTCGGGATTGGAAGGGTTGCCGCCCAAACTCTCGCAGGATGCGTTCGCACACAGCGACGCCGGGCAGAGGTCTGACGGCGGCATGTGAAAGGGCGTGTGAGGCGCGTTGAAGTTCATATACAAGAACCAAGGCTCGCTCATGGCGTGGATCGCAGCGATGCCATCGTTCGCTGTGTCCGTCGTCGCATAGGTGCTCGTCGACGCGGTCATGCCGTTGACCGTCTTGTTCCAGGACTCGTAATCTCCGACGCCCCCATTGATTCCGCCCGCGTAGTTGTCGAACCCGACCGCGTTCGGATGCAGGTCGCTCTGCCCGCCCGCAAGGTGCCACTTCCCGACACAGGCCGTCTCGTAGTCCACGAGCAAATCGGGAAGCGTCGTCTCGCTCAGCAAGAGTCCCGACTGGTTGCCGGTCAGCGCCGTCCCGATCCCGGTTCGAAATCCATAGCGCCCGGTCATGATGGCCGCTCGCGTCGGCGAGCAGACAGGATTCGTCCAAGCGTTCCGAAACAGCAACCCGTTCGCCGCGAGGCTGTCGAGCGCCGGAGTACAGGGCGGAGCCGCTCCCTCGGCATAGGTGCCCATCAAGTCCACGCCCATGTCATCGCCGAGAATCAGCACGATATTGGGGCGAGCGGTGGGCCGTACTCGGACATGGCCGCCGTGCGTTAGCGGTCGAAACCGGCTGGTTTCCTTCTCGATTTCCTTCGAGTCCAGGAGTTGCGCGGAGGAGATATTCGCGAGGGTGACGGCCAGGACCGCGGACAGAAGCAGGTTATTCATGGAGATGGGGGGCTCTCTGTGCCCGAATCCTTGGCCGGATGGGGTGAGCCGCCCTCAACCCCGCCCACGCGGGCGAGTTTCGACCAATCCCTCTGACGGGGCTAAGAGATAAAAAGGCGGCCTCTTTCCCTTAAAAACCCCGATCTTCGGTCGCGAACTCCCGGAACTCCGGGTAAAGTTCCGCTCCTCAGGGAACGATATTGAGATTCAGTCTCATTCATTGAGCCCGAGCCCAGAGCTTCATCCATGATCGTCTGCCACTGCCTCGCCATCACTGACCGCGACCTCAAACGAGCCGCGTCCGGAAGCTCCGTCGGCAAAGGCGCCACGCCTCCCCGCCTCGCGGGAACCTGCTGCGGTGGATGCAAGCCGATGGTTCAGAAGATCCTGCAGAGCTACGGAGCGAAGAAGACCGCTCAAGAGAGCGGCGCGACCTCCAAGTAGGCGACTCGCGAGAAACGCCTGCTAGCGAACCGAGATGAAGGACGCCGCGTGAGTAGCGGCGAGGTCCTCGAAGCGATCGGGATGCACGCAGGCCGCGAGGATCTCCAGTGAATCGACGATGCGCGGACCGGGTCGATTGAAAAACGCGTTGCCGTCCGCAAGGTAGACGCGGCCGCCTGAGACCGCGGGCCAATCCATCTCGCTCAGCAGCTGATCGATCACATGTCGTTCGCTCATCGATCGAGCCAGACCGAATCCACAGGGCTTGAAGAGCACAACGTCTGGCGCGAGAGCTTTCAATTGTTCGACGCTCAGCGTCGGAGCGTGATCCCCGGGCGAGGTAACCAGCGCCGTTCCGCCCGCGAGTTCCACGAGCTCCGGCATCCAGGTGCCCCCGATCATCACCGGGTCGAGCCACTCGATCGTCAGCACCGCCGGCCGTTCCTCGATGGATCCTGTCCTCGCGCGAACCGCTTCAATGCGCTCGTCAATGTCCGCCAAGACCTCTTCGCCGCGCGCTTCACAGGAAAGCGCCGCCGCGACGCGCCGAATGTCGTTCCAGATATCCGCCAGAACTTTTGGGTGCAGGTTGACGATCTCTAGATTCGGGTTTCCAAGCTGTCGCGCCGCCGCACAAACATCGTCATAGGAGACCGCGCACACATCGCACAAATCCTGCGTGACGATCACATCGGGTTTTGCGTCGCGCAACCGATCGAGCTCGAGCTCGTAGACCGCCAAGACCTCGGTGATGAGCTTGCGAACATCCCGGTCAATGTCCGCACTGCTCGGCAGACTGCGCAAGGTCGTGCGCGTCATAATCGGCAACCCGACAACGCCGGCCGGGAAATCGCACTCGTGGGAGACCCCGACCAAACTCGATTGCATCCCAACGGCCGCAACCATCTCGGTCGCGGATGGCAACAGGCTGACGACACGCGGCATGGAGGTCATTCGGCGCTTCGGAGGCGTGTGGAGTTCGAGCTACTCGACCTTCGAGAGAAAGTCCGCATACCCTTCGGCAACCAGCTTCTCCTTCGGAATGAACCGAAGCGATGCTGAGTTGATGCAATAGCGCAAGCCCGTCGGTTTCGGACCATCCTTAAAGACGTGCCCCAGGTGCGAGTCACCGTAACGACTCCGCGCCTCGTCTCGCGTGTAGCCGAGCTTTTGATCGGTATCGAACTGCAAGTTCTCTTCAACAACGGGCCGCGTAAAGCTGGGCCAGCCCGTCCTCGATTCGAATTTGTCCCGAGAGCTAAACAGCGGCTCGCCCGAGACGATGTCGACGTACAGCCCGGCCGCTTTGTTGTCCCAGTATTCGTTGTTGAAGGGACGTTCGGTTCCGTCTTCTTGCGTGACCTTGAACTGAAGACTGGTCAGTTGCTCGCGCAGCATCTCTTTCGAAGGCTTCTTGAAGTTCTTCCACGGCGCGTTCGCCACGTCGGCGATTCCCTTCGGCACGTAGTCCCGATCGTCGCCCCAATACCGATCGATAAACGCATCGCGCCCCGAACCCTTGCGATAGCCGTAGTAGCGGTCCGGATCCTTGAGGTAGTAGTCCTGGTGATAGTCCTCCGCCGCGTAGAACTTCGTCGCCGCTTTGATTTCAGTCGCGATAGGTTTGTCAAAACGCCCGGAAGCACCGAGCTCGTCTTTCGACTTCTCCGCGGCAACCCGCTGTCCTTCGTCGTGGTAGTAGACGCCCGAGCGGTATTGACTGCCGCGATCAAAGAAAGAACCACCGGCGTCGGTCGGGTCGAACTGACGCCAGAAGATTTGAAGCAAATCGTCATAGCTCACCATCGACGAGTCGTAGGCAATCTCGATCGCTTCCGTATGACCCGTCTGCCCCGTGCCGACAGCTGTGTATGTCGGGTTCTCGACGTGACCGTCGATGTATCCCGAAATCACAGCTGTCACACCGGGGACGTCCTCGAATGGTTTTTCCATACACCAGAAGCAGCCCCCGGCGAAGGTCGCGGTGGAGTCCGCCTTCGGCTCCTTTTGCATCACGGCGGTCGAGGCTCCTGCGCTCGAGTCGCTGCCTTCATAGCTCGATTTTCCGGACACCGAGCGCTCCTCGACCTGGCAAGCCGCGAGGAGCAAAGCCGAGGCGGCCACTTTCAACGTATTCATCATGTTCTCTTCCTTCGGGTTTCGGCTCGACTCCGAATCTCCGGAGGGCCGATTTTAGATGCGCAGTACCGCGAATCGAGCCGGTCCTACGCGAAGGTAACCGTTCTGGGACATCACAATTGCCACCGACACCAAAACGCCCATCCGCCCGGTTTACGATAACACCTTCTGACCTCTGTCTAGCCAATCAGGCCTAGCACCTTCGCGCCGGCGATTCTGCCGCTTCTCGCCGAGTTCACTCGCAAGCAGGGGAGCGTCTAATTTACGAGAGCAACTCACCCGCAAACCGCTGGACGAGCTTGCCGTCGATGACACCCTTGTGCTTGGCCATCACGGCCTTCATCACCTGGCCCATCTGCTTCTTCTCGGTCAGTCCAAGCTCGGCGACGATGCCGGCGACGATCTCGCGAGTCTGATCTTCTCCGAGCTCTTGCGGCAAGTAGCCGTCGATGACCGCGATCTCCGCGCGCTCTTTCTCTTCGAGCTCCGGACGATTCGCTTCCTTGTACTGCTCGGCGCTGTCCAAACGCGACTTCTTCGCTTTGCCGATCGCCACCAAGACTTCCTCGTCCTCGAGCTCTCGCCCGAGTTCGATCTTTCGGTTCTTCAAATCGGCGAGCACCATGCGCAACGTGTCGCGAACGAGCACGTTCTTCTCGCGCATGGCGTTCTTCATGTCGTTCTCAAGAGTTTCGCGCAGGCTCATGGCTCTACTCCTTTTCTCCGTCGTCTTCGTCCGACGCGGAATCGTCGCCATCGTCTGACGAATCGAGATCCGAAGAGGCCAGCTCCTCCGAGCCCGCATCAACCGTCGTTGAGTCGCCGGCGACCGCTTCTTCATCGTCGCCCGAGTCGAACGCCTCGAGGTCCGCTGCCGTCACGATCTCGATCGCAACCATTCGGTCATCCGACTTGAGATTGACGAGCCGCGTTCCCTGCGTCGCGCGCCCCATCAGTCGCATCTCATCAATGCTCGAGCGAACAATCATGCCCGACTCAGTGATGAACATGACGTCGTCGCCTTCGACGCACAGCCGGAGCCCCACGACGTTGCCGTTGCGCCCGGTCGTCTTGATGTTGATGACACCCTGTCCACCGCGCCCTTTGATCGGGTAGTCGGTGAGCGGCGTGCGCTTGCCATAGCCGTGCTCGCAAGCAGTGATCAAGCTCGCCTCGGGATCGTTCACAACGATCAAGCCGACAACCTCATCACCCGCCCGAAGTTTAATTCCGCGCACTCCGCGCGACGTCCGGCCCATGCCCCGCGCCGCTGCTTCGTCGAATCGAATCGCCTGACCGCGACTCGAACCGATGACGATCGTGTCGCTCGGTCGGCAGAGCCCAACGCCGACAACCTCGTCGCCGTCTTCGAGCACGATCGCGCGAATACCGTTCTTCTTCGGCCTCGAATAGGCCTCAAGAGCGGTCTTCTTCACGATACCGCGGCGTGTTCCGAAGACGATCGAGCTCTCGCTGTCGAACTCCTGAACGCGCAAGACCTTCGTGATGACCTCGCCTTCCTTGAGCGGCAGCATGTTGCGAATTGCGCGTCCCTTCGAGGTGCGCGAGCCTTCCGGCAACTGATAGACCTTTTGCCAGTAGACCTGCCCCAGGTTCGAGAAGAACAGCACGTGGTCGTGCGTGCTGGCCGCGAACATCGACGACAGGACGTCGCCTTCTTTGTTGTCCGAGCCCTTCACGCCGCGCCCACCGCGCCCTTGCGAGCGATAGGTCTCCAGCGGAACGCGCTTGACATAACCTTCGCGCGAGAAGGTCACGACCATCAACTCTTCGGTGATCAGCTCCTCCATGTTGAAGCTGCCGTCCACCTCTTCCTGCGAGACTTCGGTCCGACGGGCGTCGCCGTAGCGCTCTTCGATGTCGGTGATGTCTTCGCGAATGATCGCGATCACGCGCTCTTTGCGCGCCAGGATGTCCATCAGGTCAGCGATCGTCGCGACCAACTGGTTGTACTCGTCTTCGAGCTTCTCGCGCTCCAGCCCGGTAAGCCGGCCAAGGCGCATGTCGACGATCGCTTGCGCCTGAGCGAGCGACAGGCTGAACGCGTTGATCAGGCCGACCTTCGCTTCGTCGGTGTCCTGGCTCGCGCGAATGATGCGAATCACTTCGTCGATGTTGTCGACAGCGACGCGCAGACCTTCGACGATGTGCTTGCGCTCTTCGGTCTTGCGCAACAGGTACTCCGTCCGGCGACGGATGATCTCCTTGCGGTGATCGATGTAGGCGTCGAGCAATCCGCGCAGTGTCAACGTGCGCGGGCGCCCGTCGGCGATCGCGAGGTTGATGATGCTGATCGTCGATTGCAGCGGCGTGAACTTCCAGAGCTGGTTGATGACGACCTGTGCGTCCTCGCCCTTCTTCAGCTCCACCACCAACCGAATGCCGTCGCGATCGGACTCGTCGCGAACGTCCGAAATGCCGGTAACCCGGCCGTCCTTCACGATCTCGACGATCTTCTCGATGATCAGAGTCTTCCGCACCTGGTACGGAATCTCGGTGATCACGATCTGTTCGCGGTTGTTCTTCTTCTCCTCAACGTGGTGACGTCCACGCACGCGAACGAGTCCGCGGCCGGTCGTGTAGGCCTGGTGAATCCCGCTGCGGCCCATGATGATGCCGCCGGTCGGGAAGTCGGGCCCGGTGACGAGCTTGCACAGCTCGCCCACCGACAAGTTCGGATCATCGAGCAGCGCGTGAATCGCGGAGGCCACCTCGCGCAGGTTGTGCGGCGGGAGGCTGGTTGCCATGCCCACGGCGATTCCGTCCGAGCCGTTGCACAGAAGGTTCGGAAAGCGCGTCGGGAGCACCGTCGGCTCCATCAAGCGCTCGTCGTAGTTCGGCTGGTAGTCGACCGTTTCTTTGTCGAGGTCCGCCATCAGTTCGACGGTCGGCCCGGCCATGCGCGCTTCCGTGTAACGCATGGCAGCCGGCGGATCGCCGTCGATCGAGCCGAAGTTGCCCTGGCCGTCAACCAGCGGGTAGCGCAGCGAGAAGCTCTGCGCCATGCGCACAAGCGTCGGGTAGATCACCGACTCGCCGTGCGGGTGATACTCGCCGGACGTGTGTCCCGCGATGTTCGCGCACTTGCGGTACTTGGCGCTCGGCCGCAGCTTCAGGTCGTTCATCGCGACCAGAATGCGGCGCTGGCTGGGCTTCAAGCCGTCGCGCACATCGGGCAGAGCGCGCGAGTGAATGACGGAGAGCGCGTAGGTCAGGTACGACTCGCTCATCTCCGTGACAATCGAGCGATCCTCGATGTTCGGCGGCGGCAACGGGGGCGTGACTTCGGTGGTGTCGGCCATCAGGTGACAGTTCTATTCGCGCTTCAGACTCAAGAGCGTGAGCGCGCAGGAGGAGCAATTCCTCAGTTGTTCAGGGCTCCGGGAGGGCCGGCGATTCCAGCTCTGCCTCGGGCGTTTCGAGAGACGAATCAGGGAGCAGCCCGAGCCTCGCTCAGCCAGCTCCCCCTTCCCCTTTCGAACCCGCGAATTATCGCGTTTTTGCCCCTCTAAAGCCAGCTTTCGGTGGCTTCACTACCCCACTTCTCCGCGCTCCAAAACCACCCCTCCGAGCCCTCCCGCCCTGCTATGCTTCCGCCCACCGATCCGCCCTCCTCGCGGCCACCCGCAGTCCCCTCGACCCCCAGCTTCCAGAACCCAGCTATGAGCGAAGAACTCTCCCCCCTAGCCCGCGCCCTCGGCCGCATCCCCTCCGGCCTCTTCATCGTCAGCACCACCAACGGCGACGGCCCCGCCCTCGGCTTCCTCGGCTCATTCCTCGCCCAAGTCGGCTTCGAGCCCCCCACCATCTGCGTCGCCGTCGGCAAGGACCGCGCCCACCTCGCCGCCATGCGAACCGCCGGCTCTTTCGCCGTCTCGATCCTCGACAAGGAGAGCCAGGGCCTCATGTCGTCGTTCTTCAAAGCCCCGCCGGAAGGCCAGTCCGCTTTCGACGACCTCGAGACCAAGAGCGCCCCTTCCGGAGCCCCCATTCTCACCGGCTCCCTAGCCTGGCTCGACTGCCAGATCACCGGCGAGCACGACGCCGGCGACCACATAGTCGTCTTCGGAACCGTGACGACCGGCGAGCTGTTGCGCGAGGGCGACTCATCGACCCACTTGCGCAAAAACGGATTGGGCTACTAGCGCGCTAAAACTCAAGCAGTCCCCCAACGACATGACCAACGCGCTCAACGTTATCATCCCCTACAAGTATGAGGGGATGTGGGTGTTCGACGACGCCGAAGCGGGACTCGACAAGGAACCCTTCGTCGAGGGTGCGGACGTAATCATCGATCGAGCGCTGGAGGCCAAAGGACTCGTCGATGCCGAGCGGGGCTTTCGACTCCTGTTCAGTGCTGGCGAATTCCCTAGGTACGACGTGAAGTTCACGTGGCTCCGCGCCGCAGATGGCGGAAACTACTATAAGGCACAGGGGTCCGACATCGAGGGGTGGCTCTGCCCCGCTCTCTTTAAGTATTTCGACGAAGCCCCGAAGGAGATCTATGCGCGGTTCGAGGAAAGGTCCGCATAACAGCCGATGCAGACGGATGGCCTTTCCCTCCGCCGCTGATCGGCGCAACCGCTAGACAGACCAATGCTGAAGTAGGATCCGATTGACGTAACCAGCTGCCTCGCAGTTTTGCCCGTCGAAGACGTGGATGGGGTAAATCACGTCTTCACTGTCGCCAAGCACGGCCTGCGGCTTGAATTAACGGTGTTTCAATTCGACGGAGACATTTACGTCGATCTTTATCGCGACGGCCTTGATGAAGCAGTGATGAGTTTCAACGTCGTCGATTGCGATGCGGCAAGGAAGGTGTGTGTAGGCGGCCGCGAGTCTCTTGAGTTTGCCGCGGGGAGACTGTTTGGAGACCGCTACAACACAGGCGATACGATTCCCTACGGCATCAGGATTAGCGTCGACCCAACAATCGCAATCGAGTTCTTTCGGTACCCTTCATGATGTTGCGGTCCAACCCTTATAAGGCCCCGTCCAGTCAAGGGCAGAGTTAGGTCCTCGGACGAGTTACCTGGTCCGATCCTTTGTCGTTCGTGTCTCGACCTCGATAGGGTCGTCCCTAGCTTGGTTTCGAATCGCAGGCGCGAGTCGCAAAACGACTCTGCACCAAACACTTATTGAGGATCAGTAGCCGATGCAGCGGCGCTCGGAATGAGAGCCGGTCGGCCTAGCGATGAGCGTGAAGCCCTCCGCGTCCTAGAAACAATTCGGTTCCCTCCTACCGTCCCATTCAAAAGGTAGTGGCTCGCCGCGCGAGTCGGCGGCCAGTTAGATTCGGGCTCGGATGAGGAGCAGAGATCGAGTGCTCTCGAGTTGAAGACACGCTTAAGGGTGGAGAGCCGCCGTCCAATCAAGGCGTAGAGCTTCCGAGCACAAAAAACCATGACCGCGTTCGTGGTCGAAGCCACAGGAATGACGGGTCGGGTCGGGTTGCTGCTCATCTGGTTCCAGTTAGACATCGGGTTCGCGAGCTCTCCGGGTTCATTCATGCTGCGTAGAAGCGCTCCTCGTCAAAGGGTTTGTTGCGGCTGAGCATGAAGTAAACAGTGCGGCCGAGCTTGTGTGCGAGAATGCTGAGCGCTTTGCCCTTGCCGTGTTTGCGTTCGAGTTTTGCGAGCAGCTTCTTCGCTTTCGGACTCTTGGCGAGCATCAGTACGGCTCCCTCGGAAAAGGCCCACTTCAAATGCGCGTTGCCGATCTTGCCT
>JAJDEU010000015.1 GCA_029259635.1 Planctomycetota bacterium | reverse complement strand
CCGCGTCCACTTTGGCGTGGGCGTGTCTGGGCAGGGTCAGGGGTGTCACGGAGAAGCGACACGCCCACGCCAGGGTCGACGCGGTTTCGATTGGTGACTCGTGGGATTTTTCACCACAGAGGACACAGAGGGCACGGAGGAGGAGCGTTGAGAGTACGGAGACATGTGGTGGGAAGGAGTTGGAATGAGAGATGGGGTGGGCGGCTGGATGTGTTTGTGGCCGCCTTGCTTGCCGACCTGTGGATTGGCCGGCAAGCTTCTTTGCGCGTTCTGTCCCCTAGCCGAGGAACACGAGCGTGTCGGCTAGCGTGACGCGGTCGCCGCGCGGGTCGATGGCCGTGCGGCGGGCGTTGGGCGAGTGCGTTTGCGTTTGCGAAGCGAACGACTCGCGGCGGTCGATCGGTTGGCCGTCGCGCGTGGCTGGCGGTGGAACGGTCGCCGGGACCGGCGCGGCGGGCGGATCGAACGCCAACTCTGAGCGGAGAATCTTGACGTGGTTCGGCGCGTCGATGCCGATCTGAACCGCGGACCCTTTGACCTTGATCACGGTGATCGTGATGTTTTCGCCGATCTGGATTTGCTCGGACTTCTTACGAGAGAGAACCAACATGACACACTCCGTTGCGATGAGGGCGACGCGTGGCCGCCGGTGAAATGAACCGTTCGGAAATGATGCTAGGCGATAAAGCATCACGCGTGCCAAACGTGCGACGAATTCGGCGAATCGTTCGTAAGTGGCCGATGCGATTGCGGTTACGTGCGAAGGCGGTTTTTGGTCGGTGAACGCGATAGTGTACAAATTTACAAACAACGTTACAATCGGCGTGTAGGTTTGTGCAAACTCTACCGATTTTACTTTGTCGTTCGTCTCGGCCATGCTTTCGGGGGCCGCCTGAAGCGCCCTGTTGCGCGGGGCGGTGGTGGATTGTTGCTGGGGCGGTTTGGGCGAGCTGGCGGTCAGTCGGGAGATCGACGCACGAGACCGGCAAGTGCGCTCTATTCGCGTAACTTGGCGTTGGCTCGGGATGCTCATCGGCCGCGGTAGGTAAGCCGACTCGCTATCGAAATGCCGATGATAGAATCTAGATAGCACGATCACGACCGCGAGCCGACTCCAAGTGCCATGCCCGAAGCTGTCGCCGTAAATCCTGAGCTTATCCGCTGGGCCGTTGACCGGTCGGGCGTGCCGCGTGAGGATTTGGCGAAGTCGTTCCCCAAGCTCGACGCGTGGCAAAGCGGCGAAAAGTCACCGACGCTAAGGCAGTTGGAATCGCTTGCCAAGAAAACGATGACGCCATTGGGGTACATGTTCTTGCACGCGCCGCCCGTCGAAAAGCTACCGATTCCCGATTTTCGCACGGTGGGCGACCGACCCGTCGGCCGGCCTAGCCCCAATTTGATCGAAACCATCCAAGCGATGCAACGCCGCCAAGCGTGGATGCGCGATTACGTGATCGAGCAAGGGCATGAAGAACTGGCTTTGGTCGGCAGCGCCAAGCAAAGCCGAAATCCGGTTTCGCTCGCGGCGCGCATTCGGGAAACGCTCGGCCTGAATTCTGACTGGGCGGAGCGCCAGACGACTTGGGAGGACGCACTACGCACTTTGCGTGAGTCGGTAGAACGAATCGGCATCCTCGTGGCCACGGCCGGCATTGTGGGCCTCAACACCCATCGCGCGCTCGACCCGGAGGAGTTTCGGGGTTTTGTGCTGTGTGACGCGTACGCTCCACTCGTCTTCGTGAATGCGGCAGACTCAAGGTCGGCCCAGATGTTTACGGTCAGCCATGAACTTGCTCACGTGTGGATCGGTCGCGATGGCCTCTTCAATCTCATTCGCACGTTGCCGCATGACGACGAAGCGGAGCAATTCTGCAACGCCGTGGCGGCAGAGTTCCTCGTGCCTGAGGAAAAGTTGCTCGCTCGATGGGACGAGGCTCGCGCCGCCGAGCGGCCGTTCTCCTATCTCGCTCGTTTGTTCAAGGTCAGTCCGATTGTCGCTGCGCGACGCGCTTTGGATCTTCGCCTGATTGACAAGCCACATTTCTTCAAGTTCTACGAAGCCGAACAGGAAGACTGGGCAAAGCGAAAGGACGACCAGCGAAAGAAGAAGGGCGGCAATTTCTACGCCACGCAAGACGCGAGGCTCGGCCGGCGGTTTGCTTTTGCGGTCGTTCGTGCAGTTCGCGAAGGTCGCTTGCTTTATCGTGAAGCTTACAATTTGACCGATCTTCGCGGCGCGACTTTCGAGAAGTACGCGAACCGCCTCATTCAACGGGTGAAGGATGAGCGCCCGTAAGCAATACGTACTCGATGCGAACGTGTTCATCGAAGCCTATCGGAGGTACTACGCCTTTGAAATCTGCTCCGGTTTCTGGGTCGCGCTAAAGCGCGAGCACGTGCGTAAACGCATTTTCAGCGTCGACCGCGTTCGGGCTGAGCTCGCCGGAAAAGACGACAAACTTAGCCAATGGACCAAGCGATCGGCACCGGAGTCGCTCTTCAAGCGCACGGCGGACAAGGACGTTGTCGACACGTTTCGGGAATTGGTGAATTGGGTGCTTGACAAGCCACAATTCACTGCAGACGCCAAGGCTCGGTTCGCGAACGTAGCAGATGGCTGGCTTATCGCGTACGCGAAGTCCAATGGCATGACGTTGGTCACGCACGAAGAGATGGCAATCGACGCGAAGGCGAAAGTCCCAATGCCAAACCTGTGCGTCGAGTTCGGAGTGCCATACGTCAATACGTTTGACATGCTTCGCGAATTGAAAGTCCGGTTCGGATTGCGAAAACACCGCTAAATAGGCTATCGCGGAAACGGTTCATTTTTCGCGATCGTGTAAAACGGCCGCGCGCGTCGCACGCCATACGCGATTGCGAAATTAAACAACGCCGGCCGAGATCTTTGGGGATCTCGGCCGGCGTGCGTTGTGGAGTCGATCTTTTCGGCGGCTGGCGATCAGTGGGAGATCGCACGGGTCGCGCCCGTGGCTCGGTCGGGAGACCGGCCACAGCGCGGTTGGCCGCTTTGCGTTACCACTGGATGATGGCGTCGACCGCCGCGGTGAACTGGCTGGTGTCGGTCCCGTCGTTGTACGGGTTGCCGGCGCCTTCAAACCAGTCGTAGCGGAGTTCGGGCCGGATGACGACGTTGTCGTTCGGCTTCCAGTTCAGACCCCAGGTGACTTCCCAGAAGTTGCCTTCGAAGGCCTGGCCGGCGATCGAGTTGCCGTCGCCGATGCCGGTCACGCGGGTGCCGTCGTCGTCGCGGAACCATTCAACTCGCATACCGGCGGACCAGCAGCAGTTGAGTTGGTACAGGAAGTACTGGTTGATGCCGTACCACTCGGCGTCGTCGGTGGCGGGACCGCCAACCACGCCCACGCCGTCGTCTTGGACGCCGTAGTCGTGTTGGAACACGTAGGTGAAGCGGTCGCACAGCATCTTGCGGCTGTAGACGACGCTATACATCGTGCGGTTCTCGAATCCGGCGAACCCTTGTTCGTCGCCGGTCGTGAGGGCCAGGGCCAACGATCCCTTGCCGTCTTCGCTGGCAATGGTCACGCCACCGAGGAAGCTGGCTTGGTCCTCGCCCGGCGCTTCTTCCCAGTTGTCCCAGCCGCGATGGACGCCGGCCGAGAAGCTAAGCCGATCGTTCCACCGTTGAATGAGCATGGCGCCCGTGTGGGTGAACGGCTCGCCGTACTGCATCGTGTAGGCATGCGAATAGAAGAAGTTGCTGGGTGCGGGAACGACTTCGTATCCGATGATCGTGTAGAAATGGCCCGCACGGATCGTCGTGTCGTTATAGGCGACGTCGACGTATGCCTGCGGCAGGGCGACGCCGTAGAAACGGCCGGTGTTCCACTTGTCGGAAAAATCGCGTTCGGTTTCCAGACCGCGAGACATCGTGAAGCGGTGGTCGGTGCCGTAGAGCACGTCGACGCGACCGCCGACGCCCCAGCCGCAACCACCGTTGTCGATGGCTTTTTCCATCACGAGGTAGAACTGGTTTAGCTGGCCTTCGGTGCGGTCGTTGAACGTGACCGGGCCGTTGAAGTTGTCGACGGGGTTCTCGCCATTGGCGGTGATGCCGGCGGCGATCCAGCCGTAGACCTTGAGTCCACGGCATTCGAGGCCACAGATGTCGTCGAACAGGCGGACCGTACAGGTTTCGCCGCAGTCGAGCGTGCAGCAGCGTTCGAGGCCGCAGTTGCTGTTGCAGCAGGTTGGGCAGCCGCAATCGTTGCCGCCTTCGTCGCATCCGCACGATCCGCCGTTGGCGGGCGCGGCGGCTTCGCCCATCGGCATCGGAGCCGCTTGATCGCTGGGCGAGGCGGGCTGAGCGCCTTGGTAATAATACGCGTCGTAGTCGGCGACAGCCGCCGCCGCAATTCTCTGTGCGGCCGCGTCTTGGGCCGACCACAGGGCGAGGATGGCTATCGCCACCGTCAACTTGGTGATCCGCATTGTCCTGACTCCATAAAACGGGAAGGCGGTGCTGTGTGTGTCCGTCACACGGTTTTGTACGGCGAGCGATTCGCGTACGGTTCTTCGGCGGGCGGGAAAGCGAACGCTGTCACGGGCGTTCGTCTTCGTCCAAAGATGCTATCGACGCGGGGTCGAACGATTGTTCATACCCTAGCCCCCGCGAAAACCGCGAAATGCGCGGATTCGCCATCGGAATTGGTAAGCGGTGACGGTGACACAAAGAGATCGGTCGAGTTGGCGGCGCGAACATGGAATGGGCTCGCATCGATGTTGCGCGCGTTCGAACGGCTGTTGCGTTGGCTCGTTCGATCGCGTCGACACTTCCGGCGGTGGCGAAAGAATTTAAGTCTCGCTGCCGTGTTGCCGCGGGGCAGCTAGCACGTTCGTCGAATGTCGGAGGCGGCATCTCGCGTTGATATGCATCGTGGCGTCGGTTGCCCATGAAGCGAGCAGGCGAGCAAAGTGAATTGTTTCGGAACGCTGACGAATTCGGAAACACCCCTCACAAAGCGGTATGATTCTTGGATTTTCTGGCAAGTCTTGGCCGATTGCAGCGATTCTCGGTGATGCGGCACAGGGGTTGCGAAATTGCTGGTTTCCAAGGCGCTAGCAGCGTATGCCAGCGAATGTGCGAAAACCGTGGAGACCTAAACAACATGTTCAAACGAGGGTTTTTGATCGACATGGACGGCGTGATATATCGCGGCGGGGAGTTGATCGACGGCGCGGACGAGTTTATCGCCGCCCTGCTGGAACGTCGCATTCCGTTCATCTTCTTGACCAACAACAGCCAGCGCACGCGCCGCGACGTCGCGACGAAACTGGCCCGGATGGGAATCAAGGTCGAGGAGAAGCACGTGTTCACGTGTGCGATGGCGACGGCGCGGTTCTTGGCGCGGCAAAAGCCGGGCGGAACGGCCTACGTCATTGGCGAAGGGGGACTGCTTAACGCGCTGCACAAGAACGGCTACTCGATCGTCGACAAGTCGCCGGACTACGTCGTGGTGGGCGAGGGGCGGACGCTGTCTTCGGAGTCGCTGGAGCGGGCCGTGCAGTTGGTGGCGGACGGGGCGAAGCTGATCGCGACGAATCCCGATCCGAACTGCCCGACGGACGAAGGTATTCGGCCCGGTTGCGGAGCGATCGTGGCGCTGATCGAGGCGGCCACCGGCATCCAGGCGTTCAGCGTGGGGAAGCCCAGTCCGGTGATGATGCGCGAGGCTCGCAAGGAACTCGGCCTGATGGCCAGCGAGACGATCATGATCGGCGACACGATGGAGACCGACATCTTAGGCGGGGTACAGCTTGGTTATCGCACGGTACTGGTGATGTCGGGCGGGACGCGGCGGGCCGACTTGGCGCGGTATGCCTATCGGCCGGACGTGATCCTTGAGTCGGTGGCCGATTTGATTCGCCCTCCGTCGCGGCTGGATGAACTCGCACCGTCGCGTAATCGCGAGGACGACACACCGCTGGATATCGCGGCTTGGGCGAATATGCATCAGGCACCGCCGACGGTTTCGACTTGAACAAGGACTACTTTTGTTCCACATTCGTCGAACCAAACCAGCCGCGCACTCCGGTCAACGCTCGGCCGAAGAGTTTGCCGGAGAGGATGTCTTCGGTGAGCGTGCCGCGGGTGTTGGAGAAATTGAGCCAGACGGCTTCGATGTAGGGACCGCTGGTTTCGCTGAGCGTGTTGTAGAGGCCGCGCTCGGTGATTTGCGTGGCGGCCTGGCGGTAGTGATCGATGATGTGACGGTCGACGAGCAGGCTGGCGACTTTGACGGTGGACAAGGCCCCGCGGGTGACGACGCCGACTTTGTCGAGGACGAACAGAGACATCGCGCCGCTGACTTGCGTGAGGTCGACGTTTTCGCGATCGGCGATCTGGCGCATCTCGCCCCACAGACGTTCGATCTCCGCCTGCGGCAGGACTTTCGTGGGGTCGATCTTAAGGACCGCGCCGGTGGTTTGTTCGATCGTGTCGCGGAGGCCGTCGACGGAGAGGGGCGGCGTGTCGAAGGCCGAGGCGGCCGTGCCGGATGCGTCGCTGACCGCCTTGAGCAGGTCGCTGGCGTGGTTGATGGTCGAGTTCTCGTCGATGACGCCGGCCCGCTTGAGTTCGTCGCCGAGTTCGCCCAGATACTTCGTCGACCCGTAGGCCACGTCGCTTACGACGGCGAGGATCAACATGGGCGAGAGGTGCATGGTGGCCAGACCGGCCATTTCGACGAAGTTGCCGACGGCCTTGCGGGCGACGAAGTTGTCGACCGGAGGCGGGGCCTCTTCGTTCTCGCCCGCCGCTTTCTTGACGCCGGCGATATCCGCGGTGACGAACTGCAGCGTTTGGCGAACGAGAATCGAGTAGGTCTTGGAATCTTGAAAGGCTTGCGGCACGAGCAGCGAGGCCGCTTCGCCGACGACGCCGCCAACGACGCCGAGACCGGCTCGCAAGGCGCGCTCGGGAAGCGACAGGCCGTAGAGGAAGATATTGCCGCCGCCAGCTGGTGCCGCCGAGCACGATTCCGACGTGGAGGGCGTCGATATGCCGACCGGTTCCGCACCGGGCGTGGCTGCGGGGAGCGATGCCGATTGGGAAACCGATTGAAGAATCGTCGTGCGATCTTGGGGCTTCTCAGGCATGATCGGTTATTCGTTGCGCGAGAAGCGATATTGGAGCTTCGAGCTATCGGCGGCGCGATTTCCTTAGCCGCCGCGCTTGCCGACCCACGCGCCCCATATCACCTGCGCGTCGGTGCCGCTGTATCCGACGATGGCGTCGGCCGGTTTCTCGATGACGGCGCCAACCGCGGCCACTTCGTCGTCGGTTTTGATTTCGGCGTTTTCTCGCGTGACGACGGTCGCCGTGCGGGCTTCGAGGCGGCCTTCGAGCGCCGGGAGCTCAACGGTGATCGTCGTCAGGCCGCCAGCGGTTTCGACCGCCGTGACCTTGCCGACCAGGGCGATGCCATTGTTGTCCCGCTTCTTGGAGAGCCAAGCGTTGGCGAGCTGGCCAAACGTGCGCGTATCGGCATCATCGTCGGCGATCATTTGCACGATCGCGGACGCGGCGGCGACGTTCGGATCGTTCTCGGTCGCGACGCTTTGCGATAGGCGCTCGGCGAACTCGCAGAGCTTCGCGTACGAGTCGAACTTCTCGCGCGTGAAGGCCGACTTGGCCGCCGTATCGGACGGCATGAGCGTCTCGACCGCGTCGCTGGCGGCGGAGCGGGCAGAGTCGATCGTGGCTTCGTCCGGTGGCGATTCGGTCTTCAGACCGGGGGACGGTTCTTTCGGTTCCACCTTGGCCGGTTCGTCGGCCGGTTCGTCGGCCGGCTTGTCGTCTGGGTCGGTCGAACCGGGTGGGACGTCGAATGGGTTTTCTTCCGTCGGAACGTCGGCCGGCTTATCGTCGGCCGGCTTATCGTCGGCCGGCTTGTCGTCCGTTGGAACGTCGTCGGTCGGCTGGGTCGGTTCGTCGCCGGGGAGGAGATCGGTGAACTTCGGTTCGTCGACGGAGGGCGTCGTGCTTGGCGGCGGCAAATCGAGCGGCGGCTCGTCAACTTCGATGCTGGGCTTGGGGGGCGTGATGTCAAAGCCTGGGTCGTCTCCTGGAACGTCGTCGACCGGATCTCTGTCGCCTGGAACATCGTCGTTTTCAATCTTGGGCGTCGGATCGGTCGGCGCGTCGGAAGGCGTATCGGCGGGGGTCGTATCGTTCGGCGTCGTGTCGGCAGGATCGGTATCCGACGCGTTGACGTCGTCTTGGTTATCGGCGACGGGGTCGTCTTCGTTCGGCGCGGGCACGATGGGCGGAGCGGGCTTGTGGCCGGCGGGGAGCGACCAATGCATCCACTCGGGGAAAACTTTTGCGACCGGCTTTTTGGCCACATCCTTGCACAAGTCGCGATCGAATCCCCACAGCAGGATGAAGAACCCGGCCGTCAAGCCGACAATGCCGCCGAGTACGATCTTGATGCCTTCTTTGGCCGGACTCTTGGGCGGGCGTTTGGCGCGCGCTGGCATCGTCTTGGTCGTGGGGGCGGTCGCGACGGCCGTGCCGCCGCCGGAACCGGAGCCGCCGAAGTCGAACGACGATCCGCCCTCTTCGCCGCCGGCGGGCGCAAGATGCAAGTCGCCTTCACCGTTGGCGTCGGCCGATGGCATGAACAGGTTGTCGAACGCGCCTTCGCCGTGGGTCATGCCGCCGGGCATCGTGTGGGCCCCGACCGGCGCTTCGAGCAGGATGAGCATCGGCGGGAGCTTGTCGTAGACCGCGGAGAGGGCGAATTCTTCCTCGCACAGCGGGCATTTGACTTGGGCCGCGGGACGACCGCCCGGGGGCAACGTAACCTGGCCTTCGCAGCGGGGACATGCGGCGACGCTCATACGACTTCTCCGATCAACGCGATTGTTCCGGCGGCACGGGGCACTCGCCCGGCAGTAGGCCGACGCTCTTTAGTAGTTTACCACCGCGAAGTTGGCGTCGGCTAGAGATTTTCGCGGCACGGCGCGGCGGCGATAGGCTATCGGCGCTCGGACAAACCCGACTAATCCGCCGCCCACCGCTTGCCGGCGACTCTGGAGTGATTCGTCGGCGGACTGAGGAACTATTCCTCGCGCCACGACCAGAAATGCAGCCACAGCCCCCCCGCTCGGTCGATGCGCCTCTCCTCTTTCCTCCGACGAGCCTCATCCGACGACGGTTCATCGCCGCTGCAACAGCACGGACCAAGCTAGTGGCCGCGTGGCGTCGCCGGTGTCGTCGAAGCGGAATTCGGAGATCCGCAGGAATTCGAACCACGGGCCGAGCTCGTCGCGCAGCTCTTGCTCGTCGACCCGGGGCGGGCCGCGGTCGCCGCGCGGCTCGTTGGCGTTTCCGGTGAGTAGCAGAAACAGCGTGCCTGGGCGCGAGACGCGCTCGAGCATCGCTTGGAACGGCGCGAGAGCAGATTGCCGGACGCAATGGTAACAGCCGCGATCGAACAAGACGTCGAACGGCTCGATTGTTGCTTCGACAGTTCGCGCCGTGGGCGGCTTTGCGAGCGGCTCGACGGGCGATTGATTCGTTTGGCTGGCTGTGGATTTGCCGTGCAACGCCGCCGGTAGTTCGAGGACGTCGGCGATGTGGAATTCGACCGAAAGCTGCTCGCCGGCTCCTCGCGCTGCGGCGGTTTGGCGGCGTGCTCGCGAGATCGCTTCTTGCGAGCCGTCGACCGCGGTGACGTCGAAGCCTTGGCGGGCGAGGTAGATGGCGTTCGTTCCGGCACCGCAACCGAGTTCGAGCAGACGCCCGCGAGGGAGTTCGTCGGTTTGCTGGACGACGCGCCGCAATTCGGTCGACGGATGGCCGCTGTCCCAGGGCGTATCGCCGGAGATGTAGCGGGCGTTCCAGTCGCGTGCGGGAGGAGCGGGGTCTGGGTCTGGCGGCATGGCGAGGAAATAGTGGACAGGGGTTAGGGATTAGTGGGCAGTTAGCACGGGGCGTAGGTCAGGACAAGCGGCGAACGTCCGTAGATTCCTCGAACGATCTCGCCCGCGCCGCCCTGACGCAACACGGGCTGTCACAACACTGCCGGAACCGAAAGCCGCATCGTCAGGCCGGCGCGGTCTTAACTTCGTTCGTAGAGTTGACGTATATCGCCGCTTGCCCTGACCTATCCCTGAAACGCGGCCGGGCGGCAAGGGGTTCTGCGTATTGTTTTTTTTTGGTCCAGGCCTTCGCTTCTTCTTTGCAGAACAGAGAAGAGGGGAAGGAGGTTGGGGGTCTGGGGGAAGGAACCTTGGGGTCCTGATGGTTCCTTCCCCCAGAGCGTCGCCGTTGGACTTGGGTTGCTCGTGGGACTGCGTGGATGTTCTACGTGCGTGGCCGCCGGCATGTGTCACGGTGTGTTTACCAACTATCCCTACGTGCTGGCGTCGACTCCAACCCGCGGCGACGCGGAGCGAACCGCGAAACGGCGAGCGGCGTCGGCGTCGCACAACATGGGTGTGCGGCGGTCGAAGGGCCTAATTACTTACGGGCCTGGCCAAGCCAGCGGCTTGGTCGACCATAGGTCAGCGAGGCTCCTTCGAGCGCACCGTGGGAGACATCGGTCATTGCGGACGGCTCGCGCGGCTCGACGCGACGGACCGCTTCGCGCGGGACCGCGACGGTCTCGACGAGGTCGGCGCAGGCGAGATCGGATCACGATACGGTTCTCCTTTCTTCCAAATGACATACACCAACTCGCACAGTTCGCGGGCCACCGCCACGCGACCTGGCATCTTGTTCACATGGCCATGCCGCGTCAACCGATCGTACAGCTGGCGCAGTTTCGGCGGACAATCGCTCGACCGCAACGCGATGCCGGCCGCCTCGACCAGCGCCCAACGCAGCGTGCGATTGCAGGCGTGGCCGATGTGCCGCCGGCCGTGACGATCCGCCGAGTCGTTCGACAGCGGCGCCAAGCCCGCATAGCTCGCCAAGCGTTTGGCGTTGGCGAACCGTTCGGTGAGTTGACCGATCTCGGCGCGAATCACGTGCGCGAGTATCAGACCGATGCCGGGAATCGTGTAGAGCAGCCGCACGATCGCGTCTTGTGCGAGATGTTCGAGCATCCACGTCTCGAGGGCCGCGAGCTGGTCGCCGAGCGCGTCGATCAACGCCAGCCCGTCGTCCAGCACGGCCCGCGACGCGGCCGGCAGTTTCAGTTCGGCGAGCAGTTCGCGGCCACGCTTGCCAAACAGGTCGCTCAAGTCGTGCAGCACGCCGGCCCGATGCAGCAACGCTTGAACGCGGTTCTTGACCTGGACGCGCAGCGCAACCAACGACTGGCGGTGTCGCAATCGCTCGCGAAGTTGCCGCACCTCGGGCGTCGAAAGGTAGCTCTCGGGGAAGATGCCGCGGAGCCAAAAACGGCCCAGCCGATCGGCGTCGATGCGGTCGGCCTTGGCCTCGTTTTTGGCCAACACGCGGATCGCCGGCGGATGGCCCAAGTGGGGCGACAGGCCGAGTTCGCTCAGCCAATCGGCAACCCACTGCCAGCCGAAAGCGCCTTCGATCGCAATCGGCGTGTTCGCCGGCAACTTGCCGAGCCACGCGGCCATCGCCGAACGGTCGTTGTGCTCCAATCGCTTGCGTTCCACGACTCGCAACTCCCCGTCAGCGTGCAGCTCTTGTAAACTGACCTGACTGAACCGACGATGCACATCCCAACCAACCGCCAAAACGCTCATAGCTACCTCCGCTGAGACGAACACAAAAGGGTCAGCAAAACCAACCCCCAGTCTACGCCTCAGCGAGGTAGCGTTTCAGACCATTACGTGGCTCAATACTCAATACGACGAAAGCCCAAGTTCATGAAAGCCGCATTCTTCCACGAGCCCGGACCGCCTTCGACAATTCAATTCGGCGACCTGCCCCAACCGAAAATCAACGACGCCGAAGTCCTCGTCCGCGTCGGCGCGGTCGCCGTCAATCCGATCGACACGTACATCCGAGCGGGGGCGATTCAATTCGACGCACCTAAGCCATTCGTCGTTGGCTGCGACTTGGCCGGCACGATCGAGGCCGTTGGGCCGCGGGCGAAGCGGTTTCGCGTCGGCGACCGCGTGTGGGGATCGAACCAGGGTCTGCTCGGGCGACAGGGGACGTTCGCCGAATATGCGGCTGTCGACGAGTGCTGGCTCTATCCGACGCCAGAAGGCGTTGCCGACGAAACGGCCGCGGCCATCGCGCTGGTCGGCATCACGGCCCATCTCGGCGTCGTCCGCGACGCCAAGCTCAAAGCCGGCGAAACGCTGTTCATCAATGGCGGCACCGGCGGCGTCGGCTCGACCGTCGTACAAATGGTCAAAGCGATCGGCGCGACCGCAATCACCACCTGCGGTACCGAGGAAAAGTGCGTCCTAGCGCGATCGCTCGGCGCCGATCTGGCGATCAACTACAAGACCGAGAACGTAGCCGAGCGCGTAAAGGAATTCGCGCCGTCGGGCGTCAACGTGTTCTGGGAAACGCTTCGCGAACCGAACTTCGACGAGGCCGTCGCGATGATGGCCGAACGCGGCCGGATGATCCTCATGGCCGGCCGCGACGCTCGGCCTGTCTTTCCCGTTGGTCCTTTTTACGTCAAAGGTTGCTCGCTACACGGCTTCGTCATGTTCAAAGCCACGCCCGAAGAACAGCGGGCCTGTGCCGACGACATCAACGCCTGGCTCGTCGCGGGCAAGCTGAAGCCGCGGATCGATCGCGCTATGCCGCTGTCTGAAACGGCCGAAGCCCACCGGCTACAAGAAGACAGCACGGTCAACAAGTCTGGCGCAACGGCCGGCAAGCTCGTGCTCACGCCGTAATCGACGCCGCCCAGCAAACTACATTTTCGCCCCTGGCGCTACTGCTGGTTCGTCGAGCGGTGCTTCGCGGCTAGGGCGCATCGCACCCAAATTAATGGCTTTGACGCTCGACTAGGTGACTCGACTAGGCGAATTGTTGCCTGATGGTGGGCCTCACTTCGTTCGACCCACCCTACGACTACACGACTACGACCGCGCGAAGCAAACTACTAAACTACTTCTTCGCGCCGGGGCTATACGACTCGAAGCTCGTCGCATCGGCGGCCTGCTGCTTGGCATAGGCCACTGCGCCATCGGCCAGCTTCATCGCCGCGGCGATTTCTTGCCGCGTGAAGTACGGCTCGTTCGGGCCGCGGACGTGTTCCAGTTCCTTTGCCGCCAGTTCCTTCCACGACATGCCATTTTGCAGATGCCACGCCGCCGCTTGTGCCGCCTTGGTCGAGATGTCGCCCTTGCTGTAACGCGCGATCAACGCCGCCACTTCCGGCTTGTCGGAGATGGCCGAAAGCGGTTTGAGTTCGTAAGGCACCTTGGCGTACGGGTCCGGCTTGCCGTGCTCCAAGCAAACGCATGCCACTTCGACCTTGCGAGTCTTCTCCGGGGCGATGTTGAACGGTCCACCACCGCCGCCGCCGCCGACGCCCTGATTCGCATCGTCGGCACCGAACTGAGCCAAGACCGGCATGCCGGCAAACGCCTCGGGCAGCTTGATCGTCAGCGGCTGCTTCGTCTTGTTCGCGACGATGAGGTTCGCCTTGTTGGCGTTGAGCGCGATGAACTTGACTTCGATCTGATCGTTCGCAATCGCGTCGAACACGTCGATCGCGTCGCGTGCCACAGCGTCGCTTGCCACGATAGCACCCCTCGCGGCAGAGGCCTTCTCGCCGTCCGCGGCCATCGACAAAGTCGACATGGAAGTACAAATCACCGCCGCCGCCAACGCAGCCAGCGCGACACCAGAACGAGACCAAGAAGTCGTCATCGAATTGTTCTCCGCGGAGATTGAGCGAAATATCGTGCGATTTAAGCAATGAACCGCAGGCTCGCCGGACAGAACGCGTCGCGCTTGCCGGCAATCAAACCCACCTATTTAGCATAATCGGCGCAATCCACCTGTCCAACCAAAACCGCGCGCGGCCGAACATAGCATGAAAACCACCCATCGAAGGGGCTATTTTGCCGCAGGCGGACCGGCCGTCGACCCTTGGGCTGGCGACCCTATGGCGTTGCCCCAGTGTCTAAGACTCGCGGCGAGGCAAACAAGTTATTCCACGGCAATCGAGCCACCGCAAACAACCTATCCACTGACGACCGCGCCTAAACCGCCGCTTCGAATGCCTCGAGCGCCGCGGCTTCGTCCGGCAGAATCTCGAACAGCCGATCCAGATGCGTGATCGAAAAGACTTCCTTGAACTCCGG
>JAJDEU010000014.1 GCA_029259635.1 Planctomycetota bacterium | reverse complement strand
GCGGTGCGCAACCGTCGCCGCGGTGAGCACCGACCCGGCCGCAGCGCCAACCAGGGCGAGGGAGTCCAGCAGCGGCCACGACGTCGCCCCGGCCAGCCACACCGACCCGACGGTGGCCGCGACCCCGGCCGTGCCGGCCTGGACGTGCAGGCGGGTGATCTCGCCGTCGGTGAGCGCGCCCGCGCCGGCACCGGCCAGGCCATCGGCCCACATCCCGGGCCGCATCACCGCTGCCCGCCCATCGGGCCGCCGACCAGCTCGTAGCAGTCCTGCCCCGCGGTGACCGGGGTCGCGACTGGCGTCGACGCGACCGCCGTCGAACGTCGACGTGCCCGCAGCCGCCCGGCCAGGCGTGGAACGATCCGGGCCGCGACGGTGGGACTCGCCCAGGCGGGGAGGTGTAGCCCGTAGCGGTGGGCCAGCGCCCGGGCCGCGAGCAGCGCGATCAGCACCCAGGAGGTCGCGACCAGCACGACCAGCACGGTGTGCACGACCGGCACCAGCTGCACAACCAGCGCTGCGGCCGCGACGGCGGCCAGCACGCACCGCGTACGACCCCACCGGCCCTGGCCGGGGGTGGCGGGATCGGGAAGGCACCTCATCGTGGCCACCCCGCCCCCACCAGCTCCGGCTCGGTTCCGGCCGGCGCACCGGCCGGGGTGACGGCGAGGGCCTGGGCGCGGGTGAGCAACCGCCGCCCGGTCCGCGGCGAGCAGCCGAACAACACCGCCGCGTGCGCCCCGGTGACCAGGGCCCCGGCCTCGAGCAGCTCCACCAGCTCGACCACCCGCCCGTCCGGATCGACCGGGCGGGGCGACGTCGCCGTGTCCGCGTCGACCGCGTCCCACCGGCGGGACAGCCCCCGCTCGTCCAGCAGCCCGTCGCTGTAGGCGCCGACGGCCAGCTCGAGACGCTCCGACACCGCCCCGATCGCACCGGTGACCCGCTCGTCGACGTTGCGCTCGTCGACGTCGGGCCGGTCGACGTCGGGTTCGTCGACATCGCGTTGCTCGACGACGTGCTGGTGCACAGCGGGGTGGTTGTCGGTGCGGCCGACGAGCACCGCCAGATGGACCACGGCTCCCAGCACGGCCGGGGCGACCGCGGAGACGATCACGACCACCCACCACGGCGGGGCGAGCGCGAACGCGGCCAGACCGTGCCCGAGGGCGTTGGCCGCGACCGAGGACCCGAGCAGGGCCAGTGCGAGCGCGCGGGCGAACCGGCGCGCGGACGACACGGCCCAGCCGCCCAGCCACACCAGTGACCCCGCGGCCGCGCCGGCGTCGACCACGACCGGCAACAGCCAGGCGAGCTGCGGGGAGAACCCGCACAGCAACGCGAGATCGCGCAGCGCGGCGAACGACAGGACCGCCGCCGCGGCCGCGACCACGCCCAGCAGCCCAAAAAGCACCACCCGCGCGTTCACTCTCCCACCGCCTGTGCGGCGGCGGTGGCGTAGAAGTGCAGCGCGCACGGCCACACCGCCCCCGGCAGCCCGGTACCCGGGACCGTGCAGCCCTGGCACCGGCCGTGCCGATCCGGCATGTGCACCGCGAGCAGCCGCTGCGCGACCCCGCCCAACCGACCCAGCTGCAGCGCCAGCTCGCCGAGTGGCACCACCGGCTCGCTGCCGACCTCCCGCGTCGGCGCGCTCACGCCGCCCTCGCTCGGCGGTCGAGCCGGGCCGCGCGCACCTCACGGCGCTGCGCGGCGGTCAACCCGCCGGCCACCCCGTAGGCCAGCGGCATCGCCAACACCGCCACCCGGCACCGGTCCAGCACCGGACAGCCCGCGCACACCGCCAACGCCGCATGCTCCCCCACCGTCGGGGCCTGGCCCGGCCCGGACTCATCCACCGGGAACATCCGCTCCGGCGTAGCGGCGCACGGCACCTGGCCCGGCTGTACTGCTGAGGGTGCTGCAATCCTGCTCATGGGTCGTCTCCTTCGCATCGGGTGGGGCACGGCCCACGGCCTCGGCGGAGGGTCAGAGCTCCGCCGAGGCCCCTTGCATGAGAGGGCTGGTCCCAGAGCGAGCATGACGGGGTGTACAGCACTATGCAAGCGTGAGCGGAATATTGCTAAGCTGGTTGCCGCGCAGGTATTCCTGTCACGGTTGACTAGAGGGTGGGGCGGTGCGGACACTTCGTTGCCATAGTTCGCGCGCCAGGAGGGGGACACCGTCATGTCCACGAACCACCAGACGTTGATCACTACGGCGGGCACGACAGACTCGCCCGACCGCAACGACTGCCCGAGTGTGCACACGCTCCCCGGCAGGGATGAGGCGTTCGTGGTCGTGCGTGATGACGTCGACGACACCGCCCGCGCGGAACTCGCCGCGGAGTACAACCCCGAGCGTGAGTTGCTCGGCACTCAACCGCGCTGGGTGCCGTGCGGACTCATGGATCTAGCAACGCTGGGCCGGTTCATGGACGACAACGTCCATCAGCGCGGTGACTGGCGGTTCCGGCTCGAGCAGCTCCCGGCATACAGCCGCGCAGGAACAGACTTCCAAGCCTGGCGGGCCGGCGACGCACCGCCGACGGCCAAGCAGGAGTGGCTCGACCAGCTCCAACGCCACGTGGCGGCCGGCATCGCTCACTATCGCGTGCGGATCTTGTCCGAGGACCTGACCGACTACGAGCTGTACGCCTGCCAGCGCGGTTACGCCCTCAACAGCGCCTTCGAGCAGATCCGGGTGCTGCGCCGTGGCGAGCACACCATCCCGAGCCTCCTCGGAACCGGTGACTACTGGGTGGTCAACCGCATCATCGTGCCCGTGATCTACCAGACCGACGGCACGTTCGTCGGCGGCGCCTACATCGGCGCCCCCGACGAACGTGCCGAGGCCTACCGCGACGATGCCCGGCGGCTCTGGGACGCCGCCGAGCCGTGGGCGTCATGGTGGTCGCGCCACCCCGAATACCACGGCGCACGACCGAGTCGAGCCGCCTAGATGCCACCACCCGGATCGGGTCGCGACCGGATCTCGCAGCTGCTAGTCGAGATCCGAGGCGATCTCACCCAGACCGAAGCCGCCGCCCGATCCGGGCTCAGCCAAGGCAGCATCAGCAAGGCCGAGCACGGTCAGCGGACGCCACCGCCTAACGTCGCGGAGCGGTACGCGCGCTCGCTCGACGCGACGGCGCCGCAGCGCCGCGAACTGGTGGAACTCTGCAAGACGATCGCTGACCTCGCGGTCACCCGCCAGACTCGCATCGTTCGCAAAGGCGCCGACGCGCAACGCCGAATCCTCGCCGTCGAGCGGCAGTGCCACGAGATCCGCTCCTGGCAGGCCGAGATCGTCCCAGGCTTGATGCAGGCATGGGCGTACACGTTGGCCGTGATCGAACGGGTACCCGACCAGGGGTGGGCAGAGGCTCGCCGGTCCCGCCTCGCGCTACTAGACGACCCCGAGCGGACCGTGATGCAAGTGATCCCCGAGGGCGTGCTGCGCACAGTGCTCGGCTCGCAAGTCGTGATGCAGGAGCAGCTGCAGCACCTCATCGACCTGTCCCGGCGACCGAACGTCCGGCTCGGTGTGCTGCCGCACGGCCGGCCCGTACCACCACTACCGCCGTCGTTCCACCTCTACGGCGACCGGATGGCGACCAACGAGACCATCGTCGGCACCGCGTTCCTCGACGAGCGAGTAGACATCGACCGGCACCGCCGCTGGTTCGATCGACTTGAGGGCGCCGCGGTGCACGATGACGAGGCTCGCCAGGTGATGCTGGACGTCCTCGCCGCACACCGCGATTGACCGCCCCGCGCGCGGATCAACCTCTGCCAGTCCTCGGCGCGCCTACCCTGTTCCGTCCATACGGAACGGTAGGAACTGCGCTATGGAGCGCAAGAAGGGCGGGCGGCCGTCGAAAGGCGACCGACGACTCGTCAGCTACAAGCTCCCCACGGCGCTGCTCGCGGCGGTCCGCGAGCACGCGGCCCGCCGTGGGATGACAGTGACCGACCTGATCGGCGAGCTACTCGCGGCCGAGGTCGGTATCCCCTATCAGACGCAGGAGGGATTGCCACTGGGCAAGGCCTCATAACGACAGCGAGGCGGTCCCCGTAGGGACCGCCTCGAGTCGCGACCGTCTCGGCTTGCACCCCGAGACGGCGCAGATGCTCCGGTTGTCAGCCGGAGCGGTTCCCTCCAGCCAGGAAGGGGGGCGCGCTTTCGCGTGCCCAAGATAACCCCTGCGCGCCCCGACGCGCATCCGCCACACGCCGAATCCGCCTCCGAGTTCGGCGGCGGGTGGTGTCTGCCCTGCTACGAGGTCGGGTCATACGTCCTCGCGGCCGACCCGACCCTGTCGCTGTGCGTCGTGCACGCCCAGAACGGCCTCAGCGGCCAGAGCACCACCGGCAGCAGCTCCACAGCGATGGCTTCCGGCGCGCATCGGCGTTCTCGGCCGCCGCGCGGCCGCGCGGCACGCCCTCCCGACAGCCGGCCTCCGGCCCGCCCGTGGGTGGGCCGGCTCACCGCCGCCCGCGGCCGCGCGCGCGGAATGGCCTACGGCCGCCGACGGGCCGCGGCCCGCGTCGCCGCCGGCCGCTACGACCCGCACCCCGGGTGGCGCCACCTGGTCGCCCCGCAGTACCGGGTGCTGCTCGAGCAGGCCGAGGCCCTGGGCGTCGTCGACGAGCTCGTCGACGCCCAGGAGTGGCGCAGCGACAAGCGCGCCGCGTGGGCGGCGATCCTGCGTCGGCTGGTGTGCAGCATGGACTGGCAGACCGGGCTGATCACCGCGGTTACCCTGGCCCGGCTCGGCGACGCCGGCGCCCGCGCGCCCCGCACCGTCTCCCGGGTCATCGCGTGGGCCCGCGACGCCGGCCTGCTCGTCGTCGTCGAGCACGGCGCCTCGGCCGAGTTCCTCGGCACCGACCACGGCCGCACCCCCAGCTACGTCCTGGTCGCTCCGCTGGCCACCACCACTCCCCCACCGGCCACCGCCGGCGGTGGGCCCGATCCTGTATCCGCGCAGCTCAGCATGGTTGTGGATGAAAGTGGCGTCCTCCCCGTTACTTACGTTGGTAACCAGCCCTTGAACGGCAGACGGCTCGAACCCGCCGAGCCGACCCCGGCCGGATGGCCGCTGTATGGGGTGCCCCAGTCCGCTCCGGACCGGACTGCCGCGACTCGGTGCCTGTTCCAGCGTCTGGGCCTGGACCAGCGGGGGGTATCCAGGATGCCGCTCTGGCGCGCCCGGGCCCTGTTGCGGCCCTGGTGGGTGGCTGGCGCCTGCCCGGCCGCGCTGCTGTTCGCCATCGACCACCACCCCGACCGGCCCGACCACCACCGCGGCGACGCCCTCCGCGGCGCCCGCGATCCCCTGCGCGTCCTCGCGGCCCGGCTCCGGCCCTGGCGGAACCGGCTCCATGAGCTGCCCGCCAAGCTCGCTGGCGTGCCCGGCGACTACCAAGCCCAGCCGAGCCTGCGTCCGGCCCCCTCGCGGGCGCCGCGGGTCGCGCTGACACCGCCCGGTCGGTCCGCCGCCCAGATCGCCGCTGTGGCCACGTGGGAGGCCCACCGGGCGCAGCTCCGCGCCGCGCGGGCCGCTGCTGCGGACCGGGGCGCAACTCCTGACGGTCCGTGCCAGTAGGGCCGATGTCGACCACCGATTTACCGCGGTAAAGCACGCGACACGGCCCCCACGGCGGCAGAACCTGCGGCCGACGTCGCTACGCTCCTGCCGTCCGAAGTACCGCCGATCGAGCCTCGACCTGCGGGAAGCACACGGAACAGAGAGTCCCGCCATGCCTGCGAACATCCATGTCATCGCCAACCAGAAGGGCGGGGTCGGCAAGACCACCCTCGCCGTCAACCTGGCTGCGGTGGTCCACGCCGTCCGCGAGACATCCTTCGGTCCCCTGCGCGACCCCGCAGAGGCCGGGCGGCACCGGCCCCGCGACGTAGAGAGCCCGACCAGCGAGGTGCTCGTCGCCTCCACCGACCCGCAGGCGTCGTCGGTGTGGTGGTCCGAACGCGTCGCCCGCCAAGGCGGGCTGCCGTTCGACTTCACCCAGATCGCCGACCCGCGCGATCTGCGTCGGCTGCGCAGTGGCCCCTATCGCGAGGTCTTCGTCGACACCCCCGGCAGCCTGGAGGACGAGGCCATCCTTCAGGCCGCGCTCGACGAGGCCGACGACGTCGTCGTCCCGATGCCGCCCGAGCCTCTCGCGTTCGACCCGACCGCCCGCACCGTCGAGCGCGTCATCATGCCGCGCGGGCTGCCCTACCGCGTCGTGGTCAACAACTGGGACCCCCGCGACGGCACCACCGATCTCCAGCAGACCGCCCAATACATCCGGCAACGCCGCTGGCCGATGGCCAACACCGTCGTTCGCCGCTACAAGCTCCACACCCGCGCCAGCGCCGATGGTCTGGTCGTCACCCAGTACCCGAAGAACCGGGTCGCGATGGAAGCCCGCGAGGACTTCTTCCGGCTGGCCCTTGAACTCGGCTACGGCGGCTCCACCGCCCCACACGTCGGCGCCGGCGTGCCGGTGGCCGAGGACCCGGCCGCGGCGGCCGGGGGAGTGACGCGATGAGCGCGGCCCGCTCCCGCGGGCAGAAGGTCAACCTCTCCGACCTCGCCGGCGACCCCGACCTCGACGACGGCCGCGGCCCCTACGCCCTCACCCCTGACGGCGGCGGGCGCCCGATCCAGCTCTCCCAGCTGACGCTCAACCCGCACAACAAGCGCGTGCTCGGCACCCGCCCGGACGCCATCGACGAACTCGCCGACTCGATGCGGATCAACGGCCAGCTCCAGCCGTGCGCAGTGGTCACCCGCGCCGCGTTCCGCCGGATCTTCCCCGACGACGACGCGCAGCTGGGCCGCGCGGCGTTCGTGCAAGTCACCGGCGCGCGCCGCTACCTCGCCGCGCAACAACTGCGCTGGGAGGCCATCGAGGCCGTCATCAAGGACGACCTCGCCGGATCTGCGCTGCGGTTCCTCAGCGCCACCGCCGCGGAGAACCTGGACCGCCGCGACTTCGACCCCGTCGAGGAAGCCCAGCAGGTCCAGCTTGTCGTTGCCGCCGCTGGCAGCGGCCAGGCCGCCGCGGAGAACCTCCAACGCTCCCCGGGATGGGTGAGCCAGCGTCTCAACCTGCTTAAGCTCGCCCCCGAGCTGCACGCCGCGCTGCGTGCCGGCGACATCGCGCTCCGCGAGGTCCGCACCCTGCACACGCTCGATCACGCCGCACAGCTCGCTGCCCTGCACCGCTTTACCGCGGTAAATCGGCGCGGCACCAGCGGTGACGCGCCGTCGACGTCCGCGGCACCGGCGAACCGGCCGACCCCGGCGGCCCGGGCCATCCGGCGTCTCGGCGGAACCCCCGACAAGATCGCGGCCGCGCTGCGGGCGGAGCTCGCACCCGACGTCATCGAGCAGCTCGTCGGGCACCTCGTCGCCGATCGTCCCGACGCACACGAGACGGCATCCGCGGCTGCCGATTTACCGCGGTAAAGCCGCCGCACGGGACGGCGTCGCGGTCGTTGATTTACCGCGGTAAAGATCGCAGGGACCCATCGGGCCATGGTTCCGGTCGGCTGGTCACGAGCCAGGCGCTCGGGCGCGGGCCGGGTAGGCGCTCAGGGCCGCGCGAGCCATGAAACCGCTGGTGGACCGGGGCTGCGGCGGGGCCGGCTCGTCGTTCACCGGCCTGGTGGTCGATCATCGACAGTCATGGGTCGTCATGCCTCCACCCCCAAGCCGCCCGGCCGGCGGGTGCGGAACCGGCCCCCAGGGCCGCCGCGGGCCACCGGTCGGGCACCGAGAGGCCCCGCGCAAGCCCGCAAGGTGGTCTGGGACTGGATCACCAGCGCCGGACTCGTGCCCACCGAGGAGCGCATCGCCGAGCTGCTGGGGTGGGCGTGGGTGTGGGCACCGCACTACCGCCGGACCGCGATCAGACTGGTCGCCGCCGGGCAAGCTCCCACCCACGAAGCGGTGCAGGCCGCGACCCGGCAGATGATCGCGGCGAACAAGCAAGCCGCCGAG
>JAJDEU010000013.1 GCA_029259635.1 Planctomycetota bacterium | reverse complement strand
CGCCCCACGAGCGGCGTCCTTCCGGCCAGCTCGGCACCCAAAAGCCTCGCTGAATCTACGGATTCAGCTACGTTCCCGCGCACCGGCCTGACCAAAAATCCGCTGCTCATGGAACGAAGCACTTTCACCACATGCTGCTAGGCGAAAGTGCTAGTTATTCGTGGACCGGCTTTCGGGGGCAAGGTCAGGCGGACTCCATCACCGCTATTCACGCGACGCTGCTTGACCGGGACAGCTCCCGTTGCACTTGGATGGGGGAGAGGTACAGCCGCGCTGCTCTCGTGGCGTTCGAATTCGCCTAGCGCGTCTGGCGAGGTTTGCTAAAACGAGCGTCGATCCGGTTTTGAACTCGGTGCGCTAAGTTTTCGGGATGCACAGAACGCACTATCTGGCATTAAACGACAACGGTTCGAATGGCGGCATTGAGTCTCGCTCAGGATCCCGAGCCGGGCTCTGCCGCATTCCGCTCGCTTAGTGTTTTTCGATAGAGCGGCAGAACCGCGAGGTCTTTCTCCCTGCCCACCTGCTCTTTGACTTCAATCAACGCAGACAGGTCGAGGATCTGGAGCTCGTTGCCTTCTTCCAGGCGAACGCATCGAGCGCGCTCTAGTAACTCACGATATCGCCAACCCGTTGCGACTCGGCCCAGGATGTCCAGGGGGCCCAAGCGAGTCATCAAGAGCATGGTCCCGTCGGACTCGAGGTCGGATCGTTTCGGTGCGAGCTGTTTTGGCAAGTGCTCGCGATAAACGGCCTCGAGGTTTTGCAATAGAGCGATACATTGATCGAGATTCTTGGGTTCGTGATCCAAGACCAAGTCGAGGTCGTAAGTCACGGCGGGGACGCTCTGCAATGCGGCACTGACCCCTCCGATGACAACAAAGCGAATCTCCCGTTCCGTAAAGGCGCGAAGGAGCCCTTCGAAATCAGCCTTTGGAGCAGACATCACGCAACTTCGAGAGCGAATTGGCTTGGGCTTGAAGGATCGCCAAACGCTCACGGACCGTCAGCGACATGAGCCACCGAATCATGCTCAGGTCGCCGTCCTCTTCGTTGCCTAGAGAAGGAGCGTAGGGGAGCGGGGGCGGGGCGCTGTGCGGTAATTCGGTCACGCTTGGATCATACCTGCACTCCAGTGGATCGGAAGTCTTGCAGCGGAGACCCGACTCATATTCACCGCCAGGTGCGCAGCAATGGCCCCGCGCCACCTCCGGGTGCCGGCAGTTTTCATGCGTCCTAAGTCGAGTCACTCCGCAACCGTGGCGCATCCGTCACTAAGTGTTGGTGCACGTTCGCAAGTTCGCTTGCCCCAGGGCTTTCGGCGCGTTCGGACTCGGTGGCCTTAAGACGCCTCCCGAACACTCCGACTCAAACCTCTAAACCGCCATGCCCCGACGCTCACTTCCGCGTTGCCCGCGACCCAATTGCTCCCGGAAAGCCACCACCTACACGAAGCATTCGCTCCTGAAATCACGTCACCGGACCCAGCGCCGCTACCGTTGCCTAACATGCGACAAGACGTTCGCCGCCAACGTCGGCACGCCCTATCACCGGATGCGCCATCCGGCCAAGCTCTTCGATCAAGTTATCGCGCTCTCCACCGAAGGGAACACGCGCGTGGGCATCTCCCGTGCGCTCGGCCTCTCGCCCGGAACTGTGTCGCGCTGGATCGAAAAAGCCTCCGCCCACGCGCAAGCCTTCAATGAGGTGAACGTCGATAAGGTTGAGCCTGTTGAGTTCCAGTCCGACGAGCTCAAGGTTCTTGTCAGTAAGAAGAGCCGCCCGCTCTGGGCCTACACTTCTATCGAGGTCTGGTCGCGGCTCTGGACGACGACCCTGGTGGGGAAGCGGACGCTTCGCAACACTTTGCTGCACTTCCGCGACATGAAGTCGAGGTGTTGCAAAGACGGCCCTAGGATTCCGATATCGACCGATGCGTTCAAGTACAACGCGCGGGTGATGGTGTAGAGGCCGTCAGCGGGGAAGAATTGAGCTACGCGAATTTTCCGCGCGATAAGTAGCGCCGAAAAGAGTTGTGGGAGAGTAGGAACTTAGGTTTATTGCTCGCGCCTCCGGGAAGATTTGACGCATTCTCTTGGCCATCCCGTCCCAACCCCTCCGAATCGGCCATTCTTGGCGCTGCATTTTCGCCCATGACCGCTGCGACTCAACAGAACTCCCCATCCAGTTCGCCAGCCAGCCTCCTCATTCGCTGGCTGTTCGTTTTTGGACTGCTCTACGGATTCTTGGTGGCCATTCAGTTGATGGGTGGTTCCATCAAGGCTCTCGGTAAGGATTCAGCGGAGACCCTGTTCGATGGGGTCAGCAATCCCTTCGCGGGTTTGTCCGTGGGCATCCTCGCCACCGTGCTGGTGCAGAGTTCAAGTACGACGACGTCGATGATCGTCAGTCTCGTCGGTGCCGCGAAGGATGTGGCCCTGCCGTTGACCAGCGCGATTCCCATGATCCTGGGGGCGAACATTGGCACCACGATTACCAATACAATCGTTTCGATTGGGCACGTACGCCAAGGTCCGGAATTTAGACGAGCCTTTGCCGCCGCAACCGTCCACGACTTTTACAACCTGCTTTGTGTTGCGGTCATGTTGCCCTTGGAGATCACCACAGGGTTTCTTCAAAAGTCAGCCGTTGCCATGACCGGCTGGTTTGTTTCAGATTCAAGTGCAAGCAGCTTCAAGAGCCCCGTCAAGGCGGCGGTCAAGCAGGCCTTTAAGCTCATTCAAGACGGGTTAGAGGGAGCGGGGCTTGAGGGCATTCCGCTCTCGGCGGTGATGCTGATTATCGGGGTTGGCTTGACCTTCGTGTGTCTGATCTTGATCACCAAGAACATGAAGATCCTGATCTCCGGACGAATGGAGCAGGCGTTGAACAGCGCCCTCGGCAAGTCCGGCGTTGCGGGCATTATCGTCGGTGCGGCCTTCACCTTTGCCGTTCAGTCTTCAAGCATCACCACGTCGCTACTAGTTCCCATGTGCGCGGCCGGAGTGCTTTCACTTCGAAATGCCTTCCCAATCATGCTTGGGGCAAACATTGGAACCACCCTCACCGGGGTATTGGCGAGCCAAGCCTCTGAAACGAGTGCCGGCTTGACCATTGCCCTGGTTCACGTCACATTCAACCTTCTTGGAGTGATCGTCTTCTTCTCGGTTCCTGCCTTCAGGAAGATCCCCATCGCATTAGCGGAACGCTTGGCAGGCAAGGCACAAAAATCACCTGTCTGGTTGATCGCCTACGTCGGAACCGTCTTCATCTGCATGCCCTTAGCGGGCTACCTTCTTTTTTAAACGTCATGTTTGACTGGCTTCAAAAAATCGGCGGCTCTTCCCACGGGCTAGCAGACATCCACCGCAGGTTCCTTGAGATGTTGCAAGATGGCAGGCACATTTTTGATGCTGCCTCCAATGCATTGTTGGGGGGCACAACTCCGGACGTGATTCGCACGGATCTCTACGAGACAGATCTTCGAATCAACCATACCGAGATGACCATACGCAAGGAGCTGGTCGTCCACGGAACGGTGCATGGAGCCTCCACTTTCCCCACCTTGCTCGTGCTGATGAGCTTGGTCAAAGACGCGGAGCGAATCGGCGACTATGCCAAGAACATCTTCGAAATTGCCTGTTCGGGAGCTGATCTCGGAGACGAGGCGTCCAAGGCCTTCTTGATCCAAATGAAAGATGAGCTGTCCAAGTTCATGGTGCGCGCCTCCAACTGCTTTGATAGCCAGAACGAAGACGACAGCCGCAGCTTGCTCAAGGATATCGACGCCTTTCAAAAGAAGTGCGACGTGCACGTGGGTGAGCTGGTGCGATCCACGGGTCGCAATGAAGCGGGTAGGGTACTCACGGTGCGCTACTTCAAACGCACGGCCAGCCACGTGGGCAATATCATCAGCTCCATCGTCATGCCCTTGGATCGACTGGATTATTATCCGGACAAACCCATGTCGGAGCAGTAAGAGTCCAAGCGACCTGGGATCCCCTCCACTGCTCTAACTCCCGCCATTCTCGGGAGATGCGTGGAGCGGGCGAAGGGACTCGAACCCTCGACATTCAGCTTGGGAAGCGGGAACTCTAGCTCGGGAATAGAGGGCATTGGTGGACATTAGGTACCAGGATACCCGGACGTTCCGTTGCCCTGTCCACCTATGCCCGAATCAGGGTGGGCATGAGGGGACGGACTACCTGGCGCTTATCGACAACGGAGCACTGAGCAACACCTCACTCGCTTGCTTGCAGCGCAAGACCAACGCGACCTGCTGATCGACCGAGAGCCTGGCCGGTCAGCTCGAGCTCCTGCGCTGTTACTACAACTTCATCCGACCCCCCATAGCTCCTTGAAGTTTGGGCGCATTACGCGAACTCCTGCGCAGCAAGCCGGGCTCGTCCCGGAGCGTCTCACGTGGAGGAAGATCTTCACGGCGCAACTATTGGATCGACCGGATTTGAGCTTTCGAAATAGAATGCGCGCTCGCGCCGTGGGGCAGCTTCACCTGAGCGGCGGGGGGTGATGAGATCTCAACAACAGTTAATGGCAATTGTCGCTTCCGGGCGACGGCGAGTGAGAGAGCGACCAGGGCAGTGGGGCAGCTCTACATGGGAGTCGAAGGAGGCAGATGAGTCAGCAACAGTTAACGGCAAAGGTGGGACTCGAGAGGATCCGAGTGACATGCCGACCGATTCATGGTACGCCATTCGGAATCTTGAATCCTCCCGGCTCCTTCGGTGGAGTAATCCTAGATTCGAATTGTCCGAAACCGATACCTGCGTGTTGCTCATGAAGACAACGGCCAAAATATTCGCCCTAGTCGTCTTGCTCAATCTCGTCCGCTACTTTGTCGGCGGACCCATCGAAGCGGCTACGATTATGGAGCCGATGCATAGCGTGATGCCGGAGTATCCTGAGGTCTTTGACAACGACTTCAGCTCGACTGATTTCATGATCTCTCTGGCTTACAACTTCGCGCTCTGGTTCTTCGCCACGTTAGCTTGCCATCTTATGATGCCTTCGCTACCTGGCCCGATCTGGGTGCGAAGTCTCACCGGCTTCGCGCTTATGGCCGCGTTTTTCTGTTCGCTGGCCGCCGTCTACATGAATCACTATACGGACGTGTTCAGGCCGTTCTACGCGTGGAGTATGATTGATGCATTGATTGTGTTTTCTCTTGTCGGTCTGGCAAACGGTCTGCTCTACCCGCTGCTCTTTCGCGAGGAAGCGAAGTGCTTGCGGACGCTTGCGGAGACTTGAGAGCTGAGCCTCCCCTAACATCGTCTCTCCACGAATTCCAATAACCACTGCTTCGGAAAAGGTAAAGTGCCGCTCGCGAATAGAGGGCATAGGTGGACAGGAGGGGACGGGCTACCGGGCAGAAATCGACAACGAGTGGCGGGGTCGCCTGGGTGCTAGATTCGATAGAGTCGGTCCGACCTGGCCGCGCGCCTTAGCAGTCGGGGATCGAGATCCCGCAAGCGATCGGATCGAGGATCCGCCTGACCCGTCACCTGTCAGCGGAGCGAAGCACTTCCAAGCCGACAAGTCCTTCTCGGTCCCACACCCAGCGATCGGAGGGAACGACGCGTAGACGCCATAGCCAGTAGTAGTCGCCCGCGCCGCTTGTGAATGCTATCGCTGCAACGAGACACCACCTGAGATCCCAGGATAGGAGAGTGGGGATGGATGCAAGCACCGTCAGTCCGATTCCTGGCGCGACGAGTATCCAGCGGTAGGGGCGTACAGGTACCTTGTTTCAGCCTAGGCTCAAGAACTCTTCACGGGAGTCCGAAAATATGACATACTTGCTGACATGGCGATGCCCCGCGATTTATCCGACTCGACCGCAAGCAGTGTTCTCCGGCTTATACAGGCTCGGAGGCGTGGAGCCGTCTTTGTGCCCACAGATTTTGCGCATCAGGGGACCCGCGAGGCCATCGACGCGGCGCTCAGCCGACTCGCTCGGGACGGAACGATTCGCCGACTCTGCCGGGGAGTTTATGACTACCCGAAGAAGCACCCGCGCTTTGGCTTGCAGGCGCCGTCCGTTGATGCGGTCGCTCGCGCAATTGCACGAGGTACTGGTGAGGACATCGTTATAGGAAACGCTAAGGCGGCGAGCCTATTGGGTATCACGACACAAGTTCCTGCTCGAGCGGTCTTCTTGACCGATGGTACGAACCGAACGCTGCACATCACTGTTGAGGACGGCGGTGGTTTCGATATTCAGTTTAGACGGTCCACTCGACGAGCGGGTGGCGACAGCAAGGCTGGCATCGTGCTTCGGGCGCTTCGATTTCTCGGCCGTGATGGTATTGAGGCCAAAACAATTCGGAAGCTGAGGCGTGATCTCGATGATAACGACAAGCGAAGGCTTTTGGCGCTTCAACCGAAGGCTGAAGGGTGGATGTGGAGCATCATTGGAGAGATCGTGAACGATGACATCGCGAAAGCAAGCTAGGCCATGCAACAGGTAGCCAATCTGGCAAGAGCGGATCGTGCCGCGCTGTTCAAGGCGACCGCGGCGCAAGCTCGACTTGCTTAACCACTGATCGCAGAGAAAGACTTTTGGGTTTGTTGGACCCTCGGTCGACTCTACGCAATCAACGGAATGCCGCGGCTTCTGTTTAAGGGTGGCACATCGCTTTCAAAGTGCTTTGACTTGATTCATCGATTCTCCGAAGACATCGACTTGGGAATCGAACGGAAGGACATTGGGCTGGGCGGCGATCTCGACCCCATGACGAAGCGATCCCGAAAGGGATTTCAAAAAGCCGTCAAGGTTCTCACTGCGAAGGTTAGCGAATTCGTTGCTTCGACTTTCCTGCCGAGCATTCAAGCGGACTTTGAGTCGGTCCTTCGTGACGAGTTCAATCTTCGACTTGAAGTACACGGCTCGGAAAACGTTTTGATGTTCGAGTATCCGCGCTCTCTCGATGGGGCGGCTTATGGAGGGAGCAATTACATCGCACCTGCGGTGCGCTTGGAACTAGGCGCTCGCTCGGATCACTACCCTGTGTGCGAAGTGGATATCCAGCCCTATGCAGCAGAGCGATTCCCCGACGAGTTTGAATCTCCGACTGTTCGAGTCGTGGCTCAAGCTCCTGAAAGAACTTTGCTTGAAAAGGCGCTGATTCTTCATACAGGGCTCTCGAAAGAAAAGTTGGGTGCGCAATCATCTCGACACGCCTACGACTTAGCGATGATGCACCGCGCGGGGGTTATGCAAAAGGTTTCCCGCGAGCTATTCGAAGAGGTTGCGCATCACAAATTTGTGTTTGGCGACGACAAGCCCGCAAGCCTCGCGCCGACCGATGGGATTCACATAGTTCCCGAAGGGCATCTCCTGCAAAGCTTGGAAGCGGACTATCGAAACATGCAACCCATGTTTTTTTCCGAGCCAACAGCGCCGTTGTTCGAAGAGATCGTTTTGAGCTTGGGCGACTTGGAAGCTGAGCTAAACCGACGCTAGCGAATAGGCTGGCCTCGATCGCCGGAATCTACATTGGTCTTGCCGGCCTGCACACGCAGCGGAGAGTTGACCGGAGTTGGCCATTCCCCACTTCCTGGTGCCGGCAGTTTTCAAACGTCCTAAGTCGAGTCAGCTCACAACCGTGGCGCATCCATCACTAAGTGTTGTCGCACGTTCGCAAGTTCGCTTGCCCCAGGGCTTTCGGCGCGTTCGGACTCGGTGGCCGTAAGACGCCGTCCGAACACCTCAATCCGAACCTCGAAACCGCCATGCCCCGACGCCCGCTTCCGCGCTGCCCCAGACCGAACTGCTCCCGGAAAACCACCACCTACACCAAGCACTCACTCCTGAAATCGCGTCGCCGAACTCAACGTCGCTACCGATGCACAGCCTGCAACAAGACTTTTGCCGCGAACGTCGGCACGCCCTATCACCGCATGCGCCATCCTGCCAAGCTCTTCGATCAGGTCATCGCTCTGGCCACCGAGGGCAACACGCGCGCAGGCGTCGCACGTGCGCTAGGTCTCTCGCCGGGCACCGTGGCGCGATGGATTGAGAAAGCGTCCGCACATGCACAAGCGTTCAACGAACTCAAAGTGCAGAAGGTGGAGCCCGTGGAGCTCCAGTCCGACGAGCTCAAGGTGCTTCTCAGCCAGAAGAGCCGTCCGCTCTGGGCTTACACCGCCATCGAGGTCTGGTCGCGGCTCTGGACGACGACACTGGTGGGGAAGAGGACTCTGCGCAACACCGTGCTGCACTTTCGCGACATGAACGAGAGGTGCCGTAAAAGTGGCCCGAGAGTCCTGATATCGACGGATGCGTTCAAGTACAACGCGGGGGTGATCGCTCGCACTTTCGGTCCATCCTGCGTTCATGTGCAGGTGATCAAGCGGTTTCGAAAGAGCCGCGTCGTGCACGCCGACAAGCGGCTCGTCTTGGGAGCGCCGTGGCAGTTTGATGACGCCATGGAGCGGTCCGAAGACTCGAAGACGATCAACACAGCCTATGTCGAGCGGCTCAATCTGACGATTCGAAGATCGCTCGCGAGTTTACAGCGCAAGACTAATGCGACGTGCCGTTCCATCGAGAGCCTGGCCGGCCAGCTCGAGCTATTGCGCTGTAGTTACAACTTCATCAGACCGCATAGCTCATTGAAGTTTGGACGAGTCAATCGAACGCCAGCGCAGCAAGCGGGACTCGTATCGGAGCGTCTCACCTGGAGGAAGATCTTCACGGCGCGGCTATTGGACCGACCGGATCTGAGCTTTCGAAGTAGAATGCGTGCTCGAGCCGTAGGTCAAGCGCACCTGAGCGGCGCGGGGTGATGGACTTCCAGCAACAGTTAATGACATTTGTCGCTTCCGGGCGGCAGCGAATGAGAGAGCGACCTACCTATGCGTTAATTTGATCAATATACATTCACGAACCGTTCGTGAGTTTATGCTTTAGAGTTGAGGATTTACTTCGCCAGGGACTTCCTCATGGTCCCTTACCTGATTTTTAAAGATGGGTGATCCTCGGTTGGATTGCGTCGAGGACGGGGGACTAGGTGGCGCTTATGCTTCAAAAGAATAAAGTAATCAAGGCTGCATTTTTCTGTTCAATTATCTGCTTGGCGGTTCTTTTTTTGCTCAACTTCTGCGTTCGACTCTGCAGCTCCGAGGGCGATAGTGAGGCTGCGGTCCAGGAAGGGGCGTTAGACGAAACGAATCTCACGCATGGGCAGCCTGAATCGAGCGTGGACGCGAAAGAGAAGTTTTTGTCATTAAATAGATTAGCGACAGAATATGAATCAGACGGGTATTTTTCCGAGGCTGTCGAAGTGTATTCCAGCATGGAGAATGGTTTCGAACAGTTAGATTATAAGCTGCATTCGAAGCTCGCCATCGCGGACTGCTTGGAGCAAGCAGGCCTTCGTAGGGAAGCTCTGAATTCCTGGATGAGTATTGTTGAACTGGATTCACTGGTTCCCCTGGAGGCTTGTGCCATTGCTCGCCTTAATTCTGAGCTTGGTCGATTCCAAGCGGCAGATGAATATTTTCAAATAAGCGATGACCTGTTGCTTGCGCTTGAGCAATCTGGAGAAATAGAGCATCCAGAATTGCCGATGATTTACCTGGATAAGGCTAGACACTTCTCGAGGTCTGGTCGCTGGGCAAAAGCATTGTCCAACTGGAGGAAAATTCGAGATGAGGGAGAGGACGGCTATTATGCCGTCCCGACCTTTGATTCAGATTCTGCATGGTTGGATGTAGAAATTGCGACCTGTCTTGTTGCATTAGGGAAAAATGTCGACGCTATTGAGTTGCTGCGGCCAGTTCTATTTCGAACTGAGTTGACACCTGTGGTGGCGAAAGGTGCCTTAGTTTATGGCGATATTGTTCGGCGATCGCGAATTGGATTGATCCCGATCGAAGTGTCAAAATCTACTAGCGTTGATGAGTTTATGGGGAAAGTTGAGACCGTTTTAGAATTGATGGATAGCGAGAACTACGACGAAATGGCGAGAATGTTGACGACTGCGTCCGATTTTCGCGCATCCAACGGTGTGGGGCGCGAATTTTACAAATTTCTGATTACCCAGATTATTGATAGGAAATTGCCGATGATTGCTCGGCTGCGCGAAAGTTTACGAGGCGAGAATCCGGGCGGAGCTGCTTTGGTACTTGCGGCTTTGGGGGATGATACGGTGATTGATTATGTCTCTTTGGCCATGGAGTCTGCCTTGCCGAGATCGGGCGTAGAGACGCATATGCGATTGATGGCTTTGTTGGGTACTAAAGGCGCTTACGAGATGCTTTATGCTTATGCTGAGCGTGGAGATGATGTTTATGGTGAAATTGCTGCTAAGCTTCTTCGGCGGTACCCGGAAGGCTGGCCAACTGAAGGGTTGTTGGAATCGTTTCTGTAGGGGGCTCGCCGGACTCCTGGTGGTCGGAGGTGTCTAGAGCGTTATTAGGCGCCTCAAGGCGGTTGTTTTTTTTAGTGCATTGACGGCTGGGGCGTTACCTGCCGATCTTGAGGATGTGCCGGATTGATCTATGTTGAATATCGCTAAATGGACAATAAACGATTATCTTTCCAGTGGTGAAGTCGCTGCGCGGCGGCCCCGCAGATTGAACGGTCTCGAATGGCTTAGAGTGGTAAGAGCTAACGCTATTAGCCGCCATTACCTCCCTAATCCGACCTGAGTTCGCGCCCTGCGCCGCGCAGTTGCCGATGTCCGATTATGAAGGGAATCGGAGCCACAAAACTGACCGTTACCTACCCGGAGCAGTACCTATTTTCAGGATTCTGGGAGCGTTCACCCTCGCCGCTCACTGAATTCGGCCTTGGCGGTACCAGGAAGGCCGAAATCGCCCCCTCAACCTCCGCCGTGACCCGCCTTTTTGCGGTCAGATCCGGTACGATTTGGTCCTGATCCGGTAACGCATTGTTACTTTTCGAAACAAGAGGTTTGGGGATGTTGTAGTTCCCGTAGAGCGGAAGTTGCAGTGGAACTACATCCTAATGGATGTGCTGTTCACGCCTGGATTCGGACTCGTTGGTATCTCGGTGGATTGGCCGACTGCTGCCTGGTACGAGTTGCCTGAAAGGGTGTTCTTAAACTTCTCCACCGGAGAGGTTCGCCAGGTACTTGACCGGGAAGTGTTGGAGTCGAACGTGCGTCGCTAGCTGACAGTAGTGCCTCGCCTCTGTGCTCGCGGGCAACGTGGCGCTGCGGAGGTGATGGAGCAGACCATCCAGGGCCGTCTCAGCTGTGAGAAGAGCTTCGGCGGCGGACTATTGGATCGGCAAGATCTAAGCTTCCCCGCTAGACTGCGGACGCGAGTCGTCGAGCAATTTGATGTTGGCGACTCGGCAGGATTATGAGCCAGGCACAACTAACAACATTTGTCGCTTCCGAGGGGAGCCGAAAGGCATAGCGAACTAGATGCAGCCCCATGACTCTATGATCGACGACGGTCCATCCGAGCCTCTACCTGTACTCGAGTTGACCTGTGCGGCGCGCATCACCTTCGCATCGGCTCAGAACGCGGTTCCGATACTCCGGTCTCTCGTCATTAGGAATGATACATCGGAGGTGCAGAGCGATCTGGTCCTGACGATGCACGCCCAGCCGCCCTTTGTTAAGGACAAACGGTGGGCCATTGATCGGATCGCCGCCGAGAGCTCGGCTACGATAACGGACACCGCTCTGACGTTGGACCTCTCGTTTCTCGACGGCCTTAATGAGGCCGAGCGTGGCCAACTGTCCTTCAAGCTTGAGCTAGGTGCCCAAGTACTCGCGGACGAAGTTATGCCCGTTGAGATCCTGGCCCGGGATGAGTGGGGTGGCGTTGGTGAGATGGCTCAGATACTCGCAGCGTTTGTATCGCCCAACGATCCCTCTGTCCCCGGCATCCTGAAGGATGCGTCGAGGCTCCTTGAGGAGGGCGGACACCGTGCTGCTCTAGAGGGTTATCAGAGTGGGGATTCCCGTCGGGTGTACATGATGGTTGCGGCGATCTGGTCTTCTGTCACGGGGATTGGGTTGACCTATGCCGTACCTCCTCAGTCTTTCGAGCTTCAGGGCCAGAAGGTCAGAGACCCGGGTCGTATCGTCCGTGATGGGCTTGCGACCTGCCTGGACATATCGCTGCTGTTCGCGGCGGCGTTAGAGGCTTGCGGATTAAACTCCGCTGTGATTTTCACTCGGGAACACGCCTTCGTCGGGGTCTGGCTTACAGACAAGACGTTCACGACGGCTGTTGAAATGGACGTGATCGAGCTTCGCAAGGCGATTGCCGGGCACGAGTTCATTCCCTTCGAGACAACACTGGTCACGTCGCGTCCTCCGGCTGGATTCGACCACGCGGTGGCGAGCGGCAAGGAGCACCTGAGCGAGACTGTGGAAACGGAGTTCGAGCGCGCCGTGGACATTGCCAGGGCGCGCGCGGCTGGGATCAGGCCGCTGGCCAGCCACCGCGTGGCGGAGATGGACGTGGACAGGGGGGGGCCGGCCACGGCAGCAGCGCTGCCGCCGATACCGAGCTTCGACCTCCTCCCAGGTGAACTGACAGATGAGTCCACCCCTACTCCGCAGGGGCGCATAGAGAGATGGCAGCGCAAGCTACTCGACCTGTCGCTACGGAACCGCTTGCTCAACTTCAGGGATACGCAGCAGACGATCCCCTTCGTCTGTCCTGACATCTCTGGTCTCGAAGATCTGCTCGCGGACGGCAAGCGCTTCAAGATCGTGTCACTTGCCGATGAGAATCCAGTTGGGGATCGAGACCCGCAGCTCTATCGGGAGCAAACGGGGAAGGACATCAACGATTCCTTCGCTGCGACGGCCATGGAGCGCGGACAAGTGTGCGTGCCTCTGACGGGTGCGGACATGAAGAGGCGCCTCGTCCTCTTGAACCGCCGCGCCAAGAGTGACCTCTCCGAGGGTGGGACTAACACCCTCTTCTTGGCCGTTGGCTTCCTGCGCTGGAAGAAGGAGCCCGAGGATACGCGGGTTTACCGGGCCCCACTCCTGCTTCTGCCGGTGAAGCTGAGCCGACGCTCGGCCCAATCGGAGTTCACATTGTCACATCACGAGGACGACGTCCGGGTCAACGCGACCCTACTGCAGTTCCTGGAGCGGGACTACGAGTTGATCATCCCGGGCCTGCAGGGAGACCTTCCCATGGACCACTCGGGGATCGACTTGCCCCGCATCTTCGAGATCATGCGGCTGGCGGTGCGTGACATCCCTGGATTCGAGGTTTCAGAGGATCTTGCGCTCTCCACGTTCTCCTTCGCGAAGTACCTGATGTGGAAGGACTTGGTTGACCGCACAGACAGCCTGCGCGGCAATCGCCTTGTAAAGCACCTGATTGACAACCCCGACCGGCCGTTCTCGTCGGGGCAGAGTGACTTCCCCGAGCCGGCCGATGTGGATAGGCGCCACGCACCCTCTGATCTCTTGACCCCGCTCCCGGCTGATAGTTCACAACTCTCAGCGGTGCTAGCCGCCGCCAGCGGGCACGACTTCGTGATTATCGGTCCGCCGGGCACGGGCAAGAGCCAGACGATCGCGAACATGATCGCCCACTGCTTGGCTATCGGGAAGACGGTCCTCTTCGTGGCGGAGAAGTCCGCAGCGCTCGACGTCGTCTATCGGAGGCTCAAGGCCTACGGTCTTGGTGACGCATGCCTTGAGTTGCACTCCAACAAGTCGGATCGGCGGTCGGTCCTTGCGCAGTTGGGATCAGCCTGGGAGCGGACCACCACGCGGACTGCGAAGAAGTGGGTCGAGGTAACCTCTGACCTGAAGGTTCATAGGGACCAGCTCAACAACTACGTTAGGGCGTTGCACAAGGAAGGAAGCCATGGCGTCAGCGTCTTCAGCGCCATCGGGCTCGTGGCCGGCGAGGAAGCCTCATTCACTCTCAGATTCAATTCTCACGAAGCTCACGATGCCGTGAGCCTCGCAGGACTGGAAACGCTCGCAGAACGAGCAGGTCGGACCTTCGATGCCGTGAAGGCCTGCCGATCTCTGGGATCGGTCTCGATCCCCGAATGGTCCTACGCCTGGCAGGCCGAGTTCTTGGAGCGCAGTTCGCAGCTGGAGCACGCTACTACCGCACTGATGAAGGCTGCCGGTGCTCTAGGGCGGTGCCTCGGGCTGACATCGGATCCTGCACTGCCGATCGTGCGCTTGGAAGTGCTCTCGAGGTTTGCCATTGCCATGGGGAAGACGGCGGCAGGCGACTTCAGCATTGTCCGGGACCCCACGTTCGGTGGTCTTACGGATTGCCTTGATCCTCTTGAAGCGGCGCTCAGGGTCGTTGTCAATGAACGAGCTCGACTCACAGCGGAGTACAGCGATGCTGCAATCGATGGAATGCCCATTGAGGAGCTGGAAGCTTCCTGGCGGCAGGCCTGTGCGAAATTCTGGCCCCTATCGGCGCTGGCGAAACGGAAGGTGCGAATCCTGCTCCAGGGTCATGCGGACTCGGGGACCGCTGACCCGGGAACCGAGCTAGCACATCTGAGGGCTTTGCAGGGAGCGTTGAAGGCCGTCGCCGAGAGCCCGCTTGCGGTGCTTCCGTGCTTCGACGGTGTGAGCAGTGAGGTGGATGTGCTGAGGACCTACCTCGCAGATGCAACCGCCCTGCGGGTTGCGATCGCCGACCTGGATTCATACTACTCGGCATCCGGTCTTCTGGAGGGCACCCTGTCACCTTTGCTGAACGCCTATGGTGATCGAGAACCAGGGGCACTGGCAGCCCAGGATTTCGCGACGGCCAGGTCCGCGTTCGACCTCGCGTGTACTGCCCATGAGCATCATGCAGGAGGAATGCCGGAGCACGAGTCCCTGCAAGGTCTCCTGGCTTCGGTCGCTGATCTTCTCTCCGAGAAGAGCCACCTCAATGACTGGGCCAAATGGGTAGCTGTTCGAGAGGAGGCTTCGGGGCGCGGGCTCGATCCTCTACTCGCAGCTCTTGAGCAGGACCAGGTCGGCGAGGCCGCCCACGAGTTTCGGGTCGCCTACTTCCTGTGGTGGCTGCCGCTTGCTCTGGATGCTAGCCCCGAGCTTCGTGGCTTCGTTCATTGGGATCACTCCGACCTGGTCAAGAAGTTTCGCGAGCTCGATGCGACCGCGCAGGATCTGGCGGCCAGTCAGGTGCGGAGCGCAGTGGCTCACGGACTCCCAAAGCGCGACGGTGTTCCTCGCAAGTCGGAGCTTGGTTTCCTGCGGCATCAACTTGGATTGCAACGCCCGAGTGCTTCGATTCGGGACCTGATCGGTGAGGTGTCAGGCTCCTTTACGAAGCTTGCTCCGTGCGTTCTCATGTCGCCCCTCTCCGTGGCTCAGTACCTGCCTACCGATCATGCGCTGTTCGACATCGTGATTTTCGACGAGGCGTCCCAGATTACAACCTGGGACGCAGTCGGCGCCATCGCCCGTGGCCAGCAGTCCATCATCGTCGGGGATCCCAAGCAGTTGCCACCGACTAACTTCTTCGGTCGCTCGACAGACGAGGACGACGAGGACCTCGAACTCTACGAAAAGGACCTGCCGAGTATCCTTGATGAAGCCGACGCCGCGGGCCTTCCTACCCACCAGCTGAACTGGCACTACAGAAGTCGCGATGAGGGCCTCATCGCATTCTCTAACCACCACTACTACGGCCACCGATTGGTCACGTTTCCATCCCCGAGCACCGACTCTGATGCTGTGGTCTTCCACAAGGTTGATGGCATCTACGCGCGGGGATCTGGCCGCACCAACGAGGTCGAGGCGCGGGCGATCGCGGACCTTGCCGCGTGGAGGTTGAAGGAGTGGCTCAAGCTTCCCGAGGACCAACGACTGACCCTGGGCATCATCACCTTCAACGCCCAACAGCAGGAGCTCATCCTTGACATGCTCGACAGCGAGCGCCGTTCGACACCGGCTCTTGAGTGGTTTTTCGAGGATGCCCGCGAAGAACCCGTGATTGTGAAGAACCTGGAGAACATCCAGGGCGATGAGCGAGACGTGATGCTGTTCTCGATCACTTTCGGCCCTGATCTCGCAGGCAAAATGACGATGAGCTTCGGAGCCATCAACAACGATGGTGGGGAGAAACGCCTAAACGTGGCCGTGACCCGAGCCCGGGCAGAACTGCACGTCTTCGCTTCAATTACGGCGGACCAGATTGATCTGTCGCGCACCAAATCGCGTGGTGTTGCCGACCTCAAGAACTTCCTCGACTACGCTGCTCGCGGAGCGATTGCCTTGCCCGCCATGGACCAGGGTTCACTCGGGCCTGCTGAGAACGCGTTCGAAGCAGCCATTGCGCGTGCCCTGGAGGGACGTGGATGGGAGGTTCGGACCCAGGTCGGGGTCTCGGGCTTCCGCATCGACCTCGCCGTGGTCCACCCGGATAGCGCCGGTGCGTACCTCGCCGGAATTGAATGTGATGGGGCCACGTACCACAGCTCCGCCTCGGCTAGGGATCGAGACCAGATTCGCGAGGGGGTGCTGCGGAACCTTGGGTGGGAGATTCTGCGGGTCTGGTCCACGGACTGGTTCATGAATCCCAAGGACTCGATGGACCGTACTGATGCTGGGCTTCGCGAGCTGCTTGAGGCTTCTCGCAGTGGTGCGAACGAAGACCAGGGCGTTTCTGTTGCGTTAGTGGAGCCAGAGGCGAACGCTGTTTACGCTACGAGCGTAAGTGAAGAAGCCCTTGTCGATGCGGCCGAGATTGTCGTCGCGAAGCCTGATGAATCAGGATTGATGGGGGATGAATCGGAGTCCCACATGCCCCGCGTCGCAGCCCTCGCTGAATGCGTACCCCCGGTAGAATCCACAGCAGGAGAACCACCGGCAGTAGCGGACCCAGCCCGTTTCCAGGAGCCTAGCTACACCGAGACTCTCGTGGCCATGGTGTCCGAAATCGTTCGGAAAGAGGGGCCTCTTACTGAGAAGAGCCTCGTGCGGTTAGTGTCCAAGGCCCACGGTTGGCAACGTTCGGGGCGGGTCATCCGCGAGCGCGTGGCGTCTTGTCTTGGCGCCAATGAGGTCCATCGGGATGGCGATGTCTCATTCGTTTGGTATCCCGGCACCCACGCACGCAGGATTCCGTTTCGCCCTGGTCTCCAGAGGGATGCCCGAGAAATCCCTTCCGCAGAAATCTTCGGGCTTATTGCTGAGCACTCCATACTCCTTAAGAGCGAAGACCCATGCCGCGATCTCGCGCAGCTGATCGGGATAGGGAGACTCTCCGAAGAGCTGCGCGAGCACCTTGAGGCATGCCTCGCTGCCTATCGACGTGGCGATGCCGCATTTCCAGAGTTCACGAGCGAGTCCTGAGAAAGGGCAGGAGCACGACAAGCCACCTGCTCGATTAAGTACCCGGCACATCAACCGCATGAAGTGGATAAGAAAGTTGTTCGGTGGGGAGCACGTCACCAATCTCAGAGGGCGCCCGGGCGGAGTTCAGTCGCTCCGTGTGGGGGAGAGTGAATTCAGCCAACCGTTGCCCGAGTTGGAACCAGGCGAGCCTGAATACGAAGTCGAGATCCCAGCACCCGCGACCGTCGGTTCTCTCTCCCAGCAATATGCGCAAGCCCCTGGGAGTCTCGGCTCCTTCGCAACCGCTCACGTCACGCGCATGCTTGAGATTTTTTCTGACTCAATTCGAATCGCACTCGAGTCCAAGAAGCCCGACATCGCAGAGGGCCGCTACAAGCTCTCGCTCGTCACGTACCACGAGATTCTCGCCCACGCCGCACCCAGCCCAGATCTGGACTACGTTACCCGGCTCATGAAACGGGTCGTCGCTTTGTATCCCGCGAACGTCCGAGTAAATGAGGCCATCGGTTGCATGGACAAGGTGTCGAAGCTGAAGAGCGCGAAGGGAAAGTTGAAGTGGTTGTTTTCCGCCCGCGAGATCCTGAACTCGATTCCTGATGGCGACATTGTCGATGGAGCGAGATTGGAGCGGGTCAAGCGACAACTGGACGAGCAGGTCGCACTTCTGGAGCCGACGTAATCGTGGCATAGGGTAGTGGGTTCGAGGGAAGCAGAACGTATTCCCGCGCAATCGATTAACTTCACTTAGCCAGCTCGGACCGAGATGAGTCAGCAACAGTTTTTGACATTAGTCGCTTTCGGGCGGCAGCGAATGAGTGAGCGACCTGGCGAGATTTGCTAAAACGAACGTCGCTCCGATTTTGAGCTTGTTGCGCGAGGTTTTTGGTAGGGACAGCCGCTTTGGGTCTCAATTACGGTGCGATTCCCTAGAGATCGAGGTCCGGCAGCACCTCGAGTAGTTCCTGCGCCGCCTCGGGAGAGATTCGAGCGCCGTTGATCCGCACGAACTCCGGGATGTACTTGATTACGCAGTCGCTCGCGTAATAGACCTCCGAGTTCCCAGCCGCAGCTCGCGCGAAGGCATCCACTTCCTCATCGGTAAAAAGCGCGAAGTGCGGGGCCAACGGCTGCACAAGGGCCTCGGCTTTTCGCCACGATCTCGCGGATGCCACGCGGCGAATCTGCGCCGGTATCATCCGCCGTGGGCGCTTTCGGTAGAGCACCTCTTCCAGGACGGCGGCGAGATTGCCGTCGTGGACCTTGATCCCTTGAAGGTTGCCGATGAAGCCGTACGGCATGGTCCCGTCGAGGCTCAACGGGATCTTGAGCACGTCGGAGCGTGAGACGATGTAGCCGAGCTCCTGCCCACACCACTTGCTCTCCATGAACTCCTTGGAGAGCAACGCCACAAAGACATCCGCTTCACCAAGCTCTTGGAGGATGCGCTGCATCCACTCTTCTGACACGCGCAGGTCGTCGTGCGCGAGGAAGCACTGGTAGCCGAACTTGGTGAGGCACTCCTTCACCGCGCCACCGTCGTGCTTCCGCTCTACCGAGTAGCTCACGAATGCGCGGCGCTCGGCGGGTTGTGCGGCGCCGCTGCTCGTTGACGTGCTGGTGCGGGAGGAAGGCGCACCACCAAGATCCGCGACGATCCCGCGAACACGAGCGGCCTCCTTGCCGTCGGTCTCAACCTTTTCGTTGTCGATCATCAATGTGAGCAGGTCACCGAGCAGAGCCGCGACCTTCTCGTTGGAGGCGGCGTTCCAGAATGCTCGCAAGCGGTTGGCCTTCGAGTCCCCGTTGCCGCTGTATGCCTCCGAGTAGATTTCCTCGCCCGTACTCCCGCGCACGAAGTCCTCGAACGTGGCGTTGCTGAATGAGAGCACGTACCCGCCACTCATCTCGAAGAGTGTCTCCAGGTGCGCGCGATCGACTGCCTTAAGATCGGACATTGCAGGAAGGGATCGAATCGGCGTCAGCTCGCAGAGCTCTCCGTTGTGAGAAACAGGTTTGTATTGCTTTCAAACGCTTGTGCAATACTGGTCGCCTCCGGCAAAAGGTTGATGCCTCCGGCTTCCTTGAACAGAGGGACGATTCTTTGATCGCTCTCGGCTTGTCGAATGCCATAGCGCGTCCCGAAGATTTTCGGGGTCGCTACTGTTTCGCCAAGCTCTTCGTGCATCCGGGCTCTTGCCTTCGCGGCAGCTACTCGCAATCTTTGGACGTTGCTCCCGTGGTATCCGAACCCAAGGAATAAAACGTGCTTGGCTTGGAAAATCGAGTTCGCGGCAACCGTAAACTCGGCCGATGTATCGAGATCCTCGTGGACGACTTTAATGCTTTGCATCGCCATTTCGATTCGAGGTGGGCTGAGGTCGGGATCAAACGGCACTCCGTTCGGATTGATTGTGTCAAGCTCTCCCAGGCTCCCGTGAACATGCACGATAGGTAAGTGCGTCATCGCTTCCGCGCACCTCTCGACATCAAGATTGTGAGCGGAGCTGATCGCTTTCGATATTTTGAATTCCAAAGACCGATCGTAATTGAAGGTCACGATGGTGAGCTTGTTCTCTCGAAAGCGTCCCAGGTCTGTGACACGTATCAGCTGGTAGAGTTCGTCGTACCACCCATCGCGGTTTTCGGTGTCGTAGAGTTTGTGTTCGACTTCGCATCGAATAAGTAGCGATGCAATAAATGCCTTTCCCACGTCGACGAACTCGTGGCGTAGTTCAAGGAATGCATCTATGGAAGTCTCCGCCGAATATCGCAACGCTTCTTTGAAATCGAGAATGTGCTGTTCGGTGAAGCCAATAGCCAAGATCGCCCGAAGCAGCTCAGGGTCATCTTGAAGAGCTTTCGTCCTGAGCTCCGATCCAAGCGGGAACCCGTAAGGCTTGCTCGCACCGGCACCGAGGACTAGAACAAGAGGGCTTGAGATCATGGGTAGCGTTCCATTGCCTGACGGGATCACGGGAATGCTCTGGTCCGATAGCCCGTGTTGTGGGGCCGCACGAAGGTGGCACTAAAGTGGCACACCCCCTCGCCCCCTACGAACCCGCATTGCCCCCAGCGGCCCTAACTCCCGCCCGTCGCGCGGCTTATATGGAGCGGGCGAAGGGACTCGAACCCTCGACATTCAGCTTGGGAAGCTGACACTCTACCAACTGAGTTACGCCCGCTTTTTTGGTGGGATGATTCTAGCTAGAGAGCGCTCGGAGCGTCGAGGTGGGAGACGAAAATGCTCGCGATCCGTGGCTAAGACGGGAACCTTGCGAGTTCGCGGTCGTGACGCCTGGCGAGAAACAGCAGTGCGGCGAGCGCTCCCGTTAGCGCTAAGAACATGTCCCACTGCGTGTCCCAGGGATCGCCTTGCGTACCTAAAAAATCATCGGCAGCGGATCCGACGGCGACCGCGGTCCACCATTCGAAGAGTTCGTAGAGGGCGGAGAAGGAGAGGCAAACCGCGACGGTGATCGTGAACAACCACTTGCCGGTTTGGAGGGGGGAGGTGCGGAGCAGAACTTCTCGGGCGAGGATGGCGGGGACGAATCCCTGAGCGAAATGGCCGAGACGGTCGTAGTGATTGCGCGATAGATCAAAGAGCTCTTGGAACCAGGTTCCGAGGGGGACTCGGGCATAGGTGTAGTGACCGCCGAGAATGAGAATCAGTGCGTGGATGAAGAGCAGGCGGTAGAGCAGCGGTGTCAGCGGAAACCGATGACGCGTCGCTAGGAGTAAGGGCACGCCGATGAGGACGGGGCCGACCTCTAACCACCACGTCGCGCGGTCGTGAGGGTCGACGGCGGAGAGGAGCAGTGCGAGGGTGGTGAGCGCTAGGAGCGCGGTCTGTTCACTGGCTCTTTTGGTCATAGGTCGCGCGATGGAGTTTGCGAACCGCGACGGGCGCGATTGCGTGAACCATGACTACTTCATCTCGGGCAGGCAACCAAGGGAGAAGGAGGATCCGCTCATGACGACAGAGATTCATGGGCTCGAAGGGCACAAGGCTTGATCGCTCATGCCGAGCGGACCTCTTCGCATCAAATCGAGAATGAAAAATTTGGGCGAATGAGCAAACTGGCAAACAGGATCGTCGCTCGGGCGGGAGATTCACGAAACGCTGGCAGCCCGAGCTATCTGGCCCTCTCCGGAGGGTCTTCTAAGAACCTTGCGGTTGCCGAGAGAATGCTCGCGAGCGGCAAGAAGTGCGTCGCGGGCAACATGCAGTAAATACCTGCGGAGAGCGCGACGGCGATGCGGCCGGCACGCGCAAATCCGTAGGACGCGCTCATCCACCAACCGACGGCGGCGCCGATGAAGAGGCCGCCGTAGATTCCGAAGGGGCCGAAGGTGATGAGGTCGGCGAAGTCGAGCACCAACGCGCCGAGGGCGGGACCGACGGCATTGAGCAAGCGGGCTCGAAACTCGGCGGAGATCGGACTTCCGCTTGAGTCAGTATGGGGCGAATCCGCCTCTAGAGTGTGCTGAGTCATGGCCCGGATAGTTACCCGGACCGAGGGCTCGCATTCGGTCGAATCTGGAAAGCGCTTTGCGCGCTCGGGCTCTACGCCGTGACCGTCTTCGAAGCCTTGCGTCGCTTGTCCGCGTCGAGTTGACGTTTGCGCAAGCGCAGGTTGTGCGGCGTGACCTCGAGCAGCTCGTCGTCCTCGATGTACTCGAGACACTCTTCGAGCGACATGACGCGCGGCGGAGCGAGCTTGACCGACTGGTCTTTGTTGGCCGAGCGAATGTTCGTCTGCTTCTTCATGCGACAAGCATTGAGCGGCAGGTCGCCGGTCTTGTTGTTCTCGCCGACGATCATGCCCTCATAGATTTCATCGCCGGGAGAGACGAAGAACTCGCCGCGGTCGGAGAGGCCGAAGAGCGCGTAGGCGACCGCCGGACCGGTATTCGAAGAGACGAGGACACCGTTCGTCCGACGGGGGATCGGGCCGCCGTCGGTGCGCCAATCCTCAAAGACGTGGGCGAGAATGGCTTCGCCTTGGCTGAGAGTGAGCAGAGCGGTTCGCGCACCGATGAGGCCGCGCGCGGGAACCGCGAACTCGACCTTGGTGAGAGTGCCGAGGGACTCCATGTGCAACATCTCGCCGCGACGGCGGCCGAGATACTCGATGATGCGGCCAGCGGATTCGCCGGGAACCTCAATGGTCGCGCGCTCGTAGGGCTCGCAACGTCGACCGTCGACCTCTTTGGTAATGACGTGCGGCTTGCCGACAGCGAACTCATAGCCCTCACGTCGCATGTTCTCGACGAGGACGCCAAGGTGCATGACGCCGCGGCCTTTGACCTCGAACGCATCGCCGGTCGCCGTCGTCGAAAACTGGAGCGCCGCATCGCCGAGCGCCGCGCGCTCGAGGCGCGCGAGAATCTGACGGCTGGTGACAAAGGTGCCTTCGCGACCGGCGAAGGGCGAGTTGTTCACGTGGAAGACCATCGACAGAGTCGGCTCGTCGATCTTGATCGCGGGCAACGGCTCCTTGTGCTCCGGATCGCAGAGCGTGTCGCCAATGGAGAGCTCATCGATGCCAGCGACGACGGCGATGTCGCCGGCGGACACGGTGTCGACGGGCACGCGCTGCAAACCCTCGTAACGGAAGAGCCCTTTAACCAACGCGGTCGGCGCCCACTCGGTGCCCTCGTGGCAACGCGCGGGGCGTTTGCCCTGACGCAGCACGCCGCGCACAACGCGACCGGTTCCGATTCGTCCGAGGAAGTCGTCGTAGTCGATCGTTGCGGCTTGGAACTGAAGAGGACCGCTCGCGTCGTAGCCGGGGTCGGGGACGCTGCTGAGAATCAAATCGAACAGCGGCTCGAGATCCTTCGGCGAGTCGTCGGGCTCGAGCATCGCATAGCCGTCGCGACCGGAACCGTAGATGACGGGGAAGTCGAGCTGCTCGTCTTCGGCACCGAGCTCGACGAACAGGTCGAAGATCTCGTCGAGCACGGCGGCGGGGCGCGCATCGGGACGATCGATCTTGTTGATCATGACGAGCGCGCGCAGGCCGGCCTCGAAGGCCTTCTTGAGGACGAAGCGCGTCTGCGGCATCGGACCCTCGAACGAGTCGACGAGGAGCAACACGGCATCGGCCATGTTGAGCGTGCGCTCGACCTGTCCACCGAAGTCCGCGTGCCCAGGCGTATCGACGATGTTGATGCGCGTGCCCTTGTATTCGATCGCGGTGTTCTTCGCGAGAATCGTGATGCCGCGCTCGCGCTCCTGATCACCGCTGTCGAGAGCGCGCTCTTGCACGAGTTGATTCTCGCGGAAGGTGCCGGCGAATTGGAACATGGTGTCGACCAGAGTGGTCTTGCCGTGGTCGACGTGCGCCACAATGGCGATGTTCTTGAGGGGTTGTTGGGAGGGGCTCATCGGAGTTCGTTCGGGGGATTGGAACCGCGCATACTAATCCGATTTCGTTCCCGGCGTCCTGACTCTTGCCCGGGATTTTGTTTCGAATTCGACCGGAGCCTCGCGCTGGCCTCGGTTGGGCGGGCTTCGATGGAGAGCGGTCATGCGGCGAGGGGAGAGCCCGGCTGAGCTGGCCGGGGGCTCGATCCAAGCGCTGGGCGAATCTCCGGCGCCCCTCCGAGTTCGATGCTGCGGGGCGAACGCACGGCGACGGAGGGTCCGCGGGTGAGAGCTGTGGGAAACGGGGAAGGCCCCGATCGCGCGCTTCGTCGTCGCGCAGCTCGGCAGGTCTGCCGGCTACGGGGCCTTGCGTAGGCGGGCTCGAACATCTTCGGACTCGAGGAGTCTTTTCCGACTTGGAGGCGGGATTTATGAATCGAAGACGGTCAACCGGGCTCCAAGCAGGGAAGCATGCAACCTATGAAGAATCTCAGACTCAGCTTTGTTCTTGTCTCCGCAGTCGCGTCGCTCCATTCGGTCTACTTGTCGGAAGATGAGCCGGGTGAAGAAGAACGAACGGTGACCGTCCAGCACTCCAATACGTGCGCGATGTGCCATTCGAATGCGACGGGAGCGACGGCTATGCGGGATGAGAGCGAGCGAGGCATTGCTCCATTCGACTTGTGGCAAGGATCGATGATGGCGAACTCGGCGCGGGATCCGCTCTGGCGCGCGGCCGTCTCCGCCGAGATACAAGCGACTCCTTCACGGCGCGAGGACATCGAGAAGAAGTGCCTCAGCTGTCACGCGCCGATGGCTCACAACCTGGGCTATGACGATCACGACACGGGGTCGATGATGCACATCCTCGACTGCGGAGCGGAGATCGGCCAGCTCGCGCGCGATGGGGTTTCGTGCACGATCTGTCACGGTATCACGCCGGATGGGCTCGGCACGGAAGCGAGCTTTGCGGCGGGCTACCAATTGGATCGCGAGCGCCGGCTCTTCGGTCCTCACGCGTCTCCGTTCACCATGCCGATGCGACACCACACGGCCTTTACTCCGACCTATGGAGCGCAAATTCTCGACTCCGCGATGTGCGGAAGTTGTCACACGCTCGAGACCGAAGCGCTCGACGCCGAGGGACACGAAGTCGGTCAGCGCTTGCTCGAACAGGCGCCCTATCTCGAATGGCTCAACTCGGACTATCGGGTCGAAGGCGAGTCGTCTGGCCCGTTAGCGGCTAGTTGTCAGAGCTGCCACGCACCGACCACCGACGCGGATGGACGCGTAATCAAAACGCGGATCGCGAGAAACCCCGGAGGGCGCGACTTCCCGCCGATTCGCCCCCGCGAGCCGTTCGGGCGGCACGTCTTCGTTGGCGGCAATACGCTCGTACTGGCTCTACTCCGCGATTTTTCGGAAGAGCTGGGGGTGACGGCATCGAGATCGGCGCTTCAGGCAACACTCGATGCGACGCGAGACCAGCTTGAGAACCGGTCGGCGAAAGTCGCGATCCAGAAGGTCGATCGCCAAGGGGATCAGCTCGCTTTTCAGGTGCACGTCGAGAACCTGACTGGGCACAAGCTTCCGACCGCTCATCCCACACGCCGCGCGTGGTTGCGCGTCATTGTTCGCGATGCGGACGACGAGATCCTGTTTGCATCCGGCCGAGCCGACTCCAGTGGACGAATCGTCGGCTTGAACGGCGAGCCGATCGCATCGGAGGCGGTGGGTGGACCGACGGAGCCTCACCGCGACCTGGTGCAAAGCTCGAATGAGGTTGCTACCTATGAAGCGGTCATGGCGGACAGTGACGGCGAGCCGACGCATACGCTCTTGCGTGGAGCGTCCTGGCTCGTCGACGACCGATTGTTGCCCAAAGGATGGAGCGCGGATTTTCCGGGCGCCGAGCGCACAGCAGCGGTCGGAGTGGATGGCGACAAGAGCTTCCGCGCAGGCGAAGACATCGTGAACTACGCGTTGGACGTGGAAGGTGCTGGCCCGCTTCGCATCGAAGCCGCGCTGCTCTATCAGCCTCTAGGAGCGCGCTGGGCCGCCGAGATCCTGAAGTGGAGAACTCCGGAGATCGACAAGTTCCGCACGATGTACGAGCAAGCAGATCGGTCTCCCGAAGTTCTCGCTCGGTCAGCCTGGAGCGACTAACTCACCCCGGTTTTTGGACAGCTAAGTGACAGTGACGCGCTGGATGCGATCCAGCCGATAGGTCTTCAGGATCCCGGCGTTCACGCACTCGCCCTCGAGGTAGCCGCGCTCGCGGAGCTTGTAAATCAGACGGGGGAAGACCGGTAGCGGGATGGGGTGCTGGTCCTTGTCGCCGTAGTGAAGGACGACCTGGGCGCCATCTTTGGCCGAGGTCTCGAGCGGACGCAAGCGGCGCGGGAGGCGCGGATGGGTCGGACTCGCGCTGGCGATCGTTGCGAACCGGCGACTCTTGGTGAGCAGCGTCTCGAAGGTGGGGTCGCCATCGACGCTCTCGCCTTCGCGCTCGAGGCACTCCTCGAGGACCTTCCAGCAGGAGACGGCGTCCGCGAGGGCCCGATGCAATTCGTCGTGCTCGAAGCCGAGGTACTGGATCAAGCTCTCGAGCGAGTGGTCGGGCGACTCGGGGATGACGCGTTTGGAGATGGCGAGGGTGTCGAGGATCGGCTGGGTCGGCGCGCGCAGGCCGTGCCGCGCACACTCGAAGCCGAGCACATGCGCGTCCTGTGGTGCGTCGTGCGCGACCAACCAATCGTCCCCGAGCCACTCGAAAAATTCGGTGAGGACGGTCGGGACGTCGGGCGCCGCGCGCGTCATCTCATCGGTGATGCCGTGCACCTCTTGCGTCTCCGGCTCGATGGTCACCGCGGGCAAGACGAGCGATGCGAAGTGGTCCACGATCTCGTGATGGACGACTCGAACCGCGCCCACTTCGAGGAGATGCGGCGGGCCGTGCTGCGTCGCGGTCTCGGTATCGAAGATTACCAGCGGGCGTTCCATCGGGAAAAGTCTAGCGAGCGGATCGACGCGGGCGAAGTTGCGAGAGTGAGGGAAGCGCTGAATGAAGGCCGAATTCGCAAAGGAGGAGCCACTCGGAGGCACAGCTCGACTTCGTTCGTGGCACTAGTAGCCCATATAACCGAGCTCTCGCAGCGTCTCGCGCTCTTCTTTGCTTGTCTCGGAGATGATCTCGCGCTCGTGTTCTTTTCGCCAGGCGTGGATCCACTCGCGCAAATCATCGACCGTCTCGATCGACTTTTCGGCGAAGTCGACGACTTCCCGCGGGTCGGTCGTCGGTCGAAAGAGCTCGACGGGTCGAGGGCCATCGGCTTCGAGCTCTAAGTGAGCGAAGTTGTGCTCGATCAGTTTGAAGCCGGCACCGCTGATCACGGCTTTCGAGTCAAAGCTGTGTCCGAAGACGCGCTCGTAGCCGGGATCTCGATTGCCCCACAGGCTGCGACCAGCGAGGTGGCGCGGAGCGGGGACGTCGAACACTTCGAGAATCGTCGGGTAGAGATCGAGGTTCGCGGTCAGGTGATCCTTGCGAACGCCGGCGGCGACACCCGGACCGACCATGACGAGCGGCGTGCGCCAGACGTCGTCGCGAAAGCCGCTGTGGCCGGCGAGCAGCAGGTCTCGGACACCGCGATCGAGCTGGCCCTTGTGCCGCAGGCGCCCGGTCACCCTCTGCGGGTAGTCGGGATGTTCGCAGTGGGTCTCGCCGTGATCGGCGGCGAGGATGATCAGGGTGCGATCCAGCTCACCGATGGCACGCAAGACCTCGATCAGGCGTCGCATGCCCGCGTCCACGGCGAGCACCTCGCCGTCGTACAGGTTGGTCTCCTCGCGAATGTCGGCGAGCGCCTCGTCATAGGTCGCGTGCTCACCTTCCGGATCGATCTCGCGCAGGCGCTCGGCTTCGCGCTCCCACAATTCGTGCAAGGCCTCTTCGCCAGGCCTCGGCCCGGAGAACACGCGAAACTCGGGCTTCGGGCGGTAGGGCTCGTGTGGGTCGAAGGGCTGGATCCACGCGAAGAAGCGCTCGCCGCGCTCGAGCTCTTTCGTTCTTCCCGCGCACCACTTCGCGAACTTGTTGACCAAAGTCACGGCGCGTCCGCTCGGATCGGGACCTTCAAAGTGATCGAGCCCGCGCTCGAAACCACGGCTCTTGGTGAGCACTCGATTACCGACGAAGGCCGCCGTCGTGATGCCGGCTTTCTGCAGACTCTCGCACAGCGTTGGCACTTCGGCCGTGAGCGCCGTTTCGTTCTCGGTGACGTACAGCCCACTCATCAGCGAAATCATCGAGGGCACCGTCCAGTAGCCCTGCGCGTAGTTGCGCTCGTAGAGCGTGCCCACTTCCGCCAAGCGATCGATCGTCGGGCTCGTGTTGCGCTCGTACCCGTAACATCCGAGCCGATCAGCTCGCAGTGTGTCGACGATGAACAGCACGACGTTGCGCGGTCGCGCAGTGTCGGCTTCGCGCGCACCACAAGCGGCAAGCGTCAGAGCGAGGGCGAGCGCTGCGAGCCGAAGGGAAGCGGAGTTCATGCCGGACAAGTTAGCAGCCGAGCCCCCTTCATTGCGAACGGGGCTCGGCTGCTTTGAGTTTGATCGTGAGCGTGAACTCAATCCATGTGAGCGACGACGCGCTCATCGCCCATCTGCAGTTTGGTCTGCGTGCGCTGAGCCAGCCTCGAGACGACCTTGCCGCCGACGGTGCCGATGATCCGCATGGTGCCCTTGGTGACGACGCGCTTGGAAAAGTCCCAGGGTCCCCAGTGCTTGAAGCCGTTGAGACCCTGAGCCTTTTGGTACATCTGGTTCTGCTCGGTCACGAGCCACTCGGACCACAGCATGTACATCCAGAGCAGAGGCTTCGACAAGAGCTTCGAACCCATCGTGCGGCGCGCGACGGGCAAGAGCTTCGGGAAGCGAACGAGAATCGGGAACCACTTGTGCAGGTTCTCGATCGACTGTTTCTCGTCGACGATGATGCTCGACTCACGGTTGAAGTTGGCCGGGAAGTCGTCGGTATTGGCGACCGCTATGCCGAGGTTCTTGGTGATGTCGTTGAGCTCGAACTCCGGATAGGGCTGAACAATCGAGCACAAGGGGTGATCGACGCCGCACTCGATATTGAGGCGAATCGTGTCGATGTCGTCCTCCAGCGTGCCGCCGGGGCCGCCGAGCATGTTGAGCGAGCCGAGGCGAATGCCCTGCTCCTTGATCCAACGCGAGGCGTCGATCAGCTGCTGGCGATCCGTGTTCTTGCGGAAGATGGCGTTGCGGATGTAGTCGTTGGCAGCCTCGAAAGCGATGCGTGCGTAGACACAGCCGGCCTTCTTCAGTTGGACGATGTGCTCTTCCTTCGTCATGTTCGCCATGAGAATGACGTCGAAGGGCAAACCCACCTCTTTCGGCCAGCGCTCGGAGAACTCCTCGAGCCAGTCGCTGCGCAGGTTGAAGATGTCGTCGAGGAAGTGCACGAAGTCGAGCGGGTACTTCGACCGGATGTCGTTGACCTCGTCGATCACGTGGCTGACGGTGCGCTTGCGAACGTACTTGTTGTTGCGTGCTCCGTAGATCTTCTTCTTCCAAGCGTGGTGGAAGCAGAAGGAGCACAGCATCGGGCAACCGCGTTGCGTAACGACGACCTTGCGCGGACTGTCGCGATAGATCGAGGCGGCTTCGTACAGCATCGAACGGTCCGGAAAACCGAGTGCGTCGAGATCGTCGACGAGCGGACGCAACGGATTCTTGATGAACCCGCCCTTGTCGTCGGCGTAGCACATGTTCTGGACGTCGTGCCAATCCTCACCAGCTTCAAGGCGATCGGCCAGCTCGACGATCGCTCCCTCACCTTCGCCGATACACAGCGCATCGATCGCCGGATCCGTGACGCAGTCGGGAACGAAGGTCACGTGCGGTCCACCCATGATCGAAAAGAAGTCGAACTTCGATTTGAGCAGGCGGTTGACGTCGAAGATCTGGTTGTGACTTCCAGTCATCAACGACCAGGTGATGATGTCCGGCTTGAACTCTCGGATCTTGGACAGCCAGCGCGGATCAGGCAGCACTAAGCACTCCATTTCATGTCCGGCGTCCTTGAGAGAACGGCTCAGATACATGGGACCGAGCATCTCCTGCGGGAGCATGCGCGTGATATGGAGGACCTTCATGGTGTCAGCTTGCGATTGTGGAGGGTGCGTGGGCCTTTGCTGAATCCTAGCCCGGTGAGAGGGTGTCGTGTCGGATTCAGAGCCCGGATCCTAACAAAACCTGACGTTGGCGTGAGGTTTTCGAGTCGGAGACGATTAACCGATGAGAGCTTGGAAGCCGGGCATGCCCCGCAGGTTGTCGAGATCGGTGTTGCCCGAGAGCTCGCTACGCAGGTAGTAGCCTCGGAGCAGGGCGGATTTGATGAGCGGAAGAGCGCCCTCGGAGTCGCCCAGGATGGAGAGGGCACAGCCGCAGTGGAAAAGGGTGTAGCCGTCCTTGGGCGAGAGCTCGACCGCTTTGGCGACCTCGGCTCGGGCCTCGCTGGCCATGCCCAGGCGGGCGAGCAACATGGCGGCGTGGGTGCGCGCCTCCTGATCGCTCTCGACCCGATGCACCCGATCGCGTGCGATCGCGATGCCCTGGTCGGCAACTTCGAGCGCTTCTTCGTACCGGTCGAGGTGACGCAGGACGGTATAGAGGTGATCGTAGGAGCCGATGTGGGTCGGTCGCAGAGCGATGGCGCGGCGCAGGAGCGGCGAAGCGGCTTTGAAATTGCCTTCACGCGCAAGCAGAGCGCCGAGCAGCCGGTGGGACATGAACTCGTTGTTATCGATCTGAATCGCCAGGCGGTACTCGCGCATGGCGTCCTCGTCGTGCCCGGTCATGTGGTGCGCGAAGCCAAGTGAGGTGTGGGCTTCGGCGCACTGCGAGTCGTGCGAGAGAGCGCGACGCGCGAACTCGCGGGACTCGTCGATGAAAGTGCGGTCCCCGTCGAAGTACAGGAACTTGAAGACCAGAGCTTCGGCCATTCCGGCGAGCGACAGTGCGCAGGTCGAGTCGGCTTCGAGCGAGCGACGGAAGGTGCTGATCGCGGCCATCAACTTGCGGCTGGTGCCGCAGTGAAGCGTGGCGTGGGCCTGGTGCGCGAGCTTGCAGGCCAGCTCGGGATCGCGCGGTTTTTCCATCTCTGGATTGAGCGCGATTTTGTTCAGCTGGCTGCGGATGGCGCGCGCCATCGAGCCAACGAGCTGAGCCTGAAGACCCCACTCATCTTCGTCCTCGTGCTCGAACTCATCGGCGAACATCGAGGAGATGCGGTCCTCGTCGTTGAGGCGCCCGACCTGGAATTTGACGATTCCGCGGGCACCCGTGTGTTCGAGTGAGCCCTCGAGCACGAAGGCTCCAGCGCTCTCAGCGGGATAATCCCCGTCGATCAGGTCCACTTCGAGCCCAGTGGAGCGATCCAGCTCTCTCTCCAGGTCTTTGCGAAGGGCTCGCGCGAACAGCTGAACCTGCTCGCCGCCTCCGTTGACTTCGAGCGGGGGAATCAGCATCGATCCGCGAAGGGTCGCCTTGATCTGCGGACCGCGGTTCTGAAGTTGGATGGAGTCGGCGATGGCGAGCAGGGCACCGTGCGCTGCGGCCGCGTCGGGGTAGCGCTCGTCCGGATCGCTGTGCATGCACTTGACGAGGAACTCTTCCAGAAGCGGCGGGAATCCGTCGCGCGCCTCGGAGGGCGGCTTCGGTTCGCAGGCGAGGATGGCCATGCAGACTTCCGGGAAGGACTTGCCCGGGAAGGCGAGCTCACCGGTTATCGCGTGATACATCACCGAGCCCAGCGCGAAGATGTCGGAGGCCGGCTTGAGGTCGCCGCCTTGCACCTGCTCCGGCGACATGTAGAGCACCGTTCCCACGAGCATTCCGTCTTGGGTGAGCGTCGGCTCTTCCTTGCTGCGGCAGATTCCAAAGTCGAGCAACTTGACGGCGCCGTCGACCTGGAGCATCACGTTCCCGGGCTTCAAATCGCGATGGATCAGGCCGTGGCGGTGAACCAAATCGAGCGCCGCGGTCACTTGCAATCCGACGCGAATGCCCTCGGAGAAGGTGAGCACCCGATCTTTGACGATCTTGTCGAGGGTTCGGCCCTCGAGGAACTCCATCGCGATGAAGGAGGTCCCGCGCTCTTGCCCATACTCGAAGACGGTCGCGATGTTCGGGTGGGCGAGCGAGCTGGTGTGGCGAGCTTCGCGCTCGAAGCGCTCGACGGCGGAGGGGTCGAACTCCACGTGCGGCCGCAAGATCTTCAGAGCGACGGTTCGGTTGAGGCGCGAATCCACAGCACGAAAAACCTCGCATTGGGGACCTTCCCCCAAGCGATCGGACGCCGGATCAAAATTGAAGTGCGCGAAACGCATGGCCTCTAGGGCCCCTGTCGTTGTCCGCGTATTCATGGTGCGCAGCTCATCGATTGCAGTTGGGGCGGGAGCATTCTACTAGCAGCCCGTGATAAAAGTCATTCGCTCCATGAACGGCGTCCTTCAGGCCATGTCGGCACCCGAAAAACTCCCCGAATCTGCGGATTCGGTTGCGTTTCCGGTCACCAACCTGACCAGAATTCCGCCCCTCATGAACCAAAGCACTTTCACAACGGACTGCTAGCTCCGGAGCAGGGGTAGCGGCAACAATGCGCCGATGACGGCTTCCAAACCTAAAGATGTAGAGGCGCGAGCTTTGAGCGGCGCTTTCGCCTTCGAGGAGGGCGACTTCCACGCGCTCTCCGACGCTTGCTCCGGCGACGCCCAGTTCAATGATCGCCGGCTCGCCACCCGGCGAAAGCTGGCCACGCTCGGAAAGCGCGCCGTAGCTCTCTTTACCACCGAAGGAGTCGCGCTCGAGTCGCGCACGAGTCTCCATAATCCGACCGTCTTCAACCACATGCGCGTGCGGCGTCTGTGGGCCTATATCTGTCGCGCCAAGACCGAGAAGAAGCGACTGCGAACGGTGCTCGGAGCCGAACTCGCCAAGGACCTCGATGCGGCCTACCGCAACGCTTACCTGTGCGTTGCCGTCGAAGCCGATGCCCTTGAGGTTAGCTTCATTATGCGCTCGGAGGGCTGGTACGACGGCCAGAACCTGCTCAACCGGATCAAGCACGACGGGCTTGATGCTTGGCTGAAGCTCTTGAACGACTTGCCTGGATTTCGACTTCGACTTCACGACTGGAAGGGTGAGTGGTTGTGCGGCTCCCTGACGCCCGAGCGTCTCGAGGAGTTCCTCTCGTATTACGTGCCTGGCGAACATTCTCTGACCATCGAACAGCGACTTCCCGCACCTCCGGGCGCGCGCCAGATGGCATTCGGTCCGGAGCTCCCCGACCACATGTTGTCGGAGTTGGAGAAGCTGCTGCCGATATATCGGTATGCGGCTTGGTCGAAAGAGAGCGACTTTCTTTTCAGTCGCTAATGCCAACCTCGCGGTTCGGTCGCAGCTCTCCTTGAATCGGCTTCAAACCTAGGCTTCGCAAGGGGTTGTGAGTGGTATCGGTGCCGATGATCGGTACCCAGTGCGAAAGATTTGCCGGGTGGGTTTCTGCGGAGCCTACGCCAAAAATAGGGGAGCGGCTTCGCACGAGAACCCCTGCCAACGGGTAGGCCCCGGCGCAGTTCGGCCGTAGACTGCTCGCCCTTTCACCCCCCCAAACCCGAGAGCAGCATGTCGAGCGTCTTCGTTCCCAGGGAGCGGCGCGACGGGGAAACCCGCGTCGCCGTCGTACCCGATACCGTCAAACGGCTAGTAAAAGCCGGATTGAACCTCCGAATCGAACGGGGTGCGGGCGAGGGCTCCCGCATCTTGGATCAGGAACTAGAGGCCGCGGGCGCGGAGTTGTGCGACGACTCGGCGCTCGCTCAGGCCGACATGGTTCTGAAGGTTCAGCCGCCGACGATGGAAGAGTGCGACCGGCTTCCGGAAGGTTCGATTTTGGTCAGCCTCGCCTGGCCGGCTTCCAATCACGACGTGGTTCAGAAGCTGCGCGATCGCAAGATCTCGTGGCTGGCCATGGACCTCGTGCCGCGCATTAGTCGCGCACAGTCGATGGATGCGCTCTCCTCGCAAGCGACGGTTGCTGGCTATAAGGCCGTGTTGCTGGCGGCATCGCATCTCCCCAAGCTCTGCCCGCTCATGATGACGGCTGCGGGAACCCTGCGACCGGCGAAGGTTGTGGTGTTCGGCGCTGGTGTTGCGGGGCTCTCCGCGATCGCGACGGCGAAGCGCCTCGGCTGCATCGTCGAAGCCACCGACGTGCGCATGGCGGTGAAGGAACAAGTCGAGAGCTTGGGCGGTCGCTTCATCGAGGTGCCCGGCGCGTCGGATATGGAAGACGCGGGCGGCTACGCGAAGGAACAGACGCCGGAGTTCTTGAAAGCACAGCGCGAAGAAGTTCAGAAGCGCGTGGCGGAGGCGGACATCGTGATCACGACCGCGCTTATTCCGGGTCGACCGGCGCCGGTTCTCGTCGACGATGCCATGGTTAAGTCGATGCCGACGGGCGGCGTAATCGTCGATTTGGCCGTGGAAACCGGCGGCAATTGCACTTTGAGCGAGCGGGGTCAGATCGTCGAGCGCGAAGGCGTCACGATTATCGGCCTGCAAGATCTACCCACTACGGTGCCGATGCACGCGAGCGAGTTGTTCGCGAAGAACGTGCTCGCGCTATCCAAATTGTTTACCGGCGATGAAGGTGAGCTCGACCGGAGCTTTGAGGATGAAGTCCTCGCCGGTTGTTTGCTCGTTCATGACGGAGAAGTTCGGCACGAGCCGACAGCGAAGGCCCTCTCGGGCGAAGGAGCGAATGCGTCATGAATTACGCACTGATAGCGGCCTCTGAAGCGGATGGATCCAACGTCCGCTTTATCGTGATCGGCCTCTGGGTTTTGTTGCTCGGAATCTTCCTCGGGTTCGAGTTGATCTCCAAAGTTCCACCGACTTTGCACACGCCACTGATGTCCGGCGCGAATGCGATTAGTGGCATCACCCTGGTGGGTGCCATCGCCTGTGTCGGCGCGGACTACCCGGGCTGGGGCAAAGTGATCGGCTTCCTCGCGATTGTGTTCGCGACCGTCAACGTGGTCGGCGGCTTTGTCGTCACCGACCGCATGCTCGGCATGTTCGGCTCCAAGAAGAAGGGCAGCTGACCTATGTCTCTCGCTCTTCTGATGCAATCGACCGGCGGAGGCGCCGAAGCCGCTGAGTACGTCTACATGGCGGCGGCCCTCCTGTTCGTTCTGGGAATCAAGCGGCTCTCCGGAGTTCGAACCGCGCGAAGCGGAAACTGGCTGGCTTCGATCGCCATGTTTGCGGCGGTCGCGGTCACCATGATCGTGCTCTGGGATGTCGTCGGCGGCCCCATCCTGATCTCGGGCTTGGTAGTCGGCGCAGTTATCGGGCTCCTGCTTGCCACGCGAGTGCCGCTCACCGAGATGCCGGAACTCGTCGCCCTCTTCAACGGCCTCGGCGGTGCGAGCTCGATGCTCGTCGCGCTCGCGACAACGGCCTTCTACATCTCGACGATGGGAGATCCCGGTTCGGCGATGATCGACGGCTTCTCGATCGGAACCGTCTCCGCTGGAGGTGGGCACTATGCTGCCGCCATCGTGGCCTCGATCTTTATCGGAGCCGTGACGCTCACCGGGAGCCTGATCGCCTACGGCAAGCTGTCGGGCAAGGTCAACTCGAGTCGCAAGGGGCTGCTCGGCTCGCAGGCGATGAACGTCCTGCTCCTGGTCGGAGCCTTGGTTCTGTGCTGGTGGGGCGGTTTCGCCGCGGACTCCTACTCGACGATCCTGACCGCCCAAGTCCTCTTGACGTGCGTGGCACTCGCGCTGGGCATTGGCCTTGTTCTGCCGATCGGCGGAGCGGACATGCCGGTCGTCATCTCGCTGCTCAACTCCTACTCGGGCTTGGCTGCCTGCGCGACGGGTTTCGTCCTTGAGAACAACCTGTTGATCGTCGCCGGATCGATCGTCGGCGCCGCCGGTCTGATCCTGACGATGATCATGTGCAAAGCGATGAATCGCTCGCTGACCAACGTGATCTTCGCCAAGTTCGGCGAGGCCTCCGAGAAGGAGGACACGGGCTACACGAACGTCAAGTCGACTTCGGCCGAAGAGGTCGCGCAGCTCCTCGACGTCGCCCAGTCGATGATCATCGTACCCGGCTACGGCTTGGCGGTTGCCCAAGCTCAGCACAAGGTGCGCGAGTTGGCGGACTACATGTCGAGCAAGGGCTGTGACGTGAAGTACGCCATCCACCCCGTCGCGGGTCGGATGCCCGGACACATGAACGTGTTGCTCGCGGAGGCAGACGTGCCCTACGAGGAGCTCTTTGAGCTCGACTCGATCAACGGGGAATTCAGTAACACGGACCTCGTCATCGTCGTCGGTGCCAATGACGTCTGTAACCCGTGCGCGAATGACGACCCGACATCACCGATCGCGGGCATGCCGGTTCTCAACGTTTGGGATGCGCAGACCGTCGTCGTGATCAAGCGTTCCCTCTCGCACGGCTACGCTGCGATCAAGAATCCGCTGTTCGAAGCGGATAACGCGCTGATGTTCTTCGGTGACGCCAAGCAAGCTCTTCAAGACCTCGTAACGGAAGTCCAGGACCTCTAGAAGCGCGGCGTTTCAGTCACCGCTGCCGGAGCGGTGTCCTCGGGCCAGGACGGTACGCGGGAGCCTCCGTTTGGCTCGTGCCCGCTGAAGCCACGGCTGCGGCTGCATTTCCGGGCTCCAAGCTGGCCCGAAACCACTGGCCCAGGAAGGGAAGCCCCTTCACATCGGGGGGCGAGGCGCCCGCGGCAATTCGCAGAGCGGGTTGGTCCGTGGGACGCGCGCGGATTCGAGGGGATGTATGCCTTCGGTTAGCTAGTGGCGTGACCCGCGGGGAGATTGGAGCTAGCGGGTTCAAGATGGGGAACGGAGCGATCGGTCTCTCCGAAAAAAACGAGTTATGGAGAAGGAGTGGCGCTACTCCGGCGTTTTCACGGTGTACTCAATATCGCCGCTCGCAATCGGCCGAAAGGGGTGAGGCCTTTTCGGATTCTGTCTCTGGAGGAGGAAGCATGTTCGTGCTCAGTTTGTTGCTCTCGTCGACGATTTCCGTTTCGGCAGCTGACTATCAGCTGAACTTCGAGAATCTGCCGGGGTACGCCGTTCCGAAGACGTGGGAGCTCGACGGATGGGGCTATGCCGAGGGCTATCGAAGCAAGGTCTCCGACGAAGGCGCACACGAAGGCCGTTATTGCTTCGCGCTCACTTACGAAGGTGAGCAACTCCCCGAGGGATATGGACGTACTTTTCAAAAGATGGACGTCGCCGACTTTCGGGGAAAGCGCGTGGCCTTCCGCGCGGCCGTTCGTGTATCCGAAGCGGGTACGACGGCGCGATTGATGTTGCAGGGCAAGACGCAGGGCAAGCGCGAGGTCCTGATTGCAGGAACGATTGGCGAGCCGATCAAGGACACAAGCTGGCGCGTGTACGAGCTGGTCGGATTCATTGGGAATGAAATCCAAGAGCTCGAGATGAGCCTCATTCACAAAGGCCGCGGTACGGTGCTGGTCGACAATATCGAGCTCGCCGTGTTGGGCGACTTACCCAGCTTTAAACCGCTTCCGCCCACCGAACTTGACGAGCGCACGGTAAAGAACTTCATCGTCCTTGGGCGTGTGCTCGGGCTGCTTCAGTACTACCACCCGTCCGACCAAGCGGCGGTGGCCGATTGGAACGCGCTGGCTCGCGGGGGCGTGCTCGCCGTGGAAAGTGCCCATGACTCCAATGAGTTGTGTGCGTTGCTCGAGGCGCACTTCGCCTCGGTCGCACCGACCTTGAGACTGTTCGCCAAGGGCAAGCGGCCGCACAGCAAGTCGGCCTTTCTCGATAAACCCAAAGAGGCGACGGGTACGTCGGCGGTGCGATGGACGCACACCGGTTTTGCTCGTGAAGCGAGTAGTGAACGATTTTCCAGCGAGAGAGAGCGCGAGCCCTTTGAGGGCAAGTTGCCACGCGGATGGCTGAAGCCCGAGAAGGCGATGGACTTTGACGTGGGCGCTTTCGTCGTCGCCAAGCTAGCGACGACTCTCTACGCGGACGAGGCCGGCACGATTCCCCATACCGATGAGATCGAAGCGATGGGCGTGGCTCCTGTCGAGGTTGAGGCGGGATGGTCAGGGCTCGATCGAGCGACGCGAATCTCATCGGTGCTTCTGGCGTGGAATGCGGTGCAGCACTTTGCGCCGCTGCTCGACGAAGTGAAGGCGGATTGGGAACAAGCTCTTGAAGTGGCCATTCAGTCGGCGGGTTCGGATAAGACGGAGGAAGAGTTCTTGTCGACCTTGCGTCGGATGATCGCCACGCTTCAAGACGGTCAGGCCAGGGTCGAGCACACGAGCGACTGGCGCGTCAACAACATCCCCGTCAGTTGGGATTGGATCGAAGGCAAGCTGGTCATCACTCGCGCTTCAAAGGAGAAGAGCAGTCATATTGGAGTTGGCCCCGGCGATGTTGTTCTGCAAATCGGTAGGCGACCTGCGGGGGATTTCTATCGCGACCTGCTGAAGGATTATGCCGGTATGTCCGAACAGCTGGCAGGTCGCGAAGTCTTGGCCGCCATGCGTCGGCGCGCAGGCAACGAGCGCGTCCAGATGCGAGTGAGTTTGGCCAGTGGCAAGCCCCCCATCAACGTCGACTATCTGGATACGCACATCCGAGGGCCCATGGCTGAGGCTCGCCCGGAACACCTGTCCGATGCGGCGGCCGGCGTTATCTACGTCAATCTCGCGCGGCTCACCGAGGCGGAATTCGCGAAAGAAGCCGAGCGGTTGGCAGCAGCGAAGGCCGTGGTGTTCGACTTGCGCGATGGCTTGAAAGGCATGCCGTACCAGAGTGTGATCGCTCACCTCACCGGGAAGAAAGTGAAGGATGTGGAGTGGCGGATTCCCGTGAGTACGCGGCCCAATCGAAAGAAGAGCGATTGGGAGAAACTCCGGAGCGAGATCGAGCCGGCGGAGCCGGAGTTCAAGGGCGACTCGATTTTTCTCAGCAATGGAACGGTCTCCGGCGATGCGGAGGTTCTGCTCGGGCTCGTCGCCTCACTCAAGTTGGGAGATATTGTCGGCGAGACTTCCGCGGGAGCGATCGGCTTGACGCACCACCTCGAGCTGCCCGGCGGCTACCGTCTGCAGTGGACGGCTTCGCTTGCCGTTTTGCCGAATGGCGACTCCCTCCTCGGGGAGGGGGTGGCTCCGACCGTAGAGGTGAAACGCACCGTCGCGGGAGCTACGGCGAGCAAAGACGAACTCCTCGCCGCTGCTCTCGAGCTGGTCAAATAGAGCGCGACTTGGCCGTTCGGTGCGCCTCGTTCAGCGCTCTTCTTTCCGCCGGTAGGTAAACGGAATCAGGTCGTCGAATTTGGGGTCTACGGCGACGACCCCGGCCGCCGCGCAAATCTCCCGGCAGTTCGACTCGTCCCAGTCGGCGTCTACGAAGCTCCACTCAGCCCACTTCAATTCGGCGTAGTGCAGCTCAATCTGCTTGCCCTCGCCGCCGGAAGTTTCTTCGCCGGTAATCTCGCCTTCGGGCCCAGTGTCACGCGCGACAACTTGAATCACGTACCAGGTTCCAATGCCCTCGAACGGACCCTGCCAGGTTCCCACTTCGAGTTCGCGGCTGCGGCTCCAGAGGTCGAACCCGAGCTCCAGAGTGAATCCCGTCCGCTCGAAGACAAAGGGCATCGGACCTTCCGAGTCGCCCTTCAAGATAGAGAGGCCCGCTTCGGCCTTCTGCCGGGTGAGTTCGACGAGCTCTCCGCCGGCAAGTCGTGCGGCCGCTCGGGGAAAGAGTTGAGCGAGGAGGGCTTCGCGGCGGAGCGAAAGCCGAGTGTGGATCGGATTGACGAGGGCGAGCGAGTCGGCAACGGACTCGATCTCCGCGCGTGAGATCGGCAGAGAGCCGACGAGAACCGCCGTTCCTTCGGGCCAGCGAATGGGGGGCGTGCTCTCGGCGCAGCTAGGAAAAGCGAAACAAGCGCTCAAGAGGAGCGTCGCGAAGCGAGGAGTCGGGCTCAAGCTTCTTGATGCGCGTCGAAGAGCGAGAGGAACTTGAGCGCGCGTTCGACGACGAATTGGTAGGCGCTGTGGACGTTCTGTTCGAGCGGCTGCAGACCGTTTTGCAGGACGGTCGGACCGAAGGTGGCTTGATTCTCGACGAAGACGGAGCGCGGGTCCGAGTTGAAGGACTCGATGCGCAGCGCGTGGGCGCTCGGATCTTCGGGACTGGGCGGGAAGACCATCCGCATTCCGTACAGCTGCGGCTCGCGTCCAAACTCGCCAACCTCTCCGTCGAATCCGAACATTCCGGCCTTGATGAAGGCTCGGCTGTCGGGGAAGTTGCGCGGATTGACCAAGGTTCGAACAGTGACCTGCTGGGCCGTGAAGAGTTGGATCGGAACGAGCGGAATCACCGCTTCGCAGATCGTGCGGACGCGTTCCGCGAAGCTCTCGACCGTGAGGCCCGAGAGCTCCTCCCGAAATCGAATTCGGTCGCCGAGGAATGCGACGGAGGAATTGGCGCTGGGCGCAGAGACGGGATTGGAGAGCAGCGCTCCTTCGGCCGTGACGTTGTAGCTCTTGTAAGCCGGGTCACCCCCTTCGAACTGCGCGTTGTGAAGGCGCTGAATGGGACGCGGATCCGGCGTCATCGGCGGGTGAATCAGGTCACAGAGAAAGGCAATCGTTCGGGGGGTGTACTTCATATCCAGGGTGCAATCTTATCCGCATTCGTGGCCTTGAGGAGCCTTCGCGTAAGGCTCGGCCGGTGTCGAATCGGCTATTTTAGGGTCGAGCGGTGGCAGAGAGCTTCAGCCGCGCCGCCTCGGAAGCGATTTCAAGCGGCACGTGCAATGTGGCCGATGGGCTGGGGGCTCCGATTGCCTAGAATCCGCGCTTCATTTTTCACCGGACGAGATTCCGATAATCCTCACTCGAGTGGCCATCGTTCGTAGGGCTTGAAGTCCATTTCTTCCACAGTTCAATTCTATGTCTAGTCTCCTCTGTTTCGCTTCCTCTCTCCTGCTCCTCTCAGGGCCTGTCTCTTCAGCGCCTGTCTCTTCAGCGCCGGTCGCGCTGCGCTCGGAGCTCTCGTCCGCACCGATCGCGGCCTCGGAACTCTCCGAAGCCGATGAGTCTCCCGCCGACTTGATCGTTAATGGCGAGTTGATTTCAACGGCCGCCATTCACCGGGAGCTGGCCTACCGCCTCGGGAAACGGGAGATCGAAACCCGGAAGCTAGAGATCATCATTCAGCGAGAGATGGAGAACCAAGGATTGACCCTGGCGGACTTTGACTTGGACGCGGAGGTCGAGAAGATGATCGCGAGTACTCGCGAGAAGATGAAGGCCGAGTACGGTGACCGGTTGACCGAAGAGGAGATCCTCGCGAACAACAATATCGACCAGACGAGCTGGCGCTCTCAGACTCGCTTAATGTTGCTCTTCAGCTACGTCTTCTTGCCGGAGAATCCGGAGGAGTGGCCGCCGGCGACGGTTAAAGCCCTTTCTGACTCGGGCGAAGACGGAGAAGAGGGCGCAGAAAGCGAAGACGGCAATGCGTACATGGAGAGCCTAATCGCCGCGTACAAAGAGCGGAAAGCCGCGGGGCTCATCGACGAGGCCTCAAAGCAAAGTCGACTCCAGTACAACATGTTGCTGCGCGGTCCCATCCTGCAGTCGATTGAAGAGGGCTTGGACATTCGGACGGCGCAAGATGGAATTCCGGCGGAACTCGTGATGACCGTTGAGGGCGCCGAGATTCGCACCGAAGACATCTTCAATCAGATCAAAGGGCGGTTAGCTCCCATCGAGTGGCGACGCACTCGGTTGTGGCTTGCGAAGGTTACGGCGATGCGCCAAGCGCTCGTAAAGCTCGGAGCCTACATGGACGACGAAACTTTTGAGACGATGTGGGAAGAGCTCGACGAAAGTCACCGTGAAACGATTTTCCCCCTGCAAGCCGTAGTACTCGGATTCAAGCGGTTTCCTTCGATGAGCGCTTATCGGAACTACTACCGCGGGATCGAGTCTTACCGGACTCTGATCAAGGATGAGTTCAATGACGTGAACCTCGGCAAACACATGGACCGCGTGAATCGATTGTTGGGCCTGGAGGAAGTGGAGGCCGAAGTGATCCTCTTGTCGGCCTACGATTTCACGATGGCGGAGTGGAAAGAGAACGGGTGGGAGACGGCGAAGGAACGTGCCATTAAGGTCTCGCGCGAGATTGCTGAAGGTGGAAATTGGGATGAGATTCTCCTCGCCAACTCGGACTTCTGGGACCCGCCCGTACCCGAGTCGCAAAAGGGTGAACCGCAAAGAGGGAGCCTGCGCAATCGAGGCAAGTTCGGTCCGAAGAACCGAAACTCGCTGCTGCAGATGGTCGCCGAGAATGATTTCGAGATCTTCATCAACGGCAGCTCGGTGGGGGACGCGATCTTCTTCGATATCGAGACCGGTAAAATCGGCGGACCCTACAAGGGACCCTATGGCTACTACATCGCACGCGTGAAATCTCGTACGCCTGCCATCAAGAGCTACGACCTTGCGGACGCCACTCATCGCCCCTCGATCGAGATGGATTATCTGCAAGTACGGTTCAACCAGTTCGCGGCACAGGCCATGGCGGAAGCTGAAGTCGAGGGGCTCTAGAGGGCTCGAGAACGGCGTAGGGCCGAGATTTTTCTCCATCGCGGGTGATTCCCGCGTTTCCGCTCTAGACTGTTTTCGCTCTGAACGACGGCGGGGCAGCTCATCGGCGGGGCAGGTCATCCACCTGCCTCGCTTTGCATTTTGCGATCAGCATCGTCCATCCCGTGAGCGGTGCACATCTGGCCAGCTGTGTACCCGACTGGCTCGCCATGGCTGTGGAATCAAACTCGTTCCGCAACCTACCCGCTTCCACTAATGCGGGCTGCTCGCTTCCACCACACCGACAGCGTTTCGACGCACGCGCATGAAGACCAAGACTTCAATTCGAACTAGCTGGAGGCTCATCTGGCCTTTTCTGAAGAACCGCGTCGTCGCGATGTTCGCCGTCGTCGTGCTCGGATTGCTGGCTTCGGTGGGTCCTACAGCCATCCTGTTCTTGCTGTCGCCGCTCTGGAAGTACGTGCTCTTTCCGGGGCAGGAGGTCGAGCTTCCGGAGTCGGCCGGAGTTGTACCGTCGGACTTTATCTCGGATTCATTCGATCGACTGCTGGGCTGGGTCGCCGAAGGGAGGGACTTGAACGCCGTCGAATTCCCGGAGGAATTTCGAACAACGGCGCTCTATGTGATCGTGGGCTTGGCGTTTTGCCTGGCACTTCTCTCCGCAAGCTCGCAGTTCGCCTTCACCATGCTGTCGCGCTGGTTGTCCCTGCGCGTTGTCGTCGATTTGCGCCTCTCGTTGGCCGAGCATCTGATGAGCCTTTCGATGGGCTATCACCGTGCTCGGCGATTCGGTGACTTGATGTCGCGGGTCAGTGCTGATGTCGAGAAGTTGCTCAGCACCATTCAGAACATGCTGCGGGACTTTATCGAGAAACCCGCGAACGCCATCTTTGCGTTTACAGCTGCATTTATCGCAGCGCCGCGACTGGGGCTCGGGATCTTGATTGCGCTTCCTCTCTTGGCGGTGCCCATCGGCGTGCTCTCCCGCAAGATTCGAAAGCGCTCAACGAAGAGTCTGACGACGCTCGGCGCTTCGGTTCAAGCCATGACGCAGATGTTTCAGGGAGTTCGAACGGTCAAGGCTTACCGAGCTGAGGCGCGTGAGACGGAAGCCTTTCGAACCGTCAGCGAGAAGTATCTAAAGCACACGATGGGGATGGTTCGCGCGATCGCGACGACCGATGCGTGGACCCTCCTGTTCAGCCAAGGCGGGCTTGCGGTGCTCTTGCTCCCGATCGGATTGCTCACGATTAATGGCGATCTCGTCAGTGATCCGAGCAAGCTGCTGATCTTCTTCCTGATGATGTCGCGGGCCTACACCAGCGTTAAAGGCTTCACGAAGGCCTATACAAAGGTGCAAGAATCCGTGGGCGCTTCGGAGCGCCTTCAGGAGATCTTTGACGAGAAGGTCGACGTGGTCGAAGCCGATCAGCCGACGGCCATTTCGAGCCTCGGCACAGGGATTCGATTCGAGGATGTCGGGCTTCGCTACGGAAAAGAGGACGACGCGGCGCTCGACTCGATCTCGCTCGAGATCAAGCCTGGCGAGACCGTGGCCGTTGTCGGACCGTCGGGATCGGGCAAGAGCACATTGGCCGACCTGCTGTGCCGGTTTATGGATCCGACCTCAGGCCGGATCACGGTGGACGGCGTGGATCTGCGGCAGTTATCCCGCGACGACTGGTCCGCAACCTGCGCGCATGTCGATCAAGTCCCGTTCCTCTTCCACGCTTCGATCGGGGAGAACATTCGCTACGGCAAACCCGGCGCGACGAACGCGGAGATTGAAGACGCTGCGAAAGCCGCGAACATTCACGAGTTCATCGAGTCGTTGCCACAGGGCTATGACACCGACGTCGCCGATGCGGGCGGTCGCTTGTCCGGCGGTCAACGCCAGCGCATCGTCATCGCGCGCGCCGTTCTGCGCGACGCGCCGCTTCTGATTCTCGACGAGGCGACCAGCGCGCTCGACACCGAGTCCGAAGTGAAGGTTCAGGATGCGCTCGACCGTCTGATGGCAAATCGAACGGTCTTGGTTATCGCGCACCGCTTATCGACCATTCGAAACGCGAATCGAATCGCGGTGCTCGAGGACGGCGAGCTGGTTGAGCTCGGAACGCACGACGAGTTGGTCAAGAGCGACAAGACTTACTCGCGCTTGCACTCCTTGCAGAGCTTGAGCGGAGGCGCGGGCATTCTCACTCCGCACTCACAGGCCGAGAGCCATCCACCTGCCAGCGAAACCTGTTGATTGGGCGCGCTCTCGATTAGCTGCGCTCGAGCAGGCAGACCGCCTGCACGGCGACGCCGGCACCGTCCGCGAGAGCTCCAAGACCCTCGAGCGTCTTGCCCTTCACGTTCACCTCGCCGCTGGTGACGCCCAAGAGCGCGGCGATCCGCTCGCGCATCTTCGCCCGTACCGGCGCAATCCTCGGGCCTTCGGTGGCGATCACAATGTCGACGTTCACGAGCTGAAAGCCCGCTTCGCGAACGAGCTTCATTGCCTGTTCGAGGAGCGCGGCACTGTCGGCACCCTTCCAACGCTCATCCGTGTCCGGAAAGAGCGTGCCGATGTCGTCCGCTCCGGCCGCACCGAGGACCGCATCGGTGACGGCGTGCAGTACCGCATCGCCGTCCGAGTGCCCGGACGGTCCCGTCGGATGGTCCAGCTCGATTCCGCCCAGGATGCAGGGCCGTCCCGCGACCAAGCGATGCAGATCGAACCCTGTCCCGACGCGGTGTGAACTCATGAGTGTGGCTCCATTCGGTCTCGGTTGGCGAGCAGGGTGGAAGCGAGCTCCAGGTCCTCGGGGGATGTGATCTTGAGGTTGGTCGGCGTTCCAGGCACGACGGTGACCGGACCCTCATAGCGCTCCCACAGGGCCGAGTCATCGGTGAGAGAGAGGCGTTCCAGCTCGGCGCGTCCGATCAGCTCACGAAATTTTGTCGCCCGAAAGGCCTGGGGAGTCTGCGCCGCGAATAAGAGCGAACGGTCGAGAGTGCTCTCGACCTGTGCGCGTCCCGGACAGTCTTCGGACATCAGCTTGATCGTATCGCGAACGGCGAGCGCCACCAGCGCAGCGCCATCGATCGCGGCGCGACGAACCGTCTCGTCGATGGTCGCCGGCTCGATCAGCGGCCGCGCGGCGTCGTGAACCGCGATGACATCCACATCGAAGCCGCACCAAAACACTCCTAGCCGAACGGAGTCTGCGCGCTCCGCTCCACCCTCGGTGACCGCGCGGACCTTCGCGAAGGTGGGGTTCTCGGCGACGAGTTTCTTGACGGTGTCGACGTCGTCGGGATGCGTGACGATCACGACCTCGCTGATGGTGTCGGCGGCGTTGAAGGCGCGCAGCGTGTGCTCGAGGATCGAGGTTCCCGCCAGCTCCAACCACGGCTTGCGTTCGGTCACTCCACGCGCGGCCATGCGCGTCGAGTTTCCAGCTGCGACCAGGACGGCGGCCGCCGTGGGGGAAGAGTCCTTCATGATGCGGATAGTCGTCATTAATCGGTGCGCGTGTCCAGCAGTCATCGCGAAGCTCGACGGAACACTGGAATCGGAGCGCGCGCTTCACCAGACTCGGAGTCACATTCATGACAGAATCCCAATCAGAATCGGGCGCGCAAAGTGATCGAGGCTTGGAGGGCGAGCCGGAGTTGGAGCTCCGGCCTCCGCCCGGAAGTGCCTGGCCGATCGTCATGGGGGTGGACCCCGGTACGCGCATGGTGGGCTACGGCCTCGTCGTCGTGGCTCCCTCCGGGCCGCGCCTGCTGACCGCGGGCGTTCTCCGAGTGGGCCAAAGGCAGGCGATCGCCGAGCGACTGGGGCATATTCGCGAGAAGATCGACGGGCTGATCAAGCGCTTCCGGCCCACGGTGCTCGCCGTGGAATCGGCTTTTGCGGCACAGAACGTGCGGTCCGCCCTCCGAATCGGGGAAGGCCGAGGCGTGGTTCTGGCCTGCGGCGGGTTGTGCGGCCTCGACGTTCATGAGTACGCGCCGATGGAGATAAAAAAAGCGGTGACGGGCAGCGGTGCCGCCAGCAAGGAACAGGTCGCTGCGCTCGTCGCTCGGACGTTGGACTCGGGAGACCTCGGAGTGGGGCTGGATGCGACGGACGCGCTTGCGGTGGCCCTGACCCATGTTTTTCGGGCGCGAACCGACGCCCTGATCGGATTCCCCGCTCGTCCGAAGAAGAGCTCCGCTTCGAGGTCTACCTCCACATTCAGGACTCCGCGCGAATAGGCGCGTGGATTCGCCTTCTCCCGACCTGTACCATTTTGCCATGAAGGAAAGCGATCCGAGCCTGCTGTCACTCGAGGGCACCCTGGAACGAAACTTTCCGGGTCTCGAGATCCTCGACCGCGACCTTGAACTGTCCGAGCGTTTTCGTGCGGACCTTGTCGCGGTGGAACGCTCCGGGCGCCTCGTGCTCGTGCTCTTGGTGGAAGCGGAGGGGGATGAGCCCGTACTCGCTGCTCTCGAAGCTCTCAGCTTTGCGGAGCACAACGCGGCCGTTCTCGCAGCGCACTTTGAGGAGCCGCGCTTGCGCGTCGACCAACCACCTCGAGTCTTGCTCGTCGCGCAGAGTTTCTCGCCGAGCTTGGTTGCGCGATTGAAGCCGCTCTTCGGCTCCGCTGTCGAACTCTTTGAGGTGCGGTGTGTGAAGAGCGCGCGTGGCGAAAACGTTTTCCTCGCAACCGTCGGTGGGGAATCCCAGGTGCTCGCCGCTGCCGGAACCGCGACGGAGGAAGCCTTCCTCAGTCGCCTCGGTCCCGATCTCGAATCCATCGCCCGGCACGCCATCGATCGCATGGCACGTGTCGACGAAGATCTGTTGCTTGCCGTCTCCGGAACTCGACTGACTTGGAGCTTCCGCGGCGCCGGCTTAGCTCGACTCGAGTTGGTGGGAGACCGCGTGCACGGATCGGTTGCACCCGACCATGAGCCGCGCGCCTTGCGGAGCTTGGCACAGGTGGACTTCTTCGTCGAAGAAGTCTTGGGTCGCTATGTCTCGTCTCTGGGAATGGACTCTGGGCCGCTTGAATTGCCCGGAATGAGCCCGGAATTGACCAAAAACCTGCCTGAATTGCCCGAGACCTCGGCTTCTCTGGATCTGGGTGAGGCGGATATTCTCACCGCCGAAGAGCTTCGCGCCTTTCAGGATTAAAGACCCCCTTTTTCGGGACCGGTAGATGAGGCAGGGTGCGGTCTGCACCTCCACTGTCTCTCAACGCTTTGTGGCAGCTGTTTACCTAGCAGCTTCTTCGCACCGGCATATGAACTGGGGTCAAGCACGGAAACTGTTGCGTCTCGCGGTCCAGCGTCGAATGGCGCCCGCGATTGGACCGGCGCCCGCCCGCCGAGGAGTCTTCGTCGACGATCCTTCGAGCGCGTCCGAGACGAACGGATCCGGCGAGACGAACGGCTTCGATCGAGCACCGCCCGGAGCTAAAGGCCACTCGGTTCCCGAGAGACGAGCGGTCTCCATCTGTGTGGTCAGTGGCAAGGGCGGAACGGGGAAGACGGTGTTGACCTCGTCGCTCTCGAGCATGCTTGCCGAAGAGGGGTCTACTCTGATCGTCGACGCCGACCTCGGCATCGGCAACGCACACATCTTGCAAGGCGTCTCTCCCGAGTACAGCTTCATCGACGTGACTGATGGGCGGCTCTCCGTACCGGAAATCGTGCAGCGTTGTCGGCCGGGTCTCGACCTACTCTCCGCCGGCTCGGGGATCTCCAGCATGGCCTCGCTGACCGCCTACGAGATGCACTTGATCGCATCGGGAATCGAACACCTGGAGCACGAGTACGAGTATCTCGTGATCGACTCTGCCGCCGGGATCTCGAAACAGACCGCGGCGTTCGCAGCGACCTGCGATTGCGTCTTGCTCGTCACGACTCCGGACCTGACCGCGATGACGGACGCCTACGCCTTCTTGAAGGTTCTCTATGGCCGAAATCCAGAGGCCAATGTTCAGCTCGTCGTCAACCGCACCGACACCAAGGATGAGGGTGATCGGACCGCAAGGCGGATCCGCAGCGTCTCGGATCGCTTCCTGGGCTGCCAGCCCGATCTGATCGCGACGTTGCCCGAGGACTCCGCCGTCCGGCGCGCGGGAAACCAGCGTGCGGCCGTCGTGATCGCGGAACCCGAAGCGCCGATCTCCACCGAGCTGCGCGGCTTGCATCGAACTCTCAAGGCTGGGCTCGCTCGGGTTCGATCCGATCCAACGCACGGCATCGGGCGCCGTTTGGTCGCGGAGTGCGGCTACTCCAACGGCTACACCTCGCGCTCTTAGACAAGCTGGGCGGGCCGAAACCCACGCCGCTCGCGACTCTTACATGGACTGGCGCAGACTGAGCGGACGCATATCCGTCCATATCTCGGCGATGTAGGCGAGGCACTCTTCTTTGGTGCCGACTTTGCCATCGTCCTTCCAGCCGAGCGCGTTCTCCCGCTCGAGTGGCCAGATGGAGTATTGCTCTTCGTGGTTGAGAACGACTTTGAATTGGGGTCCGGAGTCCATAGTGCGGCGTGCCGCGTTGCGGCTTGTGGAATAGGGCGGGGGCTACTTGCCGACGATCTCGGCGAGGACTTCGAGGAACTTATCCATCGTCTCCAGCGGAGAGACGGTGATGCGGATGAAGTTGGACGTAACCTCACCGGCGAAGCGGCGAACGACGACGTGGCGCGCGAGGAGTTCGGCCTGGAGGAACTCGGCCCTGAAGTCCGGGTGGGTCGCGAGGACGGCGACGTAGTTGGTCGGCGGGACCTCGAACCCGAGCGCTTCCAGGCGCTCGATCAGTGACGTCCGGCATTCGACCAGTTGATCGCGAAGTGCTTCGAATTCGGGTCGGCGCTGGAGAGCTTCAAGGGCCATGACCTGTGCGAAGCTGTTGACGTTGAAGACGTCCTTGCGGGCGAGCATCTCATCGATGATGGCGGCATCGGCGATGCAATAGCCGACGCGCAGTCCGGCCAGGCCGTAGAACTTGGAGAAGCTGCGGACGTAGACCGTGTTCTTGGCCTGGGGAGTGGGGAGCTCGTCCCCGGAGTACTCGCCGTAGACGTTGTCCCAAATCAGGAAGGAGTCTGGGTCGTCTGCCAGGGAGAGAATCTCGTCTCGCGGGACGCTGCGGCCGGTAAGCGCATTGGGCGAGTCGATGAGCGCGAGTCCGCGAAATCCGTTGGAGTCGAGGTGACCGGTCTCAAAGGTGTTGCCGGGCAGGACCTTTTGCTGGAAGTCCATGCGTTCCGCGAGCATGTCGTAGACCTTGAAGCACGCATCGAGGGTGTGAACCGAGTCGTACTTCGGTCGCAGTAGCCCCAGTAAATCGGCCAAGACTTCGTCGGATCCGTTACCGACGAAGATGTTCTCGCGCTCGACGCCGTAGAGCTTGGCGAGCGCGCCGCGAAGCTCGTCCGAGTTCGCGTCGGGATAGCTTCCAATGGCTGCGCGCTCGACGAGTTGACGGGCTGTGGTGATCGTCCAGTCCGTCGAGACGAACAGGTTTTCATTGCGGTGCAAACAGAGAGCTTCCTCTGCTGCAACTTGGACGCCGGGGTCGTACTTGGCTGCGAAGTCGCTCACGAGTTCGGCTCCTCTTTCGTTGCTGCGGGCGGAGCGCTGGGCGTGGACGACTTGCGTCGCTTGATCGACTTCAATCCCTTATTCATGGAGCTCTTGAATGCTTTCTGAGTTGCGGCCTTCCGCACGCTTTCGAGTTGATCGAGTTCGTCGACGAAGGTGTCGAGATTAGCTCCCGGCGAGGCGACGACTGAATTCAGTACCTTCTCGAAACGCTCGACGAGATGCGCGATGGTGTCGGGATCAAACAGGTCACTGCTGTATTCAATTGTGCCCTGAATGCCTTCGGGCATATCCCACAAGAAGGCCGCGATGTCATACCGCGCATTATCATAGTGAACGTCGATCGGAGTCATGGCTAGCCCTCCAAGGTCAACTTTTTCGATGTCGCCCGAAGAGAGTCCGTAACCGTAGACGGCCGGATTGTGGTCGGGGGTTAACAGCGAGAATTGAACCTGAAATAGGGGGTTACGGCTCAAGTCACGATCGGGGGCGACTTCGCGCAAGATGCGGCTGAGCGGCAAGTCTTGATGCGACCACGCTCCGAGAGTCACTTTCTGAACGCGGCGCTGCAGCTCTCCGAAGGTCGGATTTCCGGACAGGTCGGTACGCATGACAAGCATGTTCACGAGGAAGGCGATCATGCCCTCCAGCTCTTCGCGATTGCGGTGCGCAACCGCTGAGCCAATGATCATGTCGGTCTCGCGACAGGTGTAGTAGAGCGTGATGAGGAAGGCGGAATTGAGCGTTGCGAAAGGCGTTACGCCCGTCGTTCGCGCGAGCGCGCGTAAGTCATTGCTGAGTTTCGCCGAGAGCTGAACGGTGTGGTGTCCGCCGCGGAAAGACTGAACGCTGGGACGCGGTCGATCGGTCGGGAACTCGAGGCTCGTGAGGTTGCCCGAGAGCTGCTCCTTCCAGTAATCGAGATGGTCCTCAAGCACCTTGCCCTTGAGATTCTCGCGCTGCCAGATGGCAAAGTCCGCGAGCTGAATGGGGAGCGGTTCGAGTGGCGAAGGTTGGCCCCGCATGAACGCCGTGTAGAGCGTTTGAAGTTCACGCGTAAAGACGCCCATCGACCAGCCGTCGGTGATGATGTGGTGGGAGTTGAGCGTCAGAATGTGCTCTTCGCTGCCGACTTGAATCAGGATCGCGCGAAACAGGGGGCCGGTCTCGAGATCGAAGCCTTTGTGCGCCTCTTCCGTGGCTAATCGCAGGCCTTCGGCCTCTGCGTCGAGAGGCGAGCGATCGGTGAGGTCCACCCGCGGGAGCGAAAAGTCTTGCGGCGGCGCGATGATCTGGAAGGGCTTTCCGTCGCGAACTTCGAACCGACTTCGGAGGGGCTCGTGCCGTCGGACGATCTCGCCCAATGCCCGCTCGAGCGCATCGCTATCGAGAGCACCGGTTAGCCGCACAGCGCTGGGCTGGTTGTGCGTGGCTCGCGTGGGGTCCAGTTGCTCGAGGAACCACAGAGCTTCCTGCGCAAAAGACAGGGGGGCTGGTCCGGATTCTGACCGGCGCGAAATCTTCGCCTGAGCCTGACTTTGAATTCCCTTTTTCGCCAGGAGCTTGGCGAGGAGTGCTTGGCGTTCCGGCGACAAAGCGCCCGCGCCTCGCCTCGGAGTAGACGGTTTTCCGCTGGACATGAGGGTGGTGGGGTTCGAAGGGCCGGGGAAGGTACACGATGCCCTCGCGACGGGCCTCCAAAGACCGCCCGTAGTTCCAGGCTACCCCCGCTCCATAGCGGCGGCGGGAGCAAGCCCCTATAAAACTCGTCACTCTTGCCGGACTTTGCGCGGGTAGTTGCTCGCGCCGCGCCGCCTTCGGCTAAAGTGAACTTAACTACACGCTCGGGATTCTCCCTCAAGCGTACCAGAAGGCGTGAATACGCCCCTTTAATGCTTTTTTAATGGTTAACGAATCTACACGGATCTTCAATTCGGCGATCGGAGCCTCGGCCATTTCGGCCAGCTTTGAACTGGGCCTACTCGACGCTCTCAATGAGTCGGACCCCTTCGATTTGGAGAAGTTCTGCGAGGAGCGGAGTCTCAGCCACTGGGCGATCGGCGGCATCATGCAGGTGCTCTATCGCTTTGACATCGTCAAGCTCGACGCCGAGCGCAAGATCGCCAACAAAGGTCCCGAGTTCGATCAAGTCTTCGCGGACAAGGGCTACTTCATGTGGCTCGTGCGAGGATACGGAAATCTGCTGCACAACCTGGCGGGCATCGTCGAGGACGGCAACTGCGACACCAACGGCATCGGTCGCGACGGCAAATTCATCGCCATGTCCGGCCGAGATTACGGCGGTCGTTATGTCGATGAACACTTCACGGAGGTGATGAACGAGGAGCCCTTCACGGTTGCCGCAGACCTGGGTTGCGGAAGTGCCGAGCGCCTGATGGGGCTCGCGCGTGCTCGACCGGATTTCCGAGGTGTGGGAGTCGAGGTCAACAAAGGCGCTGTCGATTTGGCGCGCCGTTCGATCAAACAAGCGGGTCTTGAGGATCGTGTTCAGGTCGTTCACTTCGATGTGAAGAACCTGGTCTTCCAGCCGGAGTTCGAAGAGGTCGAAGTGCTGTTCTGCTTCTTCATGGGGCACGACCTGTGGCCGCGGCCCAATTGCCTCAATGCGTTCAAGTCGATCCGCCAAGCTTTTCCGAACCTGAAGAGGTTCTTGTTCAGCGACACCTATCGGTCGGACTTCCCGGCGCCCGGTGATCCGCCGATCTTCACACTCGGATTCGAGTTCACTCACGACATGATGGGGCAGTACATCCCCAATATTCCGGAGTGGGAAGACCTGTTCGACGAGGCTGGCTGGGACCTGAAGGGGCGGCACGACCTCTCCATCGCTTACAGCTCCATCTTTGACTTGCGCCCCCGGAATAACGGCAACGGCCAGTCATGACCTGATTGTGGGTTCTTCGCGGACCCCTTGAAACGTCAGCCACATGAACACGGACGGAAGTCAACTTTCTCCGCAACAGCGTCGCCTCTGGAATCTGCACGAGGCGGGGAAGTCGCTCGGGAGCGCGGCATGTCGCGTCTCGATCGACGGAACGTTGAATGCCGGAGTTCTGCAATCGGCGCTCGATCGAGTGGTCCGAAAGCACGAGATCTTGCGCACGAGCTTTCCGTGTGGATCCGCGTCGGACCCGCTCATTGCGGATCGCGTGGAGGTTCCGATCGAGGTTCGGGAACTCGCCGGCTCCAGTCCGGAAGAACGCCAATCGGAGCTCACCCAGTGTTTCGACGAGATCTGTGAGGCCCAGTTCGATCCTAAGGACAGCGCCACGCTGCGCGTGATCTGCCTGCGGAGTTCGGCGACTCGCCACGACTTGATCCTGTCGGCTTCGGCGCTCACTGCAGATTGGGACGGACTCGTGAATCTCGTCTCCGATCTGGCGGCGGCTTACGCCACGGAGTCGGAGGCCGGTGAGTTCGACGACGAAGCGATGCAATACGCGGACGTTGCGGCGTGGCAGAACGAGCTGCTCCTGGACGAAGACTCCGCAGCGGGCCTGGAGTATTGGCGCGAGACCGAACTCGTCGCAGGCGCATCCTTGCGATTGCCCTTTGAGAGGAACGCAGACGCGGCCTTCGAGACGAAGCGACACCGCTCGGTGGTGAAGTGCGTGACCTGGGCGCAGCTCGAGATTGCGGCGACGAGCTGCAAGGCTAGCGCTCGCGACTTTGCACTCGCGACCTGGGCCGTGCTCTTGCGCCGGCAGGGAACACAATCCGAATTGCTCGTCGGGATGGGCGCGAATGGGCGCCAGTACGAAGAGTTGCAGGAGCCGCTGGGACTGCTCGAGCGTTATCTCCCGATGCCGCTTGTGATCGAGAAAGAGAGCTTGTTTCGAGATGTGCTCGTGGCGGTTGGCAATCGCGCCGAGGAGCTCGAACGCTGGCAAGAGTGTTTTGACTGGCAGGGATTCGGCGTAGACGGAGCGGGCGAATCGCTCTCTTTCTGCTTTGACTACCACGCCGCGTTGCCGAGCTGCGAGTCCGCCGGTTTGACGTTTCAAATCGAAGATCAGTTCGCTCTGGCCGACCGCTTCAAGTGTCGCCTGGAGTGCCGCGAGGTCGGCTCCGCGCTCCAGCTTGTTCTGACCTACGACCCGAGCGCGCTCACCGCGCAGACCGTCGAACGCCTCGCCGGTGAATTCGAAACCTTGCTGTCGGCAGCCATTGCGTCACCGGAATCCGAGATCGGCCGACTCGAGGTGCTCAGCCGTGAAGAGCATCAGACGCTCGTTGTCGACTTCAACGACTCGACCGCGGACTACCCGAAAGACTGGCTCGCACACGACTGGATCGAAGCGGCCGTCAAGCGTTCTCCGGATGCCGTCGCCGTTCGCCAGGGCGATCGCGAGCTTAGCTATCGAGAGCTGGACGAGCGCGCCAACCAACTCGCTCATCACCTTCAGGGGCTCGGCGTCGGACCCGATTCGCTCGTCACTCTGTGCATCGAGCGCTCGTTCGAGATGGTGATCGGAATCGTGGGCATCCTCAAAGCCGGCGGCGCCTACGTCCCGATCGACCCGGCCTATCCCAAGGACCGCTTGTTGTTCCTGCTTGAAGACACCAGCGCGCCGGTGCTCGTCACGCAGGAGAAATTGGTCGACGATCTCTCGGGCACAGACGCGAAGATCGTCTGTCTCGACGCCGACGCGGGCGCGATCGCGGGGCACCCGACGACGAAGCCCGCGAGCGACGTCAAGCCCGCGAACCTCGTCTACATCATCTACACCTCGGGCTCGACCGGTAAGCCCAAGGGCGTTGTGATCACGCACGAGAAGCTCGTGATTTCGAACAGCGCGCGCATCGCCTACTTCGGCCACACGCCCGAGAACTTTCTGCTGCTCTCGTCGGTCGCTTTCGACAGCTCGGTCGTCGGAATCTTTTGGAGTCTCTGCGCGGGCGGAACGCTCGAACTGATTCCCGAAGGCCTCGAGAAAGACATCGCGCAGATTCCGAAAGTGATTCAAGAGCACAAGGTCTCGCATCTTCTGACTCTGCCTTCCTTCTATCGATTGATTCTCGAGACTGCGGATCCCGAGCAGCTCGCGAACATGCACTCGGTGATCGTCGCTGGCGAAGCTTGCCCGTTGAAGATGGTCGAGCACCACAAGCGCGCTCTGCCGACCGTAGGTCTCTTCAGCGAGTACGGCGCGACGGAGACGACCGTCTTCAGCTCGGTCTACAACTGCCTGGAGCAGACGCACGAGATTGCTCCGGTCGGCAATCCCATCGACAATGGCGAGATGTACGTCTTGGACGAGCACCTGGCGCCTTGCCCGATGGGCGTGCCCGGCGAGGTTCACTTCGGCGGCATCGCGCTCGCGCTCGGCTACTGGCGACGCCCCGAGCTCACGGCAGAGCGCTTCGTCTCCAGCCCGTTCGGCAACACGCCCGGAGCGCGGCTCTACAAATCCGGCGACCTCGCGCGCCACCTCGAAGACGGCAACCTCGAGTTCCTCGGACGCCTCGACAACCAGGTCAAGATTCGCGGCTATCGCATCGAGCTCGAAGAGATCGAAGTGGCTTTGCTCGCGCACCCGGCGCTCAAGGAGACGGCGGTACTCGCGCGATCGGATCACGGCGAAGAGAAGCGCCTGGTCGGTTACGTCCTCACCGAAGAGGGTTTCGAGACGCCAACTTTCACCGAGCTGCGCGACTTCTTGCTCGAGACTCTGCCCGAGTTCATGGCGCCGGCTGTGATCGTCTTTCTCGACGACTTTCCGCGAACGCCCAACGGCAAGGTCGATCGCAAAGCGCTGCCCGAACCGGGCAGTGAGCGGCCGGAACTGGAGAGCGACTTTCAAGCGGCGGAGTCGGGCGCGGAGACGGTGCTCGCGCAGATTTGGGCGGACGTTCTCGGCCTCGGCGAAGTCGGCGTCAACGACAACTTCTTTGAGCTCGGCGGCGACTCGATCTTGAGTATTCAGGTGGTCTCGCGCGCCAAGCAAGCGGGCTTCAAGATGTCCGCGCGACTCCTGTTCGAAAACCAGACCGTCGCCGCACTGGCAGCGGCCGCAGAGTTCAGTGGTGCTGCGGAGGCTGCTGGCGCTTCGAGTCAAGCGGCCGTTACGGGCAGCCTTCCGCTCACTCCGGTGCAGCACTGGTTCTTCGACATGAAGCTGCCCGAGCCTTCGCACTGGAACATGCCGCTCCTCCTCGATGTGGCGAAGTGCCCGGCGACCGAGCAGCTCGAAGCCGCGCTCGCTGAGTTGATCGCACACCACGACATCTTGCGCGCTCGCTATCGCGCGACCGATCGTGGCTGGACGCAAGAGATCGCCGAGATCGGAGACGCCTCGACGAAGACTTCGGTTGTTACCGAAGATCTCTCGCAGCTTCCCGCAAGTGAACGGCAAGCGGAGCTCGAGAATCGCGCGACGACACATCACCGCGCGCTCTCCATTTCGGACGGCCCGCTGATGCGCGTGGTTCTGTTCGAGAGTGGAGCGGACGAGCCGGTGCAGATGTTGTGGATCGTGCATCACCTCGTCGTTGACGGAGTGTCCTGGCGCATCCTGCTCGAAGACCTGGAGACGGCGCTCGACGCGCTGGAGCGCGGCGAGAAGCCAAAACTTCCGGCGAAGACGACCGCGTACAAGGGTTGGTCGGAAGGGCTCGCTCGCTACGCGAACTCGGAAGCACTCGCGCCCGATATCGAGTCTTGGAAAGAGCTGGCGGGCGCATCGCAAGCGAGCCTTCCGCTCGACTTCCCGGACGGCGCGAACAACGAAGAGTCGGCGCGCAAAGTGGCGGTCTCGCTGACGGAGGAGGAGACGCGCTCGCTGCTCAGTGAAGTTCCGAGCGCCTACAACACACAGATCAACGACATTCTCGTGACCGCGATGGTTCACGCGCTCGCCAACTGGACCGGCGAGAAGACGCAGCTCTTGAACCTCGAAGGGCACGGTCGCGAAGAAGTTGTCGACGGCGTCGACCTCTCGCGAACCGTCGGTTGGTTCACCACGGACTATCCCGCTCGGATCACCGAGGCCGCGAGCTTCGAGCCCGGCGACGCGATTCGCTCGACGAAGGAATGCCTGCGCGCCATCCCGGGCAGAGGCTTTGGTTACGGCGTTGCTCGTCACCTGTCCGGCGACCCCGAGTTGCGCGCGGCTCTTGAAGCGATTCCCACTCCCGTGGTCGGCTTCAACTACCTCGGACAGTTCGACCAAGTCTTTAGCGCGGATGCTCGCTTCCGATACTCGTCGGCGCCTTTCGGAGCAGCGATGGATCCCAGCGGCAATCGCGTGTTCGCGCTCGAAGCCTACGGACTGATCTCCGGCGGCCAGCTCGTTATGGATTTCGAGTACAGCGAAAACCTGCACAAGCGCGCGACGATCGAAGCTGTCGCGGAGGATTTCATCGCGACGCTGCGCCAGCTGATCGCGCACTGCTTGAACCCCGACTCCGGCGGGTTCACCGTGTCGGATTTCGAAGACTTCGACTGGGACGATTCCGATCTCAGCGGTATCGCGAACGCCATTCAGCAGTCTCAGTCCGATCCGTCGCAGTCCGATCAGGATTCCAGCGAGGGTGATAAGTCATGACGGACGAAACATCTCAAGAGCTGACGGGATTCGAAGTCGCGATCATCGGCGTCGCCGGCCGCTTTCCGGGCGCCAGCGATGTCTCCGAGTTCTGGTCTAACTTGCGAGGTGGCGTCGAGAGCATCGTCTTCATGTCGGAAGAGGAGCTGATCGAAGCGGGTGTTGATGCGGCGGTCGTTCGCGCTCCCAACTACGTTCCAGCAGCGGCGCTACTCGACGGCTACGATCTCTTCGATGCGGGCTTCTTTGGCTACACGCCGCGCGAAGCCGAGATCATGGATCCGCAGCATCGCCTCTTCCTCGAGTACGCCTGGAGCTCGCTCGAAAACGCTGGTTATGACCCGTCGCGCTGCCCGGGTCCGGTCGGTGTCTTCGGAGGAACTGGCACGAACGCCTATCTGACGCACAACCTGATGACGAGCGGGTCCGTGGATACGGCTAGCCTCTCAGCTCTCTTCGGGAACCACACGGACTACCTGACGACGCGCGTCTCCTACAAGCTCGACTTAAAGGGTCCGAGCTTCGACGTGCAGACCAGCTGCTCGACTTCCGCGGTCGCGATTCACCTCGCCAGTCAGTCGCTCTTGTCCGGAGAGTGTGATCTCGCTCTTGCCGGGGGCTCTTCCGTCTCGCTTCCCCACAAGCGCGGCTACCTACATCAAGAGCAGGGGATCTATTCGCCCGACGGACACTGCCACGCGTTCTCATCGAAAGCAGAGGGAACCGCCGGCGGCAGCGGAGTCGGGGTCGTGACTCTCCGCCGATTGGAGGACGCGCTCGCCGATGGAGACTCGGTGATTGCGGTCATCAAAGGCTCTGCGATCAACAACGACGGCTCGGGCAAAGTTGGATATGCAGCGCCCAGCGTAGACGGCCAGGCGCAGGTTATTCAGAACGCGCTCTCGATGGCCGAGGTCGACGCGCGCGACGTTCACTACGTCGAGACGCACGGCACCGGAACGACGTTGGGTGATCCGATTGAGATCGCCGCGCTGACGCAGGCCTTTCGGGCGAGCACCGAGGACAACGGTTTTTGCGCGATCGGATCGGTGAAGACGAATGTCGGTCACTTGGATGCGGCGGCGGGCGTTACGGGCGTCATCAAAGCTGCGCTGTCGATTCAAAACGGCGAGATCCCGCCGAGCTTGAATTGCGAAGAGCCTTCGCCGGCTTGCGACTTTCCCAATACGCCGTTTCACGTAAACACTTCGCTGGCCACGTGGAACGAAGAGCAGCGCCGCGCGGGGGTGAGCTCCTTCGGAATCGGCGGCACGAACGCGCACATCGTTCTCGAACAATCACCGGCTCTTCGGCCGACTTCGGCCTCGCGTTCGGCGCAACTGATCGTGATCTCGGCTCGGACGCCGAAGACTCTGGACGCCGCGACCGCCAACCTCGCCGATCACCTGCGCGCTCATCCCGACGTGGATCTCGCTGACGTCGCGTACACCTTGCAGATCGGCCGCAAGGAGTTTGATCACCACCGCGTTGTTACGGGGCGCGATGCGGCGGACGTCCTGTCGGCGTTGGATCCGATCGATCGCAAACGCGTTCGCAGCTTTGTTCAGGTGGAGGGTGAGCGCCCCGTCGTGTTCCTCTTCCCAGGGCAGGGCTCGCAATACGTGGGCATGGGACGCGAGCTCTACGAGACGGAGCCGACCTTCAAGGAGAGCGTCGATCGAGGCTGCGAACTACTGAAGTCGAGCTTGGGCTTCGATCTCCGCGAAGTGATCTTCGCGGACAGTGAGGACCAAGCGGCCGCTGACAAGTTGGCGCAGACTTCGGTTACGCAGCCGGCGCTGTTCATCATCGAGTATGCGATGGCGTGCTTGTGGATGGAGTGGGGCCTGCGGCCACAGGCGATGATCGGGCACAGTATCGGCGAGTACGTCGCGGCGACGCTCGCGGGAGTCTTTGACTACGAGATCGCGTTGGGCTTGGTCGTTGAACGGGGCGCTCTGATGCAAGCTCTTCCGGCCGGAGCGATGCTCGCCGTCTCGAAGCCCGCTGCGGAAGTGGAGCCCGGCTTGCCTGCCGGCTTGTCCATCGCGGCCATCAATGAGGAAGCCGCCTGCGTAGTTTCGGGCAGCTTCGAGGCGATCGATTCCTACGAGAAACAACTGGAAGCGGAGAGCGTCGCGTGCCGGAGATTGCACACTTCGCACGCTTTCCACTCGGAGATGATGGAGCCGGTGCTCGCTCCCTTCAGTGATCGCGTTCGCGCAGCAAGTCCGAAGGCTCCGAGTATTCCGTTCCTCTCGAATTTGAGTGGAACCTGGATTACGGACGCCGACGCTACGGACCCGAACTACTGGTCCAAACACCTGCGGAATGCCGTGCGGTTCGCAGATGGCATTAAGGGCTTGCTCGAAGATCCCGGCCGCGTGCTGCTCGAGGTTGGACCTGGAAACACTCTGACTACCTTGTCGAGTCGCATCGCTCGTCGAGTGGGCAGCGAAAACTTTGTTGGCGTCTCCTCGATGCGCCATCCGCGCGAATCGCATGGGGATTTAGATCACGTGTTGGGCGCGCTCGGCCAGCTCTGGATGGCGCGGGTAGCGATCGATTGGGACGGGTTCTACGAGCGCGAGACGCGCCGCCGCATTCCGCTTCCGGGCTATCCGTTTGCGCGCGATCGGTTTTGGGTTGAGCCGGGCAAGAGCGGCTTGCTTCAACTGGCGCCCGCTCGAAAGTCCGACTGTTCGGAGTGGTTCTACACGCCGTCGTGGAGACGGTCGGCTGGGCTCGGAAACGCGTCGGCCATTCCGGATGAGGATGAGTTCCTCATCTTTCAATCGCAGTCGGGCCCCGGCCTCGAGCTGGCGAAGGTGCTTCGCGCCGCTGGAAAGCGAGTCACGACGGTGGTTGCTGGCGAGCAGATGGCTGAACTCTCCAAAGGCGAGTACTCCGTCCGTCCGGCATGTCGCGAGGACTATGAGGCGCTCGAGAAGCAGCTGGAGCAGGGCAACCGAATGCCGGAGGTCGTCTATCACTGTTGGGGCTGTGAGACGAGCGCTCAAACCTCTGACGAATATTTAGACCACGGCTTCTACAGCCTCTTGCGGATTGGGCAGGTCTTCGGCTCGCTCGATTCCAAGCGGTCCATCGATGTTGTGGTTCTCGCGAGTGACACGATGTCGGTGTCCGGCGACGAGCCGCTCGTCCCCGAAAAGTCCTCCATTCTCGGCGCGTGCTTGGCGCTTCCCCAAGAGTGCAAGTACTTCAGGTGCTGGGCGATCGACACGGGCCGCTCGGGAGCAGAGCTCGCCCCCGAGATTCTGCGTGCGACGGCGGCGAAGCCGAAAGATCCGTTCGTGGCTTATCGCGGGGACTACTGTTGGATTCAAACCCACGAGGCGCTGCCCGTTCCGGCGCTCGACGCGGACCATCCGAAGCCGCTGCTCATGCGCGAGAATGGGCACTACCTCGTCACCGGTGGTCTCGGTTCCGTCGGTTTGGAAGTGGCTGTTGTTCTGGCGGAGACGCCGGGTGCCAAGCTGGTGTTGACATCGCGTCGCGACTTTCACCCGCGTGGAGAATGGGAGGGGTGGCTCGCAGCTCACCCGGAGACCGACGAGACCAGTCGGCGTATTCGGAAGCTGCTCGAGTTGGAAGAGCTCGGAGCCGAAGTTTGGATCGCGCAAGCTAGCGCGAGCGACCTCGGGGTCATGCAGAAGCTGGTCGCTGAAGCGGAGGAGCGTTTCGGCGAACTGAACGGAGTGGTGCACGCGGCGGGGGGCGAGAAGCTGCAGACGATGCTTCAAGCCACCACGCGGGAAGATTGCATCGCTCAGTTCCAACCCAAGCTCGAGGGAATGGAAGTTTTGGAGCAGCTGCTCGCCGACAAGCCGGTGGACTTCTGCATCATTCAGTCATCCTTGGCGGCCAACCTCGGTCTGCTGGGAATGGTCGGTTACGTCGGCGCTCACAAGCTGGTCGACTCTTTCGTGTTGCGCCACAACCGCGGCGACTCCACTCCGTGGACCTCTGTGAACTGGGACAACTGGATCAGTTGGAAAGAGCCGGGGTTATTGGATGCGCTGAAAGAGGGCGACTTCTACATGACGCCGGACGACGGTGCCGAGGCGTTCCGTCGAGTTCTCAATCTCCCGCCCGGATTGCCGCTCGCGATTTCGACGGGCGATCTGAATGCGCGCGTCGAAGAGTGGACGCGAGCGGATCGACGCGACGAAGTCAGCGATGGAGCTGACGATCAGACCACGCACTCTCGCCCCGACCTCAGCTCGGAGTTTGAAGCGCCTCGGAACCCCGCCGAAGTCGCTCTCGCCGCGGCCTGGAGCAATGTTCTGGGGTTCGGAGAGATCGGAATTCACGACAGCTTTTTCGAGCTCGGAGGAGACTCCGTACTCGGTCTGCAGGTCGTCGCTCGAACGGCGCAAGAAGGTTATCGCATCACGCCTGCGATGATGTTCGAGCACCCGACGATTGCTGACCTCGCGGAGGTCGCCGAGTCGCTCTCCGCCGTCGTTGTTGAGGAGAGCGGAGCGAAGGGCACGGTGCCGCTGTCTCCGATTCAACATCGGTTCTTCGATCAAGAACTGCCGAAGCCCGAGAGTTTTTCATCGCCGGTCGTGGTCGAGGTTCCCGCGAACTCGGACCTTCAACTCCTGTCGCTCGCACTCTCCGATGTTGTGCGGCATCACGACGCTTTGCGTTTGCGCTATCGCCGTACTTCCGAGGGCATCGAGCAGTTCGTGGAGCCCGGCACTTCCGACATCTCGATCCGCACCGAGGATTTGTCGAAGGTTGCGGGGTCGGACCGTGCTGGCGCAATGACCGAGATCGCAGCGCAGGCGCACCGCGATTTCGACCTGGAGAAGGGGCCGCTGATGCAAGCGGTGCTCTGCCTGGGCAAATCCGACCAGGCCGCTCAGCTCTTGTGGGTGATTCACCACCTGCTCGTCGACGAGGCGGCGCTGCGAGCGCTTGTCGAGGACTTCCACACGGCAAGAACCCAGCGCCTCGCCGGTGAGAACGTGAAGCTCGGGGCGAACACGACGACCTTTCAAGCGTGGGCAACGAAGCAGCGAGAGCTCGCTCAATCGGAATCGACGAAGAGTGAGGCTGCGTATTGGAAATCGCTCGCTGAGGCGTCGGTCGCGAAGCTGCCCTCGGATAAGACCGCGGGTGACAATAATCATTCGAGTTCGCGCACCGTCGCTGTGGCTCTCGACGAAGAGAAGACCGGGGCGCTGGTGGAGGACGTGCCCTCGGTGTACGGGTCGCGGATCGAGGAGGTCTTGCTCACCGCCTTGACGACGAGTGTTTCGCGTTGGATTGACGATCGCGGCAACGAGAGCGGCAATCAGCTGTTTGTCGATTGGGAAGGTTGCGGTCGAGAGGATGACTCCGATGTCTCGCGAACCGTCGGTCGGTTGACGAGCCTCTTTCCGGCGCGCTTCTCTCTCGCGGGCGTTCAGGGCCATGGCGAGCAGCTGAAGTCGATCAAGGAGCAGGTACGCGGGATTCCTCAGAGAGGCGTCGGATTTGGAATGCTCAAGTACTTGTCGAAGGATGCGGAAGTCAGCGCGGCTTTGAAGGCTCTTCCGCAACCCGAACTCAAGTTTCAGTATCTCGGACAGCTTGGCGGCGGCTCGGACTCGTCGGGCTTCGAGCTCCTGCTCGGTGCTAGCGGATCTTGCTGCGATCCAGACACGCCTCGTTCGCACTCGCTCGACATCGGCGCGTCGATTCAGGACGGAAAGCTCCGCATCGAGTTCTCTTACGGCGCGAACCGACATGATGCCGAGAGTGTGCAAGCTCTGGCCGATGGATTCATCGCGGAGCTCCAAGCGCTCATCGTTCACTGCCAAGATCCCGAAGCCGGCGGTCATACACCCTCCGATTTCCCGGCTGCCGCCGTAAGTCAATCCGACCTGGATACTCTGCTGTCCAAGCTTGGCGGCGGCGGAAAGTCGTCCCGCAAGTAACGGGCGACGGAAACCGCGAACTCTCCCATGAAGCTCTTCTACCTCCTGCTGCGCGCAAACGGGCCCAAAGTGATGCTCGCAGTGGTGATTAGCATTCTCAGTGGAGCCACCGGATTCGCCGTCCTCCCTCTCTTTCATCACGTTTGGGATCACTCGTTACTGCAGTCGCCGTTTTGGATCGGTGCGTTCGTCTTGTTGCTGGTCGTCATGGTCTTCACGGGCTATTGGGGCCAGATCATGGTCCTCGACCTGGCTCTCAAGACGGTTCGAGATCTGAGGCTGGAGCTCAGTTCAAAGATTCTTTCCACGCCGTTGCGTGAGCTCGAAAGAATGGGTTCGCACCGCCAGCTTGCGGTGCTGACCGAAGACGTGACGACCCTCTCTCGGGTGCTGCCCTTCATCACGCGCTTTGCTTCCGACGTGACGACTCTAGCGGCCGGCGCGGTTTGGATGTTCCTGCTCTCGTGGCAAGCGCTGCTCGTGGTCGGCGCCTTTCTCGTTGTCGGTATTGGGATCTATCACCTGATGCTGAACCGCTCGATGGTTCACATGCGTCGCGGCCGAGATGAGTTCGACGTCGTCTTCGATCACTTCCGCGCGCTGCACGATGGGTCGAAGCAGCTCAAGCTCAACCGAAAGCGACGCAAGCTGTTCCTGTTTGGCGATCTGCGCGACTCGCTCGAGGCATTCCGCGATCATGCCATGGCCGGACGTCGCGTCCTGGTCGGAGCTGAAGTGCTCACGCGCTTTCTCTTTTTCGCCTTGCTGGGCTTGATGGTCTTCGGCATCCCGTACTTTTTGTCGGAAGGCGGAACGGAAGTCATGCTGGGCTACGTCCTCGTTGCACTGTTCCTCTTCCGCCCGGTGAATTCACTGATGATGCTCGTGCCGGACTTTGGTCTGGCAGCCGTTGCGCTTCAGAAGATCGAGTCGCTCGGTTTGGCTCTGGATAATCTTGAAAGCGAGCCCGGCGTTAACTTCGACAGCGATGCGGGAGAGTCGCTCAAGGTCGCCAATTGGAAACAGTTGGAGCTGCGCGGCACCTCCTATACCTACCGCCATCGTTCCGAGGATGCGGGCTTTCGCATGGGCCCGATCGACTTGGTCCTGAAGCCCGGAGAGCTGGTCTTTATCGAAGGCGGGAATGGCAGCGGAAAGACCACCTTCGCGAAGGTGCTGTGCAGCCTGTACTCCCACGACGAAGGCGAGATCTTGCTCGATGGCGTGCCGATCACCGATGAGAACCGCGAGAGCTACCGCCAGCTCTTCTCGGTCGTCTTCTTCGACTTTCACATCTTCGGAAAGCTGGTCTCGGACGCCGGCGATGAGATTGATGCGCTGGCCAAAGTCCGTCTCAATGAGCTCGAGCTCGCTCATAAGGTGACCGTCTCCGACGGCATGCTCTCCACTCAGGAACTCTCACAAGGCCAGCGCAAGCGGCTCGCTCTGCTGACGGCCTATGTCGAGGATCGGCCGATCTACCTGTTCGATGAGTGGGCCGCCGACCAAGACCCCCAGTTCAAAAAGATCTTCTACACGAAGATCTTGCCGGAGCTGAAGGCCAGCGGGAAAACGGTCATCGCCATTACGCACGATGATCGCTACATGCACTTGGCGGATCGGCGGCTCAAGCTCGAAGAAGGAGCGTTGGTATCCGAATCAACGCCAAGGCCTGCTGAAGGAAGCGCGATAAGCTAAGGAAACGGTACAGGTCCAAGAGGTGTTGGACGCCCGGTAAGCACATGCAAGACGTCGAAGATATTTACGCGCTTTCGCCCATGCAGCACGGTCTCTTGTTCGAGAGCGTGACGGCGGATAGTACGACGATGTACATCATGCAGATCGAGTACGCTCTCACCGGCAAATTGCGGTTCGAAGAGTTCGCTCGGTCTTGGCAAGAAGTGATGGGCCGTCACCCGGTTCTGCGTTCTTCCTATCACTGGGATGATCTGGAGAAGCCACTTCAGGTTGTTCACAAGCAAGTCGAGCTCCCCGTCTTTCTCGTGGATTGCACTTCGGTGCCCGAGTCGGAGTGGGAGGCGAAAGTCTCTGAGATTCGAGAGGCGGACCGCGCGGAGGGCTGCGACTTCGAGACCGCGCCGCTCTTGCGAGTGGGTTTGGTTCAACTCGCAGAGAACCGCTATCAGATGATCTGGACCTTCCATCACATTCTGATGGAGGGCTGGTCCGCGGCGCTCGTTCTTCAGGAGGTTCTGGAGCACTACAAGGCGGGAACGAATGGCGCGCCGTTGGAGGTGAAGAGCTCTCGTCCCTACCGCGACTACGTCAGCTGGTGCCAAGCCCAAGACCCAAAGCTCGCCGAGACTTTTTGGCGCAAAGAGTTGGCTGGCTTTCAGACGGCGACTCGGCTGGGAATCGATCGCTCGCTCACCTCGCTGCACTCGCCGGTGACGGAGTTCGACTCCATCTCGATCGACCTCACCGAATCGGAAACGGAAGCGCTGACGACTTTTGCGAGGAAGCATGACCTGACGCTGAACACACTGGTTCAAGGCGCGTGGGGTGTCTTGCTCTCGAGCCATTCCGGCGAGGAAGACATCGTCTTCGGAACCGTCGTCTCGGGCAGGTCGGTTCCACTCGAGGGCGTCGAGGCCATGATCGGGCTCTTCATCAACCTGATGCCGGTGCGCGTTCAAGTTTCACAGGATGCGGCGCTCTTGCCATGGCTGAAGGGACTTCAAGTTAGCCAAGCACGCGCTCGCGAGTTCGAGTACGTGCCGCTGGTAGAGATCAAAGGTTGGAGCGAAATGCCGCCGGGGCTTCCGCTCTTCGAGAGCCTGATCGTCTTCCAAAACTGGTGGGGTGCGCTCGCGGCCAACGAGTGGGGCGATGACCTGCAAGTCGCCGATGTTCACGGCCATCACGGTTCGCCGGGGCATCCGCTCACGATGATCGTCGCTCCGGGCAAGACGATGGGGATCGGAATCTCATTCGACACGACCCGATTCGATCACGGCTCCATCGAGCGGCTGATCTCCAACTTCAGGATGCTCTTGACCGGTCTCGCCCGTGATCCGGAGAGTCAGTTAGGCGAATTGCCGCTCTTGACCGCCGAAGAGCGCGAGACGATTGTCGTCGATTGGAACCAGACGGCCGATGAGACGGGCTCGACGGATTCGGTCGCGGTGCAGTTCGAGAGACAAGCCAAGGCGACGCCGGATGCCATCGCCATCGCTTTTGGTGATCAGGAGCTCAGCTATCGGGACCTCGACGAGAAGTCGAATCAGCTCGCTCACCATTTGCGGGCTCAAGGTTCTGGAGGAAATTCGCGCGTCGCGCTCTGCACGAATCGCAATCCGCTGATGGTGATTGGAATGCTCGGGATTCTGAAATCGGGTGGTGCTTACGTGCCTCTCGATCCCAAGCACCCGAAAGATCGCCTGCAGTTCCTGCTCGAAGATTCGGACGTGTCGATACTGCTGACCGAGGACAGTTTGTCCGAGAGGTTGCCGACGCTTGGCGAGAACATTCAGCGGGTTTCCCTCGACGGCGACGAGCAGGTCATCCAGTCATGTTCCACAGCGGCGGTCGAGAGCTCGGCTGATTCCGCAGGCCTCGCCTATGTGATCTACACGTCCGGTTCGACGGGCAAGCCGAAGGGCGTTCTGATCGGGCACAAGTCACTGTCCAACTACGTCGCCCACGCGATCGATACCTTTGGCATGACGGCCAATGATCGCATGTTGCAGTTCGCTTCGATCAGCTTCGACACTGCCGCCGAGGAGATTTATCCCACGCTGCTCTCCGGCGCGACCTTGGTCCTGCGCGACGACGACATGCTCGGATCGGTCGCGACCTTTCTCGAGGCGTGTGACGAACTCAAAATTACGATCATCGACTTTCCGACGGCTTACTGGCACGTGATCGTTGAAGGGCTGGACGACGCGAAAGTGCCGGAGTGTGTGCGCTTGGCCATCCTTGGCGGAGAGCGCGCGAATCCGGAGCAACTCGCGGATTGGTTCCGACACGTCGGGCCGAATGGTCCGCGACTTCTGAATACCTACGGTCCCACGGAAGCGACCATCGTCGCGACGGTTGCGGAGCTGCGGGCGAGCGACGAGCAGACGCGGATTGTCCCGATCGGCCGTCCCGTGCGAAACGTCGAAGTCTATGTCTTGGACCCGAGAGGCGAGCCGGTCCCGATCGGTGTTCCGGGCGAGCTTCACATCGCCGGAGCCGGGTTGGCGATGGGCTACTTCAACCAGCCCGAACTCACCGCCGAGCGCTTTATCGCCAATCCGTTCAGCGACCGGGCCGATTCACGGCTCTATCGAACGGGCGATTTGGTCCGTTATCGCCCCGACGGAAATTTGGAGTTCGTCGGGCGCCGCGATTCTCAGGTCAAGTTCCGCGGTTACCGAATCGAGCTGCAGGAAATCGAGTCGACTCTCGCCCAGCATGAAGGCGTCCACGAAGTCGTCGTGCTGCTGCGCGAAGATGAACCGGGGAAGCAGCGCTTGGTGGGCTACGTCGTGGCGCGCGCAAACGCCGACCGCTCGGTTCCCAGTGCCAGCGAGTTGCGCCGTGAGCTCGGAGATGTCTTGCCCGGTTACATGGTCCCGTCGGCGATCGTCTTTCTCGATGCCATGCCGCTGACGCCGCACGGCAAAATCGACACGGCTGCTCTCCCTATTCCCGATCGGTCGAGTGCGGAGCGCGAATCCGGCTTCGTCGCGCCACGCGACGAAATGGAAAAGGTCCTCGCCAACATTTGGTTCGAGGTACTCGACGTTGAACGAGTGGGCGCCCACGACAACTTTTTCGATCTCGGCGGACACTCGCTGCTCCTGATGACGGTGATCTCCGAAATCAAAAAACAACTGGGGGTCAAGTTGACTCCGGGTGAGCTGGTCTTGCCGACTGTTGGACAACTCGCGAGACTGTGCGAGGAGCGCCAAAAGGACCCGGACAAGGGCAAGAAGAAGGGCGGCTTGGTGAAGAAGCTCACGGGCTGGTACAAGCGGAGCTAGTGAATTTTGAAAGTCCGAAACTCTGACGCACGCTCCTAGCTCTCGCGATTCGACCCAATCGAAATCTCAAACGTATGGACCCCTTTTTCTTTGATGCCGATGGAGCCTCGCTGTTCGGTTGCTATCACGCGCCGAGTTCACCGGCTCGCGGATGTGCTCTAGTACTCGCGAACCCGTTCGGGCACGAGTACGTGCAGTTTCATCGTGTCTTTCGGCAGCTCGCCATCATGTTGGCGGACGCGGGCTTTCCCGTGCTGCGCTTCGACTACACCGGGACCGGTGATTCGAGTGACGACTATCCCGAGTGGAGCCTCGATCGGTGGACGAAAGATATCGAGGCGGCGGTAAAGGAAGTCCAGCAGCGCGCTGGGTCGGAGAAGACAGCCATCGTGGGCTTGCGCCTGGGAGGCACGCTCGCGCTGGATGTTGCTGCGAAAATGGGAACGGTCGACTCGCTGGTGCTTTGGGATCCCATTCTTCGCGGCGGTCCGCACGTCGAAGAGATCCGAGCGGGACACGAGAGCATGATGGGCTACGCGCACGTCATCGCGAAACCGGATTCAGGCTGTCCTCCCGAAGTGCTCGGGTTCGCTTTTCCCGACACGATCGCAGATGAGTTGAAGGGGATTGATCTGCTCGAGAGCAGAGGCGAGATTGCCAAGCGCGTTTTGGTAATTGAGAGCAACGAAGCTGAACCGCAGCAGGCGCTGTGCGATTGGATCGCAGCAACCAAGGCCGATCTCACTTATGAAGAGATCTCGAACCCGCACTTGTGGGTTTGGCTCGAAGACTTCGCGAAGATGCATGTTCCGCGAAAACTCCTGCAATCCATCGTCGACTGGTTTTCGGAGGGCTACGCGTGAAAGAAGAAGCCGTAGTCTTTGGAACCAACACCGATTTGGTGGGGGTGATCACGAATCCGAAGGAGCGCAACGACGAGCTCCCTGCGTTCGTGTTTTTGAACGCAGGAATGACGCACCGGATCGGCCCGAGTCGGTTGCATGTGCGTTTCGCGCGCGAACTCTCCGAGATCGGGCACACCGTAATCCGCTTCGATTTTTCGGGCCTTGGTGACAGTAGCCGACGCACGGACGACTTGCCGATCGCCGAGAGCGTGGTGCGCGAGACGCGCGAAGCGATGGATCTCCTCGAGAAGAAGTGCAAGATCAAGCGCTTCATCTTGATCGGGATTTGCTCCGGCGCCACGATCTCGTACCTGACCTCGAAACATGACGACCGCGTCGCCGGAGTTGTGCTGATCAATGCACAGTCTCACCTTCACGGCATGGACACGGCGCTCGGCGAGTACCTGCGTGAGCAGACCTTCGCGAAGCACGCGTGGCGAATCGCTCTTCGGAGTAGCTTTCGGCGAAAGAACTTTCGCAAGGCGATCGGCGGTCAACTCAATCCGATTCGCATCATGAAGATGATGCTCGGTCTGCCCATGTCGATTCTGTTTGGAAACCGAGAGCAAGGTTCTTCGGCGAAGGCTCACGACGCGCTTGCCGATTTGAAATCCGTGCTGGAGCGAGGCGTGAAGGTTTATCACCTGTACAGCGAGGGTGACGAAGGGCTCGACTACTTCAATCTCATGCTCTCACCGGCGCAGCAGGCAACCTGTAATCAGGGCAACTCGCGCCTCTCGATCATGCTCGGAGCGAATCACGTGTTCACCGTGCTCTGGAGTCAGGATGAGTTGCTCAAGGATGTCATGAACTGGACACGGGAAGAGTTTCATTAGCGATGACCACTAGCAATCCGCTTATTCGCTGTATCAAGCCCCGCGAGAACGCGCGGATCCGCCTCTACTGCATTCCTTATGCGGGCGGCGGCGCGTCCATCTTTCGTCTCTGGCAAGAGAGCCTCCCCTCGATCGTCGAGGTCCATTCGATTCAGCTTCCGGGCCGCGAGAATCGGCTCATGGAGACGCCGTTTGATGATGCGCGCGAGGCCGCGCGTGCGGTCGCCGATGCCATGGAGCCGGATCTGGATCGCAGCTACGCCGTCTTTGGCCACAGCATGGGAGCACTGATCGCCTTCGAACTCCTTCGCGAGTTGCAGAGCCGCGAAGCGCGTCAAGCGGGCTACTTATTCGCGTCGGCCTTCCGCGCACCTCAAGTGCCCAACCCCGATCCCGCGATGCACGATCTGCCGGACGCGGAGTTGCTCGACGAGATCGATCGCCGGTATGACGCAGTTCCCGCGGCTGCGCGCGAGAGCGAAGAGTTGCTCGAACTCATCCTGCCGGGCATTCGGGGAGATACGACAGTCTGCGACTCTTACAGCTATCGCGCAGGGACTCCGCTCGCTTGCCCGATTGCTGCGCTCGGTGGCGAATCGGATCCGATCGTGCGTCCAGAGCTTCTCGAGCCATGGCGCGAGCACACCAGTGAGGCGTTTGATTTGACGCTGTTTCCCGGCGACCACTTTTATCTGCAACCTTCGCAGGCCGAATTATTGAAGTGGATCTCCACTCGGCTACTAACCATCGCCAATGACGGGCTCTAGATGAGTTCAACGAGAACGAGCGAACGGTCTTTGTCATGAAATACGTCTTTGTTGTGGGCTGTCCTCGCAGCGGCTCGACCTGGAGCACGCTCTTGATGGCGCAGCATGCCGCTGTCGCAACCTTCCAGCATGCGAAGATCTTCGACTACCTCATTCGGATGAGGCAGTGGCACGACCGGAAAGCGGAATACAGCTTTATGGTCGATCCCTTCGGTGAGAAGGGGAGCTTCGGAGAGAACCTAAGGCTCTCGACGGTTCTTCCCGTCGAAGGACTTGATCGGTTGATTGGGGAGTTGGCCAAGGGAATGCTCAACAGTGTCGCCACGCTGCGAGAGGGCGTCGAAGTCGTCGTCGACAAGACTCCCGAGAACGGTCATTTCGCCGACTTCATTCTCGACGTTTTGCCGGACGCTTATTTCCTGCACATCGTGCGCGATCCGCGCAGCGTCTATTGCTCTCACCGAAACGCGTCGAAGACCTGGGCTAAATGGGATTTTCCGACGCGTGCTTCCGATGGTGGTCGATATTGGAAAGCCGATGTCGAGGCGGCGCTCGCCATCGCGGGGAAGACCGAGCGCTATCTCGAGATTCGCTATGAACATCTGAAGGAGAAGGGTCCCTCGGAGTTGAAGCGGATTTTCGATTGGCTCGAACTCGATACCGATCAGGAGTTCTTGGAGCAGGCTTTTGCTTCAAGCAGCAAAGAGAAGACGCGGGAGAACAAGGAGCTGCCCAAGGGCTTTGTCCGCCAGGTGCCTAAGGGTGGCTGGCGCGACGAGCTTTCGAAGTCCGATCTGCGCATCCTCGAGTACTACGAGGGCGACCTCATGGAGAAGCTCGGTTACGAACGAGAACTTCCGAAGTCGGGCAAGCCGCTGCGCGCAATTCTGCAGGAGCTTCCCAACCCGATGCTCGATCTGCTCTCCAAGAAGGCGACTCGCATCACTCAGCTCATGCACTGGGCGTGGGTCGGTCGGAAGCTCGACTGGCCGGATCCTTAAGCGAGCTTCCCGTCGCGAAGTGGACTACTTCGTTCGCCGGCGCTTTTGCATTTGCGCCATGCGGCTCTTGCCGGCTTCTTGTTTCTTCGTCGTGTCGACCGACTGGGTCGCGGGTTTGCTCTCGGGTTGCTCGTAGTACCGCGCGAGTGATCCCACCGTGGGGAAGCGAAACAAATCGACCATGGGGATCTGCCGCTCGAACGCCTTCTTCAGCTCGCCGTGAAGGCGAATCATGTGCAGCGAGTGTCCGCCCAGGTCGAAGAAGTTGTCGCGCGTTCCGACCGTCTCGACCTTGAGGATGCTCTGCCAGATCGCGGAGATCTTGCGCTCGGACTCATTGCCCGGTGCGGCGTAGTCGGACTCCAGCTCGGGCCGGCCAGCTTCCGGCGCGGGCAGCGCTTTGCGGTCGACCTTGCCATTGGGCGTGCGCGGGAGCGCGTCGAGCACGGTGAACACCGCCGGCACCATGTATTCCGGCAGAGTCTCGCGAATGAAGTCGCGCAGCTCGTTGATCGAGAGCGAAGCGTTCTGCGAGTAGACGATGTAGGCGGCGAGACGCTTGTCGCCCGGCGTATCCTCGCGCGCCGTCACGACGACGTCGTCGATTTGATCGTGCTGTCCAATCCGGACTTCGATCTCGCCGAGCTCGATGCGGAAGCCGCGGATCTTGACCTGGTGGTCGATGCGGCCGACGAGCTCGAGCGTTCCGTCGGGGTAGTAGCGCGCCAGGTCGCCGGTGCGATACAGGCGCGCGCCCGGGCGACCGCTGAAGGGGTCGGGTAACCAGCGCTCGGCGGTCAGCTCGGGACGACCGAGGTAGCCGCGCGCTAACCCTTCGCCGCCCGCGTAGAGCTCTCCGGCCACGCCGATCGGGACGGGATTCATCTCGGGGTCGAGTAAGTAGATCTCGGTGTTCGCGACCGGGCGGCCGATCGTGTAGCGCCCGCCGGCAACGCGCAGGGTGAAGCTCGTGTAGGTCGTGTCTTCCGAGGGTCCGTACAGGTCGTAGACCTTCTCGACACCGAGCGCGTAGACCTGGTCGACGAGCGTCGCACGCAACGGCTCGCCCGCGAGGTTCACGGTCTTGACGGAGCTCGGCACGCCGTTCATGTCGATCAGTGCGGCGATTGCCGACGGCACGGTATTGATCAACGTGACCTCGTCGCGACGCGGGATCGTGGCCAGCTCGAGCGCGTTGTCCGCCAGAATGACCTTGCCGCCATAGGAGAGTGGCACGAACATCTCAAAGGTCGAGAGGTCAAAGCAAATCGAAGTTGCGAGCAAGACACCGGCGAGTTCCTCGTCGCTGTAGATCGTTCGCGCCCACTGAATCAGAGTCGTCAGGCTGCGATGCTCGATCGCCGTGCCTTTCGGGCGACCGGTCGAACCCGAAGTGTAGATGACGTAGGCGAGGTTGGAGGAGACCACACTGCTCGCCGGTTTGTCGGAGCTCGCTTGCGCAACCTCTTCGCGCACATCATCGAGAACGACGACGCGCGCGTTGCCACCCATGCCGGCCAGCTTCGCCGCGACACTCGCCTGCGTGATCACGATCGCTGCATCGCCGTCTTCGAGCGTGTAGGACAGACGCTCGGTCGGATACTCGGGATCGAGCGGAAGGTACGTCCCTCCGGCTTTCATGATCGCGAGGATCGAGATCACGATGTCGAGCGTGCGCTCGACGCAGACGCCGACGAGAACCTCGCGCTCGATACCCTGCGTGCGCAAGTAGTTCGCGAGCTGATTCGCGCGCGCGTCGAGCTCGGCGTAGGTGAGTTGATCCGTGCCGTGCGCGAGAGCGGGCGCATTCGGCGTGCGCGCAGCTTGCGCTTCGAACAGTTCGTGAATGCAGACCTCGCGATCGTGCTCGGTGCCGGTTGCGTTCCAGTCGCGAACGATTTGGTCGGTTTCACGCGCGGTCAGAAGCGGGAGCACGCCGAGCCGCGCGTCGAGATCCGCCGCCATACCGTCGAGCAGAGTGCTCCACTGTCCGAGCATGCGCTCGATCGTCTCGCGGCAATAACAATCGGTGCGATAGGTCACGCGCAGCGCCAGCTCGTCGCCGGGAATCCCGATCGCCGTGAGTGGATAGTTCAGACGCTCGAACCACTGGACGTCTTCGATCGCGAGGCTCTTGCACATGTCCTCGAGCTCGGCGTCCTTCTGATAGTTCTCGAAGAGAAACAGCGTGTCGAAGAGCTGAGCGCCGCCGGGCAGCTCACTCCACGACTGAATCTCGACGAGCGGGCTGTACTCGTACTCGCGAATCTCGGCTTGTTCGATCTGGATGCGCTTGAGCCAGGGCAAGAGTTGTTCATCGCTCGGCGTCGTCACTCGAATCGGGAGCGAGTTGATGAACAGGCCGACCATGCCTTCGACGCCGGTGAGATCGGCGGGGCGACCGGAAACGACCGCGCCGAGGCAGACGTCGGGCTCACCGCTAAAGCGACTGAGCAGGAGCGCCCAGGAGCCCTGAAGGATCGTGTTGAGCGTCAGGCCGTGCTTGCGGGAGAGCGCGCTGAGCGCGTCGGTTGTCGCGACCGAGAGATAGCCGGTCTCGGTTCCGAACTCGTCGGCTTTCGGTTCTGTCGGATCCACTGAGGCGTCTGGCAGGAGCGGAGTCGGGGCGGTGAATCCCTTCAGGCTGCGCTGCCAAAACTCCTTCGCGCTCGCCTTGCTCTGCTTCGAGAGCCACGCGATGTGGTCGCGGTAGGGGCGTGACGGTTCGAGCGCGTAATCGGTCTTCGCGACGATCGCGTCATAGCTCCCGAACATTTGTCCCAGCACGCGAAACATGCTCCAGCCATCCATCAGGATGTGGTGGAAGCTCCACAGGAAGTCGTGCGTTCCGTCGGCGGTCAGGATCATGAACGCGCGCATGAGCGGCGCTTGCGCCAAGTCGAAGCCGCGCTTCAAATCGCTCTGGCGAAACTCAATCAGTTTCGCCGCGTGTTCTTCGGCCGAAAGCTCGCTCCAGTCGAGCCACTCGATCGGCATCGATGCGCCGTTCTTCACGACCTGAATCGGCTGCTTGACGCCCTCCCACACGAAGAAGGTGCGAAGCACCGGGTGATGCGCGATCACGCGCTGCCAGGCCTCCGCGAAAGCTTCCCGATCCATCGCTCCTCGCAGCCGCATGACCGACTGGTTGAAGTACATCCCCGAGCCCGGTTCAGCCAGGCTGTGGAAGAGCAGTCCGCTCTGGAGGGGGGACAGCGGATAGAAGGTTTCGACGTTTTGTAACTGCATATAAAAGCGGCGCTTAGGGGCCCGCTAAGTCTACCGTGGCGGGGGAGAGGTAGGACAAAAACCAGCGCCTATCAGGGGAATGAAGAGGCCTCGATAGTTGGCAGTGCTCCCCTGCTGGACGCCGGAGGAGGACGGATTCGAGCCTTTGTTCGAAGGGGGCAGGCGGCTCTTCTTGCTGAGCTCGAAGGTGTAGTCCTCAATGGACGCGAGCGTTTCATTCATCCGGTTCTGGTGTGTGCAAACTGCGCGAAGAGAGCACGGCTTTACCTAAGCGCGATGACCAACCTGCTCAACCGCCGAAGCCATGGTCGACTCATCGGCGCGCTTGAAGCTCGAATTGGGCGTGCGCTCGCGAAGAGGCTTGAGCAATTCGACCTACGCATGCACATCCGGTAACGCCTAACCCGGATTAAAAGCGTCTTATATTCGCGCGCGTAAAAAGCAGCCCGGGCGTTCCATTTTGTACTCACTTGTACTGGCGCAATCGAAACTTGTCGCGTATCACCGTCGGATGCGATTCCTCACCTCACGAATCCTACCTTGCACACTTGTCGGGCTTCTGATTGCGGGCTGTTCGGACAATGCGCCCTATTACGATGGCGAGCGCCCCAATGTCGTGCTGTTCATCATCGACACGCTGCGCGCGGACAAGTTGTCGAGCTATGGCTACCCCGCGGACACTTCGCCAGCTCTCACTCGGCTGAGCGAGCAGGGCGTGCAGTTCGATACGGTCATCGCTCAGACCTCTTGGACCATGCCTTCGGTGGGCTCGATGATGGCGTCGCGCTACCCGCGCAGCCTCGGGCTCTACAAAGAAGATGCGCAGCGCGTGCCCGACTCTGCGGAGATGTTGGCGGAGATCTTGAAGCGCGCGGGCTACGCCACTTACGGAATCACGGCAAACCCGAACCTCAATAAGCGCTACAACTTTCACCAAGGCTTTGACGAGTATCACGAGAGCGTTGTCGTCTTTCGAAGCGAACGCGAGGACGTCCCCGAAGGCAAAGTCTTCTACGAAGATGGATTGCTCCGCACCGCGCCCGACATCACCGAGTCGGTGCTGGAGTACACCCGGCGGCTCGATGGCGCGGCTCCCGCCTTCGTTATGATCGACTTGATGGAGGTGCATGAGTACGCCTTCGGAAAGCTCAGGCGCCCCGAGTACGACGATATGTTCGAAGGCGAACCGTCCAAGCACTACCTCCAGATGGTTCGCCAGGTCACCGATGACATCGGCGTCTTTGTCGAGCGGCTCAGCGCGGTGCCCGGGTGGGAGGACACGCTCTATGTCTTCACGAGCGACCACGGTGAAGGATTGCTCGATCATCCGAACGTGAGTCCTTCAAAGGGGCACGGTTCGCTGCTCTACGGTTCGCACGTCAGCGTCCCGTGGATCATGTACAACCCCAGCTGGCGTCCGACGAGAGCGCGAGTCACGGAGCGCGTGCGCCTGCTAGATCTCGTTCCGACGATCCTCGATTACGTGAACGTTGAGGCTCCGTCGATCCTCGAAGGAGTTTCCGTACTGCCTCTGATCGAGGGAGAGCCGGTCGAGCTTCCGCCTATCTTCATTGCAGAGACTCAGTTCCGCGATTTCCGCAAGGTCTCGGCGATCGGTGATCAATGGCAGCTCATCGAAAATCGCGCGCGGCACAGGGGCTTGCCTTTGCTTGAACTCCAAGCATGGAAGGGCCGCCCCAACGGAAAACTGACCGATCAGGGCGCGCGGAATCCCGGTCACGTGAGCCGAATGCGCGAATACCTCATCGAGTGGGAAGCCAAGTACAAGAAGGCAAAGCCTTCCAAGATCGAGGAGGAGCTCGACGACGCGACGCGCTCCCAGCTCGAAGCCGTGGGTTACCTGGGCGGTGACGACGAAGAGTACGCCGAGGACCACGACGAGAAATTCGACGAGGAAGTCGACGACGAGGAGTAGTAGCCCCGTCGGTTTCCAGCTCGCCTACTGGACGGGCGGGTAGGTCGTGATGGGACGCCGCGCGCAGATCGTCGCGATGCTCGCTTCGGCTCGCTGCTTCACCTCGGCGGGAATGTTGTACTCGCGGTCGCCGGTCTGCTCGAGATTCTCGAGGATGTCGTGGATGACATCGACACACTCGACCATGTCGGACGGTTCCATCTCGCGGATCGCGAGGCCGTTGGTGCCGAGGCGAATACCGCTGGTAACGGTGGCGGGATTGACGTCGAACGGAATGCGGTTCTTATTGACGACGATGCCGCAGTCTTCGAGCGCTTTCTCCGCGTTGACGCCCGTGATGCCTTTCTTGAAGACATCGACAACGACGATGTGATTGTCGGAGCCGCCGGTGATGACGCGATAGCCTTTCGCGACGAAGGCCTTGGCGAGCGCGTCGGCGAGATCGACGATGCGCTGCGCGACAGCCTTGAACTCATCGCTGCCGACGAAGGCCATGCCGCGCGCTTTGGCGGCGATGGAGGCTTGATTCGGTGCTCCCTGGAAGAAGGGGAAGACCTTCTTCTGGATGAGGCCGGAGAGCGTGGTCTTGCCGTCTGCCGTGGGCGTGTCGAAGTCGCGGCCCATCATGACCAGACCGCCGCGGCCGCCGTAGAGCTGCTTGTGCGTGCAGGTCGTGGTGAAGTGCGCGTGGTCGATCGGGCTGGGGTGCAGACCGGCGGCGACGAGGCCGGCGATGTGCGTGATGTCGGCCAGGACAAAGGCGCCGACTTCGTCCGCCATGGCGCGGAACTTGGACCAGTCGATCTTGCGCGCGTAGGCCGTCGTGCCGCAGATCAGGAGCTTGGGTTTGTGCTTGAGCGTCAGGCGGTGAGCTTCGTCGTAGTCGAGGCGCTCATCCTTATCGAGACCGTAACCGTAGGCTTCGAAGACCTGTCCGGAGATGGAGGCTTTCGAGCCGTGCGTCAGGTGGCCGCCGGCATCGAGGCCCATTCCGAGGAGGACATCGCCGGGCTTGAGCGTGCTGAACATCACGACTTCGTTAGCCGAGGTCGCGGTCATCGGCTGGACGTTGACGAACTTGGCACCGAAGACTTCTTTCGTGCGATCGATCGCGAGCTGCTCGATCTCGTCGATGTGACGACAACCGGCGTGGAAGCGATTGCCCGGATAACCCTCGGCGGTCACGTTCATTGCCGGCATGGCTTCGCAGATCAGCGAAGAGGGGTCGGCGATACTCGACGAAGCGACCATCGTGAGGACGTTGGCCTGACGCTGGTACTCGTTGTCGAGGATGGTGTAGAGCTCGGGATCCTTCTGCTGCAGGCGCTCGATAGCAGCGAGCATGAAGCGGGAGAGATTCGTACTGGGCTTTGAGTCAGGCATGTCGCGGTTTCGCTATTCGTTGGCGCCGATTTGGTCGGCGACTTCCTCGTCGGAGAGGCTGTCGATCGATTGAAGGATTTCACAGATCTCGGTAGCGTCGATTCCGGTGTCGCTGCCGCGCTCTTCGATACGTTTCGAGAGCTCGGCAACGGTCGGGTATTCGAAGATGTCCTGGAGCGAGATCTCGTAGGGAAAGATTTGATTGAGTCGCGTCTGGATCAGCACGGCGAGCAGGGAGTGACCGCCGAGCTCGAGAAAGGCGTCATCGGTTCCGACGCGATCGAGGGCGAGCACGTCCATCCAGATGCCGGCGACCATCTCCTCGACGGGAGTCGCGGGCGCTTGATAGTCCGATCCCATGTCTTGTCGCGACGTATCGGGCTCGGGCAGGCGCTTGCGATCGACCTTGCCGTTCGGCGAGAGCGGCATGGACTCGAGCGTCTCGTAGAGCGCCGGGACCATGTACTCGGGGAGCTCTTTTCCGAGATGGGTGCGAAGTTCGGGAGCTAGACGCCGCGAGAGCTTGCCCATCATCGGGCTGTTCGCGAAGTCGCGCGCGCGCAGAGTCGAGTCGATCGGCAGACCGGTTTGGTCGGGGAACAGCATGGCGGCGCGGTCGGCGTCGGCGCTGTTCTTGCGCAAGAAAGCGGCGTCGAAGCGGCCGCTCGTGAGGTCACTGAAGAAGCGAATCTCGACCAGATAGCCGAGGGATTCGCCGAGCTCGCGCAGATCTTCCGGGTTGAGACCGGAGCTCGCGAGCGGGTCGGCGTCGAGCGCCGCCCGCACTTCGCGGGCCGTTGCCGGGCAGTCTTCCGAGTTGAGCAGTTCGACGTTGCAGACATCGCGCTGCACGCGCGCGTTCGGAATGCCGCGGACACACAAGAGCTCGGGCTTGTCGGACTCGAGCTTCGCCTGGAGCGTGGCTGTATCGAGTTGGTTTGCTTCCCACTCAAGCCAAGCGGCGTCCGCTTGGGGCAGCTTCGCGATCTCGCCGATGTGAACCGTCACGTCGTAGCGATAGGCGTTCAGCTCATTCGTGAACGTCCCGCGCTTGAGTTCGATCTGCACGATGCCGACTTCGGAGAGCTGAGTCGCGAGCCAGGGGAAGAAGCGCGGGTCGATCACCAGCTCCTCTTCGTGACGGATCAAGCGGCGCACGCGCGCTTTCAGCTGATCCGTCGGTGAGTCATCGCCAGCTTGAAAGAGCTGTACCGATGATTGGTAAGACTCGATCAACGGCAGTCCACGGATATCTCCGAGGAAGATCGTGCCGCCCGGCTTCACCGCTTTCGCTGAACCACGAATGACCTTCATCAGGTAATCCATGTCGGGGAAGTCGAGGATGATCGAGTTGAGGACAACGCTATCGAGCGAGTTGTCCTCGATCCCTTCAAAGTCGTCGGCCCACTTGCGCGCCAATTCAACCTGCGGCAGGCCGAGTGGTTCGCGATGTTTGGCGACGTAGTCGAGAGCGACTTTCGAAAAGTCGTGGCCGATGTAACGAGAGCAAGTGGGCGCGATGCGGAAAAGCAAAAGCCCCATGCCGCATCCGATTTCGAGCACCCTGTCGGGTTTGGTGCGCTGGATGCGCTCAACGGTCTGGTCCACCCACAGGCGCATCTGCTCCTCGGGTATGGCCTGGTTCGTGTAGGAGCTGTCCCAGCTGACGATGTTGAAGGTCGGATCCTCAACCTCGTCGTGAGCCTTGGCGCTGTAGGCGTGGTCGTAGACCGCTTCCCACTGCTCGACTTGCTCGGAACCGAGGTCGGACTCCTCTTCCTCCGGGCCCGTCCATTCGGGGTCTTGAACGATGTAGGCCACGAGCCGTTTTTCGCCAGCCGCGTCTGCCTTCGTGACGACCACGCCCTCCTTGACGGCCGGGTGCTCGCGCAAGCGCGACTCGATTTCGCCGAGCTCGATGCGATAGCCGCGAATCTTGACCTGGCTGTCGATCCGTCCAATCAGCTCGAGGTTGCCGTCCGGCATCCAGCGCGCGAGGTCGCCGGTGCGGTACATGCGCTCGGCCGGATCCGCGAGAAACGGGTTGTCGAGAAAGCGCTCGGCGGTCAGTTCGGGGCGCTCGAAGTAGCCGCGGCCAACACCGATTCCTCCGAGATAGAGCTCGCCCGGCGCGCCGACCGGGACCGGCTGCAAGTTCGCATCGAGGACGTAGGCGAGCTGATTCGTCATCGGCTCGCCGTAGGGGATGCTGTTCCACGCGGGATCGACTTCTTTGATCTCAAAGATGGTCGAGTCCATCGAACACTCGGTCGCGCCGCCCATGCTGATGACCTGTGTGTTCGGAACGAGCGCGCGAAGGCGATCGGGCAAAGTGACCGGAATCCAGTCACCACCGAGGAGTACGAGCCTCAGCGATTTCGGAGCGAGCGTTGGGTGTACCTCAAGGTAGTCGACGTACATCTTCAACATCGCCGGTGCCGTGTGCCAGGTCGTGACGTTGTTGTCGTTGATCAGCTGTGCCCAGTGTGCCGGGTCCTGCATGCCGCTCGGATCGGGCAGCACGATCGTCGCGCCAGCCGCGAGCGTTCCGAACACATCGTAGGCGCACATGTCGAAGGACAGCGAGGCGAGCGCGATGATCGCATCGCCTTCGCCGACCGAAAAGCGCCGGTTGAAGTCGAGGAAGTTGTTCACGCGACCCTGATGGTTGAGCAGCACGCCTTTGGGCGCGCCGGTCGAACCGGAGGTGTAGATCACGTAGGCCAGGTTTTGGCAATCTGCGCCTAAATCGGGATTTGAAGCGCTTTCTCCATCGAATTGGCTCGCGTCGTCGAGCAGAACAATCGTGGCCTCGCTCGCGGGAAGGGAGTCCGCGAGGTGCTTTTGCGTGAGCAGCACTTTGACCTTGGAGTCCTCGACCATGTAGACCAGGCGACTCGCGGGATAGGCCGGATCCATGGGCATGTAGGCACCGCCGGCTTTCGCCAGGCCCAGCAAGCCGATCACCATCTCGAGCGAACGGTCGACGGAGACGCCGACCATCACGTCGGGACCAACGCCGAGCTTGCGCAGGTAGTGCGCGACTTGATTCGCGCGCGTGTTCAGCTCTCGGTAGGTCAGGGACTCACCGTTGAATCTTGCCGCCACGGCGTCGGGACTGATCTCGACGCGCTCCTCGACTAAACCGTGCAGAGTCGCGTCGCGCGGAAAGTCCAAACCCTTGTCATTCCACTCGACTAAGATTTGGTGAAGCTCGCTCTCGGTTAAAAAGGGAAGTCGCCCGATCGGTTGATTGGAGTCGGCGACGATACCGGCGAGCAGAGTCGCGAAGTGTCCGCTCATGCGTTCGACGGCGGCCGCGTCGAAGAGCTCGGCGTTAAAGGAGAAGGTCAACTTCCGATCGGCTTCATCGACTTGCAGCGCGAGGTCAACCGTCTCACTTGATCGAACGGAGTCCGCGCTGCCAAAGGCGACGGAGAAGAGTGACTTCTTGCCGAGCCCATCCAGCAACTCCTCGAGCGAGAGGCTCGCGTGTTCGCTGGCTGCGGCTACAACTCCGAGAGCGTCGGTGAACAGCTGATTGGGGCTGGGATTACCCGAGAGATCGAACCGAATCGGAAGGACGCGAGTCCCCGATTGCACGCCGAGCACCATGTCCGTCTGCCCGCTGCTTCGCTGGAGCAGAACCAAAAAGCTCACCAGCAGCGCGTCGCTGAAGCTGGCTCGCTTCGAACTTGCCAGGTTGGCGAGGCCGTCGAGCAGCTGACCATCGATCGAGAGCTCCAGTCGTGCTTCTCGAGAGCTCTGGCCAGGTGCCCTGGTGTGCGAAGTGGGGAGTTCCAGAGCGGGCGGACTACCGGCCAGAATTTCAGCCCAGTAAGAGAGCTCGGAGGGGTCTTGAGAGGCGGGTTGATCGTTCATATCTCGCCGACCTGGAAGGGATAAGGCTGGTCGGCTCGGGAAGCATATCCAGGGTTAGAAAACCCGGCAATCGGAGTTCGCCAATAGGTAGGGATCCGGAAAGAGTCAGGGCCGTTTGAGGGGGAAGGCTGCCGAAATCGCCGTTTTTGATACGAACAAAGGAGTCCCCGGATTCGTCCTATTGAATCTGTACCTCAATTTTCCGGAGGGGGTAGGATCGGTGACGAGAAGGATTTTCTAATCCGGGTGTAATCTTTGGGACCGCGTGGCTTCCACGGGGGAACCAAGTCGCGAACTCCGCATGTTCCCTCGACGCGCGGGTAGCGCGGACCCGACGAGACTCCCCGGACGGAACCCCAGTCCTTTCGCCGGTGTGAGCAGCCACTTGCGCCGGGATTTCCACACGAAACCCAGGCAGTTCAATCACTTTGGAGGTCAATCGTGGAACAGCAACTATGGAACGGAATGAGAGTCGAGCCGAGCGCGCCCAGTCCCCGTCGCGCAACGCCGATCTGGGTATCCCATCAATCCCTCACGGCCGCAGTCCGTGGGGTTCTCGCGCTTGGGGTTTTGCTCCTGTGTGCCGCTGCTCCGATCGCAGCGCAATGTGAGTTCACCGAAGACCAAAAATTCATCCCAGCGGATAGCGCCCCGGGTGACATCTACGCCGGAGCTGTGGGAATCAGCGGCGATTGGATGTTCATCATGTCGGAGTGGGACGATATCAACGGCGTCGATTCGGGATCGGCCTACATCTACAACTGGAACGGGTCGAGCTGGGTTGAGACGCAAAAGATTGACCCGAACGACGGAGCCGCAGGCGACAACTTCGGGCGCTCTGTTGCGGTTCAGGGATCGACAGCGGTCATCGGTGCCCACTGGGACAATACCGTCGGCGGTTTCCGCGCGGGTTCGGCGTACATCTACACCTTCAACGGGAGCATCTGGGTACAGAGCCAGAAGCTCGTTCCTCCTGACGCCTCTCCGATTTCCGCTTTCGGAAACGCTTGCTGGATCGACGGTGATGTCATGGCGATCGCAGCGTGGCGCAACGATGTCGTGGGCAATGAATCCGGAGCTGTCTATACGTGGCGGTTCAACGGCACCGACTGGGCGTACGAAGAAAAGATCGTTCCGAGCGACGCGGCCAATATGGACCAGTTCGGACGCGGCGTCTGGGTCAGTGGTGATGTCATGGTCGTCGGCGCTTACCGCAACGACGACGACGGCACCGACTCGGGTTGTGCTTATGTCTTTCGATTCAACGGCACGACTTGGGTAGAGGAGCAGAAATTAAGGGCAAGCGATGCGTCCGCCAATGACCGATTGGGTCACTCCGTCTCTATCGATGGCGATGTGATCTTGGCGGGAGCACACCTTGAAGATACGGCTGGCGTGGATGCCGGTGCGGCTTACTTTTTCCGCTACAACGGCTCTACTTGGGTGGAGGAGCAGAAGGTGATCGTGAGCGGCGCTGCGCCGGGAGACCGAGCGGGTTTGGCCGTGGCCGTCCAAGGCGATACGGCGTTGATTAGCGCACACCGCGACTTCGGAGCCCCGACCCAGGCGCCGGGAGCGGTCTACGTTTTCCGAGACCTGAATGGCGTTTGGACGGAAGAGCAGAAGCTGATCGCTAGCGATGGTGTCGATGGAGACGTGCTTGGTTTTCACGTCGCTCTAGACGGCGACTACGCAGTCGGCGGAGCGTGGCGAGCCAACAACAATTCGGGCACGGGTTACGTCTACAACATTGCCCGCAATGACTTCAACAACGATGACATTCCCGATGAATGCCAGAGCTTTTGGGTCGACCTCGATACGGTTTCCCTGCTGGCCGGTGGCGTTCAGAATATGACTCTGGATGCTGGGGCAGCACACGCGAATTCGTTCTACCGAGTGCTCGGAACCTTCACGGGAACCTCTCCTGGGATCGGCTTGCCGACCGGCGAGATCTTGCCGCTGAACTTCGACGCGTACTTCAGGCTCACCCTCCGATCACCGGGCTTGTCCCCGTTCTTCGGCGGGTTTAAGGGCAATCTGTCGCCGACCGGAACTGGAGTCGCGAGCTTCACCGTTCCCGTCGCTTCTGACCCCACTCTCGCTGGCGTTATTTTTCATCACGCCTTCGTCGCAGCACAGATCTTAGGAGACACCGACTTCGTGAGTGTTCCTATGCCGCTGATGCTGGTTCCGTAGCGGGCGCCTTCGGGGCGTCCGTCCAACAACTACAAGTCTTCGAAGACGTAGGCTTGGCCTGAGTCTTTGCCCGCGTGGTGGTGGCGCCACGAACCGAGCACTGCCGTTCCGTGGTCGAGCGCAATATGGAAACTAAAGACGTCGCCCGGGTGGCCGTCGCTCGGGGCGAGTTGGCGAGTCAGTTGCCACTGGTTCTCAGTGCGCTCATAGACAAAGGCCTTCCCGGGGACGCGGGGGAGAACCTTGTTGTAGAAGTAGTGCTCACTGACGATGGCTAGGTCGCCCTGGAGCACGACCGCCCAGCCCATCGACGCGTTCTTGAGCGGTTGAAAGGCCACGAGCTTCTGTTCTTGGCTCCAGTGCTCGCCGTCGAACCGAAAGACATAGGCCGAGCCGGAGTCGTGCTGACCTGCGGCATTCTTGTGCGCCCCCACGAGCGCCGTATCTCCATCGAGGGAGACGGAGAAGCCGAAATTGTCACCGGCCTTTCCGTCCTCGGGCGTGAGCTTCTGCTCTTCCATCCAAGTTCCGCCTCTCTCTCGGAAGACGTAAGCCGCGCCCGAGTCGGCTCCACGCGAATCTTGTAGCCAGGCACCGACGAGGAGTGCATTACCGCTGATCCAGACGCCGCGTCCGAACTGATCCGCAGCCGCGGAGAGCCTCGGCTTGAGGATCTGGGTCTGACTCCAAGTCTGTCCGTCAAACCGAAACATATAGACAGCTCCGGAATCCTTTCCGACGAGATCTTTCCTGCAAGCCGCAACGGCGATCCAGTTGCCCTCGATCGAGACCGCGTTGCCCAGCGAGTCCCAGGTGGCTCCATCGGGAGCCATCAGCTTTTGCTCGAGCTCCCAGGTTGATCCATTGCGGCGGTACACATAAGCCGAGCCGGCGTTCTTGTGTTGGGGAGTGTCATCCCAATGAGTGCCGATCACCGCGACGTCCTCGTGCATCGCGATCGAGCGTCCGAAGTTGTCACCCTCGGCCGCATCCGGGGCGCGCAATTTCTGGGTGCGTACCCACTCCGCGTCGGTCTTCTTGAACACCCAGACAGCTCCGGAATCCTTGCCGTCGTCGTCGTCCCACTCGGCTGCGACCAACGCGAAGTCGCCGCTGATTCCAACGGCACCGCCGTAAATGTCGCCAGCTGCGGCGTCGGGCGCGCTGAGTATCTGCGACTCCTTCCGCGTCTCCGGCGCTTCCTCGACGGCGCATCCAATCGCCAGAGCGACTCCGCTTGAGAGCAAAGCCGCTCGATGCATCAAGGAAGAGCGGCGCATCATTTCGGTTCTTCTTCGGTTTCCGCGCCCAGATAGCCGAGCTCTTCGAGCTGTTTGCGAAGGTCCTCGGGTAGCGACTCGATCGCCTCGTGCTTGATCTCCTCGAGCGCAAGGACGTACATCCCGGGTTTGGGTTGTTTGACTTTCTTCGCGTCACCGCGCGTGTTCGAACCGGCTCGGTTCCGATCCTTCCGGAAGAGCAACCCCAAATCAGAGGTCAGCAACACGGGGTCGGTGGGGCTGAGGAACTGCGGGACCTTTCCGGGGATCCTGTCGAGACCCAGGTACAGGGGGCACTCGATCTCCGAGTCCACCAGTTCGAGCAGCTCGACGGTAAAGCCGGCGTCGGGAGGATCGGTTCGCAAAGTCACCGTATCGATGTCGCTCGTCGGCAGCTTTCCAATGTTCGAGAGAAACTCTTTTAGGGTCAGCTCGAGTGTTACGACTTGCCCGGACTCATCAACACTGGCTTCATCGCCCTCCTCAAGCTCGAAGGGCTCCAGGTCGGTGACCTTGCCCTCCGTGCGCAGCCGAGCTCGGACCCGCTGGGTTCCTTTGCCAACGATCTTCAGGGTCAATCCGCTCCGCCGTGCCTGTTCATGAATCTTGACGAGCGTTGCCAACTCGGCGGCAACTTCCGGATGGGACTTGATGAGGTTGGATTTCTCCTTCGGATCCGCATCGAGGTCAAAGAGGAACTCGCGTTGAAGCGGCAGAGACTCAACCATGTACTTGTAGTTGCCGTTGATCACGCCGCTGGCAACGAAGAGCTGTTCGACCATCAAGTCGAGGTGCAGATACAGCGGTGGCCGGTCGCCGCGCCCGGTGAGGTTGACCATGAGGTCGAGGCCCTCTGACTGTTCCGGCGGAAACTCTCCGAGGTACCCCGACACGGTGGGGACAACGTCAATCAACGAGGACAGCGCACTGACGCGTGTGCCCGCGAATTGATTGTTGGGGAGCTTGAGGATCATCGGGATGTGCAGCGACTCATTGAAGAGCTGCCGACCGTGCCCCCCGCGACCGTGCTCGATGAACTCGTCACCGTGATCGCTCACGAACCAGAACATGCACTCGTCGTAGAGGCCTTCCGCTTTCAAGCTGTCGACCAAACGCTTGAATTGCTCGTCGTGATACAGAATCTCGCTGTCGTAGCTGTCGACGACCGACCGAATGTCATTGGGCTTGCTCTTCGCGTTGAGAGCGTCAGGCACTCGCAGGTGCTGCTTCTCACTGTAGACCGTTCCGAAGGGCGCGGGCGCGTCGTAGGGCGCGTGCGGATCGATCGAGTGCACGTAGAGGAAGAGCGGCTTTTCCTTTTCTCGATTGGCGAGGATCTGCTCGACCTTGTCCATCAGCGTCTCGGCGACCGCTCGACCGATGAACTCGAACACGTCGTAGCCCTGATCGAAGCCGAAAGTCTCAGATACAAACGGATTGGTGACGATTCCCGCGCTGTAATAGCCGCGCGCCTTAAGGGTCTCGCTTAGGAGTTGAATCTTGTCGGAGACCCGCGTGTCGCGACCGTTCGCGCGGTGCTGAACGGGGTACAGGCCCGTCATCAGGGACGCCGTCGAAGCCTTCGTCCAGGAACTCGGGGCGAGCGCGTTCTCGAAGACGATCGCGTCCTCTGCCAGAAGGTCGATATTGGGCGAGGTGTCGCGCTTGTAGCCGTAGGCGCCGAGGTGATCGGCGCGGAGCGTGTCACACAGGTAGATGACGATGTCGGGGTTGGCGACCGCCTTCGGTTCCGAGCAGCCGGAGCCGAGGGAGGCAAGCGCCGCGGCGAGTGACAGCATTCCGACGGAGAGTCGGTGCTCGCGAGCAGGCCAGCGATGAGTTGCCGGGTCTTGAGGCGAAGTGCGTTGGAGAGGCATCGGTTCGGTTCGAGGGCGTTTCGACGCGATTGGGGCACGACATGACACCGAGTCGTCTACCCATCGGGCGACTACTATATCGGTTCTCCGCGGTTCCGTCGCGTTGCGTCTTCGCGAGCGCTATCCGGCTGATTCACGGGTGAGGGTGCGTCCCGGGAGGAGTGCTCGCCACGCCTCGCCCGAAGAGCAAAGCTCGAAAAGTCGGCCGCCCTAGTCGCGTGAGCCGGTCGAGTCGGGCGTGGCCCGGAAGCTCGGCTCAACGTCGATTGAGCGGCGGCCTCACCTGCGCGCCCGGCGGAAGTTCGTCGGGAAAGACGCCATCTCGCGCGAAGACGTTGAGCCACGAGTCCCGTTGCGCGAGCGGAAAACTGTAGAGGCCGTACTCTTGGAAGAATCGCGGGTCAACGACCAGTTCAGCCTCGCTGATACCGAAGGAATGATTGCGCGCCTGTTTCCGCCAGTACGGAGATTGAGCGAGCGAATTCGGCCCGACGGTTAGATTCAAGAAGGCGATGACGTCGGGCTTGCAGTCCAAGACGTACTTACCGTCACCTTTGAGGTGGCCGGCGAGCCCTCCGATTTTCTTCATCGTAGCGCGCTTGCCGATGTGGGCGTCACTGAGCCCCATCATGTCGAGCGTCTTGCGGTCCGCGTAGTACGGAAGTCTTCCCGCAGCGGTCACGGCGATCCAACTGTCTTCGGGCAAGAGCTCGTTCAGCAACTTCCCGCCTTGAACGAGCCTCTTGTGGCGAATATCTAGGCCTACCCACTGATGGCTGTACTCCAGCTCTTGCGTCGTGTGGGACCAAACCATGACCACGAGGAGAAACGTACCAGCAAGAACTCGAGTCAGCCGGTTTTCCGCGAGTCGAGTGAACGCGACGGCAGCCAGCGCTGCCCACAGCGGCATGATGGGCCAGAGGAATCGGAAGGAGGGGATGTAGTCGCCACCGACGTACACGATGTACACGGTAAAGACGGTTGCGACGACTAATCCGCGGCGTCGGTCGCTCGCATGTTGATCGCCGAAGGAGACGAAGTAGGGGATCAGGACAAGGAGCGGACAGAAGTAGAAGAGTCCTTCGGAGACGTAGTCCCAGCCATCGCCCCAGGTTTGAAAGCTGGGTTCCACCTTGGCGTGAAAGGTGTTCGGTACCCAATCGCCATAGGTCACTCGGCGCCACGCGACGTGTGCTCCCACGATGACAATAAAGGGAATCGCGCGGATGAGTGCGGCTCGCAGGGATGTGAGTAAGGGCGTCTTCGCGCGCAAGGCCTCCCACATCGCGCAGATCTCCAGCAGGCCAAAGAGCAGAACGCCCTCGGGTCGAGTGAGCGCGGCGAGCGCAAGAACCGAAGAGCCGAGCCACTGCTGGCGGAGCTTGCCCTCATCGGATTGGCGGAGCATCAGCGCGATCAGGAACAGCAAGCCGAAGAGGGGCGTCTCCATCCCTCCGACTGCATGAGTCGTCAGAGTCGGGCGCGTCGCGAAGAGAAGTGCTGCGAGGGCGGCGAACCACTCCGTGCTACCCATCCGTCTCGCGAAGCGAAAAATCGCGAGAACCGTGAGAAGCGTAAGCAAGTGTCCCGCGAGCGGCGCGATGCGCTCCGGAGTGATGTCGAACTTGTAGCCCCAGCCGATCATGATCGTCCAGAGATAGTTCGTGTAGCCCTCGACCGCGGGTTCGCCGGCGTTGAAAACAAGCCCCGCGTCGCGTGCGAAGTTTCGCGCGTAGATATAGGAGATGTACGCGTCGTCCTGCGGGGGCTCACCCGCCGTGCGCGGTAGGTGCCACGCCATGAACACGGCGAGTGCGAGCAGTAGGTAAGCGAAGAGCTTGGAGAAGTCGCGCCGAGTGGGCATGGATCGTCGAGTGTCTTCTGGAAACGAGCTGAGGTGAATTAGGCGACGGGGGCGCCGGGATTGTAGGCTAGCCTCCACCGCGCTTTGGCGGCAATCGTTGGAACCCTCTTATTATGCCCTCCCCCCGCGTCTTCCGATTTGACTGGCTCATGCGATTGATTCCTAAATGGGGCATTGGGGTGCTCGTTTTTTGCCCGCTCGGATTGGCGAGTTGTCAGCAGGAAGAGGATGTTCGTCTGCAAGTGTCGTTCTTCTGGGGCGGCGGCGAGGCGAGGGAGTGGAACGCTGAGTTGGGAATTCAAGAGGAGCCAGGAGCGAAGGCTCGAATTCCGTGGATGTGGCTGACCGACTTCGAAGCGGGGGACTTCTACTCCGCCGGCGGCCGTTTCCCCAAGCCCGCCCAATCGCTGCCCAACGCTTGGCGAGCGGCGACTCCGGTCGATTTTATTCCGGGCCAGCCGCGCGCGCTCGCGGAGGCCGATGCATCGGGGCGTGGAGCGCTGGTTCGCACGACCACCGACGGTGAAGCGGATGGGATCTGCTTTGAGTTTCAGGGCGCCGCTAGTAGTGAGTTCATCGCGAGCTTCACAGACCGCGCGCCGATTCGGATTCGGGTCGGCGACCTGCGCAAGGAAGCGGTCGTCCTGCCGATCGACGAAAGCGGCAATGTCTTCATCGCTCAAGCGGTTGACCTCTCCCGGAATGCGCCACCCTTCGTCGACCACGGCGACCGCCAGGCGAGACGAACGTCGCTCCACTCGCATTCGTGCTTCAGTACGAACACGATGCCTCTGGAACCGGTCCACGAGAGCTTGCGTCCCTTCGTCGATTCCGTCTGGTGGACGGACCACAGTGTTGGCGATCGACGCACAGTAAAAGACGGCGACTTCGAGACGGCCGATCTACGCGACACCTTTTGGCAGACCTATGTCGATCAAGCCCGAGTGATTAAGGCCGAGCTCTCGGACGATGCGAACTCCGGCGCGAAGGCTTATCGGCTGGTGATCGCATCTGGCGACAAGCCCGGCTTTGGGTGCATCTTCGTCGGGCAGAGCGCTGGTGATTTCAATCTTGGGCTCGTGGCGAAACCCACCTTGCGCTGGTCCTTCAAGGCTCTGCCGCGGCCGGATGGAACCTCGAGTTCGGTCTATGGGCTGGTCGCGTTGAGCTCGGGACGCATCATTCGATACTTTTCGGGCCAACCGAATGAGCTCAATCCCGACACGGACATCTTGCTCGGGGACGCGACGGGGGAATGGCAGACCATTGAGCGTGACGTTGCTGCGGACGCCGCGTCGCTGTACGGAAATCTCGGTACGGACGGTTTCAAACGAATGTCCTTCGGCGTTCACTGCCCGACGGGACAGCGATCCGGCGCGCTGTTCGACGATATCGAGCTCGTCGTGCCGGAGCCAGCGGAGGTACTGCGACTGCAAGCGGAACAGCTCGAGACCTTCAGCGATCCGAAGTCCTACCCGGGACTCGAGCAGAGCGCCTGGACGAGTTCGGACGATTTCGGCGCGCTCATTCCGCACTTCACTGCGCTTGTTCCGGCTCGAGCGCCGGAGCTCCTCACCGGATTGGATCACGCGCCAACGGATGATGAGCGTCGCCAGTTCGTCGAATCGATTCAGGCGGGCGGCGGCGTTGTCGGAACGCACCACATGCAGCTGAACCACCACTTTGAAGCTTTTCTCAACGGGCGCGGGTTCGGCGCCGACATGTTCGAGATCGGCGGTGCGTGGTGGTACGTGCCCGCTTATGCGACCGAAGCCGAGCGTTTGGACCGCGATGCACACGGCTATCCGAAGCTGCAGGAAGACGAGGTCTATCCTCTGCTCGTCCGTTGGGATCGACTTACGGCGCGCGGCTTACTTCTGACCGGTTACGGCGCGCCGGACCTACACATGCGCTTCGATGGTCCGTCCTACGGTTGGCTGAATCGTTGGTTGACTTGGGTCATCGATGAGGATGATTCGCCCGAGGCCCAGCTCCGCGCGCTGCGAAGTGGACAGGCCAGCGCGAGCGAATGGCGCAGCGATGCCATTCTCACTCTCGACGTGGAAGGTCGCGAGTGGATGGGCAAGCTCGTCGTTACCGATCGGAAAGAGCAACGCGTGACCGCGAAGGTAACCGGCGCTTTGCCGGGCTCGCGCCTCCGCTGGGTTCGCGGGCCACTCGTGCGCGATACGGCGAGTGCGGAAGGTTTTGAACCCGCACGCATAGGTGCGGTTCGCGAAGATGAGGTTGGCCGTTCGGAGTACGCATCCTCGCTCGCCATCGATACGAATCGCGGCGTCTTCGTTCGCGCCGAGCTTCTCAACCCCGCGGGCCACATCGTTGCGCTGAGTAACCCCGTCGTCTTTGCGCCGTACTGGCCGAGTGAGTGGCCCGCCGGTCGCGTGGCTTTCGATTGGAATGGCGCAACGATGGAGAGCGCGAGCGGCATGCTCCTCACAAGTGCGCGTATTACCGAAGCCGGTGAGCTCTCCTTGTCGGGCGCAGTTGGCACGCATCCGGCGGACGCTCGGCTTGTTCTCGGTGGCCTCCCGCAAACAGCGCGCGTGGCAAATGATGAGAGCGTCGCGATTCAGTTTGCCGATGAGAGTGCTGTGCTCAGCGGTTTCGACGCGGGCGACTTTCAAATCACGCTCACCGGTTTCGATTCACTTGAGCGCGGCGAGACCGCCGAACTTCTGGCCATCCCCGATCAGAAAGAGTTGCTGCGCGTCATCGAGGTCGGTGATCCGAAGTCGGAGGCGGGCTGGCGGGGCCGAGGATTCGGACCGCCGATCGTAGAGTCCCGAATCCTCGAGCCCATCCTCGATACGCATCGAGTGCTCACGGCGAAGAAGGCCAGTTTTCGGCTCTCCGTTCCCGTTGGCGAAACGACCTGGCTTCGCTTGAGAACGACCGGCTACTCGCCGGTGTCCGGGCAGGTTCTGATGGACGGAGAGGAGCTCGGGAGCTTTCGAACGATGGAGTCTCTGACTTTTGAAGTTCCGGCGACCGAGCCGGGCGCGGAGGGAGATCGAATCGCGCAGTTCGGTATCGAACTCCAATCCGTCAAGAAGCCGACGCGCCCGGGAGTACCGCTCATGCGGCTCGTGCGGATCGAACTGTGGGCGGGCGACGGCGTTGTGGACTACTAGCCGCGAGCGGCGCTCTCAGCGCGTCGATTCGAGAGCCGGCCACCACTGCTTGGGGCCGACCTGGATGAACTTCCAGCGGTAGCCAAACTCCTCGTTCGCCATACTCGGATAGAAACGGTAGTGGTTGGCGCCGCCCGGCTGGACGCTCTTTTGGGCGGCAGCCTTCGTCGGCAAGAGTCGCAGATTGCATGCGATCAGCGCCGGCCTGCGCTTGGCGATGAGCTCGGGTCCAACCAGTGTTCCCCACTTTGTTTTCGTCAGCGCTTTGTTCTGACCAAACTTGGTGTCCGTCAGTCCCCAAGTATCGAGGATGTCATTCTCGATGATGTTCGGCACGATTCCACCCCACTCGATGGCGACGAGCGGCTCCGACGGATAGTTCGCCGCGAGATACTCACCGATGACCACGGCGTCGTGGGGCTTGAAGAAGGGCCCTTCGATATCGTGGAACTCAAGGTCCTTTTCAAGGGTTCGGAGTTGCGCCCAGGCGAGCGCGGCGAGAACGACTGCGGCAACAACCGGTGGAGCGGGGAGCTTAATCTTGACGGCGTCGTAGATCAGCAAGAGCGCTTCGGCCATGAGGGCGAACAAGAGCGGAAGGACGGGGAGGATGAAGCGGAAGTGCACCATCCAATCTCCACCGACGACGGCGGCATAGCCGAGCTGTCCGAGCACGACCCAGCCGAGGTAGCGAGCCGTCGATCGTGCGCGCAGTAGAGCGAAGGGGATGATCGCTAGGCTCAGCGCCAGGAGCCCGTCGCTGAGGGCGAACTTCTTGAGGTACTCCAGACCGATCTCGACACGGTCGATGGAAAAAGTCGTCTTGGCGTAGAAGGTGTTCGGCAGGGGCGTCGGGTAATAGGACACACGCCAGAGGTTGTAGACCAGCATCGCTCCCAAGAAGACTCCGATGGGAGCCAGGTAGGATTTGAAGCTGCGGTCCTTGCCACCGAATAGGAGCGGGTAGCTCAAGAGCAAGATGACGGGGCCGAATCCGTCGAAGCGCGCGGTGCCCAGGGCAAAGAGCGCGACTCCGAGCAGGACTCCACCGACTAACCGTTCGTGGATCCGTCTCTGAATCGCGAGGAATCCGAGCGTGAGCAGCATCGTGAAGAAGCTCGTCTCCATGCCCGTCATCGGATAGCTGACGAAGGCAAAGGAGGTCGCCAGGAAGAATGGCGCGACGAGGGGGCGGAGCCCCGAGTGACCTGCGCCGCGGCCGATTTCGTACAGACACCAGAACGTGATGGCTTGCGCGACGAGACCCGCAGCTTGCGCGAAGGACATGGCCTCGAAACCGAGCGCGAGTCCGAGAGAGGTCGTGATCGTCCAGAGGAAGTTGGTGTAGCCCTCGACAGGGTCACCGACGTTGAAAGTCAGGCCGTGGCCGGCGACGAAGTTTCGCGCGTAGCGAAAGGAGATGAACGAGTCATCGATCCAGCAGTTTTGCGCGACGACGAAGAGCGCGAAGCTCGCGGCGGCCGCGATGATCGCGAGCAAGAGCGCGACGGCTATTGGGGAGCGCGGAGGCAGCTCGGAGGACGGAAGAGACATGCGCTCGGACTCTAGCAGTTCGTGGTGAAAGTGCTTTGCTCTATAAGCAGCAAATTTTTGGTCGGGTTGGTGCCCGGAAACGGAGTCGAATCCATAGATTCGGGGAGGATTTCGAGTGCCGACCTGGCCCAAAATCGGCCGCTTATAGGGTGAATGACTTTTACGACGGGCTGCTAGAGCCAGTCTAAGGGGAAGCCATCGGGAAGTCGGTACATCTCCATCATCGTCGCGATGTACTGGTCTTCATCGCCGGCGCGGAAGGGGTTGTAAAACTCCCAGACCATTTCGCCTTCACTGGTGATCTCAAACGCTCTACCAAAGTCGGACTCCGTGATGAGGGTGTTGCCATTGAGCAATCTCTGCGCGAGCCCACAGGTTTCCGAGTAGAAGGGCTGGCTGTCGGAGCCGGTGAATTCCCAAACCGGCTTCCAGGTCTCCGGATCCATCTCAAGGACTCGCGACGTCTCCTTGCCCGCACCCTGATTGTCGAAAATCTGGACGTTGCCGTTCTCGAGCACTCTGGGATCGTGCTGGAACTTGTAGGGACCGCGCTTGACCCAGATGAACTTTTCTTGGCTCGGGTCCAGGATGCCAACCAGGCTGGGGAGCAACATCGAAACCAAGATGTTGCCCTCTGCGAAGGCCGGGTTCTTGTGCGCGAACTTCCCGTCTAAGACTTTGATCGAGTTCGTATGAAAGAGGTCGCCGTCCCAGTTCGTTTTCTTGTTCCAGAGCTTCCCGTACTTCGACTTCTCCATGGCAACCAGTAGGGAGATGCTCTTCTTCACTTCGCCATCAGAGCCGAGGACGGTGACGAAGTCTTCAAGGACGGCTTTGTTCTTGTTGACCCTCGGCACCATGTTGGCCTCGCGGCTCAGGATGTATATCGAGCCATCCGGCATAACCTGCATGTCGTGGTGCGCACGAATTCCACTCGCCCACAAGAGGTTCGAGTCCTTGTCGACCTTGATGATCCCAAGCCCCTCGTAAATGGCTAGCAGGTCACCATTCTCGAAGAGGTAGTTTCGCCGCCAGAAGGTCGAGAGCTGATCCTGCTTGGGGTAATCCGGCCAGACCTTGCTGAAGGGATAGCTCCACTCGTGCAGGACCTTGCCCTGCATGTCGATCAACTGTGCCGTCGCGGAGTGTGCCGAGGTGAACAGGTTGTACTGGCCAGAAGTTTTGTCCGACTGATGACGAGTGACTCCCATGAGGTCCGGAGCTTCGTGAACGCCATCGGTATAGCCGAGAGCCTCAAGTTGCTCGATCTCTTCGCGCTGCTCATCGGTGAGGTTCTCCGCGTCCCGGTTCGATCGAGCTTTTGACCAACGCCCTTTGCCAGCCTTGGAATCTTGTGCGCTGGGCGTTTTGGCTGGCGTGGTCGGACCCGACTCGGGGTCGGAGCAGCTCGTGATCGCTCCAAACGCGAGGGCACTCAGGAGAATGAGCGGCCAGCTAATTTTCTGCGATCGCGCGGTGTTCGAACGGTGAGGTGACTTCGTGATCATGAACGTGTGTACGGCGAGTTGAACCCGTGTTAGCGCGTAAGCAGATGCGGCTTCAATTTGATGTCCGGATAGCACTGAAAAAAAGCATAGGCGAAGAGTTGCCGAATCTTCGCGCTGCGCTCTCCGCTCTTCCGGATCGCTACGCCGTAGTTGAAAGCGGCCGGGTAGAAATCGTAGTCGTTCTGAAATTTTTCGGCGGCCAAAATCTCGCGGCGCATGCCGACATAGTCGGTGTGGGGCATCCAGATCAAGTCAGGGGCGCGCTCTAACAGCACGGTAGCCGAAAAATCCTCCCGTGCGGTTTGTGGATCGTGAAGTCCGAGAGGATCGAAGATGTCGAGGTCGGGTGCATAAGATCCGAGCTTGCCGTATTCCGACATGCAGAAGAGGCTGCCTTCGGGGGCATTGACCGCGACCACCGCCATTCCGGCGACAGCGTCAAAGTAGTCCACCGGCGGTAGATTGCCGGGGTTTTGAGGTGCGATGGTCGGGGGGCTCTCTCTGACCAGGCGGTCCTTATGCATCGGTGCCAGCAGATCACGAGCCAGAGGCACAAGGGCCAGCGCTAAGAACATGGCCATGATCCTTGAGACCACTTCGAGAGTTGCCGGAAGCTCTTTGAGTTCGAGGAAGAACCGATCGAGACAGAGAGCGGCAGCGATGACGAAGAAGGGCAACGAGGGCAGGTTGAACCGACCTTGATAGCCCATGATCTGAACAACTTGGAAGTAGCTCGCGAGCGTCAGTGCCGCCGGAACTAGGAACACCAGCAGGATTGAAAGTCTGCGTCTCTTGGCGAAGCCGATCAGGATGCAGATGAATGGAAGTGCCACACCCAGGAAGTTGAATAGGAACTCGACCGAGTTCCACCTCCAGAGGCCCGCGTAGTCGTCGTAGTGCCCCTGCATCTTGGCGTAAGTCGGAAGAGGAATCGGTATGCCGAAGATCGCGTACTTGACGCCCGTGTCGATGAGGATGACAGCGCCGAGCGCCAACCAAAACTTGACGAGAAGGCCGATGCGCCGGGTCGGATCTGTGAGTAGCAGGATGGCCGCTGCTGGGAAGAGACCGGCGTAGATGGCGCTATCGGGTCGAGTGAGAAAGGCCAGGTAGCTGGCGAGTACGACAGGCCAGAGTGCGCGCGCTGTGCCCAGCTCGACCATTCGCAAGGTCACATAGATGAGGACGCTGTGCATGAACACAGCGAGCATCGTGTCCATGCCGGTCAGCGCGTGGTAGATGAACGGGCCGCTCTGCAACGTGATCGGAATGAAGATGGCTGCCCAGAGCAGTTGATTGCCGGAGAGCGCGGTGGTCTTCGTGAACCGACTTGCGGTCAGCACCATGACGATGAGCGCGCCGAGGCCTATGCCGGAGGAAGTGGTGCGCAGAAGATCGGCATCCCCATAGTCCGTCAGCCATTTCAGGCCCGTAATCACGAGCACGTACAGCAAGCTGGTTATGCCGTAGGTCTGCTCGCCGCCCGCATTCCAGGCGTGTCCGTAGCCGCCGAGAATGTGCTTGGCGTAGCGCGTGAACATGTAGGAGTCGTCGAAGGACGACTGCGGCGAACTGGACATGATGTCCAGGTAGCGCCAACAGGAGAACGCAATGGCCAGTCCGGCAGCTACAGCAACAGCAACACCAAAGCGGCGGGGCGAGGCGACCTCGTTCACTGGCTTTCCTCGCCTGCTTTCGGAAGCAGTTCATGCTCTTTCAGCGTCTTAAAGAGGACCTCTCCTACTTTTACGCCTCCCTCCGCGGTGAAGTGGATTCCATCCTCGCGGAAGTAAGTGAGCAGCTCTTCTCGAGGAAGGGCGTCGAGCTCACTCGCGAGATCGCAGAGCACCACATTCTGCTCCGCTGCAATCTCGCGAACTGCCTCGGCGTAAGAGCGATGCAGGGGAACGAGGCGAGAGAGGTCTGCCAGGAAGCGTTCTTGGAGGTACGGCGGCTCTTCACCCGTGACGTGAGAGCTCGGGGCAGTGATCAAGACGGGTGTTATGTCGTTCTCTTGCGCGATCCGAACCATTCCCGAAATGTTGCTCCGAAAATCATCGAGTGCGACGCGGTCGGGCCGTGAGTTCGCCCCGACAGTCTTGCCCTGATCGTTGTCCAGCTTGACGATCGCTTTCGTGACGAGCTGGACCACGCGAAGCTCTTGAAGCTTGAGCATCGAGGAGTTCGAGAGAGAAACGGCGGTCTTGTCGTCGATCCCGAATCCCATCCAGTGGTCATTCCACCCAAAGAAGATCGTGACCACTTTGGGTTTGAGCTTGGAGATCTCGAGCTTCATCTGTTGGAGTCCTTGATAGGAGCTCCATCCCGAGCACGCGAGGTTCGCGTAGGTGAGCGTGCTGAGCTCCGTATCGGCTTCGACCCGTCGGGCTATGTCCTCGTCGAATCCTCCCCATTCCGTGCAGGAGCAGCCCGAATAAATCAGATAGGGCTTCTCTGCCCACGCCTGCGCGGTGTTCTTGGCGGTTCGCTGAGAGACCCACAAGTAATCGTCATGCTGCTTGAAGTAATCCTCGAGGATGGTCTTGTCGGGATAGCCGAACTCGAAGCGCTCCGGATATAGGTGGTAGCTGAAATCCACAACTCGCAACGTGGCTTCGGCGAGACCGAGCGTCACAAGCAGAACTCCGAGGATCAGACTCAGCCGAAGTGCCCACTTGCGACCGCTGTTCGAAACTGAAGGAGAGGGATCCATTATTAAAGTTAAATGAGAAGACGTCTTTGGTGGAGCGCAGGAAAGCGTTGCGACTCCCACCTCGACTCGAAGTCTGCCCGCCGACAAGGCGTGGGGGAACCTGCTAAGATGGCAGGGAGGGAATTCTTGGAACTATACAATCGTCGCTTTGGGATTGCGCGGATTATGCGGGCATTGAAAAGGGGGCGAGTTCTTGGTCTCTGCGGACCCTTGCTTCTACTTCCGCTAGCCTGTTCTAAAGGAGTCAGGGCAGGTACAGATGCTCGGGTAGCCTTGGCGGAAGTCCACCTCGCGAGAGGTCTACTTGCGAGTAATCAGAGGGACACCACCAAGGCTGAGTTCTATTTTGATGAAGCCATTCGTCTTGATCCGAGACGTGCGGAGTCCTTCTTTCAAAAAGGTTTGATGCATCTGAATGCGGCCAATCGGCTCCGCGATTCCGACCACTTGAGCCATGCTTCGCGTGCGGTCAGGGATCTTTCGACGGCGATCAACTTGAAACCCCAAAAGGCGGTGGCCTTTGAAGCGCGCGGTTGGGCGCACCTCGCGATGGGGCGGGGAGGCCTCGCTCGAGATGACTTCGAGAGGGCGGCTCGACTCGACCCGAAGTTCCTTATGAGCTTTAGCAATTGGAGTAAGGCAACAGGGACCGCAGCTCTTGCTATCGAGTACTTCAATGCACGGATCGAATTGAGCCCGAAAGAGCCCGCCTGGCGGTACAAGCGTGGATGTGCGTTTTTTGCGCTCGGAGAAAATAAGAAGGCGCTCTCTGATTTTTATAGCGCTGATGAATCGGACCCGAGGTTCGTGCTTCCTGAGATGGCGTCTGCGACTGTTGCGCTTGGAGATAACGATCTGCAAAAGGCGTCCGCGCTCCTTAGGAAGGCACGTGAGAAGAGCCCCAATCATCCGGTGGTTTTCCAACTCTTCGGCGAGCTCATGCTCCTGAAAGGTGAACCCATCAAGGCCGACGAGGCCTTCTCGGAAGCGATTCGATTGGACTCTACGAACGGAGCTGCGCTCGTTGCGAGAGGAGTCGCGCGTGCAACGCAGGAGGAGTGGCACGCGGCTCTCATTGACTTTCAAAACGCACAGATTCTCGAGCCCGCACGGCTGTTCGACCTTGGTGCGCCGAACGTAAGCTCCTCAGTGTCTCTCGCCGATATTGAAAAGTTCCGAGAGTCCGATTCTTTGGAGGAGCTGAATCCCATCGAACTCCTCTCGACTGCGAATCAGTTGGTACGCATGAGCCAAGCGGGCGAGCAAGAAGCGAGTGATCTTGCCCTGATCCTGTACGACCACTTGGTCGCTAAAGGACAGGAGGTCGGACTGTGTTTCCTCTCTCGCGCTGTCTTGCTCCAGATGCGCGGAGACCTCGACGGCGCGCTCCAGGATTTCAATCGAGCGATAGAACTTGAGCCCCGTTTATCCCGTGCGTTCAACAATCGTGGAATGCTCTACTCTGCGCTTGGGCAGATCGACGCGGCGCGCTCCGATTACGAAACCGCGAACGCTCTCGCGCCTGCATTCGCTTGGCCCCTTCGGAACTTGGGCTTGCTCCTCAGAGAGTCCGATCCGGAGCGCGCCCTGGAGGCCGCGAGCTCCGCGCTCTGCCGAGACTCCGCTTTCGTCGAGGCCTACGAGGATCGAGCGTGGGTCTATGAACGTTTGGGAAACCGACCGGCTGCAGCTACAGACCTGTTGTTGGCGGATAGGTTTCGGGAGTTAGAGCGCTCGGCAGTTCTCTCGGGTTCGAAATCAAAAGACGATTGAACCTCGAGATGAACTCAAAGTCGGAATTAGAGGAAGGCTCATCTCCTTCAGGGGAGGAAGGCTTTGAGTTTGGCGGACGATGGGTCTTCATTGCCCTGCTTCTCTGCGCGTTGTTCTACGCCTTCAACTTTCGCACGAATGCGATAGCGCGAGCTCAGGGGCCATTCATCGCCGACGGTGTCGAATATTTGACGATGGCCCGTCACCTGACCGACGACATTTCGCTCACGGTAAAGCCAGTTCGATCGGGCGTATTTCCGCTGCTGCTCGCCGTTCCCCTTTGGCTCGAAAAAGTCTGGAGTGGACCGTCGAGTCCAGGCGGTGCCGAAGACCCATCGTCAGCCATGTGGGTCATGTATTTGTTCAACGCGCTTGCGATTCTCGGCGCGTATCAATTGGGCAAGTTGCTGCGAGGTCCAATCGCCGGCCTCTTTGCCGCGTTCTTCACATCGGCGATGCCACTGTTCACGCAGTGGACGTTCAATTATCTCGCAGACGTTCCATCTGCGGCCTTCGGGGTTTGGGCGCTTGTCTTCTGGGTTCAGCGCAAACACTTTTGCGTCGGGCTCATGCTGGGCTTGGCGGTGACGATGCGCTACCAATGCCTGATTCCGCTGGGAGCCTTCTTTGTCGTCCCCGTCATCTTGCGTGACTGGCGAGCTCTCTTCCGCATGTCGCTCGGCCTCGCTCCCGCCGCGCTCGTCCTCGGTGTCGCGGACTACATCTTTTGGGGTGAAGCGTTTCATTCCATCATGCTGTTCGTGCCGCGACAGCTGACAACCTTTTTGCCCGCAGGAGTGGTCTCCAAGCTCTTTCCCGTGGAAGCCTTGCCCGGTATTGCCGAAGCGTCGATGAACCTCGAACTCGAGGCCATCGCGGCGAAGAGCAGGTGGTGGTACTTCGAAGAGTCCTCTCGCTTATTGACTCGCGGCCTCGTGTACTTGTTCTTGCTCTATCCGTTGGCTCGCCGCTCAATGCGATCCAAATCGGGAGCGGACATGACCCTTTGGATAGTCGCGACGACAGTCCTGGTCCTGTCGCTCCAGCGCTATAAAGAGTCGCGCTACCTGATAGCCGTCGTGCCGTTAATCGCGGCACTGGGAGCTTCGAGCGCTCTGTGGGGTGTCACTCTCGTCGTTCGCGTTCTCGGCAAAACGAAATGGTATGCGGTCGGCGTTGGTACGGCTCTCTTGCTCGGGGCAGGGCACGTCTTCGTTCAGGCATCCGCCTGGCACCAACGCGACATTCAGTACCGCCCTTTCGGCGCTGTTATGGATGCGGTGAACTCGATACCGAGCGCCTCTCGCCCATGCAACGTCGGCCTGGATCGCCCTTGGATTCTCTGGGAGCAATATCCGATTCGAACCACGAGTGGCTGGCTTTGGTTCTCGGATGACTTTGCCATCCTGGATTTCGGGATCGTCGCTCACATCTTCGCGATTCCTCCCGAAGAATGGAGCTCGTTCGGAAAACGTCATCTGCTGAGAGACCTGGACTACGTGGTTGTTTCCGATCCGGGATCATCCGCGGAAGGAAGGCGGAGGTGGTTCAACGAGTACAACGAGTTCGCCGGCTATTTCTATGACCCTCGCGAGAACCAATTCGATTGCCTTTTGCTTCGATCCAATGGGGGATCGAAGCTCAATCGACCGTTCTGGGATATTGATGACAAGCGAGCGCGAGAGGAACCGGAGCTCGCGAGCTTCGGCACGAATGTCCAGCTAATTGCTCTCGACGCGGAACAACTGTCGACGGGTAGAAACTCGGTCAAGATTGACCTCCGTTGGCGATTGCCAGCCGAGGAAATGCAGGCGCTTACGGCTCACGTAAAAGTCTTCAGTCCAGAGAAAACGCTGATCGCGCAATTCGACTCCGCTCTCATTCCTCGGGATGCATACGAACAGCAAGCTCGCCGCGGCGCTGCTCTGCGGACGACCCATTACGTCGGCCTGAGGACGGTCCGTGATCTGGAGAAGTTGGGCTTCGAGATCGCTGTGACCGCCTCCGAGAATCCGGAGCAAGGATCGCACGTGCTCCCCTTGAAAGTGCCTGGCGTCGAAGAGCCTCGAACCGGATCGGCGGCGGGGTTTCGATCCTGGATTCCGCTGGATCCAGTTCGTGAGGACAAGCAACTCACAACAACTGCCGAGGACAAGCCGAAGCCGACTGGCTGGTAGGTGGATGTCCACACCAGCCTAGCCCGCATGATTCATGACCACGCGGACGAAACACCACGAACGGCCGGCTACGCCAGCCTTTCGGCCCCTACCGGCATTTCGCGAACGCTGGCTTCCTCGACGACCTTACAAGGTCGTCTGCGGGGCCACCGCCCGCAAAACACCAGTAGGAACCGAATCGAGGCGTTTCGGCTCGCGGCTCATGAATCATGCCGTCTAGCTACGGCTCGCGACCGCACCACGTCACTCGTCGATGAGCTGTTCGACCAGAGCCACCAACTCTCCTGCTCGAATCGTTCCCTCGTGAACCTCACCGACCCAGCAGCCGCGTATTTGTAAGTTGCGGTCAACGACGTAGAAGGCGGGCCATGCCGTCGCCTCCAACGCAAAGAAGTAGTCGAGGCTCTCGTCGATGTAGGAGGGATAGCGGACCCCGTGTTTCGCCATGGTCTCCTCGAGGTGGTCGAGGTCGCGCTCCCAATCAAATTCGGGTGAGTGAATTCCGAGCACTCCAAGGTCCGCCCCGTAGCGCTCCATCAAATCGTTGGTGAAGGGGATCGAGCGGACGCAGTTCACACATCCGAAGGTCCACACCTTCAGGATCCAGACTCGTCCACGCATCTCCGACGTCGAGAGTGGCTCGGTGCCCACCCAAATGGCGTCCTCGCCCGGGAACTCCGGAAGCCGTCGGCTCTCGGCCAGTTCGCCGCCCTCGCTGAGGAAGTTCTCTCGAGCCAGACGCGGTGCGGCCGCGCCGAGCAGAAGCAATAGCGCGCCCCAACACGCCAGCCTCCGCCGCGAAGGAAGATTCCTGAAACCCATGCCCCGGCCTATCGACCAGTCGCCGCCCGCACTCTTGAAGCTTATTCGCGCAAGTCGACCTATTCGCACTCTCTCTGCACGAGCGTCGCTCTCACCGAGCCCCGCGCTGTCTAGATGAGTTCGACGTCGGTCACGATTTCGACCAACGATGGTCCGTCGTGAGCAAGCGCTTTCGCGAGCGCCGCATCTAGCTCGCTCGTCTTTGTAACGCGAATGCCCTGAGCTCCACACAGCTCCGCGAACTTCGAAAAGTCCGGGTTGTGCATCTCGGTCTGCCACACATCCCAGTTTCCTCCCCGTTGCTCTTTCGAGATCTTGCCCAGTTCGGAGTTGTTGAGCAGTACGTGCGTGATGTTCATTCCGTACTTCACGGTCGTCGTGAGCTCGGCCATGTACTGACCGAATCCACCGTCTCCGGAGACCGATAGAACGGCGCGTCCTCGAAATCGGGGATCCTCTTCTTGAGTCGCGGCCCATGCGCCCATCGCGGCGGGGAGCGAGAATCCGATCGAGCCCAAGTAGCCCGACATCAGTACCGACTGGCGCGAGCACTCGAAGTATCGTCCGAAGGAGTAGGCGTTGTTGCCGACGTCGACCGCGATGATCGCGTCTTCCGGAACGGCACGGGTCAGAGCGTCGAAGACGGCAGCAGAGTTGACGCCTCGCCCGAGATCATCGGCCATGCGCGAGCGCTTCTCGGCTCGCCAAATCTTCCAGCGCTTTGCCACTTCCGCGCGTTGGTCCGATGCTTCGCAACCGTCCTCGAGCTCGCTTCGAAGAATCGCCACCGTCGAGGCGATCTCACCCCAGATCGGGACGTCGACCGCATGAAACTTGCCGAGCGTCATCGCGTCGTAGTCGACCTGAATCGTAGGCAGCTTGGACGTAATGCCGGTGTGGTTGGAGAAGCTGGCGCCGAGCACCAAGAGCAGGTCGGCTTCGTTCATGAACCAACTCGCGATCGGTGTGCCGCTGCGCCCGAGTACGCCACAGCCCAGGGGGTGGCTGTCCGAAACAAGACCTTTGCCCTTGAAGGTCGTCACGATGGGGGCGCTGAGCCTCTCGGCCAGCGAGAGCACAGCCTCCATGTCAAAGCGTGCGCCATGTCCGACGATGATGACCGGGCGCTTTGCTTTGCGGAGCAGCTCGACTGCCTGCGCCGTCACTTCAGTCGGCGGCAGGATGGCTCGCGAGGCGACGCGGCCGTCGGGCCCGCTGGCCTCCGCGCCTTCGGCCGCCGGCAAGGTCTGGACTTCATCGGGGAAGATTAGGTGTGAGACGCCGCGCTCTAGAATCGCCGTCTTGCAAGCCAGGTTGACGAGCTCGGCATGCTTGGAGCCGTGCAGAACCGGTTGAGACCAAGCCGCGACCTTTCCGAAGGCCGCACCGAGATCGACTTCTTGGAAGGCGCCCGGCCCGAGCACTTGCGTGTCGACTTGGCCGGTGAGCGCGATCACCGGCGCGCGATCGACATGGGCGTCCCACAAGCCGGTGAGAAGATTGGTCGCGCCGGGGCCAGCGATGGCGAGACAGGCGGCGGGGCGCCCGGTGAGCTTGCCGTAGGCCGAGGCCGCGAAGGAGGCGGCGCCCTCGTGGCGAATGCCGATGTAGCGCAGGTCGCCAGCAGCTTCCCTTCGCCTTAAGGCGTCGGCGAGGCCCAAATTCGAATGACCGACCATCCCGAAGACGCTGCGTACATTCCAGTTCACGAGGGTCTCGGCCATGACGTCGGTCACGGTGCGCACGTGCTCGACCTCTTCTTCGATCGCCACGTAGACGCCGTCCTCGCGCTCTTCGACGGCGTAGGCTTCCACTCCATCATCGAAGCCGGGCGCTTTGCCCGTGAGCGGATCGTAGTCCCAGCCATGCCAGGGGCAGCGCAAGAGACCGTTCTCGATCGAGCCTTCGCCCAACGGTCCGCCTTGGTGCGGGCACTTGTTATCGAGCGCCCCGATCTTGTCGCCGACGCGAGTCATGCAGACCGTGCGCAATCCGCAGGCGACCGATTTGACGCGGCCCTCCGGCAATTCGTCGACGTCGAGTGCCTTGTGCCACGCGAGCTTTTTGTCCGTGCTCATGGAGTTCACCTCTTCGGTTGGTTTAGACGGAGCCGACGCCGGCAAAGGACACGCCGCTGAGATCGGCCATGTCGCGCTTCCACGTGGTGAGATCGTCCACACAGAACTGATTGAGATGGCGATGGCCGCAAGCGCGTGCCAGCACTCCCATCAGCTCCACCGAGGAGTTGAAGAAGCGCGCCAATCGCGTGGCGGAGATCGCGATCTCCAAGCGTGCGCGCAGCTCTTCCTTCTGCGTAGCAATTCCAACCGGACAGTTATTCGTGTGACAGGCGCGCATTCCGAGGCAACCGATCGCCTGCAGCGCCGAGTTCGACACCGCAATGCCGTCTGCGCCGAGCGCCATCGCCTTCGCAAAGTCCGAAGGTGTGCGCAGTCCGCCAGTCGCAATCAGAGTGACATCGCTTCGCCCGCGTCGATCGAGATGGCGCCGCGCGCGCGCGATAGCCGGTATCGTCGGAACGGAAATGTTGTTGCGGAAGATGAGCGGTGCCGCGCCCGTGCCGCCGCCGCGTCCGTCGAGGATCACGTAGTCGACACCGATACGCAGCGCTGCGTCGAGGTCCTCTTCGATGTGCTGCGCGGAGAGCTTGATCCCGATCGGAATGCCGCCGGTCGCTTCTCTCACTTCCGCTGCGAAGTCGACCCATTGCTTTTCCGAATCCCAGTCCGGAAAGCGCGCTGGAGAAATCGCCGGCGTGCCTTCGGCGAGGCCGCGCACTTCGGCGATCTTGCCGGTGACCTTGTGACCCGGCAGGTGCCCGCCCGTTCCGGTCTTTGCGCCTTGCCCACCTTTGAAGTGAAAGGCCTGCACTTTTTGGAGCTTGTCCATGTTGAATCCAAAGCGCGCCGAAGCGAGCTCGTAGAAGTAGCGACTGTTCGCGGCTTGCTCCTCCGGCAGCATTCCGCCCTCGCCGGAACAGATTCCCGTGCCCGCTTTCTCGGCGCCTTTCGCGAGCGCCACTTTTGCTTCGAAGGACAGAGCTCCGAAGCTCATGTCGGAGACGAAGAGCGGAATGTCGAGAACCAGCGGCTTCTTCGCATTCGGTCCGATCACCAGCTCCGTCTTGACCTCTTCCTCATCCAGTAGAGGAGAGCGCGCGAGCTGCGCGGTGATGAACTGCAAGTCATCCCACTTCGGCAGCTCGGGCGCGGGAACTCCCATTGCCGCAGTCGGCCCATGATGACCCGTCTGCTCGAGCCCATCCTTCGCGAGCTGCTGGATCAAGCTCGTGTGCGGCTCCTCCTCGGTCCCATGCGTGTCCGCGTAGTTTCCGTGGTAGGCCTCTCGATCGTAGGGCTGAGGATTCGCTCGTTCCCACTCCGCGACCTCCTCTTCATCCACCCAGACCGCGCCGTCTTCATGCCAAGCCTCAAACTTCTTGAGCTGCTCGGAATTGTTGTAGGCACTGATGCCCGTGTCACAGCGATAGTCCCAGTTGTGCAGGCCACAAATCAGGTCATCGCCACGGACCTCTCCATCCGAGAGCAGAGCTCCGCGATGCAGGCAGCGCCCATAGAGCACCGACACAGCTTCGTCCGTGCGAATGACGACGAGGTCGACGTTGGCGACAAGAGCATGCGTCGGTTGACGGTCTTGCAGGTCGTTCCAGTTCGCTACTTTGGTTTTCGTCATGTCCGTCTCTCCGGGTTTCCGCGTGTGTGAAGGATGTGCTTGGATTTAGAGCGGTCGGTAGCTCGTCGGATCCGCATGCAGAGCGAGTTGGTCTCCGATGCGAATCACCTCGCCGGTGATCTCGATTGGTTCAGCCACGAACCCGAGCACCGCGTCGTTCACCGCGGTGCCGTCGACATCGACGAGCAGCAAGTAGATCGCCGTGCCACTCTTGTCGCGGACGCACAGAACGGGCGGGATTCCGCCGCTGATGCATCGCGCCGCGCAGGCGCGATGTGGTTTTAAATTCCCCGGGTTCATGACGCCGAGGAAGCACTTGCTGTCGACGATCTCCCCGCGCAGCGTGTGCTCGCCAAGTGACTGCTCGGCGCCCTCGTGAATCACTTCCCCGTCCGCTTCGCGCAGGCTGCCCGCGGTGAGCTCGATCATTGTCTCGCCCTCTCGAAAGATGAGGGTGCCTTCCAACGCGGCCACTCGCCCTTCCCACCCGCGCACCGCATCGGCGGCACCAAATTTTCCGGTGTTCACGAGGTGATAGCGCGAGTAGCTCGGCAAATCTTGGGTCGTTCCCGGACGACGGACGAAGAGCGCGGGGTAGGGCGACTCGACGACGGTGCCGACGAAGGTACGCTCGATCCCGAACTCGAAGTTGGCCGCCGGCAGCTCCCGAAACGCCCACGCGAAGATGGCACTCGAGACGAGAGCGACCGCCAGGAGCAAGACCGATACCTTTCGCATCCGCGCACCCATGAGCGGCGGAGCGGTCGGCAGATAGCCGACAAAGAACTCGTCTTCTTTTGTGTTCGTCATGATGCGGTTCCAGGGCATTGGGCCGGAATGACTGCCGGTTCGACTCGCGTCCCGCGAGCGTGCGGAGTCGGGTTGACCAGCACTCGGTTCTCCCTCACGCGGACATCAAAGGTGTGCACCTTCTCGGTGAAGGGCGGCGGCGAGCTCCCGTCGTCCGGGCGGTACTGGTAGCCATGCCACGGACAGGTAATACAACCGTCGATGACTCGACCTTCGCCGAGCGGACCGTTTTGGTGCTGGCAAGCGTTGCTGACCGCTGAGACTTTTCCGTCGTATCGAAAGACAGCGACGCGCTCGCCCGAGAGAGTCACGATCTTCGCGCGATCGAGTTCGATGTCGTCTACGGCGCAGACATCGACGAAACCGTCACGGACGAGGGAGCTCATCTCGCGGTCGAGAGCGCGCTCTTTCCAACCGGAGAAGAGGTGCAGGCCCACGATCCAGATCAAGCCGAAGGCCAGAGCTCCAATGAGCCAGGGGTTCGTCTCCACTTGCAAGACGCCGAGGACGACGTGCCCGACGAGCATCGCGTAAGCGACGTAGACGAGCATGTGCAGGGCTTTCCAGACGGGCGCGCTGAGGTTCGCGAGCCAGAAGTCGTGACTGGTCGCCGCCATGAGGAACAGGATGACGAGAGCGCCAAAGCCCAACGGTTGGAATGGGAACCACGCCAAGCTGTCGTAGCGCGAGTTCGCGGTGAACAGGCTTACGAGCGGATGAACATCGCCTAGCGCGTGAAACTGAAAGAGCGAAAAGCCGCCGTGAACGAAGCCCATTCCGAACATGGTTACGCCGAGGTGGCGCCGGTTGTAGAGCAGCGGTAGGAAGCGACGATCGATGCGACACAGCGGACCGATGGATAGGACGACGTGCAGAAGTAGCAGTGCGCCCGTGCCGAACGCGCGAATGATCAGAGTCTCGGCGGTGGCATTCGGATTTACGGCCGCACCGACTCCGACGAAGAGCGCGAGATAGAGAATCACGCCGACGGCGAGAACGCGGTCGTAGATTTTCTTTTGCGGATTCCAACCGACCGCTTGATAACCGACGCTCATTGCACGGGCTCCTCATCTTGTGAGCGAGAACTCTGAACCTCACCGGTGGCGAGGCTGTACTCCAATAGATAGCCGCCGTCCGGGAGGAGAGCCGTCGCCGTTGTCGATTGGTTGCGGACGGTTCCGAGCAAGAGCGACTTACTGGGTAGGGACTCGCCGACCGCGGCGGACTGAGGACTCCAATAGAGCAGAACGTCGGCGTGGTTGCCCGAGCTCTCGAACGGTCGCTCGGCCCGCAAGAGTCCGGCGGGGAGCGCTTCGATCTGGGCCGACGCCGTTCGAGCGCGGAAGGCCAGAATGACGAGCGCGGGCAGCGCGATGGAGAGCAAGACGAACGCGCCGCGATGGCACTGACGAAGAGGGCGGATCATTCAGCTCACCTCCCCGGTGTTCTCCGACTCGGGAATGTCAGAGCTCCGAAGCCAGCGGACTAAGAGCAGCGGCCAGAGCGCTGCTGCGCCGGGAAAGATCAGAACCCGGAATCCGCGCGTGCCGATTCGGGCGGAAGGGTCAATCCTGTTGGCACCGCGGACAACGAATGCGAAGGCGAAGGCGAGGCCAACGGCCGCGTAGAGCTGAAGCAGCTGGACGGCGAACGAAACGTACTCCGGAAGTTGCATGCCCGTTTCGATGCATGTCGGACCCGAAGCGTTTCAGGTCAATTTCAGAAAACCCCGAGATCCTTCAGGCTTTTTTGCGGGCGGCCAGAATCGCACCCAGCAAATCAGCGGGGATCTTGTAAGGCGGGAGATCTCCGCTTTGCGCCTCGGTCAGGCTGCGAGTAATTCGGTAGGAGCGCACGTAGGCAACACACTCGTCACAGATCGCAAGATGACGCTCGAAGACCGCCTTTCGCTCGGCCGGCAGGTGATCGTCGACGTAGTCATCCAGGAACTCGGTGAGTTTTTCGCAGGTGATTTCGCGACAGATCGCCACGAAGGGGCCGCAATCGGCGCATTCCTCCGAGTGTGCCTCAAAAGCGGCGCGCGCCTCCTCGGAGAGCTGGCTCTCGAAGTAGTTGTAGGCGCAGGATTTAAGTTCGTCGCAATTCATCGGTTCGATTTTCCAAGGTGCGGATCTAGCAATGCCCGCAGTGCTTGCCGGGCGCGGTGAATGCGCACCTTGGCTGCACCGACGGTGAGCTCGAGCTGGATCGACACTTCGGCTGTGCTGAGACCCTCGATGTCCCGAAGGATCAAAGCGATACGGTAATTCTCGGGAAGTTCGTCAATCTTTACTCGGACGAGGTCGGTGAGCTCTTGCCGACAGAGCGGATCTTCGGGCAAATCCTCCCAGTGCTTCGGCGGGTCCACGTGGTGCCCTCCGGACTTGTACTCCGGCAGGAGGTCGCCGAGCTCGACCTCACGTCCGCGCGGCCGGGCGCGCAGCTTCATCAGGGCGGCATTCGTCGCGACGCGGTGGAGCCAGGTTCCGAGGCTCGATTTGCCCTCGAAGGATTCCAGTGAGCGCAGCGCGGAGAGGAAGGCGTCTTGAACAGCATCCTCGGCATCCTGCTCGCTGCGCAAAATGCGCCGGGCCACAACCATCATCCTTCCAGCGTAAGTCTCGATGAGTTCGCGAAAGGCCGTCTCCTCTCCCGCGAGCAATCGCGGGAGCAGTGTCGTTTCAACCGGGCTCATCGCCGATCATGATAGCCGATGAGGAGCGGGTGGGGAGTGTCTCTCTCGAACCGGCCCCTCGTTCATCGCAATAGCAGAAAACCGCACGCGAGAAGGATGAACGGAGCGATCAAGAGCACGAGCCCGAGAGTCCACCAACACGCGAGTTGAAGTACGTCGATCGCGTTCGGAGTTGGGACCGCGGAGTCGAGTCCGAGGCTCGTTCGCAGCTCGCCGACCGTCTGAGCCAGGATGCTCTCGTCGAGGTCGTGGGATCGATAGAGAGTTTCGGACGCTCGACCTCGCGCGAAGGCGCGCAGGGCCCGCGTCGGTGAGAGGAGCACGCCGTAGACGAGCGCGATAAGGTTGAGAACCCACGCAGCAAAGTGACGGTGACAGCCGGCTCCAATCTCCCAAGCACCGATCTCCGCTTCGCCCATCCAGTTGGCGTCGTAGGCGGTGGCAACGTGATGCAAGTCGTGCATCTTCACCGCGCGGATGCGAGCGGGCGAATTCGGAAACCCGATGCGCAGAGGTCCCAGCTGCTTCAGGGTTACCCAACTTGCCGTGTACCCACCGCCGTCGAGCCCCCAGGTCTCGAAGTACTTTTCGCGTGCTTCGCGGACGCGGAGAGAGTTCTCGTACATCGACTCAATCTACCGATCCGGTTCGCGCTCAGTCTTCCGAATCGACTTTAAGATCGGCGAACCTGTGAGTCGGCGCGCAACGTTAGCGGTGCGAATCTATCGCAGAGTGTGTCGGGTTCCGACGATAGAAGCGGGGGTTTGCGCGCATCGATGCGCACAAACCCCCGCCGAGGTGAGGTCGAAAAGTCGAGAGTCAGGGCATGCTAGGCCGCGCCGAGATCCGGCTTCAGAGCCTCGGGCTCGGGCTCGGGCTCAGACTCGCTGTAGGACCAGCCGGTCTTGAGGCCGACCATGAACCAGACCAGTGACGCCACTCCGCCGAGGAAGATGGTGTCTCCGACGATGCGGAGCCAGCGCAGAGTTTCGATCAGTTCCGACTGAAGGAACTCGGAGCTTCGGGCAAACCACAGGCCGTGCTCGACGCTGGCGAAGGTCTGCAGCAAACCGATTGGAAGCAGGCTCAAGAGCACCATCAGTGCCAGGCCGCCATTCATGCTCCAGAAGGAAAGCAGAAGGGCGCGATCTCGCCACGGGCGCTCGCCGGTCAGGCGGCGGAACATGAACAGGATCAGTCCCAGCGAGAGCAAGCCGTAGACCCCGAACAACGCGGTGTGCGCGTGGACCGGAGTGGTGTTGAGGCCTTGCATAAAGTACAGCGCGACGGGCGGGTTGATCATGAAGCCGAACAGGCCCGCACCGACTAGGTTCCAGAAGGCGACGGCGACGAAGAAGCGGATGGGCCACTTGTAGGTGGTCATCCAATCGGCCCGGCGTTCCATGCGCAGAGTCTGGACGGCCTCGAAGCCGATCAAGACGAGCGGGACAACTTCCAAAGCGCTGAAGGAGGCACCGATCGCGGTGATCGAGACCGGAGTGCCCGAGAAGTACAGGTGGTGGAAGGTGCCGGGGATACCCGCGACCAAGAAGATGATGGTCGAGGCCAAGAACGCGCGAGTGGCGCTCTTCATTCGGATCAAACCGAAGCGACTGAAGAGGAAGGCCAGGACGCCGGTGGCAAAGACCTCGAAGAAGCCCTCGACCCACAGGTGAACGACCCACCAACGCCAGTACTCGGCGACGGAGAGGTGAGTGCGGGCGCCGTACATCAAACCCGCGCCGTACATCAGGCCGATGGCGACCACCGAACCGGTGTAGAGCGCGAGCAGGCTCTTGGAGGCCTTTGCTTTTTTAAGAGCCGGAACCAGGCAGCGCATCATCAGGGTCAACCAGATCAGCAAGCCGGCGAAGAGGAAGATCTGCCAGAACCGTCCGAGGTCGAGGTACTCGTAGCCCTGAGTGCCAAACCAGAAGGAGGTGTCGAGGGAGAGCTTTTGTTGAATCGAGAGCCACTCGCCAATCATCGAGCCGATCACGATGACGAGGAGCGCGCCGAAGAGCACGTTGACTCCGAGACGTTGGAAGCGCGGTTCGTGTCCGCTGATGATCGGCGCTAAGAATAGGCCGGTCGCGAGGAAGGCAGTGGCGATCCAGAACACGGCCAGCTGAATGTGCCAGGTTCGGGTGATCGCGTAGGGGATGTATTCCGCGAGCGGAACGCCGAAGAAGCTGTCGCCCTCGACGGTGTAGTGCGCGGTGACGGCGCCGAGCAGGACTTGCACGGCGAAGAGCAGGATCGCGGTGACGCCGTACTTGGCGACAGCGCGCATGGAGGGCGTGAGCTCGATCTTGCCGAGCGGGTCACGCCTCGGCATTTCGGCCGGCTCATCGTCCTTCTTCTTGGCGGCGTGGTACCAGACCAGTCCGCCGAGCGCGCCGAGCAAGATCAGGATGCTCACGATCGACCAGACGATGTTGGATGCGGTCGGGACGTTGCCGACGAGCGGCTCGTGCGGCCAGTTGTTGGTGTAGGTGTAGCTCTTGCCGGGACGCTCGGTGACGCAGGCCCACGACGTCCAGAAGAAGAAGTTGGTCAAGCGCTCGAGGCGCTCGGGATCTTTGATGGCACCCGAGTGAATCGCATAGTCCTCGCGCAAGGCGTCGTATTCGGGCACGTCGCTGAAGAGCGCGCGATAGTGATCGGCGGTGAGAGCGACGGCGCGCTCGCGATCCGCGCTAATGACCAAGTCGCCACTCTCCGAGTCGTAGCTATTCGTCCGCAGCCGTTGCTTGAGACGTCCTTCAAGAGCGGCGCGCTCTTCCGCCGGAAGCTCTCCAAAGTCGTTTCCATTCTCGGCTTGACTCCAAATATCGAGCAAGGTCGTCGCTTCTCGATGCAGCCAATCGGCGGACCAGTCGGGCGCTTGGTAGGCACCATGCCCCCAGATTGAGCCGACCTGCTGACCGCCGATGCTCTGCCAAACCTGTTGACCGTCGAGAATCTGCTCGCTCGTCATCAACACGCGCCCAGATTCGGTCAAGACGCGTTCGGGAATCGGCGGCGCTTGGCGATAAACCTCCTGACCGAAGAAACCGAGGATGAAGAACGCGCCACTGACGGCGAGAATCAGAGTGACCCACAAGGTCTTGATATTTTTCATTGGAGTGATCTACGAGTAATCTGCGACTACGAATCGCTCAGCCGCGCAGGGCGCGCGGAAACAGGATGTTGTTCTCGAGGTGAATGTGATTCATGAGGTCGCGTTCCAACTCGCCTAGGCCGAGGTAGAGCGCGCGCCAGGTTCCGCAAGCTTCTTCCGGCGGCTGGAAGTCGTGCGCAAACTCGCGCAAGCGGGCCAAGTTTTGACCGTGGTCGCGGTGCTCTTGCTCCATGACTTGCACGGGCATGACGGCCATCTGTCCGCGCCCGGATTGGATCAAGGGGAAGAGCACTTCCTCCTCCTTCTGCATGTGCGCCTCGAGCTCTTCGCTCATGAACTCGAGATGCTTGGCGAGGCCCTTTGGACAGCTGGCCTTTTCGCCGTGCACCGACTCCACTTTGCGCGCCATGGCGACGAGGCGCGGGACCTCTTCGCGGTGAGCGGCGTGGTAGCTGGTGAGCAGGTGCTCGATCAGGGCGTCGAGGGTCTGCTCGTTCCACGCCTCGAAGTTGGGGTCCGACGGAGCTTCCTTGCGGATCTCCGCCAAGATCACGTCGACATCGAGGCCCGCTTCTTTGCAGGCCTCCAGCATGCTGACGTGGCCGTGGCAGCAGAAGTCGAGCTTGTGGCGGTACAAGACGCGCGAGGCGCCGGGGAACAGGACGGCGAGGTCGGCGACGGTCGTGGTCGGGGTGATGGAATCTAGAGCGGTCATAATTAATCTCCTGGTTGAAGTTGTCCCGCACCAAGCACGCCCCGTGCCACGAGCTCCATTTGTTGACAGCAAAGGACTTACGGTGATCTCTGGGTGAAAATCACACAGGGCGCCCGTTGTGAATGTCACAGCGTATGCTGTGCAAATGACAACGCCCTCTCGCGACGACCTACTGCCCATCGCCCTCGACATCACGGCGAGCCTCTCGACGACCGATCGCTACCGGCGCCTGATCGAGGTGGTGCGGTCGGCGTTGCCCTGCGATGCGGTCGCTCTGCTTCGACTCGAGAGCGACGAGCTCGTGCCCGTCGCCGCGCTCGGCCTCTCCGAAGACATCTACGGCCGCCGGTTTCGGCGCTCGGAGCATCCGCGTCTCGACAGTATCTGTGCGAGCGAAGGGCCCACGGTCTTCCCCTCCGACAGTCCGCTGCCCGACCCCTACGACGGGCTGATCGAAGACGCGCCGAACCTCACCGATCTGGTTCATTCCTGCCTCGGTTGTCCCCTGCGTGTCGAGGGCGAGCTGGTCGGCGTCTTGACGGTCGACGCGCTCAAACCCGGCTCTTTCGACAACATCGGCGACGGCTTTCTCGCGCACCTCGGCGCGCTCGCCGGAGCTGCCCTCCGCACGGGTGACTTGATCGCCGCGCTCGAACGACGCGCGGAACATCAGGGTTTGGTTGCGCGCGATCTGATGCGAGACACGACGACGCGGCGCGGTGCGCTCTTGATCGGTGAGAGCGATGCGATGCAGCGCCTGCGCATGGAGATCGAGGTTTTTGCGCGTTCGAACTTTCCGGTCCTCGTCACCGGCGAGACGGGCGTCGGCAAGGAGATCGTTGTGCGCCAACTTCACGCGGGGTCTGCGCGTGAGGACCAACCGCTCGTCTACTTGAATTGTGCCGCACTGCCCGAGTCCGTTGCGGAGAGCGAGCTCTTCGGGCACACACGCGGCGCTTTCACCGGCGCGGATCAAGCTCGCCTCGGGAAGTTTCGGGTTGCGGATCAGGCGAGCCTCTTCTTGGACGAGATCGGTGAGCTCCCGCCCTACATCCAACCAAAACTCTTGCGCGCACTGCAGGACGGCGAGATTCAATGCGTCGGAGCGGACCAGCCCATGCACGTCGACGTGCGCATCCTCGCGGCCACGAATCGCAACCTCGATGCCGAGGTCGAAGCGGGCCGCTTTCGAAGCGACTTGCTCCATCGCCTTGACGTCTGCCGGCTGCACATCCCGCCGCTCCGTGACCGCGTCGATGACATCCCGGCGCTGGTCGGATACTTCGCGGACCGCGGCCGCCGCCAGCTCGGAACGGGCCCGATTCGCGTAAGCCCAGAAGCCCTTGAGTTCCTCATGCAGAGCTCCTGGCCGGGAAACGTTCGCGAGCTCGAAAACGTCGTCTCGCGCGGCATCCTCACTGCGTCGATGCGATCGGAGACTGGCGAGATGTTGATGCTGTGCGGATCCGACTTCGAGGGCGTGCACGCGGCCCGAGCTTCACAGCCCGCAAACCCCGCGACCAACCCCGCAGCGCCCGTGCGCCCCCTCCGGGAATCCATCGACCGTTTCCAGCGCGAACAGATCGAGAGCGCCGTGCTCGCGAACAAGGGCAACTGGTCCGCAGCCGCAAGAGACCTCGCCGTGGACCGCGCCAACCTGCATCACTTGGCGAAGCGACTGGGAATCAAGTGAGCCCGCCGTCGAGCGGCCCGGATGCTCTCGATCGACGAACCCGAACCGGCCCTTGATCGACACCGAAAACCGCGCCGAGAAGCTCCAGCGACACCTCGGCCGGTCCCTCAAGCGAATTCTCCATTGCGTCGATAGCGGGGAGCATGAATCTCCAAGCGGAAAAGTCGCCCGAGACGCAAGAAAAGCGCATTGAGCTGCGCGAGGCGGCGACCGGATATCTGCAGGTCTGGCCGAAGATCGACGCGACCGAGCACACGAATTTCTACCGAGACGACTTCTACACGCCGGCGCACTTTGAGAAGGCCGAGCGAGAGAGTGAGTACTGGCGGGAATCATGGGATCTGCGTCGAGGATTGATCGAGCGTGCGCTCGGAGTCACCGAGCCGAGTCGCAAGCTTCGCGTTCTCGACGTGGGCTGTTCCGCCGGCTTCTTCCTGGAGAGCTTTCGGTCGGCAGGCTGGACGACGATTGGTGTCGAGCCCTCCGAGATCGCCGTCGAGTACGCGCGCTCGCGATTCGATTTAGACGTTCATTGTTGCTCACTGGAGGAACTCGAATTGGCCGAGCCGGTGGACGCGGTGCACTGCTCGCTGGTCCTAGAGCATCTTGCCGAACCCGAACTCGCGATCGAACAGATGGCCAAGTTCCTCCGTCCCGGCGGCATCTTGTTCGTCGAGTGTCCCAACGACTTCAATGCTCTTCAGCTCGCCATTCGCGACCAGCTCAAGAAGGAAGCGTGGTGGGTTGTTCCGCGCCACCACTTGAACTACTTCACTTTCGATAGCCTCTCGAAACTCCTGGCCTCGAAAAACTTTGAAGAGCTCGATCGGCTCGCGTCCTTTCCGATGGAGCTCTTCGTCCTGATGGGCGAGGACTACATCGGGGATTCCAAGTTGGGTCTCGACTGCCATGAGAAGCGCATGCGGCTGGAGCGCAATCTCGTCGCGGCCGGTGCGGGAGAGACGCTCAATGAAATGTATCGCGCGCTCGCCAAGGCCGGGCTCGGGCGAACTTGCGGCTTGCTGACGCGCAAGACGAGCGCACGATGAAGCAAGAGCGAGTAGTCGCTTTCATCGTTGCGCGGCTCGGATCCCAGCGGCTGACGGCGAAGCAGCTGCGACCGATCGGCGATCGCCTGTTGCTCGATTGGGTGGTCGACCGCCTCGAGCAGTGCGAGCAGATTGACGAGATCGTCCTCACCACTCCGGACGAGCCCGAGAATGACCGCCTGATTGACTACGCGCGCGAGCGGGGTATCGGGTGCCATCGTTTTCGCGGCGACGCCAACGACGTCACCGGCAGGCTTCGCGAGGCCGCCGAAGAGTTCGGTGCGGACATCTGCATCCTCGCGAGCGCCGACTGCCCGCTGCTCTACTCCGAAGGTATCGATCGCCTGGTTCGCGAGCTGCGGAGTTCACCGGAGGCCGACATCACGGCTCCTTTCGATCCGCCGGAGGGGCAAAAGTACCTGCTGCAGGGCATCGCCGTCGCGCGTCGTCGGTGTTGGCAGTTGGCGGACGATCTGTCGGATACACCGGAGCTCCGCTCCAATCAGTTTCCGGTGATCGCTCAGCGAGAGCACCTCTTCAAGATCCACAACTTCAACGCGCCGGCGGACTTCTTCGGTCCGGACTTTCGACTCTCGGTCGATACCTGGGCGGACCTCGTGTTCATGACGACTCTCTTCGAGCAGCTTGCGGCTGTTGGTTCAGAGTTTCGACTGATGGAGGTTGTCGCGCTGCTGGCCCGTGAGCCGCACCTCCTCGAGATCAATGCTCATGTTCGGCAGCGCTGCGTCAACGACCACTTGCGTAGCACGCTCATCATCTACGACTCGAATGAAGAGCTCGATCATCGACGATTGGAGCGCTGCATCGAACTTGCACTTCAAATCGTAGAGCGCACGAGTTGCCCGGTGACCTTTTTGCTCGACGACCGAGAGGCAAAAGAGCGCGTCGAGTCGCGAGGCCTTCGAGTTGCGTGGGGCGCACTGGCGCGAGCGGCCCAAACGCCGCCATGGGGGTGGGGTTCCGAGGCGGCGGACGAGCTTGCGGCGAAGCATGACATGGTGATCGTCGACCTGTCGCGCGGACGCTCCCTACCCGCGGGTTGGCGCTCAAACCTCGCCGCGCCCGTCGTCGTTCTCGACCGAAGCGATGTATGGGCAGCCGAAGCGGACCTCGTTATCCGGTGTAGAGCCGCAGAACACGATGACTCAAACGACGTCGGCGCTCAGTTCGATGAGGCACAGCAAGCGCGGGTGGTCGGTGGGAATCACTTCTCGATACTGAGCCGAGAGCTCGCCGAGCTTCGGATGCCTTCTACAAAAAAAGACATCGACTTCCTCATCGCGGGCACAAGTGAAGAGTGGTGCCAATCCACCGCTCATGCTCTTGAGGAACGGGGTTGGTCCGTCCGCTTCGAGGCCACGGCGAAGCGGGTTTCCTCCGAGTTGCTCGCACGCTCGCGAGTCTTCGTCAGTCCAATGGGGTTGGCGACCTATGACGCTCTCGCTCTCGGCGCAATTCCCGTCGCTTGGGTGCGCACGATCGAGGAACGCGATGTTGCGCGAGGCTTCTATGAAGGCCGGAATTTCAGCGCGCTGATTCTGGATGAGAGCAGTTCGGTTTTCGAGCTAGCCAGAGTCGTGCGAGACGAACTCGCCGCGCCCACGCTTCCGGATGACGGAACGTCGCTTGTGATTCAAGCGCTCGTCGATACATCGGAGCTTGCCACGGCCGAGCTCTCGTCTCGGCGCGCCGTCTAGACGCGCCGTCTTGACGCAGAAAATCTGTCCGTCGGGCGAGCGCCTCTTCCGCAAAAGATGCGCGCTACCGCGGAGTCTTGGGAGACTTCACCGCGAGAACGTACTCCCCGTGATTGCTCAATCGGAAATTTCTTGCCTTGAGGCGCTTTGCTATCGCCGGCGCATGCGGATGGTCTTTGACGTAGAGAATCGTGGTGATTCCCCGTTTCTGAACTTGTTCGAGGAACTCCGACGCGGTGATCGAGCGGGTCGCCTCGCCCTCGACGTACCGCAGCAATCCGATTCGGGCTTGAATCTCCTGCGGCATCGTCCTTCCCAGGAGGTTGCGCAGATAGAAGATGCGAACGCCGACGGAGGGCGGCGCGTTTCGCAGAGTGCAGAGGTTGATGGCCACGTCCTCTGGAGTCAGTGAGAGGCCTTTGCTCGCTGCGGAGGACGCGACGTGCTTCGCAACCTCATACCCGGACGTCACCTTGTAGGTTCCGACGTTGGCGAGCGCCCAGTTGTGCTTCGCAACGGTCCACGGACCCATCGCCGCGAAAGCGAGCATGAGAGCGCCCGCGGTGAGCCTACCGAGCAGCGGTCGAGCCAGCGATCCGCTGACGATTGCTCCGATGGTTAAGCCGATGAGGAGCGGAAGGGGCCAAGCCCAGAAAACTCGCCAGACGAATAGGGTGAGGAAGCGGTAGGCGAAGAGGTGAGCGGTCAGTGGACAGAAGAGCAGAGCGACGGAGACCAAGACGTAGCGGGAGATCCAGGTCGAGTACCGAAGTCCGGCGAGGCGCGAGAAGTAGGGGAGCAGCAAGAGCGCAATGAGCAGTAAGCCTCTTCGTGATTGGCCGAGCGCAACTTCCGAGGCGGACGGGTTGTCTTCACCCTTCACAAAGAACTTTCCGGCCCAGTCGGATCTCGGGCGTGCGCCCGGATTGGAGGGAGCGGGCTCCTCTCCTTCGCTTCCGAGTTCACTCGAGGCTTGCTCGAGGTTGGGCGTGTGATCGGCGGCTCGAGCTACTCGAATTTCGTGTTTCGCAGAGTTGTAGTAGTCCGACTCGACCGCGTTCACCATAAAGGCGCCGAGGACTAGAATCGGAATCATGGTGACGACGGCGAATGCCGTGCTGGCGGCGAAGCGGCGGGAGAGATTCGCGGTCGGGAACCAGGCTAGAGCGCAAGCAAACGGGACGATGACGAGTCCGTTGGTCGCGAGCCCAACGCACGCGCATTGGTGCAGCGACAACAAAACGCCATTCCGCAAGGTCGGGCGATCGCGGAAAACCAGACACGAGTGAACCAGTATCGGCACACCGACTGTGGCGAGAACGGCTTTGCCCTGGAACAGTCGTCGAAAGGCGTAGTTGCCGTAGGCGTATCCATCTCCCCAGAGCGCCAAGAGGGCGACAACGGCGAGGACACCGATGAGAGCGGGAATCGGTTTGAGAAACCGTCGCATCAGGACCCAGTTGGCGAGGACGGCGGCGAGCGCCGAGATCGACGGGAAGACGACGTAGTAGAGAGTGTGGTGCGGAAGGCCCGTGGCGCTGGCCGCGGAGGCGACGAGAAACTCGTAGGTTTGGATGAAGTGTAGGTACTGCTCCGAGAGGGGCTGGTCGTTTCGGTAGAGCGAATCGAAGCCGTAGAGGGGCAGGTTGGGAAAGTCGAGCGTGGCCGCAATCTGGCTGACGAAATACGCATCGTCGGTATTGGGGCGATGGGACCCGAGTGTGAGCAGGACCGCTAAGCCACCGATTGCGACGAGTGCGGCGATTTCCTTCGCTGAGACTTTGGGTCTGGAGCTCGCGCTCGATGATTGGGCGATCGAGTTCCTAAAGCACCACGTCAGTAGGTAGAGGACGGCAGCAGCCCAACCGATCCACTCCCAGCGGAGCGAGAAGCACCCTGCGATGAGAACTGGACTGAGCAACCAGAAACAAGTTGCGGCGCGCCCACGGTGTGAGTTCGTTGTCGAGCCCAGTCGGCCCCCGGACGCGTCGTTTTGCTCGCGGACAATTTGTCCGGTCGGGAGCGTGGATCCGCCTTCGGACTTTGGCTTCCAGAGAAAGTAGATCAGCGCGCAGAGCGCGGGGATCACTCCCAGGGTATGGAGAGTCTCGAAGTCGGCGCTCGCGCAGATCAGGACCTGAGCGAAGAGGGACCAGGCGCCAAAGACGCCGAAGCCGATGCGCGGCCAATGGACGATGGAGAAGCGACCCGAGTTCATGCCGCCAGACTCCGGTGGAGTTCGCCAAGTGAAGGACCTTCGCCGATCCTGTCACTTCGCAATAAGCGATATGAAGAACGAAAAAATGTCCGACGGTCATTCTCCAAGTCGAGTGCCATTCCGATGTCGAACGATAATAAAAATCTCACCCCCTGGATCACACCGGCTGCGAATTCGCTCGAGCGCACTCCGGTGTCACTCGACGGGCTCCATGACCTCCTTCGCCCGACGACCGATGCTGTCGGTTCGAAAGCCGGATGCGAGAACTCCGCTTGCCCGGCCAGAAGAATCGGAGCGAACCTGAAACCGAATTCGCGCTCGAACGTCTCCTCGGTATGGAACCTCACAGGCGCTTGATGACCGGGGATGGGATTGTGGGGTGGGCGTGGCTCGTCATCGGGCTGCTGGCCGTGGCAATGGTTCGCGAGGGATCCGTGACCGTGCCGACTCCGGAAGTAGGGGCAGTAGACAGATTGCGCGCGCGGCCGATCGAGTTGAAGACGGCGACGGTGCGGGAGCTTCGCCGGTTGCCGGGGATTGGAAATCGGAGGGCGGTTCAGATTTCGCGAGCTCGGTGGGCGCATGATCCCGTGAAAGGGGTGCTCGAGTTGGATGATCTGCCCGGGATTGGACCGATGACACGGGCGCGGGTAGAGAGCGCTTTGTTGGGGCGAGAGACGCCGAGGGGGAATTTCGGTTCGGCACTCGAGCTAGCGGGGCCGCCCGCACCTGAGGATTCGGCGCCGCTTTTACAGAGAGAGCTCGCTCGGCGCTGAGTCCGGAGGCTCTAAGTCGGGAACAGGGCGGCCTCGCGCCTCGCGACGGGGGATGATCCCGGCTAAGCTTGTCCTCGCTTTGGTGGACCCCAACGAGGACAAGATCGAGAGAGCGAGCAGAGCTTCTGCTCACTTGATGACGGCAGTGATGGAGCGCGCGGATTCGGAATTACACCGGCTGGATGTGGAACTGCTCGACCGATGCGTCGATGCGGCACTGGCCGAGGATGTGGGCTCCGGCGACGTGACGACTACGGGCACCGTGGATCCGTCGGTTCGGGCGAGGGGCACTCTGCTCGCGCGAGGCGCGGGTTGCCTCTCGGGATTAGTGGTGTTCGAGCATGTGTTTCGGAGGCTCTGCACTGCCGACGACCAACTGTCGGTTCGCGTAATGGCGGAGGACGGCGATCGGATTACGGCGAACCAAGTGCTCGTCGAGTTGGGCGGACCGGCGGCGAAGCTCTTGGTAGGCGAGCGGACGGCGCTCAATTTTATTCAGCGCATGTCGGGCATCGCGACTCTAACGGCGCAGTTCGTCGAACAAGCGGCCGGGGGCGCGCGGATCCTCGATACGCGAAAGACGACGCCCGGATTGCGCGCGTTCGAGAAGTATGCGGTTCGATGTGGCGGGGGAGAGAATCACCGCTTCGGGCTGTACGACGAGGCGATGATCAAAGACAACCATCTGGATCTGTCCGGGCTTGAACTCGACGCCTTGATCGAGAAGCTGCGCGGGACGCGACCGGGACTGTGGATCACAGCGGAAGCGCGGGACGAGGCCGAAGCGCGCGCGGCGGCGCGAGCCGGAGCGAACGTCATCCTGCTCGACAATATGAGCCCTGCGGGAATTAAGCGGCTGTGCCCGATCCTGCGCGAGGAAGCCGGCGATCGCAGAGTCGAAATCGAAGCCTCGGGTGGCATCGGGCTTGAGAATGTCTCGGCCTACGCGCGTACGGGCGTCGATCGGATTTCTATCGGCGCGCTGACGCACTCTGCGCCGGCGCTCGACCTCTCCCTAAATTTGGAGCCGGCGAAATGAGCGACGGCCAGGTCTTGAGCCTCGAATTGTCCGCGACGCACGAATCTGTGCGCGTGGCGCGGCACATGATCCGACACTTTTCACGCATGCGCGGAGTCGCGGATCGCGAGCGGGAAAATTTGGTGCTCGTGGCCTCGGAGCTCCTCGCCAATGCGGTGGATCACGGAGCGGGCGAAGTCTTGATGGACGACAGCCAGAACGTGAACAACGTGAAGATGTCGCTGATTCTGGTGGTGACGCCGGACGAGTGGACGCTGAAGGTCACGGATCAATGCGGCGGCGATGCGACGAAGCTTCAATCGGCGCTCGATGAGTCGAGCTTGCCCGACCTCGAAGACGATCGCGGTCGCGGGCTGTACCTCTTGCGCTCTTCGGTGGACCGGCTCGAGGTTGCTCCCAGCGATGACGGCGCTGGCCTCTCCGTGAAGGCCGTTCGAGCGCACAGTGCAGGCTGATCTCCTCGGTCGCCTACGCGGGCTCGGCGCGCGACTCCTCCTCCTGCCGCGAGGCTTCTACGCCTCTGGTGCGCTGGTGTGGATCGGACTGATCGCCTATCTCTCTTCGCAGACGCTAGAAGAAGCACCTGGCGGGCCGATCTGGCGCTTCCTCGGCAACGGAGTCCACGTTCCTCTGTTCGGATTCTTGGCGCTCTGGGTGGCCTTGGCGTTGCCCCGTCGATCCGGCGACTCCTGGCCGCGGATGGGGGGAGCCATCAGTTTGGCCGTCATCGCCTTCGTCGCGCTCAATGGCGCGATCGACGAGTGGCATCAATCGACGACGGGCCGGACGGCGTCGATCTCCGACGTATTGACCGACACCGTCGCCGCCGGTTGGGTGGTGGTCGTCGCGAGCTACGCCGGTCGATCCGATGCCAGCGCGAGCGGTGCTCGCGGGCGACTGTGGGGCGGTGTGGCTCTGTGCCTCGTCGCTGTCGCGATCGCCACGTTTCTGTTTTGAGGCTCTCGGAGCTAAACTGCTTCGAATGAGCACTCCGCGCGACAGTTACGAAAGCCCGCTCGCCGCTCGGTACGCAAGTTCCGAGATGCGCTTCAACTTCTCTGACCAGAAGAAGTTCACGACCTGGCGCAAGCTGTGGATCGCGCTGGCGGAGGGCGAGCAGGAGCTCGGGGTCAAGATCTCGGATGCCCAGCTGGGCGAGCTTCGAGCGCACGTCGAGGATATCGACTACGACCTGGCGGGCGAGTACGAGAAGAAGCTGCGCCACGACGTGATGGCGCACGTGCATGCCTGGGGCGAGCAGTGTCCCGAGGCGCGCTCGATCATTCACCTCGGCGCGACCTCGTGCTACGTCGGCGACAACACCGACCTGGTGGTGCTGCGCGACGGCCTTCAGATCGTGAAACAGCGACTCGTCGAAGTGGCGCGGTCCCTGCGCGAGTTCGCGCTGACGTGGCGCAGCGAGCCGGCGCTCGGCCTGACGCACTACCAACCGGCGCAGGCGACGACGGTCGGGAAGCGCGCGTGCCTGTGGCTTCAGGACCTCTTGATGGATCTCGACGACCTGGAACACGCCGCTTCGATCATCTCCTTCCGCGGCGTCAAGGGCACGACCGGCACGCAAGCCTCCTTCCTCGAACTGTTCGAAGGCGACCACGACAAGGTGCGCGCGCTCGATCAGAGCGTCTCGACCAAGATGGGCTTCGAGCGCTCGTTTCCCGTCACCGGCCAGACCTATCCGCGCCAGCTCGACTTCCGCGTGGGCCAAGTGCTCTCGTCCATCGCCCAGACCGCGCACAAGTTCGCTGTCGACATTCGACTGAGCTCCAGTCGCCGCGAGCTCGAAGAGCCGTTCGAGAAGAACCAAATCGGTTCGTCCGCGATGCCGTGGAAACGCAACCCGATGCGCAGCGAACGCATCTGCTCCCTCGCGCGTCTCGTGATCTGTGCGCTCGACAACCTCGCGCACACCGCTGCCAATCAATGGTTCGAGCGTACTCTGGACGACTCGGCCAATCGCCGCGTCAGCCTGGCCGAGATGTTCCTCGCCACCGACGCGATTCTGATCCTGTTCCAGAACGTCGCTTCCGGCCTGGTCGTTCACTCGGCCGTCGTGAAGCACAACCTCGACCAGGAGCTGCCCTTCCTCGCCTCCGAAGCGCTCCTGATGGCCGCCGTGAAAGCCGGCGCCGACCGTCAAGATGCCCATGAGGCCATTCGCGTCCACAGCCGCGCCGCCTCCGAGGCCATTCACCGCGGAGAGCCGAATCCGATGGCCTCGCTCCTCGCCGAAGACCCGCGCTTTGCCGCGGTCGCGAAGGACTTGGGCGAACTTCTGCACGGATCGCGCCACGTCGGCCGAGCTCCCGAGCAGGTTCTGGAGTTCATGGAGGACTACGTCGACCCGCAACTTGAGCGCTATACCGACGTCGAGGCCGGTACCGCGGAGATTCGGGTCTAGCCGCCCGTGGCGAATATCGTTCGCCCCAGGAACTGACTGGCTTCCGTGTGGAATGCCCGGCGTAAGTAGCGGCTTGCGCCAGTGATAGGCGCGCTTTCCACGTTGGAGGGCCTCGCCGAGTCCAAAGGCTGTTCAAACCCAGTGCTCAAGCCGACTTCGAGATTCGAATTCCACACGGAACCCAGTCAGTTCGATCCGGCAATGCCGGCTTGGCCCCGGGAGCTTCGCCGAAACTGCGGATCCGTCCGGCGTTTTCGCCACCGTTCCGCCCGGCAATTCGGGGCCCCTTGAGCAGTGCGCTCTGGGTACCAAGATCTAAGGGGTCGCTCCAGAAGCGTAAGCCGGGTAGATTTCCCGGGATCGGCACCACACGGCCACCCCTTCCACCGCCCATCTAGCCCCTCCTCTTCGTGACCGCCCCCGGAATTCCCAACGAATACACGCTGTCGACGACGTGCTTTGGAGCGCGTCTCGGCCGGATTGAAGACCAAATCTTCAACGCGGTCGCGATGGGTTTTCGTCAGCTTGAGCTGGGACTCTCCGAGGCGCCTCCGAGCATGGATGGTCTCGAAGATTGCAAGCGCGAGACCTCCGTCGAGGTGCGCTCGATGATCGCCGGTTGCCGCGACAGCTCGTCCGGTCATTCCGCCGCCCACGATCTCGGCAGCCTCGAACCGATCGAGCGCGAGCGCGCGATGAATTCGATTCGCCGTCACATGCGCTTGGCCGAGGCTTGGGGTTGTCCGATCGTCATCGTGCGCGGAACGAAGATCGGCGCGCCCGCCCTGCGTGAACAAGGCCGTGAGCTCGAGTCGCGATTGGTGACCGAAGGCGCAACGGACACGCTCTTGGCGGAAGTTGCCGGCTACGTGAAAACCGTACAAGCCAAAGGTCAGAAGCAGGTCGAACACTTGTGTCGCTCGCTGCACACTCTGATGGGCGAGGCTCCCGAGATTCGCTTTGCTATCGAGCCGGGGATGTACATCGACGACCTACTCGGCTTTGACGCTATGGGCTGGGTGATGGACGACATGGCTGCTCAAGGTTTGGGCTATTGGCACGATGTTGGCCGCGTGCACTTGCGCAGTCGGCACGGCTTGCCGGAGCACGGTCAATGGCTGGAGGCTTTTGCGGCGCGGATGTTCGGCGTTCACCTTCAGGACGCAGCGAACGAAGAGCCGGAAATGCCGCTCGGCCTTGGAGAGGTCGACTTCAAGTTGCTGGCGGGATACGTTCCCAAGGACGCCGAGCGCGTCTTGGAGCTGAATTCGCGCCACGGACGTGCTGAGATTTTGGCCAGCATTCGATTCCTCTTGGATCAGGGCTTCTAAGAGCCCACTCTTGATCGGCGGCTCAGCCGGAGTTGCCCCTACGAATCGTCGATGGAAGAGCGCGAGCAAGACTCGCCAGCGGAGAAGAGTCCAATCGGTAATCAGGAATCCCACGAGCAGGCGGAGTCGGGCTGGGACCAGCTCCGGCGAGTGCTTGAGTCTCACCCCCAGGGCAAAGTGCTCGTGCTCAGCCACCGCAGCCCCGATCCCGATGCGCTCGGCGCCTTGCTCGGCGTACGGTTTCTCCTGAGCGAGGGAGCGGGACGCACAGCGGTGATCGCGACGCGCGGGCGAATCCAGCGCGCGGAGAACGTCGCGATGGTTCGCGAGCTCGGTCTGAACTTCGCCGACTACGAGCAGATCGAGCTCGATGATTTCGTCGGCTGCGTTCTGGTCGACACGCAGCCCGGCTTCGGTCACACGGAGGTGCCGCCGGGTGTTCCGATTATCGCGGTGTTCGACCACCACGAGCGCAAGGATGACTCGCCCAGCGTCGAGATCCTTCACGCGGATATCCGTCCCGAGGTCGGCGCGACTTCGAGCATGGTCTTCGAGTACATCCAGAGCGCGGGCCTCGAGCTCGACACCCTGACCGCGACGTCATTGTTTTGCGGGATACGGTTCGACACGGCCGACCTCGCGCACGCAACCGGCCCCCTCGACGAAGAGGCTTACTACGAGACGATGCGCCGCGCGGACAAGGCGCAGTTGGCTCGCATCAAGAATCCCGCGCTGCCGGCGGACTACTATCGCGAGCTCGCTCGGGCGTTGAAGGGCGCGAAACGTCACGGCTCGATGATTCTCGGACTCCTCGGCGTCGTCTCGAATCCGGAGATGATCGCCGAGATGGCGGACTTTTTCCTGCGCATGGAGAACTGTCAGTGGGCGCTGGTCGGCGGTGGCTTCGAAGGGCGCTATTACGTCTCGCTGCGCACCCAACATATGCCGGCCTATCCGTTGCTCGCGCGAATCTTGCGCGAGGATGGTTCCTTTGGAGGGCACGGTCGCATCGCCGGTGGCCAGGTTTCGCTCGACCCGGAAAGCCCCGACGACGATCGGCGCCGACTCGAGCGTCGCTTGCGCGCGCGCTCTCTGCACATCCTTGAGTCCGTGGATGGCATCGACGTTGACGATCAGTCGGGTAGTCCGATCGCCTGAACCGAGGCGCGACGATGGGCACGGCACGACGAAGGATTTTGGTGCTCGCCGGTCACGACCCGACCGGTGGAGCGGGCGTTGATGCGGATCGCGAAGCGGCGCTCGCGCACGGTGTCGACGCGCACTGCGTGGTGACGGCGGAGACGGATCAGGACGGGCGGCAAGTCTTTGCGATTCGGCCGCGGGATCCGGAGGAGTGGTTGGCCGAAGCTCGCGCGTGGCTGCGCAGTGAAGGGCTAGGGGACCGGACGGTGATCAAGACGGGGCTCTTGCCCGGCGCCGATCACGTTCACGCGGTCGCCCAATTGGCGCGCGAGTTCGCTGGCCTGTGCTGGGTCGTCGATCCCGTCCTCGCGTCCTCGGGCGGAACTCGTTTTCTCGACGAGCGCGGGCAAGCGGCCCTGTTGGAAGAGCTCCTGCCGCTGGGGCCGATCCTCACTCCGAACCTCCCCGAGGCGGCGCTGCTGACTGCTCGTTTGCCGAAAGAGCTCGCGGACCCGAAGCAGAGGATTGCGGCCGGGCGTGAGTTGCTCGACCGCGGAGCGAGAGCGGTCCTGCTCAAGGGCGGCCACGGTTTCGAAGATCCGGTCCGCGATCTCGTTTTGGCGCGGGGAGCTTCGCCCGCTTGGCACGATCACGCTCGAATTCCGGGTGCGAGCCTGCACGGTTCGGGCTGCCGGTACGCGTCGACGGTCGCCGCCGAGCTCGCTCAAGGGAGCAGTTTGGAAGCCGCCACCGATGCCGCAGGTCGGTTTCTAGTGGCTCTCTTGGCCAAAAAAGAGCGCAAGTAGAAATCGGTGCGGGAGAACCTGGGTGGCGCTTGCACCTTCGGATTCTGCTGGTACCTTTTCTGGCCTCAGCGAGCGGCTGTAGCTCAGTGGTAGAGCGCAACCTTGCCAAGGTTGATGTCGAGGGTTCAAATCCCTTCAGCCGCTCCACCTCCTCCTTTTTGAGGTTGAGGCTCCCTTCCGAGGTCGAGCCTTTGGTAGTGAACGTCGTCGTGCGCGTGAGCGCCGACGATCCGGGATGCGTCGCTCAATGGCGATGCCGCAGAGGAGTCGTGAACGGACGGGGCGATGACGGATAGCCGTGATCGACAATAGTTAGCCGTCTTGCTAAATTACAGCTATGAAGCAAGATCAACCCGAAACCGTCATTTGCAGCTACCAGGTCAAGCCCGGTCAGGAAGCCGCGTTCGAACTCCTTCTCGCAAAACACTGGCCCGCTCTTCATCAAGCCGGGCTGACGACAGAGGAACCTCCGCAGATCTTTCGCGGGCGCCCTTCGGCCAAACCGGGTGGAGGTCATGGCGCGGAGGGGATGTTCATCGAGATCTTTCGATGGAAGAACGGCGACGCTCCCGGTCTCGCTCACCAACTGCCCGAGGTTCTAGCTGTGTGGGAGCCGATGGGCGCTCTCTGTTCCACGATGGACTTTCCCCACTTTGATCCGATCGATCCCATCGCAACCCATGGCTGAGCCTCGCAGGCGAGATGCCGCGAAAAGTCTCGAGGATCTTGACGTCGTGTGCGCTGCCCTCGCGCACGCATCTCGCCGACAGATCTTGCTCGTCCTCAAGTATCGAGGGGGGGAGATGGCGGCCGGAGACATCGCGGCGCGCTTTGGATGTTCGTGGCCCACGACCACACGTCACCTGGGCGTCTTGCGCGACGCGGGCTTGATCGATGTGGTGCGGGCCGGTCGCCAACGACTCTATCGTCTGAACCGGGATCGCATGGTCTCCGTCGTCGGCGACTGGTTGAAGAATTTCGAGTCGTAGCAGAACGGAGCGATGGAGGACTCGCGACGGGGGAGGAAGCGAAGCGCTTAAAAAGTCGAATCGTTGTTAGCACTTGCGAGCCTCGGGGGACGGAGGAGCAAACCCCGTCAGTTCTCAAACCCCGACCCAGGAGGCCTCCATGTTCGCTCTCGCCGCTGTCCTCGCCCTAGCCCCGCTCGTCTCACCCGCCCCGCTCGGTCCACCGTCGGTCTGCCACCCCTTTCGAATCGGAGTGGCGGAGAGCCTGCCGTGGGGCAACGTCAAGAAGCTGAATGGCTTCGACCAAGACTTCGAGCTGAAGGAGCTCGCGAACCGCACCGCCGAAATACTCGCCGCTTCAGACGACGCCTTCGTCCACATGGAGACGATTCGCCGGGCGAGCCTGTATCTGAACTCGAAGTCGAGCTCCTGGGATTCGTCCACAACCTCTCGAGATCGTTTGGAGAGCCAGCGCAGGCTCGAAGCTCACCTGCAAGCCGCGCTCACGCATTGCCTTGCCGAGCGCAAGGGTGGCCGCCCGAACAACACGCGCGAGGCTCTCGCGTGGTTTGACATCGCCTACCTACGCGGCGCGCTCGGTCAAATCGGAGTCGAGACAAACTCGGACTTCAAGACACCGCTCGAGCGAGCGCTCACGTTGCAACCGAAGAACGTCGGCATGCTGCTCGGTGCGGGGCTCTTGCACTTCCGAACCGACCGCCAGTGGTCTTATCTCGACAGAGCCATTCGCCTCGCCGACGATAAGGACAAGGACCTTCGCTGGAACATCGTTTCGACGGCGGGCCATTTCCATGACATCAAGGAATTCGACAGGCTGGCGAAGCGAGCGCGACGAGAAGTCGGCGAGAATTCATAGACCCGGCGTGCCTTTCACTGGGACTTCGGAGGACGAGGATGCGTTTCGACGGCTCTACGAAAAGACAGCGCGAGCGGTTCACGGAGTCTTGCTCGCGCACGTCTCGCCGGGGGCTGCGGATGATCTGTTGCAAGAGGTCTATCTCGCGGCCTGGAAGGAGCGAGCCAGGCTGCCAAGTGTCGAGGCGCCGGCGGCTTGGCTCTCTGCGATTGCGCGCAATCTCGCTCTCAAGTTCTTGCGCCGCAGGGGAGTTCGACGGGAACAATCGGAAACTGACCTCGAGACGACCGAGCGCGACGAACAACGCACCCGCGCGCAAGCCGATGGGCACAGCGAATCCCTCGGACGCGGCGCGATGATTCTTCGCGCCGTTCAAGGGCTTCCGGATCCCTACAACGAGCTGCTCGGAATGCGCTTGGTCGAAGGACTGACCGGACCCGAACTCGCCAGCGCAACCGGGCGCACTTACGGAACCATTCGCGTGCAACTCGCGCGCGGACTCGAACTCTTGCGCGAACGACTACGGCGCGAAGGCTTGACATGAAAGACGACTATCTCTTTGACCCGAATGCCGCCTCCGAAGTTGATGCCGAAGTGCGCGATCTGGAGCAGGCCTTGGCGCCCTTCAGTCACGAGGCGCGCGGGCTCGGACTGGGCGAACTCGATGAATCTGGAGCGCCGACAGGGCAGACCGATCGGTTCGACGAGAACCCCGCCCGGTCGAGGCCGGGTGGTGCCACGATCCTCGCCGCGGCTCTCATCGTGGCCCTCATTGGCGGTGCGCTCTGGTTCTTGCCCGGCGAATCCCAAACCAAATCGCTGTACTCCGTCGCAAGCCTCTCCGGCCAGCCGACCGTGAACGGCGAGCGGACATCGCTGGACGCCGGGCACTTGGGCGCCGGACAGAGAATCGTTTGCGACGCGTCGAGCCAGCTCGAGCTGCGCGTCGGCAGCATCGGTTCGATCACGCTCGAGCCCGGCACGAGCCTGCGCCTCGAGGCTCCAGAGAACCCGGACGCCGAGTTCCAGCTCTACCTCGAAGGGGGCGAGCTTCGCGCGGTCATCACCGCTGCTCCGCGCCTGTTTCAGGTCGGAACTCCAGCCGGCTTAGCCGTCGATCTCGGCTGCGTCTATCGCGCGCGCGTCGAAGAGGACGGCAGCACCCAGCTGAACGTCGACGTCGGCCAGGTGGCCTTCGAGGCGATGGGCCGTCGCGTCGTGGTTCCCGCCGGCGCGGGCATTCGCGCCGAGCTGGGCGAGCGACCGAGCACGCCGCTCTGGGACGATTCCGGGCCGAGCCTGCGCGATGCCGTTGCGCGAATCGACGAGAGCGCGGACACCGCGAGCTCTCACGACCTCGATCGCGATCTCGCTCAGATCCTCGCGCTCGAAACCTCGGACGCGACGCTGCTGCTCTGGAACCTGATGGGGCACCACAACGCGTTCGTCCGCGAAGCATGTGGTGAGCGCTTATCCGAGCTCTCACCACCGCCCAAAGGCGTCGAGCTGATCGCGTGCCTGCGCGGCGACGCGGATCAGCTCGAGCAGTGGAAGCACTCGCTGGGCTGGTCTTGGTAGCCGCGCACGGAGCTACCTATTCTCGTACCACTTCGCGTTGATCTCTTTGTACTCCGCCCACTTCGCCGGCAAGTCGGCTTCGTCGAAGATCGCGTCGACCGGGCATTCCGGCACGCACGAATCGCAGTCGATGCACTCCTCCGGATTGATGTAGAGCATCGTCTCCGGTTCGAACTCCGCTTCCTCTTTCGTGGGGTGGATGCAGTCGACCGGGCAGACCGCGACGCAGGCAGCGTCCTTTGTGTTCTTGCAGGGTTCGGCGATGACGTAGGTCATGGAGAGGGCGGATTCGGAGGGGAGTCGTAGAAAAAAATTCTCGGGTGGGAGGCAAGGCTCCCCGACGGTCGGTCGAGCGGGGCAGTCATTCTACACTCAAGAGCGGTGCTCAAAGCCCAACGGGTTCGCGTAGATCCGAGTCTGGAGAAGCTCGCTTGGAACCGATGGGGTGGCCTCAAGAGCGCGATTCGACGGCGCCGATGGGAGTCTCTTCGAGACCATCGTATGAGACAAAACTGTGGAGGCTGCTCGCGGGGAATCCCCGACGAGCGAACGTCGTGTATGTACTGCGGTTGGAATTCCAACAGCGGAACGGCGACGCATCGAGTGCCTGAGTCCGGCGGTGAGTTTCGCCAGGGCGTTACTTTTTGGCGCACGGCGGTTCTCGCGACGATCTTGACGCCGATCGCCGTGATCCAGCTCAATTTGGCTGGCCCGATCACGGCGGGGCAGTGGGCGATTGCGATGGGCTGTTTGATCTTGGGCCCGTACGTCTTCGCGCTTCAGCTCTGGCGCCGCTACCAAGGCGGGATTGAAGTCGAGAAGTTCGCCTTGCGATTCGAGAGCGGTGAGCAGCTCGCTTACGACCAAATCGAAGCCATCACGCTCTATACGGGACTGCCCACCGACACGTCGGAGAGGTTCGGCGCGTTCGCAATCGGGCGCAGTGGCTTGGCGCGGTTCGCGCGGATCCTCATGTGCGGCAAGATTGGCCTGTGCGTCTTGATCGGACCCCTGATGGTGCTGAGCTACTTTCTCGTTCCGGCCGTTGGACTCATGACGCCTTTCCACACGCGCATCGCTCTGACGAAGACGGATGGCTCGCGATTGGTGCTGCACGACTTGGATGAGTACTGGGCGCTCTACCTGGCGATTAACTCGAAGATGCAGTCGAAGAGTAACGGCGCGCCAGCGGAGCTGCGTCGCGCGGCCTGAGTCAACGAAGGGGACTCTCGCTCGAGCTTTTGCCGAATAACACGTTCGACGTTCCGGACGGAGCCGCTCGCTTGCTACTCTCGATGCGCTGCCGATGGTCCTCGCAACGCTCGAACTCACCGGCGGAATGGAGTGGCTTGCCCTCCTGCCCGCTTACCTACTCGGATCCGTCCCCTTCGGATGGATCTTCGTTCGCGTATTGCATCGCAAAGATTTGCGCAACGAGGGCAGCGGCAATATCGGAGCGACCAACGCCATGCGCGTGCTCGGCAAACCGCTCGGCGTCGTGTGTTTTCTACTCGACTTCGGCAAGGGCTACCTTCCGGTGCTCTTGTTTGCCGACTGGCTGAGCAGCGATCCCGAGCTCTTGCCAATTCTCCGCGTGTCCTGCGGTGCAGCCGCGGTGGCCGGTCACGTCTGGCCGCTCTACCTCGGGTTTCGCGGGGGCAAGGCCGTGGCGACGGGCTGCGGCGGAATCGTCGCGATCGACCCGATGATCTTTTTGATCAGTGGACTCTTGTGGGTGCTCGTCTTGATTACGACGCGCTTCGTGGGTCTGGCCTCGATGGTGATGGGGATCAGCTGGCCGATTCTGGCGAGCTGGCGGGCACCGGATCACGACTATGGCTCGGAGCTCGCTATTGCGACCGGCGCTCTTGCGGTCTTGATCCTGTGGCGGCACCGCGCCAACATCGGGCGGATGCTGAACGGCACGGAGTCGCGCATCGGAAAGAAGAGTTCGGTTTCAGAAGAGTCCGAACCGCGAATAGAGGAGGAGCTTCGTTCATGAATGAAATTAAGAAAGTCGCTGTGATCGGGGATGGAGGCTGGGGGACGGCACTCGCTCTGGTCCTAGCGGGGCGCAACTTGGACACGACTCTGTGGTGCGCTTTTCCCGAGCAAGCCGAGCGGATGCGCGAGCTACACGAGAACAAGCTCTTTCTGCCGGGCATTCCTCTGCCGGAAAACCTAAAGATCAGTGCGGACGTTTTCTCGACAGCAGAGAATGTCGATTTGGTCGTGAGCGTGGTCCCGACGAAGTTTTTGAGGACCGTGATTCGGCGCTTTGAAGACGCGTTGCCGGGAACGGTGCCGATCGTGTCGGCGACGAAGGGGCTGGAGATCGAGACCTTTTGTCGCCCGACGGAGATCATTATCGACGAGCTCGGCGATCGGCCGATCTGCGCGTTGACCGGTCCGACGCACGCTGAGGAGGTCGCGCGCAAGAAGCCGGCGTCGATCGTCGCTGCGAGCACCGATCCGGAGCTCGCCACCGCCGTGCAGAATGCGTTCACCTGCGACTACCTGCGCGTCTACGCCAGCCACGATCCGGTTGGCGCGGAGCTGGGCGGAGCGCTGAAGAACGTGATCGCGATTGCCGCGGGGATCTCGGACGGGTTGGAGCTCGGTGACAATGCGAAGGCGGCGCTGCTCACCCGCGGAATGGTGGAGATGGCGCGCTTTGGAACGCGGCTCGGCGCGAAGGCCGAGACCTTCTTCGGCCTGGCCGGTTTTGGCGATCTCGTCACGACCTGTTGTTCCGCGCACTCGCGCAACCGGTTGGTGGGGGAGCGCATCGGCCGTGGCGAAACCCTCCAAGAGGTTCTGGCGGACATGAAGATGGTCGCGGAAGGCGTGAATACCGCCAAAGCGCTCTTCGGTCCGGAGTCGGAGACGCGCGATGTGTCCATGCCCATCGCCGAGCAGGTGCACGCGATTCTGTTCGAGGGCAAGAGCCCCTATGACGGCGTGGTTGATTTGATGACCCGCGCACCGGCGCGTGAAATGGAGGGGCTCCTCGGAGCCTCTCAATGACCAGCCTGTTTCAGCTCGAGCCAACGCTTGGGTTCCTTCTGTTCCTCGTGATTACGCTCGCCTTCTTGGGCGGGGTTGTCTTCACGGGATTTCGCGCCAAGCGACCGATTCACTTGACGCTCGTCGTCTTCGCCGTCCTCTCGCTCGGCATCACGATCTACTTCGCGGAACGACTCGGTGAACTCTACGACCTCGAAACTGCGGGGATGATCTATCCCGTTCACCTGTTCTTCGCGAAGACGACGACCGCCGCTTATCTCCTGCCGGTCCTTTCGGGCATCGCGACGATTCGCAATCCCGTTCGAAAGAATTTGCACCGCCGCATCGCCTTCTTGATCTTGGCGCTGACCGTCGTGACCGCCGTCACGGGGACCTGGATGGTGATGGTCTCCGAGCGCTTGTAGCCGGCGGCGTTCCGCGAGCATCGGGCTGCCGAGCGCCGAAGGCTCGCGCTCGATTAGCGACCGCCGAACAGATGCTCGGGAAGCACCCAGGGCAGGAGCAAGAGGCCCAGGTTCGCGAAGAACGGAATGCAGGTCAGGAGCAGCCAGGCTTTTTGAGCTCGAACGGCCCACATCGCCGCCAGTAGACCCGGCACGCCAAAGATCCCGGCCGCGATCTCGACGAACTCGAGGTTGGGCTGGAAGGAAGTGAACTTGGCGACAAACAGGGCCATCCACCAGCAGCCCCACCCGAGCGAGGCCAGCGTAATCGACAGAATCCAAGTCCGGTGCCTCCGCCGAGACCTCCACCTCGATACCCACAGACTCCGTGCCGGTCGCGCCATGAGCCCATTCTTCGCGGAGATCGGGAGTTCGACAAGCCCGACTTATCTCGCGTTCATTTTCCCGCTTCGAGCCCCCCGCGATTGACGCTGTCTACCCAGCCGCCTATAACCTCTCCGCTCGTGTCGGGGCGTGGCGCAGCATGGCTAGCGCGCTGCAATGGGGTTGCAGAGGTCGGAGGTTCGAATCCTCTCGCCCCGACCATTTCTAGCTCTCTGAGTGAGCGATAGTTACGACCGCGTACCTGTCGCCCGGAGATTGCCGCAGCCCAATGAAATTGGGGTAGCTACTACCCCGGAGGCTGCGATGGCTCGCAAGAAATGTGGGATCAGAGCGTTAGGCAAAAACGGCCGATCCGTAGGGTTAGGGATGAGCACGGAAGTATCACGGCGATCCACGCGACCTTCGCCCGTCCGCACCTCCGTGGAGGGCGACTGGATGAGGCGACACAAGATGACCGGGCAGGCCTACGTCCTCTTGCCGGGCCCGGATGGATCAAAGGCCAGGCGGTACGTCGGCCAATACTATTTGGATGACGGGGTCACTCTTCACCCGCTATCGCTTGAACGAGCGGGGGCGGCACTGCGCGAGTCTCGGGTACTAGGTGGCGCAGTCGGTAAGAAAGATGGCCCGCTTACAGTGGAGCAGCTCGTCTGCCGCTTCACGAAGTACGTGAACTTAGATCGGGGCAGCAGGGGAACCGAGGCTATGCACTACAAGCTGGCCCTGGATTTCTTGGTGGAGAGCCATGGATCAGTCGCGGTCGAAGAATTTGGCCCTCTCCGTTTGCTGGAGGTTCAGGGCGCGATGGCAGAGAGCGGCCGATGGTGCCGTTCAATGGTGAACAGTTACGTTTGGCGAGTCCGGCGCTGTATCAAGTGGGGAGTTTCGCGGGAATTGGTCCCCCCCTCTGTACTCACAGCGCTAGAGGCCGTCGAAGGATTGAGGAAAGGGCGTGGGGCGGTTCGTGAAGGCAAGAAAGTGGGACCCGTTCTAGACGAACACGTTGCAGCCATCTTGCCCTTCGTTTCTCGACAAGTCTCATCAATGGTTCAGCTCCAGCGAGCAACAGGAATGCGATCGGGAGAGATGGTTCAGATGACTCCGGCAGACCTTGACCGTTCAGGCGAAGTGTGGGTGTACCGCCCACCGAGTCACAAGACTCAGCACCTAGGGCACGATCGCTTGGTATTCATGGGGCCGAAGGCCAGAGCGATCGTGGAGCCGTTCCTACTCCGCTCAGCACTCGCACCGTGTTTCTCACCGAGGGAGGCAGAACAAGAACGCCTGCAGGCCCTTTCGGCGAAGCGGGCAACTCCGATCAATCAGGGGAACCAACCAGGATCGAACAGAAAATCCAACCCCAGGAAAATGCCGGGTGATTCCTATTCAACGGCCTCCTTCCGTAGAGCTATCGGCCGAGCCTGTGACAAGGCTGGAATTCCACGATGGACGCCACATCAACTTCGACACGCGGCTGCCACAGAGATCCGGAAGGCGTACGGACTAGAGGGAGCAGGTTCGGTACTCGGGCAAGCTGATCTCAACACAACTCAAATCTACGCTGAGATCAACCACGATCTGGCGAGGCGGATCGCTTCGGAGGTTGGATGACATGGATACAACTAATATTGAAATTTGGAATCAGCATCGTCGCCAGCAATGTGCGTTGCTTGATCGGTTGGAAGACAATGATTTCCCGCTTGAGGAGGGCTTGCGCCAGCTCGCATTCATAGTCGCGCAGCAACTAGCTGTCGTCGAAACCGTTCACCTATCAGGTGATGATTTGGAGATCCTTCGTGCGTCGCGAAGATCGAGTGCTCCGGCTTTACAAATTTCTAAGGACGGTTCGAGTAGTTGGATTGCAGGTAACTTTCCCGCTACCCACCTTAATCCATCGCAAACTTTATTTTTGCTCAGGTTGCACTCTAGGCGAGGAAAGCAATCGGTAGCTGATCTTTGCCTCCCTGGGGCCGGAGAGCCTCGCCCAGAGGTTCTAGATCGTCGTGGAGGCTTTTCATGGATCCAGTTGAGTTTCGATCGCCGGTGTTGGAGTGGAACGTCTCGCAGCGCTAATGAACCGAATACTCCCGGATTGAAGCAGTTGCTCGGAGATTGGCTCGCCTCGGATAGGGGGCGTGGAGTCTGGTTCAAAGAAAAACCCATCCTCGAAAATCCTGAAGATGCTCCATGGATTGGACCTTGGTTTGAAGGAGAGTAGCCCATTGGCATCCACCGAAATCGACTCGTTTCGGCGGGAAAGTTCTGAGCGTATCCGTAGAGAAGCGCGGGGAAGTCGTCAAACTTCCTTTGGAGTGCGCTCGTGTTTGACAACGGGGGGATCAAACTGATGGATGCACCAGAACACCGGAACTCCCTAACTTCTTCGCTTCCGTGGACAACGATCGGAACGTACATCGACACTCTCGCGATGAGGCTCGTCCGAGAATCCGGCGATAATCTGAGGCATTTACGAGAGAAGGGTGAGCTACTCACCGAATCAGGATCTGTCTTCATTGCGCCCTCTGGCTCAGGCAGGAAGCCAGCGAGTCACTCTAGAGTTCTGATTCACCAACCAAGCGAGGTCGCACTTGGAATCGGGGACCATCTGGCTGATCGGTATGGTGGGCGAATTCAAGAACTGCACGTCGCACTCGAAGTTGAAGCGGGGAATCCTCTCGAGGCCGAACATCGATCCGAATACCTGGCGCGTCGAATACGACGTCGATGGGCAAGAGGCCATTGGTTGTTTCGGATGGGGGACGATTTCGGGGCCTTTTACACTAGCGGCAAACGATGGTCGGTGGACAAGCTTGTGATTTACGCAGGCCCGTCGAAATTGCGTATTGGAGAGCACTGTGTACGCATCGAGCGCCGAATGTCCGGATCCCGAGCAGTAGGGAATGCGCTTCGAGGGATGCTCTACCCGAGCGACATCCTGTCGATCGACATTCCCGATTTTTGGGCATCGACGATGTCGTTCGAGGAAGCAGATCTGCTGATGCTTGGACGGCAGGAACGAGGAAGAGGACGGGCAAAGAAGCTCGATCAATTCGCTCTCACCAGTTCGGGCAGGTGCTGGTACGACAATGATTTGGCAATCGGTAGCTTGATCTCCCGCCGCGCGGCTCTTCAGTTCAACGAACCGTTCGTCGAAGCTTCTGCCCTAGCGATCCGTGAGGCCTGTCGTGACAAGCCTTGGTTTCACGCTTCCTCCTCCATGAAGGCGATCTCGAGCCCCCTAGTAATTACCCGTACAAATTGGTCGTTTCCTTCCCTTCGGAAGTGAGACTCACTGGCAACGGGCAACAACCTGTAGACGAGATCAGTTGAATCAGGGGCTGCCGCATCACGACCAACCCACGTTGATTGCTTCAAGACTTACCCGAGTCGTCAGTCGATCTAATCGATACATCTGAAAGAATTCGAAGTCAGCTCGTTTGACGATCGTCGTTGCTTGCTGGGAAGGATTGTCTCTTGCTGCAGGGTCCGAAAGGTCAGCCTGATCGCATGCAGGCCTCTGTGGGGAGCTCGGTCAAAATTTCGGACCTTACCGGCACCAGGTGCAGAAAAAGGGTCTTCTAGATGCCAAAAAGGCGGGTTGCATTGTGTAGCGCGACACGCTACACTTTTCGCATGGCTAGCAAGAAACCCCTGAATCCATCGCTGGGCGACTTCATCCGGACCGAGGTCCTTCCCGGAGGCATGTCCGTGACCGAAGCCGCGAAGAAGCTCGGAGTCGGACGACCGGCGCTTTCCAACCTCCTAAACGGCAATGCCGCACTTTCGTCTGAAATGGCCCTCCGGCTGGAAACGACGTTCGGAGCCAACCGGCAGGGACTGCTCGAGTTTCAGGAGGTTCAGGAGAAGGACCAGCGCCGCGATGAGGAACGAGCGGTGCCGGTTAGCGCCTACGTCCCATCTTTCCTCATCATCAGGGCCCGCCAGATCGCAGCCTGGGCGAGTGAGGTCCTCGACGCGCGTAGCGAACTGCCCGTGCTGCTACGCATGCTCGTTCACTCGACCGGCCGGGAACTTCGTCAGGTTGATTTTTCCGGCTACGACAACGCACAACGTAAGGGTTGGGACGGTTGGGTTGAGGCCGACGCGGCCACGCCTTGGATTCCTGCTGGGCAGTCGGGTTGGGAATTCGGCACGACCGAAAAACCGGCAACAAAGGCGAACGGCGATTACGCAGCGCGCACCAAGTCGGTTCCGGCCTCGGACCGAGCACAGACTACCTTTGTGTTCGTGACGCCACGCAATTGGCCGGGCAAGGCAAAGTGGGCAAAAGAGAAGAGCGCTTTGGGCCAATGGAAGGCCGTCAGGGTGTTCGATGCTTCTGATCTCGAACAGTGGCTCGAGACGTCGGTGTCCGCTCAAGTCTGGCTAGCCGAAAAGCTGGCAGTTCCGACCGAGGGCTTCGAAACGCGAGAGCAGTGTTGGCAAGGTTGGGCGTCAGCAAGTGAACCGCCGATGACCCCCGAGATTTTTGCGCCGTCAATCGCCGTACATGGCGAAACGCTACGAAAATGGCTGGATGCGCCCCCTGAGCGTCCGTTTGTCGTTGCAGCAGACTCTCGAGACGAGGCTCTGGCGTTTCTCTGTTGTCTGTTTCTGGAGGATGAAATCCCCAAGCTCAACGGAGATCTGGCGGTCATCTTCGAGTCGCCGTTGATACTAAAGAAGCTCCTGTCCTCGCAGTCGTGCTTCATCCCGATCGTAAGCACCGACGAGGCGGAGCGAGAACTTGCCACCGCCTACCGGCGCTTACATTGCATTGTCGTTCGTCCGCGAAACGCCATCAACTCCGAACCTGACATCGCTCTGGACCTTCTTCGCGATGAGGCTTTCGAGAAGGCACTTGCCGAGATGGGAGTAGAAGGTGATCGAGCTGAACAACTGAGGCGGGAATCGGGTTTCTCGCCCACAATTCTGCGACGACGCCTGTCGAAGATCGAGGCCATTCGAGTACCGGAATGGGCAAAGGATGCCGAAACCGCAAGGACGTTGATTCCGATGGCGCTGATCGGTGCCTGGCATGAGCGTTCGGACGCGGACCGCGAGATTCTCTCGCAGCTATCGGGGAGCCCATACGGGAAAATGGAAGATGCAATAGCGCATCTACGGACCTTCGACGATCCCCCGGTCTGGAGGGTTGATCAGTACCGAGGGGTTGCAGCCAAAATTGACGCCCTGTTCGCCGTTGGCAGTTTCATTACCGAGGAGCACATCTCTAAATTTTTTGATTTGGCGGAGTGCGTGCTCTCTGAAAAAGACCCTTCGCTTGAGTTGCCTGAAGACAGGCGGTGGATGGCGGGAGTCTACGGGAAGGTCCGCAACCATTCCGCTGCGCTACGACAAGGCATCTGTGAGACGCTCGTTGTTCTGGCCGTGCATGGCAACAATATGCTCGGCGCGCCATTTGGAAGAGACATGGAATTGCGCGTCTCCACGCTGATTAGTGAGCTGTTGACTCCGCTTACGCTTGAAAAACTCCTTTCTCACGAGCACGACCTTCCGCGCTACGCTGAGGCCGCTCCCGCCGCGGTGCTCAGTATCCTTGAGGCCGATCTACGAGAATCGGAACCTGTCTTGCTCGGCCTCCTAGCCCCAGCGGAGACTAGTGTATTTGGGCGTTGCTTTCGTACCGGTCTTCTTTGGGCGCTCGAGGTCCTCGCCTGGAAAGCGGAGAACCTGTTACGCGTAAGTTTGGTGCTCGCCCAACTCTCACGGACCACAATCAACGACAACTGGGCCAACAAACCGATTGCAAGCCTACTCGCAATCTATCGCTGCTGGGTACCTCAATCGGCAGCCCCACTGGAGGTGCGTATTAAGGTCCTCGAAACTCTTGTCAGGAAATACCCAGGCATTGGCTGGCAGATTTGCATAGATCAGCTAACTAGAGGTGCCCAGACAGGAAGCTTCAGTTATCGCCCGCAATGGCGAAACGACGCCTCCGGCGCGGGACGGGGAGTAACGCACGGCGAGTGTCGCGAGTTCACTCGCAAGGCACTCGACCTTGCCATTGGCTGGCACGATCATGACAGCCATACACTCGGCGATCTCGTCGCGCGTCTCGATTGCATGACGGATGAAGATCAGGTTGCCGTCTGGGACTTGATCGACAACTTTTCTGAGACCGAAAGCGACGACTCGGCGAAGGCAGAGCTAAGGGAATGCATTCGCCGCTTCGCTTTCACGCGCCGCGGCCGAAAACGCGACCTAAGCGAGGTCACCCGTAGCCGAGCGCGAAAAGCAAGAGCAGTGCTGGCCCCGAGTGATCCGGTAGTACGACACGGTTGGCTATTTGCCAACCAATGGGTTGAGGAGTCGGCCGAGGAACTCGAAGACGAGGACCTCGATTTGTTGAAGCGCGACGAGCGTATTAGCCGGCAAAGGTCGGCGGCGATGAGAGAAATCTGGTCCGACCGCGGTATCGAGGGAATGACGACGCTCGTGCAGAAAGGGAATGCGCCTTGGGCCGTCGGCCATTGCACTGCACGGATTCTTCCTGATCAGGCGGAAGCCGAGATGGTGATCGAGTCGCTCCTCAGGATCCCTCCCGATCCGGAAAGTAAAGTGAACAGTTGTTTGCAGGGCTTTATCTTTGCCTTAGATCCTGCGGTGCGGCCAATTATCCTGAGTGCTATCGCCGGCGTCTCCGACGTCGAGACTTGTGCTCGGCTTTTCAGTTGCGCGCCGTTTGGCGACGCGACATGGCGCCTTCTCGACGAGAATACGCCGGAAATCAGGAGTCGTTACTGGGGCGAGGTGTTGCCGGAGTGGAACCGCTTCAGCGAATCCGAACTGAACGAGGTCATCGATCGTTTGCTCGAAGTGCAAAGACCACGCGTCGCATTCAATGCCGTACACCTGGACTGGGAACGAATTGAAACTTCACGCCTGCAGCGTCTATTGACGACGCTGCCACGCAGCTGTGAACCGGAAGGTACATTTCGGCTTGAAGGCTACCAAATCGCCGCGGCACTAAAAGAGCTGGATGGGCGATCCGGTGTATCTCGAGACGAGATGGCCCGGCTCGAATTCCAATACCTCCAAGCGCTCGAACACACCGAGCACGGCTTTCCGAATCTTGAGCGTCAGCTGACAGACTCGCCCGATATGTTTGCTCTGGCTGTCTCACTTGCGTACAAGCGCAGCGATGATGGGGAGGACGCGCCGGGATGGCGCATCGACGATCCAGAACTGCGCTCCACCGCTGCATTGTCCGCTCACCATCTACTGGAGCAGATGCGCCGCCTTCCGGGAAGCGAGGACGGTGTAATTGATGCAGACGCGCTAAGTCGATGGCTCACGAAAGCTCGCCGCCTTTGTACGGAACATGCCCGCGCTGACATCGGCGACCAGCGGCTGGGCCACCTTCTTGCGCAGGCGCCGCCGGAGCCGGACGGCAACCTCTGGCCGTGTCGCGCCGTTTGTGAGGCCATGGAAGCTGTCGCGTCGGAGCACCTCGGCATCGGATTTAGGGTCGCCGTCATCAACAGTCGCGGCATGCATCACCGTGGCGAAGGCGGCGATCAGGAACGCGAACTTGCGGACAAGTACAAGAAGTTGGCGCAGGGGACTGCTTTCGACTACCCGTTCGTAAGCAGCGTCCTCGAAGCCATCGCATCGTCCTACGAACATGACGCGGAACGCGAAGATTCCCGGTCCCGCGTTGATAGACGCTTAAGGGGTTAGGAATGCCGAACCGTAGTGTCTGAAAACTCGGCCAAACCGCCAATGACACCGTGAGAAGAGATTAGCGCCCTCCCAAGCTCCTTTTTGAACGGCTTGAAGCTCTGTCAGGGGAATTGTTGTGTGTCTATCGAAATGGTGCCTTATCCACCTGCGCCCGAATCGAGGTGGGCACGCGGGGGCGAGCTTCCAGGCGTCTATGAGATGGCACCTACATGCAAGGCTCTTTCGGCTGGATGAATCCCATTTTGGGGGCATTGGTCGGTGAAGCAGGGCAGGCGAGTACGCTGATCAAGCCGCGATTGCGGCGAGCTCGCCGGTGGGTCGCACGTGTCGCGTTCTGGTGGCGCCTCTCGCGTCCCGGCCCGGTGGGAAGCTTTAGAAGGCGAGAGAGCGCAACACCGGGCCTCGTGTGGGAAGGGCACGGACGGGCTCTTGCAGCCCCTCAAAAACAGGTAAAGTTAGGCGGCCGGACCCGGTTGTTGGCGTATCTGCCTGAGGCCGTTCTGAAGTCTAATCGCAAGTTGGCCGCGTCGTACCTGCAGGGGGAGTTTTGGCGCAAGCAGGTAGTGCTACCCCAAACCTATCTTCGAGCTTGCCTGACGGAAACGGCAATAGCGGCGCCGTCTCGCCGATTCTCGCTACTTGGCGCTAACCGGTGACCTCTGCATAGCTCAGGCAATTGCCGTACTTGTCCTGGTATTTCGAAGGCGGGAAGTACCGGACCCGCTTGCACAACTCATCCATTTCTCACTTGCGCTTTCGATCCCAGCGACTTGCCTCGCGACCTTTGCTAGAGGGGACAGATAGACGTGCAACTGTTGGCTACTTGGAGGGTGTTCCTTCTTTGGCGAACATATTTAAGGAGTCGCGTTGTTATTGCTTGTCGTTGATCTGAGGGCAGCTGAGCAATTAGGTTCTTCCGCTACTTCCGACTCTGCGCACTCCAACATAAAACGATCGAGATCCGCGACACTGACGTACATGTGTTTTCCGGCCCGTCGGTATGCCAGACGGATAATGCGGGATCCTCGTTGAACCCCGTATCGTGCCCACCTCCATACGGTGCTTCGGTTGGGATGGCTTGGAAGAAGCTCAGCGGCTTGTTCAAAAGTGAGCAAATCAGAGAAGGGAGTGGGACGGTTGCTTTCGGTGGTGATGGCATTCATTGGGTTGTTCTTTCGCTCCTCAGGATAGAGTGGCTTGCAACCTTTTCCTGTGCACACGGTGAGCACACCGAAGTTTTCGGTTGACGAGCCAACACCATGATTCTGAGATCGCTCGCCTCGCAGGAAATGGTCTCGACCCGGTGTGATTCTAAATGCCGTGGAAGCCATTTTCACGGCCGCGATCGGCGTAGACCCGCCTCATATCTTGGAAGATGAAGAGAGCAAGGTCTTTTGAAGCGTGTGGCCGAATCTTGCTTTCACTTTGTAATGATATGACCTGGATTGGGGGCCTGTGGAGGCGGTATGTCTCCCACTTGGCGCTACTTATAGTCTGTAGACGGAAAGTCATCAGAATCACAATCTTCGCGTGTGGGCACAAAGAGACTAAACGACCTTGTCGCCGTCAACCTGAGGAACCTGCGTCAGCGAGCGGGATACTCTCAAGAGGAGCTTGCTGAACGGTGCGGTGTCCATCGCACGTACGTGGGCTCGGTTGAGAGGGGCGAGCGGAATATCACGCTCGACACTCTCCAGAAAATCGCCAAGGCACTCAGGGCGGACCCGCTCATTCTCCTCAGCCCGGAGCATCCCAGGAGGAGTAGTGACCGATAGCATTGACGATGCCATCCGGGAGCGCATCGCGGCCTCGGGCTCTACCATCTATTCACTGCCTGATGAGAATGCGGGCTTGTTCATCCCCAGGGATCAGATTGAGAGGATGCTGACGCATTCGTTGCGTGGTCTCAACTTGGACTACGCGCTGCGGACCCGAGCAAAAGTTTGCAAGCAAGCAGTCTGTACCGCCCTCGGGTATCCCACACCAACCTCCTTCAAGAAGACTAAGCCGCGTTTCCCTGCGCAGAAGCTTGATGTGTACGTGCAGAAAAACAACAACCTCCAAATCTGGAACGAGGAGGTTGATGGAGAGCGGCGCTACGCGCTAATTCGAGTCAACGATGACGAGATTGTCACAACAGCGCGAGTCCTAACGGGTGAGGAGGTAGCGCAGCTGGACCGAACGGGAACGCTCACCTCTAAGTACCAGGCGAAACGGCGTGATGATGGTGTCGCTGGGTTCATGCCATCGTCGCTGGTATCTAGTTCCGACACCGAGAATATGAACCGCGTGCTTCGTCCCCGGCGAGATGTACCCGATGACGTACTTGCAAGTCTCTCGCCAATTCAGTCTCCGCAGCCCGGGCTCGTCCTTTCGATTGACGCGCTGTACGTGAGGCTTGGGGCAGTCGTCGGGCAGTCGTTTGCGGACCCCGGTGTTCTCCAAGACCGAAACCGTGGTGAGGGACTTCACCGCCTCGTGTGCGAGTCGCTCAAGCTTGATGGCTTTGCTGACAGAGGACAGTTTCCGGACGTTCCATGCCAAGCTCTTGAAGTGAAATTGCAGACATCTCCAACAATAGATCTGGGGCTCTTCTCTCCGGATAGTGACAACCTAATCGAGTCTCTCGCCAAGGGGCTACAGCATCGCGATGTGCGGTATGCAGTCTTCTACGGCGAGGTCTCGGCAAGTGGATCGGTGAAGATTACCGGTCTAGTCTTATCAACCGGGGCGGACTTCTTTGCCGAGTTTAGGCGCTTCGGGGGATTGACGAAGAACAAGAAGTTACAGATCCCTCTACCTCGGGATCTTTTCTTTGATACCGAAGGCTAGCCTAACGAGTCTGTCAATTTCGGATTGATCGGCATCTTCCGGCTTCGCTTCACGCGCGAGAATCATCTTCACCTTCTCGATTATCTTCCGGGACGGAACAGTGTTGATATCGGGTAACGGGAATTGGGAGACATACTGCGTTATGTAGCGACGCCTCCCGGCGTACAGACGATTCCCGCAGACTGTATCGTAGAATTGCAGCGCAAACTCCGAGTTTGCTATCCCCAGCATTAGTGCAAGCCAGTCATCGTCCCGGTTGTCTCGGAGTGTGAGCCAGTAGCAGTCTCCGTTTACGATCGCTCCCGATAGATCCAGGGCGAATTTTGGAGCCTCGCTGATATCGGGCCACACGATTCTTGGTAGCCCCCAATCAGCTGGCAATTGAGGAACCCACAGTTCGTACCAATTGCGACCGGCTTCGATTAGATACTTGCGGCTCTGCAAGCGAGACCGATGTTGTTCCAGATAGGCTTCCGCTCGTGGGAAGTCACTAATCTTCACGGTGACTTTCTTCCCATCCTTCATTGTGTGCGGATAGAGAACGCTTCGATCCGGCTCTGCAAATCGCCAGCGGCATGCAACCTTGTGAGTCATGAGGGGGCGAAGCAAGTCCGCCTCCGGGCGCTCGTGAGGTTCAAGCGTTCTCCAGTCAGTACGGATAAATACTTTGTCGGCGGTCGTCTTGATACCAACTCGAATCTTTCCAATGTCCGCGAAGGTGCATACCGTCTTCTTCCTAACCTGGTTGAGCCACCTCTCGCTGTCTCTTGAGGTTAGGGTCCATGAATGCCCGTGACCGTTGTTCGTTGATAGAGTGCCTCGTTCGATGCAAAAGATCCGGCCAAACTCCTCCGCCACTGGAGCCTTCTTCTGCTCCAGGGCTTCTAGGACCGTTGGTCGGCGTTTAGCTTGAACTGTTTGGTCGCCGTTCTGTACTTCATAGACTCGATGAAACTTACAGCATGTTTTTGCCGTCGTTTTCCCCTTGGTTGCAATGACGATTGCAGGCAACACGGCGGCTCCAAAGAGCTTTGTGTCTCCTAGGTCGAAGATCTGTCTGAGCGTGAACTCCGATTCGAGAGTGTCCCGGACGGCCTGTCCTGAGAGCGTCGTCAGGAAACGGTTGGAGCAGAGAAGCGCCAAAGTCCCTCCCGGTTTCAGGCTCATCGCCATTGCCCGAACGAAAGCATGGTAGAGGTCAACCCGGCCTGAAAGGCCGAGCATGCGTGAGAGCCGTCGCGACTCGCTCGCCCCGAGAACTTGAGTCCGGACGTACGGCGGGTTGGCGATGATGACGTCAACCGGATCGAGAGGGTCGTCCGTCATCGGCTTGAAATTTAGCTCTCCGGGCGACGCAAAGCTGTTGATGGCGAGGTGAAGGTAATCTCCAGTTCTCGTAGTTGTACGTATTGCTGGGTTGTTACTCGCTAACGCCTCACGGGTTGCCAGTACTGAGTCCGGGTCGCGGTCGATGGCGACTGCCTGGATCTGATGACCTGTGCGCTGTTCGGCCACCTCTGCGATGGCCAAGAGCAGGCTGCCGTCCCCGCAGGCGGGATCAAGAACCGTAATCGGTCGTTGTTGGCTGACATCCTCGAGCGCCAGCTTGGCGAGGAACAGTGCAAGTCCCGGTGGGGTGTAGTGTGCCCCGGTGGCCTTGATTTGTTTCGCGCCCTTGTTGGGGCGGGATACTGGGGTCTCGGGGCTCTGCTCTTTCGCTAGGTTCTTCGTCACGGTTTGCTACTTATAGTCGTCTTAGGGTGCAGGGGCAAGAAGGCGGCGAGGTATTATTGTCTGGGCGCTCAAAGTACAGACGAGCGAATCCCGTAGCGGTTGCAATTAGAGGTCTGAACTTTGCATGATCCGCTACATGAGTCGGCTGGATGAACGAGCTGTGGAGAGAGTGAGTGGGCCGTCTTGGCAAGCCCTCAAGCCTTCCGTACTGGAGATTGGTGACTCGCTTCTACGCGTGAGCAGGGACGCCCAGAGCAATCTCACTACGATCTACGTTAAGTTTGAACGACAGGACGGGTCGGTCTACGCAGTCATGTGGATCAAGAAGTCCACGCAAGTGGTAGTCGGAATGGCGCTCCCAGACGGCACCGAGCACGGTAGGCTGCACGAAGCGCCAAAGGGTATGACTTATCCGGGGCTGACCCGATACTTCACAGTCCAAGTTGGTGAAAACATACCGGTCGAGCTTGTGGATTGGGCTCGGCGCTCCTTTGCTCATAACAGGTCATCATCGTCATCGTAGCCGATCTATAAACCGGATAGCTGTCGCAGTTCCCGACGCCTATCCTGCGGTTGGCTAGTTGGCACAATCCGGTCGGACCCCTGATAGTGTGCTCAACTGACCTTCACCAGAAAAAGTGGACTTCCATTTTCTCGGGGGAGGTCGATGGGTAGGCCGACGTCATTAGCTTTTCCCTGTTGAACGGAGTTTCAATGAGGGCTTGTCGCGGCTGTTAATTAAATCAGTACCGCTGCAATGAGAAGCCGGTGGCCGGGCCGAGAACTACGCATGAGGTTTGAAAGTGCCCGGAAGCATCGGCAGCCTGGATCTGGCCGTGGGGGGCGGCGTTTGTGCGCGGGCGATAGTCGTCACCGTGGTACAGGTCCCCACTGGACGAATGTCATCGGAACGATCCTCCCTCTTGAAGCGAACCCGCTAGGTAGTGCTACCCGAAATTCTCTGAGATCGACTAATATCGACCCGTTGACCGTGCAACCGAGTGCGGCCCAGTTCAATCAAAACCAAGGATGCGGCAGTCCCAATCGCAATGGGGTTGCAGAGGTCGGAGGTTCGAATCCTCTCGCCCCGACCATTTACAAGCAATTGATGTTCAACGGGTACGTCCGTTGATTGGGGTCACCCCTCTCCGCGCTTGGACCGGTTGCGTGAGCCGTAGACGGGGGACGAATCGAATACAATCGAGAGAATGTCCGGCCCAGGTGAGCTCACGGACCTTCTCGTTCGCTTTCAGAACGGGGATGTCGACGCGGCGAACGAGCTGGTGCCGCTCGTTCACGAGGAGCTGCATCGCCTGGCGCGGCGCGTCATGTCGAGGCTGCCCGCTGGCCAGACGATGCAAACCACAGCGCTTCTGAACGAAGCCTGGCTCCGGATCGAACGCGCGGACGGTGCGCCACTCGACGGGCGCGAACATTTCATGGCGGTCGCGGCGAAGGCCATGCGCTCCATCGTCGTTGACCGGGCGAGGCGGCGAGCGGCCGAGCGTCATGGCGGCGGGTTCGAGCGCGTGGAGCTCGATCAAGTGGTCGACATTCTGGAGCAGAGCTCAAACGACTTGGTTGCCCTCGATGCGGCGCTCGATGACCTAGCGCGTGCAAAGCCCGAACTGGCGCGCGTCGTCGAGCTGCGCTTCTTCGCCGGCATGAAACATCCGGAGATTGCCCGCGTGCTCGAGCTCCCGCTGCGAAATGTCGAACGCGCCTGGAGCAGCGCGCGCGCGTTTCTCTACGCTCGCCTCAAGGAGGCGGAGGGATGACCATCGATCGCACGCGCCGCGCGCTGGATCTCTTCGAAGCGGCCCAAGAGCTCGACGCGAGCGAACGCGAGGCCTTCCTGGATCGCGCTTGCGGCGGGGAAGAAGCTCTACGACTCGAACTCGGGCGCATGCTCGGCGCGGACAGCGCACCGGACTTTCTGGAGTTCGCCTCGCGGGCACCTTCAGCTCCCGAGCAGGTTCCAGCGGGACGTCGAGTCGGCCCGTTTCGGATCGTGAGCACGATCGGAACGGGAGGGATGGGCATCGTGTACGAGGCAGAGCAGAACTATCCGAAGCGTCGCGTCGCCCTGAAGATGCTGCGCACGGACTTGATCTCGGCGGACCGCGATCGGCGTTTTCGCTCTGAGGTCGAGTTTCTCGCTCGACTCGATCACCCGGGCATTGCGCGCGTGCTCGAGGCCGGGGTCCACGAGACTCCCGACGGGATCGAGCAGCCCTACTTTGCGGTCGAGCTGGTCGAAGGCGCACGCGATCTCTTGAGCTGGGGACGAGAAAAGGATTTGCGAGAGCGGCTCACGCTCTTTGTCGACGTGTGCGACGCCATTCATCACGGTCATCGACAGGGCGTACTCCATCGCGACTTGAAGCCGGCCAATGTGCTGGTGGGGTCCAACGGCATCGCGAAGGTGATCGACTTCGGGGTTGCGCGCGCGCTCGACACCGAAGACGGGGCTGCAACGCGCGTGACTCGAACAGGTCACCTCATTGGAACGTTGCACTACATGGCACCCGAGCAGCTCGGAAACGACGGCCACGAGGTGGAGACGCGAACGGACGTGTACGCGCTCGGCCTTCTGCTCTACGAGTTGGTGTGTGGGAGAGCGCCCTTTGAACTCGACCGCCGATCGATGACCGAGGTCGCGGATGTCATCCGCAAGGTCACGCCTCCTTCGTTGAGCTCTACAGATCCGGAGCTCCCGGCAGATCTGAATTGGGTCGCACTGCGAGCACTCGAAAAGGATCCGGAGCGTCGCTATCCGTCCGTTGCCGATCTCGCTGCGGACCTGCGGCGATTCCTCGACTATCGCCCCGTCGAAGCTGGGCCGCCAAGCCGACTCTACGCCGTAATAATGTTCACGCGGCGAAACTGGCCGATGGTCAGTGCGGCGGGGATCGCCCTGGTCGCGCTCCTTATCGGCGGCATTGTCTCGTTCTCGTCGCTTCTGCGGGCCACGGTCGAAAACGACAAGTTTCGATCGATCAACGACGTCTTGACCGACATGTTCGTGTCCGTCCGTACCGAGGAGGGCGGCTATGATGTACGTGCTGCCGAACTGCTCGATCGCGCGGCCGCGCGTATCGCTGAGGAGGAGCGACCGGAGATCAAGTCCGCTCTGTGGCGCATGCTCTCGAAGAGCTACTTCAGTCTCGGGCTGTTCGAGCGCGCCGAGACTCACGGCCGGGCCGCACTGGAGCTTCGGCAGTTCTTCACTCCAGCGGAAGAGTGCGACACGGTCTACAACGTCGGACAAGCTCTCGTCCGGCTAGACCGCGCCGACGAAGCGCGCGCTCTGCTCGACAGGTACATGCCCGCTAGTGGCGAGCGAGGCGCTGAGCTCACGCCGGAAGAGCGCTTCCCCCTTCGGCAGCTAGACGCAGTGTTGCTAGGCCTCGAAGGTCATACGATCGAGGCTCTCAAGCGCCTTGAGGAGCTTGTCGCAGAGAGCGAGGAGCTCCTCGGTGACGATGAGTCGATAGCAAGTTTCGAGCTCAGTCTGATCCATGCGCTTCTGGAACGGGAACGCTTCAGCGAGGCTGACGATCGGGCGCGCGCTCTGGTGGACAAGCTCGAACGTCTGCACGGCACGGGCTCCGAACCCACTCTTTTCGCCCGTGCAATGCTTGCCCGAACGTCTGCAACATTAATTGGCGCCCCCGACTCCATCGAGACCTACGAGGCTCTGGCCGCCGACTTCGCACGAGCCTACGGAGCCGATCATCCTCGCACGCTGGTTGCTTTAAACGATCTCGCCAATCTGCATGTTCGTAGTGGGCAGGATGCACGAGCACTTCCGATCCTGCAGGAGGTCGTTCGCGCACGTGAAGCGCGCGACGGCCCTGCGCACGCGGAGACGCTCACGGCCAAGAGCAATTTGGCGTCCGCGCTCTCGCAGCTCGATCCGGATGCGGCGGAGTCGCTCTACCGTGAGGGTGTTGCCACGCGCCAGCGCTTGCTCGGCGAGGACCACCCACGGACACTCAGTTCACAATTCAAGCTCGCACGCTTTTTGAGGCAGGCCGACCGCTTGATTGAAGCGGAGCCGCTGCTTGTCGATCTCGTTCAGCGCAGTGAGGCGACACTCAACGACGACGATCTCGAACTTCACGAGGCCACGGTCGAGCTGGGCATGTTGTATCTTGGCCAGGGGCGAACGGAGGTAGCGTTCGGTCTGCTCGGCGATGGTTGGCGGGGATTTCGACGACGGTTGGGCGATAACAGTGCGCGCACACTGGTCGTTGGCAACAACTACGCTAATGCCCTCTTCCAGAACGAGGACTGGGACTCTGCGGTGCGAGTCTTCACAGAGATTTTGGCGGGCATGCGCACGACCCTCCCTTCGGATGACGTTCGTCAGTTCGCGACGCTGAGGAACTTGGGAATCGCACACGCGCGGCGGGGCGAGCCCGGCCGGAGTCTTGAGTTGATGCGCGAAGTGCTTGCGTGGGCCGACGAGCACCTGCCGAAGGAACACCCGAAACGCATTGACGCCGGGGAGGACCTAGCCTCGGCACTCGTCCTTGAAGGGCGCTATGAGGAAGCACTCGGGTATTTTGAGCTCGCGCTCGATGCTGCCAACCTGAACGTCGCAGTTCCGGATCACCAGCAGTCTTCATTCCGGCTGGGTTATGCCCGGTGTCTGCGCCTGGCCGGTCGTGAGCTTGACGCGACGCGCGAATTCGAGCGCGTGATCGAAATGGAATCGGTACGCGTTCCGGGGCAATCGGCGTGGCTCGCTGAGCTTCGGGAGGAGCTCTCTCGGTCCACTGCTCGGTGAGCTGTCAGGTGAGCTTCGATCCAGAATCTCGTGATTCTTGGCGGGGTTGGGATTGGGAATGCGTGGAACTGCCTGACCATTCATTCCACGCCCCAATCGACCATGAATACCCGTATCGCTCCCGCTCTCCTGACTTTATGCGTCGCCGCTCCGGCATCCGTTGCCGCCCCTCAGCTCGAAGCTCCTCCGGTCTCCTCGCCGAGTTTTCACGACTCTACGCGTCGGCTTCCAAAGCTCACGTTGGGCTTGACGGCCGAACAGCGCGAGATTCTCAGCCTCTTTACCATCGAGCACATTCCCGACGGCTTGGGCGGAACTCGCAAGACGTTGCGACTTACGGGTGCGAACCTCCAAATCGTGAACGGGCTCAAAGCAACCAACGGCGCGCCCCAGGATCCGGACTCTCCACAGGGCGCTACGAACGGCGTCGGCAACCTGATCGTCGGCTACAATGAGCTGGGCAACCCGTTCGGTGACGCGCGCACGGGATCGCACAATGTCGTCGTCGGGCGCGGGCACACATACACTCGGTTCGGAGGAGTGGTCGTCGCCGAGAACAACTCGATCACCGGCCCCTTTGCGGCCATTTCGGGTGGCGCGAACAACGTGGCCGCGGGCGTGGGCTCTTCGATCAGTGGCGGCGACACGAACCTGGTTTATGGGACTCTCGCTTCGATCAGTGGGGGGCGCAAGAACAGCGCCTACGGAACTTCCGCTTCCATCAGCGGCGGCGAGAGCAACTTGGCATCGAATGACTTTGCTTCCGTAACGGGAGGCTTCGGTAACTCTGCGAGTGGCCCGCATGCCTCGGTTAGTGGAGGAAGCATGGGGACCGCGAGCGGCTACGATTCCTCGGTGAGCGGTGGCTACAAAGGACTGGCCAGTGGGCTGCGCACCACGGTCAGCGGAGGACTCGGAAACGAGTCGGCGGGTGACTACGCTTCGATCAGCGGCGGAAGTGCACATCGCGCTTACGGCGAGATCTCTTGGATTGGCGGAGGGCGCAACAGCATCACCACTCCGACGGCGAGGTGGTCGACGATTAGCGGCGGAAAAAGCAGCGTAACGGTCGGCTATTGTTCCTCGATCAGTGGCGGATATAGCAGCGCGGCGATCGGAAACTACTCGTCGGTCAGCGGTGGCCACAGCCGAATTACATCCGGACCGTACAACTGGGCGGGTGGCGGATTGAACTCTCCCTTCTGATCACAACCAGTCGTTCGTCTGCGGATGGGTGGCGCATACGCCTACCGCAGTCCGACTCCTCCGCAAGACGGGGGTGATTCTCTTCGAGTCGCCGCTTTTTGTGGTTCGCCACGTTTCGGAAAGTCGCGAGTGCGATTTCGGTCCTCGCGGTGAAGACGTCGATCGAGCCGCCGGAGTGCGGCCAAGCTGCGGAGAAAACGGCGGAGATTGGTACGAGTCGGTACGGGTGCGAGATTGATCCTGGATCTTGACGATCTTAGAATCCGGGCGATGGCCGGGCAGGCGAGTGGGGCCCAATTCGCTCACCACCAAGGATATGGCAGTCTCCGTCGCAATGGGGTCGCCTAGGTCGGAGGTTCGAATCCTCACGCTCCGAACCATTCACTTCGGGCTACACTCTGGCCCTACGGTGTCGATTGCCAGTTTCGGCAAACCTGCCCTACCTTTCATTCGATCCTGCCGTGAAGCAAACCCTCCCAATCCTCGGGCTCTTGATGCTGGTTGCGGCCTTGACCTGGGCGTTTGTCGATCGGCTCTCGGAAGGCGATTCGACGGCGAGTGCGAAGAATAGCGAGTCTCCGCCGGTGCCTGTGATGGTCGGCCCGGTCGAGCGGGGTCCGATCACTTTGCGAAGGACCTTCAGCGGCACTCTCGAGGCCTCGGCCGAATTCGTGGCGGCGCCGAAGATCGGCGGGCGCTTGCAGCGGCTCGGAGTGGACCTCGGTGACACGGTCCAGCGCGGACAGATTATCGCCTGGCTCGATGACGCCGAACTCGTGCAGGCTGTGCATCAGGCTGAAGCCGAGCTGGCCGTCGCCAAAGCCAACTTCACCGAAGCCGAGAACGGATTCGAGATTGCCGAGCGCTACATGCAGCGCGCAGAGAAGCTGAGCCAAGACGGCGTCACCTCGGACTCTCAACTGGACGAAGCACGCGCGCAGCTGCTGGCGAGCGAAGCGCGCGTCGCCGTTCGAAAGGCGAGCATCACGCGCGCGGAGGCGGCTCTAGAATCGGTCCGCATTCGCAGGAGCTACGCGAGCGTGCAAGCGGACTGGGTCGAGGGCAACGACGAACGCATCGTCGCTCGGCGCCTGGTCGACGAAGGCGGGATGGTGTCGCCCAACTCAGCGCTGTTCTCGATCGTCGACCTCGATCCACTCGTCGCGGTCCTCGAAGTGCCCGAGCGCGACTACGCGCACCTCGCAATCGGCTTGCGCGCGACCCTGACGACCGACGGTCATCCCGGCCGCGTGTTCGATGGGCAGGTGGCACGTATCGCGCCCGTCTTCCGCAGCTCGACACGCCAAGCGCGCGTCGAGTTGCTCGTGCCGAACGCCGACCTGGCTTTGAAGCCCGGCATGTTCGTGCGCGCCACGCTCGAATTGGAGCGCATCGAAGAGACGCTCATCATCCCTTTCGACGCGCCCACCAAACGCGCGGGCGTGATGGGCGTCTTCGTCCTCGACCCGGCGGGAGAAGTCGTTCACTGGCGCCCGGTCGAAACGGGCGTGCGCGACGGCGAGCGCGTGCAAGTACACGGCGAAGACCTGGGCACCATGGTCGTGACGCTCGGCCAGGAACTGTGTGACGAGGGCGCACGCGTTCGGGTCGCGCATTCGGGATCGACGGACGAATCTTCGGCAGCGCCCTCGCCGTCGGATCCGCGATGAATCTGCCGAAGGCGAGCGTGCTCCGGCCGGTCTTCACGACCATGGTCACGCTGATGGTGGTCGTGCTCGGCCTGGTCTCGCTCGATCGCCTGCGCACCGACCTCCTGCCGAACGTCGAGTTGCCGACGGTCACGGTCCGCACCAGCTATGCCGGCGCAAGCCCTGAAGTGATGGAGAGCCTCGTGACCCAGATCATCGAGGAAGTCGTCGCGACCGTTCCCGGCGTCGAGGACATCACCTCCGAATCCTCGGAGGGGAGCAGCACCGTCCGCGTGCGCTTCGCCTGGGGAACCGACCTCGATTCGGCCGCGATCGAACTGCAGTCGCAAATTGAGGGCGAGTTGGAAGAGCTGCCCGCCGAAGTCGATCGGCCACGCGTGCGGAAGTTCGACGTGGCGAGCTTTCCGATCGTCATCCTCGGCGTTTCCAGTCGGCTCGACCCCGTCGAATTGACGCAGCTTGTCGAAGAGCAAGTCCGCTACCGCTTCGCACGCATTCCCGGCGTTGCCCAAGTGGACGCCTGGGGTGGCTTTACGCGCGAGGTGCGAGTCGAACTCGACCCGGACCGCGTAAACGCGCTCGGTCTACCGCTGAATCGCGTCATCGATGCGATTCGCGATGCGAACCTGGATCGCCCCGCGGGCAAGCTGGAGGACGGGCGCTATGAGGTGACGCTGCGCGCGCCGGCGGAGTTCGTGAACCTGGATGAGATCCGGGACACCGTGCTGCTCGAGCGCGGCGACAGTGTTATCACCTTGCGGCAGGTTGCCGAGGTCCATGACACCTACGAGAAGCTGACACGACTCGTTCGCGTCGATGGAGACCAAGGCATGCGCGTCGCGATTCGCAAGCAGGCCGACGCGAACACGGTCGAGGTGTCGCGTCGGATTCTGGAGCAGATCGCAGCGGTCAACGCGGCCTACCCGCAGATGCATATCGTGCCGGTCTCGAACCAGGGCAACTTCATCGAGCGTTCGATCAGCAACGTCTCGCGCTCGGTGCTCTACGGCGGAGGCTTGGCGATTCTGGTGCTGTTGTTCTTCCTGCGCAACTTGCGCAGCACGCTTGTCATCTCGTTGGCCATTCCGATCTCGGTCATCGGCACCTTTGCGCTGATCTACTTCGGCGGTTTCACGCTGAACCTGATGACGCTCGGGGGGCTGGCACTCGGCGTGGGCATGATGGTCGACAGCTCGGTCGTCGTCTTGGAGAACGTGTTCCGCCGACACACGGAAGAGGGCGAGGGCGCGCACACCGCCGCCATCAACGGCGCCAATGAAGTCGCGACGGCGATTGTCGCCAGCACGATCACGACTCTGGTGATCTTCCTGCCGCTCGCCTTCGTGCGCGGAGTCTCCGGCGTGCTCTTCCAGGAGCTGGCTTATGTGATCGTCTTCTCGCTCGTGTGTTCGTTGCTCGTCGCACTGAGCTTGATTCCGGTGCTGGCCTCGCGCCTGCTCCAACACGATCGGGATGGAAGTCGGCCCGTCGGTCGACTCGCGCGCGTTGCGGAAGCCGGCTTTGAAGCACTCGACGAGTTCTATCAACGCGTGCTGGGCGTGGCGCTGCGGCACCCTTGGGTGACTGTCTTTCTCGCCGTGGGATTGCTGGGCGCGAGCCTGCTTCTCGTTCCCCAGATCGGCAGCGAATTTCTTCCGCCGAGCGATGAAGGTGAAGTGCGAGTCACCGGCGAGATGGAAGTGGGCATGCGGCTCGATCTGGTCGATCGCCAGACGCGCCTGATGGAGGAGATCGTCTTGCCGGCCGTTCCCGAGCTCGTCTCCTCGGTCGTCACCGTCGGAGCCAGCGGGCGCAATCCAGGAGCGGCGGCCCGGGGAGAGGTTGCGCTGAGCCTGGTCCCCGCTTCCCAGCGCACGCGCTCGAACAGTGAGATCGCCGTCGATCTGCGCGAGCGCCTGTCCGGAGCGATTCCGGGCATGGTCGTGCGAACGCGCGCTCCTCAAGGGCAGTTCCTGATCGAGCGTGTGCTCGGCCGACAGGAGGGGCTTGAGGTGGAGGTGCGCGGCTACGATCTGGCGACTCTCGGCTCGCTGGGCGAACTCGCGGCCGAAGCCGTGCGCTCCGTTCCAGGCGTGACGGATATCGAGCTGAGTCGCGACGCGGGCAAGCCGCAGCAGGAGATCCGCATCGACCGCGCGAAGATTGCCGACGTCGGTCTTTCGGTGCGCGATGTGACCGAGGTGTTGCAGACAGCCTTCGCCGGTTCCCGCGCTGGTGAGTTTCGCGCCGCCGGAAACTCCTATCGCATTCTGGTGCAACTCGCGGGGGCCGAGAAGCGCTCGATCGAAGAGGTGCTCGACCTCACGCTCGAGACCCCTGGAGGCGACGCGATCGCACTGCGCAACTTAGTCACTGCCAACCCCAGTCGTGGACCGCTGGTGATCGAGCGCCGCAACCAGCAACGCTTGGTCACGATTCAAGCGGGAGTTACGGGGCGCGACTTGGGTTCGGTCGGCCGCGACGTGCAAGCCAAGCTCGATCGCATCCCGCGGCCTAGTGGGCACGAGCTGGTCGTCGCCGGCACGATCGAGGAGCAGGAGAAAGCGTTTCGCGAGCTCTTGATCTCTTTCGCGCTCGCGTTGGCGCTCGTCTACATGGTGCTCGCTTGCCAATACGAGTCGTTGCTCGATCCGCTGGTCGTGATGCTCTCCGTGCCGATCGCGGCCGTAGGCGTACTGGCCGTGCTCTTCCTCACGCGTACCACCTTCAACCTGCAGACCTACATCGGTTGCATCATGCTGGGCGGAATCGTGGTCAACAACGCGATCCTGCTCGTGGACCAGGCCGGGCGTCTCGCGCGCGAGGGACTGGACGTGAGCGCCGCGATCGCCGAAGCCGGGCGCCGTCGCCTGCGCCCGATTCTGATGACCACATTGACGACCGTTCTCGCGTTGATCCCGCTCGCCTTTGGTGTGGGCGAAGGCGCCGACGCACAAGCGCCTTTGGCACGAACGGTCGTGGGTGGGCTGACGGGCTCAACGCTGATCACGCTCCTGTTGATTCCGGCCGTCTACGTTCTGTTTCGGAGGCAGGCTCCATCTCGAACCGACTCGATCCGAGACTGATGGTCTCGCGCCGTTGTTGTCACTTTTTCCTCCGAAGGTAATCGTTGATTCGGCTCCTATAACTTCCACCGCGAGGCCTGCGGTGCACGAGTGGGAAAGGACCAGCCGGGCGAGCGGCGGCATCCATCGATGGGTCCAGCGTGGCGCGTCTTTTCACTCCGGCTCGCGCGGGATGGGGCTATGATTCGTCGCGATGCGACGATCCGCTGGTCACCATTTGTTGTTCTTCCTCGGTGGACTCTGTGCCACGGTCGGGATCGTTGCCTGGATCGTTATGGCGTGGAAAGGGGCCGCGAGCATCGATGAGATCGAGGCTCATAGTGACGAGGGCTCGAGCCTCTTGGTTTGGGCCTTAGTCGGCACGCTGCTCATGATCGTCGGGGGGATGATCATGCACATCGCGCAGGCCGAGTCGGAGTAGCGGGTTGCGAAGTTGCGATCCTCGCGGCCACTTCGCCGTTGCGTGAGAGTTCTAGAGATCCTCGTTCCTGAATGAGACGGGGTCGCGCACTTGCCCGCGCTCTTCTGCTGACAGGTGACGCAGTGGCGACTGGCCCGAGACTGCGGGCGGTAGGCGTATCGGAAAGCGAGTTCGCATTCGTCCCGAGACGTGCTACCGCCATTTACGCATGGCGACGCTTCGCCCGCGTGCGAAACTCGGTGGATCAGGGAGTTCGCTCTCTAGTCGCTCCGGCGCTTGCGATGCGTCCTCCCCAGTAGAATCAATCGGAAAAGGAGCGCAGGTAATGAAGGTAATGACGCTGTTTTGGGTGGCTTCTTTGACCCTTGTCGGTTGCAGCCCCGGACCGAAGTCGTCGCACGGATTTCGTCTGCCCGACGGCGACGTGAGCGCGGGGCAGGCAGCATTCGTCGCGCTCTCGTGTGATGCGTGCCACACGGTGGAGGGCGTCGAGTTTCCCGCTCGCACGGCCAAGCGCGAGATCGAACTGCACTTGGGCGGCAAGGTGCGTCGGGTGAGTAGCTACGGCGAGTTGGTGACAGCGATCATTATCCCGTCTCACGATATCGCGAGCTCTTACGGCGAACGGAGCTCAATTCCAGAAGGGAGCTCGCCGATGGCTGACTTCAACGAGGTCATGACTGTGCAGCAGCTGAACGATCTGGTGGCCTTTCTCCAGTCCACTTACACCGAGCACCTGCGCGAAGACTACGATCCGTACTTCCCGTAATGCCGCGCTGTAGAATACGGAGTCGCACACCAGTGCAGACCTAAGGTGTTCAGAAGTACCGCACGCCGTCGGTTTTAGCTTGTGCGGTACTTGGTGACTGCGATGGTCTGGAGTGGAGCCTGACTCGGTATCAACGAACTAACATCCCCGCGTGCAGAAGAGTTCACAAAAACGTCTAGGGCTAATCATCGGGATCTTCGTCTGTGCGCTTCTCTTGCGGGAGCTGCTCCCCGGTGAAACAAGAGCGGCCGAGATCGTGAATCCGGAAACGGAAGTTTCGAGAGCTTCGGACGAGCTGGTCCCCGTGATTGCGATCGAGACGCTGCAAAGCGCTTCGAAGGATCAACACCCTCATGCGGGAGAGCGCGTAGCTCTCGAGCCCACGGCGACTCCGGAGAGAGAGGTGGACCAAGGCGGCATGCTTGTTCGCGTGGTCGATCCGAACGGCGTTCCGGTCGGTGCGGTGCCCGTCGTCCTCGGGGGAACTTTGGAGACGAATCCCTTTCCCCAAGTGATGGAGGAAGCCAAGACGAGTGAGTACGACGGGATCGCGCGACTGAAGACTCGCCTAGATGCGGGGGTGTTTCCCGATAGCGCTGCGGTCGCGGTGTACCTGGATGTGCCCGTCGAACCGCGCATCGAGTATTTACTCACCGAGACCGTGCGTGCCGATGGATTGCCCGGTGAGGGCGAGCCGCCGCTCGTGATCGAGCTTGTGCTCGGAGAACAAGCGGCGCGCTGGCTTTGGCCGCTACGGGTTCAGCTTGTCGATGCGAATGGCGAGCCGCTGATCGGCGAGCCGTTGGCGTTTCGCTTGTACACAGACAAGCGGGTCAGCTCAAGGCTGGGTAGAGCTGAGACGACGAAGCCCGACGGCGTCGCAACATTCTCGCGCGATGTCCAGAGGAAGCAGATTCCGTTCTACCGCTCGATGCAAGTCTCGCCATCGTTCGATGTGAGCTTCTCGGAATGGCTCGGTCCTACCCTCTATCTCGACGTGCCCGGCGAACCGTCCGACGAACTCTTTAGACTTGAATTACCGCAGACCGGTGTTGTGGAGGTTCACATTCTCGAAGCCGACGGCACGCCCTATTTGCATCCGACGCGAGTGCATCTCACGGGTCGAGTCATTGGCGAGCCGAAGCCCATCGCGACGAGCAGGGTGTCCAGCGAAGCGGGAGTCGCGACGTTCAAGCTCGTCTCACTCGGGTTAGAGCTCGATTTATCGGCGGCTCCAGAGGACGTCGGCGTAAACGGTGGAGGTTCTTGCGCGATTGGACCTGTTCGGTCGGGCCAAGTCGTTGTGATCGAACATCGACTCGGAGAGAGGCGCAAGCTGTTCGTGGGGCGGCTGCTCGACGAGGCCGGCGAGGTGCGCGCGAACATGCCCTTCGCTTGGTCCATGGATTTACCCGATTACCAGTCGTCAAGCGCGACAGGCGCGTACCGCCCGAACGAATCGAGGTACACGACGGACGGTGAGGGGCGCTTTCGAGTGCCGAGAGCTGACAGGCTCCCGAAGCAGCCATCGATCCTTCAGATTCGCGAACGAGCACGCCCCACTGGACCTCGGGCCGATTGGATCCCGAGCTTTGCGGTGCGGGAGATTGCTACAACGAAATCGAGCGAGAGAGTCATCGACCTCGGCGACATCGAGCTGGGTGAGGTTCCGGTTCTCGTGTCGGGGACGGTTGTGGATTGGGACGGGCAGCGCGTTCGCCATGCTCGGATTCATGTGCGCTACCCCGTCGGAGAGGGCGACGATCGACAGTGGTTCAACTTTAATCTCGTGTCCTCGACGGGCTCGGGTCACCTGAGCACGGATGCGAATGGTGACTTCGAACTGCGCGGTCTTCAGCCGCTCGATGTACTTGAGCTGACTGCGAGAAGGAAGGGCTTCGGCAGTTCGACAGCCACACAAGTCGAGCCGGGGACGCAGGACCTACTGCTCGTTCTGGAGCCTGAAGAGGATCTCAAGCAAACACGTGGTGTCGTCTCGGGCAAGGTTCGGTTTGACGAAGAGATTCCCCTGACAGACGTCAAGGTTGTCTTGAGCGGCGAAGGCACGGAGAAAAGCACTTGGGCATTCGGCGGGGTCTTCTCAATCAAGGCCTTGAAACCCGGCACCTACTCTCTCGGCATAACCGCAAGTAATGACAGCTTCGGCGAGTATTCGATGTGCACGGTCAAGGGGATTGCCGTCCGCGCGGGGGAGGAGACTCGCCTTGCGGACATTGACTTGCGTGGAATGGTGCGCTTGCTTTCATTGCGCTACGAAAGCGAGGACTTCCAACCCTACGGCAGCAAAAGTGTGTACTTACGTGTTGCGAAGACGCGAGAACTGATCAGCAGCCTCACGGACGAGAAGGGCCGAGCGCAGTTCCTGATTCGCTCCGAGCACCACTTGTTCGAGTTGTTCGAGAGCGAGTACGAGCGCGACGAGATCGGCTGGTCCGCGGCCGAGCAGACCGTGGTCTTGCGCGCGCGGTAGGCCGCATTTCCCGCATCCAGGGGGGGCTGGTGGGCGAATATTCGCCTGCTCAACGGGGGCGCCTGAAGCGCACGATCACCCTCCGCGCTCTCTCGACCCTGACAGAAGCTGTTTTAGTGATTGCGTTTAGGATGGATTGTTCACTCGGTCGAAATGTTTTGTCCGAGTGGATTGTCCGCTTGGATTGTCCGCGTGGCCTAATTGCTTCCATGAATCTGCACGAAGATGAGAGCGAAGTGACCTCCACGCGGGAGCGCCTGCTCGAGACGGCCGCCAGGCTGTTCGCGGAGCGGGGGCGAGAGGGAGTCTCCATTCGGGAGATTGCGGCCGAGGCGGGGGTTCGACATGGGGGGATCAACTATCACTTCCGGTCGAAGGATGAACTCTACAACGAGGCGCTGATGCGCTTCGGACCGGTCGCCGGCCACACGGTGTTGATACGGCCGATTCCGACGGACCTGTCACCCGACGAGGCCAAGGCCTTCTTCACGAAGATGATTCGCGAGCTGGTCGAGCTGGAAGTGCAGCAGCTCAACCCGGTCGCGGCCGGACTCTTTCGCGGTGAACTCGCGTGTCACGAAGGACCGAACGAGATGCTGGTTGAGAAAGTCATTCGTCCGCACCACCGGGGCATGACCGCGTTGATCGGACAGATGTTTCCCGAGATCGGCGACGAGCGCGAGCGCGAAGTTGCGGCCTTCAACGTCATCTCGCAGTGCGTCTTCTTGCGCGTCGCGCGCCCCGTTGCGCTCAAGCTCTTCGGCGTGGATGACTTCGACGGCGACCTGACCGACCTGATCGCCGAGCGCATTATCGCCACGGCTCTGCACGGCTTGAATACCGTGGTGGTAACCGGGAAATGAAACCACTCTTCACACTACTCGCTGCCTCGTTGCTCGGCGCATGTCAGGCAACGGCGACCGATCTCGAAGACGCTTTGCCCGACACGTCATCACTGGCTGGCGAGGGCTTTGTTCACGCGTCACGCTCCGAGCTGGGCGAAACCAGGGCGAGCCGATGGTGGGAGCGTTTCGAGGATCCCGTCTTGAATCGCTTGGTCGAAGCGACGCTCGCCGGGAATCTCGAACTGGTTCAAGCAGCCGCGCGCGTTCGAGAGTCGGACGCGCGCTTGCGTTCGGTCACCGGCGGCCGCGGACTCTCGATCGACGGCGCTTTTTCTGCGAGTCGGCGAGTGGACAACACGCCGACGATGGGCAAGACCTACACGACGGCCCTGACCCCGCAAGTACAGATCGCTTGGCAGGCGGATCTGTTCGGGCGATTGAAGTCGATTGAGCGAGCGCGCTACGCCGAGCTCCTCGCGAGCGAGTCCGACAGGCTCGCGATCGCGCACTCTCTGGCGGCCGAAGCGGCGCGATTCCGAGTGCAGCTCTCTCTGCTCGAGCGCGAATTGGAGCTGGCCAATGAGATCACCGACAGCCGAGCTCGCACTCTTAAGACGGTTGAAGGGCGCTACGAGCGCGGAGTCAACTCGACGTCGGCCGTGGAGGTTCATCAGGCGCGCGAGAACCTCGCGTCGGCGCGTGCCGCGCTGCCGGCGTTCGAACGCCAACTCGAACAGACCTACTTGGCGCTGGATCAATTGCTGGGCGCGAAACCCGGCAGCGGTGCGAAGCTGAACACGCTGGGCGCTGCGCTCCCGAATGCCTCGGCGCCTCCCGTCGGGATTCCAGCGGCGCTCTTGGACCGCCGCCCCGATCTGCGCGCAGCCCGTCACTCTGTCGAATCGGCGGTCGCCGAGGTGGATGCTTCGGTGGCGGCGCTCTATCCCGATTTGACTCTGACGGGCGCGGTCGGCTGGTCGGACGATGACTTCGGTGACCTATTTTCTGCGCAGTCCTTCTTCGCAAACATTCTCGGCAATCTCACTGCGCCGATCTTCAACAGCGGAAGACTCGAGGCCGACGCCGATATTGCGCGCGCGCGTCTCGAGAGCCTGGTTGCGTCCTACGCGGCGAGCGTCTTGCAGGCTGTGCGCGAAGTCGAGGACGCCTTGGCTGCCGAGCGCGGCTTGCTGGCCGAGTTGCAGGAACGCACGACTCAGCGTGACGAAGCTCTGCTCGCCGAGAACCTCGCGCGGGACCGCTATGGCCGCGGGCTCGAGAGCCTGTTGACGGTACTCGACACCGAACGCCGGCGCTCCGGCGCCGAGAACCAAGTTCTCCTGCTGCAAGCCGCAGTTTGGAACGCGCGAATTGATCTACACCTTGCTTTGGGCGGCGATTGGTTTTCGGACACGATGGAAGACTCCCCATGAACAAGTTGATTCGCTCACTCTCTGGTCTCACGGCCTGGATTCTCCAGCCACTCTTGGTCATCGCGATCCTCGTCGTCGGCTTTGTGGTCGCCAACAGATTGTCCTTGCGACGTCAACCTCCGCAGCGATCGGAGACTGCCGTTTACGCGCCGCTCGTGCGCGCGATTACCACCGAGCACACGAGCTTTCCGATTGTCGTATACGGCAACGGAAGCCTCGAAGCGCGCACTCGCATCGCGGTCACGCCGCAGGTCAAAGGTGAAGTCGTGGAGATTCATCCGGGCTTGCGGGATGGGGGCACGTTCCGCGCAGGCGAGTTGCTGGTTCGAATCGAAGCGCGGGACTACGAGCTCGCGATCGCCCGCACGGAAGCTGAAGTCGCATCCGCCGAATCCGTGGTCTTCACGACGCGCGCAGAATCAGAATCCGCCATCGCGGAGTGGGAGCAAGCGCGACCCGGCGAAGAGTGTCCGCCGCTCGTTCGTCTCGAGCCCCAGCTGAAGAGCGCGGAAGCGCGCGTCCTCACCGTCGAGGCTCAGCTCGAACAAGCAAAGCTCGACCTCGCGCGCACGGTTATCAGCTTGCCCTTCGACGGTCGCGTGATCGAGGCATCCGTCGATGTCGGAGAAGTCGTGTCGACGAACCAGCCCGTGGCTGAGGTCTACGCGACGGACATTCTCGAGGTCGCGATTCCCCTGCGCGCCGAAGAGTTGGCCTGGCTCGCGCTGCCCGTTGGTGCGAATGACGAGAGCGCGAGCATGGCGGTCGTGCGGGGCATGGGTGCCGGTGGACCGATCGAAGTTCGTGGTCGTATTTCGCGTTTGTACGGGCAGCTCGATCCGAAGAGCCGAATGGCGCGCGTCGTCATCGAGATTGATACGACCGAGCTCGACGCCACGATGGCTTCGCGACTCCTGCCCGGGACCTTTGTTGATGCCGAGATCCAAGCGCGAACGCTCGAAGAGGTGGTCGAGCTTCCGCGCGGCGCGATTCGCGAAGGGGGTCGCGTGTGGGTCATCGAAGAAGAGCGACTGCGCTTCGCCGAACCCGAGCTCGTCTATCAGGGCAACGGCTCCGTGCTCGTCAGAGGATTGAGCGCGGGTGCTCGGGTCATCACCAGCAACCTGGAAGTTGTGACGGACGGGATGCAGGTGAGATTGAACGAGCAGGGCGCGCTATGAGTGACGAGCTCAAGTCCGAGAAAGGTTTGCTCGCTTGGTTCGTTTCGAATCATGTCGCGGCGAATCTCCTGATGGTGCTCCTGCTGGTCGGAGGTGCCGCGCTCGCGCTCTCGGTCAAGGTCGAGGTGTTTCCGGAGATTGATCCGCGCACGGTCACGGTCAGTGTTCCTTACCCAGGCGCCACTCCGACCGAAGTGGAAGAGGGGATCAGTCGGCGGGTCGAGGAACAGCTGACGGGAATCGAAGGAATCAAGCGCGTGCGCTCGGTCTCGAGCGAGGGCTTTGGAACGATCACGGCGGAGCTCGAGGATAATGCGGACGACCGCGAAGTGCTCGACGACATCAAGTCGGCCGTCGAGGTGATTCAGAACTTTCCGCCCGAGGATGCGGAAGATGCGCGCATTTCGGATGTGACGCAGCGGCGGAGCGTCGTGACCGCCGCGCTGTACGGTGACGCGGATGAGCGCACCTTGCGCGAGTTGGCGTTCCGGCTGCGAGACGACCTGACGGCGCTCGATGGTGTCTCGGTTGTCGACGTCCGAGGCGTGAAGGACTACGAGATCGCGATCGAGATATCCGAGCGTGCTCTGCGCGAGCGCGGTCTGTCGTTCGAAGACGTGGCCGCGGCGGTGCGCGGATTCTCGGTCAACCTCCCGGGCGGTTCGATTCGTACGGTCGACGGCGAGATTCTCCTGCGCACGGAGAACCAGGCTTACGATCGCGGCGACTTCGAGAAGCTCGTCGTGCAATCGAATCCCGACGGAACGGTAATTCAGATTGGTGATGTCGCCGAGGTTAGAGACGGCTTCGAAGACGTGGATCAGTCGAGCTTATTCGATGGCCAGACGGCAGCATTCCTCGCTGTCTCTGCGGTTGGCGATCAGCATGTTCTGAAGATCGAGAGCAAGGTCGTCGAGTATCTGGAGCAGGTCGCGCTGCCGAATGGAGTGGAGTTCCGAGTCTGGCAAAACGGCGCGGACACGTTGCGCAGTCGTATCGAGCTCCTGCTTCGCAACGGCTTGATGGGACTTGTCCTTGTCTTCACCGTGCTCGTGTTGTTCCTCGACTTCAGGCTCGCCTTCTGGACGACGATGGGAATCCCGATCTCATTCCTCGGCGCCTTCGTCGTCATCGTCGCGATGGGCGGATCGATCAACATGATCTCGTTGTTCGCGTTCATCCTCGTGCTCGGCATCGTTGTCGACGATGCGATCGTGGTCGGCGAGAATATTTATTCGAAGAGACAAGAGGGCATGCCGCCCGCCCGCGCCGCGTTGGAGGGTTTGCGCGAGGTTGTCGCACCGGTCTCGGTGGGTGTGCTCACGACCATCGTCGCGTTCGCGCCGCTCTACTTCACCGGCGGTTTCTTCGGCGACATTCTGTGGGTCGTTCCCGTGGTTGTCATCGGCGTCCTGATCATGTCGTTGATCGAGTCGTTCTTGATCCTTCCCGCGCACCTCTCCGGCGGAAGCCTTACGCCGCGCCGCGGAACGCTCGCTGTCATTCAAGGCGCGCTGCAGCGTGGGCTCGCCTGGCTCGTGCGCCGCACTTACAAGCCGGTGTTGAGCTTGGCTCTGCGATATCGCTACGCGACCGTAGCTGTCGGAGTCTCCTTTATGCTCATGACGGTCGGGCTGGTTCAGGGCGGACACGTTCGCCTGACGATCTTCCCTGAGATTGACGGAGAGAAGATTTCGGCTCGCGTCGAGATGGTCGGCGGAACGTCGGCGAGAGAGACCGAGCGCGTGATGCAGCACATCGCGGAGGCTGCTGAGAAGACTCGAAGTGAGTTTGATGCAGAGCTTCCGGAAGGCTCGGCTTCACTGTTCGAGAGTGTGGCTGTAACGCTCGGCTCGCAGCCCTTCGGTGGAGGCGGCGGACCGGACGCGGGAGCAGGGGCCTCCGGATCGAATGCGGCCGAGGTCTCGATTCAGTTGATTCCGAGCGAAGACCGGACCGTAGGCGCGGCGGAGATCGTGGCTCGCTGGCGCGAGGTCGTCGGCGAGATCCCCGGCGCAACGGCGCTCGACTTCACGAGCAGTCTGCTCTCTGCGGGTGATGATGTGAACGTGGAGCTGGCGCACGCGGACTTCGACAAGCTGCTGATCGCTGCAGATGCGCTCAAAGAACACCTCGGTAAGTACGACGGCGTCAGTGAAGTCACCGATTCATTCGAGCCGGGGAAGCGCGAGCTCGACTTCAGCCTGACCCAAGCGGGAAGAGCGGCGGGATTAACGGTCGGCAATCTCGCTCGCCAAGTGCGGCAGGCCTACTACGGCGAAGAGGCGCAGCGAGTGCAGCGCGGGCGCGACGATATCAAGGTGCTCGTGCGCTACTCGGAGGCAGAGCGACGCACGCTCGACAGTCTGGATGCTCTGCGCATTCGACTACCCGACGGTGCAGAGCTTCCGCTCGCGACGGTGGCGAGCTACACGGAAGGCCGCGGCTACGCGACGATCGACCGGACGGATCGAAGGCGCGTCGTCAGCGTGACCGCCGATGTCGATGAGGTCCGCGCGAACGCGAACGACATCAATACGACCCTGCGAGACGAGTTCTTGCCCGCGATGCAGCGCGACATCCCCGGCCTTTCATTCTCCTTCGAGGGTGCGGAACGCGAACGTATCGAGAGCGTCCAGAGCTTGGCCAAGGGCATGCTGGTCGCTCTGTTCGCCATGTTCGCGCTCATCGCCACTCAGCTGCGCTCCTACACGCAGCCGTTGATCATCATGTCCGTCATTCCGCTCGGAGTCGTCGGCGCTGTGCTGGGCCACATGTTGCTCGGCTTCGACTTGAGTTTCTTCTCCGCCTTCGGAGTCGTCGCGCTGTCCGGCGTTGTGATCAATGACTCGCTTGTCCTGCTCGACATGATCAATCGATTCCGAGGGCAAGGGCTCTCCGCTTACGAGGCGGCGCTCGCCGCAGGCCCAAAGCGTTTCCGAGCGATCCTCTTTACGACAGTGACCACCTGTGTAGGCCTCGCACCGATGATCGCGGAGAAGAGCCTCCAAGCACAGTTTCTCATTCCGATGGCCGTGAGCCTCTCAGCGGGCGTGGCCTTCGCAACGGTCATCACGCTCGTTCTCGTTCCCGCGCTCACTCTCGTTCGCGAGGACTTCATGAATATCGGGCGGAAGCTGCGTTCGCTCGGGAGCGTGTGACAATCGATCTCGGGGGCCTGGCGTCGCGTACTTTTCTTGACCCTTACGGCGAGCCGACGCGCGGCGCTCTATCCTCTGGGCATGAAAGCACTTCTCTACCTTGTCGCTCCCTCGCTCCTGGCTGCGGTCAGTCTCGCGTTTCCGATGGATGAAGAGGAGGCGAGCGCCGATGCTCGCTTTGGAAGTTGGCGCGAAGCAGGTGGAAACCGCTCGCTGCTACTCGAAGAAGGACGAACCGGGTGGTTCGAGGACGGCAAGCCAAAATTCCATCGAGCGACCTACACTCCGACGGGCGGGATCTTCGAGTCGTGGGGTCAGGTCAGCAACTTCGAGTTGAAATTAGACGGGGAGCAGCTTCATGTTGTCGGCGAAGGCAAAGACCTACGCATGAACCGGCTCGACCATACGCCCGAGGAGTTGCGCTTGGCTCCCTACGAGCTTGCCGAGACGGTCGATGTTACGGAAGACCTCGTCCGCGCTTTGTCGGAGGACCTTGGTCGTCGAAGAATCGAGGATCAGCGCGTGCGCACGGGCGGAAGCCCGGACTGGAACGCGATGCAGAGCGTGGACGCCGACAATACTGAGTTTCTGACCAACATCATCCTTGAGATGGGGTGGATCGATGCCACTCGATTCGGCGCAGAAGCCAGCGACGCGGCGTTCTTGATCGTGCAGCACACGAGTGACCTGCGCCTGATGGTGACCGCGTTGCCTTTCATCGAGGCTGACGTGCGAGCCGGACGACTGAACGGGCAGAACTACGCGCTCTTGTTCGACCGCAGCCAGCTCAACCTCGGCTACGAACAGCGCTATGGCTCGCAACTCAGCAGTCGCGATGGCACGCACGTCTTGATGGCCTGCGAAGACATTACGCGCGTCGATGAGTTTCGCGCCGAGATGGGCATGGGACCGCTGAGTGAGTACCTGGCCTACTTCCAGAAGGAAGGCGATCCGCCGATTCGGCACTTCGGCCAGGGGGAGTACGGGGAGTAGGAACTCCGAGAGCTTCAGTAGAAGAGTTTGTCGATCGGAGGCAGTGGCCAGCCCTGCGGGAATCGCCTCAACTGAGCCTCAGCTTCGCGTTGCAAATCCGGATCGGAGGACAAACTGTATTCGCGCAAGAGGCCGTATGCGCGGTCGGTGTCGAGGACAACGAGAATCGTGAGCCAGCGACGACGCTCCCAACTGCCTTCAAGATGATCGAGGCGCTCGCGAACCCGATCTACGATTCCATCGTCTCCGAGCATTGCGAGCAGGTTGCAAATCCAGCGGTCGTTGTTGCGACCAACAAAGCCAAGTGCGGTCGAAGCAATGGGCAGGTTGCTCTCCGCGACTAGTCGGATGAGCTCGCGCTTCGCGGCTCTCAACGCGAATTTGCCGTAGCGATCATCGTCGTTGAGCAGGAGCTCGCAGAGTCGGAATAGATCTTTCGCGGCCAGGTCGTTTCGAATATCAGAGATTAAATACGCCGTCTGTCCAGCGAAGTTGCACGAGCCCGGATCTTCATAGTAATCCGATTGGCCTAGCTCACGACGAATCTCGACGGCTAGCGCGGCGCACTCCGCCATCCCCAGTAAGTCTGAATACTTGGCCAGCGCGCTCTCTAACTGCTCGAGTGCTTCATGGGGGCGACCGAGTGCTCGAAGACATGTCGCTTTCCTGAGCTGGAGCCAAACATTGTCGAAGACGCTCGCTCCGAGGCCGCACATCGGAAACTCCATCGCCGGATTGGTGTTCCAGTACTCCAGCGCGCGCTCCCAGTGTCCCGCTCGCATCAGGTGTTCCGCGTACGCGTTGTCCTCAGGAGTCGATCCTGTGCTAAGTAGCCAACCTCGAGTCGGACTGGCTAGACGGTAGAACGCATCTGCCTCGTCGAATCTGCCCAGCTCAGAGCAGAGAGTCGCCATCGTGCGAGCGCGTGTGGTTAGCGGAGCCTCGGCATGGATGATGTGGAGCATCTCAACGGCGTCCTCTCGGCGCCCCGCCCGCTCGAATTCGGTCGCGATTGAGTACCGTGCGAGCCGAGCGTGGAGATTCGCCGGCATGAGCTCCATAATTTTTCTGTACACACCAATCGCATCCGCATGGAACTGCATTGGCATGGAGTACGTGCGAGCGATTCGGCCGAGCACGCCAGAAATCTCGCGCTCGTCCGCAGAAGAATGATCTCGCTCGAACTCGGCAAGTGCGAGATCCGCGACGAGGTGCTTGGGAGCCGTCCTATAGATGTGATCGATGCGTCGCGAGAGATTCTCGGTCCCGCTCTGGGCTTGAGCCTTCAAATCACTACCCAGTGACGTCGCGAGGACGAACGCGAACACGAATGGACTGTAGTACTTCCGATTCATGTCGTGCCTGAGCGCAAGCCCCGTGCCGACCCATTAACGGCCAGCGCCGAGGCCTAGAGCCACAGTTGAACGGCGCTGTGTTCCGCAGGCGTAATTCGAAATCGCGGATCGTGAGCTGGGCGAGCCGATTTCGTGTGCGATGTGGGGACTCTCACACGTGCTAGGTGAAGCGCGCGCCCGTCTACGCACTTAGGCGATAGGCGTGTGACGCTCGCTGCGCGCTCGATCGAGGTCCCGGAAGGACTCGGTAGCGTGCAAATGATCTGAATTATCGCCGCAAGCCTGCAACGCTTCCGCTGCTCGTGCATGCAGTGGGGCGAACACCATGCAGGCCAAGTACGAATCTCCGCTGACCGAAGACCTCCTTAAGCACGCGAATTCGATTCGTAGGCTGGCGATCCAGCTCGTGGGCGATTCGGCCGAAGCGGAGGACCTGGTTCAGGAGACGTGGGTGGCCGCGATTGTTCATCGCCCGGAGGCGGATCGATCGTTGTTGCCTTGGCTTGGGACCGTGCTTCGAAACTTCGCGCGGCGATCGTCGCGCAGAGTTGCGAATCGTCCGGTTGTCGAGAGAGAAGCCGAGGAGCCCTTGACGGCGAGCGATCCAGCGGACGTTTGTCAGGGCATCGAGGCGGCGCGGGTGCTGAGTACGGAACTGGCAGAGTTGGACGAGCCCTATCGCTCGACCATTTTCTTGCGCTACTACCGCGACTTGCAGCCCATCGAGATCGCGCGCCAGCTTGGCCTTCCAGCGTCGACGGTGCGCTCTCACTTGCGGCGAGGAATCGGAAAGTTGCGAGCGCAACTCGATGACCGTTTCGACGACGATCGCAGCTCCTGGTGTGCGTTGTTCGTTCCCTTTGTTCGATCACAAGATGCCGCGGAGATTGTTCTCGCCGCGCCCGCGATCACGACCACCGGACTCATTGTTATGAATGCTCTCACGAAAGTTGGAGTCGCTGCGGCGGCCGTTCTCTTGACCTACGTCAGCTTGACTTCGAGCGATGTCTTGCCGAGTCCTTTTTCCAAAGCGAGGACAACCGAAGAAGCGGAAGTGATCTCCGCGGTTACCAGTGACCCGAAGGACGAAGCGCAATCGGAAGGAACGACTGTTGTCGATGATTCACCTGGACGACGTAGAGTTCTCGAGGCGGAGTCCGTTGAGGACGCGTCGGCGGCGCCCGTTGTTACCGCGGGTTTCGTCGAAGCAGTCGTGATCGACGACCTGGGCAACGCTGTAGGGGGGGCGAGAGTCCGTCGACTTCGGGATGACCGGGAGGGGGAAACGGCGACGAGTTCGATAGATGGTTTCGTTCGGATCGCGATCGAAGTTGAAGAGGAGCCATCGAGCTTTCAACTCGCGGTTGTTGCTGATGGATTCATGACAGCGGTTGAGCCCGTGGCGCTTACGCGCGGGGAAACGGTTAATCTCGGGCGCCTGGCGCTCGTGCCAGGAGGCATGGTCCGCGGGAACGTCGTCGATGAAACGGGGCGCGCTATCGATGGCGCACGGATTACCGTTGCGAAACTGGTGAGCAGCGAAATCGGCGCGGAGGCTGAGCGCTCGCAGCGCGCTCAAAGCGGTGGGTATGATCAACCCGTGCATGGGCCATGCGCGTTTTCAGATCTCGACGGCAGTTTTGAACTACGTGGAGTTGCGCTGAAAGAGGTTCGGTTGTGGGCTGAAGTCGCGGGATCGATTCCGGAGTTCAGCAAATTGATCCAAGTTCAGGCCGAGCCGAAGGCCGACGGGATCACGATCGCTCTCGAAACGATTCGAAGGGAAAACTCGGTCTCCGGAATTGTGGTCGACCCGAATGGAAACCCCGTGCCGCACGCGCGATTGGACTATCACTTGGTCTCGAGCACGCATCATTTTGCTTCTCGAACATCGAAAAAGGCGGCGTCGGACGGGACGTTTCAATTCGTAGTGCAACCCGGCTCGGTGATCTCTTTCACCGCCAGCGACCCCAATGACGTCTTTGGTCCAACATCGCTAAAGGACCGAACTCCGGGCGAGAGCGACCTTGAACTGCGGTTGACTTCGGGGCGCGACGTACGCTTGGTCGCTCTCGACGAGCAGGGTCGAACGCTTTCCGACTTCCGTTTCCGCGTTCTAGCGCTCGACGAAAACGAGCGTGCTTTTCAGTCGGGGAGCAGCGCATTTGGAATCGCGAGTTTTCGGCTTCCGTCGGAGGAGTTCCGTCTAGAGCTCTCGGCTGATTTGCATCGAGATCTACGGACCGAAGTTTTGCTCCCGGAAAGACTTGCCGATCGCCTGGAATACCGATTGGAGTCCATTCAAGGGATCGTGGGACGCGTGACGTCGAAGGGGGGAGATGTTTCTGGAGCGCAGGTGCGTCTCCACCGGCTGGTTTCGGAGGATGACCGTTGGGAACGGAACGGTTTCCGTTGTTGGCTAGTGCCGCGAGCCATTTCGGAAGCAACCACGAATGAGGCTGGAGGCTTTGTGCTCACCGCGCGTGTTCGCGACCGATACGTCGTTCGCGTCGAGAAAAATGGCTTCGCCGTTTCTGAGTATGGCCCGTTCGATGCCGGTCCGGATCTGTCGCCTGGCGAGCTAGAGCTGGAGCTCGGCACCGGTGGTGCGTTAAAGGGTCGCGTCTCGTTATCGACCGGCGAAGATCCCGTGGGGAAGCTCATTGTTCTACATCGCGGCGATGGGCAAGTGCTGACCACGCGGGTTGATGAGCACGGAATGTATTTGTTCAGACTACTCACGCCGGGTTCCTACAAGGTTGAGGTGGCGAGCCGTGAACCGGAGAATCGCGAGACCGTTTCTCCAGCGCACAATAAGTACGAAGAAGAAGTGGCGTCGAATTGTGTTGTCGTTGACGGCGCGACAACTCGTCACGACTTGCACGTTGCGGATCCGAACAGCTTCGTCTTCCGCGGTCGGATCCGAGTGGAAGGCGTCGAGAATTCAACCATGGCCGCCTTCCTGTGCCCAAAGGGTGCCAACGTCTTTGATAACCGCGGAGATTGGGAGCAGGTCACTCCCGGTGCCGATGGCGCTTTCGAGTTGGGGGTTACGGACGCGGGCGATTACGTGCTTGTTATCAATCACGCCTTCGGTGGGGACGTGTGGATGATTATGGAAGAGCTGCGCGTTGACGCGGATCATCAAGCGTGGGAGCTAGAGCTAGAGACCGGTGCGCTTGAAGTGACTTCGCTCGATCTAACGCAGTTCACTGGGGATATGCCGCCGTGGGTCTTTGGTTGGCAAGGACGTGATGACGTCTTGTTCATCGGCCTACCGATTCCGAATGGCGCGACAGTTATCTTCGACGTCGTACCCGCTGGCATGGGAAAGCTTATCCGGCCGGACCTTCGAGCCGTTTTCAACTCAGAGGATTGGGTGGTCCTCCGGGAACTGGAGATCAGGAAGGGCGAAACAACGAGCATGGAGTCGCCGCGCTAACCGACAGGCCGGGTCTTCTCATGACGACTCGGATTCCCGTCTCGGAATGGCGGTATCGACTCACTCGGGCCAGGCATAGCGCTTCACGACAGGATGACTCCATGTCAGGAGCCAGAGTTCGTCCGCATCAGCACTTCGGAAAACTCCCTGAAACCCCGTCTCCGTTGGTTCCTCGGGTTCAAAGACGAGCGGCTGGTCACTGTCCTCGCGATAGATGTGGAGCACATCGTCGCTCAGGGTCACGACGGTCGCGCCGTTGAAGACGATTTGCTCGAAGGAGCTCTCTTTGGTGAGGGGAATCGTTCGGACCGGTTCTCCGTCCGGTCCGTAGAGACAAATGGCGTCATTACCGGACCACATTGCGCTGGCTTGGCCGACCAGTACCGCCAAGGATCCATCGGGCCCGACGGCGCCCGTATCGACTCGTTGGATCCACTCCCCGTTTGGGCGTTTGAGAATTTCTTTTACGAGCTTTCCAGCGGCGTCGAATAGCCCAATCGATTCAAAGCCGAGCACCCAGCGACGGGTCGTACCCGGCTGGAACAACCACTGTTCGGTGATCGAATCGAACCCGATGGTTTCAAAACCCATTCGCTCGCAGTTGCCGGATAGCTTCAAGTATCGAGGATCGCCGGTCAGATCGACGCCGGTGTGATAGTAGACCGCGCCATCTCCGTCGACGGTGATCGAACCGATCCCTCCAGCCGTGCGAAAGTCGGTGGGAAGCGGGAGGCCCGTCTTGAGTAGAGTTCCCTCCCGATCAAACACGTGAACCGCTGACGATCGCCCGTTGACCACGTGGATTCGGTCTCTCGAATCAACGGCGAGTGCACGGACTTCCTCGAGCCCCCCGTCGTCAGGTCCGCGACCGAGAATATTGTCGACGGTTCCGTCCGGGCCCAGTCTCAACAGGGCATGGGAGTCGGATGTCCAGAGCGTGCCGTCCGGGGCGGCCCGAACGCCGCCGGTGATTCGAAAGGTTCGCCCGTCTGAATAAGCAGGCGAAAACTCGCCGATCTCATGGCCATCGGGATCGAACTCGATGATGGAGGGCGTGCCCCCGAAGTCGTGCAGGAAGAAGCCCCCATTCCTTCCTGGCGATAGCTGCGAGGGATAGTTGGCCTCTCGGCCCAGCCACTCGTCGAGCTCGACTGAATGGACTCGAAGCCCGTTCCGGTCGTACTCCTCGAGCAATTGGACACCTTTTGAAGTGATGGTGACTACGCCGCGGCCCTTGAGCCAAACAGCAGACCTGAACGAACTCCCATCGGCGTAACCGTCCGATGGACGATCCCAGAGGGGCTCCCCATTCGGGTCATAGAGATTGATTTTGATCGACGACGGGGACCCCGGCTCAATCGAACCAAGGGTGACAAAGCCTCCGTCTCCAGTTCCCATAACCTCGTTGACATGGCCGGGAAGCAAACCGGGTACATCGGTGACCGCGCCTGTCGAAGGATCGAACCACCACGCCCGTGTGGGCTCGCCTTCGGCGTAGCGATTGCGAATGAGAATCCAGCGGCCGGTGCCGGTCGGTGCCGCGATTGGATAGGCCCCCGGCTCGACTTCCGGAAGCTCCACGGCGAGGTCGAGCAATACTTCTCCTTCCGTCGTTACTCGAACGAAGCGGAACTCTTCGCCTTCTCCTCGCTGCAGGAACGCGAGGTTGCCCGTTTGCTCGATTCGAAAGTCGTAGATTCCGTGGATCGAAGTTTTCTCTGGCTCACGGACGCGCAATACCATCTCGCCGAGGAACTCAAGATCAATAGATCTGGGCGTCGCGACGGCTTCTTCGGGCTTTTGGAGATCGGAGTTCGTGACTACAGAGCGCTGTGCGACACGCCAGCCCAGGAACGCATCCGCGTCGGGTTCCACAGTGAATTGGATGCTTGAGGCGAGCTTGATCGAATTGAATTGAAACCCACGCTGGTTCAAGGTCAGTTGTTCGCCCAGCGGAGGTTCGTCGGACCACCAGAACCAGAACTCCGGCATGGACTCGTATTCTCGAGGCAAGACTTGCTCCCATAACGGAATTCCGTCGAGGCTGACTAGCTCCAGTGCCGCAGTTCGTCCGAGTCCATTCTCCGACTTGTCCCTGACGTACCAGTGAATCATCATCAGGGATGTGCCAGGTACGATCTCCGCATTGACCTGCCGACAAAGAGAGTCTTCGGGGAGTGACGGAGTGGCAAGCGGTACGTCAAATAGGTGCACTCCGTTGCTGGCCTGGTAGATCCACCACGCATAGGGCGAATCCCCGTCGGTCAAAGGAACGCAAACCACAAATCGGTCTGCGCTGTCGTCGAGCCAAATGTCGAAAACAGCTGGGCAATTCCCCGGAGTCATTCCCCATGATCGGTATTCGCCTTCGTGGTTTCGAATTGGATCGCGGAGCAGGACCTCTCCTTTGGAGTCCAGCATGAAAACGGTGAGGTCCGAGTAGCCGGTTCCATGGTGTCCTCCCGAAAACACGCCCCCTTCGTAGGCATACCCGCCGACGAAACCGTCGTCGGTGACGCGCGCTTGCCAGAGACTGAACGGCCGCCCTCCCGACCAAACCTCCTCACCTAAGTGAGTCAATTGGTACCTGGAAGGCCCTTTCCCGTTCGGCGCACTCGGACTCACGGAGAGTTCGTACTCACCAGAGTCGGAGGTATACGTCTCCGGATTGAGAAACTGAGCGCGTGCTACCCCGGCGGTCGACGCGAAGAAGGCAAAACCAACTAGGAAACGAATTACGCGCATGGGGGATCGTCGCATCATCCCACCATACCGAGTCGCACCAATCGCCGCCGTTTCGGCGAGTCGAATCGAGTGTGCGTTGCGACTCGGTGTGTCTGCTCTCGCACGATCCGCCCAGCTCGCGATTTTAGAGGAACCCGCTCGGTGCGAGATTTGGGAATGTTGCCTCGGGGGAGCCGTCCCATCGGGTTTCTCCGTCGAAAGAGCCGGCCGGAGCCCCGTCTGGTTCCGTAGAGAACGGAGGAGATAGGCGCGACTCGGCAGGGCGATTCTCAGTTGACAGATCGTAATGTAAGTGGATACTAACTAAACGCCCTGGGCAACCTCTCGTTCCAGGGCGGCTCGTCGTGGCGAGTGATCCGGTATCGAATCGGGGTCGGCCAACGACGGGCGAGTATTGAAGCCCAATCAGAGAAGGAAACGGAAGATGAAGAAACTTCACTTAAGCATCGGACTGCTCTTTGGAGGACTACTCGCGCTGACGTTGAGCGCCCAGAACACGTCCGTGACGTCGGAGAGCCCAAGGGTCGCCGTGGGAACGTTCGACTCGCGCGGCGTCCTATTCGCCTACGTCGGCTCGGACGAATTCAACGACTACTTGTCCGCGCAAACGGCTAATTTAGAGCGGGCTAAGGAGGCCGGGGACGAAGAGCTGGTCGCGAAGATCGAGGCGATGGGGCCCGCGCTTCAGAAGCGCATCCACGAGCAGGGATTCGGGGCGGCTCCGGTGGACGACATCATCGCGCGGATCGAGGACAAGCTCCCGGACATTGCGAAGCGGGCAGGAGTGGACGTCATCGTCTCGAAGTGGACTCTTACCTACCACAGTCCCTCGGCGAAGTTCGTCGACGTCACGGACCTCCTCGTGGCCGAGTTCGATCCCAACGAGAAGACGCTCCAGAACATCCGGGAGATCGTCGCAAAGGACCCGGTCCCGCTCGATCAGCTCAGGAACGATCATTGAATCGTGCTCTTCGTAGGACGCGTAGTCCATGCCGCCGGAATAGACCCTTAAAGCCGAACTTGGTCATGCCAACCGTCTGGAAACAGGCAACGCACTGAGGATGAAAGGTTCCGAGACCACCCATGCCGCGACCGAATCAAAGCGCTGAGCGCCGCCTCGACTTCGTCCCCATTCTCGCGCGCACCTTTGCCAACCTCGGCTACCGCCGGACGACCACGGCCGAGCTCGCCGACCGCTGCAATGTGCGCGAGACCATCCTGTATCGGTTGTGGCCCGACAAGCGCGCGATGTTCATCGCCGCTCTGGACTACGTCTACCAACTTTCCGAAGAGACCTGGGACGAACTTCTTTCGCGAGCCGACGACGAGGTCAGTCCGGCCGAGCTCATCCTCGACTACGAGTCCACGCACCAAGGCGAGTTCGGCCTCTATCGGATCGTATTCGCTGGGCTATCGGAGACGGACGACCCGGAGATCGCGGGTGCTCTGAAACTTCTTTACGGACGGTTTCACCGCTTCGTGAAGAAGCAGGTCAAGGTCCATCGCGAGGGAGGTCCGGAACCCGTGGTTACCGATCCTGCACTGGTCGCCTGGGCGATTGTTGGATTAGGGACCGTCGCAAACATCGGCCGTGAGCTCGGCTTGCTTTCCGCCAGCGCCCGCAAGCGACTGGTCGGGGAAGTCGGGCGAGCGCTCCTCGGCGGAAGCGGCACCGAGGGCAGTTAGCACCATCCCGAGTCGCACGCATCGCCGGCGAAGGATGAAGCGCGAGTACTCGTTCAGGGCTCGCCGCATCGCTTCCGGTTGCTCTCACTTCGAACAGCGGGCGTATCGCAATTTCGCGCTGGTTCACGTGGGGCCGCGGCCCGGAAGGATCACGCCGGTTTCGGAGGAAACGGCGGAGATTGGTGCGACTCGGTATTGGAAAACGAGCAGAAGCTGAATTCGGCCGCTAACATGCTGGGATGAGATGCCGTTTCACCGCACCGTCCTTGCTCTTCATTGTTCTTTTCGCAGGTTCATGCGGTTCTTCCGGCGAAGACCTCTCGGGTCCAATTCGCCTATTAGATCGGTCCTTTGAATCGACGTCGGCGCAAGAACTCGGAGTTCAAGCCCGCTCTCTATCCGGACAGCGGCGGTTTGCACTCGGCGGACCAACTCCCCACAGTTTCTCCATCTCTCTCGAGGTACCTGCCGCAGGCAAGTTGCACTTCGGGCTCGGACAGAATCCGCGCTCCTCTGGTTCCTTACCGGTGACGGTGACGGTCAAAAGCGCCGATGCGCAGACGACACTCTTAGAATCGGAAATCGCCGCCGATCAAGCCCACTGGCAAGATCAGGTTCTCGATCTCAGCGCCTTTGACGGCCAGTCCGTTCAACTCGAGTTCACTACGGGTGAACTTCGCGGGCAAGCGGAGGGGGAGCCCTCTTCGGCCGAAGTCTATTGGAGTGAGTTATTCGTCGAGAGTGGTGAGCTCAAGCGTCCGAACATCGTCTTCTTCCTGATCGACACTCTCAAGGCCGATCATCTCGGATGTTATGGGTACGAACGGGATACGAGTCCGACGATGGATCTTCTAGCGTCAGAGGGCGTCCGCTTTGAGAACACCATTTCAGCTGCACCGTGGACCGACCCGTCGATTTTGGCCCTGTTCACCGGGCTCTACCCTTCCGACGTTTGGAACCCGGGTCCGCATAAAAAGATGATTCGGAAGATCGTGCCCGAAGAACTCACGACACTCGCCGAAGCGCTGGCGAGCGCTGGCTACTACACGATTGCGGCCTCCGATCATCCGGGCATTCGAGCCGGACGGTTTGGCGCGGGATTTGACGTCTTCTCGCACTTGTTTGCGGGAGACGAAAAGTACACGGGTTGGCAACAAACTCCGATGGAGACGATTCGTGGCGAGCTGCAAACGCTCATTCAAAATCGCCCGCAGGGCGGCGTCTTTCTCTACGTTCACTTGATCTATCCGCACCATCCCTACAACCCGCCGGAGTCTTATCGGACCATGTTCGGACCGGCGGCGGCGCGAACAGTGCCCAAGGAGCGAGTCGGTGTTATCAACCTCTACGATGCGGAGATTCGCCGTACCGACGACTTCATGAAGGTCTTGCTCGAGGACTTTGCCCTCGCGGGTCTCACCGACGACATGATTCTCAGCATCATCTCCGACCACGGCGAAGGTTTTTGGGAGCACGGAACTTTTGAACACGGCAATTCGCTCTTCAACGAATTGCTGCGGGTGCCCTTTATTTTGAGAGCGCCGGGGAGATTGCCGGCAGGCGTTGTCGTCGCCGAACCCGTGAGTCATGTCGATTTGTTTCCGACTTTGCTCGATCTTGCCGGCGTCCCTTCTCCCGGTACCACCAGGGGCACAAGCTTGGTGCCGTTCGCGCTCAATCAAGATGTGAAGCATCGCGTTCTACTGAGTGAGTTTGCGCACTCGGAGATGGTGAAAGCGCGTAGCCTCCAGTCGTTGGAGGAGAAGCTGATTCATAGTGGCCCCGGCATCAAGGACAAGGAAGTGATGTACTTCGATCTTGAAAACGATCCGAAGGAGCGCAATGACCTCTCGGGGGAGAGTGAAGTGAAGTCGCGAATAGCCAACCTCATCGATATCTTCCCGCCTCGTGTGGATCGCACGCAGGCAGGCCAGAGTGAGCTCGAACCTTCAGAGGAGATGATCGAATCCCTGAAGGCGTTGGGATACGACTGATTCGCAAGTCCGTGGTGAACCACGTTCGTCACGTTTCGAGAAAGTCGCACCCCTGACTTCTACCCACGGTGCTTGTCCGATGATGGAGGCGTGGGAGCGCTATGGTCATGGAGGAAGCGGCGGCGATGCGGGCGACTTGGTATTGTCTTCTCATGTTGAAACTCATCGTTCCCGTACTCGCGCTCGCCACGATTCTTCCGGGTGGCATGCGCACCTATCGCTCGAAGGAAGCCAACATCAAGTCCAATGCTTCGGCTGCGGAATCGAAGGAGCTCGGCAAGCGGCTGGATCACTACTGCGGTTTGTTCAAAGAGTTCTACGACGAAATCGGGCTCACGAAGAAGAACGACAACACCCTTAAGATCCGGCTGTTCGCGACCTACGACGAATACGAGGAGTACTACAAGCGTGGGGGAGGAGGTTTGGGGGGGACGCCGCTGGCCTAATTCTCGCCGAGCTTGAACTCGATCGTGATGTACAGCGATCAGAAAGACGTCGCGCTGCGCGCCGTGGTGTTTCACGAAGCGTCACACCAGTACTTGAACCGCTTTACCTACGACGCGCCCAAGTGGATCAACGAGGGCTTGGCGGAGTACTTCGAGGGCTGGAAGGTTCCCGACAAGGGACCGGCGATCCGTCGAGCGCATCTGTACGACGTGGCGCTCGTCCAGCAGGCGATCAGGGATGACAAGTACCTTGACCCTCGCAAACTCATCGAGATGAGCGCGTCGGACTTCAACAACTTCGGCGAGAACAACGAAGACCTACACAGCTACATGCACTACGCCACGTCCTGGAGCTTGGTGTTCTATTGCCTAAGCGTGGACGGCGAATATGACAAAGACCGCCTGGTGAATTACCTGAAGGAGCTGCGCTCGAAGGGTCCGAGCGCCGAGTTCGAGGTCGACGATTGGGACGCCTTCACCGAGCGCTGGAAGGCGGGTATTCTCACCGTGGATCCAACACCTACTGACGCCGTCGATCACTTTCTCATCGCTCAGGGCTATCGCTCGAACAAGGAGTGGGCCAAGTCAGCGAAGGAGTTGGAGAAGGCGCTCAAGCTGGATTCCGAGTTGTCTTCTGCGCAATACTGGCTGGGCTACAGCTACAAGCGCAGTGGCAACTACACGAAGGCCAAAGAGGCGCTCAAGCAGGTCGTGACCGATTCGCCCGAGGATCCGCGCGCTCCCTACAACCTGTCGCGCATGTATCTGGGCATCGATAGCGACGGCGACGAATCCGAACCGGAGGTCGCACTCGAGTACGCGATGGCGGCCAGTGAATTGGTCGACGACGAGAGTCCGCTCTACCTCTGGTTGATCTCCCAGTGCTATATCGAGTTGGGGGACAAGAAGAAGGCGATTCGATTCGCCAAGAAGATTCTGAAGGTGGTCGACAAGGAAGACCGCGAGGTTTGGGAAGCCACCGTCGAAGCCGTTCGCAAGCAGGCGAAGTAACCCTGGCCAGGGATCGTTCGTCCCGAGTCTATCGATCGCGCCCCGCCCACGTACTCCTTCTCGACACGTGCAGAAACAAGCGCCATGAGGAGTGATATGCGTGATTCAAGGAGACAGCTGGGAATCGTGGTACTGGTCGGGTTGATGGGAGGCTCGTGCTCTGTGCCAGGGGAGACAGCCGCACCGGAGAGCCTGGAGCCCGAAGGGCTCGGACTTGAGGAGACACGCGAACTCGTCAGGGCCTACAACCGAGAAGTGCTGAGCTCGACCATCGACTTCGATCGCCCGAGCGTCCTTAAGGCGCTGCGGGAAGAGCGTCCAATCTTTCAGCTCCTCAGGTTGTTCAATGAGCGCGACCCCGTGGTCGAGCGGCTCGGCGGAACCTTCTGGGGCATCGTGTGCCAGGAGGTCGGACCGGGGTCGTTCGTCGAGCCGTTGATTCAACGGCTCGGGGATCGGGACCCAAGGAGTCGCGCGTTCGCCTGCGAAGCGCTCGGGCTGATTAGCGCGCGAGAAGATAGCCCCGCCCGTCGAGCCGTCCCGGCTCTGATCGCGTTGCTCGAGGACCAAGAACCCGTACCCGGCTACTCTGGTCCGCCGCCCGTGGCCGCTTTCGCGGCCTCCGCTCTTGCCTACATGGGGCGCTCGGACGGCGTCGAGGTGTTGCTCAAGTCGGCAGAAACGCAGAAGCACTGGCCTCTGTCCTACGGACACCACTTCCGCGCCTTTAGCGGTGAGGACTTTGGGGAAGACCTGGAGGCGTGGAAGTCGTTTTTTGCGGAGAACGGTGCTAAGGACTGAGCTGATCTCCGAAGCCGGACAGCAATGGTCCGGGCGGTCGATTCCCAACTCAGCCTTCATGCAACGATTCGCGCACTATCGACCTTCCTGACCTTCCGCCAATCGCTTAACCGTCCTCAGCATCCGTTGCTCCATGACGAAGTCGATCGGTTCCTCGACGAGAACTCCAAAGCGCTTCAAGGGAGTTGGCTTTCGCAAGGGTGCGACGCGGCCTCGAAGCACGAATCGACTCGCGTTTCCATGCCCAGGCTCGACGTACATCGACCACGAGCGCGCCGGGTCAGGCCGCTTCGAACCCTGACGCATTTCTTCGACCGCACCAAAGCAGATATGCCTTCCTTCTTCCACCAACGCGACGGGAATGCCGGGCGCATTGGGGTGAAGCACGATCTCGTCGCCCACGACAAGCTTTTGCAGGCTGGGAATTACGCTCTCCACATTCCGAATCGGGATTCCGACGATGCGCTCCAGCAGTTCATAGGAGTAGAAGCCGGCACGACCGAAACCGATCTGGGTCAACCAAGGCCATAACCGATCGGGGGATGCGATCACGTCGATGCCACGCGTGTAGGTCCGGTGATTCGGCGACACGAGCTCGTCGCCAGGCCAACTCCGTTCGCGCTCAGCGGAGGACGAGCCCCAATTCCACAACCAGCGCTTCGTAATCGGCCAAGTTAGGAGGACCGCTAGAGCTACTACGACTCCCTCGACTCCTTCGAGCGCGAACCTGGCAGTGCTGCGATGCTTCATTCTCACTCAGACCATAACGAGCGTTCTCACAGACGACTCGGAAGAGTGCGGGAGAAACGAGTTTCAGACCGAGGTTCGCCAGGTGCGTTTCTCTAATTGCGGTCAATTACGGCATCGCTGTTTTGTTGCGGCAGTACTTCGTCGAGCTGGGCGGTGGCTCCGATGCCTTCTCGACCGACGGGATCTCCACTACGGGGTCGTGGGGGGCGCTCTCGTAGGGCAGTTCGAGTCGCCCCGCCGCACCTCGCGCGCGTGGCGACTCAGAAAATAGCGGACATTCGAGCGATTCTCGAACAACGCGTGCTTCGCAATTCCCCGGTTGCCCACGTGATGCCACGAGCCGGGAAGTTCGCGACGGTAGTTTCGTTCCATGAGTTCCTCCGCAGATCCAGACGAGGGGAGCGCGTTCTGGTTACAGGGGAAACGGCGGAGATTGGCGCGTCTCCGGGTCGCGCAGAGAAAACGGCGGAGATTCGTGCGACTTGGTATCGTGGGGGCGACATGAATCGAAACACTCGCGTATGGACTGTTATTGGCTCGCTACTTCTCTTTGCGGAAGGGGCCGCGGCGCAGCTGCATCCGCCGAAGTCGGAACCGCAAAGGCCGATCAAGACGAGCCTGGCGGTGCTGCGCAGCGCAGAGATGACCGCCTATCGGCCTCAGTCCAAGGCCTACGGAGATCCGCTGAATCGACGGGCCGTTTCTGATAGGGACGAGGTGAGCCCCGGAGTTGGAATTCGAATCAATGGGGACGACGACGACGAGAACAGCATTCCCGATCGGATCGACTTCGCCGTCCCGGGCGAGAACGATCTCATTGAGGTCGAGCTAACGATCGCCCAGTCTCCTGTGCTCGCGGGTTTTGAATACGTCCTCAGCAGGAGCAACGCCAATATCAAGGTCTGGGATTCCCCGAACAAGACGACTGCGATCTTGGATGGGAATCACGAGAGCGCAATCGCGTTTACGGCTTCGCAGCGGACGGTCTGGGTCGAGAATCCATTCGGGGGCTCGGCCTTCCTCCACTTGAATGCTCGCAACAAGGTGAGCGGGGGAGTGATCACCGGCGATACGCTCAGGTTCTACTCCTTCACGACCGTAGTCATCGCACTCGACGGTGAAGGGAACGTGCGCGTGGACCCGTCCCTGGGCCTCCGGAGCAACGGTATCCCCGACATCACGGTCGCGTTGTACACCGCCGGCTATGACGCTTTCATGTACGACGAGGACTTCGTCTCCGGCAATGGCTCAGGCGTCGTGTACAACGATGTGGTGGAGGCGATCCAAGAGCGCGGTGTGACGCAGGTCGCGATTGTCGGCTTCAGTCACGGCGGGGGCTCGACCTACGATCTCGCTGCACGACTCAATGCGAACAGAGCGAGCATCGGCACCTTCGATATCAGGTACACCGCCTACATCGATGGCATCGAGAACGACTCGAATTTCGATCTGAACTCCGAAACGCGCCTTCCGCCGACGAGCGCTTTTCACGTCAACCTGTACCAATCGAACTTCCTGTCGTTCCCGATCTGGGGCGACTCGGTACCCGGCGCCGATATCGACTTGCACGTGACCTTGCAGCCGTGGGGCTCGTCGCTGACCCACAGTACGATGCCACTCCATTCCAATGTCCAAGCGCTCGTCGTCGATCCACTGATGGCGATGGTCAGTCCTTGACGACCCAGTCGCGCTAATCGCTGCCGTTTTCTGCGAGGCGGCTGCTCGCCAAGCTTTCTTGAGTTCGCTGTCGACGACGTGCGGTCAGGAACCGGCAATGTCGCGACGGCAATTTCGTTCCCGGGAATCTTTAGTAGAGCCGGGCGAGAGGAGCGCGTCCTAGCTACGGAGCAAACGGCGGAGGTTGGTGCGACTTAGATTTGCACGCTTCTCGCTATCGAAACCCCGGACTTTCGCGACCCGAAGTGTGGTTTGGAGCGTGGGCGAGTAATCTATGGGTCGAGCAACTTCGCTCGAGACCAACCTCTTTGGGAGCATTCAATCAGATGAACTGGAAACGATTTAGCTTTGCAGCCCTGGGCTGCGCCGTACTCCTTTCCGCCGGTACCTTCGCACTCGAAACGCGAGACGACGAGATGCACATGCCGGAACCGACGCCGGAACATGCCTCGCTCATGGAGACCGTGGGGACCTGGGATTGCGTCATGAAAATGTGGGAGGGACCCGGCGAGCCCACCCTGGGAACCGGGGTTGAGGTCAATCGCGCTCTCGGACCGTTCCACGTCATCTCGGAGTTCGAGAGCGAAGCGATGGGCATGCCTTTCCAAGGGCACAGCGTCATCAGCTGGGACGCGAGGAAGCAGAAGTTCATCAGCCTTTGGATCGACACGTTCGAGCCCACGCCCATCATCTTGGAGGGCAGCTACGACGAAGAGACGAAAGCGCTGACGTTCGCGGGTGAAGGCATCATGATGGGGCAGCAGATGAAGCTTCGGGAAGTTTGCACAACGGCGGATGCCGACCATCGGACCTTCAGCATGTACATCACTCCTCCCGGCAGCGAAGAAATCCTGTCCATGCAGATCGAGTACACGCGCAGGAAGTAATCCAAGCACGAGCGAGTCTCGCTCGGACGCTGAGGATTTTTGTAGCTCGATCCCGGCTCGGTCTGCCCGAGTCGGGATTCTGCGCCTCCGACGGGGGAGGGTCGTCGTCACTTCGAATCTGAATCAAGGTTCGCAGGGGCCGATCTACACATCAGGAATCTCTGGTCGTCGCCGCGAACGGAAACTCTTCAGGAACTATCGGACTCATGAGCACCGGAAGACTCGAAGCCTTCAGTGACGGCGTCCTCGCCATCATCATTACGATCATGGTGCTCGAGATGAAAGTGCCGGAGGGCTCCGAGCTGGAGTCGCTCCGACCGGTCCTCCACGTGTTCCAGAGCTACGTTCTGAGTTTCGTCTACCTCGGCATTTACTGGAACAACCACCACCACCTCTTCCAGGCTAGTGAGCGCGTCACCGGCGCTGTCTTGTGGTCCAACCTTCACCTTCTATTTTGGTTGTCGTTGATCCCCTTCGCGAGCGGCTGGATGGGGCGCAATCCACTCGCCCCTGCACCCGTCGCGCTTTACGGCGCCATACTTCTCTTCGCAGGCGTGGCCTACTTCATCCTGTCGAGGATGCTCATCCGGGCTCACGAACCCGATTCAAAACTGGTGCGAGCGCTCGGAAAGGATCGCAAGGGAGTTCTCTCGCTGATCCTCTACGCAGCGGCCGCTCCGCTGGCCTTCGTCTCGCCCGTTACCTCCTACGCGATCTACGTCGTCGTCGCGATTCTCTGGCTCGTCCCCGATCGCCGGCTGGCGTAGCTAATCGGTATCCGTCCATTTCGCTGCGAACCCAACTTCGATTCACCGATGACGCGCGAATACGAAGACGCTCCCCTCGCGAGCAAGTCCGAGCTCGGCCGCCTGCTGACGATGGTCGCGGCCGGTCTCGTCTTGATCAGTTCACTGGCCTCGCAGGGGTTGCGAGTTTTCCTAGGCACCAATTTCGACGCCCTCGTGCTCGTCGTGATGTGTGCTGCCGAACTGAGCGTGACCGCTGTCTTGTACTGGGGCCTCGTGAAGGGGAAGTGGTGGGCGCGAATCATCGTGATCCTGCGCTCCTTGTTCGCCATCCTAATTGTTGGCGACGGGGTGGGCGCGATTCCGCTCGCCCTCGCGCTGTCTCCGAGCTTTCCGAGCCTGCTCATGTGGATCCCGCTTGCGTTGGCGGGCGTCTTGTTGGCTTTCGGTCCGGGAGTTCGAGCGTTCTTCGCTCAAGAGCTGGAGCTTGACCAGAAGCAGCGCGAATACTTGGGCGGCGCGGTTGAACGGCGAATCGACGACCAGGCGGGCACTGACGGAGGATCAGAAGAACGCGAGGTCTGTCGCGGAATTCGAGCCCTCGACGAGGCGCTCGGCTCGGCCGGAATCGAAGACTTCTACGCCGGCGAGTTTGGAGGTCTGGCGGTTCAGATTGCGGATTTGCTCATGCGCATTGGTGCACGCGAATCGGCCAAGACCCTGACCGAAATCAATCAGCTCTTTGGGAAAACGGGACCGGCCGCCGAACCGGGCGAACGGAGAGCTGCGCTCGCATCTTTCTCCTGGTCCCAGAGCTCAGCCTTCTCGCGAGCGGAGCTCGAACTGGAACGACACGGTGAAGACTACGTCCCACTCTTGTACGCCTATATTCGAGAAGTGCGCGGAGAGCAGGATGCGGACGACGATTGGAGCAGCAACGCGTAACGCGATACCGAGTCGCAGCAATCTCCGCCTTTTTTTCTTGAGCGTCCGGCAAATCTATCGCGATTTAGCTGCCGATGGCGTGGTTTCAAGAATCGGCCTTGTCGCAACAGCGATTTCGCTCCATGAGTTCCATCGCGCAACCAAGCAAGCGAAGCACGCGTTCGCTACAAGGAGAACGGCGGAGTTTGGTGCGATTCGGTATTGCTATTGCGCGATCGTCTCGGCCATTTGCGAAGCTAACATGTCGAGGGTTTCGTGAGCCTCGTTGTAGCTTTCGCAAATCAAGTCATAGTTCTCGCGAGTCTCGTCGTCTCGAATGCACACGCTCCCCGGCGTTTCACAGAAATGAAACCTCGCTTTGTGCTCTTGGATAAAACGGATGAACTTGACGTATTCTTCGGCCACTGCAACGTGCGCTTCGAAGAGTCGAACTCGCCGGACGCTTGTGCAGCGCAGTTCTTCGACTCCCACGTCGATAATCTCTTGCGGAAGGCCTTCGCGAGTGCAGCGCTCCAATAGCTCAGCTTCCATGTTTCGTTGTACCTCCACGGCTGCTGTCGACGCAACCAGGAACGCATTGGCAATGGAGCTCTGCTCTTCAAAAGCCTCGTTGGCGAGCAAGTAATATTCGTTCACGAAATTTTCATCCTGCAGCGCGTCTGCGGCAATCCCGAAGCGCTCCAAGCTGGACTGCACGATTTCGAGTTCTATCTCGGCCATTCGGCCGATGTGAGCGGCGGTTGCATTGCTCGATCCGGCCAGCTTGCTCGCCGCCATCCTGTGCCGATCGAGCATCCCGCTCGTGTCCTCGTTCTCGATCGCATCTAAGGCGATGCTTCGTGCGGTCTCGAGGTACAGCCGTGAATCTTCGCCCGCCTGCATGCGCTCTCTGAACTCGAATAGGCCCTGTCCGAATAGGAAGATATTGAGTGCTAAGAGCGCGGTGGCGACGACGCGAACGACCTTTGCGCGGTCTTTGAACGAGAAGTAGAGGGTCAGGATCAAGAACAGAACCGGGGCGAAACCCTCTCCGAGTTGCTCTGCCGTTGTTCTTACTTCGTCGAGCCCTCTCGAAGCTTGAATGCTCGACGAAAAAAAGAACATCAGGCAGATCAAGCTGCGGAGGCGCTTCTTGGGTTGAAGGAGCTCTACCTCCTGAATCGAATCGGACTGACGGGTGGAGAAGAATCTCATGGCGCGCTGGGGGTGGAACCGCGAAGTGGGGAGCTGGGGAGCCGCACAGTTCTCATCGTTCGCGGCAGCGAGGGATCTGAAGGGAATCTCGATACCCCGACACCCGGTCGCACCCATCGTCAATGTCTCAGAGGCGCGCTGCTCGGTATAGTGCGCGAGTGATGAGCAACCAACCGAAGTTCGCAAGACGTGTTTTTCTGATCGCGGGCATTTACGGCATCGCCGTTTTGTTGCCGCAGTACTTCGTCGAGCTGGGCGGGGGTTCCGAGAGCGTTCCGACCGAGCGGCCGGAGCTCCACTACGGATTTGTCGGAGTCGCACTCGTGTGGCAGTTTGCCTTTCTGCTCATCGCGAGCGACGTTAGGCGCTATCGGCCCTTCATGCTCATCGGCGTTCTGGAAAAGCTCTCGTTCGGCTTGGCTGCGGCAGTGCTCTATTGCGCGGGCCGTGTGCCGATCGCCGCTCTCGTCGCGGGCAGCATCGATCTCGTACTCGGCGCACTCTTCGTGATGGCTTATCGCGCGAGCAAGTCCGAGGCTACGAACGAAAGCTGAAGAGCGGACAGGGGAGGTTTCAATTCGCCTCGCACTGCGCGCCAGTGGCAGCGGTCCGTACTTTCTGTTTACGTCGAGTGACACAAGGCTTGCGCTCGAGCGATCGGAGATGCGTTTCGATTCTTGCGCCGATCCCGGTGTGGATCGCAAGCTGTGAACCATGACTCCTATTCCGATGGGATGCTTGAGAGGCGAACTTCTCTTGCGAAGGCATCGGAAGACAGCGCGAGTTTCCCAATCGACCCGTTGAGCAACCGATGACGACATGAGGTTCTGGACCATTCAGCCGCTCGGGGTTTGGCGACAGATGGAGAGTGGAGTCGCCGTTCGAGTCGATCCCGAGCATCCCAAGTACGGTGGGAAGCGCCCGTGGCAGTACGACTGGCTGGCCGAAGCGCTTCGCCGCAACCGTTCTGGGTTCGATGGGGGCTGGCCGTGGTGGCTGTCCTGCAAGAAGCCCGATGTCGATCGGTTGGTCTCGTCGAAACTGCCGGGCGGACGAGAGCAAGCGATGATCGAGCTCGAGCTACCGCAAGACAGGTATGCGACTTTTCCGCTCTGGGTCTGGGAGACGATTTATTGCGGACAGTTCGTCGCCTTTGCGCGCGAGACCTTCGACGAGTGGTACCGCGAGCGTCGCGCGGCCATCCCCGAGAGCGAAGGTGGGCCACTTCCCGAGCCTTGGCGAACTCAGCTCGAGTCGAGCTGGGAACTCTTGTTCGATCAAGGCATCGAAAGGCGCTGTTGGTATCGCGATGCCGAACTCCCCGATGAAGGAGACGAGCTGCACGTCCTGATGAGGGACGCGTCGGACGAAATGGCCGCTCTCACGCAAGAGCTTCGCGCGAGCGACACCGTGGAAGTCACTCGGTTTGATGCGCTGGGGTGACCGCGAAGGTACGCGAGGGCGTCGGATGAGTTCGAAGGTTCGAGCCCGGAATGCCCACTCCGACTCCTATTTCGCGAGACCTTCCGCGGACCGCACGTGAACGTCGCGCTGCGGGAAGGCGATCTCGATATCCGCCTCGCGGAAGAGCCGGTCGATTTGAGTGTGCACCTCGTCGGTGATCGGCGCCCATTGGTTCCGGTCGGGGATGAAGACGCGCAACTCAAAGTCCAGAGAACTCTCGCCGAAGCACAGGAAGACAGCGTTCGGTTTGGGCTCGTCGAGCACTCCGGGCGCGAGTCTCGCCGCTTCGAGCAGGAGTTTGCGCGCTAAATCGACGTCGGATCCGTAGGCGATTCCCACCTTCACGATGATTCGCGTCACAGGGTCGGAGAGCGTCCAATTGATGAGGCTCGCCGTGATGAACTCTTTATTCGGAACCAGCAACTCACGGCGATCCCAATCGATGATTGTTGTGGAGCGCATTCTCAGTTGGGTGACGCGCCCCTCGATTCCATTGACGGTCACGATGTCACCGACGCGAATCGGGCGCTCGATCAGGATGATGAGACCGGACACGAAGTTCGCGAAGATCTCTTGGAGTCCGAACGCGAGCCCGAACGTGAACGCAGCCGCCAACCACTGAACACTCGTCCATCCGACGCCGAGTGCGCCGAGGGCCGCTGATGCTCCCAAGATCAAGATGGTGTACCGGAACAGCGTGCTGATCGCAAAGCGCAGCCCGCCATCGAGGGGCAACCGCTGCAGCAGGGCCATCTCCAACAGGCCCGGGAAATTTCGCGCCGCGATCAGAGTGAGCAATCCCAGCAGAATCGACAGGATGACGTCGGCAAGCGTAATCGGGGCGATTGCTGCCGACTCCTCGACCGGGCCGTTTTCGGTGGGCTGTGTCGCGTACGGCGTTACGGACGGCAGTTCATCGGGAGAGCTCTCGACTAGGGGTACCGTCGCGCTCGTCTCGGCTTCTTCCACCGAGACGAGATCCACCGTAGGCCAGAGTTGGATCCTCTCGAGGATGCGAAGCGCCGGCATCTGGTCCGCCCAGATGAAGTAAATCCCGAACGATAAAATGACGGCTACGGCGCTTCGGAACATGCGCCGGGTTTGAGCGTCTACGGCGGGAAGATCGAGCAGGTCTTCCTCGACGAGATCGGCACTGATCTCGCCGCCCGTGCCACTCTCCGCCGCCTCTTCCCGAGCTTTCACCCGTTGGCGGCCTTGCTCCACGGCGAGCTTCCTGCGGGTCAGGAATAGCCAGCGCAAGAGGAGCGAGTACAAGAGGAGCATTCCCACCGAGAGCTCGAGCGTGTCGGAGATCCGTCCGGACAACTGCAGCGCCGTGTAATAGTACCCGACAGCCGCGACGATGCTGAGGATCACGGGAGTGAACACCGTCAGGGTTCCGACGACGATGCCCCTGCGACGAAGGAAGGTCGAGGAGCCCTCGCCCGTGAGGATGGCACTGATCGCGCTCGACCGTCGAGCGATTCGCCATGCACAGGAAGACGCGGCGATACACGCGAGAATGAAACCGAGTCGGCCGAGCGAATCGTCTCGCGAGGCGTCGGGCTGCGCGTGGAGCGTCTTGACGATCAGCAGCATCGGAAGGAACGTGATGGCCAACAGGTGCAGCGTTAACCGCAGCTCTTCGACGGCGGCGGCCGGCCAGCGGAAGTGGGCTTCGAAGAGACCGCGTCGTCGCATCGCGAACCGAAGGAACGTGATCAGCGCCACGGGAGTGACGATGGCGCTCAGACCATTTCCAACCGCGAGGGCGGGTCCGTCTTGCTGGGGCGAAACGGTGAGTAGCCACCCGAAAGTTCCGCACAACAGTGGGAGCGGCGCGGCCAAAGCGACGACCCGCACGAGCTCTCGGATCGTGAGTCCGAAAGCATCCGTACGAAACTTGCGGACGAGCTCACTCGCTTCGGTAGAGGAGCGGCGCAGTCGGCGCCGGAGGACGAGGAGCGTAAGCGCGAGAACGAGTAGCAAGGTCGTCGTTCCGGGTCTCCGTCGGAACTCGTTGAGCGAGAGTGTGAGCGAGCGAGACCATGAAGTCGGATTGAGGAGCCAGCTAACGGCGTCGACGAAGGCTTCGGGCCTCGGAATGGGATTGCCGGAGACGCTGGCGACCCAGAGAATCCTCTCCCGGACGTAGTTGCGATAGGTACCGGCGAGAGCCGAGAGTTCATCCACAACGAAGACCTGTGCGAACAGGTTCTCGGAGAGCGCTGCGTGCTCGAGGATGAGAGAGTCGAGTAGCGAGCGTTTGGTGTCGATCAGCTCCTGAGCGACGCTGCGCAGCTGGGCGAGGTCGTCAACGTTCACGGAGATGTCCATCTCGGCGATCAGGGAATCGAGCGTTTCGGTGGGATCGCGAAGCTCATCGCGATCCTCCTGATTGACGATCAATTCGTACTGGACGTCGGCGAGCCTTTGCCGAATCGCTTCCGCCTCGCGGCGCAGCGAGACCGGACGCGGCAGCTTCTCGAACTGACGCCGCAAAGCCTCGCCCATGCGGTGAGAGTTGCCGGCGACGAGGACCTTGCGCTTGGTCGACGCGAACTCGTCCGCGAGCGTATCGAGCTGGTCCCCGACGCGGCGAAGCTCCACTCCGGACGCGGCGAGCTCCGCCGACAGTCCCTTCGCACCAGAGCGCGCGGTGGCGAGATTCTCGTTCTCCTTTGCGAGAGCGGCGAGCTCCGGATGACGAGCGGCGATCTCGCGCCGTTTCTGCGCGGCCTCTTTGGTCGCGTCGTTGGCCTTCTCCTGACGCTTTCGGTTGACCAGGTCCCGAAGGTCGGCAACGCGGCGCTTGGCACTATTGTGGCGGCGAACCCAGCGATCGAGCCGGAGCGGCAAGACCTCGCGGCGCACTTCGTAGAACGCCCGCTCGGCTTCGAGCGCAGCGATTTCGCTCCTCGCCGACTGACTGCGCGCGCGCGCCAGTACGTGACGCCCTCGCTCCGGTTCGATGTCCGGGCGGGCTTCGTCGAGTGCGTGCAAGACGTCGTCGAACTCGGTCAGTTCCTGCTGCAGCGCGGCCAGCTCCGCGGGAATCTCGGGCACCCGCGTCGCGCGGACACGGCCCTCCGCTTCCCAGCGGTCCACGGCATCCTTCGCGCTGCGCTCCTCCGACTCGGCGCTCGTCAACGCCAATTCCATTTCATCGAGAGGGGTCCGACCATCCGGCAACGGGAGCACGCCGGAGCTGCCTTCGAGCTCGGCTCGAATCGCGGAGACGAGCGCTTCCGTTTCACTGATCTCCTGCGTCAGCTCCGCGGCTCGAGCGGAGCTCGCATCTGACGCGTCGAGGGTCGAAAGCGCGGTCCGATAGTTTTCGAGCGCTTGATCGCGAACGACGGGGTCTAGCTCGGTCGATTCCTCGAGGGAGCTGATGCGCTCGACGACAGCCGTGCGATCGACTCCGGTCGTCCACGCTTCTTGAGGAAGGAACAGTGTCGCCGAGGCGATGACAGCCAGCAACTTGGTGTGGATCATCCGACTTTTTTGGGGGTGGAGCCTCGCATTGCAGCGTTCTCGGATTCCTCCGGCTTTCGAGGAGCTTCGCCTTGCCGCCTATGCACCGCCATCATGGACACTGCGGCAGGCAAACACGAGGGGCGAAATGGGAGACTTGAAGCCCCGCTTTTCTCGGTGTCTTGCGAGCCATGGAGTCCGCACTCGGTGAGGCGGACGAGGGGGTATCGAGGCTCGAATCGGAGGCCGTCGCCTCGGCAACAGTTCTGATTTCTAAGGAGCGCGCGACGCTGGCTTTGTTTACTCGAGCTTGCGAAGCCGCCGAGTTCCCTTGGCGCGCTTGCCGTTGAGAAACGACGTCCCGGGATCGACGTGAAAGTGGCCGCGAATAGCTTGTCGCCCGAGCAGCATGCGAAAGCCCATCTCGTCGCGGCGCGTAAGTGTCAATTCGGCTTCCCACTGGATCCCGAAGACTTCGAGCGTGGTCAGAATGACGGGCCGGAGTTCGACTTGCCCACTGGAAGAGCGCACTTCGCGCCAGTCGCATACCGGCGCCTCCGCTTTCACCGTATGGCGAGAGTTACGCTGTTCGGGGTGAATCGCGAATCGGACGAACTCCTTCTTCCCGCGGGTGAACTCTTCGATGTCGAAGGCGTGGAGCGACGACGTTCGGGCGCCCGTGTCGACCTTCGCCTTGATCGTTTCGATTCGGAGCTTGGGGAGCGAGATCCACTCTCGCCAACCGAGTAGGGCGGGTTCTCGAACGCGCGCCACTGGCTTTTTCTTGGATCCGGTCATTGGGCGGACATGATAGCGCTCGGGTTCTGAATCCCGCCTTGCCTTCGATGATATCTACGACAAGCCGGACGAGACCGAGAGCATCCCGTGACCGCCCCGACCGTTCTGAAAAGGGACGCGTTTGCTGTTTCGTTCGGGCGGCGTGAGTCCACGTTGATCATTGCGTTCACTCCCGCGGTTCCCAGTAATTAAGCCGGGGGGGCTTCGCTGTCGCCAGCTAGTTGAGTGGCGGGCACTTGAGTGTCGAGCTTCTTTGTCTTGCGTTTGCGGAGCCGGCGTCTTCGCTCGGGGATCAGGTCCTTCATCGACTCGCGCTTGCCAAAGCAAAGCAGTCGGTCACCGGACTCGAGCACCCGGCTGTCTCGCGGATTCGGGATCACCGTGTTGCCGCGATAGAGCGCAAGGACGGCAATGTCCTTCTCGCGCAGACCCGATACGGTGATTGTATTGCCCACGAATTCCGAGCCTTCGGGAAGGTGCAGTTCGCTGACTCCATACCCGCGGCTAACCGTCAGTCGTTGACGGATGTCGAGCTCGGGAAACCGAACGTGCTCCTGCGCGTAGTCCATGATGGCACCGGCAATGTCCAGCTTGGTCGCACCCTCGATGCCTTCGAGTCCGGGGGAGGAGTTGACCTCCATAATCTGCGGGCCGGTGCTGCTTTCCAGCATGTCTACTCCGGCCACCTGCAGGTTCATGATTTGAGTCGCGCGAACGGCGGCTTCCTCGTATTCCGGTTCCAGATCGACCAACTCGGTGCGTCCTCCGCGGTGAACGTTACTGCGGAATTCTGCGCCCTGAGCAACGCGCCGCATGGCAGCGATGACGCGATCTCCCACGACAAAGGCGCGGATGTCCTTGCCCCGACTCTCCGCGACGAACTTCTGAATCAGAACGTTCTGGCGCGTGCTGTGAAGCGTCTCGATGATCGCCTCCGCAATCTTGTTGTTGTCCGCCAGGATGACGCCAACGCCCTGAGTGCCTTCGAGCAGCTTGATGATTACTGGCGCGCCGCCAACTCGTTCGATCGCGGGCAGCACATCCGTGCGGTCCTTGACGAACTCCGTTGCTGGAATACCAATGTCGTGACGCGAGAGAATTTGCAGGGAACGTAATTTGTCGCGCGAGTTCGTAATCCCCGTCGCGCCGTTCATGCAGAATACTTCCATCTGTTCGAACTGTCGGACGACAGCCGTACCGAAGTAAGTGATCGATGCCCCGATACGCGGGATGATGACATCGTAGGACGACAGGCTTTTGCCGCGATAGAAGAGGTCGGGCGTCCCCTTGTCGAGGTCGATAGTGAATCGCAGCGTGTTCAGGACCGTGACTTTGTGCCCGCGCGACAACGCGGCTTCTTTGAGACGGCGCGTGCTGTAGCAGTTCGGACTGCAGGAAAGGATTCCGATTTTCATGACTTGTGTTCTCGCATGCTGGAAGGGGGAGCTATCGGATCGAATCGGGCGCTAGCGCGTCACGTCTCGGGATTGAGTTCATCCTGAAAGAAGTCGACTTCGTTCGCCGCAGGATCTAGGCGTTCGAAAACGCCAATATGAAAAATCGCGTCGCCCTCGTTCATGAGCGGCAAATTCGTCCGTCCGATCACGACGCCTGCGGTCGGGGAAATTACGAGGGTTTCTTCCTCCGCAAGCGGATCGGAGATCGTGCCAAGTTTCTCGCCCTTTTCGACGCGGTCTCCGAGCTTCAGGCGCGTGACGAGGATGCCGCTCTCTGGCGCGCGCACCCAGGTACTCCCGTGTGCGACGAAGGGCTCGACGCTCCTCTTCTTTGACTTAAGTGCCGGCAGCATTCCGAGGTTGCGCATGACCGAGAGTACGCCGCGCTCGCCGGCTTTGATGGCGAGCTCGTCGAAGCGCAGCGCCTCGCCCGCCTCGTAGACAACCATCGGCACGCCTAGCTCCGCGACCGCGTGACGAAGCGATCCCTCTCGCAGAGCTGCATCGAGAATCACGGGCGCACCGAAGCTGCGCGCTAGTTTTTCGCTCCCGGGGGAGTCCAAGGTCGCTCGGATCTGCGGCAGGTTGGTGCGATGCAACGAACCCGTATGCAAATCGATTCCGTGGGTCGCCTTCTTCACAACTTCTTCGATGAAGGTGTTCGCCAGTCGAGCTGCGAGTGAGCCCTTTGCGGAGCCCGGGAAACACCGGTTCAGGTCGCGCCGATCGGGCAGGTAGCGCGTCTGTGCCACGAAGCCGTAGACGTTGACGACGGGAATGGCGATGAGGGTTCCGTGGAGCCGGTCGAGTTTCGAGCGCTTCAAGAGTCGTCTCACGATCTCGACGCCGTTGATTTCGTCGCCGTGAATCGCGGCGCTGACGAACAGTCGCGGGCCGTCCTTACGGCCGTGAATGACGCTGACCGGCAGCGAGACTTCACCCGCCGTGTAGCGTCGGGAAACCGGAATGAAGATCGTCTCTCGAGTGCCCGGCGCAACGTCGACTCCGCTGAGGACAAAGGGTTCGCGCTTCACGCGGCACGCTCTTGAGGCGTCATCATCTGGACTTCAGCGGGGGTTCTCATGGTGTCAGATTAGCAGCGCCCGGGCTCCCGGACTTACACATTTCCCCTCAGCCGTCAGTTTCAGCCCACGGGGCTCGCAAGTGGAGTGTGCTCGAGAAGGGCCCTGTAATGCTCGCGGTGATCGTCGAGGCGGACCGAGCTCAAGAACTTCGAATAGCTGAGATAGGTCACGAGGAAGCGACGGTCGCTCGCCCACGGGGGAAGGAATTTGGGACCGGTGCAGAGCCCCAGTTCGGTTAGCTGCGCCAGCGCGGGAACGTCCTCAATGTCGAGTTTGCCGCAGAAGATCAACGGAAGACAGTCGGAGCGACCCTCCGCGACGACGGCTCGCAGGAAATTGGTGACGCGCAAGAAACCGTCGAGGTAGACGGCATCTTTGGTGAATGGGGCGCCGCCCGACAAGACCCCACCACGGAAGACGCGACGGGAGTTCTCGAAGGACTGATCCTCCGACAGGTTGCGGTTTTGGAAGAAACGGAAGACGTCGAGAAAGTCAGCTCCATCGATGGCCATTTGAATCGCGAGAACACGATCGGCCAGTCGCCGAAAGCGGTCGGGATCGAGTGTCCCGGTGATGAACTCGGCGAAGACGGCGAGTCCTTCCTGTGTGCGAGTGGTGCCGGCGTGGGACGCGGCTAGAAGCGGAAGCTCCGTTTGGTGGCGTCCGTTCAGGGACGTGCAGACGTGGACATAGGCCTCGTGTTGGATGAGCTGCAGCACGTCGCGATCGGTAAAGCAGGCGTCGCGTCTGACCTGAATCCGTCGCGGTCCGGCCAGCGCGTTCGCCGAGAGCTCCTCGACCACGAGCACCTCCGGGGCTTCCTCACCGAAGAGCTTGACGCAAGCCTCGCGGAGGCGCTGCGCGACGCCGTCTGCTAGGTGGCAGGCGTCGGGCGGAGCGCCGAGATCCAAGCCGGAGGTTTCGTCGCAGAGGCTCTCCACGCTCTGCGCCAGAGCGAGCGCGGTGGTTCCACCTTGCTCGCTGGTCGGTACGCCGAAGAGCTTGGCGCTGTGTTCCAGAAAGTTCGTCGTGCCCGCCGAGGCGATCAGTTCGGCCGAGGCACCGATCGCGCTGGCGCCGCGGCGAAGCCAGTTGGCGATCGACGAGTCCCCCTCGATTTTCGAAAGAACCTCATGCAACTGTGCGTGCACGGAGCTCGAATCGAAGGTGTCGTAGCTCACCTGCGGGAGCTCTCTGGCGCCGCGCGCAAAGAAGTCCACTTTGACGGCAGAGCTCCAGCTGATGCTGCGCAATACACGCACGCCGGATTCGATCGTGCGCAGGGCTCGTGCTGCTTCTCGTATTTGCTCGGGATTCATGTGGATTCGCGGCGGGATTTTACTGTTGTACGAGAGCTCACAGCAATTGCCCCTCAGGCGCCGCGAACAGGACCGCCGGGCGAGCACCTGAAAGTCGGCATCCCACGGACGTTCGGTAGTTGCCTCAGGTACTTGTGTTCAGTGGTGGGAAGCGGTATTCCCATTCCCATGACTGAAGCGATCCCTTCGAGGGAATCGCTCCCCTCAACCGGAGCGAAGTGGTGGGGCAAGTTCGAGCTCGCCGAGGACCAGGCAGGCCGCTGGCGGATCGGGTCGCTCGACCTGTGGGTTCGTCGAACGGCGCTCGACTGGCGCTACGGTATGAGCCGCGGTGACGACACTCTCGACAGCTCGCTCTTCGTCGAAGTTCCGATGCCCGATGAATCCACGCCGGAGCTTCCCGAAGAGCTCGCGCGCTTTGGATATGGACGCACCGAAGGCGCGATTGAGTTGGTACCCGCACTGGCCGATCGACCGATCGTCGCCCGCCCAGCGGTTCCCTTTTTCGTGCCTCCGGGTCAGTCCATCGAGCTGTTCGTCAGCACGCCGCTCTGGATTCGATTGCGCGCGGGTAAGGTCGACCTCGCAGAAGTCGCGTGTACTCGCCCGTCCGATACTTGGTTCGGCTCGAATACGCGCGGCGTGTTGAGCTACGCCCTGAGAACACGCCTGCGCCGCCGGCTCGAAGATTTGTCGGTGCTGCCCCATCGAGCGGTGAGCTGTATCGAGGTCAAGAATGCTTCGGAGTCGAATCTTGCCCTCGAGCGGTTCTCCTTACCCGCGCCGCAACTGTCGCTCTTCGTGTCGCCAACGGGCTTGCTCTGGACGGAGCACGTCACGGTCCGGTACGACGACGATGGAGATCTCTCGGAGGTGTCGCTCGGCAAGGGGCCGCCTCGCATGGCCGGGAAGGCGAAGACGGTGTCTGCGCCTCGTGATTCACAGGGACGAAGCTTCGCATCGCTCGTCTTTGGCGGACTGTTCGAGAGCGGATACTAAACGACCATGACCCTCGTCGAAGAGCTCGAGAAGACGGCGCCGCCGATGCTGTGGTACGAACAGGTCACGGCGCTCGATTGGTTCGAGGCCGCCGTCGTGCTGATCTTGGGCTTCGTACTTTCGCGCCTCGTATCGAGGAAGGTCGGCAGCTTTACGAGTGAGCCGCTCGGTAAACAGTCGAGCATGCTGCTCCAGCGAGGCTTGTTCTATCTGGGAATCCTCGCGACGCTGGCGTTGGCCCTTCATCAGCTGAATTTCAGTTTGACGGTTCTCTTGGGCGCAGCGGGTCTTCTCACCGTCGCGCTGGGCTTCGCCTCTCAAACCTCTGCTTCGAACATTATCAGCGGTCTCTTCCTCTTGGGTGAGCGCCCGTTCTCGGTCGGCGATATTGTTCAGATCGGAGGCACGACGGGCGAGGTCCTCTCAATTGACCTGCTCTCCATCAACCTGCGGACCTTCGACAACATCTTCGTTCGCATTCCGAACGAAACCGTCATCAAAACCGAGGTGCGCACGCTCTCACGCTTCCCCATCCGGCGCTACGACCTGCAGGTCGGCGTCGCCTATAAAGAGGACATCGAGCGCGTCCGCGAGGTCCTGCTCGGAATCGCGGACAAGAATCCGCTGTGCCTCGAGGAGCCCGCTCCCCTGATCATTTTTCAGGGATTCGGGGATTCCTCGGTCAACCTCCAGTTCTCGATTTGGGCTACCAAGGAAAACTACCTGGAGCTGCGTAATACGGTCGCCGCGACCGTCAAGTCGCGGTTCGACGAGGAGGGCATCGAGATTCCCTTCCCGCATCGCACGCTCTATGCCGGGTTGGCGACCGGGCCCCTGCCGGTCCATGTCACGAAGTCCGCAGCTGGCCCCGACGCGCGCTGAGTCGTCGAGGTCTCCACGTATCCGTATCACCGGCTAACTGGAGTTCGTAGCATGACGCCCTTGCGCTTCTTCCTCGAACGCTGGATCCAAAAGGGGATCCTCTATCAGTTGCTCTTGATGGCAAGCCTGGTCGTGCTCGTTGCGACCGGCGGCGGTCTCGTTGCGTGGCTCGCGACTTCGACGTTTGCGGCTCCTGGCGAGGCGATCTGGTGGGCGTTTCTGCGACTCACCGACCCGGGATATTTGGGCGACGACGAGGGCGTGATCCTGCGGGTTGTGTCCACCGTTGTCACGATCCTCGGCTACGTGATCTTCATGGGATCGCTGATCGCGATCATGACGCAGTGGCTCTCCGGAACTCTGCGCAAGCTCGAGAGCGGCCTGACTCCCATCTCGATGAAGGAGCACGTCGTGATTCTGGGCTGGACGAACCGGACACCCGAGATCGTGCTTCGACTGCTGGACGCACGCGGTCGACTGGAACGCTTTCTCACGCGGCGTCAAGCGCGCAAGTTGCGAGTCGTCATCCTGGCGGAGAAAGTGGACTCGGAGCTGCGACGCGATCTGCGCGACTACCTCGGAGCGCAGTGGAACGAGAGCCAGGTGTTCTTGCGTTCGGGTTCGTCGCTCCAGCCCGATGATCTCGCGCGTCTGGATTTGAAGCGCGCTTCGGCAGTACTCGTCCCGGGCGCGGACTTTGCAACGGGGGATTCGGGTTTTGCCGACGCGCGAGTGATCCGCACGCTCTTGACCGTCAATCGCATCCTGCGTTCGGGTGAACTCGAATCGCGGCCGTACGTCGTGGCGGAGATCAGCGACACTCAGAAGGTTCCGCTCATGCGTGCGGCGGTCGATCGGAGGTTCGAGATCATCGCGAGCAACCACGTGGCTGGTCGCCTTTTGTCGCAGAGCGTCCGTCACCCTGGACTGGGTCCGATCCTGCTCGATCTCCTCTCGCACGGGCGATTGAACTCGATCTACGTCCGCGGTTTTCCACAGCTCGAAGGGATGGTTCCGCAGGAACTCTTCGAAGCGTTTCCGCAGGCGATCGTGCTGGGACATGTCCCTCACGACGGGGAAAACTTCACGACCGACCTCGACCCGACCACGGCGGTTAAGCTCAAGCGCGATGACCTCATCGTGTTTTTGGCGAAGAGTTTCGACGACTGCGTTCCGAGCTCGGCTCGCCCTCAGCCGAGCGCAGTCGAGGTCGGCGAGAGGCTGGCGGTCGAGGGGATGGAGGCGGGACGTCGCATTCTCGCGTTGGGGTGGAGCTACAAGCTCGGCCCGCTCGCGGCGGAGCTCGATGAGTCCGGCGTCGGCGCTATCGAGCTGACCATCATGTCGCGCGTTCCGGCGTTGGAGCGCGAGCGCTGGCTCGAGCGAGTCGGCCCGCTCGAACGCGTGAAGATTCATCACGTCGAGGGCGACTATTCAGTCGAGAGCGACCTCGACCAGCTCGACCTGAAGCTCTACGACAACATCGTTTTCCTCGCCAGCGACTACATGTCGTCGCCTGAAGAAGCGGATGCGCGCACGATTCTGGGACACGTGCTCCTGCAGTCCAAACTCAAGGGCGACCCGCGACCGGAGATCCTCGTCGAGCTCCTCGACCCGGATAACTCCCATCTCTTCGAGGGCAGTCCCGATGTCTGTTTCGTCACACCTCGCGTGCTGAGTCACGTGCTTGCGCACATCACTCTGCGGCCCGAACTCAACTCCGTCTTCGACGAGCTTTTCGGAGCGGGCGGATCGGAGATCGAACTGCGTTCTCCAGTCGAGTTCCCAATCTCCGGCGCGAGCTTCACCTTCACCGAGATCCAAAGAGCTTGTCTCTCGCGAAACGTGATTGCCCTCGGAATGATATCGGGGCCGAACGAGATCGAGCTCAATCCGGATCGAGGGCGCCGCTGGACTCTCGACGAATCGGATCGGCTGATCGTGCTCTCAAGGCTTGCTTGACCGGCTTTCGCCGCAGGTCGATACGCAGTCGGGTGAACGGGTGTTCGCGCCCGAGTGAGCGAGTACACCGATTCAAGGAAGCTCCCGCTTCGCAGGTTTGCTGGTGGATAAGGAGCTCGAGCAGGGCAAGCGCTGATCGGCCGGGATGATTGGCGCCGCCTCAACCGGCTGGCGAGTCGCTATCCATCGGGCGAGCTCGGCGCTACACTGATGGCTCGACCGCGGCACCATGGGCTCCACTCGGTTTACAGCTAACCTTCTGCGCAGTAGCGCAAGCGGATTCGCCAGCATGGCGGTGAGTCGAATTGTCGAGTCATCCGGTGACGAGGGCGGAGCGGTTGAAGACTTTGGTGCCTGGAAGCAGCACCTCTTGACCTTGCTGTTGGAGCTGGCCGCGGCCGTCGACGATGGCGAACGAGAGCAGTTCGCGGCCAGAGTGCGCTGGGCACGCGAGGCGTTCGCCGCGCGAGGTCAAGAGACCCAGCTCTTGCGCAGCGGATTGAAAGAACTAGGCGCGGTCCTTGAGGAGCATTTGCCCGACGAAGCCTGGGCTCCCTTGCCCGAGTTCTTTCAGGCCGCCACGCGCGAGCTCGAGCGGGAGTCGGTCGTCGGCGAACCGCCGGATGCGATGGATGATGCGGTGGGCGAGATCACTGCGGCCTATCTCAGCGATGTTTTGGCAGGCGAGAGCAAACGCGCGATCGACGGAGTGGTCCGTGCCATCCGGGAGAACCGACTGTCCATTCCTGATGCGCTCGATGGAGTGCTAACTCGGGCTCTACGGGAGACCGGGCGGAAGTGGCACACGGGCGAAGTGAATGTTGCTGATGAGCACTTCACAACGCATGCATCGGGGCGCTTGCTGGAGCAGATCTTGCTCGCGGCTCCTGCGCCTCGCCCCAACGATCTGACCGTCGTCCTCGCGATGGCCGAAGAGGACGCGCACGACTTCGGACTGCGCATTTTGGCCGCGTTCTTCGAGCTCGACGGTTGGCGGACGATTTTCTTGGGCGCCAATACACCCTCCGTCGATCTGTCGCTCGCGGCACAAAAGTTCCATGCAGATCTGGTCGTGATCGGGGCCACGCTCAACACTCACAGGGCAGGGGTGGCGCGAGCGGTCCAGACCTTGCGGAGCTTCCGCGAGGACCAGCGAATCCTTGTCGGTGGCCCCGGCTTCGACGGATTCGAAGGACCGACGCCTCAGGTTGGAGCGGATGCCTGCGTGACGGGCGCGAAAGATGCGCTGCGCTTGGGGCGTGAGCTCGTCGAGCGCGGTTAGGCGACTCGCCAGCGTCACTCGGTCATAATCGCTCGGTTAGAGCGCCGCTGTGAGAATCAGGTGTTCGCGTTCCGAGACCACGACTCCGCCGGGGACTTCGATCGTCACCGCGAAAAGAGCGGGCTCTCGTACGTCGAGCTTCGCATGGATCGGAATGACGACGTCGCTGCCCCTGCTGTCCGTCGGAATATCGAACACGCCACCGTCAACCGGTTTGGCTTCCCAGTCCGCACGCGTCGTATCGAAGATCCAGAGCTGGTATTGACTGTCTTCCGGAACGTTGGGAGCGAGGTTGCGGAAGCGCATGTAGCCCTCTTGCAAGTCGGTGTTCCACACGACATCTCCGCTGACCTTTGTGGCGGCTGGATCCTCGGTGCCGGTCCATTCCAGGCGAACCAGGTCCATCGTCTCGGCGATTAAGGCTGCGCGCCGAGCATCCGGGCTCGCGCTACTGGTCGGTTCGAACAGGAAGACGGACATGAGCAGAGCTGCTGCGACAAGCCAGCCCGCGTACGCAAGCGCGCGAGACGGGAAAGGCGCGATTGTGGCGCGCTCCGGCTCTGACGAAGTCGAGTATTTCGCAACGTGCAGGCGGCCCTCTTTTTCGAGGCGGCTCAGGAATTCGGCGGGGGGAGCTTCCACGTCGCCCTGGTAAGCCAGATGAATGCTGGTCAGGGCGTTTTCGAACTCATGGAGATCAGCGCTTGCCGCCGATCGATCCAGAGTCGCCCCGTCGCGCCGATCCAAGCCGACCGTAAATCGGTCGATGGCCAGGTCGAGAGTGCGCTCGTCCCAATCTGCGAAGGTGGAAGTCATTGAACTTCACCCCGCGCGGAACGCAGCTTCTGCGCAGCCTGATCGAGGCCCCGCCGGATGTGACTCTTTACCGTTCCGAGCGGGATGCCGGTCGTCGTCGCGATCTCGTGGTGAGTGAGACCGTCGACGACAGACATGAGGATCACGCGTCTCTGGTCCGGTTTCAATTCGTCCAAAGCGTCGCGAGCGAGCTGGGCCTCGTCTTCCAGGTCCACGCTCGAAAGGTCCGTATCCTCTCGACCGAAATCATTCTGTTCGATGAGCTCGTGTTCGGGTGCGCGGCCTTCGCGTCTTCGGCGGTCGATCACACGGCGCCGGGCAATGGTCGCGATGAAAGTCGCCTCCGAGGCTTTCTCGGGATCGAAGCGTCCAGCGCTCTTCCAGAGGTCGATGAAGATTTCCTGGACTAGGTCCTCGATCGTCGCGGCATCCTTCCAGGCTTTGCTCACGAGTGACCAGACCATGGACCCATAGCGTTCCAGGCACTTTCCCACCGCGTCCGCATCGCCGCTCGCGATTCGAACAAGCAGCTTGTCTCCATTCGGACTCGGCTTGGTCATCGGAACCCGTTCGACCGTGTCGCTCCCTCTGTCGATCCCGGTCCCAGGTCTCTGGACATTATCGTGCGCCCTCGCCGTGAACGCAATCGACCACTGGCGTCTTGTTGGAATTGCAGCGTGGACCGGAGCGCAAAGCATGATCGGTCACTTCCAGCCCAGCGCGATCAACGAACTTTGCGTGTCCACAAACGCCGGTTGCGTTGCGGGAGCGGCGCTCAGCCGTGGCTGGCTCTCCGAGATGCGATCGTCACGCTGAGCCCGAGAGCGGACGCCGACGCAGATCTTGAGATCGGTCCCGTTCGGGACGGCGTGGCGTGTCCGGCGGGGAAGTTTGCTCGAGCGATTCATGATGAGAAGTGGAGAGGGGCGGTCGGCCGCGGGATGCGCAAGAATAGAAAGGAGGGAGCGCGGAAAGATCCTGCGCTCCCTCACAGGGCCGACGTCAGAGAGGGGAGGAGACGTCGGCAGCGATTACTCGGGCAGGATGACCGCGTCGATGACGTGGATCACGCCATTGGCGGTTTCGATGTCGGCCTTCACGATGCGTGCGCCGTTCACGAGGACTTGCTTGCCCTCCGTGCGGGACGTGATGCTCTGGCCTTGGAGGGTTTTGAACTCATTACCAGCGGCGACGGCTTCTGAGTACACGCGCCCGGAGACGACGTGGTACGTGAGGATCGCGGCGAGCTTCTCGCGGTTATCCGGATTGAGCAGGCTCGCGACCGTTCCTTCCGGCAATGCGGCGAAGGCTTCGTCGGTGGGTGCGAATACGGTGAACGGACCCTCGCCCTTCAACGCTTCCACGAGTTGGGCAGCTCCCAGCGCGGCGGCCAAGGTCTTGAACGAGCCGGCTTCAATGGCAGTCTCAACGATGTCCAAAGTGCTCGGAAGAATGACCGAGTCGATCACGTGGATGACGCCATTGGAACAACGAATATCCGTCTGGATGACGGAGGCTCCGTCGACGGTAACGCCTGCGTCGCTCGTCTCGAAGTTGATGCGCTGGCCGTTCAAGGTCGAGACGTTCTTCGTCCTCATGACGGCTTTGGCCGACAGGTCTCCAGCGACGACGTGGTAGGTCAGAACCGCTTGTAGAAGTGCCCTGTTGTCGGGGTTTAGCAGGTTCGCGAGTTGCTCTTTGGGCAGCTTGGCGAACGCTTCGTTAGTCGGAGCGAAGACCGTGAACGGTCCGTTTCCTCCGAGCGCCTCAACAAGGTCGGCGGCTTTCAATGCGGTAACGAGAGTTGAGAAAGTGTCGGCCCCGAGGGCGGTCTCGACGATGGTCTTTTCGGCCGGCGCGACGGCAGCGACTTTGCTGGCCGAGCAGGTGCTTTCGCCGGATCCGACGAGGATGGCGGTAGAGAGAAGTGCAGTTGAGAGAAACATGAGAATGGGTTGGATTTGAGTTTCGGTTGATTGAGTTTTGGTTACTGAGCCTCTGTTCGCGGGCAGTCTCCGAACGGATGCACGCCAATGGAAACTTTCGGCAAGGAGCTCTCCCCGGATCCCTCTCCCTCTAAAGCGGGCCCCGGGCGCATAAGAATTGAGAAAGGCGAATCCAGAGCCGGTGACTCGGCGAAGACATCTCTGACAAAGAGTCACCCCCATGATCAGCAAGAACCAAGAAGCCAAGAGAATCGACCAGCCGATGCAAGACAGGATGGATGCCAGGACGGTTCTCGTCAGCGGCGCCAGCGGACTCGTGGGGCAAGCCCTACTTCACCGGCTGGCTGGATACGGCCAAGTAACGAGCAGGCTGGTCCGATCTGCCGCCTCCGAAGGCGAAGTCCGCTGGGATCCCCGAGCCGGAACGATTGACGAGTCCGCCATCGCTGCGAAAGCGGTCGTTCATTTGGCGGGCGAGAGCATCGCGGACGGACGCTGGTCGAAGAAGAAGATGGAGGCCATTCGCGAGAGCCGAGTTCGCGGAACGAAGCTCCTCTCGGAGAGCTTGGCGCGCCTCGTGAATCCTCCCTCCGTGCTCGTTGCCGCGTCGGCAATCGGCTTCTACGGAGACGGCGGGGATGGGGTTTTAACCGAGCAGAGTCCGGCCGGGTCCAGCTTCCTCGCCGAGGTTTGCGAGGAGTGGGAGAGCGCCACCGCGGCGGCTGAGGAGGCCGGCATTCGAGTCGTCCAGTTGCGAATCGGAGTCGTTCTCGCGAGTGCAGGCGGCGCGCTTCAGAAGATGCTGCTCCCCTTTAGGTTGGGGCTCGGAGGACGCATCGGTGACGGCAAGCAGTACATGAGCTGGATTCTCTTGGAGGATCTTGTCTCCGTCATATGCAAGGTTATGGATGACAGTCAGTTCGCGGGGCCGGTCAATGCGACCGCCCCTCATCCGGTGACCAACCGTGAGTTCACGCGAACCTTGGGCAAGGTGCTCAGCAGACCGACCCTTGCGCCTATGCCAGCCTTCGCTGCTCGAGTGGCGTTCGGGCGCATGGCTGACGAGCTGCTGCTCGCGAGTCTTCGCGTCACTCCCAAGGAGCTCTTGGATAAGGGCTTTAGTTTCCAAGAGCCAGGCCTCGAAGGCGCACTTCGCGCGGCGATCGGAAGTGCGCGATGATCAGCGTCCTCAGCCGAAAGCCCGTCTTCACTCTTGAGCGCGAGCAGTTGGTTCGACGGAGCTTGGACGAGGTCTTTGGATTCTTTTCCGATCCTCAGAACCTTGAAGCGCTCACTCCCACCTGGTTGCGTTTTCGCGTCTTGGGGAGCTCCACTCCGCACATGCAGGCAGGCACGACGATTGACTACCGGCTGCGAGTCCACGGACTTCCGATTCGATGGAGAAGCCTGATCTCTTCCTGGCAACCACCCTTCGAATTCGTCGACGAACAGTTGCGCGGCCCTTACCGGTCATGGGTCCACCAGCACTCCTTCCGGGAGACCGAAGAAGGGGTCGTTGTCAGCGATCGAGTCGAGTACTCGGTTCTGGGAGGAGCTCTGGTTAACAAGCTCTTCGTTCGCCGAGACCTGAGACGCATCTTCGATCACCGGCGAGAAACCCTCGCGAAACTTCTACCGGACGACGAGCGAAAAGCCCCTCGACGCCACCTCCCGAAACCAGCCTCAAGCTGCGTTTGAACTCCCAGCTCCCAGCTCCCAGCTCCCAGCTCCAAGTATCGATATGAGCCCCCGACAAATCATGAAGAGCGCTAACTCCAAATCAGAGACGTGTGCCAGCGAAGCCCGCGGTTTGCCCCGCTGGTTCGGGTTGCTCGCGTTCGCCTCACTCCTGGTGAGCTCTTGCAGTTCCACCATCGAGAACCGAGAGCTCGTCGGAGAGCTCTTTCCCACAGTCACGGGGGAGACACTTGAGGGCAAGACGTTGGCTCTTCCGCTGAACGAGCCGACCGTTCTGCTCCTGGGCTTCGTTCAAGAGGCGCAGTTCGACGCAGACCGATGGTTGATCGGGCTGCTTCAGGCAACGCCGCCGGTTCGAATTCTCGAAGTTCCCACGATCCCGGGACTCTTCCCGCGGCTGATCGGCGACACCATCGATGATGGAATGCGAAATGGGATTCCCAGCGAGGACTGGCAATCGGTCGCGACCGTTTATGGAGGCGATGCCGAGCGCATCGTCGAGTTCACCGGCAACGAGAGCCCGCGAAATATCCGCGTGCTCCTGCTCGACTCAGAAGGGCGCATTCGCTGGTTCCACGACCGCGGCTTTTCCGCAGGCAAGCTGCTCGAGCTCGGTGAGTTCGCCGCTCGGCTCGCTCAGCCTACCGCTGAGTAAGCGAGGCGCTGCGCTTCGCGATCCACGCGATCTCGAGTGCAAACGCTCCAGCTTGCAGGTCTGCGATAAGGAACCCGAAACTTCGCACGTCTTCGAGTGCGAGAGCTGGCGCGCTCTCCACCGTTCGGCCGCGCCACGAGGCGACGAAGTCGTCAGGAGTGAACGTGAGTTCGGTCCACGTGTCGGACGTCGTCTCGAACGAAGCGAGGTACGAGATTCCGTCGAAGGCCTTGGTCGTGCGTAAGCGCAGTTGATAACGCTTGCCATCGCCACGGACGCGTAGGGCAAGCTCCGCTGCACCCACGAGGTCATAGGAAGTGTTTCTGGAGCGCACGGACGCGAAGCCTCCCCCGGAATCGAGGGAGAGATTCCCGGTGAAGAGCGCGGTCTCAGACGCTGTAGCGAGCAACTCGCTGGAAGAGACGCCGCCCATCACGACGTCGTCGACTGCGGACCACTGAGCCAGCTCGGTTTCGCTGGAGAAGTCGATCACGAGTTGCGTGGGAGGAGTTGCTGTCATGGGGCTCAAAGTAGGCGGGTCTAGGGGGGATTCGACGCTGTTCTCACTTGTTTCCGTGACCTGGGAGTCGAAGAAGCGCGACAGGACGCGCACAACCTCTGCGGGGCGCTCCTCGTGTGGGTAGTGCCCGCAGTTTGGAAGTGCGACGAGCTCCGCGCCCCGGATCGCGCTTGCGAACTTCTGACCGTAAACCTCGAGCGGATAGGCGATGTCCTCTGCACCCCAGAGAACGAGAGTCGGCGGCTGAAGGTCGCCTAGCTCGCCCTCGCGCTGGCCGTTCTCGTCTCGCACCAAGTCGATCATGGCTTTCCAATTCTCCGCGTTTTCACAGACCAGGAAGAACTCTTCCACGCGGTCAGGTGGGAGCTCGCGAAAGTGAGGAGCAAGCGCCGTTTCGATGCGTTCACGCGAGTTGAGCATCCAACCGAACTTGGCCAGCGAGTTGTCTCGCATGACGATTTCTTCCGGCAGCCAGTCTTCTTCGCGGCGACGGATACCGGAAGAGTCGATCACGGTCAGGCTGGCGATCAGCTCGGGTTCGTTGAGTGCAGCCCGCCAGGCAAATTCGCCACCGTAGGAGGAGCCCACGAGGTGTACGCGTTCAAGCTGCAGCGCGCGCAGGGCTGCCGTGACGAAGCGTGCACAGCGCTCGAAGCTGGTGGGGGACGCGTCACCCGGAGCCATGCCGTGGCCGATGACCTCGAGCGCATAGACGTCCCGCTTGGATCCAAGTCCTTCGAATCCCTTCTGCTGTGCGTCCGCGGGCGTGCCCCGGATTAACTCTGTCCAAGAGAAGAGCGTCGAGGGCGTGCTGTGGATGAGCACGATCGGCACGGTGTCCACGGGATCTGTCGCCCTTGTGTGATGGTAGACCAGCTCCAGTTCTTGCGGGCCGTCCCCCAAGTCGGCGGTAAAGGTCAGGCGCTCCAGTTCGCCCAGGGTCGCATTCTTCTCGAGCGCGCGCAGGCTCTGCTCGAGCTCAGCTTTGGGCAAGGAGCTGCAGGCAACCAAGAGGAGCACGGCGGTCCCGCAAGCTAGCGCGGCCAGGACAATTCCCAGTCGGCGGGTCAGAGGACGGCGGTGTTGCGTGGTGGTGGTCATTTTCAGTCATTTCGGTGGGTGATCCGATCTGGATGCATCCGGAGCGGGACTTTCCACGAACCCGACTACGTGTTTCCCAATCAAGTGCTCCCCACTCCGATCCTTCCGCTGATCGCGTTCGTCGCTATGGTTCTCCTCATGGCCCTGGCCTGGCGACGCCAGCGTTTTACGAAGAACGCCGGAATCGTCGACCTGATTTGGGCGGGCAGCCTGGGGCTCATGGCTGTCGGCTACGCCGTATTTGCCGACGGCTGGGGTCCACGACGAACACTGGTCGCCGTTCTCGCCGGGCTGTGGTCCGCGCGGTTGACCTGGCACCTGTTCCGCCGGGTGACGAGCGAGGCGGAGGACGGCCGCTATGCAATTCTGCGTGAGCGCTGGGCCGAGAACTTTGAGTCTTGGACTTTTTGGTTCTTTCAGGCGCAAGCCGTGTTGGCCGTCTTACTCTCGCTCACGTATCTCGTGTTGTGCGCAGCGACCGAGACTGGTTGGCGCGTGCAGGACGGACTCGCCGTTCTGGTGTGGCTCGTCGCGCTGGGTGGCGAGAGCCTCGCGGACCGCCAACTCCATGCCTGGCGAAGGAACCCCGCGAACCGGGGACGCACTTGCCGCACGGGGCTCTGGGCTTTTTCGCGGCACCCCAACTACTTCTTCGAGTGGCTGAACTGGCTGGTGTTCCCCGTGCTGGGGCTCGGCCTGGCCTGGGGTTGGAGCTTGTGGCTTGCCCCGGCGCTGATGCTCTTCCTCGTGCTGAAGGTGACCGGCATTCCCCCGACCGAGGAGCAGTCTCTTCGCAGTCGCGGCGATGACTACCGCGACTATCAACGCACGACTAACGCCTTCTTTCCGGGCCCTTCCAGGAGCGCTGCAGGGCAGCCAAGAACCTCATGAAAACAGCTCTTCGTCTGGTCGAACGCGGCTACGTGCCCAAACCACTCTTGCGTCGCGGCATCCGCCGCTTACTCGATGAACGATTGCGGGAACAGCGCTCGATCTTCGAGCCCGACCGCGAACAAGCCCTAGCGCGTTGGATCGAACGCATGCGCGAGAGCGATGTCGCGCCAGTTCCGGAGAAGGCCAATGAACAGCACTACGAAGTGCCGCCGGAATTCTTCGAGCACGCGCTCGGCCGTCGCCTGAAGTACAGCAGTGGGTTCTATCCGGACTCTGTGGCGACACTCGACGAAGCCGAGGAAGCCATGCTCGCCCTCACCGGGGAACGCGCTGCACTCGTCGACGGACAGGACGTACTCGAGCTCGGTTGTGGCTGGGGCTCGCTGACTCTCTGGATCGCAGAGCATTATCCGGCGAGCCGCATCGTGGCCATCTCCAACTCCGCACCTCAGCGGCGACACATCCTGGCAACGGCGGCCGCGCGCGGGCTGCGGAACGTCGAGGTCGTGACCTGCGACATGAACGAGTTCCAGGCCGAGCGACGCTTTGATCGCGTGGTCTCGGTCGAAATGTTCGAGCACATGCGCAACTGGGAGGAACTGCTTACGCGCGTGAGTGGATGGATGCAGCCGGACGGTCGGTTGTTCCTGCACGTGTTCGCGCATCAGCGCTATGCCTATCCGTTCGAAGTGCAGGACGACTCGGACTGGATGAGCGAGCACTTCTTCACCGGAGGCATGATGCCTTGCCCCGACTTGGTCGATTGGCTCGACATCCCATTGGAGGTCGAAGAGCGCTGGGTCGTTCCGGGTACGCACTACGCACGCACTTCCGAGGATTGGTTGCGTAACCTCGAAGGGCACCGGTCCGAGGTGCTTGAGATCTTCGCCAAGACTTACGGTGCGGAGGAAGCGAACCGTTGGTACCACCGCTGGCGCGTGTTCTTCCTCTCCTGCGCCGAGCTGTTCAACTACGCAGATGGACAAGAGTGGTTTGTGTCTCACATGCGGCTTCGGCCAGTCCGTCGGTTGGACAAATGAAGGCCGATGCGAGCGCCACACCGAGCTTGGGTGTGTGGAAGAGCCTCGTGCGCTGGCTCGATTCGTGGGCGGAGGACGAGCGAGATTCGCTGCGTGATCCCCACGAGATCGACTGGCTGCGCGTTGTTCCGTTCGTCATCTTGCACCTGAGTTGCCTTCTTGTTCTCGCGGTGGGGTGGAGCTGGACAGCCGTCGCGGTGGCATGCGCTGCCTACGCGGTTCGAATGTTCGCCATCACGGCATTCTATCACCGCTACTTCTCGCACCGCTCCTTTCAGACTTCGCGCTGGATGCAGTTCACCTTCGCGGTGGTGGGGTCGAGCGCTATTCAGCGCGGACCCATCTGGTGGGCCTCGCACCACCGTGCGCATCACCGGCATTCCGACGGGGCGGGTGACGTCCACTCGCCGACCCGCGACGGCTTCTGGTGGAGCCACGTCGGGTGGATTCTTTGTCGAGCTAATTTCCGGCCGCGCCTTGAGTTGGTGCGGGACCTGATGCGATTCCCGGAGCTGCGCTTTCTCGATCGCTTCGACGTCATCGTGCCCCTGCTCTCACTCGGTGGGTTCTATCTTCTGGGCGAACTGGCTGCAGGCGCCGGATTGCAAACGAGCGGCGCGCAACTCGTGGTCTGGGGCTTCTGCATCTCGACCATCGTCACCTACCACGTGACTTTCTCCATCAACTCGGTTGCGCATCGGATGGGCTCCAAGCGCTACGAGACCGGGGACGACAGTCGCAACAATCCAATCCTGGCGCTCTTCACCTTCGGCGAAGGTTGGCACAACAATCATCACCGCTATCAGAGCTCGGCTCGCCAAGGATTTCGCTGGTGGGAGTTTGATCTCTCCTACTACATCTTGCGCGTTCTCTCGCTATTCGGACTGGTGTGGCAACTGAAGCCGGTACCCGCTCGCATCGTCGATGAGGGCAGGCAAGTATGAAGGTCTGCGTTGTTGGAACCGGAATCTCAGGGCTCGTTGCCGCTCGCGAACTCAACCGGGAACATGACGTAACGGTGTTCGAGGCCGGAGACTGGATCGGTGGTCATACGAACACCGTAGACGTGGAAACTGAATCGGGAAGGCTGGCCGTCGACACGGGTTTTATCGTATTCAATGAGTCCACGTACCCGCACTTCTGCGCGTTGCTTCGCGAACTTGGAGTGCCCTGGCAGGAGAGCGATATGAGCTTCTCCGTCCGATGCGAATCGACCGGCCTGGAGTACAACGGCACCAGCTTCAATGGTCTGTTCGCGCAGCGCTCGAACCTCCTGCGGCCGGCTTTCTGGCGCATGGTCAAGGACATCATGCGCTTCTATCGCGAGGCGCCGGATGTGCTGAAGCGCCCCGACGATCCAACGACCTTGGGGGAGTATCTCGAGCGCGGGGGCTATTCGCGGCTCTTCATTGAGAAGCACCTGATCCCTATGGGCGCCGCCGTCTGGTCTTCCACGGCGGAGACGATGCGCGCGTTCCCCATGCGCTTCCTCGTGCAGTTCTTTCACAACCACGGTTTCCTGCGTGTCGAGGACCGGCCGCAGTGGTTGGTCGTCGAGGGCGGATCGCGCGAGTACGTCAAGCGATTGGTTGAGCCCTTTGTCGATCGCGTTCATTTGCGTACGCCGGTCGTCCATGTGGAGCGCACCGCGCGCGGGGTCCGGGTTTGTACCGAACAAGGCGAGGAGAGCTTCTTCGACCGAGTCGTACTCGCCACTCACGCGGACACGAGTCTGCGCATGCTGAGCGATGCGAGTCCGCTCGAGCGCGAGATCCTGGGAGCTTTCGAGTTTCAACGAAACGAGGCCGTACTGCATACCGACGCTCGCCTCCTACCGCGCCGCGAACGTGCCTGGGCCAGCTGGAACTACCACATCGATGAAGGGGGTGCAGGGCTTCCGACAGTGACCTACTGGATGAATAACCTGCAGAAGCTGGCGAGTGACACGCCCTACTTCGTCACGCTCAATCGCACTGCGGAGATCGACGAGAGCCGAGTGCTTCGGAGTTTCGTCTATCACCACCCGATCTTCTCGACCCGAACCGTTACCGCTCAATCGCGTCACGCGGAAATTGATGGCGTGAATGGTGTGCACTTCTGTGGCGCCTACTGGGGCTACGGTTTCCACGAAGATGGTGTGCAAAGTGCGCTCACCTCGGTCAGTCACTTGCGTGAGGAGGCGCCGGTTTAATGCGCAGCGCGCTCTACCGAGGTCATGTCCAGCATGATCGGCTCACACCTCGCCCGCATTCCTTTAAGAATGCGATCCACCTCGTCTACCTGGACCTGGAAGAGCTGCCGCAAATTTTCCGTGGCCGTTGGTTGTGGTCGGCCGAGCGACGAAACTTCATCTCCTACCGTCGCGCCGATTACCTCGGAAATCCCGAACAACCACTGCGCGAAGCCGTGCTCGACCATGTTCAAAGTGAGCTCGGCCGTAGACCCGTCGGACATGTCGGCTTGCTGACTCAGCTCCGCACGCTGGGCTACCTCTTCAACCCTGTCAGCTTCTACTTCTGCTACGACGCGCGAGGTGAACTCGATGCGATCGTGGCGGAGATAACCAACACACCCTGGGGCGAGCGGCGCGCCTACGTACTGGACGCGAGCCGATCTGCTAAGCGCGGAGCACAGGCCGGGATGGACCCGGACCCAATCAGCTTCTACTTCGACAAGGACTTCCACGTGTCGCCCTTTCACGATCTAGATCAGGTCTACGACTGGCGGTTTTCTCAGCATGACGAGAGCCTCAAAGTCTCGATGACCAATCTCGAGCACGGGCGCGCCATCTTCCACGCCACGCTCTCCTGCGAACGCCAACCGATTACCGGATGGAGCCTGGCCGCAGCCCTCTTGCGCTATCCGCTCCAGCCTCTGCGCCTGCACGCCGCCATCTACTTGCAAGCGGCGCGCCTCTTTCTCAAACGGACTCCCTTCTTCACTCACCCGAAGAAACGCACTCCCGTGCAGGAACCACCCCTCTCATGAAAACCGAAACGCACAGCGACTCTCTTGTACAGATCCGAGCATCCGAGCCGATGCGCACGACCCTCACGCAGAGGCTCGTGCTCGCCCGCATGGAGCGGATCACGTCAGGTGTTCTGACGCTCCTCGAGGGCCGTCGACATCACGAGTTCGGGCAGGCCGATCCAGCGCTGCCGAACGCCACGATCGACGTTCGCGATTCGCGCTTTTGGAGAGCCGTCGCCTCGCGCGGGAGCATCGGCGCGGGAGAGTCCTACGCGAAGGGTTGGTGGACCAGTCCAAACCCGGCCGACGTGGTGCGTCTCTTCGTGCGAAATCAAGATGTGCTGGTCGGGATGGAGAGCGGCCTGGCTCGACTGTCGCGGCCTTTCCTAGCTCTCTATCACGCACTGCGGCGCAACAGCGAGAAGGGCAGCCGCGACAATATCCGTGCGCACTACGACGTCTCCAACGACTTCTTCGCGCTCTTCCTCGACGACACGATGACGTATTCCTGCGGCATCTTCGAGAACCAGGAGACAACGCTGCGCGAGGCTTCCATCGCCAAGATCGACCATCTGTGCAGGAAGCTCGAGCTGCGTCCCGGCGATCACTTGCTTGAGATCGGCACGGGTTGGGGAGCTCTTGCGCTGCATGCGGCACGCGAGTACGGCTGCCGTGTTACGACGACGACGATTTCCGATGAACAGCATCGACTCGCCGCCCAACGCATCCAAAAGGCGGGACTCGATGATCGAATTACTTTGCTGCTCCAGGACTACCGCAAGCTCGATGGTCGCTTTGACAAGCTCGTCTCGGTAGAGATGATCGAGGCCGTCGGAGCCTCGTACTACGGTGAGTTCTTCCGCCGCTCTAGCGAACTCTTGAAGCCGGGCGGCACCATGGCGCTGCAGGCGATTACGATCGCGGACCAGCACTACGAGAGCGCGCGCCGCTCCGTCGACTTCATCCAGCGACATATCTTTCCGGGCTCGTGCATCCCTTCGGTAACGGCTCTGTGCTCGGCGATGACGAAGGCTGGCGACCTACGGCTCGTTGACCTGGAGGACATCGGACCGCACTACGTCCGCACACTCGCGAGCTGGCGAGCGAACCTCATTGAAAAGTGGTCGGAGGCGCGCGCGATGGGTTACTCGAGCGAGTTCCTGCGCATGTGGGAGTTTTACTTCGCCTACAGCGAGGGCGGCTTCGCAGAGCGGCACATCAGTGACGTGCACATGTTGCTTCAGCGTCCAGGCACGCACCCGCTTCCGAGCCTGCGAGCTTGAAGAACCTCGCTAACTTCCTCCTCTTCCAAGCCGGGTGGTTCGCCTGCGTGGGCGCCGCGGCAGAGGGTCACATGTGGCTCGGGCCGATCGCGGTCTTGGCGGTGGTCGCGTTGCACCTGTTCTGGATCACGCGCCCGGCGGAGCGCCGATGGGAGCTGGGCTACATTCTCGCCGTGGGCCTGGTGGGGATGTTGGCCGACACTTTGCTCGGCGCTCTCGGCGCCACGCGCTACCCGACCTCCGAAGCGGAGTGGTCCCTGGCGCTCGCCCCGCCCTGGATCACGGCGCTCTGGGTGCTGTTCGCAACCCTGCCACACCACTCCCTCGGCTGGCTCAGAAGCCGGAAGCTCCTCGCTGCGGTTCTCGGCGCCATTGGCGGGCCGCTCTCCTTTCTGGCCGGCACGCGCTTCGGGGTTGTTGCGGTGGAGGATCAGCCGCTCCTGACCTGGTCCGCACTGGCGATCGAATACGCGCTCGTCACGCCCTTGCTCCTGCATGTTTCCCGGCGGAGCCAGTAGACGCTGGGCGGAGTCTCGATTCATGGGCCGGAGGTTTTTTTGCTCGTACGATTCAAGGGTTTTCGAATCCAGCCGGCAGCACGGGGCGAAACGCTTCTCTGTACGCTGCGGCATCGAGCTCGGTGTCGGTCGGCTTGAAGCTCGCGAGAAGAACGCCTGGGTGCTCAGGCGCCACCTCGAATAGAGGCGGACGACTGCCGAGCGCGAGTACCGAAGCTGATGAAACATAAAATCCTACTCACCGGCGCCACAGGCTACGTCGGCGGCCGACTTCGGCGCTTGCTCGAGGAGGGTGGGCACGAATTGCGTTGTCTGACGCGGGTAACGGAGGGGCTGGCCTCGCGCGTCGCCTCGACGACGGAAGTGGTTGCGGGGGACGTGCTGGACCCCGAGACGCTGTGGCCGGCGCTCGCGGGAATCGAGACAGCCTTCTACTTGGTCCACTCGATGGGATCCGATGGCGATTTTGAGGAGCGCGATCGGATCGCGGCGCGCAACTTCGCAGAGGCGGCGCGGAAGGCCGGAGTTCGCCGCATCATCTACCTGGGTGGACTCGCTCACGGCGACGATCTGTCACCGCACTTGCGGAGCCGGCACGAAGTGGGAGCGGTCTTGCGTGAGTCCGGCCTTCCGGTTCTTGAGCTGCGGGCCTCCGTGGTTCTCGGTTCCGGCAGCCTGTCCTTCGAGATGATTCGTGCGTTGGTCGAGCGCCTTCCGGTCATGATCACGCCGCGCTGGGTTGATGTCGAAGCGCAGCCGATCGCGATCGAGGACTTGCTCGACTACCTCATGGCGGCGCTCGATCTTCCCCTCGTGGAGAGCCGCGTATTCGAGATCGGAGGGGCCGAGCGCGTCTCCTACGGAGACTTGATGCGAGAGTACGCGCGCCAGCGCGGATTGCGTCGCGCGATGATTCGCGTTCCCGTATTGACGCCGCGCCTCTCTAGCCTGTGGCTCGGACTCGTCACGCCGCTTTACGCGCGCGTCGGGCGCAAGCTGATCGAGTCGATCCGGCACCCGAGCGTGGTGCGCGACCCAGCGTCGCTCGATGAGTTCGCGGTGGCGCCGCGCAGCATGCCCGCGGCGATCGCCTCGGCACTGTGCAATGAAGAGAAGGAGATCGCCGAGAGCTGCTGGTACGACGCCTTTTCGTCGGGCGGCGAGGCGCGCAACTGGGCGGGGGTGCGCTTTCACAACCGCTTGGTCGACTCGCGCGCACGAGAAGTCGAAGTCCGTCCGGAACAGGCCTTCGCTCCGATCCAGCGCATCGGTGGCGCAAACGGCTGGTACGCCATGGATTGGCTGTGGCGCTTGCGCGGTTTGCTCGACCTGCTGGTCGGCGGCGTCGGCGTGCGCCGAGGACGCTCGAACCCGGACGAGATTCACGTCGGAGATGCGCTCGATTTCTGGAGAGTTGAATCGCATGAGCCGCACCGCCTTCTCAGGCTACGCGCCGAAATGAAACTTCCGGGCCGGGCTTGGCTTGAGTTCGAGGTGCTGCCGACCGAGAGCGGCGCAACGATCCGACAGACTGCGCTCTACGATCCCGTCGGCCTCTTCGGTCTGGCCTACTGGTACCTCATCTATCCCCTGCACCGAGTCGTCTTTTCGAGGATGCTCAAGAACATCGCGCGCGCGGCCGTCGCCGAGAAGCGCCACGCCTTACTGGATACTCCGTCATGAACTCGCCGTCCCCTGCCGATCTCGGTCGTTGGAGCTATTGGCACGGAGAGGACCAGCTCTTGCGGCTCGGAGTCTCCACCTGTCTGCTCGGTGAGGAGGTTCGCTTTGATGGGGGGCATGCGCGGGATCGCTACGTGACGGACACGCTCGGTCAGTGGTTCGAGTACGTTTCGGTCTGCCCCGAAGTCGAGATGGGCATGAGCATTCCGCGGCCGGCGATCCGGCTGATCGACGAGGGGCAGGGAGTGCAGCTCGTTGCACCGTCCACCGGCGAGGATTTCACGAGTCGTATGGCGGACTACGCACAGGCGAAGGTCACAGAGCTGATGAAGTTCGATCTCGACGGCTACATTCTGAAGAAGAGCTCGCCTTCCTGCGGCTTGGCGCGCATTCGGGTGTATCGCGACGGTATGCCGGCGCGGCGCAACGAGCAGGGATTGTTCGCCGCGCAGCTGACGGAGCGTTGGCCAAGCTTGCCGGTGGAAGAGGAGGGACGCCTCAATGATCCCGGTCTGCGCGAGAACTTCATCGAGCGTGTATTCGCCCGAAACCGCTGGCGAACTCTGGTCGAGCGCGGATTGACCCGCCGGCGTTTGGTGGAGTTTCACACCGCGCACAAGCTTTTGATCCGCGCGCACAACGAAACGGCTTATCGGAGGCTCGGCCGGCTGGTGGGCAGTGCGGGGACGATCGGCAATCGAGAGCTCTTTGCCGAATACGAGCTCGAGTTCCAGGTGGCGTTGCGCACAAAGGCAACCGTCAAGAAGCATGTGAACGTCCTGCAGCATGCGATGGGCTACCTGAAGACAATCCTCACGGCCGTTGAGAAGTGCGAACTTCTGGCGACCATCGAGGACTACCGCCTCGGGCTCTTGCCTCTCGTCGTGCCGCTGACACTCCTGCGCTACAACATTCGCCGTCACGACATCGAGTATCTTGCCGGCCAGTTGTATTTCGACCCGCATCCCAAGGAGCTGATGCTCCGCAACCACGCCTGACGCGGGGATGGACGAAAAGACGACGAGCCGGGTACCCGCGATACGCGTGCGCCCATTGAATGCGGCTCCCGTTCGCGCGGACGGCAGCTACGTCCTCTACTGGATGATCGCGGCGCGGCGCACTCGCTGGAACTTCGCGCTGGATCACGCTGTCGAGCTGGCGCGTGAGCTCGATCGGCCACTGATTGTCCTGGAGGCGCTGCGAGTGAGTTACCGCTGGGCGAGCGCCCGCTTTCACCGGTTCGTGATCGACGGGATGGCGGACAACGCGAAGGCCTTCGAGGGTACCGGCGTGCTCTACCACCCGTACGTCGAACCGGAGGCAGGCGCAGGCGAGGGACTGCTCGAAAGGCTCGCCCGCGACGCGTGCGCCGTGGTGACCGACGACTACCCGGCATTCTTCCTGCCGCGGATGATTGCGGCCGCGGGCGAGAAGCTCCCCGTGCGACTCGAAGCCGTGGACTCGAACGGCATCCTGCCGATGCGTGCGACCGACAAGGTCTTCGCACGGGCTTACGACTTTCGACGCTACCTCCAGCGCGAACTCGCACCGCACCTCGCAAAGCTGCCACGCCGCGACCCGCTGCGCACAAAGCTTCGGCCGCGAAAGCGCCTTCCCCAGGGGATTGCACAGCGATGGCCGCGAGCCTCCGACGAACTCCTCGCGGGCGACGAACGAGAGCTCGAGGCATTGCCCATCGATCATCGGGTTCCGCCCGTGCCTTGCCACGGCGGTGAACGCACGGGGCGGAGCATGCTTCGGGAGTTCCAGGACAGATGGGCCGAGAGCTACGGCGAAGACCGGAATTGCCCGGATTCGGATGGGGCGAGCGGACTCTCTGCTCATCTTCACTTCGGGCACGTGTCGGCGCACGAGGTGTTGCAATCGCTCGCCGAGCGTGAGGGCTGGTCCCCCGACTGCGTGACGGACATCCGAAGCGGCAAACGTTCTGGATGGTGGAACATGAGCGCCGCCGCCGAGTCCTTTCTCGACCAGCTCGTGACCTGGCGCGAACTGGGTTTCAACTTCTGTGCGCACCGCGACGACTACGACCGCTACGAGTCGCTTCCGGAGTGGTCGCGGGCAACTCTCGAGAAACACGCCTCCGACCCGCGACCGCACGTGTATTCGCTCGAACAATTTGAATGCGCCGAAACGCACGACGATCTATGGAACGCCGCTCAGAATCAGTTGCGCATCGAGGGGCGTATTCACAACTACCTGCGTATGTTGTGGGGCAAAAAAATCCTGCACTGGAGCGAGAGTCCACGGGAAGCGCTCGAGATCATGATCGAGCTGAACAACAAGTACGCGCTGGACGGACGAGACCCGAACTCCTATAGCGGCATTTTCTGGGTGCTCGGCCGCAACGATCGTGCGTGGGGTCCCGAGCGCGAGGTGTTCGGAAAGATTCGATACATGACAAGCGCAAACACGCGCCGCAAGCTGCGCATCGATCGCTACATTGATCAATACCGAGACGCCCCCAGCGTCTCCGTCTCCTCAAAGACGAATTCGCGCGTTCGGTAACGGCTGCGCGAAGTCCAGCGGATCCACGCCGTTTCGAACGACCAACCCAAACACTTCCATGCCGACTGCAACGCGCTACGAACACCTCGTCGGACTCCACGTCTCGGACAACGATCGGTATTCCCGTTACCGAGCTGCGATGACGCCGCTCCTCGAAGCGGCGGGCGGCTTCTTTCGATATGACTTCACGATCGATCAGACCTTGAAGGGCGCCACGGACCCGGCAATCAATCGGCTCTTCGTTATCTCGTTTCCGGACAAGGCCACGAGCGAGGAGTTTTTCGCGGACCCGGCCTACGTCGCTGCGAAGGATGAGTTCTTCGACTCTTCCGTCGGCTTAATCGAGAGGATCGCCTCGTTCGAGCAATGAGGTAGGTCCGAGTCGTCTCACGGGCGACTCGGTAGGGTCGGTTAGCCGTCCGTCAAGATCGGCGCTTCGATGATCGGGCGGTCCGGGTGCTCTTCGATCTCCAAGTAACGGCGGCCGAACCAGTTGGTGTCGAGGCGTACTTGCGTGGCTTCGGACTCGAGCCGAAGGGTCTTCGCGTCGATCGCGCTGGTCGGAATTGGCGAGCCCACGCCGAAGCGAAAGAAGAGCGCATCGCCTTCGCGCTCGATGATGTAGCGCTTTTGACCGCAGGCAAAAGTGCCGACCCAATGGTCGAGCTCATTGCTTGAGAGTGCGGCGGCCTTCGGTAGGGGCGGGCGATTAAAGGACACGAGCTTCGAGCGCTGGTCGAAGGACACGGCGTAGGAACGAAGAAGCTGGTAGCCGAGCAGGCTGAATCCGCTCCAGCCCTCGACCATGCGAAGCTCGATGCCCTCGACGGGATAGCCGGCGAGATCGAGCGTGCCTGCGAAGTCTGCCGTGTAGACGTCGAAGGAGTTGTGGTGCGTCACCATTTGGGCGTACTTCACGGGCTCGCTATAAGTGGGGAGCTCGCTCGCGAGAGACCGATTGATGCTGAGGGCGTTGGTGTGCCCGGTGTCGATCCCGAAGAGAAACCTGTCTCCATTGAGGACGAGTTGGATATCTGGAGATCCTGTGGCCTCGACGCTGAAGGGAATCGTGTGCGCGTCGTCCGCTGTTAATTGCTCGTGACTCAGAACCAACCGATTTCCGGGATAGTCGAAGGTCAAGAGCAGCTCTCGAAAGCTGGCAAAGCCGAGAATGCCGTGGACCTGCTTGCCGTCGGACCGCTTCACCCAGTCGTAGTCATTGACTGTGAGCGTCAGTCCGCGGAAGACCGCGCCGCCGAGCACTAGCTCGTCCACCGTTACCAGGTCTCGGGTCTGCACCGAATGACCGTCGCTGCTTTGAACGGTGCCGGACTTACTCAGACCGAGCTCTCGGACAAGGTCGTCATCGATAGAGCCGTCGCCGCTCGAATAGGTGTCGACCTGAAACAGAAACGGTCCTTTGCCGTTCAGCTCAACCATGACCGTTACATGCTTGGTCCCGTGGTTCATCGGGATGATGGTCGGTTCCTCTGCGAGCTGAACGTCGAGAGTAGCGAGGAGCAGGGCGGCCGCAAATAGAGTTTGAAGCATGATTGGATAAGGGGCGGAATCCTATGAGGAGTCGGAATCCGCACCCTTCGTCGAAGCTTCGAACACTATTTTCGCCGGCAGGGGCTGCAGAGGAAGAACGCGCAAGTTCGTACAACGTCGATACCGAGTCGATACCGAGTCGACGCATTGACGCCGTTTCCTCCGCGCTGGACCATATGGCGGGGGAACCGGAAACGTCGCAAGGGCGAACTTATCCGACCGAAACACTTCCTCCATTCAAGCCGAGCCGAGAGCGTTTGGACGATGGAGAAATCGGCGGAGAGTGGTGCGACAGAGTCTCGCCGGGTTCACTCGATGTCGAACGCGTCGTCGCGCAGACCTTGCAGCTCGAAGTCTTCGACTAGGTAAGACCAGAGCTCGCCTCGGTCTCGGTCCGCGAACTCCTCCATCCACTCCTTGTCCCAGCCCAAGTGCGCGCGTCCGAACTCGAGCATCTCCTGCGCGGAGGAGGCGTCCGAGATGACCGGCGGGAGAGTGCGGAGAGTGCGGATGGTCGCTTCGCGGGCGATTGGAACTCGTGTCTCCCAGGTGCTGAGCGGGAGGGCTTTGTGGAAAGCCTCGTCATCCCAGACGTACGGCCCGCTCTCCATAATGGCCTTAGCAATGGCTTCGCTGCAAACGGGACAAAAGGGGTACACCGTGTCGCGCATTCTGCAGCGCGGCCAGGGGCGAAAGAGGTGCTCCGCCCAATTCGATCCGACGGAGTACTTCCACTCCATCTTCTCAGCGCCTTCGAGAGACTTGAAGTGCTCCCATCGAGGAGTGGGGGGCGGCGAAGGCGGAGAGCTTCTGTCGAGCAAAAGATTCGAATGGTACCCCTCGGCCGGTCTCCAAGGCCGTTCGTGCAATCGAATGTTCTCCGGCGAGTACTCGTACTCATCGCCTAGAGAGCCAATGGCGTGACCAAGCTCATGTATGGCCGTACCCGCCTGGGCATTCGTCGACACAGCGACCGGCAGGCTGCGAAGCCATCCGAGATCTAGTGCGCATCCAGCATCGTTCGATGAATTGACGAGTATGAGCGTAACGGAGAACTCGTCCTGAATTCCGGCGGAGCGCAACGCCTGCGAGAGGGCCACCCAGTCGGAGTACTCAATGGATTCGCTCCCCTGACCCGGATCAAAGGTGTCGAAAGACGCCATCGAGTCGCGGTCGATGCCCTCGAGGTTCGGGTCATCGTCCTCCGTAGGCAGGAAGAAGCTTGTGATCGATAGGTAGTCGGCGAAGAAGTCGAAAGCGGGCTCGAGCCGAAAGGCGTCGACGACGTTTTTGCAGTCGTCGAGAAACAGCGCGCGGTCTTCGACGAGATAGCGATCGTTGATGATGGCGATCGTGAACGCAGGAGTCTTTCCGCGATAGAGCTCGTGCCGAATCTGGAAGTCTAACGGACTCGGTTCGACGGGAGGTTTAAGCGAGCAAGATCCCAGCGCGAAGAGCAGTGCCAAACCGCACCAAACTCCGCCGTTTTCTCCGCGATGGACCACTGGATTTCACTCGTTGCGAAGACCGTAATGGTGGTTGCGTTTCATGGGGCTGCTCCTTCGATTGGGCGAGTCGGAGCGCCTTTGGGCTGGCGGGAAAACGGCCGCGATTAGTGCGACTCGGTATTGCGATTTAGCGTAAACGCAACCGTGCCGGTCTCGCCGGTTTCCTCGTAGTAAGAGACCCACTGCTGCTCGATAGTGTTCTTGTCGACCAGCACGAGCGTCATTCCGCTCATGTAATGGTCGTAACCCGCTTGCAGGTCGTTGACGCTCTCCGGGACAAAGACGATGCGGTCGCCGTCGATCGTGTTGGCCCGCATGGTCGATTGGCTTCCATTCGAGCAGTAGTGCGTCATGATGAGCGAGTTCCCGTCGAGCGTGTACATATTCGTCATCTCAAGCGGCGAGCCGGGGAACATCAGCTCGCGCACTGCTGAACCGTTGGACGTCACGGCAAAGGTGATCTCGCCCGGCTGCTCGTCGGACTGCAGAGTCCACGTACCCTCGAGGGTGCGAACAGGGGCGAACAGCGCCTCACGCTGCTCGGGATTCGCATCGCGAAGGGCTGGGCCACTGGTCTGGCACGCGAGGCACGAGAGAAGGGCGAGAGCAGTGAGCGGGAGTCGAAGCATGGAGGATTCCAGAGTGGGGTTTCTGTGATCAGTGGGGCTGTCGCGAGTATACGGAATTGGCCGGGGACGCTAGCGCTCAGCGCGATGTCGGGCTCAAGAGCGTTGATTCCTACCTTCCGGCATAAGAGCGCTGCCAGTCGCCCTCTGCATGCCGAGATCGTGCCGACCTGTCGCGAGAGCGACTCGCGGAAGTGGCGGAGGTGAAGGCGGTAACGTATCTTCGCTGCGAATGGGGATGATTCGATTTGCGAGGCCCTGGATCGACGACACCGATCGATCGGCAGTGGGGCGTGTGCTGGAGGGGCACATCTTGACGCACGGACCGGAGTGCAATGCCTTTGAAGCCGATTTCTCGGCTTTCGCGGGCGAGCCGTCGGCGAGTTGCGTGACGTTCAGCTCGTGCATGGGCGCGCTCCACTTGGCGTGGATTGAACTCGGAATCGGCGCGGGAGACGAAGTGCTCGTGTCCGCCCAGTCGCACGTCGCCACCGCACACGCTGTGGCTTGGGCGGGAGCCACGCCGGTCTTCGTCGACTGCGAAGCGGCGACGGGAAATGTAACAGCGGCGGGACTGCGTGCCGCGATTACGGAGCGCACTCGCGGAATCGCGCTGGTTCACTTTCTCGGGATTCCCTGCGACATGCCCGCGATCATGGAGGTTGCGCGCGAGCACGATCTCGCGGTTGTCGAAGACTGCGCTCTCGCGGTCGGCGCGCGATGGGACGGACGGCACGTCGGGTTGTTCGGTGACGCTGGCGCCTTCTCGTTCTATCCCGCAAAGCACATCACCACCGGCGAGGGTGGCATGTTGATGAGTCGGCGATCGGAGCTCGCGGAGGTTTCGGCCAAGCGGCGCGCCTTCGGAGTCGATCGCACGCGCAAAACCCTGCCGGGAACTTATGACGTTACGGAAGTCGGACTCAACTATCGAATGAGCGAGCTGCACGCTGCACTGGGTCGCAGCCAGCTCGCGCGCATCGATCAAATCTTGGATAAGCGGCGCCATCACTTCGGGATGCTGGCCGAACTGCTAAGTGACCTTCCCGGCGCGCGCACACTCGCGCCAAATGACGAGCGGGCGACGAATGCGTGTTACGCGCTCGGTTTGATTCTCGACGAGAGTGACCGGCGCGATCGCTTGGTGAACTCCCTGCGCGAGGACGACATCGAGACCAGCATCTACTACCCGCACCCGATTCCGCGCTTAGAGGCTTACCGCAAACGCAATGAATTCGTCGCAGGTGATTTTGCGAACGCGACGGCGATCAGTGACTGCGGGGTTGCCCTGCCGGTCGGCCCGCATCTCTCGATGAGCGATGTCGAGCGGATTGCCGAGCGCGTGCGGCATCACGTCAAGGGGGGCGCGTGAAGGTTGCGCTGATCGGAGGAGCGGGCTTTATCGGGCACCACTTGGCGCTCTCCCTCGCTCGCGCGGGAGACGAAGTCCATGTCATCGATGGGCTCGACGTAAATAATCGCGAAGCGTTTTCGGCGCTGCCGCGAGAGCTGGCGCGACGGGAGCTCTACCTCGGTTTTCTGAGAGAGCGCATCGACCTCTTGCACTCGGCCGGCGTTAAACTGCACGTGCAAGATGCGCGAAATCGCGTAGGTCTGTTCGACCAGCTCGAGAAGATCGAGCCGGAGGCGATGGTTCATCTCGCCGCGGTTGCGCACGCAGGCCGCGCGAACGTTGATCCGCACGGCACCTTCGAACACAGCGTGTGCACTCTGCAGCACGCATTGGACTTCGCGCGCTCCTCGGAGCTAGAGCGCTTCGTGTACTTGTCCTCGAGCATGGTCTACGGCGACTTCCAATCGAAGATCGTGCGCGAAGATCATCCGCTGGATCCGATCGGGATCTATGGCGCGATGAAGCTCTCCTGCGAGAAACTGGTCATTGGCTACAACCAGGTCTTCGGGTTGCCTTACACGGTCGTTCGACCGTCGGCGCTCTACGGACCGCGTTGTGTCAGTCGACGCATCGGTCAAGTCTTTATCGAAAACGCGCTCGAGGGCCGAGCGCTCCGCATCAGCGGCGAAGGTGACGAGCGCCTCGACTTCACCTACATCGATGATCTCGTGCAAGGCTTGACGCTGGCTCTCAAAAAACCGGCCGCGCGAAACGAGGTCTTCAACATGACTTTCGGAGAGGGGCGTTCCATCAACGACCTCGTTGCGTTGTTTCAAGAGCGCTTTCCCGAGGTCTTGGTCGAGCGCGTTTCGCGCGACTTGTTGATGCCTCGGCGCGGCGCGATGTCGGTGGATAAAGCGCGCGACTTACTCGGCTACGCGCCCGCCTACCCGCTCGAACGCGGCCTTCCCGCCTACGTCGAGTGGTACGCCACTTCCGCGCCCCAACTCTCTCGCGATATCGCCGCTCCAGCACGCGCCTAGACTCCATGTCGCGCTCACGCCTGGTCATGGTGTCGATCGTCGCGATGGCGTTCGCGGTTCGCATGTGGGCGGCGAACGAGCTGATCGTGATCAAGACGGACGGCTCCCACTACGGAACGCTCGCGCGGTATGCGCTCGAGGGTTCTTGGCGCGACGCGCTCGACCCCGCTTGGCCGCCGCTCTATCCCTGGTTCACCTCGTTGGTTGCGCGGCTCCTCGAAGGCGATATCACAGTGCTGGCTGTCGAGCGCGCAGCCGAGCTCGTCTCGATTCTCGCGGGTACCTTGGTGCTCCTCCCCGTTTGGGAGCTAGCCCGTCGCTGGCGCGGTCCAGCGCTCGCCAACCTTGCGATTCTGCTGCTCGCCTTTCATCCGAATGCGGTTCGTTACTCGGCCTATGAGCAGAGCGATAGCTTGTACCTCTTGCTCTTCGTCTCCTCTATTTTTGCCTTTGTGTCTGCTCGGAGAGGCAATCGGGCAACTTCGGCCACCATGGCTTGCGCGGGTTTTCTCGTCGCGCTCGCCGTACTCACACGACCCGAAGGCTGGAGTTTGGTCGCTGTTTTTACGCTCGTTCTTATCTCGGATAGAAAGCATCGCCTGCAACTGGTGCCTCTAATCTTGCCGATTGCCCTGATCCTCACGCCATGGCTCGTCTACTTAGCCGGTGAGACTGGAAGCATCGGTCTCGGCGCGAAAGCGGGCATGAATTTCTACTTAGGGCACGCAGACCTGTACGCCGAGCACGGCATCGAGGTGAAACACAGCGACGTCCTTTCCATACGCGGACTCGGCGATCCCTGGAATAACGGGGAGTATCACATCGAGCAGCTCGTGCGCGCGGCGCCACTCTCGATTGCATTCGGTGCGCTTGTCACGGCCCTCGGCGCGCTCTTCGACAAGCTTCCGAGCATCGTGTCGTGGTCCTTGTTGATCCTCGCGCTGATCGGGTTTCGCCGCGGTTCACAGGAACGAGAGGGGCTACCCGACTGGTTCCCAATCGTGCTTGGACTCCTGGCGACCGCCATGGTTTTGTACGCGCCATTTTTTATCCTGCAGCGCTTCTTCCTGCCCTTCCTCCCGTTCGCGTTAATCGGATCCGCAGCAACTCTCCTTTGGGTGAGCGAGCGCGCAACACGGCACCGCACGAAAGTCCTCGTCGGTTTGGTACTCAGTCCGGTCCTGGTGATGATTGCCTTCACGTCGTATTTTCTTGGACACTTTAAAATGCACACGGTCTACCGAGACGCCGGGGAGTGGTTGAGAGCGGAATCGACGGAGACGCACGTGCTCCTCGCGGGCTATAAGCCTGAGCCCGCGTTCTATGGCGAAGTCGAATACCGGCGCGTGGTGGCTAAAGAGCCGGAACGCATTGCAAAATTTCTCCGCGATAAGAACGCGACGCATTTCTATCTTCGTTCACCGGGAGTGGATGAGCGTCTTACGGCGTGGCTCGAACCGGGGCAGGAGCCGGCGTGGCTCACTCATCGCGTCGAGTTCGAGGCGCGCGGCGAGCGGCTCGTCTTGTGGCGCGTAGCTCCGCCCGAATGACTAGTCGCTGGGCCTGCCGGGTCCGTGCCAGCGAGAGATGCGCTTGAAAATCGAGACCGCCTCACCTTCGATGAGACGAAGGGCACTATCCGCTCGATGGACCTCGGCGGTTTGCCCGTCGAGCCGAAAACCATCGGACCCGATACTCCAGCTTCCAACCGTGCGCTCGATGCGAGGCGAGCCGTCTTTCAATCCGCTGATAACCGTCGCGCGGTCGTAGGTCCCGTCGGGGGCAAAGACGATGTGGTGTTTCGGCCAAGTGCGTTGGTCGAGTCCATAGATGCCCGGCAGATCGGCCGGAGTGGCCGGACGCCAGTCTTTCAGCTCGGACACAAGCGCGATCGAGCCGGCGAAGAGCGCCAGCCAAAGAGCTCCCACGCCTGCGCTCACTCCATGAGGTTGGGTGACCGAAGGCTCGGTGTCCTCGGGATACTTATTGCGATAGAGCGCCCAAATCGCCGACGCGCAGAGGACGCCGAGCGCGAAGGCGAGGATCACGTCGGAGAGAAAGTGCGCGCCGAGCAACATGCGGTGAAGCGCACAGCCGTAGCCGAGCGTGAACCAGATCGGCCAGGCGCGCGGCATCAGTCGGTAGAGAATGAAGAGGCCGGCGAAGGCAATCGATGCGTCGCCGGATGGCATGCCCAGTCCGGAGGAAGAGAACAGGTCTTCGGTTAGCGGGCGGAACCAATACTCGCCGTCGTGGTCGCGCGGGCGTGCGCGACGAATCAAGATCTTGAGGAGATAGGTTCCGATTCCGGCCCAGACGATCGGCCAGAGGATGAGGCCGGTGCGCCGAAACGCTCTGCCGGGTCGCCGACGGTCAAAGAGGAAGAAGAGGATCGCGATGACGAGCCAGGTGGAGAACCAACCGAAGGGTTCGGCGAGGGCGTAGAAGTGGCCGAGCGCGTCTTCGCTGCGGAGGGCGAAACCGGAGGCCCAGTGAAAGAGCTGGCGATCGACTCGCGTGGCGAGCAAAACGGCGGCGAGCGTGATGGCGAAACCGAGCGCAAGGCGCTTCCCGTTGAACGCCTCGATGAGAACGGCGAGGCGGCCTTTGGGGGAACTCGGACTTTGAGGCGACGGCTTGGTCATGTGGGCGAGTGCTCGACGCGGACGGAGGCTGGGGATTCCGCGCACGCGCATGATACGGATCGTGGCGGGGACGAACATGCTTGGCGTAGACTGTCTTTCCGAGAGGCTGAAGAGGAGCAGCGCGCTTTGCACATCGTTCATTTCAATACCAGCCGTGCTTGGGGAGGTGGGGAGCTTCAGCTCCTGCATCTCCTGGAAGGGCTGGGGCGAGCGGGCGTGCGCTCGACTCTGCTCGCGCGGCCGGAGAGCGAGCTCTTCGCGCGCGCATCCCAGAATGACGCGATCGCGCTCGTGCCTTTCAAGTTTAAGTCTCGATACAACCCGCTCACCTGGAGGCGACTTCGGAGTGTCCTTCGAGAGCTCGGGGCGACGGTTCTGCACCTGCACGACGGCCGCGCGGCTTCAATGGGACTTCCGGCTGCGCGGGAAATGCCCGAGCTCGCCGTGGTCGTTCATCGCCGCGTATCGGCGCAGGTTCGACGCAATCCGATCAGTCAACGGCGCTATCGCTCGAAGCGCATCGACGCGTACATCGTCGTGTCGGAGTCGGCCTCGCGCAGTCTGCGCGCGATCTCGGTTCCGGACGAGCAAATGACACTGATCTCCGGCGGTGTCGACCTGGTGGGTCTTCGCGCTTACGACGAGCGCGAGCGCGTGCGCGTGCGCGAGGAGTTCGGCATCGGCGATGGGTTGTGGATCGGAACGGTCGGTGCGCTCGCGCCAAAGAAGGACATCGCGACCTTCGTCGAAGCCGCGGCAATTCTCTCGCGCCAGATTCCGAGCGCGAAGTTCGTTGCGATCGGTGATGGTGAAGAGCGCGGGGCTTTGGAAGCACAGGCGCGCGAGGCTGGGCTCGGCGAGCGCATGCTCTTTACCGGCGTCTTGCCGGACGCCTATCGGTACATCGGTGCCATGGACGCGTTCGTCTTCCCGTCGTTGCTCGAGGGTTCGCCGGGCGTTGTGAAAGAGGCGATGGTGCTCGGAGTACCGGTCGTCGCGGTCCGAGCTCCCGGAACCGATGAAGTCGTTCGAGATGGGACTGGAGTTCTTGTTCCGATGCGAGACGCCGAGGCCCTCGCGACCGCGGTGAAAGAGCTCTTCTCGGACGACGCAAAGCGGCTCGCAATGATCGATGAAGCTCGAACTTGGGTGGCCGAGCGATACTCAATGGAGCAGATGATCGAGCTGACCATCGACTTCTACCGCATGATCACCGAGAAGCGGTCGGGTCGCGTCGAGTCGTCATGAACGAGATCCCATCGACCGTCGAAGGGGCTTGCGCTGGGCCACGAGCATGGCCCGCAACCGGCCTGATGCGAGCTCTATTGATTGCGGAGGTAATCGGCTTTTTGACTCTCTTCGCGGCGTACATGTGGTTTGCGCTTCCACCCGAAGGTGGAGTCCGCCCGGTCCACGTGCTCTTCGGTCTCATCGCATTCGCGCTTCCGCCACTCTTGAATCGCTTGCATGGTGACCGCCTGCGCGAAGGCGGGTGCCGCATCGACAACCTCTCCGATTCCCTTCGCGGCATCTTGTTTCCCCTCGCCATTGTCGTTGTCGGGATTCTTATCGTCGGTGCTCTTGCCGACGGCTTTCCCGCGTCCTCGCTGACGCGATTCTTGCGAAACGCCACGCGCTACGTCGCGTGGGGACCGATACAACAGTACTTGCTCTGCGGCTTTCTTTTGCGCCGGTTAATCCAAGCCGGTCTGTCCAAACGCACCGCGATTCTGGCTGCGGCAATTTTGTTCGGATTAATTCACGGACCCAATCCCGTGCTCGCGGTGCTCGCGACGGGACTCGCAGTCTTCTCCTGCGTTCTCTTCCTGCGCCGTCCCAATGTCTTCGCGCTCGGACTCGCTCACGCAGTGCTCGCGCTCTCCGTCTATCATGTGCTGCCCATCGACTGGCACGAAAAGCTGACGGTCGGTGGACTCTATATAGATCGAATGGAGAGGCGAGCGGAGGGATTCTCCGGAGTGAGCGAGGATGCCCAGCACAGCCTCGAAATCGACTCTCGACAAGGTCGTTGATCCGGTTCGTCCCCTCGAGGCCCCTCGTCTAGATCCATCCAGATGCCCACTTCCACCGTCGCGTATCCGTTCGAAGGCAGAGTGCTTCAGTTCGCCGAAGAGCTCGCCGCCAAGCTCCTCGGAAGAGAGGCATCGGACGGATTCCTGATGAGGTTGGATGAGAACGGCTCGGTGGAGAATCTCGAGTTCCGAATGCCCGAAGGTGGTTGGCACCCGATCAAGGACGAGCTCTTGACTTCGAAGCAGCCCTTTCTGTTTTTCGATCCGTTCGACGCGCCGATCTATACGTGGATCGAGTGGCAGGGAATATCTCGAGCGACCATGGAGCGGTTGCTGGGAGCCGAGTTTTGTCCCGCTGACTTTCAGTCGTTTCGACCGGCGGGTGCGACGGCCCCAGCGCTGAAAACTCCGGAGGCTTTTCCATCGACGTGGAGCGTGATGTTCTAGATTCAGATCGTCGCTGAGGCTTGAGAGGAACAAGCTCCGGTGAGGACCGTCTGTGTTGCCCTTGGCCCGTTCCCAAAAGGAAGTCCGACTCTGAAACGCGTGCTCTATCGCCTCCTGTTTTGCGAACGCACGATCATGCGTGAGGGCTATTTGCTCGTATTCGGACTGGCGGTCCTCGCTGGCGGTCGGCTGTTCGACGCGCCGCTCGTTGCCCGCGCGGGTCTGTGGATGTCCGCGCCCTTCATCGCGACAGCGACGATCTCGCTTCTCGTGTTGGCGCCCTACTTCTGGATTATCGGTCGGACCCGCGCTTGACGCCCGCCAGGTCGGTGCGCGGGTAGTGCGCTTCGATGGCCGCGACGAGGTCTTCGGGCCAATCGTGTGCGTCGGTAGCCAAGGCATAGCTCTTCGGCAGTCGGTCGGCGGCGAGCGCGTCGCTCCAGGCCTCCGTTTCGATCGAGTTGCCGCGCAGGTCCAAGGCGGAGACCTCGGGCGCGCGAGAGAGATGCACAAGTCCTGCTGTCCCGATCTCACAGCTCTTCAAGTCGAGAACGGCGGGCAGGCTAGAGCATTGTGCGAGGAACTCGGCGCCGTCGTCGCCGAGGGGATTGCCGCCGAGATTCAACTCTTTGAGCCGGGGCCAGACCTCCATGGCGGAAATGAACCGAAGCTTGTCCGCGTCGAGGCCGGTTCTTGAGAGGTTGGCTGTGTGGAGGTTTCTTGCGCGCGCGAAAGTACTCGGGATGGCGCCGCCGACCGCGCAGCCATGGAGTCCGAGGACGCGCAGGTTCGGGAACCACGGACCGTCGGCCAGGTCTCGTAAGCCTTCGTCGGTGAGATCATTGTCGGCGTATCCGATGGAGGCGAGGTCGAGGTGTTCGAGCTTCTCGTTTTCCGTGAACTCGGCGAGAATGAAGAGGCTGTCGTCGGTGAGCGATTGTCCTACCAACTCGAGGCGGCGAAGGCGATGAAACCAAGGCGCTTGGGCAAGGGCCAACACACCCTCATCGCCGATGCCACCCATGTTCTCGTTGAGGCGAAGATCAACCAGAGCGGGCGGGAGTTCGATGCGCGCTAGAGCTTCCATGAACTTGAGCTCGCACGTGCCGGATCCGAGTCGCAGGATCTCGAGCTTTTTCCAGTTGGGATGAGCGATCAGGCGGCTGAGTGAATCGGGGCCGAGATCGCACTCGAACAATTCGAGCGCGCGAATGTTTTGCAGTGAATCCAGTTCGACCAACCGCTGCAGGTCCGGGTCGGGACCGGTTTCTTCTTCGTCCACCGCCAGCAGAAGGTTCGCGATCGGCGCGCGCGCAGCAACCCCGTTCAATTCGGCGCACAGAGCTTTCGCTGTGCCTTCGACGCAATAGGCCAGGCCGCGACGAAAGCTCGGACGCAGATCAACGCAGCCGGTTTCCACTGCCCACTGAGACTTGTTGTTCTCGAGGAGACGCTTTTCGATTTTCCGCAGCGCGGGAACTTTGGAATCCCAGACGGGTAAGCTCTCAAGTTGCAGCTGGACGTCGATGAACTCGGCCCGCGCATCGCCCGACTCGGCGTAGAGTTCTGCGAGTGCTCTGCGCGGGGCGTCCGAATCCGGTTCCCGGAGGACGGCCGCAATGCACTCCTTCCATCTCGATTGTTCGTCCACGTTCTGACCATACGGGAGGGCGCCCGAGTTCGCCGGAGAGACTTGGTGCCTTCTCGAACTCCCGATCCTCGCGCGCGTCGGGGGGAAGCCCATTGAGCCGGGCTTGCGAACGGACGCCTCCTCGTGGAGCTGATCTCGCGAGAGAGAGGTGCCCGCCTCGGGAGCGTGAGTGAGGGGAGCCCCCCCCGGAAGGAGGAGAGGGGGGAACTCCCGAGGCGAGCGATGATCGCAGCACCGCTTGAGTGCCACCGCTCCCGTCGAAGTTCCCGAAAAGGCCCGTCTCTCGAGTTTTTCTGAGAGAACCGCTCTCTAGACCGCGGGGCTGACCTGGTTGAGGAGCTCGTGACGCAGCCAATCCGGGATCTCGCCATCGGCAAGCTCCCGGCAGACGCTCTCCGCCAAATCCATCGTGGCGAAGATCTCTTTGCACCGTTCGCAGATCACTTGATTGGGGAACTCGAACGGCACGCCGCGATCGAGCGAGTCTTGCTTGGCCTGGAGGAGGTCCAGGCAGATCTGCCTGGAATAGATCGGTGCGTCGACTTCCTTGACCGGCAGCGCTTCTTCGAGGGCTTTCCGGATACGCAGGCGAGCTCGATGGAGTCGTGTTTTAACCGTGTTCTCTTTCGTACCGAGGATCTCTGCGATCTCCGTTAGGGAGAACCCGACGATCTCTTTGAGAATCAGCGGCATGCGGAAGTTGGGCGGGAGCTTCGCGATGGCTGCTTCAATCTCCTGGCGTCCTTCTTCGCGAATTCGCTCGGCGAGTGGCCCGTCGCCCTCATCGGGCACGACCCCCATTCGCTCTTCACCAAAGGGGAGCAGCTCCTCTAGAGATTCCAGCCGGTTCGGTTCGCCCGCCCGCTTGCGATGAAACCGATGGCAGACGTGCGATGCGATCGCGTAGAGCCATGTTCCCGGATTGGAGCGGCCCTGAAACTGATTCCAGTTTCGATAGGCCTGCAGGAATGTCTCCTGCACCATGTCTTCGGCCTCTTCGGGATTACCGCAGAAACGCAGGCCAAGCGAGTAGAGGCGACCGCTCTGGGCTTCAATCAGCACAGGCAGTGCTTCTTCGGGGAGCTCGCTCCCGTCTAGCTCGGCCAAACTCTTCCTCACGCGTACAGTCTAGGTCATTTAGCCAGCGCTTTCGTGCCGGTTCTCGTCGTAAATCTCGGTCGAAAAGGGGGGGGCGACCCCGCCGGATTGTGCGCAGCTTGACCGGCTCCCCGTCGAGTGCAGCCTCCGTCCACATTGGCCGATGTGACGGTGTGGACGTCGTCCATTAGCGGCGCTATTCATCGCCGAGGTAGCCGAGCCCTTGAAGTTGATCGAGTTCCTCTGGGCTCATTTCGGGATTGTCATCACGGCTAACGTTGAGCGAATCGCGAATCGCGTGGCTCTCTGAATTGAGTTCCTGGAGGCGTTTCAAGGCGCTGATGCGCCGATTCTGCGAGAGGGATTTGTAGAGATTCTTCTGTTCGCCCGGGTCAGCATCGAGATCGAAAAAGTGGCTGTGCTCTCTGAGCCACGCGAACTTGAACTCGCTCTCATTATCCTGTGAACGCAAGATGCGGTCTTCGAAAACCGTATCCTGGTAAGCGAACGGCTCTCCGGTTAGCAACGCCGAGGCGAAGGAGCGTCCCTGCGCGAGTGGTAAGGGCTCAAGTCCAGAGAGCTCTAAAATTGTCGGAGCAAGATCGATGGAACGCGTCAAGTCGCCGACGCGTGATCGACTCGGCGTGTAATCCTCCGGAAGCGTAATAATCAAAGGCACACGCATGACTTCATCGAAGTACTGCATGTGCAACATACTTTGGTGTTGTTTGAACTCTTCACCGTGATCGGAAGTCACGATCACCAGCGCGTCCTCCAGTATCTCTCGATCGGAGAGTTCGTCGAAGAGGCGGGAGATAGCCTCGTCGAGCTGCGCGAGACCAGCATCGTAGGTTCCGCGAATGTACGCGAGTTGATCTTCAGGGATTGTGCGATTGGGGTCGGAGAAAACGGCAAGTGCTTTCGAGCCATATAGATCCTTGCCATTTGAGTTGGGGATGGACCCGGTATAGTTCGCCGGTCGCTTGCCGGCGAACTTGGCGACTAAATCGGGGCGCGCGTGATAAGGCTGGTTGCCGGACGTCGAAGTGTCTGAGTGAGCGTCGAAGTAGTGCAGAAACACGAAGGCGCGATCGGGTTTCTCATCGTCGAACCACTTGAGAAACGCTTGAGTATTCGCAGCAGCTTTACGCCGGGAGCTCTCAAAATGTTGAAAGCCTTGATCAAATCCGAATTTGGAGTTGAGCCACAATGGGTGGGTCGTGAATCCGGCCGTTGCAAAGCCCGCATCGCGAAAACTCTCGGCAAGGGTGTCGTACTCCTCCGCCAATTTTTGGCGATTTGAAACGCCGTTGTCATAGGTGTTATGGGCTGCCGGATTCAGCCCAGTCATGATCGAACTGTGTGACTTGAGCGTGTTGTTGGAGTTTACGACGTGCCGTTCGAAGACCGCTCCTCGAGCGCCAAGCTCCTCAAGGAAGGGCGTCGTCGGCTTCTCGTAACCGTAGACACTGCAGTACTGGGCCGCGACCGTGTCGAGGGAGAGCAGAAAGACGTAGCGAGGCTGGACGTCGGTGGTCGCGGCTTCGGGGCGGCCCTCGTAGCACGCCAGGGAGACCGAGGCTGCAGCGATCGCTCCGGTAAGGAGTGCGGTCTTTGTTCGACAGATTAGAGAATTCATGCGGGCGCAATCATGCCACCGAAACGCAGAGCTGACACACGCTTCCGCTCTTATTCCATAGGAACAAGAGTGGGCAGAGGGTCTTCGCCTTCATCGGCACGGGTTCGTGTGCTCTTGGCTAATCGAACCGATCGCGGTTGGATTGTAGAGTTGCCCTCCGACGAAGAACCGTGGCGTGAAATACGATTGAAGCTATAGACTGCCCGGCAGCCGATGGACGAAGAACAGCGTGAAATGAAGCGAGGGAGTTTATTTGCGCTGGGGATTTGGATCGCGCTGGGCTTGTTCTTGGGACGCGCGGGACTCGTCGTCGTGATTGACCACTTGGGTCACGGTATCGACTTGCGCGGCAGCCTGTGGAGGCTGAATCGAATGCTCGCGACGGTGATTCCGTTCGCGCTTGCCGGCGGACTTGGCGCGGCGCTCGTGGGGAGTCTTTTCGCGGGTCGGCGAGACGCCGGGGAGGATGGCTCGCGCGGCTCGCGTACGGCGCTCGTGATGCGAGGTGTGCTCGGCACCGCGCTCTTGTGCGCGTTTTTTGTTCTGTTCGTCTCGGGCTTCGGACTCGATCAAAACGATCGGGTGCCGGGAATCCATACAGAGAACGGCGTGCGAGCGTGGATCGCTCTGTGCTCTGGAGGCTTGCTGTGCGCCGTCCTGCTCTTGATCGCTGCGCGTCGGCGCTCCGCTCCGGCGCTCCGGTTCTTCTGCGGGTCGCCACGCTCGGCAGTGCTTCCATTCGTGTTGATCGGGCTCTCTCCGGTTCTCGTGTACGTGGCGCTTCTCGGGCAGGGGACGATGATGAGCGGACTCGCGGTCAAGCGCGCGCTGCTCGAAGGCACGCCGAGTTGGGAGGTCTTGAGCGAGCACCCGGCGGAAGCCCCGAGCGTGGGTGTGATCACGCCCGTCGTCGATTGGCGGGTCTCCGGTGGTGAACGGCCAGCGCTGATCATGCCCCCCGGGAGTGAAGTCCGTTTTCGCGTCGAACCCGAAGACGGTGCCGTCGTTCTGCGCGCGAACGCAGGCGCGGATCAGAAAATTAGACAGCGGTTGAAACGGGGCGATGCGCCGCTCCACTTCGAGTTTCTCGTCTCCGTCAATGACGAGCTCGTCTTTGAGGAAGTGTTGATTCTCGAGGCCGGGATGGATGAGCTTGCGAATCACTGGCATCCGGTCGGTGAGAAGGGGGGCATCGAGCTACAGCCCGGAGATGAAGTTGTTCTCCGAACGGATCTCGCCGAATCGATGGAGCGCGGACCGGGAACCGATCGCGCCTTCCGGATCGGATTCTCAAACCTTGATCTCGAGCGCGAGTGGCAGAGCCCCCGAACCCGTTCGAGTTCGGAAGCTCCCAATCTCATCTTGATCGTCCAGGACACGCTGCGCAGAGATCGGCTTGGTTGCTACGGCTACGGGCGCAACACCTCTCCACATTTGGATCGACTCGCGGAACGCGGCGTGCTGTACGAAGAGGCTTACGCGACGTCGAGTTGGACGTGGCCATCGACGACTTCGATCTTGACCGGCTTGCTGTCGCCGAGCCACGGAGTGCTGACCGGAACATCGTGCTACCTACCCAACGGGATCGACACGGTCTCCGAAGTGCTCCAGCGCGCGGGCTACACGACGATTGGAATCTCGGGCAACCCGTTGATCTCGTCTTCCAAGAACTTCGATCAAGGCTTCGAGACTTTCTACGACAGCGCCTCCTCCTTTCGACCGTCCGAACTGTTCATGCCTTCGGCTCTCGATTGGATCCGGATGAACGCGGGCACGCGCTTCTTCATGTATCTGCACCTCGTCGATACGCACGATCCGCATCCGGTAATGGAGCAGGCGCGCGAGGAGCTTGTGGGCCCCAAACCCGAGGGCTTCAACTCCGAGAGCTTCCACCACTACGTGAGGAAGCTTCGCAAGGGGCAGGCGTATACAGCGGACGGCGAGTGGGACGTCTCGCCATTCGTCTCCGAAGCACACCGCGAGTATCTCTCGAAGCTGTACGACGGCTGCGTCGCCACGGGCGACTATTGGCTCGGCGAAGTGATGGACACACTTGACGAGCTTGAGCTCACCGGCGAGACCGTCATCGCATTGACGAGCGATCATGGCGAAGAGCTCTTCGATCACGGCATGCTGGCGCACAGTCACTCCGTCTTCGGCGAGCTCGTTCGCGCTCCTTTGGTGTTGGCGGGTCCCATGATCCCCAAAGGAGTTCGGTCGTCGGTTCCCGTCTCCAATCGACACCTCGCGGAGACGCTCGCTCTGCTTGGCGGAGGTCGAATGGAGTTTCTTGAGGACGGACTCAACCTAGCGGCGCCCGACCGTCTGCCGCGAAAGCCGGTGCTCTTCAGTACCTACATGGGTTGGTGGAAGAAGTGGCGAAGGACACCGATCCACGGCATCCGCAGCGAAGACTGGGTGCTGCACTTCGCGCCGGAGGCTGGAGAGTTCGGTTCGAAGGTCGCCACACCGGGCGAGCAGAGCTTGTTGTATGAACTGAACGGCGTGGGAACTCTGGAAGGAGCACGTGCGAACCATCCCGAGCGCGAGGCGGAGTTGAAGGGCTCTCTGATCGAATCGCTGGAGCGCCTCGAGCAAGCGCGCACGCAGTACTCCATCGAGTCCGGTGAAGAGACGCGCGGCATGCTCGAAGGAATCGGTTACATCGATTCCGAGTCGGAAGAATAGGGACTTCCCAAGCGCGACGGTTAGAAGCCTGGGTCGCGCCAGACTTGTTCGCCGTTGAGCAAGGTCAGCAACTCACTCGATCGAGGGATCGGTCGAATCGGAGAGTCGCCAGCTTCATCCAGGCGGTTTCCCCGCGTTCGAAGGCGCCTCAACCTGGCAGTGCGAAGACGAGTTCGTCCTCGAAGAAGAGTCGGCGCGTTCGGGAGGCTAGGATTCAGACGCGCGCTCGAACTCGTGCACCCAGACCTTGTGGTCCTCGGCGAGATCCATGCCCGGGTGCATGCGCGCAATCAGGTCCTTGTACATCGCGAGGTTCGGATAGCCCTCGGCCTGAGCATCGGCCTCGGTCATGTCGGACATCGTCTCGCGGCGCAGGTCTTTGATGACAAAGCTCTGGCCCTCCAGCTCGAACTTCTCGCCGGGATAGCCATAGACGCCATTGCGGCGTTGCTGGGTCTTGCGGTCCGCCAGCGCGGCTGCGACCAGTTTGGCGTGGGTGACGAGGGCTTCGATCTCACAGGTCTTCTCGGGGTAGTCGCTCATGGGGGGAGCAGAACATCTTCGGGCTCGATTCGCGACCTCAATGCGGCTTTGCAGGCCTGAAAACGGGTTTTTCGAACAATAAAGGTATTGAGGTGTTGCTTTACCGGAATAGCTCCGAATACTGCCCTCATGAGAATTGAGTCATGGGTCTTTCGCGAACCGGGGGCTCCGATGGACCTCGAACAGCGGGACGAGGCGCCGGGTGCCGGCGAGGTATTGATCCGGGTCGTCGGTTGCGGCGTCTGCCACACGGACCTCGGCTTCGTCTACGACAAGGTTCCGACTCGGCACGAGCTCCCGCTCACACTGGGACATGAGATCAGTGGCGTCGTGGTCGAGACGGGCGCCGGTACCGAAACCTGGGCGGGGAAATCCGTCGTCGTTCCGGCCGTGATTCCCTGCGGGACCTGCAGCGCATGCCGCGCGGGCGAAGGCTCCATCTGCCCTAAGCAAATCTTCCCCGGCAACGACGTTCACGGCGGCTTTGCGACTCACGTTCGCGTGCCTGCCATCGGCCTGTGCCCCGTACCGGATCTAGCCGACCCCAGCATCAATCGAGCGGGGCTCGACCTCGCGGCCTTGTCGGTCATCGCCGATGCGGTCTCGACTCCCTACCAAGCGCTCATTCGCAGCGATCTGAAAGAGGGCGACCTCGCCGTCTTCGTCGGCGCGGGCGGAGTGGGGGGCTTTGGCGTTCAGATCGCCGCTTCGATGGGAGCGCATGTCGTCGCCATCGACGTCGACGCGGATCGTCTCGAAGCTCTGGCGAACTGTGGCGCAGAGCTGCGGCTCTCTGCCGCCGAGCTCGACTTCCGCGCACTCAAGAAGAGCGTGAAAGACTTCGCGTCCAAACACGAGATTCCAACCTGGCGTTGGCGCATCTTCGAGACGTCCGGCACACCCGCCGGCCAGTCGACAGCTTTCGGCCTCGTCGGAAAGGCGAGCTTTCTCGGCATCGTCGGCTACACGCCGAAGAAGGTCGAGCTGCGGCTCAGCAACCTCATGGCGCTCGACGCGACCGCGCGCGGCAACTGGGGTTGCCTGCCCGAGCACTATCCCGCCGTCGTCGACCTCGCACTAAGCGGCGACGTCCAACTCGAACCGTTCGTCGAGCGTCGTCCGCTCGCCTCCATCAACGAGACCTTTGCGGCTGTGCATGCCCACGAAGTCTCACGCCGCGTGATCCTCATTCCGGAGTCCTGATATGAACTTCAAAAACCACGACCTCACCGAATACCGCGATGTAGCCGGCATTCGCTACGAAGAGAAGCCGCTGAAGCAAGCCGACGGACTGCACTCGGTTTGGATAACACTCGACAATCCGAAACAGCTCAACTCCTACACGACGGAGATGGTGAAGAACGTGATCCTCGGGATGCGTCGCGCGAGCAACGACCGCGCATGCGTCGCCGTCGTCTTCACAGGTGCCGGCGATCGCGCCTTCTGCACCGGGGGCAACACAGCGGAGTACGCCGAGTACTACTCCGGGCGCCCCGAGGAGTACGCGCAGTACATGCGGCTCTTCAACGACATGGTCAGCGCAATTTTGATGTGCGATAAGCCGGTCATTTGCCGCGTCAACGGTATGCGCATCGCGGGTGGTCAGGAGATCGGCATGGCCTGCGACTTTACCGTCGCGCAGGACTTGGCCGTCTTCGGACAGGCCGGGCCACGCCACGGCTCAGCCCCGGACGGCGGCAGCACCGACTTCCTCCCGCTGTTCGTCGGAGTCGAAGCGGGTATGGAGAGCTGTACCTTGTGCGAGCACTGGAGTTCGCACAAAGCGCGTCGACTCGGCTTGATCACACAGGTCGTTCCGGGCTTGAAGATCGACGGCAAGTACGTGCCGAATCCGCTGGTGGAGACGAAGCGCTGGACGGATGAGTTCGGCGACATCGTTCACGGCGACTTCCTTACCGGCGATGCGAAAGCTGCGGGCAAGGCGCTCCTCAAGCAGGGCACCGTTGACCTGACGCGGCTCGACGAGGCTGTCGATGCGCTGATCGCGAAGCTGGTGATGACCTTCCCCGGATGTCTCACAAAAACCATCTCGAGCGTTCGCAAGCACAAGCTCGCGACTTGGGATGCCAACAAGGAGACGAACCGCGCGTGGCTCGCGTTGAACATGATGACCGAAGCCCGCACCGGATTCCGCGCCTTCCACGAAGGTGGCCGAGCCTGTCGCGAGGCGGACTTCATCCAACTTCGGAAGAAGCTGGCGGAGGGCGCCGTCTGGGGGCCGGAGCTGGTCGAGGAGTTGCTCGAGTCTGCGCATGAGGCGGCGGGTGCGGGAGTGACCGCGTGACGCTCGACGTCGAGCTGTCGGTGAGAACGCTTGCGCTCAGTGACCTGGCGGATGTCGTTGCGCTCGACGCGCAGCTGACCGGGCAGGCGAGCGCTTCGAAAGAGTCTTACTTCGAAGGTGTGTTCGAGCGTTTCCTGCGCGAGAAAAGCTGTATCGGTTTGGCGGTCGTCGGAGAGACCGGACTCGAGGGTTACCTGTTCGGCGAGGTGCGCGCGTTCGAGTTTGGCTCGGACGAGTGCGGCTGGATCTCTGCGCTCGGCGTTCGGCCGGACACGACTCGGAAGGGGCGAGCTTCGGCTCTGCTGGAGGAGTCGCGGAGCCGTTTTCGCGCACTCGGCGTGAACGCACTCCGAACGATGGTGAGTCGCACCGATGTGCCCATGCTCTCGCTCTTTCGCCGCCAGGGTTTTTGGGGCGGGCCCTTCGTTCAACTCGAACTGAATATCTCGGAGGATCCCGAATGACGAGCGACACCGTACAGCTCTCGAAGTCGACGAAGATCGATACCGAGCGCCTGGAGGGCGACGCGATCTGGCGCGTAACGCTGAACTCGCCGAAGGGCAACGTACTCGATGCGGAGATGACCGCCGAGCTGACAGAGCTCTTCGTCGCCGCAGCGGGCCAGCCGCGGCTCAAAGCGATTCTGCTCTCCGGCGAAGGTCTGCACTTTTGTTTCGGAGCTAGTGTCGAAGAGCACCGTCCCGATCAAGTGGCGGGAATGCTGGCTGGATTTCACGGTCTGTTCCGCGCGATTATGGCCGCCGGTGTTCCAGTGATTGCGAGCGTTCGAGGTTGTTGTCTGGGCGGAGGGCTCGAGCTCGCCGCCTTTTGCCAGCGCATCTTCGCTCATTCCGGGGCTTCCTTCGGTCAACCGGAAATCAAGCTGGGCGTCTTCGCTCCGGTCGCTTCCGCGATTTTAGCGGATCGCATCGGACGCGGTGCGGCCGACGACTTGCTCCTGACGGGCCGTGTCGCCAAGGCTGAAGAAGCGCTCGCGATGGGGCTCGTTGACGAACTCGTCGACGAACCCGAAGCCGCCGCGGAAGAGTGGGTACGCAAGCACTTCTTGCCGCTCTCGGCCTCCTCACTGCGTTTCGCGACGCGCGCAGCACGGCATGAGTTCAACCGTCGGTTCGAGCGCAACATCGACGAGCTCGAGCGCCTTTATCTAGGCCAATTGATGAACACGATCGACGCGCCAGAGGGCATCTCGGCCTTTCTCGAGAAGCGCGAACCGAAATGGAGTGACGCATGAGTACAACGCTTGAAGCCACGAAAGATACGAGCCCGCTCGCGAAGCTGATCTCCGACTGTGAGGAGCTGATTCGCGACACAAGCCTGAGCACAGTTCAGGCTTGGAAAGAGCGCACCGGCGGCATTGCGATCGGATTCATGCCGACCTACATCCCGCGCGAGCTATTGCACGCGCAGGGCGTACTTCCGGTCGGGATCATGGGTGCCGGCGACATCGAGATCATTCGCGGCGACGCGTACTACCAGTCCTACATCTGCCACATCCCACGCAGCACGATCGAGCTCGGCCTGAACGGCAGTCTCGACTGCCTCGACGGCATGGTCTTTCCGGCGATCTGCGATGTGATCCGAAACCTGTCGGGCATGTGGAAGATGATGTTTCCGACCAAGCTCGTTCACTACCTCGACGTGCCGCAGGATTTCCATGCCGAGATGGGCGGCGAGTTCTATCGCCACGACCTCGAGGCGCTCTCGGCCAAGCTGGTCGAGGCCGGAGCCAAGCCGCTGACGTCCGAGGCGCTCGCCGAATCGATCCGGCTCTACAACGAGAACGGTCGCCGCGTCCGCGCACTCTACGATCTGCGCCGCCGCGAACCCTGGCGAGTTCCGACAGCGGAGCTCTACGTCATCCTGCGTGCGGGTTTGATTCTCCCCGTCGAGGAACACTCCATCATGCTGGACCGGTTTCTTGAGCTTGTGCAGGCAGAGGATGACCGCACACCGATGGACCAGGCACGCGTGATACTCACCGGATCTTTTTGCGAGCAGCCTCCGCTGGGCTTGATCAAGACTCTTGAGCGAGCGGGCTGTTACATCGTCGACGACGACTTCGTCCAGGTCTCGCGCTGGTTCAAGCACGACATCTCCGAAGAGGGCGACCCCCTCGGCGCACTGGTCGACGCGTTCCTCACCGACGCCTTTGCGTCGCCCACGCGCTATATCGACGAAGACGAAAAGGGCCGCGAGCTTGTCGAGCGAGTTCAGTCTTCCGGCGCGGAAGGCGTGCTCTTCTGCGCGCCGAGTTTTTGTGATCCCGCTTTGCTTGACCAGCCCATGGAGACCGCCGCCGTTACGCGCGCCGGCATTCCGTGGACGGCTTTCAAGTTCAGCGAGGACACGGGGCAGTTCCAGGTTATTCGCGAACAGGCGGGGACCTTCGCCGATTCAATCAAGTTGTGGAGTTAAGTTATGAGCACTACCGAAGAGACATCCGCCGCAAAGGACCAGAGCCAGGATCGGCAAAAGCGAATGATCGCTGGGCACTTTGACAAGCTCGCCGAGTCGGAGGAGCGCGGCGAGAAGTGCGTCTATACCTACGTGCCGGGCAACCTGACCGAGCTCTTGCTCAGCTTTGACGTCAATCCCGTCTTGCCGGAGATCAACGCTCTGCAGTCGGGGATGCGCGGGCTCAGCAAGGAGTACATCACGCTGGCTGAGAAGGAAGGCCACAGCGAGGACGTGTGTACCTACGTCAAGTGCGACATCGGTATGAAGCGCGCGGGCAATATTGGCCCGACGGGCAAGCGCTTACCGAATCCCAACCTCTTGCTGCTCAGCTATACCGGTTGCTTCACTTTTCTGAAGTGGTTCGAGCTCCTGCGCGAAGAGTACGACTGTCCGGTGACGATGCTGCACGTGCCGTATCAGGCGGATGGAAAAATCACCGACGAGATGCGCAAATACGTCGTCGATCAGATGAAGAAGAAGACGATCCCCGCGCTTGAGAAGATGACGGGGAAGAAGTTCGACATCGATCGCTTGCGCGAGCTGCTCGCACGTTCGGCGAAAGCGGAGGACGACCTCGTCGCCGTGCTTGAATCCGCGAAGAACAAGCCCTCTCCCATCGACGCTTACTTCGGTGGCGTCTATTACATCGGACCGATCTTTACGGCCTTCCGAGGAACCGAGGATGCCGTCGCCTACTATCGCGAATTGCGCGAAGAGGTCGAAGAGCGCGTGCGGCTCGGCAAAGGGCCGATTATTCCCAGCGGCGAGCTCAAAGAAGAGAAGTATCGCTTGGTCGTTGAAGGCCCGCCGAACTGGACCAGCTTTCGGAAGTTCTGGGATATGTTCACCGACGAGGGCGCGGTTGTCGTGGCGAGCACTTACACGAAGGTCGGTGGAGTCTACGACGACGGCTTCCGTCACGACCCGGACCGACCGCTCGAGAGCTTGGCCGAGTATTGCCTCGGTTGTTACACGAACCTGAACCTGCCCGCGCGAGTCGACAAGCTCGCGGGCTACGTGAAGGACTACGAAGCGGACGGACTCCTGATCAACTCGGTCAAGAGCTGCAATTCGTTCAGTGCGGGTCAGCTGATGATTCTGCGCGAGGTCGAAAACCGGACCGGGGTGCCCGGCGGTTTCATCGAGAGCGACTTGGTCGACCCGCGCTATTTCTCGGCGGCGAACATCAAGAACCGACTCGAATCGTACTTCCAGATGATCGAACAGAAGCGCGCTCAAGGAGTGACTCGATGAGGTACACGGTCGGTATTGATTTGGGGTCGACGACGACGAAGGCCGTTGTCCTCGACGCGGACTCCGACGTTCCGCTAGTTCGCGGGCGCGGAATTACGAATAGTCGCAGCAACTACGATGTGGCTTGCGCGGTTGCGCTCGCCTCGGCGCTTGTCGATGCGCGCTTCAGCATGATCGGCTCTGCACTCGTGCAAGCTGGTCTTGATGAGGTTGCGCGAGAGGAGCGGCTCGCTGAGCTCAAACAACGCTTTAACGAGGAGCAGTATCGCCGTCAGCTAACCGAACTGGATCGGGTGGTGCGTGAGTTCGCGGCGGATCCTGCCGCCGGAATACGCGAGGTCGAAACCGCAGCGATTGACGAACTCCTGCGTGACCTCGAAGCGCACGCGGGTGATCTGTTTAAGCCGGGCGCTCGCCGTAAGAGCGACTTCTTCCGCGACCTTGCCGGCAGCCAGTACATGCGAAAGGCCGAGGACCTGACGCGCGGAGGCGGTTGCTCGTCCAAAGACACGAAGCCCCGCTTTGACGCGCTCGTCGGCCTCTACGATAAAGCGATTCTCGTTGTGGAGAATACCGATGCAAACGCAGAGGACTTCGACGACTGCATTCACGCCGCCGTCGAGGGATCGGAGAGCGTTTCTCCCGAGCTGCATAGAGCGGTTGAGTCGGCTATGGCGACGCCGCTGGAGAAGGTTGCCAGCGTCGGAACGGGTTACGGCCGCGCGCGCTTGCCCTTCGATGACGCGCAGATTCGATCCGAGATCCTCTGCCACGGACTGGGCGCGTTCACCATGTTCCCGGGCACGCGAACGGTGCTCGATATTGGCGGACAAGACACCAAAGCCATTCAGGTGGATGGCAATGGGATTGTCACTTCGTTCCAGATGAACGATCGCTGCGCGGCCGGCTGCGGTCGCTATCTCGGTTACATTGCGGACGAGATGAACCTCGGATTGCACGAGCTTGGCCCGCTGGCTAACCAGGCCAAGCGACCTGTGCGCATCAATTCGACTTGTACCGTCTTTGCCGGTGCCGAGTTGCGCGAGCGACTGTCGCTCGGCGAGAAACGCGAAGACATTTTGGCCGGTTTGCACCGGGCGATCACGCTGCGCGCGATGTCGCTGCTTGCCAGATCTGGCGGCGTGAAGAACGAGTTCACCTTTACCGGCGGAGTGGCGAATAACGCCGCCGCGGTGAAGGCACTGCGAAAGTTGATCCAGGAGAACTACGGCGAGGTCACGATGAACATCTCGCCGGAGTCCATTTACACCGGCGCACTCGGCGCCGCGATCTTTGCGATTCGAAGCTTGGAAGAGGTGCCAGCAGCATGAAAGAGAAAGAGATGCTTGCGGTTGGAATTGATGTCGGTTCGGCCTCAATCAAGCTCGCGATCATTCGGGATCAGGGCAGTGAGATCGAGCTCCTGTACGGGCGCTCGGAACGCATTCGCAGGCGCGAAGCGGAAGAGGTCGCCGAGGGCATGTTCGCCTCCGCGCTCGAGGAGGTCGGCTTATCGAAGGACGACCTCGCCTACATCGCGACGACGGGCGAGGGCGAGGTCGTGCAGTTTCGAACCGGACACTTCTACGGGATGACGACGCACGCGCGCGGGGCGCGCTTCTTGGATTCCGAGACGGATGCGTGCATCGATATCGGCGCGCTGCATGCGCGCGCGATTCTGATGGACAATCGGGCCAAGGTTCTCGGCTATCGCATGACGAGCCAGTGCGCGTCGGGGTCGGGTCAGTTTTTGGAGAACATCAGCCGGTATCTCGGCGTGACGATGGCCGAGATCGGCTCGCTCTCCTTGGAAGCCGACGAGCCCGAGCAGTGCAGCTCGATCTGCGCCGTTCTTGCGGAGACCGACGTGATCAACATGGTCTCGCGCGGCATCTCCACGGCGAACATCCTCAAAGGGATTCACCTCTCGATGGCAGGTCGCTATTCGAAGTTGCTCAATTCGGCCGGCGCAAAGAAGGTCGCGCTGGTAACGGGTGGACTCGCCGCGGACGTTGGACTGATGGCGGCACTTCGCGAAGTGGCTGGCGCCGGTAAGAATCCGCTGGAGATTCGTTCGCACGAGCACTCTGCTCTTGCGGGGGCGATCGGCGCGGGAATCTGGGGAGCCTTTCGAGCGCGCAAAGTCGAAAAGTTGGGGGCGACACTCGCCGGCGCAGGAGCGGGGAAGTGAGTGGATTCGATTTCGATGGCGCCGTAGCTCTGGTCACAGGAGCTGCGGGGGATATAGGCGCGGCCGTGTGTAACGCGCTGAGATCTCAAGGCGCGCGGGTCGTCGGTACAGATATCGCAGTGCGTGAGGGCGCCGAGCTGACGCCCTGCGACGTGACGGATCGACGTCAAGTAGATGCTCTATGTGCGAACGTCGCCGACGAGCACGGCGGACTCGACTTCGTTATTCACTGCGCGGGCATCACGCGAGATCGCGTTCTGTGGAAGCTCGAAGACGAGGAGTGGGGAGCGGTCATGCGAGTCAACCTGGACTCCGCGTTCTACGCGCTTCGCGCTGCGGCTCCTTACTTGCGCAGATCGGAGCGGGGCTCCGTTGTCTTGATCTCTTCGATCAACGGCGAACGCGGCAAGCTCGGACAATCCAACTACGCGGCCAGTAAAGCGGGTTTGATCGGATTGGCCAAGTCGGCGGCCCGCGAGCTGGGGCGCGATGGTGCGCGCGTGAACGTAGTTGCGCCCGGCTATATCGAGACAGCGATGACGGAGTCGCTTCCCGAAGCGATCAAAGAGCAAGCAATCGCGGAGACCGTGCTCGGAAGAGCTGGCTCTCCGGAAGACGTGGCGGGGGCGGTGTCGTTCCTCTGCTCGAATTCTGCACGGCATATCACTGGACAGGTCCTTCGTGTAGACGGTGGACAGCTCATGGGCTGAGATAAGAAAGAGACGAACTATGCAAACCGAACAAGAATCGATGGAGACGCAGAAGGTCTCCATCCGCAGTCTGAGACCTGGCGATCTTGAAGGCGTCATTACTATTGACGCGAAGGCGACCGGCAGGCGAAGGGTCGAGTATTTCAAGCTCAAGCTTCAAATGGCGATGAACGAGACCGGCGTCGAGGTCTCCCTAGCGGCAGAGATCGACGAGATGTTCGTTGGATTCTTGATCGCGCGGGTGTACTACGGGGACTTCGGGATCGCGGAGCCTTCGGCCGTACTCGAAGTGATGGGCGTCCATCCGGACTTCCGAGGCGTCGGCGTGGGTCACGCTCTCCTCGAACAACTAGCAACCAACCTCCTCGGACTGGGCGTCGGCACCGTCTCGACAGAAGTGAACTGGGATGATCCTCGGATGATCGCCTTCTTGCAGCGCGAAGGATTCCTTCCCGCTCAGCGCTTCTGCCTCGATATGGACTGCGAGGCCTTTCGCCGCAGGCAAGAAACTCAAATTTAGATCGGCATGAACCTGAACAAGAGCACTCGCTATGCCCTGCACGCGGCCCTCGAGATGGCTCTTGCCAAGGATGCGCCGGTTACGGCGAGCCAGGTCGCCGCGCGTTACGAAATTCCGGAGAATGTCGTCGCCAAAGTGCTTCAGCAGCTCGCGCGTGCCGGCGTAGCGCGTGGCGTGCGCGGAGTGGGCGGGGGCTATCGGCTCGCCCAAGTTCCCGCAGACGTCGCCGTCCAAGACATCATCGATATCTTCGAGCCGACCCCGCCATCGGACACTTGCATGCTGCGCGAGATTCCCGGAGCGAACTGCCCGGGCGAATCCCAGCCGAGCTGCCGGTTGATGAATCTCTTTCAGGAAGTCGACGACACGGTGCGCTCGACCTTCGCCTCGGTAAGTCTCGCGACTCTGACCGCGCCCTAGCTAGCTATCGAACGACGCGTAACGGCGTTCCCGATTCGTAAAGTGAGTCGGATTTGTGGATCTTGTGCAACAGACTCGTGTCGCCCGTACTCTAGACGGGCGTCATGATGAATCTCCGCGCTGTACTGATCGGTTTCACCTCTTCCGCTCTCGTTGCACTCGTCGGCTTGCGTTCGACCGATGATGCGGAATTCGAAGCGCGCTTGCGAGCTGCGCAGGGGTTTCCAGAGAACCAGACTCGGCTTACTCGCGGCACGATTGGAACGGAACACGAGCGCATTCCTTTCACGATGCTTGCGACCAGCGCTGGCCGCTTTGTCATGGACCACGGTCCGGGTCTGAAAGGAGATGTCGGTTTCGACGGAGAGCGCGTCTGGGGGCGCGACTATTCCGGACGAACCTATGACTTGTTCGGAGTCGAGTACGACTCGGAGCTTCTCTTAAACGGAGTGATCGCCGGAAACTGGCTGGGTGCGCGCTCGCTCTTGAAATTCGAACGACTTCGCGGGGCGCCACAGGGAGAGGAGCACGTTCGCTTGTTCTTGGAGGGCCGCGAGCTCGATGCTCAGATCGAGCTGGAAGCGGACTCGCTTCGGTTGCTCCGCGTGCGCTATCAAGGCGGCGACGGAGAATCCTTGATGGAGTTCGGCGATTGGAAGACGGGCGCCCTCGGTGAGTTTGCGGGCAGTCTTCGATTTAGTAAGAAAGGACTGCCGATCGCTGAGGTTCAATTCGATGGAATCGAGCTTGTCGACGATAGGGTCGCCGACGACTATCGACCGTCGCTCCAAGATCGCCCCGAGTTTGTCTTTGACCGTGAGGCTGCGCCAGAGCTGAAGACTCTGGTCGGCAAGACCGGTCATACCTTCTTGCGCGCTCAACTGAATGGACGCGATTTAGGTTGGTTCGCTTTCGACACGGGAGCTTCGCACTCGATGATCTCTACCGAGGTTGCAGACGAGTTGGAGTTGGACACGATTATCGAGGTCCTATCGGGTTCAGGATCCGGAGGCACCTTTTCCTTTCGCATCGGCCGCGCTGACTCTTTCGAGGTGGGTCCCGTGACTTGGAAGCGCCCGGTCTTCGGAATCACCGACCTCCGTGTTCTGGGAAACCTCTTCGGTGTGAAACTCGCTGGAATTATGGGTGCCGAAATGCTCTCCCAAGGCCAGTGGCGGCACGATCGAGCCGATTCAAGCCTCGCCGTCTATCCGCCGGAGACCGATTGGGAAGATGAGCAGGTCGATTGGATCGATGCGATCTACAGCGCCGGTCACTTTTTGGTGAGCGCGGGCTTCGAAGGGCACGACGGAATGTTCGTCGTGGACTCCGGAGGCGGAGGCCAGGGCGTTCGGTTCGACTCCAGTGCCGTGAAAGAATTCGACCTGCTGGACGGTCGCAGGACTCAAGGCGTGACGGCGAACGGTTTTGGCGGCTCTTCGAGACTTCGCGGTGGAACAGTCGCAAGCTTCGCCTTTGGAACGCGATCTTGGACAAACTTGCCGGCCACTTTTCGCCAGCCGAAAGAAGCGGTCTGGGAAGACCCCTACGTGAGCGGTTTGATCGGCTTTCAGATGCTCGATCCTCACGTTGTGATCTACGACTATCCCGGTCGCCGCCTCGGACTCTTAAAGGAGTGACTTGCGGCGGAGGCTAGCCGGCTCCAGTTCACTCGCGCGTCGTCTTTAAGAGCACGAGGATTTCGCTCGTTCCGGTCGGATCGGCGGCGGTCAACAGCAGGGATTCGCCGGACTGGACTTCGAAGTGACCTTCGACGTGAATGCGGGTGACCTGAGGAAGCTGGACCGTGACTTCATGTCGACCCGCGCCGATGACGATGTCGGCGGAGGGAATCGGGGAGTCGAGTTTGGAGAGCTCGAGGTCGACAAAGATGCCGAGCTGGTCGTCGGCGAGAGGAACTCCGCGGAAGTTGAGTAGCAGTCCACTGTGGATGATGTCGATGACCGGGTCGGCGATTTCGGTCTCTAGGTCGGGCAAAATGGTGAGCTCAAAATCTTTGACGTAGGCTGTGCTGCTCAGGATGCTCAGCCGAGCTTGTTGAAAAGGCAGGGTGTGAATTTGTGGCGAAGTCACCTCTTCGATGCCCAACAAGCGAATATCGGTGAGTAGCTCCTCTACCCCGAGCGCCGTGAGCACTGAGCCGCTGTCGCGCCCTGGCAGTCCGGCGAGTTGATCCCCTTCGAGTTTGTAGATGGTGGCTTGGAGATTGATCAGCCCTTGAAAGGCCTCCGCCGCGCGGAGGAAACCCTCGATCCAGGCGTGTTGTTCGAAGTCGGCGAAGAGTGCAATCCTGCCGTGTTCGAGGTGGCGAACATCGTGGAGCTCGGGAATAAGCGGCGGCGTTATCAAGTCGCGAATCGTCGAGACGAGGTGTTCGGTCGTTGTCTCCGCGTTCTTTCGAGCCCTGTCGAATGCTTGGAAACGTGCGAGCGTTTCTTCGGACGAGGCGGAGTTTGCAGAAGATTCAAGTTCAGCGGCTAGCTCGTGAACCGTTTGGTAGCCGGAGAGTTTCTCAAGGTCGTAGACCCTGAGCTCTGCGGTTGAGTGGAGGTTTCTCGGAAGCGCGACCTGGGCTGACGACTGGTCAGCGGACGTGCGCAGCGGTTGCCGAGAAGACGGATCGACCGGTTTGCGCTGCCCGGGTTCTTGCGGGCAGAGGGTCGCGAGTAAAAGAATGGAGAGAGCGATCATTGGGAGTCTCCTTCGAGGGTCCAGAGAATGACGGGAGGGGAACTCAGATCGACGCTGGCTCCGCGGGCGGGGGGCGGCGATGTGTGTTCGATGGTGAGCGTGATGGTGTCGACGGTTCGCCTCGTCGAGACATGAGTTGCAAGACGCGGCGAGAGGTGTGCGGCTCGGTTGTCGGTACGCAGCCAGAGCTGGCTCGTAATGCCTGCGAAGAGGACCAGTGCAGCTGCTGCGACGAGGGAGCTGGGGGCAAGCCTTCGTCGGCGTTGAGTTGGAGTGCGCTCCGCGTCAGCGCTGTCGGTTAGCAACTCCAACCGATCGACGAGTTGGGTCACAGCCCGCCGCGCACTCGGGTCCCTCGACAGGTCCTCCGCTATCGAGGGAATGGCCAGCGGATCGACGCGCGCATCGAGCGCTTCTTCGACTCGACTCCAGAGTTCGTCGTTCATCGGGCAGTCCTTCATCCGTTCGCTATTCATTGTTCTGGTCCTCCGAAGCGAGCCCGGCCAATCGCCGTCTCGCGCGTGAGAGGTGAGACTTGACCGTGCCCTCGGGCAGCTTCATGGCTGCCGCAATCTCACGCACGGACTCACCGTGCTGATGAAATCGCAACAGGGCCTCGCGTTCGAGCGGTCGCAGTGCCGCCAAGGTTCGGTCGAGTTCCTCGCGCGAGTCCACCCACGGAACTTGCGTCGGCGCCGCGACCTCTCCCTCGAGCGAGTCCTCCGGCTTCCGCTCCGCCTTGGAGCGATGATCGAGGATCACGCGCTCGGCAACCTGGCGCAGCCACGGCCAGAGCGCCCGGCTGGGGTCGTACTTGTCGCGGTACAGGAGCGCTCGCGCGACGACCTCCTGCGCCAAATCCTCCGGCTCGACACCTCGAACGCGACGGGACCGATGCGACAAATGCGTCGTCAAGCGCGGCTGAATGAGCGGCAGACGCTCCTCGAGGTTCCCCTCAAGAGGACTCTCGAAGGCCGAGCACAGAGATCCTTCGGTCATAGACGCCTATACCCAGCGCGCACGCGCCGGGTTGCAATATTCCGGCGCTACTTTTCGGGATCGAGGGCTTTGCCGAGCTCGCGCTCTAAATCGGACTTCGATTGAATCGCATCGAGCTGCAGGAGGATGCGACTCTTTCGGGCTTCGAGCAGCTGTCGCTGCTGTTCGATCAGTACGGCCAGTGTAGTTCGACCTTGGGAGTAGCCCGCGTGCGCGTATTCCAGCGAGCGCTCGGCCTGGGGGAAGTAGAGGTCGCGATAGAGGTCGAGGTTTTCCGAGGCGACCCGAAATCGGTCGAGACTCGAGCGCACGTCCTGCGCGACAGCAATTCGCGCCGAGTGTTCCAGTTGAATGACTTGCTCCAGCTCGAAGCCCGCGCGAGCGACCTGCGCCTGGTTCTGATCAAAGATCGGCAAGCTAAGCGATGCGGTTGGGCCGATCGAAGAGTTGCCGCTCCCAGCCGGACGTTCGACGGCGGGGCCCGCGCTGAACTCGCCCCAGGCCTTTCGCTCTTCATGGGTCATGCGCGCGCTCATCGCCTCGATGGTTGCGGAGATCGCCCGCAGATCGAGGCGCGCAACCATGGCACGTGCCACGAGGTCGTCGGGCTGGTACTCGCCAGGAACGGAGTCGGGCAGTGAGTCGGTGAGCGCCAACTCGCGGGCGGCGTGGTAGAGCGAGAGCTTCTTCGCCAGTTCACGTTTTGCGTTCGCCGCGTCGAGCTTCGCCGTGCCGTGATCCAATCTCGCGCGAAGCAGAGGCCCGCGAACCCTATTCTCGTCGAACGCATCGGCGCTGCCAGCGGCGTGTAGAGCTTGGACGGCTTCGAAGGATCGCGATGCGAGCGCAACGTTCTCTTCAGATACGCGAACCAGTTCGTCCGCTGCAACCGCCGACCAGTAGGCGCTCCGTGTCTCGGCGAGCCGCTCTCCCGCACGCCGCGCAATCCGCAGCACGGCGGACTCGAGCTCCTTCTGTGCGAGCTCCGTCCGCACCGGAATTCGCCACAGCTCAAGCAGCTGCACTCCGAGGCTCGCTTCCACCAGACTGCGCCCGCCACCATTCGGAAAGCGAATCAACACATCCAACGACGGATTCGACAGGAGCTGCGCTTGTACCCAGTCGGCGTGCGCGATGCCGATGTCTTGAAAGTCGGCGCGCAGCTCGCGGTTGTTGAGGAGCGCGATGCGGAGCGCCTCATCGAGCGTGAGTCCGTCGTCCAGAATCTCGCGAATGTCCTCGTCGGACAATGCGGACGCATACGGATCAAAGACTTCTTCGCGGCCCGTGCTCTCGCGTATGAGTTGGCCGGTTCGGTCGAAGTCCGACTTCGGCTCAACCTGCACGCAGGCAGCCGCGAGTCCGAGAAGGATCGCCGCGAGTAGAGGCTGTGCGCCTCGCTTAATCGGAGACTTCATGAGTAGGTCGGCTCCATCTCGGTGGCACCACGTGTGCCGGGTTTGCTCACAATTCCGTTGGGGATAACGGCTGGGCGTCCGAACTTCACGAAGAGCGCGGGGACGACGAGCATGTTGAGGAAGGTCGAGGAGATCAGGCCAAACAGGATGACGAAGGCCATCGGTGTGAGGATCTCCGTGCCGGGTTCTTCGCCTTTGAGTGCCAGGGGAATCAGCGCGAGTCCCGACGCGAGTGCGGTCATGAGAATCGGAGCGAGTCGCTCCATCGAGCCGCGGCGCACCGCTTCGGCGAAGTCGGCGACGCCTTCATAGAGTTGCAGGTGGCGCACGTGGGAGACGAGCATGATTCCGTTGCGCGCGGCGATTCCGAAGACGGAGATGAGTCCGATGATGGAGGCGACCGAGATTACGCCGCCCGCGAAGTAGGCGCCGACGACGCCGCCGATCAGTGCGAAGGGCAGGTTGGCCATGATCAACAGAGTGTCGCGCGCCGAGCGGAACATGATGTGGAGCAAGAATCCGATGCCGACAATGACGAGGGCTCCGAGCAGAGTGAGCCGACGATTGGTGGCCGTCGCGCTCTCGAACTGTCCGCCGAATTCGACGTAGTAGCCAGTCGGAAACTCGACGCGCTCTGCGATCAGGCGCTGGGCGTCGGTGATCACGCCACTCATGTCGCGATCGGCGACATTGCACATGACGACGATCTTGCGCTGCACGTTCTCGCGCGAGATGAAGTTGGGTCCCAAGTCCTCGTAGATGTCGGCCAGCGCCTTCATCGGGACTTTGAAACCAAGCGGTGTGTCGACGAGCACTTCACCGACCGCTCTCAAGTTGGCGTTCCCGGCCTCCTCCAGTCGAATCGTCAGGTCGTAGGTGTTCTTGCCCTCGAGGATCTGTCCGACGACGGCGCCTCGGAAGGAGGCATTCAGGGCTTCTGACGTCTCCAGGATGTGCAGCCCATAACGCGCTAATGCCTCGCGACGGAACTCGACGCGGACCTGGGGCACATCGACTTGTTGCTCTGCGGAGAGGTCGACGACTCCCGGGATCTCGCCCATGAGCTCTTCGATTTGATGTGCGAGGTCTCGCAGCTTGGCGAGGTCTTCGCCGAAGACCTTCACGGCGATGTTCGCGCGCGTCCCGGACAACATGTGGTCGATGCGGTGACTGATGGGCTGGCCAAAAGTCGCTTGAATGCCGGGGATACCGGCCATGTCGTTGCGCAGCGCTTCGAGCAGCTCACTCTTCGAACGTTCGGGAAGTCCGAGTCGACGGGGAGCTTCCAGGTCGAGCGTGATCTCGAACTCGCTCGACTCAACGCCGAGCACGTGCTCGTCCTCCTCGGCGCGTCCCGTTCGGCGACCGATGGCTTTGATCTCGGGGTGCTTCATCAAAGCGGTCTCGACGATATGCGCGAGCTTGTCGCTCTGTTCGAGCGAGGTGCCGGGCAGCGTGACGGTTCCGAGGACGAGCGCTCCCTCATTGAATTCCGGCAAGAAGTTCTTCCCCATGCGAGCGGCGCCGGCGATGGCGAGGATGAGCGCGACGATGGCCGGCGCTGTGATGGCGACGGGATACTTCATGGCCCAGCGAAGCGGCCGCGCGTAGATGCGCTTGAGTTGAGTGACAACGAAGGGCTCGCCAGCTCTGGTGACGGTGCGACTCTCTGGCAAGAGGTAGTGACACAGCGCGGGCGTGAGAGTGAGAGCCGTGATCAGCGACGCGGTCAGCGAGACGCAGAAGGCGACTCCGAGCGGTCGGAGGAGGCGCCCTTCGACTCCGGAGAGGAAGAAGAGCGGCGCGAAGACGAGCAGGATGATGAAGGTGGCGAAGACGATCGACGTTCGGATCTCAACGCTCGCGTCGTAGATGACCTTGAGCGAGTTCTCGCGAACGTCAGGAGGGAGCGCACAGTTCTCGCGCAGGCGTCGCACGACATTCTCGACGTCGATGATCGCGTCATCGACCAGCGCTCCGATGGCAATCGCCATACCGCCCAGTGTCATCGTGTTGATACTCGATCCCGAAAACTGCAGCGCTAGTGCCGCGGTGACGAGAGACATCGGGATCGCAAGTAGGGTGATCAGGCTGGCTCGAAAGCTGGCCAAAAACAGCACGACGACGATCAGCACCATGATGCTGCCCTCGACAAGGGCCGAGGTCGTGTTGCGGATGGAGTGCTCGATGAAGTCGGACTGTCGAAAGAGATCCTTGTTGATCAACATCCCCGCCGGCAGCGAAGCTTGAATCTCATCGATGACGACATCGAGCCTCTTCGTCAGTTCGAGCGTGTTGGCGGTCGGCTGCTTTTGAATGGCAAGAATGACACCGCTCTGCGTGATCGGTTCCCAGTCGAGCCCGCGCATCGACGCCGAGCCGGTTCCGCGCTTGATCGCCGCTCCGATTTGAACGACCCCCAAGTCACCGACGGTAATCGGCCGACCACGCCGCGACGCGATGACCGTGTTCGCGATGTCATCGGTACTCTGAAAACGCCCGAGGCCGCGCAATACAGATTCGGTACCGCCCTCAATGAGGAAACCGGCCGAGACGTTTTGATTGCCTTCGCGCAGTGCTTCAGCAACTTGCTCCATGCTGACTTCGAGCGCACGCATGCGCTGAGCCGAGAGCACGACTTGATATTGCTTCTCATCGCCGCCGATGGGGGTGACCTGAGAGACGCCGGGCACCGAGAGTATTCGTCGACGGATCTGTGACTTGGCAGTCGTGCGGAGCTCGATCGGGCTGTGGTGATCGGAAGTCAGAGACGCAAACAAGATCTCGCCCATGATCGACGAGATCGGCGCGAGTACCGGCGGTTCGACTTCGTCGGGCAGAGTTCCCGCGATGCCGCTGAGGCGTTCGTTGACCGTCTGCCGTGCGCGGTAAATCTCCGTTCCCCACTCGAACTCGACCCAGACAACCGCGATGCCGACGGAGGTTCCGGAACGAACGCGGCGAACGTTGGCCGCGCCGTTGACGGCGGTTTCGATCGGGAAGGTGACCAGAGTCTCCATCTCTTCGGGAGCCATGCCGTGGCCCTCGACGATGATCGTGACCGTCGGCGCCGTCAGGTCGGGGAATACGTCGACCGGCATGCGATTCGCCGTATAGGTGCCGACGGCGAGCAGTATTCCGGAGACGAGCAGCACCGCGAGCCGGTTGCGGAGCGACCACTTAATGAGGTTGTTAATCATGGCTGCGCCGAACTAGTGCGCGTGGCCTTCGCCGAAGGACGCCGGCGAAGCCGAAGCGAGTTTGACCAAGTAAGCGCCCTCGGTGACGACGCGCTCGCCCTCGGCGATGCCGGACAAGACCTCGATGAGCGGGCCGTCGTGAATCCCGAGTTTGAGGCTGCGCTTCTGAAAGAGCTCGCCGTGAACGAGGACGAAAGCAACCGGCCCGCCGTTGTCCATTACGATCGCACTCTCGGGGATGGCGACCGCGTCGATCGAGCGCCTCGTCTCCAGGTAAACATCGGCGAGCATGCCGGTTCGAAACAGGCCGCCCGGATTCTCGGCTTCGTAGTGGAGGATGACCGTGCGCGTCTCGGGGTCGACGATTCGGCCGATTTGAACCACGTGTCCTTCCATCTCGCCCAGCACGTCAAACTCGCGATCGGGAAAGGCGGCCAGCCGAAGCAGCGCACCCGGCGTGTCGCCGAGCTCGCCCAAGTCAAACTCGGAGACGTGAGCTGCGATCCAGACTCGGCTCAGATCGAGCACGCGATAAACGGCGGCGTGGCTTTCGATCAGCTCGCCCTCGACCTTGTCCGCTTCGACGATCTCGCCCGAGATCGGCGCGACGAGGGCTTGGTGCTCCGGACCGGGCTGAGTGTGACTCGTCTCGCGGCGGCTCTGAAGATTCTCCAGCGTGTTCAGGGATTCCGAGAGTGTGCTCTGCAGCGACATGGATGCTGCGACCGCGCGTTCCGCCAGCTCCACCTCTAGCCGAGCGGCTTCGAGCTCCGCAACGGTGCCCAAGTCCTTTTCGCGAAGGTTCTCCGCGCGAACCAGCGTGCTCCGCGCGAACTCGAGGCGCGCCTCCGCCTGCTTGCCCTCCAGCTCGATCTCCGCCGACTTTGAGCGGAGTTCGAACTCGCGCACCAAGAGCTCCATTTCGAGACTCTCCTGCGCGGATCCGTTCGCGGCCATCTGGAGCACATCGGAAGTGGAGAGCGGGGGCACGATAATAGCCAGCACCTGACCCTTCTCGACGCGATCGCCGAGGTGGGGGAGTCGACTGGGCTCCGCGCTGTGGAGTAGCCCAGTCATCGGAGCGCTGACGACGGCCATCGCGTAGTGCGGAGCTTCGACTTCACCGAAGACCTGCAGGCGTTTCGTCAGCGAGCGGCGCTCGGCCATCTCCATCAAGAGTCCGATCTTCCACTGTTGTTCAAGCAGGAAGGGGACGGCATCGGCGGGCTCTTCGCTCGCTTCGGCTTCCGCTGCGGCAAAGGCTTCGGCGAGGTTTTGGTGCACCACGATGGGGGCGAGTTCAATGGTCGCTTGCGCTTGTTCGCTCTCGACGAGAATGCGCGCCTGAAATTGCCCAGGTCGATCGAAGGTGCCCTCGGGAATGAAGAGGCCGTCGCGCGTGGGTTGAAGTGCTTCGATCGTTCGCATTGCGCCTCCGCCCGAGGTGAGCTCCAGGCGCAGCTCGCCCGTTCGAATCGGAGCGCCCGTCTCGAGCACCGTGACGTGTGCCAGGAAGCGCGCCTCGACACCGGGAAATAGCCGCGGATACTCCATGAAGAGTTGCACGGTATCGGTGAACACCGTGACGGCGACGGGCTCTGGCTCTTCGGCAGGCTCCACTTCGGAAGCCAGTGATTCACTGGCAGGTGAACAACTACTGGCGCAAAAGATGAGCGCTAGAAACAGCGCGGACAGAGAATAGGTCTGGCTAGCTCGAAGCCGGCAAGTGATCGAAAACATCGGAAGGTCTTTCTCTCGCGAACAACTGATCGGAAACGTTTTTCAACGGCGCACGAGGGCTCATTCTCGTGCGCAAAACATGTCGGCTCCCGGACAACAGTTGGGAGCGAAATGCGATTTCAATCAGGCAGGCGGAGGAGGACCGCGGGTTCGACGCACGCTCTGCGGTCGAGACGCCGGCGGACTCGGATCGGGAGGTGGACTCCCGATGCGAAGTTGAGTCACTCGCAGATGATGAGCATTCCGAAGCGGCAGGGCGAAGAGCGCGTCTTCTCCAGCACGTCGCGGCGACTTGGCCAGAGTTAGGTCGCTCGCGTGATCCAGCGCATGGTGCGGCGGATGCGTGTTCCGATGCTCGTGCCCGTCTTCGGCTTCCTCCGCGCTCTCCTCGGCGTGTAGCGAGAGGTGTCCACTCGATTGGAAGTGCTCGTCTTGGGCCAGGTGAACCGGCGCGTAGAGAACTCGAATGGCGAGGGCAAACACCAAGAGCAAGAGGGACGGGGCCCTCGATGGCGCTCTCGATATTCGCTTCTGGCGGATCATGGGTGGCTGCGGTTCGACGCACGATACCACGGAGGCTCCCGGGATCGGTACGAATCCTATCGACCGGAAACTTTAATGCCTGAACCGGCGGCCTCTGGCCGATATCTTCGGACTAGATCATGAGCACTCAATCTCCCCCGAAACCCGCCGATCAAGACGGGAGCCGCCTCAGCTTTTACGACGATCGACGCAGCGAAACCTACGGCGACGATTTCACTCATCACGACCCGACCGAGCGCCGTCATCACCAGGATTTGCTCGACTTCATCGAGAACTACGGCCTGGCGAACAAGCGCTGTCTCGAGATCGGTTCCTCAGGCGGTTCGAACCAAGATCTGGTCGAGGACTATTACGGCACCGACTTGGCCCCGTCGCTTGGAGCGTCCTATCACAAGCCCTATCGCGCGATCGAGGGCACGCGTTATCCCTTCGACGACTCGATGTTCGACGCGATTTGGACGATCGCGGTGTTCGAACACATTCCTGATTTACAAGCGGCCATGCTCGAGGTTGTGCGATTGCTCAAGCCCGGCGGCGTGGTCTATTTTTGGCCAGCTTGGCAGTGTCGCTCCTGGGCGGCGGAGGGCTATCCCGTTCGGCCCTACAGCGACTTCGGATTGCGCGGGAAGCTGATCAAAGCGTCCATCCCGTTGCGAGAATCCGTCGTGTGGCGTTCGCTCTTCCTCTTTCCGAAACGCATCTGGCGCCACTTCGGTTTTCTACTCGGACGGCGCTACGCAGAGATTTTGTATCGCCGTATCCAGGCGAACTGGGAAACCTTTTGGATGAGCGATTCGGACGCCTGCAACAGCATCGATCCACACGATGCGATTCTGTGGTTCGAGAGCCACGGCTTGAAGTGCCTCTCCCACCCTCTGCATCGCGAAGCCCTGCTCGTCCGCACGGGCTCGCTCGTCTTCCGCAAGACGGAGAACGGCTAGTACTCCGGCGGCGTCCCTCGAGGTCGCCGGTTTCTAGAAGCTCTCGCACGCGCGTCGGCCCGAGCTAAAACTGCTCTCCCCGCGAGAATTCGAAGGTACAATTCCAGTCGTATGTCGATTTCTCACGCGAGCTGCTCCGCTTCTCTCCGGAGAACGCCCTTCATTCTTCTGATGCTCAGCAGCGCGGTGTTCAGCCTCGCACTGCCCAGTTGCACACCGGATCCCGGACAGGAAGACGGCGGTGGCTCTCGGTCTGGAAATGAGGAGATCGCTGGTCGTTGGAAGCCCGCCCGGTGGGCGAATCTCGACGAGAAGATCGACCAGCTGGAGTCGATCGGTTACGCCGCGGGCACGGTACTGGCCGGCGACGAAGCCAATGTCACCGCGCATAACAAGAAGCAGGCATATCAAGGGTTGAACCTGTACGTCTCCGGTCACGCGCCGGAAGCGATCCTCATGGATATGTCGGGTGAGCAGCTGCACCGCTGGTCATTGCCCTATTCCGAAGTTGTGGAGGAGGTCAAAGTCGGAGCGATGGAGGAGAAGATCTCCCTCGACTTTTGGCGTCGAGCTCATCTCTTCGAGAATGGCGATCTGCTCGCGATCATTGAAGGTCACGCGCTGATCAAGCTCGACGCACAGTCGAACCTCCTGTGGGCCTTTCGCGACCCAGCGCATCACGATCTCGACATAGACGACGCGGGTCGCATCTTCGTCTTGAACCGCAAAGCCGGAATTATCGAGCGCATCCATAAGGAGGAGCCCGTCGTTGAAGACTTCGTCTCCATCCTGACTCCCGCAGGGAAAGAGGAGAAGCGCGTCTCGATCTTAGAGTGTTTCGAGAACTCGAAGTTCGCCGGATTCCTCGACAAGATGAACATCGATGGCGAGCTGCTACATACAAACACGATCGAGCTCGTCGATGCTCGCCTCGCCGATCAACTTCCCGGCGTGGAAGTCGGGCACGTACTGATCTCCTGTCTCTTCCTCGATTCCATCGCCATCTTGGACCTCGAAGCGGAGAAGGTCGTCTGGGCGCGCAAGCAGAACTGGATTTGGCAACACCAGCCAACGGTGCTCGACAACGGGAAGATCCTGATGCTCGACAACCTGGGCGGAGATCGACGCTTCGGAATGTCGCGCGTGATTGAGTTCGATCCGGTGTCGGGCAATATCAGTTGGGCTTATGACGGTGAAGAATCGAACAAGTTCGAGACGCAGACCTGTGGGTCGTGTCAGCGCTTGCCCAATGGCAACACGCTCATCACCGAGTCGGACAACGGGCGAGCCATTGAAGTTACGGTCGGCGGTAAGATCGTTTGGGAGTTCTTGAATCCTCACCGAACGGGTGAGGAGAATGAGCTCGTCGCGACTCTGTTTGAGATGATTCGCCTCGCTCCTGACTTCCCGACGGATTGGATTGGGAACGAGTAAGCGGCCCGCGCTGATCGAGTATTCCGCCGGAGCGAAGCTGATCCTCTTCTCGCCGAGAATCGCATGACCGAGAACCCGAAAGGTGGCTTCGCGTTCGAGAGTGAGCAGCTGGTTCTCGCTTCACCTGCCGAGCTGTTCGAGTTCTTTTCGAAACCGGCCGGCTTGGCCGAGCTGAGCCCGCCTTGGGTGAGGTTGCGCGTGCTCTCGAGCTCCACGCCTTCCATCCGCGAGGGGACGACGCTCGACTACGCCATTCGCATTCGCGGATTTCCGATGCGCTGGCGCAGCCTGATCACGAAGTGGAGTCCGCCCTTTGAATTCATCGACGAGCAGGTGAGCGGACCCTATCGGTCTTGGATTCACCGTCATTCGTTTGTCGAGACGGAGAACGGCGTTCTCGTGCGCGACCGAGTGCGCTATTCGATGATCGGAGGGTCGCTCGTCAACCGACTCTTCGTCCGCCCCGAACTCGAAAAGATCTTTAGCTATCGGCAGGCGAAGCTGAGGGCGTTGTTCTCGGAAGGCTAGGCCCTCGGCAGGGCGCGCTGGTGCTGGTCGAGCGAAGTGTTGGCTCATTCAGTGAGAAGAGCGCAACACTTCGCTCCATTCGACGCGCGATCTACTGACGCGTGTAGACAATGTGAAGATTGCGATACTCACCTTCGGGTGCCTGCATGAACATCTCCATCGTATGTCGGTCGTTGGACTCGATGGTGATGACTTCGCGCATTTCCATTGTTCCGAAGTTCGGATCGTTCATCTTGCGGTGCATGGTGAGGACTCCAGTCTCCGAATCGTAGGAGCCGTGGCTAAGCGGGGGCATCATGGTTCCGAAGGTGTCGACCCAAAGGCCCTCGTACTCGCCGGTGCTGTTGTTGAAGCCCAAGAGACCAAAGCCGCCGAAGTCCATTCCCATCGAAGTTCCTTCGAAGCTGTTCTGCAGGAAGCGCCCGCCGAGAATCGTCGTGTTGACCATCGTGCCTTCGGAAACCGAGGGCTCTGCACCAGGTTCCATGAGCATGCTCATCTCGACGTTCCACGTGCCCACTAGCGAAGCAAAGATCTCGTGACCTTCACCGGGCGCCGCCAGCTTCATCATCATCTCCATCATCTCTTCTTCGGACATCTCGGCCCAAAGGTTCTCGCCCTCGCCCTCTTCGACATGAACTTCGATGTCGTGCTCATGAGAGTGCATGGTTTCGCAGCCAAAGGTCAGCGCGCACAGACTGATGATAGAAACGAGAGCGATACTTTTACGCATGAGAGAACTCCGATGGTTGGGGGGGGGGTGAGCGCGGCATGTTATCGAAAGTGACGCGAGTTGGCTGCGCGCAGTCGCCCTGTTCGAGTACAAGCCCAATCGACCCGCTAATGCTCTCTCAAGCGGATCGCCCGCTAGAAAGTTCCCGTCACGATGAGGCTGCCGGTCACCAGCGTGTTCGCGACGGTGCTCAGGTTTTCGAGCGCGCCGGTCTGTTGATGAATTTCGTAGCGCATGAGAATCTCGTCGCCGTTCGAGGGCCTTGAGATGTACAGGAAGCGCCCGGATGGTTCGATCGCGAGACCCAGATTTCTGCCCGCTCCATTCTGGTCGTTGCGGTAGTAGTCGATGGCTGCAGTTGAAGGATCGGCATCGATGGGTGCGAGTTGTCCCGTGTCTTCATTGAGCGCGAATGCGGCGATGGCTGAGGCTCCCAACCCGCCGACGATGATTCGGACGCTGATGTAGACAAAGCGGCCGGAGGGATCCACGTAGATGTCCAGAGGAGTACCGGCGAACGTGATTCGATTGACACCGGCGAGGCTCGCATCGGCGTCCGTCAAGAGCGGCGCGCCTTGGTCGTCGATTCGATAGACACTGAGGTGGCCGTCATTGATTGCGGCAATGTCGCTTTGTTTTAGCGAATAGAGAAAGCGTCCGAGCGGGTCGGCGGCGATACGATCGACGCTAAAGCCATTGTCGTAGTCCTGGAATCCGGGCGTGATCAAGTTGGAGTCCAATCTCTGCTGTACTTCGTTGCGCGCGTTGATCGGGTAGGCGCGGATAAAGCGAGCGTTGCACATGTAGGCGGTCTTGCCGAGCGGGTCTACAGCGGCGTCGCCAACCGTGAACGTCGCCGGGTCGGGTCCGCCCACTTTCGATAGAGCCCAATTGCCGAAGGGTGAGAGGGAGCTGTCGAGCCCGCAGTTGTAGGAAGCGAAGGCCGGGCTGGATCCGTTGACGAAGGAGAAGCTAAACATGGACCAGCCGGAGGGGCTGACGACGGCTCGCAGCGGTCGGCTGCCGTTCGGACCCGTGAGGATTCCCATGTCGGTCAGCAGTCCGGTTTCGTGGTCGATCCTGAAGCCTTCGACGTCACTGTTGACCGTGTAGAGAAAGCGATTGGCACGATCGGAAATCAGTTTGCCCGTCTTGCTCGTCGCGATGGACTCGACCAGAGTCAAATCGCCGTTCATAGGGTCAACCTTGAAGGCCTCTATGCGCGCCGAACCGTCGACTCCATTTACGTAGAGGTAGTTCGGATCGCGCAACGCAGGCGTGTCGCGATTGGCGGAGAGCACGCGCTGCACACTCGTACCTTTCCGGTCGATAATCGTGGTGGGATTCCTGGGCGTTCCGGATGCAGGATCCAGTTCGAAGTTGGAGATCAACCCCGTGTTCGTCTGAAAGACAAGCAGGCGTTTTCCAGCGGGGCCGATGAGCAGCTTGCGAGGGGCGGTTCCGAAATCGGTATTCTGTACTCCAGGAAGTTTCGAATTGGCGTCAACGCGTTCCAACGCTCCCGTTTTCTCATCGACGGAGTAGGTAACAATCGGGCCGAAGCTATGTCCGACGTAGAGCATGGACGCATCGGGCATGGAGGTGATGCTTGTTGTGATGCTGTTCTCGTCGGAGAGCTCTTGGCTGTCTTCGCTCAGGATACCCGTCGCGCGATCGATTTTGAAAACGACGACTTTGACGTCCGCCGCGGCGTAGATGAAACGACCACCCGCTTCCATGTGGACTTCGCTGGTGGCGTTATCGAGGCGCCTAGTCTGGTGCCCGCCCAGAACGGGATCCGCATCGACGACGGTGAGCTCTCCCGTTGTCGGGTTGATTCGAAAGACTTCGAGTAGAGCGGCCGAGCGATCGTAGGCGTAGAGGAACTGCTCCTGTGGATCGATAAGGATGTCATTCGCGATGGAGGACAGAGTCGTTGAACTCGTCTCAGTGACCTCGTCCGTCGTCGGATCAATAGCCAGCGTGAAGATGCGATTGGCCCCGTAAGCGAAGAGGAACTTTCCCTTCGGCGACGTGAGTAGTTGAGTCGCAAAATTCGAGGTCGGTGTTGCCGCCTCTTTACGAATGGCGCCACTCTTCGGGTTCACTCGAAACAGACTGATGTTGTCGAGCAATGCATCCAAGATGTAGATCACTTCGCCTTCTCGCGCGATGGCGATATCCGTCGGCAATGAAGTCAGGAAGGACGGCGTGTGACCTTCGGTGTAGACGCGCCCCGTCTCTCCGTCGGCGGTGAATCGCGAGATCGTGCGGTTGCTCTCGAACGAGTAGATCCAGGCGCTCTTCTTCGGATTGAGCGAGGGCGGGTTCGTCGACGTCGATGAGTCGCTATTGCCGCCGCCACTGGAACACCCGGCGAAGAGAAGTAGGTATAGGAACGTGAGAAGAGTCGTGATTCGGATTGGAGAGTTCATGAGAGAGCCTTTGTTTGGCGCCCTGTGATTCATGGGGCGCTCTTATGAACGAAAGCGACGGCTCTCTCGGCGGCTTCAAAGGTTTCTCCGGATAATTCGGCGAAGGGACCTCTCGCCCTCTCAGGCGGGGTTTTCGGCCGTATGAGTGCCGAATTCGCGCACTACCGGGGCACTCAACGAAGGCCCATAGTGTTCAACTCAAGAGCCGCGGGCGCTCGCTCGAGCGGCTCTCCGGGGGGGAAGCGCGGAGTGGGCCGCGTGAGGGCGGAGCATCCGGAGCCTTTTGAAACTTTCCGAACTGACCGCCTACCGCGGCGGTTTGATCTCCGACACGAACTCTCTCCAGGCGTCTTCGAGCTCGAACAAGTCAACATCGCTAAAGGCATTGTCGAGAGCGGCCTCTCGAGCCTTCAACTTAATGATTTCGAGTTCCGCATCGGTCGGCTCACCGGACGGTAGTGCCTTCATCGATTCCGAGAAGGTGCGTTGAAGGGTATCGAAATAGGTTCCGAGTATTTGTGACCACACCGGATGCTTCTTGACGACCTTCGACTTTCGAAGGAAGTAGATCATGGACCAGGCCTGCGCGTAACAGATACCCACTCGCCCTGGGCTGTAAAACTCGGCCTGTGAGTAATTCAGAATGTTGTCGAAGCTCTGTACCGGATAACGGATGTCTCCTTCCATAACGGCGTATTGAATTAATCCTAAGCGCCAGGTGTTCAGCCCGATCTTGATAACCTTGCCGCCTTTGATCACGGCGCCTGAAAAATAGTCGCCCGTGCCCTCGTTGAACCACGAGTGAGGCGCGACTTTTCCCACCGTGTAGTAGATGTATTGGTGGAAGGCTTCGTGGTAGAGAACCACGCGCGTGTTGTCTTTGCCAGTCCCGCGCTCTTCGCCGTTGTCCTGATAGTCGAAGAAGACGAGCTCTTCCGTCGCGGCACTCCAGTAGCCACCCGAGCCCCTCGGACCACCATATTTGAAGTACTCCTCTTCATCCTTGCAGATGCGCACGGTGGACACTGCGGTGATTTCCCGCTTCGGCGGAAACAGCTTCTCGTACTCTTTCCGGATCGATTCGAGCTCACTCTTAATGAGTCGAATGAGTGGTTCGTCTTTGGTGCTGAACACCAATAGGTAGTTTTCCGTGTCTTCTGCTTCCCAGCCTTTGACGAGTTGCTCGCGCACTCGAATGCGATACTCCGGATTCTTGAACTTGCGGCGCGCGTAGTAACGTTCGAGTTTTGAAGTGTCGGCTTTCTCAGGCTCGTAGAACTTGACCTTCTTGAGCATCTTCCTCCAGATCTTGCGTTGATCATCGAGATCCTCGATTGCGCACCATCCGTAGACCGCGATGGTCTTGTCCTCGTTGCTGTAAGTGAATGCAGCACCTACAAATTCAGAGTTGGACTTGTGGCGAAGCTCGTACTCGAAGGCCTCGAATCCCGTCCTTTCCTTCATCGGCACGGGCTTCCCGGCGATCCATTGGCTCAGGATCTGATCGGAGAAGGTCTCAAAGTTTGTGATGGGCGGCAGTGTCTCCTCGTCCTCTCCCTTTTCTTTATCCGCCGCTCTCTCCTCATCATCGAGCGTCACGATGCCGTCGGATTTCACTTCCTCGACTGGCGGAGGCGTGTGATCGATCAGCGCGAATCGCAATTCCGGACGAAAGCGCTTTCGTTTTTCGACTCGATGAGCCTCTTTCTCGGCATAGAACAGAAAGGTCCACTCTTCGCTCGGTTGCACGGGCACGGCGTTGTAGTCCCTTGCTCGCGAGAACTCGATTCCGAATTCGGGGTGCTTCTCCGACGAGTATCCGCCCTGCGCTATGGCTGGCATGGCGAGGAGCATCGCCATGAGCACTGCTGTCGAGAGGCGTGTGAGGTGCCGCGAGCAGGATCTAATCATCTTTAAATCTCGATTAGGGAGCGGGAGAGTACTGCTCGATGGCCGCACGAGCATCCGGGTCGTCCACCTTTAAGAAACCGCGTTCGCGGTAGGTGTCAAAGTACTTTTTGAGTTCGGCGGGAGTGCGCGCGCCGGCGTTGTCCGCATACTTTCCGATAAAGGGAATGAAGTCGGGGTAGAGGGCGGCGGTTCCTTGGTGCTTCCACGGACCGTGAAGTGTGGTCTTCACGTAGTTGCCGATCATGAGGTCATCGAAGATGTTCCACTCGATGCACTTCATTAGGGAATAGCGCGGAGCTTCGAAGGTGACTCCACGTTTGTGGTCGGGGTTGATCACGATACGGTTGTCGCGGCCGCCAACCCGAAAATTGATAAACCCCAGGAAGGTCTGGAGGTGCGTAATCGGGCGCAAGTAGGCTTCGATTTGCGCGGCGTCGCCACTCTCAAGCTCGTCGGACCAGTTGTCGCCAAACTCTTCGCAAGGGACCACGACTCCCGGCCGCTTGGGTGGCGAAATCGAACTCGCCTCCTGCTTCAGCAGATCGAATCGGCAGAAGGGTGGAAGCATCTCATGCTCTTTCGAATGGAAGCTTCCTTCGTAGGCAGAGAGCGGCGTTGCGCAGGACTCGGCCCAGACACTGTCGGAGCGCTGGTAGCTGTGTTGAGCGGAGAACGGAACGTAGTACCGAATTCCGAACTGTTTCAAGTGGGACTCAATTCCGTCGAGAAGCGGCTCGTGGAGCAGGGCCGGCGGCGGGATTCGCTCCCCGTCTTCGTCGAAGAAGTTGATCATGTCCGCGTCGCCATAGCCGGTGAGGCACAACAGAAAGCTGATATCGAATTGGCTGACGACGTTGTGAACGAAAGAGCCCGCTCCCAGGTCGCTGGCATCATTCGAATTGACGATGAGCTTGCCATCCATATCGACCAGCAAGATCGAGTCCTGCTGAATGTCTCCAATGGTCAAGATCCGCACGCGATCGGAGAGCTTTGTCCACTGGCCGTCGGTCATGACGGTCACGTCGAATCCATCTGCGCGCAAGTCGCGCGCTATGCGGCCGCCATAGTGGTCGGCGAGCAGGATCTTTTTGTCGCGCAACTCCTCGAGTGATTCGTGACTCAGGTGGTCGGGGTGCCCGTGTGAAATCCACAGGTACTCGGCGGCTTTGACGTTTTCGAGTTGCTCGTTCGGAATCTCGTGGGAGGTCACCCAGCTTCCGAAGTAGGCCGTCCCCCGGATCCATGGATCCGTGGCGAGCAGAGGCCCGTTGTCGTGAACGATTAAACAGGCGTTTCCAATAGTCTCGAATCCGAAGTCCATGCACTCAGGATAGCAGGCCTGGGCAAAGGGGTGAAAGCGACCTGCGCGTACCCCTGTGGATGCCAGCTGCTCTTGAGTTCGGATCTACGAACATACGCGCAGAGATGGACGTTACGGGAGTTTGTAGCCGGGATCGCCGGTGTCTCGACCCAACGCGCAAGCGGTTTGAAGCGAGCGCGCTCAACGCCACAACTCAAGAAACCTGAATCCCGTGCTTGGGCGTAAACGAACTCAAGCTCTCCGGTTCGGCGCAGTCCTTAGAAGGACTGATATCTCAGTCGGCCGAACACTTCCACGAATCAAGTAATCGTGTCGTAGAGCGAGTCTTCTTTGGGGAGCTCGGAGCGCTCCTTCTCGGTCACGACCCACTCCTCGACGTAGCCACATTCTTTGCAGATGAAAGAGGTCGCCTTGACGTAGCTCCGCCAGTCCTTCCAAACCGCTCGGCCCTTAACCTTCACGATTTTTTCAGACTGACATTTGATGCAGGTTCCGTTCTTCATGTGCTGAGGTCGACGTGCAGAGGTCGTCGAAAAACGCGCCGGGTGAATCATGCAGGGGGCGCCGAGGTGGATGCCTAAGCTAATCACCGCAGGGCCGAATCGCCAAGGCGCTCTTGGCAGAATCGTTGTCGGTGAGACTTGGGTGCGAATCCGGATTCTACGGGACATCTGAGGGCGCTATACGACTGCATAGGTAGAAACCAGCCCCGTACCCAGCCCGCTCCATGAAAAAGTCCCTGCTCGGCCTCGCGTTCTTCTCCTCTCTCCTCATGAGTGCCGTGCCCGCAGGGGACACACTCTCCGCGGCAGCCATCCAGAAATTGATCGACCGCGGGAAGTACGTCCAAGCTGCCGAGGCGCTGGAGGAGGTGATCGAAGAGGGGCATCCGGATGGCGTGACCTGGTATCAGTTGGCCTTCGCGCGACATTTGAACGGAGAGTTCGAAGGCGCGATCGAGGCTGGTAAACAAGCCATCGCTTTTCCAGAAATCCGCGCGACGAGTCTCTACAACCTGGCCTGCGCCTACTCGCTTTCCGGTGATCTAGCAGCCCGTGACAAAAGTCATTCGCCCCATGAGCGGCGTCCTTCTGCCCAGGCCGGCACCCGAAAGCCTCGCCGAATCTAGAGATTCGGCTGCATTCCCGGGCGCCAGCCTGACCAAAATCCCGCGGCCCATGGAACAAAGCACTTTCACCACGGACAGCTAGACGGAGCCGAGAAGAGCCTGCTCGCTGCGATCGATGACGGCTTCGTCAACTTCGAATTGATCGAGTCCGATTCGGATCTCGCTGCGCTTCGCGCCGCGGGACGAATGCCCGCGTCGCCTCCCAGGTTGACGTACGAGATCCTTCGAGCGCGCAACCGGTTGGAGGTTCCCTACAAGATTCTGCTGCCCAAAAACTTTGACAGAGAGCGCGAGTATCCCTTCGTGCTCGCATTCGCCCCTGGCGAGCACGGTCGCCGAGACGCGGACTGGATGATCTCGGAGCTATTCGCTGGGGGAATGGGAGAAGCGGAGCTGGTCACGATTGTCGTCGCGGTACCGGATCCCAAGAAGGGCTGGATGACGCACCCCTCGCACCACGCTCTTGAAGACTTGCTCAAGAAGTTGCGCAAGGAGTACTCGATTCGCGGCAACCGCTTCACGTTTTTCGGCTACCTCTCCGGTCATCGTCCGGCAGTGACCTATTCGCAGATGTCGAAGAAGTACGCGGCTGGCCTCATCGTCGCGGCGGCTTCACCCCGCAGAAACTGGTCGGATAGCGACGTGCGTGGGCTCGCAGAGATCCCCTTCACTCTCGTCGCGGGTTCCGAGGACGTCGTCAATGGGCAGACCTTCGATCGGTTGTCATCGATCTTGGCTCAAGAGTCAGGATTCACGCTGACGCGTATTGAAGGAGCGGATCACCGCTTGCCCGAGGTGCGCGGAGCCGAGCTCGTGTCGCTGCTCGCCAAAACGATCGACGCGCAGAGCGAGTAAGCGAGCGACGGGATATCATGGTCGAATGACACATGAAGCGAAGTTGAGCGGCGATCCCGGTCTTGTGCCCGAAGGAGAGGGCTGGTTCGTCGTCAATATGACGAAGGCTCGTTGGAAGCAGAATGAGCAGTTCGGTACCTGGTGTGCCTTCGAGGGGGACGTTCGATTCCCAGAGGTCGGAGTCAATGTCCACCTCCTGCATCCCGGCCAGACAGCCTGCTTCTATCACCGTGAGAACCTTCAGGAAAACTTCTTGGTGCTCCAAGGCCAGTGCACCTTGCTCGTCAACGGCGAAGAGCGCGCGCTCTCACAGTGGGACTTCTTTCACTGCTCTGCCGGTACCGAGCACGTCCTCATCGGAGCCGGTGACCGCGACTGCGCGGTCCTCATGATCGGCGCGCGGTCCGAGGGCCAGGAGATCTGCTATCCCGTCAGCGAGCTGGCCTTGCGACATAAGGCCGGCGTGACGAAGGAGACCGAGTTGCCAGCGGAGGCCTATGCCGACGCACCACCGAGTGTGGAAATCGCGTCGCCCTGGCCCCCGAAGGGGCCGTAGATCCTAGGGTTTCCTCGCTCCATCGAGCGGCTAGTTCGACGTCGAGTTGTCGAACTTGTCCGCCAGCTCCGCGTTATCGGGGAAGGCCATACTGCCGTCCTTCCAAATCTGCATCGCTTTTTCGACATCGCCCTGTTGTTGGTACAGGTTCCCCAAGAACACGTAGGTCTGAGCGTGATCGTTCGCGGGCGCCAAACGGCTCTGTTGATCGAGCAAGGTCTCGAATTGAGTGATGGCCTCACCCTGCTTGCCGAAGATCGGCGGCCAGAAGGAGAGCGAGACCGCTTTGCTGAAGCGCGCATCCCAGTTCGTCTCATCCAGCTCCAGAGCTGAGTCAAAAGCCCCGTCGGCCTTCATTGCCCACTTGCCCATCTCCGGACCGGTCGTCGCATCCTGGAGTCGCTCGAGATAAGCGTTGCCGAGCTCAATCTGCGCGTCGATGTCATTCGGGTTGGAGAGCGCGTACTCCTCGAATGCGGTGAGGACTTCCTCGACGCTTCCGCGAGCGCGAATCTCGTTCCAAAAGGCGGCAATCTCGGAGCCACTCGCTCCCGCTAGCTGGAGGCGGAGGAACTGATCGTGGGCTCGAGTCACATTGAAGTGATCCGGCGAGGTGGTCGCCGACTCTGCGGCGGCGAGCGCACGCTCTTTCTCAAGGACGTTTCGCACCACCGACTCTAGGTCAGCGTTTCTCGCCGAGCCCGAACGCTGCGGTGATCTCAGCTCGAGTTTCGCGCTGAGGCTCTGAATCATCTCTTCCTGTGCGCTCAGGCGCGCGTAGACCTCTTCGAGGTCGGGCGAACTGGGCTCGTCGATGATGACTTGGCCCTCGACTTCGGTCGGATCCATGATCACGAAGAGGACGCCCGCAGAGAGGGTAGAGAGCGCGACGGAGAGCAGAATGATGGGGAGGGGCTTCATGGCGATCACGGAAGGAAGGTTGGGAGCTCGATTGGGGGGGCTCGTGCTCCCCGTTCCCACACTCTGTGGCTTCCGCCCTGGAGATCCTTCGCGAGAAATCATTTATTTGTCGTCGGTGGTGGCGACCAGCCGAAAAACAAGCTCTTCGGTCAGATCGGTCACGACGCGACAGACTTTCGTGACCGGCTCGAAGCCCTTCGCGCTGACGATCACGTTCCAAGTCCCCGGACGCACTCCGCGCGTAGTGAAGCGCCCGTCCGAATTTGTGCGATCGCTCATGCTGAACTCAACGGCCAAACCGTCTTGATCGAGAAAGCGAATCGCAGCGCCGGCGATCGGATTGCCCGCAGAGTCGACGGCGTGAAGTTCGATGGTTCCACCGACGGTGAGGGTGAATTCAATCGGCTCCCCCGACGATGGCGGTAGGATTCCGACGACCGTTTCGTGCCCGTAGTTCTCTACGGTCGACTGAGCGATGACGCGGTAGTAGTACTCGGGGACATTGTGGAAGAGAAAGCGCCCGTCTTCACGCGTCACCTGACGCCCGATGAAGATGCCGGGGTCGTCGGGCGTCTCGATTTGAAAGAGCGCTACGAAGCAGTTTCGGACCGGCTCACCCGTCTCGCGATCGCGAATCATTCCGCTGATGTTTTTGTCGCTCAGCTCGACGTTGTGCTCGAAGTTCGACGCGCGCGGAATATCGAACTCGCCGATGTTGATGACCGTCGAACCGAAGTCCCGCGTGATATAGATCACATGGCGCCCAGCTTCGACGCCGGTGAACTGGTAGTTTCCGTTGTCGTCGGTCATCGCGTAGTCCTGCTTCGACTCGTTCCAGTGCGCTCCTTCCTGGCGTGCGAGCGAGAGCCCCATTCGCGCGAGCGGCGCTCCGTTAGCGGTGGTCAGGCGCCCGAAGAGCCGAGTGCCGACCAGCTCTGGAATGAAGTTGAACTCGACGACCTCGCCTTCCTTGACTTCGATGATGTTGAGGTCGGGGCTTGACCCGGACGAACTGCGCGTCGTGGACTGGAAGCGCAGTAGGGCGTAGAAGCCAGCCGGAAGCCGATCGATGAGGTACTCGCCGGTCTCTCTCGTTCTCTGCGTGCGGTAGCTCGTCAGAAGCTGCTTCCCGCTCATTTCGCTGAGGCTCGCGAGGATCTCCGTTCCGACGGCCGGCAACCCCTGCTCGGTCTCGACGCGCCCTCGGATCGCTCCCCCTCTCGTTGTGTGAATGAGAACCTCACTCGCGGTTTCGCCGGTCTTCAGATCGATAAAGGCCGACCAACCGGGAGCGTAGTCGGGATGAGAAGCTCGAAAGACGGTCTGCCCGGATCGCTGCAGCGGAAGCTCGAACTCTCCCGCCGCGTTCGTTCGCGCCAACCGCTGGACTTGTGCTTGAAGGGGGAGCTCGTCCATCGAGATGATCATGGGCAGAGCTTCGGCTTCGTTGACCACGAGCGCGCCAGCCAGCGGTTTCCCCATCGGGTCGAACACACGCCCGCGAACGATCGCGCCTTCTTCGAGCTCCGCGACCAGTTCCTTCGTCTCGCCGGCTTCGATCCAAAAATCGTGAGACCGCCAAGCGGCATAGCCCGGCGCGATTACGTCCAGCGTGTACTTCCCCGCTGAGAGGTTCTCGATCTGAGCGATCTCCTCGCCGTCGAGCGAGAGGTCTCCAACGACATGAGCGCGGATGTTGTATTGGTTCTCCACTTGAATGGCGATCAGGCGGAACTCGCGAACCCGTTCCTTGTCCGAGGCCGAGACGACCGTCAGTCGAACCGAAGGTTGTGGCCCGTTCGAAACTTCTTCGGCAGTCGATTCGGGATCAGTGGCTAGCTCCTCTCGAGAGCTCGTTGACGTCGGCATGCTGATCGCGACCTCCTCGCGCTGAAGAACGCCATCGATCAGTCGTTCGGGAACTCCGACACGCAGAGCGATCCAGTCCTCTCCGGATCGAACGTGGGCACTGCCGCTTGAGAGCAGGAGCCCGATTGCGTTCGGTCCGCTCTCGAACTCGGCGTGGAGCTTGCCGTGCGAGAGGCGAACCCTGCTGCCCGCGAGATCGATCATACAGGGCGCATTTCGGTCGGCGATGGTGAGAGCCGCCGCTTTATCGGCGCGCTTGAGCTCGATGTCGAGACTTCCGGTTTGAAGCGCGAGGACCGGGGCGTGGCTTCCGTCAAGAGGGCCTGCAAGCAATCGGGAATCGACGCCCAGTTCGAACTCGAGAGTGGGGGAACCCGCCATCGAAATCGAAGCGCCTTGATCGGCGAAGGCCTCGCCCGGTGATGCGAACTCGGCGGATGCGGTGAGCGCGAGGTCCAGCCTCGGCGAGGTCCAGACGGACCACTCGGGCTCCGCGGCGGGTCGCCACGCCAGTTCGCCACTGCCGAGGATTTGATCGAGCGTGGGCGGAGCTGGAGTGACGGGCTCATTCAGAAAGATCGCGAGCACGGCGGCCGCTGCGGCGAGCGGAATCAAGAAGCGCGGCATTCTGTGAAGCGGAGTTGAATGCGGGGCGACGGCGGGCGTTGCTTGTGAGGTCGCGAGCTCGGCCTGCACGCGCGCGCGCAGTTGCTCTCGAAACTGCGCATCGGGGACGGCCGGCGAGTAACACTTTCCGATCAAGAGCTCGAGGTTGCGCTCGAGAGTCGCGAGATTCGGCGCTCTCATGACAGCTCACCGCGCTCCTTCGAGAGCAACTGAAAGACGCGCGAGAAGGCGAGCCGGGCGCGGGTGAGTACCGACTCCGCAGCCTTCTCGCCTTTGCCCAAAGCCTCGCCGATCTGCGCGACGGAGTGCCCTTCGACGTATTTGTTGACGAGGGCCGAGCGGTAGTCGGGAGGTAGGGAGGATAGGGTCGCGCCGACGAGCTCCTCTGTCTCGCGCCGATCGAGGGCCCACTCCGGCAGCGGCTCGCAATCGATTTGAGCGAGGATGGATTCGATCGCTTCGTCGGACTCATCGAGCAGGTCTTCGACCAAGACGGGTTTGCGCTTCTTTCGCCACTCGCGAATCTTGTTCTTGGCAATTCCGCACAGCCAGGTGTGCAGGGTCGAGCGACCGTCGAAGCGGTCGAGCGAGCGAACCGCCTCCAGCATCGTGTCTTGAACCATGTCCTCCGCGAGCGACCGATCTCGGCCCACCCGGTAGTGGACGAACTCGTAGAGCGAGTCTAGGTGACGGTTGAAGAACTCGTCGGCGGCGACGCTATCTCCGGAGAGGATGCGGTCGCGCACTCTCAGTTCATCGGTGTAATTCGGATTGGGCTCGACCATGAAGACCGCAGAGAAGCGGTTCAGTTAGGGTGACGCAGGAGGCGAGCATCCTTCGCGAGAAATAGAATTTCTCGATCAATTCGCGGCCGCGATTCGAGATGACGGGTTAGGATCGGTCGCGTCGGGAGGCTGAACTCCCGCAGGATTTCACGAGGAGAATGAGCATTATGACTATCCAAACAGCTGTCATTGCCGCCGTCTCCGCCCGCATCTGCTGATCCACGTACGGTCGATTTCGACCGATTGAGGACTGCCGAAGAGGGCGGATGGACGAGCGAGAGCCGCATTCGTGTGCCCGTCCGGGCTCGACGAGTCGCGAGCTCGCGCGCTTTCCGTTTTTGAGCGAACGATCTCCGCTACCGGTCTGTCTCCGGTCCCGCGAGCCCGTCATCAAGCCTCAAGGGAGAGCGCGTCCAACGACGCCGGTCTCTGGGGAGCGCGGGCGTTGCCGTCTTCTGATCCCCGCGCTCAAGCCCGATCGAATTCGGGTTCAGTCGTTCGAAATCGGAGAGATCCATTGGATCCAAAAGACAAAGCAGAGATTCGTAAAGAGGCGCTGCGGGCTATCCACCGTTGGGTACCCCTCGAAGAACAAAAGCAACGCAAGCTGCGCTCGAAAGAGCGTCGCGCGAATGCACCACGAAAACGTCCGCGCAAGCGGGAGTGGGGAACGGAGGATGAAGAGGATGGATTCGAACCCGTTTCGAGTCGCCCTGGGACGGAATCGAAACGCGCTCGACAAGTTGAGGTAGCTGGTGAAGTTTCGTTCGGGGCTGGACGGGTTGCGTTAATCGTAGGCGTTCAGCGCGGCCGCGTGAGGGTGATGGTGGACGGCGAAGAGTTAGAGGCGAGCTTGAGTCAAGAGTTGGCGCGTACTCAGCAGAGCAGTATTGCCGTCGGCGATTTTGTCGAGCTCGATGAGGAAGGCGAGGGGGCTCGCGTCATTGCGGTTCGGGCTCGTCGCTCTTCGCTCGCTCGACCGGATCCCGCGAATGCGGATCGCGAGCGGGTGCTCGCCGCCAATATCGATCTCGCGGTGGTCGTGCTCTCCGTGGTTTCGCCACCCCTTCGTCCAGCATTGATCGATCGATTCCTCGTCGCGCTCGACTATGGCGGCGTGTCGCCCGTTCTGTGTGTCAACAAGGTGGACCTGCTCGGTGACGAGAGCGAGCGCGACCGCGTGCTCGAAATACTCGCTCCCTATCGAGAGCTTGGGATTCCGTGCTTTTTGACTTCGGCCGAGAGCGGTGAGGGCGTTGCCGATCTTCGATCCGTTCTCGCGTCGAAGACCTGCGTGTTCACCGGTCACAGCGGCGTTGGAAAGTCGTCCCTGCTCAATGCTCTCGATCCCTCGGTTTCGCGGGATACCGGCGGAGTTCGGGAGGGAGACGGGAAGGGGCGACATACCACGACGTCGTCGGCGCTCCGCGTCATGGCGACCGGTGCGCGGCTGATCGACACTCCGGGGATTCGCACCTTCGGCCTGTGGAAGCTCGACGCGGAAGGCTTGCGCCGATCGTTTCGAGAGTTCGAGGACTTTCGAGGGAGCTGTCGGTTTCGAGACTGCACGCACGTACACGAGCCGGGCTGTGCGGTTGTCGAAGCTTCGAGGAGCGGCGCGATTGCTCCCTCTCGCTACGCGGCCTACCGGAGACTGCTCGGTGAGCTGTAAACGAAAAGCGCCGTTGAAGCCCACGGACTTCAACGGCGCTCGGTGCGCGTTGCGTGTCTTACTCGATAGCTTCTACTCGAGAGTGACGGTGGCCGTATTGATCAGGACCTTCTTCTTCGGGCGCCCGCCGTTGGCTTGGGTTCCGGCGAAAGATTCGAGCTTCTTCACGATATCGAGCCCTTCAGAGACCTTGCCGTAGACCGTGTGCTTGCCGTCTAGCCAGGGAGTCGAGACGAAGGTCAGGAAGAACTGACTACCGTCGGAATTCGGCCGCCCGGTATTCGCCGCCGAAAGAATGCCCGGACCCACGTGTTTTGCGTCGCGGCTGATCTCACCGCCGAATTTGTAGCCGGGATTGCCCATGCCCGACCCGAGCGGGCATCCACCCTGTGCCATGAAGTTCGGCAGGATGCGGTGGAAGGTGAGGTCGTCATAGAAGCCCAGTTCGGAGAGATACATCGTGCTGGAGACGTGCATCGGAGCGACTTCGGGCATCAGCGTGATGACGATGTCACCTTCCGTCGTGTCGAGGTGCCATTTGACCGTTACGCCGGGCTTGAAGCGCAGCTTCGGCGGGGTTGGTAATCTCGTGCGCCAGCTGGAATTGCTCTTGTCGATCGCCTTGTCCTTGATGAACTTGCGAATTTTTGCGGTCAGCTCGTGAACCGAATCATCGGCCGCAGGCGAGTCTTCGGTCGGCTCCGCTTCCAGGGTGGCCTCAGCTGCCGACGTCGTCGGCTCCTGAGTTCCGTTCGTTGTGGTCTCCTCGGCGGTGCATCCGGCGAGCGGGAAAAGCGCGAGGGACAACATGCTCGACGCGATCAGCGCGGCATAGCTCTTCTTGATCATGACGGACCCTGCATTGTGGTCGATGGAACTTGGGTGGGGGCGTGGAAGCCCGTAGGTATCCCGAACTTGGGGCGAATAGAATATCCGCTGACCGGGGATTCGTTCCACAGTTTGGCGAGGAGCCTTTGCTTATTCGCGCGACATTTCGGCTTGGGCCAGCGGCTCGAGATGGGCTGTACCCAAACAGATCGCCCACTCGGTCGAACCGGGTGGGGTTTCGAGGACGAAGCTCATCAAATCCGCCTCCTGCGGGGAAATCCCCGGAACTACAGCTTGCTAGGATACTGAGCATGTACCGCCACCTTGCGATCGGAATGTTGGTGCTCGCCTCGGCCTGCAACGCGAGCCAAATGGATCAACCCGCTCCGGAGATCTCCGGCCAGAGCTGGGTTCGAGCAGATGGAGATTCGACTCCTTCTGAAATCGATCAGCGCTGGACTCTCGTCGAATTTTTCGCGCCGACATGAGGCGGCTGCCGCACAGCGGTACCCCATCTCGTGGAGATGCAAGAGGAATTCGGTTCGGACAACTTCAGCGTCGTAGGAGTGATGCAAGGCGACGAAGCGGAGGCGCGACAGTTCATTGAGGATCTGGGCGCGACCTATCCTATTCTTACGGGAGCTTCGGAGACCTTCGACAAGTGGGGCGTGACGATGATCCCACAGGCCTATTTGGTCAATCCCGACGGAGTTGTCGTCGCGAATAACGTCGATGACGTGTCGGCGCTCCTGTCTGCGGCGCTCAACTGAAAGCGAGATCCACTCTCGCGTAGCTGAAGGTGGCAATACGGTGTCGCACACTCTGTTGTCGGTTTTTGCTAGCCAACTAACGGGGCCGAAAGGTTGAGTACCGAACCCGGTTCAGTTCTAAACTTTAGGACCGCCATGGCAGAGCCCTGATCGTCCTAAAGTTTAGATCTGAACCGGGTTCGGTACTCAACCTTTCGGCCTGCCGATGCTCTTCGGAAAACCGGAAACAGAGTGTGCGACACCGTATTGCCACCTTCTTCCATGCGAACTCAACCATGACGGACTCCACTCGACTCGGACGAAGAGTGGGGGCGACCATCGCGCTCGTCGTTGCGCTCGTCGCATGCGACAACTCTTCCGAGGCTCAGACTACAACGCGAAAGAGCTTGCCAGCTCCCGAAGTCATCGCGTCTCTGCCGCCGGATGGAGGCGACGAGTTCAATCGACTGGTCTTCGAGCAGAGCCCCTATCTGCTTCAACATGCGCGCAATCCCGTGGACTGGTATCCCTGGGGTGACGCGGCCTTCGAAGTGGCGCGCAAGGCGGACAAGCCGATCTTTCTGTCGGTGGGCTATTCGACGTGTCACTGGTGTCACGTCATGGAGCACGAGAGCTTCGAAGACGAAGAGGTTGCCGAGCTACTCAATAAGTACTTCGTGTGCGTCAAAGTCGATCGCGAAGAGCGCCCCGACGTCGACCAGGTCTACATGACGGTGACCCAAGCGATCACCGGAAGCGGGGGGTGGCCGATGACGGTCATGATGACACCGGATCGCGAGCCCTTCTTCGCGGCGACCTACATTCCGAAAGCCAATCGCTATGGCCGGCGGGGGATGATGGAGCTCTTGCCGCTCATCGGGACAGCCTGGCGCGATCAGCGCGCGGAGCTTGAGGCGAGCGCGAAGGGAATCGTGAAGCAGTTGGCCGATCGTTCGGGTGGAAACCCGGGTCCCCCGTTGAATCAGAGCACTCTCGAGGCGTGCTATCAGCAGTTGGCGCAGAGCTTCGACTCGACGAATGGCGGATTCGGTGGAGCGCCGAAATTTCCGCGGCCGCACAACCTGCGCTTCTTGCTTCGCTATGCCGCGCGATCCGGGAATCAGACCGGCGTCGACATGGTCGTGAAGACTCTGCGCGAGATGCGACGCGGTGGTATCTGGGACCACGTCGGACTCGGATTCGCCCGCTACTCCACCGACGAAAAGTGGTTGGTTCCGCACTTCGAGAAGATGCTCTATGACCAGGCGTTGATTGCGATGGCCTGTGTCGAAGCGTGGCAGATGACGGGTTATGAAGACCTGCGCCAGACGGCAGAAGAGATCTTGGAGTACGTCGAGCGCGACATGACGGCTCCTTCGGGCGGTTTCTATTCCGCAGAAGACGCGGATAGCGAGGGGATTGAAGGGCTCTTCTACCTCTGGAGTACGGCGGACTTGAAGTCGGCGCTCGGCGATGAAGATGGAGCCTTTGCGGCAACCATCTGGAACGCGAGTGAGAGCGGGAATTTCGAGTCGGAGGCCGACGAGGTCAAACCGCACGCCAATATATTGCACCTCACGAAAGATGCGGGAGTCTTGGCCTCTGAGCTCGACCTGGAGGTTGCGGAGTTCGAAGAGCGCATGGAGGCCGTGCGTCGAAAGCTGTTCCAGATTCGCGAGCCGAGAGTGCATCCGCTCAAAGACGACAAGGTGCTGACGGACTGGAACGGTCTGATGATCGCGGCATGCGCGATGGCGGGGCGCGCCTTCGACGAGCCGCGCTGGACGGAGCTAGCAAAGCGCGCGGGCGACAACCTGCTCACCAGCTTGCGTGCAGAGAATGGACGACTCTACAAGCGCAGTCGTCTTGGCGAAGCTGGCCTCACCGGTTTGTTGGAAGACTACGCCTTTTCCGTTTGGGGATTGCTCGAGCTGTACGAGTCCAGTTTTGATGAGCGCTACTTGGTCGCCTCGATCGATCTTACGAAAATTGCGCTCGAGTTCTTTTGGGACGAAGAGAGCGGGGGCTTCTTTCTCGCGCCCAGCGACGGAGAAGCCCTGATTGTGCGATCGAAGGAGATCTACGACGGAGCGATTCCCTCCGGCAATTCCGTCTTCGCGCTCAACCTGCTCCGGCTGTCGCGCATGACGGCCAACGCGGAGTTCGATGACCGCGCTCACGAGCTCATTCGGGCTTTTTCGGGTGATGTGCAGCGGGGTCCAATGGGATTCACGCAGCTGATGCTCGCCGTCGATTTCTCGGTCGGCCCGGCCTTCGAGATTGTGATCGCTGGCGAGCGAGGAGCCGAGGATACTTCTGCCATGACGCGCGCGCTGGCAGCCGTGTTCCTCCCGAACAAGGTCGTGATCTTTCGACCCGCCGGGGAAGACGCACCGCTGATTACAACGATCGCAAAGTATTCGGAACCACAGGTTTGGCGAGATGGGCGAGCTACCGCCTACGTCTGCCAGAATTTCGCGTGCAAGCAGCCGACGACCGACATTCAAGTGATGCTGGATTCGCTCGACGACTGAGAGACGCGGCACTCACTCGTCATCGCCACTAGTTGATGACGATCGTCTCTTGGAGATTGGATGCCGGTAGGGGCATGGTTCCAATCGGATCGAACACGAGTCCCTGCCAGTAGATGGGAGTATTGGGCGCAATTCCGGAGAATGGCGAGCTTCTTCTCTTCCAGCCCTTTGCGTTCATCTTGAGGTTCGGAAGCTTGAAGATCGTTGTTGAGTTGTTTCCGATCAGCAGCTCGAAGATTCCCGGCGCGACAGAGGGGATGTTGTCGGGGGACACAAACAGCAAGAAGACGTCGAGGGGCTCGCTCGCCACTGCCCAGGTCACGCCGTTCGCCGAAGAGAGCGGAACCACCTGGTCGCCACCGTCAATCTGGACTGTGGGAGTCGCGTTAAAGACCACGTTCATCGAGGTCGTATCACTTCCGTTCGCGTTGCTGACGACAACGTCAATGGCTCCGAGCGCACTGACGAGGGGCCACGCCAAAGTGATCGTCGTGCTGTCCACCACGGTGAAGTTCGAGGTCAGAGGCACGCCATCCACCGTTACCGTCGTGGAAGGAACAAAGCCCGTTCCGGTGATGGTAACGGTCTCGGCGGTTCCCACTTGCAGCGTCTCGATCGAAAGCGGAGCCATGGAGCCGATCGTGACCGGTGTCGCAACCGTGACATAGCTCGACTGAGTGAGCGTGTCCATGCCGCCCGGACCGGTGACGGTTAGTGCGACCGAGTAAGTTCCCGGCGTGACGTAGTTGTAGCTCGGGTTCTGAAGCGTCGACGTCCCGCCATCACCAAAGGTCCAAGCGTAGGTCGCGACGTTGCCGGTTGAGCTGTCGCTGAACGTGACGTTGAGCGGTGCGACACCCGTCAGCGGCGTGCCGCTAAACCCAGCGACCGGCGGCGGATCATTGACGGTGACATACGCAGTGCGTGTCAACGTGTCCGAACCACCGGGTCCCGTGACCGTCAGTGCGACGGAGTAGGTTCCCGGCGTGACGTAGTTGTAGCTCGGGTTCTGAAGCGTCGAAGTCCCGCCATCACCGAAGGTCCAAGCGTAGGTCGCGACGTTGCCGGTTGAGCTGTCGCTGAACGTGACGTTGAGCGGTGCGACACCGATCAGCGGCGTTCCGGAGAATCCGGCGACCGGCGGCGGGTCATTGACCGTGACGTACGCGGTGCGTGTGAGCGTGTCCGAGCCACCCGGCCCCGTGACCGTCAGAGCGACCGAGTAAGTTCCCGGCGTGACGTAGTTGTAGCTCGGGTTCTGAAGCGTCGAGGTCCCGCCATCACCAAACGTCCAAGCGTAGGTCGCGACGTTGCCTGTCGAGCTATCGCTGAACGTTACGTTGAGCGGCGCGACGCCAGTCAGCGGCGTTCCGGTGAATCCAGCGACCGGCGGGGGATCGTTGACCGTGACGTACGCGGTGCGAGTCAACGTGTCCGAACCACCGGGTCCCGTGACCGTCAGCGCGACGGAGTAAGTGCCCGGCGTGACGTAGTTGTAGCTCGGATTCTGAAGCGTCGAGGTCCCGCCATCACCAAACGTCCAGGCGTAGGTCGCGACGTTGCCTGTCGAGCTATCGCTGAACGTTACGTTGAGCGGCGCGACGCCAGTCAGCGGCGTTCCGGTGAATCCAGCGACCGGCGGGGGATCATTGACCGTGACGTACGCGGTGCGTGTGAGCGTGTCGGATCCGCCCGGTCCTGTGACCGTCAGAGCGACGGAGTAAGTGCCCGGCGTGACGTAGTTGTAGCTCGGGTTCTGGAGCGTCGAGGTCCCGCCATCACCAAAGGTCCAAGCGTAAGTCGCGACGTTCCCTGTCGAACTGTCACTAAACGAAACATTGAGCGGCGCGACACCCGTCAGCGGCGTGCCGGTGAACCCGGCGACCGGCGGGGGATCGGTGACCGTGACGTACGCGGTGCGCGTAAGTGTGTCCGAACCGCCGGGACCGGTGACGGTCAGAGCGACCGAGTAGGTGCCGGGCGTGACGTAGTTGTAGCTCGGATTCTGAAGTGTCGAAGTCCCGCCGTCACCGAAGGTCCAAGCGTAGGTCGCGACGTTCCCGGTTGAACTGTCGCTAAACGTGACGTTCAGCGGCGCGACTCCGATCAGCGGCGTGCCGGTAAACCCAGCGACCGGCGGCGGGTCGTTGACCGTGACGTACGCAGTGCGCGTCAACGTGTCGGATCCGCCCGGCCCCGTGACCGTTAGCGCGACGGAGTAAGTTCCCGGCGTGACATAGTTGTAGCTCGGGTTCTGAAGGGTCGAAGTCCCGCCATCGCCAAACGTCCAAGCGTAAGTCGCGACGTTGCCCGTCGAGCTGTCGCTGAACGTGACGTTGAGCGGCGCGACGCCCGTCAGCGGCGTTCCGGAGAATCCGGCGACCGGCGGGGGATCATTGACCGTGACGTACGCGGTGCGTGTCAGTGTGTCTGAACCACCGGGTCCCGTGACGGTCAGAGCGACCGAGTAGGTTCCTGGCGTGACGTAGTCGTAGCTCGGGTTCTGAAGGGTCGAAGTCCCGCCATCGCCAAACGTCCAAGCGTAGGTCGCGACGTTGCCCGTCGAACTGTCGCTGAACGAAACGTTGAGAGGCGCGACTCCCGTCAGCGGCGTTCCGGTAAACCCAGCGACCGGCGGCGGACCGCTGATCGTGACGTAGTTCGTCCGCGTTTGCGTGTCGACTCCGCCGGGACCTGCCACGGTTAGAGATACCGTATAGGTTCCGGGCGTCGTGTAGTTGTAGCTCGGGCTTTCGAGAGTTGACGTTCCGCCGTCGCCGAAATCCCACGCGTAGCTCGTGATGTTGCCCGACGAAACGTTGGTGAAGGGGATGATCTTCGGCGCGACTCCGGAGGACGGGATGGCGAAGAATGCCGCGACCGGCGGGGGCTCACTGACGGTGATGTAGTTCGTCCGCGTGAGCGTGTCGTTGCCGCCGGGGCCAGCGACCGTTAGAGCGACGGAGTAAGTTCCCGCGACGGTGTAGTTGTGGCTCGGGTTCTGGCTGGTCGACGTTGCGCCGTCACCGAAGGTCCAGGCGTAGGTCGAGATGGATCCGGACGAACTATTGGTGAAGGTGACGATGAGCGGCGTGGATCCGCTGACGGGCATTCCGGTGAATCCAGCTACCGGCGGAGGAGTGCTTCCGAAGAATCGGAAGTTGTCGACGTAACCCTTCGACGGCTGGAAATCGTCAACCAGGTTTCCGACGAGTGCGGTAATCGTGAAGGTCGTCGAGGACGTGGAGCTCGGGAAGAGCGTGGCCAGGTTCGCGCTCACGTTTTGAACGGGCGTGACCGCGTAGCCGTACTTCGAAGAGACTCCGGAAGTGGGCGAGAAGGTGTCGAGGTAGAGCAGGTTGACCGTCGTGGAACCGTCGGTTACGTCCACCGTCATGAAGTCGTTGAACGTCGAGTCTGGATCCTCGTTGCGAAGGAAAGCGCCGTCGAACTCGATCGTTGATTGTCCGCTGGGATAGTTGAAGTCGCGGCTAATTCCCGTCGCGCCCTGCGAGGGATTCGTGACGCCGCCGGGGTTGGATGGCGGGGTCGCATTATCGGAATCGTCGCCCGCCAGCTCACACCACTGCGTGCCGTCGGTGGGCATTCCCGAATCCGAACTGACTCCGGAGGGCGAGATGATGTGCGAGGCGCCGAGCGCGATCTCCCACGGCAGGGCGGGCGCGGAATTGGCGGTTTGAGATTCGAAAGAGCCGTCGGAGAGTCCGGGCGGCTGAACCGTGATGTAGCCGAGCTTCGTGACCGCGTCCGAACCGAGCGTGCCGATTACGGAGAGCGAGACGTCATAGGTGCCCGCCGCGGTGTAGAGGTGGGTCGGATTCTCCAGCGTCGAGGTGCCGCCGTCACCGAAGGTCCATGACCAAGAAGTGACATCGGCGGAAGAGAGGTCGCTGAAGTTCACATTGAGCGGAACGATGCCGGAGAGCGGCGAGGCGATGAAGGCCGCTGTCGTAACCGGAGCTCCGGTGGTCACGTTGTAGATGAAGAGCGCGAAGTCTTGATCGGTGGAGTCGGCATTGCCGGGGACTCCGTTGCCCGCGATGGACGAGGCCGAGACCGTGACCGTAAACGGACCGGACTGACCCGCCGGAAGGAAGACCGACTCGGTGTTGTTGCGAAAGTCCGCCGACCCGCCGGTGATGGAGTTGGGGCCGCTGAAGCGGTTGCCGAGATAGTTGTTGCCGCCGATGCTGACGACCAAATCCAAGTCATTGACCCACGGCGCACCCGTTGTCGATCCCGGCGCATCCGTCCAGACGAGCGTCACGCGGAAGGGGCTCCCGGAGTCGTCGATGTTTCCATTCATCGAGTAGGAGTCGCCCGAAAAAGTCAGCAGCTCCGTCTGATCGACGAACTCCTTACCGACTCCGTCAAAGCTCCGGCCGAGGTTCATGCGCCCCATGCCCTGGCTGTTACTCGGCAGAGTGTCATTCGCTCCGACACCGGTCATGTAGTCCGATGAGTTGACAATGACCGCTTTGTTCATCGCCGGGCTCGGAGCGGGCATCGCCTGGTTCAAGAACCACTGGCGAACAAGAGTCGCGCCGCCCGCAATGGCAGGCGTCGAATGGCTCGTACCACTCGACCAACCGTAGAGCGTCTGTCCCGACGGCCAATACTGGTTGCAGACGCCGCTGCCGTCGTAGTTGCTCTGGGGGACGCCGGCTTGAATGTGAGTTCCCGGAGCGGTGACTTCCGGCTTCCACCGACCGTCGCCACCCGCGCTGTTCACCGGCCCGCGGCTGGAGAATGCGATGATGTCGCGTACATCATCCGCTCCGGAGTTGAAGACGGCGCAGCCATCGGTTCCGGTCTGCCGGTCGTTCTCGCCTGCGGCGACTGTTAAAATGTTCTTCGCCGTGCTGGGCGTGGAGACCGTGTTCGATCCCGAACCGTCATTGCCCGCTGCGAAGATGACCATGTACTCCTGGTTACCGGTCTGGCCGCTGCGCGCGTCTCGGACGATGAAGTCATAGGACTGCGAGTTGGAGTCGTAGTCCGGAATGGGGTTCTGCGAACCGTCGATGAAGCTCCAAGAGTTGGAGCTGATGCGCGCGCCCAACAGGTACGCCTGGTCCTCCCAGATGGAACCGTTTGAGCCGCTCGGGCCGAAGATCGCCGTAGAACCGACGTGCGCCCAGGGCGCCATGCCCAAGCCGTAGTTGTAGCCGAGAGCGTCGTTGAAGGCCGCGCCCGCGCTCGAGTTGAGGCCCGCGACGATGTGCGCGTTGAGGAATCCGTGGCCAGCTTCCGCACCACTCTGTCCCGTTGGATTGAGCGCAAAGTCCACCCGACCCGAATTCAAATCGGGGTGTCCGGTGAGAGACATGGCGTCGTCGACGACGTTGACCGAGAAGCTTCCGAACTGCGAGGAGTTGAAGCCCATGGACGCGAGCCAGGCGAGATAGCCCGTCGAACTCGGGCTACCGCCGCTCAAATTTCCCGCGAGCACTTGGCCCTGACGTTCGTCGAGGCGCTTGCGAGTTCCGTCGATCTCGATGGCAAATACGTCGGACCGGCGAGCGAGCTGGCGGAAGTGGATCGGGTCGAGGACCAGGTGCAGGTTGAGGTAGGGTCCGACTCTTTCGTAGCGAAGGTCGCTCTCGGAAAGCGCCCGGAAGCTATCCAAGCTGGAGCGGTCGTTATCGTTCGCGATGAGCTGAATCGTGACGGGCATCGGTTGGCCGACCGACGTCCGAGCTGCGGAGCGAATCCCCGGAGTCATCCGGAAGGCCGGGTGATACTCGTCGATGAACTGAACGCTCGGTGTGCTCTCGGCAAAGCGCTCCAAACGAGTGACGTTCGCGGGAGCAACCTCCAACACGTACGCGTTCATCGGGCTGTACTGCATGAAGCCGGCGCCGATCTCCTCGAGCTGTTCGCTCCAAAGATCTCGAACCGGGCTGCGAAACTGCACCACGAAGAGGCCCGCGTCGGGATCGAGGGGCTCGCCGAAGCCAGAGCCCAAGACTTCGGTCGGTTCCAGGGAGTCGAGGACTTCGTTGGGGCGAGAGCCGTCGAGATTGAATCCGCCAAGCGGGAGCAAGTCGTAGTCGTCGCGGAAACCGAGCTCGGAAATCTGAAGCGCTTCTCTCCCGCCGAAATCGTCCTCATCCACGATGGCGATGATGAAGGAACCGTAGTCTTCTTCCGCTTCGATCGCACCGCTCTCTCGCAGCCAATTCAGGGTTCCGAACTCGCGCTCTTCGAAGCGGACCTTGTGTTTCGGGCCGGGACCGAACTGGCCTCGTAGGGGAACGAAGCTCGTAGGTGCTGGGCTAGCCGAGCTCGTCGTCGGGACGGCGGTCGGAGCGGGGCTTGGGCCGGAGAGAGCGAACGTGAGGAGCAGGCCTAGCGCGTGAACAGATGTGTGCATTCGGTACCAAACGAGGGAGCGGCGACGAGGGTGCTGAGGGGAAGCACACAGAAGTGGGGAGCTCGCGAGAACAGAGAGGGCCAGCCGGAGATCCCCCGTACAGTTAGTGTACTTGAGGGGTGAGAGCACGGGTGGCCGGATCGACCTTAGCTCCGTGCTCTAAAGAGCTAAGAGCGATTGGCGTGCGCTTGGGTTCCGTCGGACCTGCGGGGGATTTTCGGCGCGAAGTTCCTCGAGAACGCGGGGATGGAGTAGCCACGCACCGGAATGGGGCTCTGGGGCGGCCGGTGAGGAGTCAGTCGCTCCCGTCGACGGGTCGAGCTCCGAAGAGCCCGCGCCGGCGCACCTCGAAAATGAGGTCTGGACCCCAGGCGGTGCCCAGGGTCGGTGCCGCCAACACGACCGGATGCCGAATTATTGATTCAGCGGACGCCGCTCGCCGAGCCAGTAGGCCAGCTTCTCAGCGAGAGCGTCGGTGTCGATCGGTTTCGACAGGTAGTCATCCATGCCGGCTTCGAGGCACCGCTCGCGGTCGCCCTGCATGGCGTTGGCCGTCATCGCGATGACGGGGAGGTCGGCTCGTCCAGCTTCTCCGCGACGGATAGTCGCCGTTGTTTGATACCCGTCCAGCTCGGGCATCTGGCAGTCCATGAGCACCAGCCCGAAGGTCTCCTCACGGAGAAACTTCAGAGCTTGAAGTCCATTCTCGGCCACGCTCACTTCATAACCCAATCGCTCGAGGGTTCTGGTGGCGACGAGTTGGTTGACCGGATTGTCCTCGGCCAGCAGCAGTCGCCGGCTCTCGGATGGCAGGCTGAAGAGCCCCGGCGTCGTTCGGTGGAGATACTCGGAGTCAGCGGCGAGCTCGGTCGTGGTGGTTCGCGTGGTCGCCGCAGCAACGTCGGTTACGAACTCTCTTGAGAAGCAAATGGTGAACCAAAACTTGCTGAATTCACCCGGCTTGCTATCTACACCGATCTCACCGCCCATCAGTTCAACGAGGTTCTTGCAGATGGACAAGCCCAAACCCGTTCCACCGAACTTTCTCGTCGTCGAATTATCTGCTTGGCTGAAGACATCGAAAATCGCGGCCTGATTCTCCAGCGGAACCCCGATGCCACTGTCCGAGACTTCGAGGTAGACGATGGTCTCGGTTTTTGACTCTTCTTGGATTTGGGCACCGATTTTGATCTGGCCTCGATCCGTGAACTTGATCGCGTTGCTCACGAGATTGGTAAGGACCTGCCTGAGTCGAGTGGAATCCCCGATGTAGGATCTCGAAAGCTCTTGGGGGATCTCGGAAGTGAGCACCAATCCCTTTTGCAGCGCCGCGATGGAGAGCAGGTGAAAGACCTCGTCGATCGTTTTCGCGGGAACGAACTCTCTTTGCTCGAGATCGAGTCGACCGGCTTCGATTTTCGAGAAATCGAGGACGTCGTTGATGACGGTCAGCAGGCTACCCGCGGAGCTCCGCGCAGTGTCGGCGAATTCGTGCTGCTCGCCATCCAGTTCCGTAGTCATCAAGAGGTCGAGCATCCCGATGACTCCGTTCATAGGGGTGCGGATTTCGTGGCTCATGTTCGCAAGGAAGGCGCTCTTCGTTCGACTGGCCGCGAGGGCCTGGTCGCGGGCTTGCGCGAGTTCTTGCGTGCGTTCCGTGACTCGTCCTTCAAGGGTTTGGTTGAGTTCGAGCAAGCTATTACTCGACCGTCGCTCGCACTCGATAGCGCCGCGGAACGCGACGTCGAGTTTGGCAAGCTCGTCCCCCAGATCCTCTTCCGATGGTTTGAACGGAAGCGGCTTTCCGCGCTCGAAGGCTTGAATGACCTCGAGTAACTTCGAAGCTGGCTGCAAGACGATCTTTCTGAGACCCGCCCAAACCGTGATGAGAAGGACGAAGAGAGTGAGCACGGCGATCACTAGACCGCGACCCTCGGATCGCTTGGCTCCGGCAAGAGCACTCTCCCGCGATTGCTCAAAAACGAGCTCTCCGCCGCAGAAGGGCTGCGGTGCGACGTTTCGTATGCGCTCGCCGGAAACTCGGCCAGTACCCAAGCCGAAGATTAGCTGATCGTGCCGGCACACCAGGCGAGCGCGAATTCCCTCGGTGCCTTTGGTTGAGAACCCAAAGATGGGTTCCGCAATACGCCCGATGTCGACGATCATTGAGCCCGTCACGCGCTCATTCGAAGTGAGGAGCGACTCCATTCGCGAGATACGAGCGAAACCACCGCCTACGCAATAGACGCTGAAGAGTTCCGTCCTCGCGTCGTTGTACCAATCGAGGTCGCTTACGTTTTCTGATTCTCGATCGGGCGTGCGGTCGGTGACGGAGAGAAAGCGCTCGCCTTCGGAATCATAGAGCTCGATGGATTGGAGATTGGGCGTAAGCAAGAACAGTCGCTTGCCCGAGTTTTCAATCGAAGCCCGCATCTGCTCGGCTTGCGAGTGCTGGCCCAAATTGCGGTACTCGAAGTACTTGGCAACGGCATCTTGCGACAAGACTCCAGAGAGGATCTTGTTGAGCTCGTCCACGCGATACTCCAAGAGCTCAGAGGCCGTAGATGCGGAAGTCTCGAGACGCAGCTCGGCAGTCTCCAACGCGTCGCCGCGATTGCTGTCTCTTTCGAGAAACCATAAGGCAGCTACGAGAGCCGCCACAGGTAGCACGATTCGAGTGAGGAGTTTTCCGCGTAGACCCAAAGGGAGACCTCTCCGCGCGCGGGGCAGGGTGAGGCGGGGGAGCTCACCTGCTTCTCGTCATTATTGACCCGCGAGGATTTTCAACATTTCGACGTGGCTCGGGGCTGTGCTGGAGGTCGCCCGGAAAATTCCGTTATCGAAAAATCTTCCGCCCGAGGCAGGGCGCTTGAGACAGCATTTCGGAGCGAGTTTTCGGCAAAGCGAACCTATCTCGTTCGCCAATGTGCGCAGGGCGATCAACTGAAGCTCCGCATCAGTAGTCAATTCTGTCCGCTACTTGTAGGCTCCGCCGGTGCATTCATCGCACGCGAAAGGCTCATGAATCAATGAAAGTGGTTTGCATCGGCGGCGGCCCCGGGGGGCTCTATCTCGGCATCCTCATGAAGAGGAACTTCCCGGATTGCGAAGTTCGCGTGATTGAACGCAATCAACCCGAAGACACCTTCGGGTGGGGCGTGGTCTTCTCAGATGAGACGATGAGCGGCTTTGAGGAAGCCGACCCCGAGAGCCATGCTCGAATCATGGATGAGTTCGTCTACTGGACGGATATCGACACCCATTACGGCGGTGAGTGTGTTCGTTCCACGGGCCATGGCTTCTGTGGAATGGCTCGCAAAAAGTTGCTGCTGCTCTTCCACGAGCGCTGTCGCGAGCTGGGCGTCGAGCTTGAGTTTGAGCGCGAAGTCGAGAGCCTCGACGAGTTCGCCGATGCGGATTTAATTGTGGCGAGCGATGGCATCAACAGCTTCATCCGCGAGGCTCACTCCGAGCACTTTCAGCCGAGCCTCGATTGGCGAAAGAACAAGTTCTCTTGGTTGGGTACCACGAAGGCGCTGGACGCCTTTACGTTCATCTTCAAAGAGAACAAGCACGGTCTCTTTCAGATACACGCCTATCCCTTTCAGAAAGTTTCGAACGGCGCCGATCGCGATTTGAGCACCTTCATCGTCGAGTGCTCGGAGGAGACCTGGAAGAGCGCTGGGCTCGACACGGCGTCGGAAGAAGAGACCGTTGCTTATTGCCAAAAGCTCTTCGCGGAGGACCTCGACGGTCACGAGCTGCTCGTTAATCGTTCCATGTGGAGGACCTTCCCGACGGTTCGCAACGAGCGCTGGTTCTACAAGAACATTGTCTTGATCGGCGACGCGGCGCACACGGCTCACTTTTCCATTGGATCGGGTACGAAGCTGGCGATGGAGGATGCGATCGCGCTGGTGGATGCGTTTAAACGAACTGGCCTGAAGGACGTCCCCAAAGCCTTGGCCGACTACGAAGAGGCGCGATGGGTGGACTCGCTCAAGGTTCAGAAGGCCGCTCAAACCAGCCTGGAGTGGTTCGAAGACTGCGATCGCTTCACGAAACAGAATCCCATCCAGTTCAAGTTCAACCTGATGTCGCGCTCGAAGCGCATCACATGGGACAACCTGACCGAGCGCGATCCGGCTCTGATCGAGCGCGTTCGCGAGTGGTATGCGAAGGATGTCGGTGCTGCAAAGAGCGCTGACGGGACCTACCCGCTTCCAATGTTTACTCCCTTCACAACGCGCGACCTGACTCTCCAAAACCGCGTCGTCGTGTCTCCCATGTGCCAGTACTCGGCGACGGATGGCACGGTGGGAGATTGGCACTTCGTGCACTACGGCGGGCTGAGTCTCGGCGGGCCGGGCTTGATGTTTACCGAGATGACGAACGTCTCTGAAGAGGGCCGTATCTCTCACGGTTGCGCGGGCTTGTACAACGATGAGCACGAGTCAGCGTGGAAGCGAATCGTGGACTTCGTTCACAAGACCTCGCCCAGTAAGTTTGGAATTCAGCTCGCGCACGCCGGGCGAAAGGCGTCGTGCAGTCTGCCGTGGGAAGGTGATAAGCCGCTCTCCGGAGCGGAGGCATGGGAGGCCATCGGTCCATCCAGCTCAGCTTTCGATTCTGATTGGCCGGCTCCGAAAGAGATGGATCGCGCCGACATGGATCGTATTCGCGATCAGTTCGTGAGCGCGACAGAGCGCGCCTTGAGGATTGGATTCGACGTTGTCGAGTTGCACATGGCTCACGGGTATTTGCTCTCGAGCTTTCTCTCCCCGAAGGCGAACAAGCGCACCGATGAGTACGGTGGCTCGCTGGAGAACCGCGCGCGCTTCCCGCTCGAAGTGTTGCGAGCCGTCCGCGCGGCATGGCCCCAAGAGCGGCCTCTCTTCGTTCGAATCTCCGCGACGGATTGGCTCGACGATTCGGGCGGACAGACGATCGAGGAGTCGGTCGAGCTTGCGCGATGGCTGGGTGAGGGCGGTTGTGATGTTGTCGACGTCTCGACGGCGGGCAACACGCCGGAATCCGTTCCCGGCTATGGGCGCATGTACCAGGTGCCGTTTGCCGAGCGAATCCGTCACGAAACCGGCATGGCGGTGATGGCCGTCGGCGCTATTCAGGGTTACGACCACGTGAATACCGTGCTCGCGGCGGGGCGCGCAGACCTCTGCGCGCTGGCGCGTCCGCACCTGGCTGATCCGCAGCTCACTCTAAATGCCGCGATCGCTTACGACTATCCCGATCACTGGGTGCCGAAGCAGCTCGAGGCGATTCGGCCGAGACCGAAGAGCGACTAGCGCGCGGACGACTAGCGGGCGTGGACTTTGATGGTCTCGCCGACGTGGTCCATGATTCGGCGAAGGTCGTCATAGTCGGGATGGCGCAAGCGCATCCACGCGTTCGCCATGTAGCCGCCTTCGACGCCTTGCGTCGCGGTGCCGGGCGGGGGGAAGTACGAGTCAATGATGCTGTCTTTGAACTCGCGCTCGATCTGTTCGACGCCTTCGTAGCCGGTGATCTGACCATTGGCGTCGGGACGTAGCGCGATCATTCCACCTGCAAAGCGCCTGGAAGCCTTGGCTCCCGCACGCCCGTGAACAATCGCATTGGCCCACTCTTCGTAGACGTCGATGTCGTTCGCCGCGCCGTAGATGTCCCAAACGCGCACGCCGGGCGGACGACAGCCGATCTCGGAGAACTTGAGCCCCTTGGGGCCGAAGAACCACTCCATGTGCGTGGCGGAGGTTTCGATCTCGAGCACCTCGATGACCTTCTCGCACATCTTGCGTACCTCAGAGTAGTCCTCTGAATCATTGCGATTGGTCACAACGATCTGGGGCGAGATCCATCGCTCTCGCATCGCCTCGAGTACGCCGGGATAGTAGTGCGAGATGAATTCGTGCTCGATCTTTCCATTGATGGTGATGGTGTCGAAGAAGGCTTCGTGCCCCTCGATGAACTCTTCAACGGCAGTGGGCACTCCCTGGGCAACTCCTGAACCCTCCATTGCAGTAACGAGCTCTTCGTCATTGTTCGCGCGGAAGGTACCGGCCGCGCCCGCTCCGTCGCGCGGCTTGAGAATGACGGGGTACCCGACTTTTGCCACGAACTCGCGAACCTCTTCTTCCGAGGCCGCGCCGGTGGACTGCGCGCAGGGGACGCCGGCTTCGCTCAAGACTTCCTTCATGGCCGGCTTGTCGCGACAGAGATAGGCCGTCTTCGTCGATGTGCCCGGAATGGAACAACGTTCGCGAATGTGAGCCACGGGCATTGTGTGTGCTTCGACGGTCGATTCGATGCGGTCCACCCAGCTCTTGGCTTGGACCTTTCGCACCGCGTCTTCGAGCGCGCTCTCGCTGCAAACCGACGGGATTTGGATGTACTCGGACATCCAGCTCAAAAGCTCGCGATCGAGATACTCTTTCGGGCGTTCGCCGATTCCGGTTACGCGAGCGCCGACGGCGGCGAGTGCGCGCGGAAACTCGCGTTGGTTACGGGGGAATGCCGGTTCGACGAAGATGACATGCATGGCGATCTGGTGCGGTCGGAGTTGTGAGGGACCGGAGAGTGTGTTCTGTCGGTTGAGTTATTCGCCAGCGAGCTTTGTATAGAGCTCGACGTAGCGGTCGGCCTGATGTGTCCAAGAGAAGTCTTTGGACATGGCGTTCTGAACGAGCTGCTTCCAAGCGGGTCGGTTGTCCCACAGCTCGAGCGAATAACGGACGGCCCAATCGAAGGCGTCAGGGCTGTAGTGATCGAAGACGATGCCGGTGCCCTCGCCGGTCTCGGGGTCGAACAGCTCGACGGTGTCCGCCAAGCCGCCCGTCTTGCGGACGATCGGAATCGTTCCGTACTTGAGGCTGTACATCTGATTGAGGCCGCAGGGCTCATAGCGGGAAGGCATCAAGAAGATGTCGCTGCCGGCTTCAATCATGTGAGCGAGGCGATCGTTGAAATCCGTTGTGAAGGAGACCTTCGTCGGGAATTCGTGCATCAGTTGCCGGAAGAAATCCTCGTAGCGCGCTTCTCCGCTCCCGAGAACGCACAACCGAGCGTCGGTCCGCGAGAGGACGTGGGGCAGAACCTTGAACATCAGGTCGAAGCCCTTCTGGACGGTCATGCGAGACACGATGCCAAAGACCGGTACGTCCCGGTCAAAGGGCAGTCGGACGGCATCGAGTAGAGCGCGTTTGTTCTGCTCTTTCCCGCCAAGTTCGTTCGCACTGAAGTGACATGGAATCAGCTCGTCCTTCTCCGGACTCCAGATGTCGTAGTCCACACCGTTGACCACACCGACTAAGGAATCGGCGCGGTGCTTCAAGAGCTCTTCGAGCCCCATTCCAAAGTCCGCGGTCTGGATCTCTTTCGCGTAGGTCACGCTGACGGTGCTCAGGAGATCCGCATAGATCAATCCGGTCTTGAGGAAGCTGAGGACACCATCGCTCAGGTCTTCTTGGTGGAGCGCACTGCTTACATCGGTCAGGCCCAAGCTGTGCAGACAATCCGAAGGGAACAGACCTTGGTAGCCGATGTTGTGAATGGTGAGCAGGCTCTTGGTTTTCGCGAAGAGCTTGTCCCAGGCATAGACACCCTTGAGGTAGAGCGGCAGGAGCGCGGTGTGCCAGTCGTTGCAATGGAAGACATCGGGAGCGAAGCCCAGGTGCTGGCAGCACTCGATGACGGCGCGGGTGAAAATCCCGAAGCGCGCGTGCTCGTCATCATCGGAGGTGTAGATATCCCTGCCGCCGAAGAGCTCGGGGCAATAGAGCATGTGCACCGGCATGCCGCCGCCCGGCAGCGGCGCAGTAAACAGCCTGAAGTCATAGGTGCGATCGCCCGACGAAACCGAGAACTCGCGGAGAGCGTCGACGGTTGCGAATTGCCAGTCGCCCTTTTCAACGCGCTCGTAGAGCGGCATGAACAAGAGCACGTCGTGCCCTTTGCGATGAAGCTCGCCGGCAAGCGCGGCGGAAACGTCGGCCAATCCGCCGGTCTTGGCGAACGGCGTGACTTCTGACGAGAGCATGCAAATGCGAAGCGGCGTCATGATGGGCTGGTGGCCGTGAACCCGGGTAGGCGGGAGGTACGAAGAGCGATCGATAGCACGACTAGAGGATAATCAAAGCTCGACTCAGATGGCGCCCAGAGTCAGCACAGGTTACTCTACGCCCCCTTTCGAAGCCTCAGGTTGAACCCGCAGGGCTTGGGCCTCACCGAGACTTTGAACAGCAAGCCGGTGCTTGCATCCTCTTCTGCCGCGCGGCACCTCAGCCCTCGGCGCTACATCCTTCGCGCTCTACTATGCTCCACGCGATTTTCGTGGTTCCTTTTGGAATGCAGACCTCGCTGCGCTTTGTGCGCGCGACTTCCAAGCTTGCAGACGTTCGTCTGGCGGTGATCAGTCAGGAAAAAGCGTCCAAGTTGCCCGCGGATATTCGGCAGTCGATTGTGGCCTTTCACCAGATCGAAGACGCCCTTGATTCGAACAGCTTGGAAAAGGCGGTCCGCGTGCTGGCCGAACAGCTGGGCGGAAGGGTGGACCGCCTGATCGGAATCCTCGAGCAGCTACAGGAGCCGCTCGCAAAGGTTCGCGAGAAGCTCGGAATTCGGGGCATGGCCCTTCAGACCGCCACGAATTTCCGCGACAAAGCGCAGATGAAGGATGTGCTGCGCGCCAACGATTTGCCCTGCGCAGCGCACGCACTCGCGACGACTGCGGACGAAGCTCTCAAGTCCGCAGAGAACATCGGCTATCCGCTGATCGCGAAACCTCCGGATGGTGCCGGCGCAAAGAACACCGTGCGAGTCGAGACGCGCGAGCAATTGGTCAGCTACATGCGATCGATTCCGCCCACGAAAGCCGCCCCGCTTCTGCTCGAAGAGTTTATCCGCGGCGAAGAGTATTCCTTCGACACGGTGACCGTCGGAGGCGAGCACGTCTTTCACTCGATCTCGAAGTACTTCCCTTCGCCGCTCGAAGTGATGGAGTCGCCTTGGATCCAGTGGTGCGTGTTTCTGCCGCGCGAGATCGACCATGCGGAGTTTGCCGATATCCGCGCCGCGGGCAGCAAGTCGTTGGACGCTCTGGGCATGGTTACCGGGCTCTCGCACATGGAGTGGTTCCGCCGCTCCGACGGTTCGATCGCGATCTCCGAGGTGGGCGCTCGCCCGCCGGGTGCACAGTTCACGACACTGCTCTCCTACGCCCACGACACGGACTTCTATTCGGCTTGGGCAGAGCTCGTTGTTCACGAGCGCTTTGCCGTTCCGGAGCGGAAGTACTCCTGCGGCGCCGTCTTCCTGCGCGGACAAGGAGCCGGACAGGTTGCGAGTGTTCGCGGTCTTGAGGAGATCGAGAATGAGCTCGGCGAATTGATCGTCGAGGCACGTATTCCGAAGGTGGGCTCGCCGCAAGCGTCGAGCTACGAGGGCGAGGGCTACATCATCTTGCGAGATCCCGACAGCGAAGTCGTGAAGGCTGGCCTCAGGAAACTTTTGAAATCGGTTCGCGTTCACCTGGGTGATCCTGCGACGACGGCGAGGAGCGACGCCTAATGAATGTCCTGATGATCTCGCCGGGTTTCCCCGAGGACTTGGCTTTTTTCACTCGCGGCTTGGCGCAAACAGGCGTCCAAGTCTTCGGTGTCGGCGATGGGGCCGCGCGCGGACTTCACGAGGATGCGCGCGCCGGCTTGTCGGACTACTTGCAGGTTGCAAGTCTGTGGGAGGAAGACGAAGTCGTCGAACAAATCAAGCAGTGGCTGCGCGGACGCAACATGGATCGCGTCGAGTGCTTGTGGGAGCCCGGAGTCGTTCTGGCTGCGAAGCTGCGGGCGGCGCTGGGCGCGCCTGGGATCAACGTCGAACAAGCGACGGCGTTCCGCGACAAGGACAGAATGAAGGCCGTGCTCGACGAGGCGGGGATCCGTACTCCGAAGCACGCTCGGGCGAGTACGACCGAGCAAATTCGTGAGTACTCAGAAGCGATCGGCTATCCGATCATCATTAAGCCCATCGACGGAGCGGGGTCGGCGGACACCTACGCAATTCACTCGGACGAAGATCTCGAACAGGCGCTGCGCTTGATCGGGCATGTTCCGGAGGTCAGCGTCGAGGAGTTCATCGAAGGTGAGGAGTACACCTTCGATACGGTCTGTGCGAATGGCGATGTGCTGTTCGACAACATCTCGTGGTATCGGCCGAAACCCCTCACGGCGAGGCTCAATCCGTGGATTAGCCCGCAGGCGATTTCGCTGATGGATACTCAGTCCGAGGTCTATCAGAAGGGTCGCGAGCTCGGACAGCGCGTGCTGCGCGCGCTGGGCTTCGACACGGGCTTCACCCACATGGAGTGGTTCTTGAAGCCGGACGGTGAAGCGGTATTCGGCGAGATTGGTGCTCGCGCTCCCGGTGGCCGACTGACGCATGGGATGAATTATTCCTGCGACATCGATCTGTTTCAGCTCTGGGGCGAAGCGATCGCCTACGGGCGGACGATGCAAGACACGACGAAGAAGTTCAATGCGGCGCTCGTCTTCAAGCGGGCCTACGGGACCGGCCGCATCAAGGCGCACGAGGGCCTCGCCGGTTTGCTCGGGCAGTATGGCGAGCACGTCGTTCACATGGATCTGAATCCGATCGGTGCGCCGGTTCGCGACTACAGAAAAGTGGTCACGGGCGACGGTTGGATTGTTGTCCGGCACCCGGATCTCGGCGCGACGCTCGAGCTCGCGGATGCGTTTTCGAATGACTTTAGGATGGTTGCGGAATGAGTGGCGCACGGGAGATTGTCTTGTTGGGACCGCAGCGGCTCAAGCCGACGTTGTCCGCCGCGTTGAAGCAGTCGAAGGTGAAGGGCTCCGTCGCTGTTGTGACCGCGGGCTGGGAGGAGCGCGAGGGTGAAGATCGCGAGCTTGCGGAGCACGTCGGAATGGAGATTCGGAATCTCTCCATCTACCAGCGCGTGGAAGACATCTTTGAGCGCGACGGCGAGCTGTTCGAAGCCATGCGCGGTCGCCACAACACGATGCGCAAGATCCAAACTTATTACCGTCTACAGCTGGCTCATGCGCTCGAATCGGCGCGCGAGCTGCTCGGGCGAAGCGACGGGGAGTCTGAATTCCTCGATCCAGCGCGGGCTGATGCGATTCGAGCCGTGCGGCAGCTCGATGCGGATCACCTGAAGCGAATCACCGAGGTTCACGCGGAGTTCGACGCGAAGTGGACTCCCGGCGATCGCGAGCATGTCGCTCATCACCGGAACGCGATCGCTTCGGAGATGTCGGCGTGCCAGGCGTTGTGCATCGCCGGTGGTCATGTCGCGATCCTTTTGAATCGAATGCGCCTCATGGACGTTATAGGGCTTGCTCCCAAGGTTCCGATATTCGCGTGGTCCGCGGGCGCGATGGTGCTCGGCGAACGAGTTGTTCTCTTTCACGACAGCCCGCCCCAAGGCGCTGGCGATGCGGAAGTGCTCGAGTGTGGCTTCGGGCTCTGCAAGGATGTCGTCGCACTGCCACACGCGTCGCGGCGACTCCGGCTGGAGGACAAGACTCGTGTCGAGTTGTTCGCGAGGCGCTTCGGTCCCGCAAAGTGCATCGCTCTCGATGAACTCTCGCAGGTCGCCTACTCCAACGGAGCACTCAAGCCAGAAGTTGGAACACAGTGCCTCACCGCCGATGGATTGTTGAAGGAGCTGAGCGCAGCGTGATGATTTCAGCAGGTGATCTTCGCAAGAGCCGTGATCTCAATCGGGCGGAACTCGAGAGCTTTGCTCGCGAGAACGAATTCCCCGTGATCGATGGAACGGAAGCGACCTTTCTCTTTCGCGGCGCAGCAGACGAAGTGCTCATGCGGCATTGGATCTACGGGCTCTCTTCGACCCAGGCCTTTGAGCGCATCGACGGCACGGAGTTTTGGACTCTGACTATGGATATCCCCGCGTGTTCACGCGTGGAGTACAAACTTGAAATCGCGGAGGGGGACCAGCGTCGCCTGATTCGCGACCCTCTCAATCCGCACACCGCGCAAGATCCGTACGGCGCCAATTCGGTCGTTCAGGGGGCAGGCTACGAGGTGCCCGACTGGGTACATCCGGATAACGAAGCTCGCCCCGGCGAGATCGTGGATCACATCATCGGCAGCGAGGTCTTTGGCGAGCCGCGAAAGTTCCAGGTCTATCTGCCGGCGCGCTATCGCGAGACCAGGCGCTATCCCTTGCTGGTTATGCACGACGGCGAGGACTTCGTGCGTTTTGCTGGGCTCAAGCTCGTGCTCGACAATCTCATTCACCGGCAGGAGATTCCGCCGATAGTGGTCGCGCTCACCCAATCGCCCAAACGACTGGATGAGTACGCTGCAAACGAGAAGCAAGGGCGCTTTCTCGTCGAGGAGCTGGTGCCCGCGCTCGAGGGAAAGTACGCGCTCGTGGGGACTCCGGAAGCGCGCGGTTTAGCGGGGGCCTCTTTCGGAGCCGTCACCTCGCTGCACACCGCTTGGAATCATCCCGGCTTCTTCTCGTCGCTCTTGCTGCAGTCGGGTTCCTTCGCGTTCACCGACATCGGCAACGAGCACGATCGCGGACCGCTCTTCGATCCGATCGTAAAGTTCGTGAATGCCTTTCGCGAAGCGCCGGGCAAGCCCGTCGAAAAGGTCTGCGTGACCTGCGGGACCTATGAGTCGCTCATTTACTACAACCGATCCATGGTGCCGCTGCTCGAGCGGACGGGAATGGACGTTCGCTATATAGAGGCCCGCGACGGGCACAACTGGGACAATTGGCGTGATCGCATGCGAGAGGCGCTGTCCTGGCTCTTCCCCGGTCCGCTCTGGATGATCTACGAATAAGGCGGAGGCTTTAAGTTGGCAAAAGTGAAGAAGCGTATCGGGCTTTCGCTCGGGGCAGACCTGTGTTGGCCCTTCTGTTATGAGGAGATCATCAAACGTCTCGACCTTGAGCTACCGATTGGGAAGCGGAAAGTCAGCTTTGAGGTCGAACGCGTCTCGATCGAACCTCATCGGTTGCGTGAAACTTCGCGCTACGACCTCGTGATGGATCGATTGACGTACTGGTATCGGACCAGTCGCGAGTGGATCAAGAAGATCGCGATTATGGACGACACCTACGTGCTCAACAGCCCGTGGACGTTTCAATCGATGGAGAAGCAGACGAGCTACTGCGCCATGATGAGGCTCGGCATGCCGATTCCCGAGACGTGGCTGGTGCCGCCGAAGGAGCACGAAGAGACGGCGGATCTAAAGCCGACGATGGACCGTTACGCGCGCTTATTCGACTTGGGCGAGATCGGGGAGAAGATCGGCTATCCGCTCTTCATGAAGCCCTACGACGGCGGCGCGTGGGTGGGCGTGACGAAGATCGACGACGCGGACCAACTTCGCGAGGCCTACGATCAGAGCGGGCGGCACATCATGCACCTGCAGAAAGCCGTCGATCCCTATGACGTCTTCGTGCGCTGTCTCGGCATCGGGCCGCAGGTGCGGATCATGCGGTACGACCCGTCCGCGCCGCAGCACGATCGGTACGTTGTCGGAGAGAATGAGCTAGCCGCCGACGAGCTCGCTCTGCTCCGCGCATCCACTCTCACGATCAACAGCTTCTTTGGCTGGGACTTCAACTCCTGTGAGCTTCTGCGTCACACCGATACCCGGGTTTGGCATCCGATTGACTATGCGAATGCTTGCCCGGATTCGCAGGTGACCTCGCTGCACTACCACTTCCCTTGGCTCGTGATGGCCAAGATTCGTTGGTCGCTCTTCTGCGCGGCAACCGAGCGGCCGATGAAGCTCAATCAAGATTGGAAGCCGTACTTTAAGATCGCCGACAAGGACATCAGCTTCGAGGAGAAGCTGATCGAGTACGGCAAGCTGGGCGAGAAGCACTTCGAGACCGCGAAGTTCGAAGAGTTTTGTGAGCGACACCTCGGGCACCTAGAGGAAGTCGTCATGGACTTCTTCTCGAGCGACGAGGCGAAGACGATTATTCGGGACAAGGTGAAGACGATGTTCCCCGAGCACGAGTGGGACGAGTTCACGGATCTGTTCTGGTCTCGCGTTCAGTCATGGAGAGAGCATCAAACCGAAGTGGCCAGTTAACGGTCCTTGGAGCAGTAATTTGAAAGAAACGACGACTTGGTATTCCGAACGGCTTGAGCAAGATGTCGATGTCGTTCGGTGGGGAACGCACGGAACGCCGCTTCTACTCTTCCCCACAGCTGCTGGCGACGCAGAAGAGAGCGAACGCTTTTTGATGCTGGACGTCTTAGCGCCGCTCTTGGAAGAGGGACGCATCAAGGTCTACTCCGTCGACAGTGTCGCCGGCGAGGTGATGTTCTCGAAGGACGCGTCGCTCGAACACATCACCTGGATCCAGACGCAATTTCACAGCTTCATTCGCAATGAAGTCGTGCCTGCAATTCGCAAGGACTGCAACTCGGACGAGATTGAGATTGTCACCGCCGGCGCGTCCATCGGGGCGTTTCATTCGCTTGCCGTCTTGTGCCGCTATCCGGACGTCTTCTCTCAAGCGATCTGCATGAGTGGTACCTACGACCTGACCAAGTTTACCGACGGCAAGATGACGAGCACCTTCTACGAGGCCTCTCCGATCCACTTTTTGGGTCAGATGCCGGAGGGCGATCATCTCAAGCAGTTGCGCAAGCGCTTTGTCTTGCTGACCCACGGAGACGGTCGCTGGGAAGAGCCTAAGCAGTCGTGGAATATGGCAGAAGAGCTGGGCGCGAAGGGTATCCCCAATCGGGTCGACGCTTGGGGCGAAGACTACGACCACGATTGGCCGACATGGCGACAGATGCTTCCGAAGTACATCGAAGAGCTCGTCCCGATTCAGTAGCGCGCGACCGCCCGACTCGCACTGCGTTCGACCTCGAGCTCGATCGCAGCTGCGCTCCCGAGCGCAGTTGCCTTGTCTGGCTTAGGTCGGCGCCTTCTCGGGAGCCGGAGCCTGGGCAGCGTTCCGGTCGAAGTCGTAGCCGTGAGGGATCACGACGACGCCGGATGGTGTCACCTTGAAGCGCTTGGCGTCGAGCTCCAGGTCGTATCCGATTTCGGCACCGTCGGGAATCTTCACCCACTTGTCGATGATGGCGCGCCGAATGCGGGCCCCTTTCCCGACGCGCACTCCGTTAAAGAGGATCGAGCTATCGACCGTGGCGCGTTCCTCGACGCGAACCTGGCTGGAGATGATCGAGCGCTTCACTTTTGCACCGGAGATGATCGCGCCGGAACACAGGAGGGAGTCCAAGACCTCCGCTCGAAGGCCTTTGCCCGCCGGATCACCAAAGACCGTCTTCGCCGGCGGCTCGTAGCGGATCAGCGTGTAGATCGGCCAGTTCGAGTCGTACAGGTTGAACTTCGGCTCGACTCGGCAGAGGTCGATGTTGGCCTCGTAGTAGGAGTCCAAGGTTCCGATGTCGCGCCAGTAGGGTTCGGCTGAGTTGCTGACATCGACGTAATCGTGCGCATAGACCGGCGAGTCTTGGATCATGCGCGGGATAATGTCCTTACCGAAGTCGTGGCTGGAGCCTTCGCGCGCGGCGTCCTCCTTCAAGACTTCGATGAGCTTCTCCGTTTCGAAGAGGTAGATGCCCATCGACGCCAACGACCAGCCGGGTCGGTTCGGCATGGAGCGCGGGTCATCGGGCTTCTCTTGAAAGCCGACGACTTTGCGATCATCGTCGACCTCGAAGACGCCAAAGCGCGAGGCTTCGGGCGTGCGAACCGGAATGGCGCCGATGGTCAGTGAGGCGCCCTTCGCTTTGTGCTCTACCAACATGCGACCGTAGTCCATCTTGTAGATGTGGTCGCCGGAGAGAATCAGCACGTGCTCGGGGCGCTCTTTCTCCAGGGTGTCGATGTTGTGATAGATGGCGTCGGCCGTGCCCTGATACCACTTGCCTGACTGCAGGTGATGGGGCGGCCTAACGCTGATGAACTGGCCAAGTCGGCGCGGGAGGAAATTCCATCCGAAGCGAATGTGTTCCTCGAGTGAGCGCGCCTGGTACTGGGTCAGGACGTAGATGCTCCGCAAACCGGAATGGATGCAGTTCGTCAGAGTGAAGTCGATGATCCGATAGGAACCGCCGAAGGGCACGGCTGGCTTCGCTCGATCCTGCGTGAGAGGCATCAGTCTCTCGCCTTGTCCACCGGCGAGGATCAGCGTCAGCGTATTATTCAGATCTTGGGTATGCGGCATGCCAGGTTCTGGTTCCCGTAAGACTTGCGGCCTGAGCGGCGCGCGGAGCTCCTCCTAGAATGCCCGATCTTCCCGAATCAAGGTAGTCCAACTCGCTCTTCTGTGAATCGAACCGGGAAAGAAGCGCGTCGTGAGCGCTTTCGTTCCCCGCCACTCCAACAAATGCGTAAGGCCTGGAATTACGGGGCGAGCTAGGCGACAGTAGCGCTTGTGACTCTCAGCCGTCGAGGAGCGAAGGAGAGCTTGCTATTGCCCACTCCTTCTCCTAACCGATCTCACCGATTGCCGTTATGAATGCCGTTCGACTCTCCGGAGTCACGAAGACCTACGGGGCTCATCGAGCCGTCGATTCTCTCGATCTGGAGATCCCCATGGGGTCGGTCTACGGCTTCATCGGTCCGAACGGATCGGGAAAGACGACGACGATTCGGATGATCCTCCACATCATCCATCCGGATCAAGGTGAGATCGAGGTGCTGGGGAAGTGCGAGACGCGCGCGTCGAACAATCGCATCGGATATCTCCCCGAAGAGCGCGGCATGTACAAGAAGATGAGCGTAAAGCGTCTTCTGACTTACTACGGAATGCTCAAGGGGATGGCGAAGCGCGATGCGCGTCGCGCGGGCGCGGAGTGGATGGAGCGACTCGGGCTGGGGGAGTGGCTCGACAAGAAGGTCGAAGCGCTCTCGAAGGGGATGGCGCAAAAAGTTCAGTTCATCAGCACGGTGATCTCCGCGCCGGAGCTGGTCATTTTGGATGAGCCTTTTTCCGGATTGGACCCCGTGAATTTGGAAGTCTTGCGCGAGGCGATTCTGGAACTTCGCAATGCGGGCTCGACCGTGATCTTCTCCACGCACGACATGTCGATGGCGGAACAGATGTGCGATTCAATCTTCATGATCTATCGCGGGAAGAAGGTGCTCGACGGGACCGTCGCGGGTGTCCGCGCGTCCTATCGCGCCGATACGATTCGCCTCAAGCTCAGCGGTGGGCGCGCTGTTCTCGACGATCTCGAAGGGATCGAAACCATCAACGATATGGGAACCGAGCAAGAGGTTCGGTTCAGCGGCGACTCACAAGAACTCCTGCAGAGGCTGATGGCGGTCACGACCGTCAATCGCTTCGAGATCTCCGAACCCTCGCTGCACAACATCTTCGTGCGAATCGCCGGTCCGGAAGCTGAAGAGGTCGCTCATGTCTAAGGTGCTGACCATCGCGTTTACGGAATACCTCAACGCCGTTCGCAGCAAGGCCTTCATCGTCGGGATCATCATGATGCCGATTATGATGGGAGCCGGACTGATCATGCAGGTGCTGTCCGAGTCCAATGTTGATATTCAGGAGCGAAAGTTCGCGGTCCTCGATGAGTCCGGTGAACTCTATGACTATCTTGAGGAAGCGCTCGAAGCCCGGAATTCGGGCATCTACAAGACGGGCAAGATCGAGTTCAAGGGATTGGGCGCGGTCGGTGAGGGACTTGAGGTAGAGAGTTCCGGTGGCGGTGAGAGCGCATCTCTGGAGGAAGACGAGCTTGCTATTCGCGAGCAGTATCTGCCCGCTTTCAGCATGGAGAAGTACGAACACGGCGATGAGAGCCGTTCTGCCGAGCTCGTGCTTTCGGATCGCGTCCGCAATGGAGAGCTCTTTGCCTTCGTCGTGATTGGGAAGAACATACTGGCCGAACGAACGCGCCCGAAGGATCAGGTCTACTACTACTCCGCCTCCTCGACCTACAAGGACTTGTCCAAGTGGATCCGCTCGACGATCCAGGACAAGGTTGAAGACTCGCGGTTCGCAGCCAAAGGCATCGATCTTGAGCTCGTTGCCGACCTACAGCGATTGATCACATTTGACGCGCGCGGCCTCGTCGAGGAGTCCATCGACGGCGAGGAAGTCGGCGGCGAAGAAGACAACGACATCCAGAGTTTTGCGATTCCCTTTGGTTCTGTGATGCTGTTGTTCATGTTGATCATGATGAGCGCACCGCAAGCGCTGAACGTTGTGCTCGAGGAGAAGATGCAGAAGATCTCAGAGGTCTTGGTCTCCGCCGTGACGCCGTTTCAATTGATGCTCGGCAAACTCGCCGGAACAATCTTGCTGTCGATGACTCTCTCGTTGGTCTATCTCGGCTCGATCTTCATTGCCACGCACTACTTCGAGATGGAAGCGATGATTCCGATGCGGATCTACGCATGGTTCTTGTTGTTTCAGTTAATGGCGATGGCGATTTTCAGTTCGCTCTTTGCTGCCGTCGGTGCCGCCTGCTCGGAGATTCGCGATGCTCAGAGTCTGATAACTCCGGGCATGATGATCCTGATGATCCCGATGTTCTTCCTCGTGGTCGTCCTGAAATCCCCGGACAGCGCGCTCGCCGTGGGCCTCTCTCTATTCCCGCCGGCCACACCGATGCTCATGATGTTGCGGGTGGCGATCGATCCCGGACCGCCCATGTGGCAGCTCATCTTGAGCGTCATCCTCACCGCCGGCTTCACCGTCGGCTGCGTCTGGGCGGCGGGCAAGGTCTTCCGAATCGGGCTCTTGTCCTCTGGCCAGGCTCCAACTCTGAAGAACCTAGTCGGCTGGGTCTTTTCGAAGTAGGAGCGCGAGCACTCGTTCGGAGACGGAGTTCATCTGAACGACGCCCGTCTCCGGCTCGCCGCCACAAGAGTCGAAGCCCGCGCCGGTGATAAAGACCGGGCCGCGCTCGGGAGTTTGTGGCAAGCGCCCGTGACTTCCGCGGACGAGATCGGCTTCGATCGGGATCACGTCCATCATGTAGCGCATGCCGATCGCTTTGCGCGCGAGCCGGCTCGCCACGCGCAAGCGCGGAAAGGCGATAGCCGGATTGACGAACAGCTCGGCTGGGTCGTAGCCGGGCTTGCGATGGATGTCGACGGTGCGGGCGAAGTCGGGAGCTTGCGCGTCGTCGAGCCAGTAGTAGTAGGTGAACCACGCATCCGCGTCGGCGACGGCGATCAGGTCACCGGCGTTGGGGTGATCGAGACCTGCGGCAGCGCGCCCGTCGCCGCTCAAGAGTTGTTCGATTCCCGGGAGTTTGTCGAGCGCTTCGGTCGCTCTGGCGAGCGTCTTCGCATCGCGCGTGTAGACGTGAGCGACTTGATGGTCCGACACGGCGAAGGCCTCTGACGCGAAGGGGTCGAGCGTCTCGCCAAACGGACCCGTGCGAACTCGAAGCAAGCCGGCTTCGCGCAAGCACCGATTGATGTGGATCGGACGCCGGACGGATTCGATTCCGTACTCGCTGACGACCACGGTCTCCGCGCCCATCGCGTCGGCGCCAGCGACGAGTTCACCGACGAGCGCGTCGACTTCAGAGAGCGCTCGTTTGGAATGTGGAGCGTCGGGTCCGAGGCGCTGGTAGTCGTAGTCGAGGTGGGGGAGGTACACCATCGTCAACGTCGGTCGGTGGCTCTTCATGGTGGAGAGCGCGCTATCCGTGATCCAGCGACTCGAAGCCAACCCCGCGCGGGGCCCCCAAAAGTCGAAGAAGGGGAACTTGCCGAGCGGGCCTTCGAGCTCGTCTTGAAACTCCGGCGGCGAGGTGTAGACCGAGAGGTTCTTGCGACCATCGGCCGCGTAGTAGGGCCGCGGCGTCACGGACCAGTCGACGTCGGCTCCCATGTTGAACCACCAGAAGAGCTTGGCGCAGGTGAAGCTCGAGTCGCGCTCTTTCGCCCGCTCATAGAGCTTGCGGCCTTGGATCAGATCGTTCGACTGCTTCCAAAATGCGATCTCGCGGCTCACGGGATCCATCCAGCCGTTGCCGACAACGCCGTGATCGGCGGGTGATCCTCCCGAGAGCATGGTCGCCTGAGCGCTCATGGTGACCGCCGGGAGGACGGTCGTCATCGGCGCCGCCGAGCCTCGAGTGGCGAGGGCTCGAAGATGGGGCGTCGATTCGGAGAGTTGACTCGAAGTGAGTCCGACAACATTGAGGAGAAGAACGGGCTTCATAGGCGCGGCGACTCTTGCGAGTTCAGCGGGTCTGATAGCATGCCGCGATGTTCACCTGGTTGAAGAGTGTCTTTTCCGTCTTTGGGTCCAAACCGGCGATTATTCGGGGGGCCGGCAAGCTTGAGGAGGGCTTCGCGAAGAAAATAATCTTCGGCGATCCGCTGGCGGGTCAAGGCGTCGAGGTGATTCTCTGTCGGGTGGAGGGGCGGCTAGAAGCGCTCGACGCGCGCTGTCCGCACGAGGATGGCCAGATCATCGAAGGGCCGCTTCACGAAGGCCGCTATGCGATCTGTCCACTGCACAACTTCTGGTTCGACCCGAAAAACGGCGACGTGGTGAACTCGGCCTGCAAGCGCGCGAAGACCTATAAGGTTCGCGAAGCGGACGGGGACTGCGAGATTTGGCTCTAGCAGCCCGTGGCTCGTGCGGCGTCACCGCCTTGCTTGATCGCCCCGACCTACTTGGAGGTTAATCGAAGGCGAAGCGAGCTCTCGTCCCAGGTGACCGCCGAAGAGATCGTGCCTTCAAAGTAACGGCTCACGATCGAGGGTGAGGGCCAGGGAGTTTGCGCGTTGATGGGGAAGCCTTCGGGCACTTTGAAGTCGGTCAACATGGAGAGCATGGGGAGCATTCGAGAAACGCTCTGAAGACCACCCATAGCCGACTTGAGATTGGTTGCCGTGTCTCGAATGGAAAAGTGGAAGGCTCGGCGGTTCGCTTGCATCGGACCGGCGAAGCGCCCCTTGTCCATGATCGAGAGTGAATCGTCCCCGAGCATGCGAAGTGCTTCGGCTACGGGAGTCGGCTGTATGCCCAACACGAGGCTCTTCGGTGTGAACGCCCAGTGCACTCCGAAGAACCCGAAGTTGACCGAGTGGGCTTGCTGGCCGTTCGCAACATCCGTGGTGAGTTTTTGCTGGTTGAACGTTTCGAGGATTTTGTCGATGCCAGCCTTGAAAGGGCCCGGGTCTTGGAGCCCGATGATCGTTGCGCTCGCGTAGCTCGGAAGCGGGTCGTCACCATTGGCCGCACCGGCCATCGAACCCGCCATGCCGAGCAGCGACTCCGAGGCGGGGACTTCGACGCTAAAGCCAACGTACCCGCCCGTGAGTTGGGAGAGAAAGTTGCCCTCGATGTCGATTCCCATGTCGTTGACACGCTGAAGGGCAAGCTGAGCTTCGTTGAACTTCTGCTCGTCGAAGGCGCGCAGTAAGTCGTTCGCTGTATTGAACAATCCGTGGAGGTCGAGGCTGAGGCTGCAGATGCTGGAGCTCTGTCTCGGGACTTGGCGCATGAGATCGATGGGAATGCCGCCAAAGAGACCTGCGAAGGAAGCGATGATTCCTTCCTCGGGCATGTCGAGCCCCAATTGAAAGTCGAGTTCCTCGCCCGTTCCGATTCGCGCTCCGCCGTGCAACCACCGAACCTGTCCGATTTCATTGAGCAAGTCTTCGGGAAGCTCGGCATGGCGAAGCTCGCCCGAATTCTGAAGAGAGCTCCACAGCGAATGAACGTCTAAGTAGCACTCGATATGGGGATCGAATTCGAGGGAACCGCGAGCGCTCTTGAAGTTCGCGCTTTGAAGGAGACCGCCGGTCGAGCTCGCTCCCGACCATCGGTCGATGATTCCCTGAAGCTGGGTCATCGCCGCGGGGCTTCCCGAGCCTCCCATCAGAACTACGGCGTCTCCTAGCTCCGCGAGATGCAGCACGCCTTCCGCACGGGCTTCCTTGGGCCGAAAGCTCATGACCGGAACTCCCATATGGTCCGAGCCGGAGACCGACATCTTGTTCCCCATGCGATCCATGAAACCGCTGAAGACCTGATCGAAGCCGGACCGGTCGTCGCCGAGCTCGATCATCAATCCGACTAGCGGGTCCTGCATGTTCTGGTTCGGCGTCTCGGAAAAGAGCACGACCGATCCGTGCAGGCTGGCCAAGAGCGCAGCCAGGTCGATGTCCGGTCCGAGCACTTGGTTCAGCTGAAGTTCAGCGGCCAGCTTCTCCATCGCGTCGCCCGCAATATTGTTGAACAGAGCGGCGACTTGTTCGTCTTCGGCGAAACGGACGAAGGAGTTCTTTTTGGCGGCCTCTCGCATCTCGTCCAAGTTTCCGATCGCAAGCACGGAGACCGAGTTCTCAGGGGCAAGCGCGAGCAAGTAGTTGGAGTTGACGACGGCCGGCTCGGGAGGGGTCGATCCGAGGGCGGTGAGCAGCAGGGTGAACAGCATTCTTGGAGTGCTTTGCGGGTGCGTTCTTAATCTTCGGCGGAGCCTGAAGAAGAGATTGATTCCGGGGTTGGCCCGGACAAAAGCGAAGGGGCCAGAATGGGAGTTGTGATCCGCTCTGGCCCGCTCACGAGCCCTCCCTTGCGCGGCCGAGCGCCGATCATTTTGACTGTACTGGGGAGCGCGGGGAGAAAAGGCGTTGTTAATGAGGTGTACAGAGCGCTTCTTCCGGAGGCGTGGAAGCCAGAGTATCGCCGAACGCATTCCTTCTCATTAGGCTCCGGGCATCGCGGTCGCCCACTGTTGGCGGCTCGCAGCGTCCGCTAGTTTCACGACCGACGACTCGAAATGGCCGAAACCACCCGGCAGAGTTACATCTTCGAGCACACCGAGCGAATTCGATGGGTCGACCTCGATGCCGCTGGAGTGCTGAACAACGCCGTCTACCTCACGCTCCTCGAACAGGCTCGATTCGCCTTTTTCAGCGAGCTGGGGCTGCTTGAAGGCGCCCAATTCCCCTTTTTGCTCGGCGACACCCACGTGCGCTTCCTGCTCCCCGGAGGGGCGGGCGAAACCGTGACGATTCGGACCGGCGTCTCGCGCGTGGGGACGAAGAGCTTCGAAATGGTCTACGAACTCGAATCGGAGCGGGGTGTTTTGGCCCGAGCGGAAGCGACGCTCGTCTGGGTGGATTCGCAGCTCCAAAGCATCCCGATCCCCGATGCCGCTCGAGCGCTCATCTCTCCAAGCTGAGGTTTGCGTGGGGGGCATAGCCCAAGGCTGAGCAGCGCCGGAAGTCGGGCACCTCAACGCCTAAGTCGCTTTTCTGGCGACGTTTAGCCCAGCTTCGAGGGCGTGAGTGCTCGCTCTAGACGCGGGTCTTACAGAGATCCGTGAGAAAGAGGATGCGGCTCAAAACGACATCAACTACCTTGGTCGTATTACCGGGGTAGTTGATCGAAGAGGGCGCCTAAAGGAGCCCCGCCCCAGCGGAAAACCAGGAATCAAGCTATGAGCCGACAACATCATCTTGGGGAACTGCAGCTCGCCATCATGCGGGTGCTGTGGAGCCACGGCGAGGCGACCGTCGCCCAGGTGCACAAGGAGCTGGGAGCCGATCGGGCGCTGACGACGATCGCAACGATGCTCACCAAGATGGAGAAGAAGGGCGTTGTCGTTCATCGGGAAGAAGGGCGGCAATTCGTCTACCGCGCATCGATCCGGGAAGCGGATGTGCAGCGGACGATGGTGGCTTCGCTCACCGAGCGGCTGTTCGAGGGCGACGTCAGTGCGCTGGTCAGCCACTTGATTACCGAGCAGGAGATCGACGTGACGGAGCTGGAGCGACTGCGCGAATTGATCGAGCGCCAACGCGGATTGGAGGGCTGAGATGCTCATGCTCGAATCGTCCACTTGGGGGAGCGACTTTATGACGACCGTTCTGGCCTGGGTTCTGACCTACTCGGTTCACAGCACAGTTCTGTTGGGCGGAGCGTGGCTCTTGATGCGGTGCGTCAAGAGCTTCTCCGACACCGTCCGTGATGGAGTCTGGAAATTCGCACTTGTCGGCGGCGTGGTGACGGCGACCGTGCAGGTTGGATTCGGAGTTCGTGCGATGGGGGGCAGTCTGTTGCTCTTGACTCCGCACGACGAAATGGAGATTGACCAGTCCGTTGTGGATCGCGAACCCGACTCGATTTCGATTCTTGAGCCGGTTGAACTTGCTTCGCATCGATCGTCACCGGTTGCACCGAAACCGGAAGAGAAGCGAGTCGTTGAACCGCAGGCGAGTGCTCCTCTTCGCGTTCCGCAAATGTTTCAGAAGTACCTGGCTCAAGCAGGCAAAGGGAAGCCGAGGGCGGTAACCCCGAAGACAGTGAACCCGAAGACCGCGACCCGAGAACGCAAGTCCACGGTTTTACCCGGGCGAATCGAGCTGCAGGCTCCTCGGTCATCCACGCCCGAGAGAGCGGTCGCTCCAGAGCAAGCCGAGGTGGAAAGACCGAAGCCGAAGAAGGAACCGGTGATCTCGACTGAGGCAGTGGACGATTCGGGCCTGAATACGAGCGAGATCCGGTCGGAGCTGCCGGTTGAAGAAGAGTCCGGCCTCATCGGCGCTGCGGCGAGCCTGCCTTCGTTGCCGGCATCGCCGTGGTTTCTCCTGCCATGGGTGGGAAGCACCGTCCTTGGCGGTCTTGCGATTGTTCTGGCGCTGGTTCGCTTGCGTCGCGCTCTCCTTCGAAGGACTCCGGTCGCGGACTCTCCGATTGCCGCGACCTTTGCCGACCTACTCCATCGATCGGGTCACAAGCGCAGGGTTCGCCTCTCGACGAGCACGGAGTTGGCGGCGCCGATCACCTTCGGGTTCTTCCGTCCGGAGATTTGTCTGCCGATTCGCGCGCTGACTGAACTCGATGCCGAGCAGCAGGAGGCGATGCTCGCCCACGAGCTTGCGCACGCGGTTCGAAGAGACCCCATGTGGCAGCTCATCTCAAAAGGCCTCGTCGCCGCGTTCTTCTTTCAGCCGCTCAACCGACTGGCACGCAAACAAATCATCGACTTGGCTGAGTACCTCAGCGATGACTGGGCGGTTGCTCACACGGGGCGAGAGCTTCCGCTAGCGAGCTGCTTGACCGAAGTCGCCGAGTGGCTAGTCGCCGGTAATAAGCCGCTCATCGCTCCGGGTATGGCGGATGGTTCGAGGCTTGGCACGCGGGTCTATAGGTTGCTCGACAAAGGGCGCAGGCGGTCGAAACGTCCGAACAAGTTCGGCTCTCGAGTCGTACTCGCGAGCGCCGGCCTCATCGCCTTCGCTGGCTTTGTTCCCGGGATTGCCGCAGCTCCCATCTCAGAGGAAGGCGGCTACCAGAAAAGTCTCGCCGTCCCAGCACCTCTGGACTTTGCAGAGACGACGACCACCTGGAATCAGAATCGCGAAACGCGAGAGCAGCCCACAACTTCAGAGCATCGCACGGACTCGGCTCCGCAAGAGTCGTCGCCGACGAGCGGTGAATCGGAGGCGACCAGCTCCGTCTTGATGGTCAGCATTCAGGGGGCGCTGCGGGCTTTGGATGTCGAGATCGATGGTCTCAACGTCGAGCTCGATTCGATTCGCACAGTCATCCAGGGATTGGATGACGTGGAGGATCTGAATGACAGCGTCTCCCTTATCGAACAAGAGCTCGATCGTCTACGCGAACTGCGAATCGTCTTAGCCAGTGAATTGCCCAAGCTCGCTCGAGTCTTGGAGAGCGGACCTAACTCAACGGATTACAAAACTACCGATATCCACTCAACGGAGATGAACCGATGAAACTCACACTACTTACAACCCTCTCCCTTGGCGCTCTCTTGCCGTTAGTGGCTACGGGCGGAGAAGGAGCGGTCCGTACCGCTCAAGAGAGCGTTACTGCTCTCACGCTTGTACCGGCTCAAGACGTGCAGGATCCGAATGAGTCGAAGACAGTGGTCAGCGTGGCGCCTCTGGCTGCAGTGACGCCTGCAACGCCTGCTATTCCGGCGACGCCCGCTACTCCGGCTGCGGTCGCGATCCCACAGGCTCCTCAGTTTCCGTGGACATCGACGCCGTCGGGGTTACGCCGATTGCGAACGGCGACAACCCGATCAACGGCACCGCAGAATTTTGCTCGTACGCCGCGGACGTCGCGCTCTCGCGCTCCACAAAGACTGCTCTCTCAGCAGGGAACCCGAGTTTCTGTGAGCTCCGGAAACGGCCTTGTCATCCATAGCCCGAACGAGTCGCACGGTTCCACAGCCTTGCTTTCTGCCGAACCTGGTTCCCGTGGGCAAGTGCTCAGGATCTCTACGGACGAGAACGGCAAAAACTTGTTCTCGGTTGGCGCTGAAGGGGACGGTGTGATCCGAATCGTGACCTCCAGTTGCTGTGAGGGTTCCGATTGTTGCGAGCCCGAAGAGAGCGACTGTGATGACGGTCGCACTCTTATTCTCAAGAGCAACGGCCAGCTACTCTTTGATGGAGACGAGGACAGTAATCGCCTCCGCTACTTCCTCTCAACCTCCGGGGACCAAGATGATTGGCAAGAGGAGTGGGAGGAGCTGCACGAAGAGCAACTCGAAGTGATGGAGGATGTCTTCGAAGAATGGGAGGATGCCTTTGGAGAGCAGATGGATGCCTTTGAAGAATCCTTCGAAGAGATGGACGGGCCCGCCCGGGAAGAAATGGAGACGTTCCTAGAAGCGTTCGAGTCGAAGTGGGATGGCGCTCGCGACGAGTGGCAAGATAATTGGGAAGACCAGTGGGAATGCTGGGAGCAGGAGTTCGAGAGCTTGAGTGATGAGAGAGCTGAAGGACAGTTCTTCAAGTCGGAGGACGCTTGGGTGGACGCTGCGACACAATTAAATATTGCAGCGGAGCTTCACGGGGTTCAAAGCGAGGAGTTCAACCGAGGCTTGAGCGAGTTCATGGACGAGTACCAGGTTTTGATACGAGACCTTCACGAAGAGAAGATCCCCGCGCTGTTCTCGAATGGCAAGCGGACCATTTACGGGGGGTCTGATGGAGATTGCGACAAGAGTAAGCAGAAGCTTCGGGAATGCGTCGAGCGGGAGCAGAGGGAGAGCGAACACCACATTCTGCGAGTTCAGCAAGAGGCCGAGCGCTCGGTGATGGAGATGCATCGTGCTCAGGAAAGAGCCCAGCGCGAGCTGAATGAGGCTCAGGAGCGCCTGGCGGAACATGGGCTGCATGTTCAGGAGATGGCAGCGCGCGCCGCAGCCGAGCGCGTGGCTGTGCAGGAGCGAGATCTTCACGAGCACAATCAACAGCTCCATGATCTGCACCGCCGGAAGGCTGAGCTCAAAGAACGCGAACGCCAAGTGCGCCAGGAAGCAACGGATAAGCACCACCGCTCTGCGCCGGAGCGAGTGCTCCGCGAAGAGCGAACCCGTGAGCGCTCCAGCCATCGGGATCACGGGGCCGCGCCTCACGCCGAGAGCGGGGAAGCCCTTGGGCAATTGCAGGAGCTGGTCAGCGATATGCAATCCAGCATCGAGAGCTTGCGATCGGATCTGCGCGATCTACGCGAGCGAGTCGACGCTCTCTCGAAGCGAGAATTTCACTAGTCCGATGGACGTGGCCAACCGGCGCTGTTCGCGCCGGTTGGCGAATCGGTTTCGTCCGCCGATCGAATGTGAAAGTTGAGGGGTTGCGTCAAGCTGGAGTTTAGTCGCTTCATGATGCAGTGAGGTAATCGGTGAAAGCGAGCGAAGCGCTTTCCGAACTAGCGGTCACCAGGATTGGACCGTCCGCTCAATCCGTCCGATTTCGGACGCTCCCCGCGCACCATCCGAACCGCGTTTCCGAGTTTTAGACGACTGGAGTTCGAGTCATGTTTCGTGTCTGTGCCACCGCTCTGTCCGTAGTTCTCCTGACTGGGTTTCAAACGCCGGACGACGGCGACGATCAGTATCAGTACTTGTTTGGCCTTCAGCGCGAAGGCATGCACGAGCTTGTTGTGAAAGAAGCTCGAGCTTTCTTGAGAGACTATCCCGAGCACGAAAAAATCGACCTCGCTCGATACCGGTTGGCGCTCTCGCTATTTGAGCTCGATCAGTTCGAGACGGCCGCGCAATCTTTCACGGCGCTCACGGCTCTCGATGACTTCGAGTTCGGACAAGAGTCGTGGTTCCGATTGGGTCAGTGCTTGCTCGACCTCGGCCAATACTCGGAAGCGTCCACCGCTTTCGAGCGCACGGCCGAGGGGAAGGGCGACTATCTCTCGCTGGCTGCGACCTTCTTGCTCGGAGAGGCGCGCTTTCAGGAAGGCGAATTCGAGCGGGCTTCACGCGCCTACGCTCTCGTATTGAGCGCGGACGATAATGATGAGTACGCACGGGATGCTGCTTACGGGCAATCCTGGTGCGCTTTTCGACTCGAGAGGTTTGACGCTGCTGCGCGCCACGTTCGAAGTTTTTTGAAGACTTGGAGTGAGGACGAATTAGCGGACGAACTGAATCACTTACTCGGCGAGGCCGAGATGGCGCTCGGGCATCCGAAGGAAGCCTTGGCGGCTTATCGCTCGGTGGTCCAGGGTGAGTCTCGGGCGTCAGCGCTTCACGGCGCTGGCTTTGCGCTCGCGAAGCTCGGCGATCACCTCGAGGCGGCGCGAAGCTTCGCGACTCTGATCGACGAATATCCGAGTCACCCGCTCTGCGAAGAGGCGGCGCTGCACCTCGGAATACACCTGATCGAAGTCGACGAGCATCAGAACGCGCTGACTGCATTGCACTTGCCCCAGGTTAAGTTGAGCCCGGAACTCTATTACTGGCGGGCGCGCGCGCACTTTGGGTTGGGCGAACACGAGCCGGCATTGCAGGCCCTGACTCATGCCCGAGAGGCGAATCCGAGCAGCGAACTCGCCGAACGCATCGACATCGCTCGAGGAGATTTACTGATTAAGTTGGGGCGAGCGGAGGAAGCTTCGCGCGCTTACGCGAAGTCCGAGTCGGAGTATGCGCTCTACGCCGCGGCGATGGCTCACTTTCGTGCGGACGATCACGAAGGGGCCGCGCGCTTGGCATCGCTTCAACTCGAACGTTTTCCGACCGGCGAGTACTCACGCCACTCGCAGTTGACACTGGGTGAAGCTCTCTTTGCGCTGGAGAACTATGAAGCCGCGTTAGAGGCTTTTCGCACGTACCTCTCAGGAGCTGCTCAATCCGACGACAGCGGCGGGGCGGAAAATCACCAAGCGCGAGTTCGTCTTGGCTGGTGTGCATTCCTCTTGGAGGACTGGGCGGTAGCCGCGGATGCATTCGCCAAGGCTTCCGTCGGGCCCGATGTCTCTCCGCTCCAAGCCGAAGCGCTGTACATGGAGGCTCGGGCGAGAGACAAGCAGGGTCGAGTGGAGGAGGCGGAACGTGCGTTCGTCGCCTACCTTGAGCACTACGGTGACGGGGTGTATGCGGCGAATGCGCTGATGTCGCTTGCCGGATACCACTCAGGAGAAGCGGGAGTTCGTTATCTAGAGCGACTTGTGCGCGAGTTTCCAGCGAGTGACGAGGCGCCGCTCGCGCTCAATGAATGGGGTGAGCGGCTACTCGACATCGAGCGTTTCGAGGATTCTCGATCGATCTATCGTCGGCTACGAGTGGAGTACCCGAACCACGAACTCGTCGCGGCGGCGACCTATGGAGAGGCTTGGGCCTGTTTCGCGTTGGGGGTCGACGAGCAGTCGATCGAGCTTCTTCGCGACTTCGATCGGCTAGCCGCGCCAAGTACGACGCTCGGCCTGGCTGCACTCGAGCTGCGTATCTTCGCCGCCGATCGAATGGGGCGAGGTGAGTTGGCCCTCCAAGCGTGGAAGCCGTTTGCTTCGAACTGTTCCGACGAAGATCGGCTCTTGGCGTGTGCGCGAACCGTCGCCGGCCTGCTCGAACGATCGGAAGATTACAAATCAGCCCGGGCGGTCATGGCCGAAGCGACTCGGCGCCTCCAGCTACCCGCGAACGTCGCCGCCGCGCGAGTGGAAGGCGCTTGGTTGGCTCTCTCCGCAAAGGACCTCTCGGGTGCGAAGTCCGAGCTGACCGAAGCGCTCTCCATCGCTCCGAAGGAACCGGCCGTGTGCGAGGCGGCGTTCTTTCTAGGAGAAGCGCGATACGAGCAAGGTGAAGATGCCGAGGCGATCAAGTGGTATCGCGCCGCAGCGGAAGAGGGCTCTCCCGTGGCCGATCGCGCGCTCTACATGCAGGGCTTTGCGCGGCTGCGACAGAAAGAGAACCAGCGCGCGGCCGCGAGCTTTCAGGAACTTGTCGATCGTTTCGATTCCAGTGACCTCATGGGGGAGAGCCTCTACCTCGTCGGTGAGGCGCACTTCCGAGACGAGCGATTTGCCGAATCAACTCGAGCGCTCGGGCGCCTTCTCGAAGAGTACCCAGGACACTCGGTTGCCTCGAAAGCGCTCTACCGATTGGGAGTTGCGCACTGTCGGTTGGAACAATGGCGAGCGGGGCGGTCCGCTCTCGCGGATTTGGCGCGGCGGTTTCCGGAGTTTGAACACGGCGCGGATGCGGAGCTGTGGCGCGGGCGAGCGCTGGCTGCAGAGGGCTCGTCGCGTGCGGCACGACAGGCGTTCGCGCGAGTCTTGAAACGCGATGAAGGCATCTACGCAGCACGCGCCCGTTTGGAACTCGGCCAGCTTGCGTTGGCTGAGGACGACGTCGAGACAGCGCTCTCGGAGTTTCTAAAGGTCGCGCTCCTCTTCGGCTATGAAGAAGAGGTCGCCGAGGCTTGGCTCATGTCCGGCCAGTGTCTCGAGCTTCAGGGGAAGAGTGCGCAAGCGCGCGAGCAGTACAAGTCCCTACTCGAAAAGTATCCCAACTCAAGCTCGGCGGATGAGGCGCTCCGACGACTCGAACGCTGAAACGCATTCGACCTACTCAATAGATTTCGACCCCACTGGAGAGGCTATGACACCAACGTTGACGACTGCGGCTTCGCAAACATCAAGCTCTGAACTGAACACGCTCTACGACATGGTTACAGATGGCGGGCCGCTGATGATTCCGCTTGCGCTCTGTTCTGTCGTTGCCTTGACCTTTGCCGTCGAGCGCTGGATTCGACTGCGAGCGAACCTGCTCGGCAAGCGAGCGCATGCCACACGAGTCGTCGAGGCGATACGCGAGGGCGGCATCAGCGACGGCATCGAGATCTGCGAGCGGGGGGCGACGCCGCTCGAGCGCATTCTCGGAGCGGCGTTGAAGTATGCCCATGCGCCGATGTTGGAACGCGAGAAGGCCGTCGAAGACATGGGCAATCGCGAAGTTCGGAGGCTGTCTGCGAACCTTCAGCCGCTTGTCACGGTTGCGATGATCGCCCCGCTGCTCGGTCTGCTCGGGACGGTGTGGGGCATGATCGAAGCGTTCTCGAGCATTGCCGTTCGCGATGGTTTGGGCAACCCGGAGACGCTCGCATCGGGCATCTCCCAGGCCTTGGTGACGACCGCCGCGGGCCTCGCGATTGCGATTCCAACTCAGGCGCTCTACTACTTCTACAAGAGTCGTATCGACGGCTTCGCGCGTCGAGCGGAGGACGGCTACCAAGAGTTGTCGTTGGCTCTCGTCGGGGTCAGTGAAGGAGGAGCGTCGTGAAGCTCGATACCGAATCCGGTTCGCGCGCGGAACTCGTTCTCGAGCTGACACCGATGATCGACGTCGTCTTTCTGCTCTTGATATTCTTCATGCTCGCGACGACCTTCGCCGATCCGGAACGCGAAATCGACCTCGACCTTCCCGCAGCGGAGTCCTCCCTGGCGAAAGACGTCGACCGCGAGGAGCTGATCATCAACGTGTTGAGCGATGGTTCGATTCGAATGGGAGACGAGGACCTGAACGCCGAGGCTCTTCTCTCGCGCTTGATCCAGGCCGCACGTTCGAAAACGGAGCGCTCGGTGACGATTCGCGGAGATCGCGGAGCGCGCCACGAAGCGATCGTCGCGGTGATGGATGCATGCGGCCAAGCCGGTCTCCGCAACTTGGCCGTAGGAACGATCGAGGGATCCTAGGTCCGCGATGGCCAAGAACGTCGTTATCGTTGTCGCGCTGCTCGCCGCAGGCTTCTTCGCGGCTTACCTGAGATTCCAACCCCATCTCGGACTGACCGCGGCGTATACCGACGGTGTTCATACTTACGACTCGGTCACCGGTGAGGAGTCGATTCGGTTCGCGGTTTGGGACGATGCGGAAGCCTTGACCGACGCGGTCAATAGCGAGTCGAGTGAACACGGTCCGGCGATCTCGCCCGACGGCGAGTTGTTCGTCTTCGTGTCGGGCGAAGCGGGGCTCAACGCCGACCTCTACGTTGCGGAAATGGAGCGAGGAGAGCTAAAAGACGCGCGTCCGTTGTTCGAGCTCAACACCGACTTCGACGAGCTCGCTCCCGCCTTTTCGGGCAGCGCGCTGTACTTCGCCACGAATCGAGTCGGCGGTGAAGGCGGGCTGGATCTCTGGCGATCCGCCTACGACAGCGGAAGCTTTGGTGAGCCAGAGGCGCTCGGCGGGGGATTGAATACCGCGGCGGACGAGTCCGATCCCGCGCCGCTTACGGGCAGCCGCGCACTCGCCTTCGCGTCGAACCGGGAGGGCGATTGGGATCTCTATATCGCACGTCCGGCGGAGGCCGTGAGCGCTGGAGAGTCGGCGCCCGAGTGGGGGGTGGAGAGCTTCGAGACCGTCAACTCGCCCTTTGATGATCGCGAACCGTGCTTCGCTTCCAACGGTTTGGGGATGGTTCTCTCGAGCGATCGACCCGGCGGGGCTGGTGGCTTCGATCTGTGGCGGAGCGTTCAAAGAGACGGAGCGTGGCTGCCAGCCGAATCGATTCCCGGCGTGGGATCGGAAGCGGACGAGCGAAGCCCGCTCTCTTCCCGCGATGGCTTCACGCTGTATTACTCATCGAACCAGGACGGAGAGAGTGGCAACCTGTATCGAGCCGGTTCGCGCGAGCTCTTTCGCCTGCCGGGACGCCCCATCGGGATACTGGACCTGATCATTCTCGCGTCCCTGATGCTCGCCGCTCTCCTCGCGTGGCTCGCGAAACGCTGGCAGCAGCTCGAGATCCTCTACAAGTGTTTTGTGACCTCTGTCGCGCTGCACTTCGCGCTCCTCTTCTGGTTCCAAGGCGTAGGCGTCGAACCCGGAATCTCGGAGTTCCCGGAGCGCGCCGCTCTCTTTAGTGTTCACCTCGCCGCTACTGGAGACCCTCGTCGAGGGTTGGAAGAACGCGGCGATCGATTGGAGCTGGAGCGAGGCGCGCTCGGCAAAAGACACGAGCTGGAACGCGCGTCGTCGGACTCTTCGTTCAGCACGTCCGTGACGGCGAGCGAAGCCGCGCTCGCACTTGCCGTCGGACCTACGCCGAGCAGTCCGTCGCGCTCTGAACGAGAAGCGCCTTCCCCACAATTCGAAGCTCAATCTGAAGTCCCCATCACCGAACGGGAGTTACCGGCTCCGCGGAGAATCGCGGATGCAACCGCATTCGACCACGAAGTGAGTCTGACGGCGGGCGAACGGCGAGAGCCGGAAACTGTGTCCCTCTCGCGCACCGAGAATTTGCCTCGTAGCGGCGCTCTATCGAGTACTCCGGTCGACCTGTTATCATCGCTCGCGCAGCGAAGGTCTGCTGTTGAACTCGAAAGCCGAGGGTTCGCGGATGACGGTGGAGCGCCGGTCCGAGTTCCGAATGCGGCGATAAACGAACCCGCTCCGAGATCGATCGAGCAGGTCGTTTCCGTCCGCCAACCGACAGAGGCCTTCGAGTTGCGAAGCGCTATCTCCGCTGATCCAGCGCGACTCCAGCTCCCGATTCCGAGCAGAGCAAGTGTTGCGGAGCGCCCGCCCCGAGCCGATTCGTTTGAGCCGTCGCGGACGGATTCCGGCGCTCTTGAGGTTGTTGAACCGAGTTCTGCAGAGTCAGTTGTTGCCGATGCTCTGACCGGGAAACTGGAGAGCCGCCGGAGTGACGTGCCGGAGCTGCTGCCCGATCGAGAGCAGAGCCTCGCCACTCCGATCGTTGCGCGCGACACTCCCAAGCGAGCGGTTGAGGTTCGCCAGCCGACCGAACGCCCCGTTCGAAGGGCTGAGACGGCCGCCTTCCGTGCGGTGCAAAACGAGCTCGTGCCGAGCAAGCGAGCGTGGAGCGAGCGGGAGCGGCAAACCGAGCAGCCGTCGCGGTTGAAGACCGCAGTCGAGGTGGAGCTCGCGCCGCGTCCGAGTCGTCGGCAGTTGCTTGCGAAGGAGGAGCGCATCGATGATCGTGATCGGGTGATCGCCGAGCGGTTGGAGCGGACTCCCTATCGTTCGAGATTCGGACTCGAGAAGAGCCGCGCTCTTTCGGAGCACGGCGGAGGCGAGGCGACCGAAGTTGCTGTTGCGAGTGGCCTGGCGTACTTGGCGGAGAAGCAGAACTCTTCGGGTGGTTGGGGAAGACCGGGGCTCTCTCAAGAGAAGTATTTCGAGGTTGGGGTCGGCAAGTCGGCGCTCGCGTTGCTCGCCTTCTTAGGAGCCGGGCATACTCCCGAATCCGAGAGTGTCTATAGCGAGTTGACAGATCGCGCCGTTCGATTCCTGCTCGCGCAGCAAGACGAGGAGTCCGGTCACTTCGGATATTCCTCGTCCTACAGTCATGGCATTGCGACCTACGCGTTGGCGGAGTGCTTTGCACTTACGGGAAGTCCAAAGCTGCGCGAACCTCTGGAGCGAGCGGTGCTTCAGATCCTTCGAAAGCAAGACCAGCGCAGCGGAAAGCGCCAAGGTGGTTGGGGCTATTACTATCCGGATGGTCGCGGATCGGACGGTTGGCCGCGCGTGTCGGTCAGTTCTTGGCAGGTGATGGCCCTCGAGTCCGCGCGGCTCGGCGGGATTGAGGTTCCCCGGGAGAGCTTTGATCGGGCGCGGCAGTTCTTGACCAGCTCCTACGACTCGCGTGGCTGGTTTCGTTACAGCCAAGACCCGGCTCGACTCAACTCCGCCTACGCGACCTTGCCGGGTTCGACACCGGCGGCGCTCTTCGCGCTCTCCGTGTTAGGGGAGGAGTTGGAGGATTCGCGATGGGACGATGCGCTCGACTTCATTAGTTCGCGAGCACCGGACGGCTATCGCTTTACTTCCGACGATGCCTTCGTGTATCGAGCGCGCGGGAACCTCTACTTCTGGTACTACTCGACCCTGGCGATGTTTCGACGCGGCGGGTCTCAGTGGGATCGCTGGAACGCTGCGATGAAAGAGACCTTGCTCGACGCACAATCCGAAGATGGATCCTGGAAACCGATTTCGGTCTATGCAAACTATGCCGGCGACGAGGAAAACGATCGCAGCTATAGCACCGCGATGTGCGTCCTGACGCTGGAGATCTACTACCGCTACTTCACCCCGTTACTCGCGATCGAGTAGATCGCGAGTTCGCCCGTTGCCGAATATTGCGGGCTGCTAGCGCTCTCCCAAGCTGGCGAGCGGCGAGATTGGATCGCCGGTACGGGCTAGGCCTTGATAGATCGCCCGGATGTTCGAATCGGTTTGACCTTCAAAACTCTTGAGGCTCTCGATTCGCCGCGCGACTTCGAGGTTGCTCTCTTCGAGTTGATTGTGCCGTTGGAGGTGCTCACACAAGTCCTTCAGAGTCTGAACGTTGAAGGGATGGTCGACCTCGAAGTGAGTGCGGCAGTTCTCGACGTTGGATTGGAAGAGTTCTAGAGCTTCGGATGTCCTTCCCAGTCCATCGAGGACAACCGCGAGGGTTCTGCAAGCGTCAATCGTTGCGGGGTGGCTCAAGCCCATCCGGGTTGTGCGCTGATCGAGTACTTTGCGCAGGAGCTTGGCTGCCGAAGTCGGCCGCCCTTCGCGCAAGCGGTGGATGGCGAGTTGGTGCTGCGATGCGAGAGTTCTTGCATCGTGCTCTCCGAAGAGTGCAGCGCGTTCCAAGATATTGCGTGAGAAGAGTTCGGAGGCGAGAGCTTGATTGTCTTTGAAGCTCGGAGACTCCGAGAGAGTTGCCGCTAGGTCAAATTGGATGCTGAGCGTAAGAGCGCACTTTAGGCCGAAGGCGTCGCTGGAGAGATCCATCAAGCGAGTGAGGCGATCGGCTGCTTCGCGTCCCTGACCGAGCCCGGCCAGCGAGCGAGCCATGAGCCGTTCGGAGTCCAGCGTGTCGCGATGAAATGGACCCAGCGAGTGTTTGCGTTGAGCTGCTGCGAGCGTGGCCTCTCGGAGAGCGGCTTGGAAGCGCTCTCTCGAGTGCGAGACCTCGGCAAAAACGTGATGAACTCGTGCCACGGAAGTCGGGTCGGGCGACTTGCGAATGGAGAATTTGTGAATTAGTTGAGTTAGGTCTCGCTCCGCTTCTTCGCCATAGCCTTTCGCGTTTTGAAGTCGTGCTTTTCGCCAAGCTAGAGCGACAAACTCGGCCTCATCAGCCGGTGTGTCGATCTTATCCAGAAGTGTTTCAGAGGCGGCTAGCCTTCCGGCTTCGAAGTGAAGATCGGAGAGCAGGAGCGTCGCGGGCTTTTTAACTGTCGCGCGGACCTCTTCGTGTCTTGCGAGAGCGGTTAGAGTTTTCTCGGCTTCGACAGTTTGATCACTCTCGATGAGAAGCTTCGCGAGCAGAAGCTGTTCGGTTTGTTCGGCGTCGGTTACCGAGGCGGGCTTGGACGAGCTCTCTCGCTCAGTTTGAGTACTGCGCAGCTCTTTCAATGCGCGCTCTATCTGATCGGGTGAGCCAGACTCTAGAGCAATGGTCGCGAGCGACCACGACGGCGGATCAATCTTTACCTGCGGCTGCGACTCTTTCGTCAATTCGGAATCGATCAGTACAGAGTTTGAGGGCGAGACTCGCAACGCCTCGATGAGCCGAAGGCTTTCGGCGCATTGCGCATGTCCCGCTCCAAGCGCGCGCCGGCGTAGTCGGTAGGCGTCGTGTGCATAGCCGAGTCCAGTGCTCGTTTCGTTTCGCGCTTGGAAGACGCGAGCGATCCAATCGATGTAGACCGCGCGTGCAACATCGGTCAGGTGAGGGGAAGAGTGGACAAGCTCGGCAAAGCTATGGAGCTTTGTTGTGGGGCTGGTCGCGAGATCGGGCAGTGAGTCGAGCTCGCTCTCGACTTGATCGCGGAAAGTGGGCGGGAGGACAGGAAGCCTCGGTGCGCGCGAATGAACCTCAATCTTCTCAATGACTTCACCCTCGGGAAAGACCGGAGAAGCGAGCATGGAGTGGAGCGCAAGCGCTAGAATCGTCGCACTCGAGAAGTGAACTCTGGGAGACATGGCGTTTGGTATGGGCGAAGGCGAGATGAGTGCGAAGGAAAGCTCCCGCGGTCACACGCGTGTTGACGCTTTCCCCAAAACGTCCGGAACCGGCGGCTCGAAATGAGGCGCAGCGATTGCTTTGGCTATCGGTGTCCGGCGCTAGCGGTCTTTACTTTTCTGGCTATCGCGAGCTGTATTCCTGTCGAACGGCAGCAGGAGAGCCCCTCTCGGCCCGATTCTGTTCTCGGATCGGCGATCGACGCGGAAACCCTCCGGCGGGCGCGGCAGCACTCGCCGCTCCCGGCTCTGCCCGCTAGCCCGACGAATCGATGGGCCGACGACGAGCGAGCGGCCATCCTTGGGCAGTTTTTGTTCTTCGATCGCCGCCTGTCGGCGAACGGCGAAGTGTCTTGCTCGACATGCCACGATCCCGAGCTGTCCTTCGCCGACGGAAAGCAGCTGGCGCAAGGGCTCGAGGTGGGCCCGCGTCACACGCCGTCCCTGTGGAATGTGGCCTACAACCGGTGGTTCTTTTGGGATGGGCGTGCTGACACGCTCTGGTCCCAGGCGCTGGGTCCGCTCGAGTCGGAGGTCGAGCATGGGATGAGTCGGGTCGCGATCGCCGCTCTCATACGGCAAGACCCAGATCTCAGGGGCGCTTATGAGGCTGTCTTTGGAGCCTTGCCTCACTCGGAGAGGCCGGAGGATATCGATCGGCTGTTCGTCAACGTGGGGAAGGCGATGGAAGCCTACGAACGCAAGTTGATCTCACGATCCTCGAGGTTCGACCGGTTCATCGCTGAGGAGGAGAGCGGTAGCTCGGAGGTCAATGCCGCATTGACGAGTTCCGAGCTTCGCGGCTTGTCCCTCTTTGTCGGTGCTGCGAACTGCCGCCTCTGTCATGCCGGCCCGCTCTTCAGCGATCGTGAATTCCATGACACGCGCGTGCCGCTTCTCGATGGCCATCGGCCGCCGGACTCCGGACGTTACGGCGGAATTCGGTCGCTGCTCGGGGCTGAATTCCGAGGGGCGGGACCTTTTGGCGACGATCCCGAGCACTCGATGCCCGAGCCCGTTCTACGCGGGGAGACTTGGGGCGAGTTCAAGACTCCGACACTTCGCAACGTGGCGAAGACCGGCCCCTACATGCACCAGGGTCAACTCGAGAGCTTGCGCGACGTTGTGCACTTCTATTCGACGCTCGAAAACGCACGACCCCCGCATGACCATGGCGAGGTCACCATGGTGCCGCTCGAGTTGAGTGCCAGCGAGATCGATGACATCGTGGCCTTCCTCGGCACGCTTACCGATGAGTCGATCGACGCCGAGCTCTTAAAGCCGTTAGCTTCTCCGTTGATCCACTGAGGAGGTCCCGTGTGCCGTTCGTCGCGCACGGGCGAGCTACGATCGCCTACTCGTGTTTTTCGTGAGAGACGGTCTCAAGGTCCCAATCAATCACGAGTCCGCCTGCAATTCCACGAGCGGCTTTCGCTCCATAGAGGACTTCGCACAGATAGAGCGCGGCCTCAAAAGACGGCGCGCCGCCAACGGAAGTGATGGCCTTGCCGTCATGGACGAAACTGACATCCGATCGAACGTTGACTCGCTCGCCGAACTTTTCCGCGAAGGCCGGAATGTCGGAGGGAAAGGTCGTCGCGGCTTTTCCATCCAGGAGGCCGGCCTGCGCGAGGACAAAGGCTCCATCGCATAGAGACATGATCCACTGAGCTTTTTCGCCGCGGTCGCGAACGAACTCGATAAGGCGTTCGTTCTCAAGGTCGGTATCTAGATTGTGCTCGGCGCTGGGAACGACGAGCACGTCGATGTCCGGGCAATTGGCAAAGCTGTAGTCCGGGAGAATTCGCAAACCCTCAAAGCTGGTCACCGGTTGCTCGCTCTCCGACACGAGAAAGACCCGCATACCGGGATCCGTGTGGAAGATCGTGTGATGAAACATATCCATCGGCGCGGTCAGCTCGGTGTTGTAGACGCCCTCGATCACGAGGATTCCGACCTGGAGCTGGCCGGGAACGGCTTGCGGGGAAGGAGCTTGGCGGCTCGCGGACTGGCGGGAGGTGGAAGTCAGTATTCCACAGGCGAAGAAGATGAGAAGAGCTCGTCTCATGGGAGGCGTGGCTGGTACCAGGTTGAGGGCGACTAGAGGTAGGGGGAAAAGAGGAACGCGACGGCGTCTCGAATACGAATCCAAATTTTTCGGCCCTTGAGCTCCTCTGCGGTGATGGGCTCGGCTTGTTCAAGGACCGACTCGAAGTGCTCGATCAGGGTTTGCACGCAACTTTCCCCGTAGATCTCGAGGTTGAACTCGAAGTTCAAGCGAAGGCTGCGAGGATCGAGATTCGCGGAACCGACCATCATGTAGTGGTCGTCGATAATGAGCAACTTGGTGTGGACGAAGGGTGGCGGCGAGCGAAAGACGCGAACGCCGAAGGGGAGGAGACTGAGCAGGTGATTGCGAGCGGCCCAGCCGACCGGTTGGATGTCGAGCTCGCCGGGGAGGATGACTTCAACTCGGACTCCTCGCAGAGACGCGGCGTTGATTGCCGAGACGAGCTCTTCATTGGGAATGAAGTAGGGCGTCATGATCCGGAGGCTCTTCTGGGCAGATGAAATGGCGCCAAGGAGTATCCACTTGAGTTTGCCGATGTCCTCGTTGGGCCCGTCGCTGATGGCTCGACAGTGGTTCATTCCCGCTGACTCGTTGGCCGGGGCCGGGGTCGGCGCGCAATCTTCGTCGGTGACGAAGCTCCAGTCTTCGAGGAAGACCTCCTCCATCTGTCTGACGATGGGGCCCTTGATGGCGAAGTGTAGGTCGACGACAGGGCGCTTCTTGCGCGGGGCGGCAACGAAGTGTCGGTCGCTGATGTTCATACCCCCGGTGAACCCTAAGACTCCGTCGACAACCAGGATCTTGCGGTGGTTGCGTAGGTTGATGTGGAGCGACGGGGGGATCAGAGAGGGTGGGAGAAACCGACGAGCGTTGACGCCCGCCTGTTCGAGGACGGCGCTCATGCGGAGCAGCGAATGTCGCTCGCCGATTCCGTCGAGCAGGACCTTTACGTCGACGCCGCGATGGGTTGCATCGCGAAGGGCATCGCAGAATTCGTTCCCGATCTTATCGTTGTCAAAGATGTAGGAGATCAACCGAACGCTCACGGTCGCGGATCGGATCGCGGCGAGCATCTGCGGATAAGCCTCCTCGCCACACCTGAGCGCACGGACGTCGTTGCCTCCGAGTAATGGGCGACCGGTGACGTTCTCAGAGACGCGAATCAACTTTGCCCATTTGTTGGGCAGGTCTTCTGAGATTGAGGGGACGTGATGCTCTTCGCGCACCCCGACGGCTTCTTTTGGAAAGCGGTCTTGGAGCTTACGGCCCTTCGTCTCGATCCGGTTGATTCCGAAGACCCAGTAAACGGTGGGTCCGACGATGGGCCAGGCCAGGCAGGTTGCAAGCCAGACTAAAGCGGATCTCGAATCCTGATTGTGCAGGAGCGCGTGCCCCGCGGAATAGATCGACAGCGCGCCGACGAGCGCAGCTAAAACGAGATGAGTCGGATCCACAAAATCGAACACCCGATCATTCTACTCCCGGTAGAAGCGACTACCCGCGCCTTCCCGGGAGTTACAGTCCCGGTTCTTCCGCAAGCGCTGCTAGGCGGACCGAATTGCTCGTTCCCAGCGCTCGATAACCAGCCGCCGTACGCGTATGAACTGGTCGAGCTCAACCTCATGCTTCCCAATGGAATTCTGGCCTTCCTCGCAGAACTGAATTCCAAACATGACACGACCGGGGAGTGTCTTTCGATAACGAATATCCGCGGCCCCTTCGATGATTTGATTATTGCCGTGTAGGTCGATTTGAACTCGTACTCGCTCGATCCCCTCGAGCCGCTCTGCTGTTTCACTCTTTAGCAGGACGCTGATGCCTCCGGTCGAGAGATCATAGAGCTTGCAATCGATCACATTGGATCCCCAGAGAAGCTTGGCTCGAATGGCCTGCTCCGGAGGAATGAGAATCCGACGATTGCGACGTCGATTGAATATCGGAGCGTTGGCCTCGTCGAGCTGCGCGTACAAATTTCCGATGCTTGTGAATTCGAAGGCATAGCGCCAGTGCTGATTCCCGCCGGGCTCGACGTAGACGATTCGCGCGGGAGTCTCGATGCCGGTTTCGTGGTGCTTGCCGGTAATGCAGACCAAAACCTCGTCGCCGACCTTGAGCCCCGGATCATTGGCGAGCGTAAAACGCGCGGCCGCTCCGCCGATGGAGGCGTCGATGAACTCACCCAAGAACTCGACGTCGTCTTCGAGCTTTAGCTTGAACTGAATCGCTTCCGCAGACGTCTGCTCGCGCCGGTAGTGCCTGCGCTTATTTTTCGGAAGCTCCGCTTTCGGCGCTTCCTCGTCTCGCGAAGCTTTGGGTTTTCTACGGAAAAACATCTCATCGTCGTCTCGGCCATCGAGGCGGTCGATCTCCAGCGAATTCCAAAGAGAGATCCCGGTTCGGCCGCTCCCGGGCTCGGAACGGCCCTTGAGCCCCGGATTCGGGACTAATTGCGCGCTGCGGAGCCGAGGTTTACGGCCGAATTAACCAATCCTACGGGGCCGTCTTTGGTGACGAAGCGTGAGATCATCAGGCCGTCTTTTTCGCCTTCCATGATCCAAAGCACCGCATCGAGAATCTCGTTATCCGCGACGAAGGATTCGAGCCGCTCGAGAGACTCAAGGTCGTCGGAGAGGCCGACGCCAGCTGCTTTGCGCGCTGACGCGAGCCATTCGATCTCGCGCTCGTCGTCGGTCGCAAGTCCACGCGGCTGCATGTCGGCTTCGTGAAGTGCATCGCTGACTTGATCGAGATAGCTCTCGCTGAGCAAGGGCGGGAGATCGTTGAGGATCAGCACGTCATAGGGATCCGATCGGCGAGCGTTCGGGGGGGCGGCGAGGACAATCGGTTGTCCGGCGTGACCGTTGCATCCCGGGCGATGGTGGTTGTGGTCGCCGTGTCGATAGCATTCGGCTGAGCTCGCGCTCACTCTGGCGATCTGAGCTTCGAGGGAAGCTGGACCGGCGTTCACTGATTCGAAGTGATCGTTCAAATGAGCGCGGACGCGCTCTTCTTCCGGAGTCTCCAGTACATCCATGGCTCGACCGATCACCGCGTCCGTGTGATCCTGAGCGTGAGCCGCCATGAGAGAGTCCCCGTGCTGCGTCGACCGAGTGACCGTTAAGACAGCGACGGCAACCACGACTGCGACCATAAGCGAAGCGGCGAGGGCAACACCGCGTTGGAGTTGACGGCTACGTCGACGGACCGGTGTCGGATCTTTTTCCTCGGCTTTGAAAGCGGGGATGCCGCGCTCGGGGGAGCTCGAGCTTCGGTAGAGCTCGGGGTCCACGGCGCCCGCAAGCGATGCACCTTCGCCGAAGGAAGGCAGGTCGGCGGGAACAACGTCGTAGGGATCCGAGGACTCGAGCACCGTGGCGACATCGGCGAGCATCTCGCGCGAAGACCCGTAGCGATTCTTCGTATCCGCCATGGAACGACGCACGATCCAGCGCAAAGCCTCGGGGCAGCGTTTTCGGATCTGTGAGAGGTTGCCGTGCGCGGGGAAGGAGTTCTCGATCATGGAGAAGAGCACGGCTCCCATGCTGTAGAGATCGAATTTGACGCCGTCCACTTCATGTACTTTGACGCCCTGCATGGCCAAACGAACCATCTCCGGGTCGCGGAAGTATTCCGTTCCGTGTGTGGTCAAGGTCATCGCCGACGCGAGCGGCGTGACGAGTCCGAAGTCCACCAAGTGAGCCTGGTTGCCGGTCGAGACGATCACGTTGCCCGGCTTGATGTCCTTGTGCCACAAGCCCGCGCTGTGGAACTTATCCAGGGTCGCGAGTAGTTGCGCGGAGGTCTGCAGCAATTGCCGCATCGACTTGGCGTCGAGGCCTTCGTTACCCGATACGGTGTGCATGTCTCTCGTGACCGCGCCGAGGTCTTGGCCGTCCACGTAGGGCATCACATACCAGAAGTTTTCGCCGGCGAGAGTGTGGTCGAGGACCAAGCCGAGCTCTTTCGCCGCCGTGAGCGCACGGCTCTCCCGGACGATCTGAGGCAGGGTCGACCCGTCTTCGAGCGAGAAGGCTTTGATGACGACTTCGCCGGGGCAGACCATTCCGTTCTTCGCGAAGTGGTCGTACTTCGCCTTGGTCGGCTCCGCCAAGTAGAGACGTGCACCGGAACCACCGCGCGGAAGAGAACCGGTGATGCGATAACCCTCAAACCGATCTGCGCCACCCCGGGGATGATCCGATCCGGGGGCATGGGCCATGACTTCGGGCAAGCGCTTCTCGACTCCCTCGGTGAGAGCTTTCAATCCGATCAGTCGGATGGGGTTTCCAATGATCAGGCGATAGAAACGTATCCAGGCCTCTTTGATCTCGCTCTCAAAGGCGCGGCCATAATGATTCGCCGCCGACCAACGACCGAGGATTACGTTGCCCAGGATGGGCGGGATCATGAAGACCGAGGTGAGCGCTGCACCGATGAGACGAAGGGCATCGACCACGGTGTTCTTGACGAAGGCAAAGATGTGCGATGCGCCCATTCCGACGCCTCTGAATCCGTATCCAACTCCGGCGGCGATGCCGGTGACTCCGCGCCAGATCAACCAGCACAAGGCGGCCACCAGCTTGTAAATCAAGTAAATCGCGGCGATCGGGAAGACGATCACGGCGACGATGGCGAGCAGGACGACGAGGAGGGATGCGAAGTTCGAAATGATCATCGGTGGGTGCCCTTACATGGAGCCGTACTCAAAAGCGGCGTCCTCCGCGCGCAAGTCCATCTGTCGCCGCCAGATCTCGGCGATGGCCTCGTCGAAGAGCGCATCATCAGCCTTACTGGGATTTGTCCCGAGCGCGTTTCGAAGGCCCTCCTCCTTTTCCTCCTCCGTAAAGCTGAACTTCGCGATCACGTGGGTCATATGAGAGCGGAGTCGTTTCCGTACCGAAGCCAGTTTTCGACTCACCGTCGGCTCCGATACACGCAGGCTCTCTCCCACCTCACGGCCACTCTTGCCCTCAAGGATGCGCATCCGGAACACAGAGAAGTCGACGAAGTCGGTCTCGCGCTCGGTCATTCGAATCGCCGCTTCGACCTTCGCGGCAAAGACCGCCTGCTCGTAGAAATCGCGGGGACCGGGGTTTGGGGATGGGCTGCCCCACTCCTCTTCAATGGAGAGCGGCTTTTTCCCGCCGCCCCGCTTGAGGGCTGTGCGCCGATCCATCTCGTCACCGAAGGTGTACTTCGCAATCGCGAGGAGCCAGGTCGAGAAGCGAGCGCCGCGCGAAGGGTCGTGCTTGTCAATCGCGCCGGCCAGGGCAGCCAAGGTTTCCTGGGAGAGGTCCTGAACGGTCTCGACGCCGATGCGACCCTTGCCCCAACGACGCAGTTGGTTGCGCAGAATCGGACCAAAGATCTCCCAGAGTTCAAACCATGCATCGGGGTCTCGAGAGCGAAGGCGGCCGATGAAGCTGGTAGAGAGATCGTGGGGGAGCGGCATGTCGTCGAAGGTAGGCCGGGATGGAAGGCCGGATGGGAGCGCTGTGGAATTAGACCAGGTTAGCGGCCGCGCTTGTTCACGCGCTCGCAGCTCTGGCATTCCTCAATTTTCCCTGAATCGGGCGAAATTGGCGCCCGCAATCCCCCAAGAACGTGGCGAACCGAGGGGAAGAATCCCCGCACCCCCCGAGAGGAATTGAATCATGGCTGGTATCTGTAAAAAAATCATTCGCACCGCTGTCATCGGTAGCCTGGTCACGGGCGCCGCTGTTGGAGGCACCGTCCTAATCGCAGGACCTCAACGAAGCGCAGCGATCTTCGACCAAGTTCACGAGACGGTTGTCGAGAAGATCGACGAGAACATCAACGACCCCGTCGCTCTGCGCGCTCAGCTGCGCGATCTCGCGAGCGAGTATCCCGAGCGAATCAAGGAGCTGCGCGGCGATCTCGCCGAGCTTCAGGAGCAAATTCGTCAGCTCAATCGCGAGAAGAAAATCTCCGAGCGCGTTGTCGATTTAGCCAAGCGCGACCTCAACGCTCTGGCTCCGGCCGTCGCTTCTAACGGCGAAGGAACGCTGGTCTCGGTCAACTCGAATGGCAGGTATGCCACCGTCGAGAACAACCGCGCACGGCACATTCGTCAGACTCAAGCGGTCTACTCGAGTCGCGCCGCTGAAGCCGCTCACGACCTCGTCTACTTGACTCAGCAAGAAGGCCGCATGGTTGAGCTGCTGGAGCAAATCGAAGGTGAGTTTGCCAACTTCCAAGGTCAAGTCTGGCAGCTGGAGCGTCAGGTTGACGCGATTGCTCGCAACGACCGACTGATCGACTTGATGGCCGATCGGAAGAAGACACTGGACGAACTCTCGCGCTTCGAAGTCATCAGCCTCGACCAAATGGTTTCGCGTCTCGCCGAGATGCGGAGTCGCCAAGAAGCTGAGCTCGAAATGCTCGCCACGGATCGTCGTCGCACCGACTACGAGAGCCTGGCACGAATGGATCTCGTGGACGAGGAAGAAGCCTTTGCCGAAATGAATCTGACTACGGTGGAGGGCCTGGTCCAGATTCGCTGATTGTCTCGCGCAAGGGGGAATTCCCACGCACCGCCGCTGCATCCGCAGCGGCGGTGCTTTTTTATTGCGAGGCTCGCTACCGAGGCTCTAGCCAGACACACAAGCTCGGAAGACGCTCTTCGTTACTCGTGATCGCCTCAATGCGAACGACTTGCCAGCGCGAGTGCAGAAGGTCGATGCGTTCGGGCGCTCGGTCGAGCTGAAGTAGGGCTTCACCGTTGTGATCGCTCATGCCATACCGCGCCGCGTCGACTTCGATCTTGACGCCGGGTACGACGGATGCATTGCCGGGGGACTCCTTGACTCCGGCGGCCTCGACTCTGAAAAACAAACGCATGCCGAAGCCGCGCTTCAGTATGACCTCCGCCGGAAGACGTGAACCTGAGTTCCCGAGGTCACCGAGATTGCCCGTCGCTGGCTGATAACCCGGCGCCCAAACGGTCCACGTAAGAGGCGAACTCGCGGGCAGCGTGTACCAGCGCTCGACCGGACGAGATTCTGGCCAGGTAAAGGACGGCTGCTTCGCCGGACCCAGGTAGAGCTCTTGGCCCGGAATGCGCCCCTTCGTTGTGGAGTCGACCGCCTCGACTCGCCGGTTCGCGGAGGGCGCGGTCCCGGCACAGCGGAAGAGAAGTGGGGATGCGGGTGTCGTCACCGAAATCTCATTGGGGATCCAGTGGTGCGTTCCGGAAATCGAGATGGGGCGCAGGTTGTAGGTGCTCCCCGCAAGGCCAGCGAAGAGGAACTGATTGTTCTGCGGAGGCTCGCTGTTCACCGTTGATTGGGATTGCAATCGCCGAAGCAGCTTTCGTCGCTTGTCACGACCATGCTCTTCTTCGAGTTCCAGAAGGACGACCGCTGGGCCATGGGAGAGTCGGCACTCGAACCGCCCGCGAATCGAGAAGTCGGCGTCTTCGGGTAAGAGGACGAGGTCGGGGTGCTCTTGTTCTCCAGGCCGTAGGTCAATCGTTTGGGAGAGCATCGGTCGAAGGGGTGCGACGACCGTCAGCTCGTAAGAACCCGGCTCGAGTTCGGAAATGCGGAATTCTCCCGCGCTTCCCGATCGCCACGGTCCGAGCGCACGCGTTTCTGCGCCGTTCGACATCCAAAGGTTCGCGCTCGTTACTGGCGTTCCGTCGGAATCCGTTACAACGCCTGCCAGTGTTCCGACTGGCCGAGTCCGAATGTCGATGGGCGGGGCGGTGACGCCAAGAGTCGTTGGGATTGGCGTCTCCCCAACGAGTCTTCCATCGAGACTGCGGAGTTGAACGAGCGCCGCGAATTCAGAGTCGGGTTCGTACTCAACCCGCGGATAGCGGGTCCAGGTTGGACTGCGCTCGTGAGTCGGCTGCCAGCTCCACGCACGCTCTTCGACAAAGGTCTGGAGTGTGGCCAGCACCCAGCCGGACGGTCCGCGCAGAATTCGGCCCGAGAGGTCGGGCGCGCCGCGTCGTTCGACGATTCGGGCGCTCCACTCGGTGGTTTCCAGCTGACTGGTGCCACTAGGGTTGAGAAAGAGTGTGGGGCCGATGTCGACGACGAGCTCGATACTTTCTGCCGTATCGATCACGTGTTCGACCGGATGGACTCCCAGGTCGAGTGCGCCGTCGCGGCGCTTATCGTAAACACGGAGCTCGACCAAACCCTCGGCGAGTTCATCGGCGAAGGAAAAGCCGCCTTGCCTATCGGTCACGGAAGGCTCGAGCTCGGGAGAACCCTCTAGCTGGACACGGAGGAAAGGCAGGGCTTGTCCGGTGCGGCTGTCGACAACGGAACCGCGAAGTACGCCACGCCGGAGAGTGGGAACGAGGAGCAAGAGCTCGCTCTCTCCATTGAGCTCACCTTCCGTCAAGTCGCGCACACTCAAGCCTCGGCTCCAGCCCTCGCGGGCGAGGACTTCGATTCGCGCGTCCCTCGTGCCACTCCACGGCATCGAGAAGCCTCCATCGATATCGGTCGCGGTCTCCGATGCTTGCGAGCTATCCCGAACACGCACGGTAAACCCGGGCAGCGATGCTCCTGTCTTCGCGTCCTCGCAGCGCCCCTGCAATTGAATCGCAGGCACCTCTTCCGCCGGTTCGGCATTCACGGTTTCGTCCAGCGACTCCGCTACAGGTTCTGCGGTTAGCTCTCTGTCTAACTCTTGTTCGGGCGGGCTCACCGGAGGGAGGACGGTCTCGCCTTTCGAACTCGGAAGAAAGCCGTACTCGGGAATCAACCAGTAGAGCAGCGCGACAATCGCCAAGCCCGCCGCCCACCACCGCCAAGAGGATTCTTCGGCTTTTGAATTCTTGCGATCGACGGTTCGGCGGCTCACGAAGCCAGCATAGATGCGGGCGCCTCCCTGAGTCGCCTACAGAAAGGGTTAGAATTTCGCTCGCTTCCGCTCTCGTCCCGTCCCCGCCCTCCGATGCCCGAACTCCCCGAAGTCGAAACCGTCGGTCGATTGATTCGCCCTGGCCTCGTCGGGCGAACCATCACCGGTACCCGAGTTACCTGGACGAGGTCGCTGGGCGGTCTCTCGAAGCCGAAGTTCGCCAAGGCCGTTATCGGCGCCCGCGTCACTTCCGTCTGGCGTCGTGGCAAGTATCTGGTCTTTGATCTCAAGCGAGGGCGAAAGAGCGCCGGTTGCCTCGTCGGCCATCTGCGCATGTCCGGTCGCATGCACGTCGAGGCGGGGGACTGGAATCCGGGGCGACACTCACGGGTTCGACTCGACCTCGACAACGGCAAGGCCTTCCACTTCATTGATGTTCGCAAGTTCGGTCGGCTGATCTACGGCGACACACCGGACCGCGTTTGGCCCGCTCTAGGCCCCGAACCGCTCTCGCCGGACTTCACCGCCGAGTGGCTGCACGAGAACTTGCGCTCTCGAAAACGTCAGCTCAAGCCGCTCTTACTCGATCAGTCCTTCCTAGCTGGGCTGGGAAATATCTATGTCGACGAGTCTCTGTTCCAGGCGGGCCTCCATCCCACGCGAGTGTCGAACGAGGTCCGTGCTCCTCAGGCCGCCAAGCTGCACGCCGCCATCCGGCGCACCTTGGAGGAAGCGATCGAGCGCGAGGGCTCCAGCTTCGACACCTTCTACCGAACTCCGGAGGGGCAGCCCGGCAGCTATCAACACCAGTTTTTGGTCTACGGTCGCCAAGGCAAGCCCTGCCGATCCTGTAAAAAACCGATCGTTCGCATCGTCGTCGGCCAACGCGGAACACATGTCTGCGGACGATGCCAACCCAAGCCGCGCCAACGCTCGCGCAACGCCCATACGGCGCTATACTCCGCCCATGATTGAGGTCAGCGATTTCAAAAAGGGACTCTGCATCGTCTACAAAGATGCGCCGATGATCATCGTGAACGTGACCTTCACGACGCCGACGGCGCGGGGCGGAGCCACGATCGCGAAGACCAAGCTGCGGAACCTGCTCACGGGCCAGTTGATCTCGGACTCGATCCGGTCCGGCACGAAGTACGACGAAGCCGATGTCGAGCAGAGGCCGGTTTCCTATCTCTATTCGGATGAGACCCACTGGCACTTCATGGACAGCGCGAGTTACGAGCAGTTTCAGCTCACCCGCGAAGAGCTCGGCGACCTCGTGCCTTTCTTGATCGACGGGCTCGAGGGAATTCGAGCGCGCTTGATCGACGGACGCGTGGTCGGCGTGGAGTTGCCGCTCTCCGTGACGCTTACGGTGACCGAGACCGACCCGTCCATCAAAGGCGCCACGGCGCAAGCCCAGCTTAAGCGCGCGGTGACGGAAACGGGACTCGAGGTTCAGGTGCCTTCCTACCTCGAGATCGGCGAGCGCATCAAAGTCGACACGCGCGACGGTCACTTCATCGAACGCGCGAAGGACTAGCTGTCCGGGTCAGTTGGCGCGCGCCTTCCAAGCCTCGCATACCGACTCGCTCTCCGGCCACTGTTGAGAGCACATCGAGAGGTAGATGGTGACGTGGTCGCGCTCGAACTTTTCGTCGAGAGCGCTCAGCGCACTGTCGAGCTTTTCCCCATCGGGGACCGCCGCGTGCAAGTCCTCGATCATGCCTTCCTCATGGGGGACGCCGGTGGCGTCTAGGAAGTCGGTGATCAGCTCTTTGTGGTGCTTCACCAAAAAGCTCCCGAACAACTCGTAAGCCGTCTCGGCGTCGGAGCTGCTGAGAATCAGGCTCTTCGCCTTCTTCGCGCGCTGAACGAGTGGCAGTTTGCGAATGGCGTGCGGGCGAAACTTAAGGGCGGTCGCGACGTTGGCATCGAGCGGACCAAATCCGCGATCGGAGAGCGCTTCGTAAATCGCGAGGAACTGCTCGCCGGTCATCTGGTCGAGTTGTTGTAAGACGGGCTGCATGGGAGTGCTTTAGGCTTCGACTCGGGTCTTCGAAATCGGATATGCGGACGATTGAGCCGGGGATTCTAGCGGCTGTCAACCGCTGGCGCGGTTCTCCATTTGGTCAATTCCGAGCCCCTCCGATCTGCCGGAACAATCTAGTGGCGAGCGCTGACCGAAATCGTAGGCTGCTCGCCCCATGATCGAGCCAACGAGTACCAAAGCGGAGAGGCGAGGAATGCCGCGAGCGGAAGCGCTTTATGCCAGCCTCACCGCCGTGTTTTGCGTGGTGCTCGTCTTGACGAATATTGTCGGCGTCAAGCTCTTCGAGATCTTCTCCGAGGGTCGCCCGGCGTGGATGCCCGGTGAGGGAGCGATGACGTTGACCTCGGGCATCATCACCTATCCGATCACCTTTCTTTGCACGGACCTCGTCGCCGAGATCTGGGGCAAGCGGCGCGCCAATTTGATGGTCTGGCTCGGCTTCGCGATGAGCCTCCTAATGCTCGGCATCGTTCGCGCGGCAATGGCTCTTCCCCCCAGCGGATTTTGGGCGATCGCCGACCTGGGGCTGACACCGAGCGACATGCAGTCCGCCTTCGAGGTCACCTTCAAGTTTCCGGCACTGCTGCTCCTGGCATCGATGACCGCGTACTTGGTCGCTCAGCTGATCGACGTGCGGCTCTATCACTTCTGGTGGAAAGTCACCGGCGGGCAGCACATGTGGATCCGGAACAACGGCTCGACCTCGATCAGCCAGCTGATCGACACGTGCATCGTGAACGGCATCTTTCTGCCGATCGCCTTCAAAATGACCTGGCCCGAAGTCGGTGCCGTCATCGCGGCCCAATACGTGGTCAAGCTGCTCTTGGCCCTCATCGACACCCCCCTGATTTATCTCGGGCGGGCCATGATTCGGTCCGCGTTAGGGCTGAAGCCCGGCGTAGCGGGGGACCGAGCGCCCCTGGAGTAGCTCGACGAGAGCCGATCCGAGGACCCTCTCGCCACTTGCGAGACTCCTGGGCTTCTCGCTGTACCCCTCTGGGGGAGATCCACTTACACTTGTCTTGCTCCTTCCGGGAGAAGACTTCGGGGCTGACGCCACTCGCGTTGTCATCAGCATATTATGGTTCCCGAATCGTCCAACGCGGCCCCATCGGGCTGCGTAGCAACCGGGCTTCACCGTCCGTATCACCCTCTCGCTAACGAATAAAATATCTATGAAGACTCTGCTTCAAGCCTTTGTCCTCTGCGGCATCGCCTCCGTTTCCACCTCGACCTTCGCCCAAGAGAGCTGCTCTACAGCCGAAAAGGCCGCCTGCAGCGCCAAAGCGGAACTCGCCTCCACCGAAGCTGGTGAATGCAGTAGTGCCGCCGCCGAGCTCGCCTCGACCACAGACGGCTCCGCCTGCTCGCAAGCTGCTGCCACCAAGCAGTGCAGCCAGAAGAGCGCGGAACTCGCTTCGACCACAGACGGCCAGTGCGGCTCGGCATCCGCAGAGCACTGCAAAAAGGCCGACGGCGCTCTCGCCTCCGCTAAAGACGGAAGTGCTTGTAGCTCGGCTGACGCCAAGCAGTGCAAGCAGGCGGACGGCGCTCTCGCCACCGCTAAAGACGGAAGTACTTGCAGCTCGGCTGACGCCAAAGCGTGCAGCACCGAAGTTGCGAAGCGCGTGACTCCCGCTTCGGCTCAGCTCGCTTCCCTGATTCAGCCCGGTCGCGTGGCTGGCATCGTTGTCGACGGCAAAGCCTACCTCGGCTCGAAGGCCATCTGTGTTGTGGACGGGCTCGTCCGCGCTCAGGTCGGAACTGAGATCGCTGCCGTCTGCGAAGAGTCGCGCGCCTGCGAGAAGACGCTCGCCTCGAACGTCGACAAGACCCTGGCTGCCGGCGTCTGCATGAAGAGCCAGTTCTCGAGCCTCTTGGCCTCGGGCGCTATTGACAGCTTGATCATCGACGATGAGAGCAGTGCAGGCGAAGCCGCTCTGGCCTCTCTGACCAAGATCACTTCCTGCGAAAAATTCAAAGCTGAATGCTCGGAGCGCGCTGGCGCTGCTGCACCGGCCACCACGAAAGTCGTCGAGTCCAAGGCGGCCCCGATGGACGCTCAACTCGCCGCCCTCGTTCAGGGCAAGCGCATCGCCGGAGTCGTCGTTGACGGCAAGTCCTACTCGGGAGCTGAAGCCAACGCGATGCTCGCGAGCATGATCCGCGGCAACGTCGAGGGAACGGTCAAAGAGAAGTGCGAAGCATCGCGCGCCTGTGAGAAGACGCTCGCCGTGAACGTCGACAAGGCGCTGGCCAGCAAGGTCTGCGTGGGCTCTCAGCTCGCTTCGCTGCTCGAGTCCGGTCGGGTTCAGGGTGTGGTCGTCAAGGGCGAGACCGTGAACGGCGCCGAAGCCGCGAACGTCGTCAAGAAGATCATGTCTTGCCCCGAGTTCCAGGCAGAGTGCCAGTCTCTGGCGAGTGCCCCGGCTTCGGAGTGTTCTTCCGCAAAGGAAGAGTGCTCGTCGGAGGCCAAGCAGGAATGCGCAGAAGCTAAGGCTGAGTGCAGCTCGAAGCCGGCGCTCTAAGCGAAGAGCCGTCGCTCACGAAGCGATAGAATTACGAGAGCGGGGCGGTGTCCGAAAGGATGCCGCCCCGCTCTCTATTTGAGGTCTCGTATTCTGGCGAGCTATTCGCCGTCGCCGTCGCCGTCGCCGTCTTCGCCACCGTCATTCTCGCCTTCGAAAATGCCAGCCAGCTCATCTTCGGTCGCCGCCCGAACCGACAAGACCTTCGTCTTGCAGTTGACGCTCTGCCCGGCCAACGGGTGGTTGGCGTCGAGCACGATGGCGTCGGCGGAAATCGACTCGACGACCATCTCCTTGTCGCCCAGATTTTCGCCATCATCGGCTTCGATCTCGACCGGAATGATGTCGCCGGGAACGATCTCGGCGTCCGGAGGAAACTCGGAGCGCGGCACGCTGACGAGCAGCTCGTAATCGTAGGCACCGAAGGCGTCGTCCGCCTCGAGCTTGATGTCGAGCTCGGTTCCGACTTCCGCGCCGTTAAGCGCCGTCTCGAGCCCCGGCAACGGCAGGTCATCGCCACCGTGTAGGTACTCGATCGGACCTTCGTCATCGGTGGTGAGGGCGAGCTCGCCCGCTTCGTCGCGCAACTCGAGTTCGATCTCGACAATGCAGTTCTCAGAAATCTTCAACGGTCTATTCCTCGATTGGAGCCAGAGCTCTCTGTGTGTTTGAGGTAGGTGTAACCCCGCAAGCCCGACTCGAAGTGTTGTTGGAGCGCTGCGGAGTCTTCATAGGAAATGCGATCTTCGTCGATGGCTTTTTCAATGCCGCGACGAAGGCTGTCGATGAGGTCGGTCTCGAAGTACTCGACGTAAGCCAAGACGTCTTGCACGCGATCGCCGCGGACGACGTGGGAAATTTTGGGTCGGCCACCGACGCCGACTCCGATGTGAACGGCATTCGTATCACCGAACAGATTGTGCAGGTCGCCGAGGATCTCTTGGTAGGCACCAATCAAGAAGAAGCCCACGTGGTAGGGCTCATTCTCGCGAATGGGATGGAGCGGCAGTGTGCTCTTCGCCTCGCGCAGGCTGATGAACCGATCGACCCGACCGTCCGAATCACAGGTGATGTCAGCCAGCGTCGCGTGCTGCGTCGGTTTTTCGTTGTGGCGCTCGATCGGAAGAATCGGAAAGAGGTGCTTGATCGCCCAAGAGTCGGGCACGGACTGAAAGAGCGAGAAGTTGAGATAGTAGGTTTCGGCGAGGTCGCGTTCCAATCCCGCGAAATCATCGGGGACGTAGTCGAGCGTCCGCGTGATGGCACTGACCCGCTCGCAGGCTCGCCAGTAGTAGTCCTCGGCGATCGCGCGCTCTTCCAGCGAGAGCTGCCCGACCTGAAACATCATCAAGCTCTGCTCGCGCAGGGCGGCGAGGTCGTGATAGCCCTCCTGAACGTTCTCCTGCGTGAGCTCGTTACACACGTCGGCCAACTCCTGGAGAATCTCGGGGGCCGCGTCCGGGATCGCCGGCATGCCCGCCGTTCGCTTGTTTCCGTTGGTTCCGACGACCTCGGTCACGAGCACGGAGTGATGCGCGGTCAAAGCGCGCCCGGCCTCGGTCAGAATCGTCGGCTCGGGAATGCCCGCGTCGCGACAGGTCTCGGACAACTGATAGACGATGTCGTTCGCGTACTCCTGCAGCGAGTAGTTGCGTGAGGACTCGAAGTCCGTGCGCGAGCCGTCGTAGTCGATGCCGAGCCCGCCGCCAACATCGAAGTAGCGAATCGTAGCGCCGAGCTCGTTCAACCCGATCAGGGTGCGCGTCGCCTCACCGAGTGCATCCTTGAGCGAGCGAATATTCGTGACCTGACTCCCGAGGTGGAAGTGCAGGAGTTGCAGAGAGTCGAGCATGTCGCGCTCTTTCAAGAGCGCAATCGAATCGACAAGTTCGCGCGTCGTCAACCCAAACTTCGAACGCACACCTCCCGACTCTTTCCAGCGACCCGACCCGCTCCCAGCTAGCTTTGTCCGAAGCCCGATCATCGGTTGAATCTTCAGAGCCGCGCTCGCGGCAAGCACCAACTCCAGCTCGCTCTTCTTCTCGATCACAATGATCGGACGCAATCCAATGCGACTCGCCAGCATCGCGGTCTCGACGTACTCGCGATCCTTATAACCGTTGCAGATCACGAACGAATCGCTGCCCGACAGAAGCGCGATGCCTGCAATCAACTCCGGTTTGCTGCCGACCTCAAGTCCGACTGGCTGCTCACTGCCGAGCAAGCTCTCCACCACTTGTCGTTGTTGATTGACCTTGATCGGGTAGACGCAGTGGTAGGGCGCAGAATAGTCAAACTCCTCGCGTGCCCGATCAAAGGCGCCATAGAGTTCCGCAACACGCGACTGCAAGACACCGTCGAATCGAAGCAAGAGCGGCAGGCTGATCCCGCGCTTCTTTAGGGAACCAACCACTTCGCTGATGTCGACGGCCTCAGCGCTCGGTTCGTCCTCCCGAGCACTCCCGTCCGGAACGCACTCGACATTCCCTTGCGCGTTGATACGAAAGTACCCGCCGCCCCACTTGAGGACGTTGTACAGGCTCTCCGATTCTTTGGGACTCCAGCTCATTTGGGGCGGGGAAGTATAGCGGCAATTCCTCGCAGCAAGGTTCTGACCTTCGGCCTCTGCAGCACCCAGAACTCTGAATCCTTCTCTATCAGCCAAGAGCAAAAACGAGATGGAAAACCGTATCGAAAATCTCTCGGTCACTCGTTTTGAATGCAAGCCCAGCTGGCCAGCATTAGCCGGGCATTGATCCCATCGCCACGACGGAAGGCGGCAATGACCGCTTGGACCTTGGACCCGCGAAAAAGGCAATGCGAGGCACGTTAGATGAGGTTCTTGAGAGTCCTGAAGAGTGGCGGTCGTGGATCGAATTTCAACCGGGGGGGGGCAGGCCCAGTTTCCGTTGAGTTCTGCCCATTGGGATGGCGATACAAGCCCGTCCCCATGCCTTTCCCCCGGCAGGGCTAATCCCCACAGGCTCGCAGCATGATCTCCAGCATTCTCGTCCTTGCAGCGCTCAATTGCCCTTCACCCCCGTCAGACGTCTCGATCGAGTTCGGCCCGCGCCCCGAGTGGATTGAAGCGGTCGAACTTGAGATAGCACCGAGCCCGGCGCCGGGTAGTCATCTCGTGGAGTGGATTCTGGTGGACGTCCAGGATCGCGTTGCCGTCGGGCACGATGCGAAGTTCGTCCGAATTGCGAAGCGCGTATTGTCGGAGCAGGGTTTGCAATCCGAATCTCAAGTAGAGATCAACTTCGACCCGAGCTACGCGACATTGACGATTCACGACGTGGTCATTCATCGCGACGGGGAAACGTTCGATCGATTGCGCGAGGACCAGTTCTCAATCTTGCGGCGTGAAGAGGCGCTCGAACGGCAAATCTTCGACGGCCAACACACGGCCATCGCGGTGCTCGAAGATATCCGAGTCGGAGACACAGTCGAGATTAGTTACACGACCATCGGGCGTTCTCCGCTCTTCGCCAACAACTATGTCTCACGTCACTCGCTTGGTTTTTTCGACCCGATCGGACGTTTTCGACACACTATTGCGATCGAAAACGGTCGCGAACTCTCGGTTCGTACGCTCGGAGGCGAGACCGAGCCAAAGATCACGCGAACGGGGACGACAACGAAATACCTGTGGGACAACTCTCGAGTTCCCGGCACGACAGTCGACGGCGATCTTCCGGCCTGGTTCGAGCCGGTTCCCTGGGTTCAAGTATCCGAGTTCGAGAGCTGGGCTACGGTTGCGACTTGGGCAACGGAGCTGTTCGTGTTCGATCAGCCGAGCGATCAGGTGCACGAGTTTGCCGAGCACATCAAAGCTCGGACAGCAGACCCCGAAAAGCGCGCCCTCTTGGCCCTTCGTCACGTTCAAGATGACGTTCGGTACGTCGCGATCGAGCTGGGCGTCTCCTCTTTCCAGCCCAATTCACCCGAGGTCGTTCTCCAACGTCGATTTGGCGATTGCAAAGATCAAGCTCTCCTGCTCGTTCATGTTTTGCGGGAACTCGGTATCTCTGCTCAGCCTGCGTTGGTGAATACGATCTACGGACGGCTGCTGCCCGACCAACTTCCGGACCCGACATCCTTTGACCACGCCATCGTCCATGCAACAGTTGCCGGTCGGGACGTTTGGATGGATCCCACACGAGACGAGGTCGGCCCGCTCGACGAATTTGGCCTGCTCAACTACGAATATGCGCTCTTGGTGGGACGCGACCAGACGGAGCTAACGCCAGTAATTAGAGACGAAGGCATCAAGCCATCCGTCTTCGCGGGACAAAACTTGCACTTGGATGATCGGGGTGCCGGGCAGTTTGAGTGCGTAACGACGTATCGCGGCGAAGCGGCAAACACGATTCGCTCTATTCGAGGATGGGTCGGTGATGAGGGGTTTGGAGCCAACGCGCTCGATTACCTGCGAAACTTCTATCCGAACCTCAAGCAGTCGAAGCCGATACGATTTGAGGACCTTCCTGATCAGAACGAGCTCGTGGTTTACGAAGAGTATGTAATTCCTCAGTTCTTCGACGCCGAGGGAGAAAACGGGCCCACCGGAGTTTTTCACGCGATCGATCTCTTCAGCGTGGTTACGGATCCGACAAAACGGGAGCGCAAAGCGCCACTCGCGCTGCAGTATCCGACAGATGTTCGAATGGAGATCACGGCGCGGTTACCGGGAAATGACTGGGAGAAGTCCGGCGACTCGCACAGGATCAACAACGCGAGTTTTAAGTTCGAGTTCGACGAGAGCCTCGATTCGGGTCTGCTCAGAATCGTCTACGCTTTCGAGACCCATCGGGATCATGTTCCCGCTGCCGAGTTCGGTGCGTACTTGAAAGATCTCGATGTGGTTTCTTCGCATCTGAGTCGTGAATTATGGCGAGCGGAACCCGTCTTCGCGGGACGTGGAGCCTTCGCCGGTGCCGAGCCGGGCAGTCAGCTTTCCGAGCAAACCCTCAGTCGAATCGTTAACGGACTAGCGCTCTTCATTGTCCTCGTGTTCGCGGGTGTCGGATATGCGATTACTGCTTTCCGGCGTCGACGCTCTAGTGGACCGGCATATGTTCGAGATCATTCGGAGGAAGCCCCCGGTACAGAGCGTCCGATTGCGGCGCGCCGGAGAAAGGCGCCGCCGGTTTGGCGCGAAGGGCGCTTGCTCGTCATGGATGCAGAGGCGCGACTTCCGCGACGCTGTATTCATTGCAATGAATACGCGGATCACGGCGTGAAGCGGAAATTGACGTACACGCCTAAGTACCTACTGGTGCTTCTGCTCGCTCCGGTTTTTTACATACTCGCGGCCGTTTTGATTCAGAAGCGCCAAAAACTGACCGTCGGTTTGTGCGACCAACATTTCCAGGCGTATCGAAAGCGCGTTCGGCGTGGAGCAGCAATTGCGTTTACAGGGTTGGCGTTGATAGCTGCGGGCGGCTTGCTCCTAGCCTCGAACACCTCTGCTGACGGCGCTACAGGAGTTTCAGTGTCCCTTCTAATCTCTGGATTCTGCGTGGCTCTGTTTGGCGCCTACCTCCACTCGAATGCAAATATACTGCTGACGGCCGTCTACTTAGATGACCGCGTACTCGAGTTGAAGGGTGCAGCGCCGGAGTTTCTCGATAGCTTTCACCGGCGCGTAGCCTGAGTGAATGGGGGCGTAGTCTCGCTCGGCACTAGTTCTTCGACGTACGCGCGAAGATCAGGATCTCGGGGTGCCGGGTAGGGATCGGGCGTACGAGCTCCCAGCCGGGCGGCGGGTCGGCGACCTGGAGGCCATCGGGGCTCTCGCGAACCCACTTCGCATCGACGCGCGGATCGTCGAGATCGGGCTTCTCGATGATGGCGTAGCGGATAAAGCGGCCGTTGTTGCTCGCCATCAGCTCGAGGAACTCGCTGTCTGTGCGTGGGAAGGGGTGGCGGTGGCCGAGAATTCTGACGTCCCAGTCCCTGGTCAGGCTGGAGCTTGGGCCGAGCAGGTAGTGGACGTCGGAGCGATCTCCGACTCGGCGCTTCAGGAAGGCGTGGACGGTTTCGGTGTGTTCGGTGGGATGGAAGCGGTCGAGGCGAAAGTTGGTCGCGCCTCGTGAGAGGCCGAGAGCGACGAGCGCGAGTGCAAGAGCGACCGTGGCGACCTCGACTCGACCAGGGCCGAACCGAGCGGCGAGGCGCGGGCCGAGGGCTGCTGCGGGTAGAAGCAACAGCGGAGCAATAGAACCGACGAACCGCCAGCCTTGCACGATTTGCGCGTACCAGGCGAAGGCGAAGAAGAAGAGCGAGAACAGCAAGAGCAAGAGGCGCTTGCGACGGCGCTCTCGGTCGCCGAGCAGGCAGAGCAGCACCGCGAGAAAAATCGGCAAACCGAAACCGGACTCGGGCCAGCCAATGGAAAAGATCTCCAGGATGTGAATGCTCTCCTTGATGATGCCGACGGCCATGCGCTCGCCGATCTCGACGAAGGAATGAGTGGCGAGGTATTGGAGCGGACCGGCGCTGCCCAAGATGAGCGGGTCTTCAAAGTCCTCCCAGTTGTCGAGCCACAGTGCTCGGCTCGAATTGACGTTGTGGAAGGGATTCGAGAAGAGCTTGGTATTGCGCCAGAGCAGCGGAAGGGCGACGGCGACGAGGCCAGCGGTGACGAGCGCGATGGGACGTAAGGCTCGCTTTCCGCGTGACCAGAGGAGTTGCAGGCAGGTCGAGAGGAAGAAGAGTGTCGCGGTTCCTTTGGTGAGGTAGGCGAGGCCGACGAAAGCTCCGGTGAAGAGACTGTTTTTTGTGGAGACGGCGCGGGTCGCGGCTCCGAACCAGAGCACGGAGAAGGCCATCAGCCAGCTCTCGCAACTCACGCTGACGCTAGTCTGAAGAATGACGCCGTTCGTGATAAAGAGCGCTCCTGCGATGAGCGCGCCGTGAGGACCCCAGTGCGAGCGCGCGAAGCGCATGGTTAATAAAAAAGCGATCGCCGCGCCGATCAACGAGAAGATACGAGCCCGATCGGTGAATCGATCGGAGCGCCCCGCCACGGTCGACAAGAGGCCAGCGTAAAACGGATGACGGTTAGCCTCGATGAACTCGCCGGAAAAGAGTCGCGCCGGAAGTTGGGCTAACCCGCCGGCCTCGGCGATGTCGAGGCTGGTGCTCAAGTAGGAAGGTGCGTCCCGTTGCAGCGGAGGATCGTTTTCGATTCTTCCGAGGCCCATGACCACGAAGGCGAGGAGCAGCAGAAGCTCGATCGCGCGACGCGGCTTGCGGGCGGGCTCCGTCGGCGAGAGTTCGGCGGACGGAGGTTCCGTTGCAACGAGCCGTCTCAGCGCGGGCAGCAGGAGCAGGACGGGCCCGAGGAGAATCGTCTCGACGCGAAGCGCTCGAATGGTGGGCAGCCCAAAGAACCAGGAACTCCCGCCGGCGACGCCGTCGATCCACGCCTTGATCGATTCGGCGGGAAAGCACAGCGCAGCGACCGAGAGGAGTATGGCGAGGGCGAGCGAGAAAGTGCGAGCTGGACGGCGGTCCATCGCGGAAGAGTACGTTATGTCGATACGCTCTCAAACAGTGTAGCCCGCGCGAATTCCGGCGGGACTCCGGTCGATCGACGCATTTCCGGGCTAAGAAGATTTATCGTCGCGCGACTTCAGCTTGCGTAAGTGCATTAAAAATTCATCGCCATTGGGACGGCGCAACCACTCCATTCGCGTGTCGCCAGCAATCTCCTCATTGACGAGATCACTGGCGATCCAATGCCGGAAGAGCTGCTTGAGTCGGGCCGTGACGCGGCCTGCGGGCAGTCCCTCGCGGCTCGCGAGCAGCTCGGCGTAGTCGAGCAGAAAGCGCAACGCCTCGCCGCGACTGGCGGCGTGGCCGGAAAAGACCCACGGGTTGCCCAGCGCCGCCCGGCCGACCATGCCGTACTTGCAACCGGTCGCCGCTCGCATCTTCTCGAGGTCATCGTGAACCGAAATACCGCCGTTTCCGCAGACCGGAATCGAGAGCACACTGACCGCCCGCGCCAATCGATCCCAATCCGCGGTGTCGCGATAGGCCTCCGCGCGCGTTCGGCAGTGGATCGTGAGCAGCTGAGCGCCGCCCGCCTCCGCCGCCAGCGCGAGCTCCTCAAGCCGCGAGTCGTCCTCTCCGCCCGCGCGGATCTTCGCCGAGAGCGGCGTGCTCGGAATCGCCTTTCGCACCGCCCCGACCAGCCGCTCAACCGCCGCCGGATCGTCGAGCATGGCCGAGCCCGCGCACCCCCGGATCGCGCCCTTCGACGGACAGCCGAAGTTTAGGTCGATAATCGGCACACCGAGCTTTGCCGCCCGCCGCGCGGTCTCGGCGACCGCATCGGCGTCGGCTCCCATGATCTGCAGCCCGACCGGCGTCTCGAATCGCGTGGGCCCGAGGTGCACGAGCAGCCGGCGCTCCGCCACCGGCAGCTTCACGACACGCACGAACTCGGTGAAGGCGCCGCCCAACTGATCCGCGGAGTGGAGCCCGATGACCAAATCGCGAAAACACGGCTCGGTTACGCCCTCCATCGGCGCGAGCATCCAAGGACCGGTGAAGGGCAGCGGAGCGGGGCTCGTCGAATCGCTCGGAGTCTCTATGATGCTGTGCGGCATGGGATCGCAGCCGGGCTGCGAACGCCAGACGACATGACCACTCTACACAGATTCGATTCGATACAGAGCGAGCGCGCTGCGGAGCGAATTCTCGGAGTCCTCTCGCGGACGGAGCTCTTGAACTTTGCCTGTGGGCGCGACGAGCTGGAGGTCCGCCTGAAGCTCGAGTGCGCGCAGGTGACCGGCTCCTTCAAGCCGCGCGGCGCCTGGAACCAGATCTCCCAGCTGACCGAAGCCCAGCGCGCGGCGGGCATCGTCGCCACCAGCTCGGGGAATCACGGCAAGGCGCTCTCCTGGGCTGCCCAGCGCGCGGGCGTCCGAGCGACTATCTTCATGCCGGCCGACGCCTATCCGAACAAGATCGAGGCTTGCCGAGAGTTCGACGCCGAGGTGGTGCTCGGTGAAACGCGTGAGGTGGCGGAAGAGCTCTGCGCCGAGCGTGTTGCCGCCGGCGCTGTGCTGGTCCATCCCTACGACGCCGAGCGCACCGTCGAGGGTGCGGGGACTGTCGGCCTCGAGATCGCACAGGACTGGCCCGACGTGGACGTCGTGGTTTTGCCGGTCGGAGGTGGCGGGCTGCTCTCCGGCTCCGCACTGGCACTGCGTCGCGCACTCGGCGACCGCGTCAAGATCGTTGGCGTCGAACCGGAAGGCGCACCTTCGATGAGCCGCGGACTTGTCGCTCGTAAACCCGTGCTCTTGTCCGAGATCACGACGGCCGTGCAAGGGCTCTGCCCGCTCGACTCCGGTGCCCTCAACATCGCTATCGCGAGCGAGTGCGTCGATCGCGTGTTCACGATCGACGACATTGCTGTATTTAAAACGCAGGCGAGACTGATTCGCGAGATCGGACACATTGTCGAGCCCGCCGGCGCCGCCGCGAGTGCCTTTGTCTTCGGCGGCGGTCTGCCAGCGGAATGGTCAGAGGAGCTCGACCGCCCACTGCGCGTCGCGGTCGTGATCTCCGGCGGCAATCCCGCTCCGGAGCAGTTGGCGGAACTCAGAGACGGAAACGAAGCCCGATGAAGCGTGTGATTCTGTGTCGTCCCGCCGGACCGCGAAACCTCGGCACGGTGGTTCGCGCCGCCGCGAACTTCGGCCCCGTCGAGGTGGCGGTCGTCGGACCGATCCTACCGTCGCTCTTGATTCATCCCGACTTCGAACAGATGTCGCACGGTGTCGAAGAGTTGGTCGAGCGCGTACTCGTGTTCGACAACCTGAACGACGCGCTGGCCGACTGCCACGACTCGGTCGGCTTCTCCGCTCGCGCGCGTCACCACCGCGTGACTCTACCGTGGCCGGAAGTTCTGCCGCGCTGTCTGGCGTCCGACGCCGATGATCGGCGCATCGGTCTCGTGTTCGGAACGGAGGAGTCGGGGCTCTCGGGCGAGGAGGCCGGCCTCGTTCAGGTCTTGACGCACATCGCGACGTCCTCCGAGCACACCTCGCTCAATCTGGGTGTCGCCGTGAGCCTCGTGCTCTACGCGATGTTCAGCGGCGAGAGCCCGCCGGAATTCGAGCGCATCCGCGCGCCGCTCAACGGTATGGATCGCGCTTATTTGAAGGCGCACCTGGCAGACACGCTCGGCGAGCTCGCGACGTCGAAGGTCGCCAAGGCCGACATCGAAGCGTCGATTGAGCGCGTCTTCAATCACGCGGAAGTCGAGACGCGCGACGCGCGCTCTTGGCACACGGTCATGCGCGCGCTCGGCAATCAGAAGACGCCGCTCGATTACGGATTGGCTGGCTCGCCGAAGGAAGCGCGGCGCAAGGAAGCGCTCGAACGCGCGCTCGGTTCGGAGGCGGCGAAACGGGACTCGTCGAAGTCGAAATGACCAAGCGTGAATTGAAAGGCGAGCTTTTCCTGGGCGGACATCGAGTGCGCGCGATCTCGGTGGGCGGACAGGAGACGGCCATCGACCTGCCCGATCTCAACGTGGCCTTCGATGTCGGGCGCTGCCCGCAGTGGTTGACGGGACGCGAGACCCTGCTGTTCACGCACTCTCACGTCGATCACATGGGCGGCATCATCGCGCATACGGCGACGCGCGGATTACTGAACCTCGCGCCGCCGACGTACGTGGTTCCGCGCGAGTGCGTGGAGGGAGTCGAACTGGCGTTCGAGGCTTGGCGGAAGCTCGATGGTGGTGAGCTGAACCACAAGCTCGTTCCGATGGGGCCGGGTGAGGAGTACGAGTTGTCGCAGCGCTTGCGAGCTCGCGCCTTCCGTTCCTTTCACAGCGCGCCGTGCCAGGGCTACGCGCTCACGAGTGTGAACAAGAAACTCAAGCCCGAGTTTGCGCAGCTCGAGAACGACCAGATTCGCAAGCTGCGCGTCGACGACGCCGTCGAGGTCTCCGAAGAAGTGTGCAAGACGGAAGTTGTCTTCGTCGGCGACACGAAGATCGAGGTGGTTCAAGCCGAGCAGGCGGTTCGAACGGCGCGGCTCTTGATTCTCGAAGTGACCTTTCTCGACGACCGCGTCTCGGTCGAGCAGGCGCGCGAGATGGGACACATTCACCTCGACGAAGTGATCGAGCACGCCGACCTCTTCGAGAACGAAGCGATCTTGTTCACGCACTTCAGCGCGCGCTATCGAGCCGGCGAGATCCCGGGCATCCTGGACGAGCGGCTACCGGAAAGCCTGCGCGCGCGTGTCACCCCGCTCGTTACGGGTCACAGGCCGCCTGAACTCTGAGGGTCGCGGCGCGCCTCGTGGCGAGCATTCGGTATAGTCCTCCAAAGCGGCGCGCAGTTCGGGACTTTTTCTCGGCTCGATGCGCTCTTGAATTCAGCCATGGTTCGACTCAATCGCATCTACACCAAGACCGGGGACGACGGAACGACGGGACTCGGCAGCGGCGAGCGTCTCCCCAAACATCACCTTCGAATCGCGGCCTACGGCACCGTGGATGAGCTCTCCTGTGTGCTCGGCCTGTTGATTGCGGACGAGCCGGAGACGGAGTGGCTGGAGGAGATTCGCAAGCAGCAGAATGAGCTGTTCGACGTGGGCGCGGACCTGTGTGTGCCCGGCGAGGATGGGGAGAAGCTTCGCATTACGGCTGGCTACACCGAACGCCTGGAGGTGTTGATCGATCAGCTCAATGAGGATCTCGAGCCTCTCAAGTCGTTCATCCTGCCGGGAGGGACGAAGGCTGCTGCGCACTTGCACATGGCGCGGACGGTGTGCCGGCGTGCGGAGCGGTTGGTGAGCGAACTCACCGCCCTGCCCGAGGAAGCGGGACGCGTGAACGGAGAAGTGCTGCGCTATTTGAACCGTCTCTCCGACTTGCTGTTCGTGATGTCGCGCGCGGCGAACGCGAAGTCCGGCGGCGACGTGCTCTGGAAGCCGGGCGAGACCCAGGCTTAACGGGTGCTCGAACTTCAGTACAAGACGCCAATGATCTGGGCGGAGCGAGTGCTCGAGCGGCCGCTCGAGTTGCTCAGTGATCACGCTCACTGCGAGCTGCGCGCGGCGTCATCGGCGCAAGGCTTGATCACGCGCAATCCGTCCATGGCGGGCTTGGTGGATTCTTTGTCGCGGCTCGCGTTGGAAGAGCTGAAGCACTTTCGCCAGGTGATCGCTCTGCTCGAGGAATTTGGCGGCGAGCTCTTGTGGGCGGAACCCAATCCCTACGTCGAAGGATTGATCAACGGAACCAAGTCGACTCGCGGAGCGGCGCTCCTGGATCGGTTGTTGATCTCGGGGCTCGTGGAGCTGAGGAGCCTCGAGCGCTTCGACATGCTCGCGGATGCAGCGACGGATCCGAAGGTGAAGGCGCTCTACGCGGAGCTCGGTCCGTCGGAAGCGGGACACGCGACTCTCTTTTCGCGACTAGCGGAGGATGTGTTTCCCGCGGAGCTCGTGGAAAAGCGCGCGGCCGAGCTTTGCGAGATTGAGGGAAGCGTCGTCGCGGGGCTCGAGTTTGCGCCGCGAATGCACTCGGGAGTTGCCAAAGAGCATCCCGCGAGTTGATCTCGCGTTTCCTACTCTTCCGACAGCGCGGCCTGAACGGCGAGCTTCACGAACGGGTCGGGATCGTTCGCCAGCTTTTCGATGAACTCGCGAAAGGTTTGATCGATGCCAAAGCGGCTGAGAGCGAGCACGGATTCCCTCCGGATGGCGGCGTTCGGATCGCTCAGATTCGCGATGAGCTTCGTGGCCACGGATTGGACCCGTAGAATTCCCGCGGACCAGATCGCGGCCAACTCGACTTGCAGTGATTCATCTTCGAGCCACTCGGTGATGGGGAGGAGGCCGAGCTCCGTGTCTGCGAGGTGGAGCTTGGTGAGCTCGTAGATGGTCTCCCCTCGGCTCGCTCCGGATTCGGATTGGATGCGCGTGCGCAGCTCCGCGTCGGTGGAGGGCGCGGTCTCTTGCATGTCGGCGAGCACGAATCTTCGACCGAACGAGCGCGGGTCCATGAGTGCATCGGCGATCCGGTCGATCCGGAAGAGCTCGTCGCCAAAGAGCAGGCTCGAACCGGTGACATAGGCCGGTGTTGATGCGGCGGGCTCGGTGGATCCCCCGTCCGCGTTCGCCGACCGGATGGTCTGGACGCTCAGCCTCTGATCGTCGACCTTGTGAAAGCTGTAGCTCAATCCGGAGAGTTCGCGTTCGAAACGGCCTTCGCTGGTCTGGATGTCTACCTCTTCGAGGAAGGTCTTACCCGCGAGGAACTCCAACGCAGGGCTTTGATCCTCCGCCGGTTCTGCGAGCAGCTCTTCGATCAAGACCTCGAACTCTTCGCGCAACCTCTCGTAGGCGACTCCCGTGGCTGGGCCGTTGAAGCCGGTGTGCACGGCGCGCACGCTTCCGTCTTGGCTCAAAAATATCGTCGTGGGATAAGAGCGAACGAGATCGAGCGCGGGGAATGCGCGCGTCGCACCGGTCTTGTCTGCGGTGCCTGCGATGAGCACCGGATAGTCGACCTTATTGCGCTCCTGATAGCGGCGAACCTGCTCGGCGTCGCGTGCGTGATCGCCGGTCAGCTCGAAGGCCAATCCGAGAACCGACAAGCCGCGTTCGCCGTACTTTTCTTCGAGCTCGGAGAGGTACCGCGCTTCATCGTTGCAGTTCGGACACCAACTGCCGAAAACCTGAAGGATGCGTGCGCTGCCCGCGAACTCTGGATCGGCGAGAGAGCGCGGCTTTCCGTCGAGGTCGGGAAAGATGACGTCGCCGATCGACCAACCGTCCATCCAAGCGGTTTGTTCGAAGGCATCCGGGAGCGAGACGTCGCTCGCGCGGGTCGCCGTCCAGGACTCGTGCCACGTGTCGCGCGACCAGAAGTCGCCGGTGAGCGTGCCATCTTCGAGGAGTCGCGCGTTAAAGAGGAAAGCGTGTGCGCCATCGAAACAGGACAAGCGCAGCTCTCCGCCCGCGAAGTCGCCGGCTAGAAAGCGGTAGTCGCCGGTGGTCGTGAGAAAGGTTCCTTCGAGCTGACCGTCGGGGCCCGTCTTGAACTCGCCGACGGCATGATCTTCCGAGGACTCGAACATGACCTTCCAGCGTCCGTCGATTTCATCTCCGGGCGCTGCATCCACTTCGTGAAAGCGGGGGAGTTGACCGCGGCGAGCGTGGAAGTCCATCTCCGTCCACTCCTTGAGGCCGCGACGCTTGCGCCAAGTGCCCGTGAGAAGGTCGCCATCGAGCTTCGCTTGGATGCGCGAGTCGTAGTGCGGCATGTCGAGCGTCAGGACGCCATCGGTGAAGCTGGAGCTCGGGATGTCGATGAGCTCCGATCCGTTGACGAACGCCGCTTGTAAGTGGTCGCCAGCGCTGTTGATTACGATGCCGAAGGGCAACTCGCCACCGGGACAATCGAGCCAAGCTCGCCAAGGGCCTTCGACGGAGGTGGACGGATTCATGCAGAGCGTGAGGGCGGCGAGTGCGGAGAGGAGCATGGTGGTGCTTGCGACTTGCGAACAGAGTGCGGGTCAGAGCGAGGTGGGACGGCGTCGCGCATGATCGCCTAGTTAAGGCTTCGGCGAAACCCGATCCCGTGGAATCGAATTTCGCCGAGCGGAGAGTCGGGGCGACTTTGAAGACATCGCGTCGCCTTCACAGCGTCGCTTTCACAATGCCGCCTTCTTAGGGGATCAGAAGCTGATCACCGTGGTGATGATGTTCGACTCGGGATAGGGGGGATTGAAGCCGTTGCTCGCCTGGAGGGCGAAGGCCTGCCAGTAGCCCGTGATCCCGCTTAATCCCGAGAGTGGCCCGTAGTGCCTCTTCCTCCAACCCTTGAGGCCGATGGACGGCTTCCAGACCGTGAAGAGATCGGTTCCGTTGTCGCCGATACCCAGCGTGAGGATGCCGGGATACACGGTCGGCAGAAGGGTGAGTGAGACGCTGACCCAAACCGAGTCGCCCACCGCGGAGCCCACTTCGAGGTCGATCCCAACGGTTTGGGTCGTATTTGCCGTCGTGGTTCGGAGAACCGGTAGAGGCACCGCATTGACCTGGATCTGCGCACTCGCGGTGGCCGTTGACGTCGTTACATCGATATCGATAAGGCCCAGAGCGGAGAGCTGTTGGACGTCGTGTATGAGGATCTGGCTGTCGCTGGGGACGGTGTAAGATCCAAAGGGGAAACTGCCCAGCGTCTGCAGGACGCCGTTGACTTCTAGCCTAGTGAGAGAGCTAAACCCAAAGCCGTTAATCGTCAGCGGCTGAGCGCCGATGGTGACCGCGTCGAGGCTCGGGGGATCGAAGCTGTCGATCGATGCGCCACTGCGGAAGACGCGAAGTTGATAGGAGCCCGTCTCGCGGTGGCCACCTTCCGTCGTGACGCGTATGCGCCACTCGCCGGTCTGGTCGGCGACCTGCATAAGCAAGGCGCCGTTTCTTCCCTGACCGCTGTCGGTATCGTCGTTGAACAGCGTGCCGTTGGGGCGGTAGATGTAGAGGTGCGTGTCCGCGTAGGTGTGCGCGTTGCTGTTCCCGTTCGGATAACGAACCTCCGCGTCGAACTGATCCCCATTCGTCAGGTTGACCTTGTAGTAGTCGTTGTCGTGATCACCGGGAGCCGGAGGATTGGAAGCGGAGTAATACAAGCTCTTGATCGAGCTCCATGCCGTTCCCGAGGTCAGTATCGATGCTGTCGCGAAGCTGTTGTTCGGCTCTTCGGGATCGAGAGTGTTTCGGATTTCAAAGTTGTCGAAGACGCCGAGCAACTCGGGATACAACCCGTAGTTCGTCGGATTGAAGAAGCCCGACCAGAGGTCGTTGATGGTGACTTGGGAGGCACCCGCCGCTGGTCCCGTGAAGGCATTCCACACCATCTGGTCGCCGTCGATGCCTCCGTTGAAGAGCTGCGAACCATCGAGAGCATCGTCATCGGTCGAGTTGCCGTCGTTGGTTGCCGTCGTATCGACGACGTCCCAGAGCACACAGGCTACGCCGACTTCGGTGGCCTCGCCGCCGGTGGAGGATTGATAGGGCTGCGCGGATTCGAGCCGCATGCGAAGACCGATCGTGCCGGTGCCGGTGCTCCCGTTGCTATTGTTGTCCATGTAGATGGCCGGGATGAAGATGCCCATGAACTGGCGAACAGCGGCTGCGAAGAAGGTCGCGTGGCCCTCGCTGTAGGAGAGCAGGGGATTCTGATCGCTGTCTCCGAAGGAGTGCGAGCCCCCGGGACTGTCCGCGTCGGAATACATGTTCATGAACACGTGACCGAGCTCGTGCAGAATGACCGTGTCGTCGTAGCCGTCATCGGTGGCGATGTTGGCGCGGAATCCCGAGGCGAAAGAACCGCTGCCTCCGGGCCACTCGATGTCGACTTGGCCGAAGAGGTTCGGGTTTCCGACGGAGGTGATGTACTCCATGGAGTAGACGCCCATGTCGAGCATGTTGAACGGATTGGCTTCTTGACCGCCCGAGGTGATGATCTCGGAGATCGTCGTTCCGACGTTGAGATCGGTGTTCTGGTTCCAGCCCGCGAAGAGCGCGGAGGAAACGGAGTAGAGCACGTTGGAGGTCGTCACGCAGCGAAGGCGTGAACCGCCAAAGAAGACGGACTGCGATCGACAGCGGACGATGATGTCGCGCGTTCCCGAGCCGACTACAAAGATCGAGAAGTCGCCGTTGGCGTCGGTGAATCCGGTGCTGAGAACCGAGCCGTTCGAGTTGTTGATGACTTGAACTTCTGCCGAGCGAATCGGGAGCGCGGGTTCGTTGCCATTGAAGCCGGCGTTGTAACTGAACGCGCGATCGCGGTAGTTGAAGGTACCGGTGACGGTGAAGTTCGCGCTCGCGGTTGAGCTGAGGGCGGTGAAGAGGGCAAGTGCGGCGAGGGGGCGAGTGAGCCGAAGTTGATTGAGTTTCATAGTCTTGTGCTCCTTTCGCTTAGAGGCGAGTTGCCGCGGTGTCCAAGGTGAGCTCGCCATCGATCACGGTTTCCGTGACGCCGTTGACGCTGCGAACGAGATCGCCCCAGCTTGCGGAGCGCGACGTTGTGTAGACACCGATGCCGTCAGGTGCTTCCGCGTCCGGAATCGAGATGTGCGCTCGAACAATGACTTCCACGCCCGACAGGTTTGTCGGAAGGTCGACCGAGAGCGCGCCGCCGAGCTCTCGTCCGCGTTCCGCTGCACCTCGGGCGGGGGGAGTGTGCCAGCGCGGATTACCGCCCCCCGGAAACTCGACGGTGACTTCAATGGCCAGAGCATCCATCACCGGCGTGACGACGTAATCGACTCGCGATCGGCCGCCGATCAGGTCGGATGGGAAGAGCTCGAGCCGGATCGGCGCCTCTGGCTTGCAGTTCTGGCTCGCGGGCTGCGGCGCGAGCACGGAAATGCCCGCGGAAGCGGCCGGCAGCTCTCTGGAGAAGAAGAGCCCCGCGGATAGGGAGAGGGCGCAGATGAGGGTGAAGGGGTGCTTCATAGGGTCGATCTCCGCAGGAGCGGAGTTGGGCCGGAGGGAGTCGGGCCAGGAGGTGAGAGAATTAGGGCTGGCGAGGGGCTGCCGGTGAGGAGGCTAGAGACAGAGCATCGCCGTCAGCGAACTATAGGTGTTCGAGAGAGGACGAGACGGAGGAGGCTCGGGTTCCCCGACGGTTGCGAGTGGATGCGCCCTGGCGTGGGCTCTCGGCGGGGTGGACGGCTCGAAAGTGCGCGAGACAGGGGCCGAGCTCGTCGCATGGGCGCAGAATTCCGTTTACGGTGAATTCCATGAGCGAGCGGAAGGACGCCCCGGATGAGATCGAGATTCGCCCCTTCGAGCCGGGTTTGCGCGCGGATTTCCAGCGTCTCATGGACACGAACGCCGGCTGCGCTTGGTGCCGTTGTGTGGCCTGGTGGGTGCCGACCTGGGAAGGTTTCAGCGATCGGAGCGCCGAGGAGAATCGATGCCTGCGAGAAGAGCTCTTGGAGCGCGGCGAGTACGACGGTTATCTGGCCTATCGCGATGGTCGGTGCGTGGCCTGGTGTCAAGTTGGGCCGCGAGACCGATTGTCGAAGCTCGCCGAGGAACATGACCTGACTCCGGATCCGACGGCGTTCGCGATCAGCTGCTTCTACGTGCTGGAGAGCGAACGCGAGCGGGGAGTCGCGCGGGCTCTCTTGCGCGGAGTTCTCGCCGATCTCGACAAGCGATCGGTACAGCGGGTCGAAGCCTTCCCAAGAAGCGCGGGCGACCATTCGCAAGGCGAGCTGTGGACGGGACCGTTGGCTTTGTTTGAAAAACACGGCTTTCAGAGGCGAGCAGGCCATGCTCGGCGAATCCTCATGGTGCGAGAGCTTCCCGCGGGCTAGCCTCTCCAGCTCGCCAGTTCTTCGGGCCCTGTGCTCGGTGAGGCGACACCTCCATGCTCGAACGCATCACGCAATTCGCTCGCCGGGCCCGGCTCTTTGTGACTCACGATCTGTGGTCCGTGGAAGCGGGCGGCCTCCCGACCTTCCGCGCCTTCTTCTTGTGGGCGTCCCGCATCTTGTTCATTGCGATCCGCGGCTTCCGTCGCGACCGCTGCATGTTTCACGCGTCGGCGCTGACCTACATCACGGTCCTCTCGATCGTTCCGGTACTGGCCTTCATGTTCGCCTTGGCCAAGGGAGCGGGAGCCTACGATGATCTGGTCGGCGGCACGATCATGCCCTGGCTGGATACGCTCTTTCCACCGGGCGAAGCGGCGGCAGGCCAGCTTGCGGACGCTGCGACGAGTGGCGCCGGGACCGGGACGAGTAGTCTCAGGAGTACGATAGAACAGATCCTCGACTTCGTCGGAAAGACCGACGCTTCCAAGCTGGGACTGTTCGGTTTGGCGATTCTCCTGTGGGCCGTGGTCAAGCTGCTCGGATCCGTCGAAAAATCCTTCAATGAGATCTGGGACGTGTCGGCTTCCCGCACGTTGATTCGAAAGGTCTCCGATTATCTCGCGATTGTGGTTATCGCCCCGATCCTCATGTTGACCGCGACAGCGATCACCGCGAGTTCGCAGAGCTCGGACGCGATCACGTACCTGAAGGAGACGCTGCATCTCGGCCCGATGCTGGACCTGTTCGTCCGAGCTCTGCCTCTGTTCGTGGTGTGGATCGGCTTCACGTTCATCTACATGTGTTTGCCGAACAAGCGCATGCGATTGATGTCAGGACTCGTTGGAGGGATTGGCGGCGGAACCCTGTGGCACCTTTTGATGGTGGCCTTCTTCAGCGGCGCATCGTCCACGGCGAACATCAATGCGCTGTACGCCGGCTTCGCCGCCATTCCGATTCTGCTGGTCTGGATTTGCTTCTCATGGGTGACGGTGCTCTTTGGGGCAGAGCTCGCCGCCGCACATCAGAAAGCGCCGACCTATCGCGGTTCGGCCTATACCGGACCGCTCGAAAAAGCGCTTGAGGAAATGCTGGCGCTCAGAGCGCTGACGATTATCGCGGATAGCTTTCTACAGGGCGGCAAGACGTGGAATGTCGAAGCTCTCTCGGAGCGCATGCATATTCCCGAGCTGTGGCTCGACGAAGTGGTCGAGCACCTCGTGAAGGGCGAAATTTTAATTCGCCTCGGTGATGGCATGGACGACGGCGTCCAACCTGCGCGTGCGCTTGAGTCCATTCGCGTCGCGGACGTGTTGTTCGTTCTGCGCGGCAATCGTCAGGAAGATCTCTATCCGCCGCGCAACAAGAACGACGAGCGACTCGGCCGAATATTGGGGGAGGTTGACGAGGAGCTGCGCACTTCCATGCACAACCATTCGCTGCGCGAGCTCGCCGAAGATGCTCTTCGCGATCGTGAAGAGTCGAGTGCACCTGTGCCCTCGACCGCACTGAAGCCGAGTTGACGGGCATGTCCTTGGACCCATCCAACGAGGAACAGCCGGAAGGGGAACCATCGACCGCTTCTGAGCCGAGCCCGCCGCCGTTTAACCGATTGGTGACGCTGCTCTTCACGTGGCTGGTCATCTTGTTCGGGCTTTCGTCGGTGCAGGCGCTCTTCCACCTGCCCGTACCCGATAGCGAGCAAATCCCGCGGCAGGTCGCCTCTGCAGTCCAGGTCGCAGAGCGCGATTTGGAAATGGCCGCGGTTCGAACGCGCGCGCTTGCCGCGGAAGATCCATCGCGCGTTTGGCAGGAGCACGCGCGTTCGATTGAACGTGCCGCGAACGTGTACTCGGACCTAATCGAGCTCGTCTCCGAGAGGGATCGACCCGATTTGCTTGCGCGTCGCGCGATCATCGAGGCGGAGCGCGGCGAGCTAACCGCCGCGCAGTGGATCGTGTCGGCGCTCGACGCTTCCGAAGAAGCTTCCGAAGAGTCACAGGCATTTGCGAACGCTTTCAGATTTGTCTACACGGATGATTCGAGTTCCGGAGTCCAGGACGACGCCGGTGCTATCGAGGAGCCCGAGCTTCCTAATTCCGGCTGGACTCGCGATGCTTTTCTCGCGCGCCTGGCGCACGCGAACTCCGACGGCGCGCGAGCGGAAGAGCTGGATGCGACGATCCAGAGCCGCGGCCAAGAGACCTCCGTTCTTCAGGCGAAGGTCGAGTTCGCGAACAACGCCTTGATTCTCATCGGAGCGCTCTTCGCGCTCGCATTACTCAAGCCCTCCTTTCGCCGTCTTCAGATCGGTCGCGGAATCGGGATCGCACCCTGGTCGTCCGCCCTGGGAAATGCCGTACTCCTACGCTCGCTGGTTTTCGGTATCGGAATGATCGTCTACCTCTATCTCTCCGACCTGAACCAGAGCCAGGCGACCGTCTTTTCCTGGAGACACTTGTGGGCCGCGCTTCCGATGTTGTTTTTGTCTTGGCGCTTTCTCCTGAAGCCGAATGGCCTCGAGTTCTTCTCGACCTTCGGATTCCGCTTGGCAAAGAACTTGGACGGGAGCCGCCGACTGCCTCAACTCGTCGTTGTGACGGCAGTCTTAGTCGCTCTGCATCTCGCCGGCTATTCGCTCCTTGAGGGCTTGGGCTCCCTCACGGGAATGGAGAGCCGTTGGACGGACGGGTTGATTCCCGACATGGTTCTCGGCTCGACCGCGAGTGTGGGAATGCAGTTGGTGGATTTCGTGTTGTGGGCACCGCTCTTCCTTGAGGTCGGCTTTCGGGGCTTGCTCTACCTGACTCTGCGCACGCGTTTGCAGCCCCACAAAGCTGCACTCGCAAGCGCAGCGATCTTCGCGCTCTTGCCCGGCAGTTCCTTCCCGACCTTTCTCAGTCTTTTCTGGAGCGGCTACCTACTCGCGATGTCTTACGAGAAGACGCGCAGCCTGCTGCCGGGGATCTTTTGCCACGCAATCTGCAATCTCTCCGGATTGGCGATGCTAGCGACCTATCGCTGAATTCCTTGACGAGACGCCACCGACCGAGCTCAGAGCGACCCGAACAATTGCCTCCCCGAACAGATATGGGGGGCGAGCGAGTTTCGGTTGCCGCTCAACCGTCTCTGGCCGTAAGTTGTAGGGCTGCTCGCCGGTTCCGAACCGGCGCGAAGACACCATGAGCGAAGCTGACACAAAGTCGCGCGGAGGCGCCATCGATCCCGAATCGTATCCGACGCTCTCTCCCGAGACCCTTCGCGGCCTCGTCGCTCAGGAGACGCCCGCCCTCGAAGAGTTCTTCGACGCCTACTTCGATCGAATTTATGGATACGTTCGGCGTCTCGTGCAGCGCGAGCATCTCGCCGAAGATCTCACCCAAGACATCTTCCTGCACTTGCAGCAGGCCTTTCCGAAGTACGACCCCACGCGAGAGCTTCGGCCATGGGTCTTCACGATTGCGACGAACAAGATTCGCGACTTCTGGCGTTCGCGTCAGCACCGCGCGTCGCAGCTCGAGAAGAGCACCGAACTCGACGACGATTTTCACTTCGATTTGCCCTCGGCGGCGGAAGGGCCCGAGACGGCGCTCTCTCGCGAAGAGATCGAAGAGGGAGTGCGCCAGGCGGTGGAAGAGCTTCCCGAGGGACTTCGGGTCACGGTTGTTCTGCGGGTGTTCGAAGGACTCTCCTTCGAGGCCATTGGCGAGATCGTCGAGCGCAACGAGGTTGCGGTTCGCAAGCGCTACTCCAGGGCTCTTGAGGTTCTGCGGCAATCCATGCGGGGCAGCCTGCGGGAGGAGCTGTAGATCATGAGCGCAAACGAGCAAGAACACGGCGACGAAGCTGCGGTCACCGAAGAGCTGCGTCGGATCTTGGGAGCCCCGACAAGTGCGCGTCCCGAGTTTCGGGATGCCGTTCGGGAAAGGTTCTTGGGGTCTTCGCTTGCCGGAAAAACCGATCTAGATAGGCCGTCACCTGTAGCGGACGAGACTCGTAGCGCGCCCGATTCCATGATCGAAGATCTCCTAGACAACTTGCCGCCGATGCCGAACGCGAATCCTCAGTTTCGCGCGGCATTGAAGAGCGCCTTCCTGGAAGGGCGGGTCGAAGGAGTCGCTCTCGTAGCGGGCGAGAGAGCGGAACAAGTTTCTGGGTCGGTGGTCGGGGCGCGGCACCAAGGCGAGTCGAACGTGGAAGCGGCGCGAGACGGGCGCGCCCCTCGGAAGACTCAATCTCCGCGAGCCACTCACCGAACGGAATCCCCGCTCGCCACGCGCGGTTTCTCCTGGCAGGTCGCCACCGGGATTGCAGCGATTGCGGCAGCCATTCTATTGCTCGTGCTGTTCCCTCAAGAGCCGACCCGCGAAGCTCAGAGCGAACGCCAAAAGCTAGCGGGCTGGACCGTGGAGGCGACCGGTACGGAGCTCGAGATCGATCGCGTCAAATTTGACATCGAGCGAGCCGAAGCGCTCGAGCTCGCAATTAACGGAGCGAGCACGCTGGCGAGCCTTGAGAGTTCACTGGAGCTGAGCCTGAAGGATCGCGTTCGCCTCGGGATGGAGCCGAAGAGTCTGCTCGATCTCTCCGCTGCGGAACTTCCGGAATTTGGTCCGGAGGGCTCCGAAGCTGATGCGCCGTTGAGCGACGAGCTCTACTTCAAGCTGACTGCCGGAGAGCTTCACTTGATGACCTCGCGATCGAATCCCAACCAGGTGATTATCGTCGAGACCCCACACGCGAAGGTGCGCATCATTGGCTCGGTTCTTTCGATTCAAGTGTTCGACGATGAGGGCACCTGCATCTGCGTCAAGGATGGCGATGCGACTGTCGAGGTCTTGAGCGGATCCGGCGACGGTATTCGGGTTGGTGATGACTCGACCTGCTTCGTGTTCGCGACCGACGCCGAGCCCGTGCTCGGTCCTTCGTCGACGATTGTCGAGCACGAGCACCTCGAGCCTCTACTCGCGTTCTACGACGCCGAGTTTTAGCCGGCGGAGATGGGCAGTGCTTCCAAGGGGAGCCGTACCACTTGCGGGAGGGAAATCCCGCTCTCCGAGCTAGTTCCGATTATTCATGACCTCGCGGACCAAACTCCTCGAACGACCAGCTTCGCCGGCCATTCGGCCCCTGCCGGAGCTTTGCGCGTGCCGGCGTCCTCGACGACCTGTTCAGGTCGACTGTGGGGCCGGCGCACGCAAAGCACCAGCAGGAACCGAATCGAGGAGTTTTGCCTCGCGGCTCATGAATAATCGGAGCTAGCTCCGCGCCCTGCTTTGTCGGTCTATGGGTAGAAGAGCTTAGTCCGCTCGACGAATCGCGTTAGGCTGTGCGGCCGCGTTGGGATTTTCCCAGCGCCAAAGCAGGAGGAAACGCTTTGAACGCAGCTCAGTTGTTCGTCAAGTGCTTGGAAGCCGAAGGCGTCGAATACATTTTTGGAGTGCCGGGCGAGGAGAACGCGCACTTCATGATGGCGCTGGAAGATTCGCCCATTCAGTTTGTGTTGACGCGACACGAGCAAGGCGCAGCCTTCATGGCGGATGTCTATGGTCGCCTCACGGGGAGAGCCGGGGTTTGCCTCGGAACGCTCGGCCCGGGTGCCTCCAACCTGATTACGGGCGTGGCGGATGCGAACATGGATCGCGCTCCCATGATCGTGATCACGGGGCAGGCGGACAGTAAGCGGCAGCACAAGGAGAGCCACCAGAACATGGACGTGGTCGCTATGTTCAAGCCGGTCACGAAGTGGGCGACGCCGGTGATCAACGCGGAGAACATTCCCGAGATCGTTCGCAAGGCCTTCAAGCTCGCCGAGAACGAAAAGCCCGGCGCCTGTCACATCGAGCTGGCCGAGGATATCGCGGACACGGAAGTCGAGGGAACTCCGCTTCGCTCGGAGCGATTAAGGCGTCCCGTGCCCGACGACTCCGTTGTCGACCGTGCCATGGCGCTCATCCGAGAAGCCAAGCAACCGGTGATCCTCGCGGGAAACGGCGCGATTCGTAAACGCTCGAGCCGGCAACTGCGCGCCTTCTGCGATCAGACCGGCATTCCGGTCATCAGCACCTTTATGGGGAAGGGCGCCGTCGATCGGCGGTCTCCGCACTCGCTCTACACCATCGGCCTGCAAGCCAAGGATCTCGTGGCCTGCGCCATCGACGCTTCCGACCTCGTGATCTGCATCGGCTATGACTTGGTCGAGTATCACCCGCGCCTCTGGAATGGGACCGGTAGCCGCAAGATCGTGCACCTGGACTTCTTGCCCGCCGAAGTCGACGAGAACTATCACCCCGACGTTGAGATCGTCGGCGACCTCGCGCACACCCTGTGGATGTTCAATCAGCGAGTGGAGCGCGAGCCCCTCAAGTTTGAGATCGCTCAACACAAGAACGTCCGCGAGCAAATGACCGCGGACTTTGCGATCCATAAAGACGACAAGACCGAGGGCAAGATTCGCCCTCAGAAGGTCCTCTGGGACGCTCGCGAGGTGCTGGGGTCGGACGACATCCTGCTCTCCGATGTCGGCGCGCACAAAATGTGGATCGCGCGCTATTACCAGTGCGACGAGCCGGGGACCTGCCTGATCTCCAATGGCTTCTGCACGATGGGATTCGCTCTACCGGGCGCTCTCGGTGCCAAGATGGTTCATCCCGATCGCCGCGTTCTCGCCATCTGCGGAGATGCGGGCTTCCTGATGAACGTTCAGGAGATGGAGACGGCTCGGCGCCTCAATCTTCCGATTGTCGCGATGGTCTGGGAGGACCACGAGTACGGCCTGATCGCGTGGAAGCAGGAGACGCAGTTCGGCAAGCACACCGATCTCTCCTTCGGCAATCCCGACTGGATGAAGCTCGCGGACTCCTTCGGTTGGCAGGGACACAAGGTCTCGAATTCCGCCGACCTCAAGAGCACCCTGGAGAAAGCCTTTGAGTCCGGCGAGCCGAGCTTGGTCGTCGTCCCGATCGACTATGACGAAAACGCGAAGCTGACGAAGCGGCTGGGAGATATCGCCTGTCCGATTTAGTTCTCTGAAATCGGACGATTGATCGAGAACGGCTCGCCTTGGAAGGGGCGAGCCGTTCTACTTTCTGTCGATGCTCGACCTCTTGTACCCGCTGCTCCGACCGCTCCTCTTCTCGATGGGAGCGGACAAAGCTCACGACGCGATGATGTCGGTTCTCGGCGCCGCACCCCGCAGCTTGGGCGCGCTCGCGTCCATCGGAACCGCGATGCCGGCGGCGTCCATGGCCCGCGATGCCTTCGGCGTCCGGCTGGCGGGACCCGTCGGCTTGGCAGCAGGACTCGACAAGGACGGCGTCGCGGTTCCGTTTTGGCCGCGACTCGGTTTCGGCTTCATCGAAATCGGAACGGTGACCCAGCACGCGCAGCCCGGCAATCCAAAGCCGCGCATGTTCCGCATCGTCGAAGACAACGCGCTGGTGAATCGGGCCGGCTTCAATAATGCCGGCAGCGCGGCGCTGGCCACGCGCCTGGAGCGGCTAAAAGCGCGCGGACTCTGGCCCGATATTCCGGTTGGAGTCAACGTCGGCAAGAGCAAGGTGACGCCACTCGAAGAGGCGACGGAGGACTACGTCACCTCGATTCGGAGGCTCGAGGGCTTGGCCGATTACTTCACCGTCAACGTGTCGTCGCCCAATACGCCAGGTCTTCGCGACCTACAGGGCTCGGAGTTCTTGGCGGAGCTCTTGACCTCGGCTGTCGAGGCGGCCGGAGACACCTCGGTGCTGCTCAAGCTCGCTCCGGACCTGTCGGATGAAGCGCTGGCTGAAGCCGTCGAGGTCGCAGCCCAATCGGGAGCGGGCGGAATCATCGCCACCAATACGACGATCACCCGCGATGCCTTGACGCGAGACCCCGGCGAGGCCGGCGGAATGTCCGGTCGGCCGCTCTGGTCACTCGCGCGGCAGAAAATCGGTGTGGCCCTCGAAGCCGCCGACGGACGGATTCCCGTCGTCGGGGTGGGTGGCATTCACTCCGCCGAGCAAGTTCAAGAGCTCTTGAGCGCCGGTTGCGTGGCCGTGCAGGTCTACTCCGCGATGATCTTCGAGGGCCCGGGCCTGATCTCGCGCTTGAATCGACAGCTACGCTGAGGCTCACTACATCGGAATCAGGGACCGCCGGACGGACGAGCAGCAGCGCGTGAGTCCGTGTGAGCGCGCCGAAGATCAAGATTTCAAAAAGGACCCATCAATTGCTAACGCTCGCCTCTCTTTGCTCAGAGCGGAGTGGATACTGTGACAACAAGCTCGTGTTCGTGTCAGCCTCTCGCGGCCAGTTCTAGGCCTCGGGCTCGCAAGTGAACGAGAGCTTCGAGCACCCAACCGGATAAAGGATCGTGTCGAAGGAAACCGTACTTGTCATCGAAGATGAGCCCGACATCGTCGAGCTCATTCAGTACTCGCTCGAACGCGAGGGCTATCTGGTCTTGACCGCCTTGGACGGAGAGCGGGGTCTCTCCGACGCGATCGCACGCGAGCCGGACCTGATCGTGCTCGACCTGATGTTGCCCGGAATCGATGGGCTCGAAGTCTGCCGCCGCCTGCGCGATAACGAAGCCACCGCAGCGACGCCGCTGATCATGCTGACCGCGAAATCGGAAGAGACCGACATTGTGGTCGGCTTGGAGCTGGGTGCCGACGACTACATGACCAAGCCGTTCAGTCCTCGCCAGCTCGTCGCTCGCGTTCGCGCGCACTTAAGGCGCGAGGCCCGGTCCGAATCGAAAAAGACGGTCAAGACTCGCATTGAACGAGGCGACGTTGTGCTCGACGCAGAGCGCCACGAGCTGCGCGTAGGCGGGGACCTCGTCGAGCTGACACGAGCGGAGTTTCGCTTGCTCTGGATGCTCTTCTCTAAGCCGGGACGAGTGTTTCAACGCTCCGAGCTGGTGGAGTCCCTCACGGGCGGCGACGCGTTTATCCTCGAACGCAATGTCGACGTGCACGTAAGTGCCGTGCGCAAAAAACTGGGAGCCTCTGGCGATCTGGTCGTGACGATTCGGGGTATCGGGTACAAATGTCGGGACTGACGGAAGGGACTGCGACTCAGGTTCGCACTCCGCGGCGCTCATCTTTCTATTGGAAGCTCTCGAGTATGTTCGCGGGAATCGCCCTGCTCGGAGCACTTTTCGTCGGTCTGTTGGTTCGCTATCAGCTGGGAGCGGATTTGCGCGAAGAGCTGGAGCAGAGCTTGCGGCGGACGTGTCAGGTCTTGGCGCCTTATGCGCGCGAACAAATCCTCGAGGGGCTTGTGCGAAGTCCCGACGAAGAGCTGCGTCGAGTCGGTAAGGCGACGCGCATTCGCTTGACGTGGATTCAAACCGACGGGCAGGTCTTGGCCGATACTCACGCCGATGCGCGCTTGATGGAGAACCACGGTCTGCGGCGAGAGGTCCGCGAGGCTCTGAAAGACGGATTTGGTCGCGAGGAGCGCGCGAGCTCGACGATCGGACGTGAGATGCTCTACGTCGCTCACATGCTCGAGTCGGAGGGGGAGACGGTCGGTGTGATTCGCGCCGCGATGCCCCTCGACGACGTTCACGCTCAACTCGCTCGGGTGGATCGAATCGTTCTCTTCGGTGCGGCGCTCGGGGCTCTGGGCGCGGCGCTCTGCGGCCTCTTTGCGGCTCGGCGCATCACGGAGCCGATTGCGGCCATGACGCTCGTGGCGGAAGCGGTACGCGCGGGCGACTACCAAGCTCGGGCTCGAAACCTGCCGAGCGATGAGCTGGGGGTGCTGGGCCGCGCGCTCAATGACCTCTCGACGGAGCTCACCCATCAACTCGCTGACAGCTCGCTGGAAAAGGAGCGCCTGCGCGCGGTCTTGGCGGGAATGGTCGAGGGAGTGGTCGCGCTCGATGACAAAGAGCAGATCCTTTTCACCAATCAGAGAGCGTGCGAGTTTCTATCGATCGCCCCCGACGTACAGAAAGACAAGCGTCTCTGGGAATTGGTTCGCGTCGCGGGCTTGAGTGATTTGATTAGCCGCGCTCGCGAGCTTGATGGTCCCACACGTGCGATGCTTTCCGTGAGAGGGGATCGTACCGAGCTGCTCCTCGATGCCCACGCGATGCCATTTGGAAAAAGCTCGGCTCGCGGAATCGCGCTCGTCTTGCACGACGTGACCGAACTGCGTCGGTTGGAAAACGTCCGCAGAGACTTCGTCGCGAATGTATCGCACGAGCTCAAGACGCCGCTTACCGCAATCGGTGGGTTTGTTGAGACGCTGCTCGAAGGAGCCATCCACGACGAGGAGAACAACGTTCGATTCTTGGAGAAGGTCAACCTTCACGTTAGTCGACTCGTGCACCTCGTCTCCGATTTGCTTAGCCTTGCGCGTATCGAATCCGACGACAGCTCGAGTCAAAAAACCGTCGTCGAGCTCGGCGAACTCGTGGATGAAGTCGTGCGCGAACGTGGCGGGGAGGCGGAGACGCGCGGTCAGGCTATCCATGTCATTTGCGAAGATGCGGGCGTGCGCGTCCTAGGTGATCGCGATGGGCTCGTTCAAATCGTGGGGAATCTGCTCGAGAACGCGATCAAATATTCACCCGATGGAGAGACCATCGATATCGAGATTGGCCAGAGCGCTGAGTCGATTTGGTTTGAAGTGCGAGATCGAGGCATCGGAATTCCGAGCGGCGAATTGGATCGAGTTTTTGAACGGTTCTACCGGGTGGATAAAGCGCGTTCGCGGGAGCTCGGAGGCACGGGACTCGGATTGTCGATCGTGAAGAACCTGGTGGGGACGATGGGCGGAAAGATCGATCTCGAGAGCCAGCTCGGAGTTGGAAGCCGCTTCCGGGTCGAGTTTCCGCTTCCCCAGTGAGCTCGAAGGAAACCGGCGCATAGCGTCGCGCCGGTCGCCGAGCACAGCTCTCGGCTCGCTGCGCGGAGATCCCCAGAGCTGCGGAGCGCGGTTCTTAAAGGAGTCTTTATAGAGGCGCCTCTAGGGCTCTAGACCGGGGTTTTTGCTCCCCAGGGGGACCTTCGAGCTTGATCGAAACTTCACATCGCTTTGCGTCTGTCTTTGCGTGACTAGGCGATCTTTCTGGTGTCCAAGAACTGGAAATCAAAAGAGAAATGACAATGAAAACGATGAAGCCCGGCGCTCTCGCGTGCGCCTTTTTCCTGGGAGCGCTGGCTCTCTCCAATTCCGCGTCTGCCCAAGTCAAGGTCGACGAGAAGCTCACGCCCTATCGCGCGACGCAAGGAGTCTCCGGAACGATCAAGAGTGTCGGTTCCGACACGATGAATAACCTCATGGCTCTGTGGGCGGAGAAGTTCGCCGAGTCCTATCCCAACGTCTCGGTCGAAATCGAAGGCAAGGGATCCTCGACAGCGCCGCCCGCCTTGTGCGAGAGCGCATCGAACTTCGGTCCGATGAGCCGAGCGATGAAGAGCAAAGAAGTGGACGAGTTCGAAGCGCGCTTCGGCTACAAGCCGATCGGAATTCGAGCGGCCGTCGATATGCTCGCCGTCTATGTTCACCGCGACAACCCGATTGCGAAGACCGGTCTGACTCTGCAGCAGATCGACGCGATCTTCTCGAAGACTCGCAAGGGTGGGATCGCCAACGATATCCGCACGTGGGGAGACCTCGGGCTCACCGGCGAGTGGGCGAACAAGCCGATCAGCCTCTACGGCCGCAACTCGGCTTCGGGAACCTACGGCTACTTCAAGAAGCACGCGCTCTTCAAAGGTGACTTCAAGGACAGTGTGAAGGAGCAGCCCGGCAGCGCCTCGGTGGTTCAGGGAATCGCCGGCGACCGTGGCGGTATCGGTTACAGCGGGATGGGCTACAAGACGGCGGACGTCGTCTCGATCTCGGTCGCACGTGACACGAACTCAAAGCCGATCCCGGCTAGTGCGGAGAGCGTCTCCGAATACCCGCTCGCCCGCTTTCTGCATGTCTACATCAACTACGAGCCGGGCTCGAAGCTCGACCCTCTGCGCGCCGAGTTCCTTCGGTTGATCTACAGCAAAGAGGGGCAAGAGGTCGTCGTGAAGGACGGTTTCCTCCCCGTCTCCTACGAGCTTGCGAAGACGGACCTGAAAAAGGTCGGCATCGAGATTGACGGGCGCCCTTAGGGCTCTGTCCGCAGTAGGAGTTTGCCGCGGGTGGCTTTCGAGCGCTCGCGGCACACCCATGTTAACTCCGATCACTTATGGCTAAATCATCTTTCACCGGTCGCCAGCGAAACCGACGCACATCCCGCCGCGTTCAGTGGGCCGATTCCGTCTCGCACCTGCTGATTTCTGTCGGCGGCATCGGGACTATCCTGGCCGTGTGCGGCGTCTTTGCGTTCTTGGTGTCGGTAACCGTGCCGCTCTTTCGGGGAGCGGATGTCGAGGAAGCGGAGGCTAGCGAGGCGCCGGCGGGTGCGGAGATCTTGGCCGCGGACGAAGAGAATCCGTTCGCCATGGGGGTCGGCGACCAACAGCTGCTCGCTTGGCGAATCTCGGCGAACGGCGAACTGACCGTCTTCCGTCTGGACAACGGCGTTATCTGCGAGCGGCGAGCCGTCTTTGAGCCTGGCGAGCTGACTTCGGCCTCGACGCCGCTTGAGGGCAATCTGTTTGCCTTCGGAACAGAGAGCGGCTCGGTCGAACTCTCGCACCTGAGCTTCGAGCCGACCTTCTTGCGGGACGAGAGCGTTCCGGACGAGATTCGACAAGAGCTCGAAGAGCTACCGGTCGGCGAGCCCGTGAGCTATCGGGAGGGAGTCATTCTCAAGACGCCCCGTGACCAATACCGCTATCAGGCGCTCGTGATCAAGCCGCTCGGAACGGTTCAAATCTCGGACCGGGCGATCATCAATCTCGACCACGTCTCCCTCTCCGAAGGCCCACTGATTCTCGCGGTTCCTCGCGTGAGTGACGGTCAGCGGTCTATTGCTATTACCACGCAGTGCCGCGAGAAGGACGACTTCATGAGCGGCGGAAAGACGATCTCTTTCGATGAACCGATTGAGCTTGAGCTACCGGCCGGCGCGCCCGCCCCTGACTTTTTAGCGCTCTCGGGAACCGGCCGCGACTTCTACTTGGCCTGGAACGACGGGCTCTATCTCCGAATTCACACCGATGGTTCTCTCGCGGAGACCTTCCTCGCCGAGCGCGGCCGTCTCGCCGAAGTCGGGACCGAGCTGTGCTTGCTCGAGTTTGCCCTCGGTGGAAACACGCTCGTCTTCGGAGATTCAACCGGAGCGATGCGCGCTGCTTTCCTGGTTCGTCTCGCCGACCTAGACGACAAGAGCGATCTGCTTGCCGACAGTCGAAGCGATGCGGCGGCTTACGGCTTAATGATGGCGAAATCGTTTCGCGAGCTGGGCGCGCTTCCAACGGCGATGGCCGCTTCTCACCGAAGCCGAGTGATCACGGCTGGATACGCGAACGGCACCATTGAGATCTACAATGTCACGACCGAGGCGCTCCTCGGAGAGTTCGAAATCCCGGACGCCGGCCCTGTTCTGCGCGTAGTCATGTCGCCCAAGGACGATGGGCTCTTGGTGATCACCGAGTCGGGAACGCACAGCTATACGATCGAGTTGATGCATCCCGAGGCTGCCCTCGGCGCGCTCTTCAGTCGCGTCTGGTACGAGGGCTACAAAGAACCGCGCCATACATGGCAGAGCTCGAGTGGACACACCGGGTTCGAGCCCAAACTCGGCTTGATCCCGTTGGTCGTCGGCACCCTCAAGGCGACTTTCTATTCGATGCTGTTCGGCGCTCCGCTCGCGATCATGGCGGCCATCTTCTCCGCCGAGTTTCTCTCGCGCAAAGCGAAGTCGGTCATCAAGCCCACCGTCGAGCTGATGGCCAGCCTGCCCAGCGTCGTTCTAGGCTTCGTTGCTGCGCAGGTCATCGCGCCCTTCGTCGACGAAGCGCTCTCCGGCTCGCTCGCTCTCATGCTGACAACGCCGCTCGCCTTCGCGCTCCTGGCCTGCCTGTTCCAGCTCTTGCCTACCGAAACGATGATGAAGCTCTCGCGTCACCGCGTGGCTTTCTTCCTACCGGCCTTGGGCATCGGCATCTGGGCGGCTCGCTACATCGGCCCCTTCTTCGAAGAGTTTCTCTTTGCGGGCGATCTCAAGGCTTGGCTCTCCTTTAGCGGGCGATCGGGCGAGGAACCCTTTGCGAGCGCCCTCGGCGGTTGGGTCCTGCTCCTGTTTCCGCTGAGCGCCTGCATCGCCTTCGTGGTCTCCGGCCGCTACATCTCGCCGTGGGTTCGCACCCGCAGCGAATCCTGGACGCGAAACGCCACGGCCCAATTCGAGCTCTTTCGGTTTGGCTTCAGCGCGCTCCTCGTCACAGCGATCAGCTTTGGCCTAGCGAGCCTAGTCACTACGCTCGGCTTTGACCCGCGCACTCCGGTCGAGATCTGGGGCATCAACCTCGCGCCGCTGGGGGAGTACACGCAACGGAACTCCTTGATCGTTGGTTTCGTGATGGGTTTCGCGATCATCCCGATCATCTACACGCTCGCGGACGACGCGCTGACCGCCGTGCCCAATCACCTGCGATCGGCAGCGCTGGGTGCCGGTGCGACACCGTGGCAGACCGCGATGAAGATCGTGATCCCCAGTGCGGTGAGCGGCATCTTGTCGGCCTTGATGGTCGGGCTCGGGCGTGCCGTCGGTGAGACGATGATCGTGCTCATGGCGACCGGCAACACGCCGATTCTCGAGTTCAATGGCTTTAGCGGCTTTCGAACTCTCGCGGCGAACATCGCCTACGAGATTCCCGAAGCCGTGCGCGACTCGACGCACTATCGAACTCTCTTTCTCGCCGCACTCGTTCTCTTCGTGATGACCTTTGTCATCAATACCTGCGCGGAATCCGTGCGACTTCGATTCCGCAAACGAGCGGACCTGCTATGACGCCCAAAGTTCAAGACCCGCTGTCTATGGAGCACAGGGATAAAGGGAGAGGCTCGTACTCTCAGGGGAAGCCCGTCGTCGGGCGTTCTCGACGCAAGCGCTCGCACGCTTCGTTGTTGGCGTCGCATGAAGCGAGCATCTGGGTGACGGGCGGAGCTCTCATCCTATGCGTGGTGATGATCGTCGCGCTGCTCGGTGGTGTGCTCTTCAAGGGACTTTCCACTTTCTGGCCGCAAGCGGTCGAACGACTTGAGACTGTCGATGGGCGCGTCTACCTGGGAGCGGTCACGCGGACGAACATGTACCTTCCCGACGAGGCGGCGTTCGGAGAGCTTGACGAACTCCGTGGGGCGGCCGGCAAGGATGCTCTCCCCCGGGAAGTCGAACTCGAGCGCAGCCTCGTCCGAACCGGCAACTTCAAGCTCACGCAAAACCACTTTCAGTGGGTGGAGCACGCGCTCCTCGCCAACCGCGAGAAGCTGCCCTGGGCGACGGTTGTCGAGCGCATGGAGTGGGGGCGGTTCTACGGATATCCCGAAGCGTTCGTCGAGGTGGAGCCGATCGAGGCTCGCGACTCGGAAGGGCGAAAGAAGACCGGTGAGCAGCTCGAACGCGAAGCCGATGAACTCATCGCAAGTTTCTCGACGCGGACGGGAGGCGAGCCCGCCATTCTCGTCGAGCGTTATGAGGGCGGCGAGTACCGCTTGCTTCCCATTGCGCGGACCGAGCTGGAACAGCCGAGCGAGATTCGCGGAGCGGCGTGGGTCTATCGCGGAGCCGAAGCTGCGATGGAGCAGTTCGAGGTGCATCACGGCGACGTGATCGAGTCTCGCGATGCGCGCCGTGACTTGGAGAAGTTCGATACGGGCAAGGTCAATCGAGCGCAGGAGCAGGCGCGGCTCGCGATGCGCAGAGCGGAGCTCGAGCTCGAGGATGTTGTGTCGGATGCCGGCGAGGATTCGCAGAGGGCGACCGAAGCGAGGGCCGTGCTCGCGAAAGCGACAGAGGCTTACCAGGAGCAGTGCGAGTGGAGCGAAAGCGAGTTCGATCGTATCCGCGCCGATATCGACGAGATCAATCTTGCGAACTCGCGCTATCAGATGCTGTTCGAAACAGCCGGCGAGGGAGACTCGCCGCCGGTTACGTTGCTGATGGGCTTGGACGAAATCGTCCGGGCACTTCCGACGAACCGCATGAGCTGGCTCGAGAAGCTGAGTGTCTATTTCTCGCGCTGGCTCGAGTTTCTGTGGGAAGACCCGCGCGAAGCCAACAGCGAAGGCGGCGTGTTTCCCGCGATCTTCGGCACCGTCCTGATGACCATGATCATGGCGATCTTGGTGGTTCCCTTCGGCGTCTTATCGGCGCTGTATCTGGGGGAATACGCCAAGAACGGACCGATCGTCAGTGCGGTTCGAATCGCCGTCAACAACCTGGCCGGCGTCCCGAGCATCGTGTTCGGCATCTTCGGTCTGGGCTTCTTCTGCTACACGGTCGGAGCGAATATCGACGAGCTCTTCTTCCGCGCCGAGTTACCGAACCCGACCTTTGGAAAGGGCGGTCTGATCTGGGCTTCACTGACTCTGGCACTCCTCACGCTGCCGGTCGTCATTGTCGCCACGGAAGAGGCGCTCGCCGCTGTCCCGAACTCCGCGCGCGAGGGCTCCTACGCCTGCGGCGCGGGGAAATGGCAGACGATCCGGCGCATCATTCTCCCGCGCGCGATGCCGGGAATTATGACGGGTATGATTCTCGCGATGGCGCGCGGCGCTGGCGAAGTTGCACCGCTGATGTTGGTCGGCGCGGTCAAGCTCGCACCCGAGCTGCCCCTCAATGGCGAGTTCCCCTTCATCCACGCCGAGAACAGCTTCATGCATCTTGGCTTTCACATCTTCGACGTCGGCTTCCAGAGCCAAAACTCTGAAGCCGCTAAACCCATGGTCTACACGACGACTCTGGTCCTCGTCTCACTGATCTTTGCACTCAATCTCGCGGCGATCGGCCTGCGCAAGCGCCTCGCGCGACAATTCGAAAGCTCAACTCTCTAGTCGATAAAACTATGAACCCTATTGAAGGCAACGTCGCCGACCCGGACTCGCCGGCAATTTCCGCCAAAGAGTACGGCCGCAAGCGCGCCGCACTTGCGGCAACGAGCGACACCGGTCGCACGGCACTCTTGGAGTCTATCGCTCGCGGAGAGCGAAACTCGTGCGAGACGCACATCGAACTTTTCGAGCGCGAGAGCATTCTCGATGTCGAAAAGTTCAGTCTGTGGTACGGCGAGAAACAGGCGCTGAACAGCGTCAACATGAAAGTTCCCGCAGGTAGTGTGACGGCACTGATCGGTCCATCCGGCTGCGGAAAGAGCACGCTCTTACGATCGGTCAATCGAATCAACGATCTGATCGACACCGTGCGAACAGATGGCGACATGAGGCTAGCGGGGGACAGCATCTACCAGCCCGGCGTGGACGTGATCGCGCTCCGCAAGCGCATGGGAATGGTCTTTCAGAAGCCGAACCCGTTTCCGATGAGCATCTACGAGAACGTGATCTTCTCGCTGCGCATCGATGGTGTGCGCGACAAGGCGGTCCTCGACGAGGTGTGCGAGCGGTCCCTGCGCGGAGCGGCACTCTGGGACGAGGTGAAAGATCGCTTGAAGGAGAGCGCGCTTGGAATGTCCGGTGGACAGCAACAGCGTTTGTGCATTGCGCGCGCCATCGCGGCCGAGCCCGAAGTGCTGTTGATGGACGAACCCTGTTCCGCTCTCGACCCCATCGCAACCGGCAAGATTGAAGACCTGATTCACGAACTCGCCGGCGAGTACACCGTTTTGATGGTGACCCACAATATGCAGCAGGCCTCGCGCACCAGCGAGTTCACCGCCTTCATGTACCTCGGCCAGCTCGTCGAATTCGGAACGACACCGGCCATGTTCGAGAACCCGCACCTGTCGGAGACCGAGTCCTACATCACCGGTCGATTCGGCTGATCGCCCACTGTCCACTGCGACCCAAGTTTCAAACACCAAGCCCACGATTAGAGGACACTATGTCGATACACATGCAAAAACAGATGGATAAGGTGAAGCGCATGATCTTCACCTTGGCCGGCGAGGTCGAGCACTCCCTAGAGCGCGCCGTTCAAGCGGTGGAGAACCGGGATATTGAGCTCGCGAAGGCTGTGCTCAAGGACGACGACAAGATCGATCTCGCGGAGATCGAGATCGAAGAGGAGTGTCTGCATGCTCTGGCGCTCGAGCACCCGCTCGCGATGGATCTGCGCTTCGTTGTCACCGTGCTGAAGATGAACAACGATCTTGAGCGGATTGGCGACATGGCGGGCAACATCGCCGATCAGGCGATCGCACTCTCCGACGGGCCGCGCATCGAGTTGGATCAGTTTCTTCCGGGGATGGCTGCGGAGGTGCTGAACATGCTGCGCTCCGCGCTCGATGCCTTGCTGCAGCTCGATGTCGAGCAAGCCGATCGCGTTCGGCAGGCCGACGATCGCGTGGACGACATTCACAAGCGCTGCTTTACACTCGTGGAGGAGGCCATCCGGGCGGATCCGGATAACTGCAGCCGGTACATTCACGTGCTCACGATCTCTCGAAACCTAGAACGTGCGGCCGACCTCGCGACAAATATCGCAGAAGATGTAATCTACCTCGTTCGCGGCGAGATCCAGCGACACAAGAGCGATCTCGTCACCCCGCAGTAGGGCCGCCAGTCGTCGCGCCACCTTCCCATCTGATCGACTCCTCGTCGTCTTGATATGAAAATCTCATCCACCGCAATCGTCGCTCTGTTTCTCGTGATCTCCTGTCAGTCAGGTGAGCGTACGACGCACGAGCTGCTCGCTCCCGACCCCTACACTCTGGTCGCGAACAAGCACCTCGTCGATGGGTTCGAGGCGCGCGATCGCGACGGCAACATCAACGTTGTCATCGAGATCCCCGCGGGAACGACGGCCAAGTGGGAGGTAGCCAAGAAGGACGGCACCCTGCGTTGGGAATTTCGAAAGAACAAGCCGCGCATCGTCAAGTACATCGCTTACCCGGGCAACTACGGCATGGTGCCGCGCACGATTCTTCCGAAAGAGCTCGGCGGCGATGGCGATCCCTTGGACGTGCTCGTATTGGGTCCGGCGGTCGAGCGCGGTTCGGTTGTTAAAGCGCGCGTGATCGGGGTTCTGAAGTTGCTCGACGATGGGGAACAAGACGACAAGCTCATCGCCGTGCTCGAGGGAACACCGATGGCGAACGTCGCCGATATGACCGAGCTGGACGCGAAGTTCAATGGCGTCTCGCTGATCATCGAGACCTGGTTCACGAACTACAAAGGTCCGGGCGAGATGGAGTCGCTCGGCTTCGCGGGGACCGGTGCTGCGCAGAGCATTCTGAACGCGGCGATCGCGGCCTACGACTCGGCGCAGGCTAAGCCGTAGAGGTTTCGGAGAGGCGCGAGAGCGTTACCACCGTCGCGGCGGCGCCGACGACCGCCGCGCCGAGCGCGATCCATCCGTCGGCGCTGCGATCGAGTAAGAAGAAGCCCACGCTGAACATCGCGCCATAGGTCGCGGTGAGACCGCTGACCACGCCGATGAGGATCGTGAGGGCTTCGCGGCGAACGACGACCTCCGGTGCGAGCGCGCGCACGGGGCCCCACCAACCGATCGGGCGGACGCGGCGGTAGAAATCGACGAGCGAGGCGGGATCGGGACGCTTGGCGATCACGAGAGAGATCGCTGTGCAGATGGATGAGAACAGCACGACGAGGCAGATGCTGCCCGGCTTGGAGAGTTCTCCGGCGGGAGAGAGCGCGGTGTCAGGCCAGCTGAAGTCGACGGTTTGCAAGACGATGGCGGCGACGCAGGAGGAGACCATCGCGGTGATCTCCGTCGAAGCGCGCACTCGCCACCACAGCCATCGCAGCGCGTAGATCGGACCGACGCCCGCCATCAGTGTGAGGAAGAACTCGAACAGCGCCGAGAGCGAGCGCGACTGCCAAGCCACGATCGCGCCGAGCATCAGGGCGCCGACGCTCGCCAGGCGCGCGACCGTGACGTAGTGCCGCGCTTCCGCGTCGGGTTTTACGAAGCGCCGATAGATGTCATTGACGAAGAATGAAGACGCCAAGTTGACGTGCGTGTCGATCGTCGACATGAAGGCGGCGAGCAGGGACGCCACGACGACACCGAGTAAGCCGATGGGGAGGTAGCGCGCCATCATCGCGGGGTAGGCGCGCTCGGAGTCGGTCCTGGCGAGCGTCGAGCCAGCGGCAACACGGCTCTCAAGCTCGATGACCGGCCGCGGTTGCCAGTAGGTGTCCCCATCGTCTTCGTAGGCGACGGTCATAGGGCCCTCCGTCGTCTCGAGCTCGATCGCGCCGTTCGCGATTCCCGTCACGACACCATCGCTCGGAGATACGACCTCGCGGGAGGGCAAGAGCGGGATCGATGCGAGCGCCACCAGGATCCAGGGCCAGGGCCGCAGCGCGTAGTGGCCGATGTTGAACCACAGCATGGCGAGCATGCCGTGCCGCTCGTTCTTGGCTGCGGAGATTCGCTGAACCGCGATCGAGCCACCGTCGACATTGTCATTCGCCCACCAGGCCACGCCGAGGTAGACCGCGATGGCCGCGACCGACACCGTCCAGAAGTTCACGGGATCCGGAGTCGGCAAAAACGCGAGTGTCGCTTCGGGCAGAGCGGAACCCGTCAGCTCGCGAAAGCCGTCGATGCCCTCGACCGCTCGCCACGAAATGACCGCGAGAAAGATCGCGCCGCCCATCGAGAGCACGAACTGCAGCATGTCGGTCATGACCACGCCCCACAGACCGGCCATGATCGAGTAGCACAGCGCGATCGCGCAGAGAATCACGATCGACGTAAGCGGGTCGCCGCCGATCAGGACGTCCATGATCTTCATCGCGGCGAGCAACACCCAACTGAGGATCAGCTCGTTCTTGATGAAGGCGTGATAGAAACCGAGGAAGCCGCGCAACGCCTTGGCCTCTTTTCCGCCATAGCGCAGCTCCGCGAGCTCCGCCGTCGTCATCACCTCGCCGCGCCGCCAGTAGCGCGCGAACAGGAACACCGTCAGGAATCCGCCGGCGGCGTAGCACCACCACAGCCAGTTCTTCCAGATCCCGAAGTCGCGCACCCAGCCGGTGATCAAAAGCGGCGTGTCGGCCGCGAAGCTCGTGGCGATCATCGATGTGCCGGCGATCCACCAGGGCAGCTTGCGGCCCGACAGAAAGAACTCGTCGACGTTGGAGCTCGCACGGCGCGAGAGCACGATGCCCGCGCCGAGCGCGAACAGCGCGTAGAGGACGATGATGATCCAGTCGAGCGTCGCGAGCTGCATGGACGAGCAGCTTATCCGATCGCGGCTCCCGGCTTCAGCTTCTGCAACGAAAAGAGGCGCCCGCCGAGCTCGTGCTCGGCAGGCGCCTCGAATTTCGAGTCACGCTGGGTTGGGCTCGCCCCTTCTTACAGGAAGAGCGAGAAGCGCGTCTGGAAAGCCGTACCGTGCGTGTTAGCCGCGATCGAATTGGATTCGAGATCGAACCTCACGTAGTTGAACATGATTCGCGCGTTGGTATTCAAGTACCAGTTGAGTCCGAAGGTCATGTCGGAGAGCTCGTCGGTGAATAGAGTAGCTCCGCTGCGCAGGTTCTCGAACTCGACGCTGCCGTACCGTGCAGCCACTTCCCAGGCGCCGCAGCCGCCGCCTTCACCGCCGAACGGGTTCTTGGGCTTGAGCTTGTCGAACGCACCTTTGGAGCGCTTGAAGCCGCGGGACTCGCCCGTGAGGAAATAGCCGGTCTGGACGTAGTGCCCGGTGATCGTCGCGTCGGCCATTCCGTCGCGCGCATCGATGTCATTCATGATGTATTCACCCGAAGCCCAGAAGGGACCGCTGATCACGGCGAGCTCGGCGCCGCAAACCATCGCGTCGTCCGCCGCGAAGGCCGTATTGTTGAGCAGTCGAGGCGCCAGGTGAGCGGCGGGACGGAAGTCCGCATCGAACATCGACCCGGGCAGGTTGCGAGAGCTGGCGCTGATGCCCAGGCTCACGATGCTGTTGTCGCTGTCGACAAGCAGTCCAGTGACTCGTCCCGTGAAGGCATGTGCGCCAGAGGTGGCAGTGGCGCCGACGTCATTGTCTTCTTTGAACACGCCAAGCGCGTAGGTCAGTCGTTCGTCGTTGCAAGCGCCGTGAACCATGGCGCCCGTACTGCGGTCGGCCGTAATGGCCGTGGTCACAGCCCGCTCGAGGAATGCGCCGTAGTTACTGCTGGTCTGCATTCCGAGGCTGATCGGCTCGTTGAATTGACCGACGCGAAAGTTCGCCTCTTTGGACTTTTTCCATCCGACATAGACGTCCTTGAAGTCGGCGCCGGTGGCGTCGGAGGCGAAGTCCATCTGCATCTTGAAGACGATGTTCTTGTACAGAGAGCCACTGAGGTAGAGCCGCGTACGACGGAACTCAGCACCATTCTGAAACTTCAGCGCGCCCGCGCTGGCCTCCTCGATGTCTTCGGAGAACCAAGCCCAGTCGTGGTGAATCCGTCCACCGATCTTGAGCTTGAACTGTTTGTTCTTTGTCTGGAAGTTGAGGCTGTCCTTCCAGAAGACGTCGAACTCGAGCGGGTTGATCTCGTCGTCCGCAGCAGCCTTGCCGAGGGGCTCCGCCGTTTCCGCGATGTAGAGAGAACTCGCCAAGGGCCGGAGTTCGGTGGGGGAATTCGGCTCGGCAGCGGCGGTGGCCGGTAGGAGTGCCAGAGCGAAGAGGGTGGGTTGCCAGTGCTTATTAATCATGTGTCAGGAGTGGTCTCGATTAATTCAGGAGATATTAATTTCGCGCAGCATCCTGATTTAGACCGGAACGGTCTAGTCAATCGCGGGCCAATATTTCGTTAAGAATCGTTGATGGAGCCGTACTCATCGTGGCTTCAGTACGGTTTTCCAGGGGTAACCGAGCTCTCGTGCGCCTCTTCGAGAGGATGAAGAAGTCGCGTGGTGCCGGATCGGAATCCATAAAAAGCAATGCGTCGGATGCTCCCACGTCTGGAGTTAGGAGGGAGTTGCGTTTGGGTGCCCACCGCTGCCATTGACCGAGTGAGGAAACGCTCTCTACTAGGCCCCCATGCTTCAGGGGAGTTCGATATTGATAACGGGGGGGACGGGATCCTTCGGCAAGGCCTTCGTCCGGAAGGTGCTTGCGGACCACAACCCAAAACGGCTGGTGATCTTCTCGCGGGATGAGATGAAGCAGTACGAGATGGCCCAGCAGTTCCGGAGCGAGGACCATCCCGCGCTGCGCTACTTCATCGGGGATGTGCGCGACGCCGAACGCCTCAGGCGCGCCATGTACGGGATTGACACGGTCGTCCATGCCGCCGCGATCAAGCACGTGCCGATCGCCGAGTACAACCCCTTCGAGTGCATTCGGACGAACGTGGGCGGGGCAGAAAACGTGATCAGCGCCGCCATCGACTGCGGCGTCGAGCGCGTGATCGCTCTGTCGACGGACAAGGCAGCCAATCCGATCAATCTGTACGGTGCGACGAAGCTCGCCGCCGACAAGTGCTTCGTCGCGGCCAATCACCTGGCTGGCGGTCGCAAGACCCGGTTTAGCGTGGTGCGCTATGGCAACGTAATCGGCTCGCGTGGCAGTGTTGTCGAGCACTTCAAGAAGTGCGTCGATCGCGGTGACCGGGTCCTTCCGATTACCGATCGACGCATGACGCGCTTCTGGCTCACGCTCGACCGAGGTGTACAGTTCGTTATCGATCGACTTTCCTCGATGCACGGTGGCGAGCTCTTCGTGCCGAAGATCAAGAGCATGCGAATCACGGACCTCGCGCTCACCCTGGGACCGGAGTGCGAGTTGGTCGAGACCGGGATTCGGCCGGGCGAAAAGTTGCACGAGGTTTTGTTGCCGCAACCGGAGTCGCGCCAGACGCTCGAGTTTAAGGATCACTACACCGTGCACCCCAGCTTCGATTGGTGGTCGCGAGAGGATCACGTGGTCGAAGACGGCGAAGAAGGTCAGCAAGTCCCCGATGAGTTCGAGTACGCCTCGGACACGAACGCGGATTGGTTATCGCCCGACGAGCTCTTGACCCTGCTCAAGAACGAAATTCGGTGACGAACGAGCGCGGCGACTGGCGGAGGAAAGACCGCGTCATCGGTTACGGCCGTCAGACGATTGAGGCCGTCGACCGCGAAGCCGTCGCGTCGGTCTTGAAGAGTGACTGGCTGACGCAAGGTCCCGGCGTTCCCGAATTCGAAGCCGCGCTCTGCCACGCCACAGGCGCCGAGCACGCGATCGCCTTGTCGAGTGGAACGGCCGCCCTGCATTTGGCTCTGCTCGCGCTCGACATCGGACCGGGCGATCGCGTCGTGACCTCGGCGAACACTTTTTTGGCTTCGGCGACCAGCGCTCTGATGTGCGGAGCCGAGGCCGAGTTCGTCGACATCGATCCGCGCGATGGCAACCTCGACGTGGCTCTTCTCGAGCAACGCCTGGAGACGGGCCCACCGGTGGCCGCCGTCGTCGCGGTCTACTTCGCCGGCGCGGCTTGCGACCTCGCCGCGCTGCTCGTGTTGAAACAGCGCTTCGGCTTCCGGCTCGTGATCGACGCTTGCCACGCTCTCGGAGGAACAACCTCGCTCGACGGCGAAGCGCGCCGGGTCGGTGAGCTCACCGGCGTTGACGCCGTCACCCTGAGCTTTCACCCGGTCAAGCACGTGACGACCGGCGAGGGCGGAGCGATTCTCTGCGCCGATCAGAAGCTGGCCGAGCGCACCCGTCGATTGCGCGAGCACGGCTTGTGTCGCGGCGGCGCTGACAGGCCTTTTGCGGACAGCAGCACGACTCCGCCCTGGTTCGCGAGCGCCAGTGAGCTCGGCTTCAACTACCGACTGAACGACTTGCAGGCCGCGCTCGGAACTTCCCAACTCGAACGCCTCGATTCCTTCGTCGCCGCGCGCAAAAGGATCGCGGCCCGCTACAACGCCGAACTGGTCGGCTGCGAGAAACCGGCGCAAAGCCCGGGTCACGCTTGGCATCTCTACGTCGTGCACGTCGAGTCGGAGAGTCGCGACGAGCGAATGGCTTGGCTGCGCGAGGGGGGCATCGGAACCCAGCTCCACTACTACCCGGTGCCGTTGCAGCCGCTCTTTCGCGATGCTCCTCATGCCGACGCGGATCCGGAACGCACCTTCGCGAAGGCCGTCGCCCACGCGCGAGGTGCGATCAGTCTCCCGATCTATCCGAGCCTGTCCGACGAAGATGTCGAGCGCGTCATCGCGGCCTTCGCCGACTGGGCGAACTAACCCAGGCTAGTCGCAACGAACTGCGACTACTCGCCTTGGTCGGCGGCGTACTCGACGCGACCTTCCAGACTGAGTGACGACTCCACGCTCTCGCCGTTCTGATCGGTGAAGGTCACGGTTCCCTCTAGCTCCTGCGTCAGCTCGCCGAGAACGACAAAGCCCGTGGCGCGATCGATCACGAGCTTTCCCTCGACGCCGCCTTCGACATCGAACCGAGCGGACGATCCGCGGTCGTATCGAACGATGGCGTCCTCTTCGGGCTCGAGCTCCGAGCGCACGCGAATCGTCGCCGTTTTCTCGTCCACGTCGACGAGCTTGTACTCGTTAATTTGACGGTGGGGAAACGGTTGTTGGATGGCCGCCTCGCGCTGCCAGCTGTCGCCGGTCTGCACGAGTCCATCCGGATAGATCGAAAAAATCGGTCGCATCATCTCACGCATCGCGTCCTCGCTGAACCACTGGCGAAGTGCGGATCGCGCCACGTTCGAATTGACGGTGGGGGGCAACTCGAGCTTGTTGAAGATGCGGTCCGCAAAGCTCTCGATACCCGGCACGCTTAAGATCTCGCCGCGCTCATTGAGTCGAAGCCGAACCGTCTCGCCGACGGCGGCATGAAGACCGATCGCGAGCATCGGAATCGTCGCCGGAGGGTTCTTCGAGTCGTAGCTGATTGTGCCAAAGCTCGGATTGCTCGCCGACAGCCGCGCGCGTTGGTAGGCGAGCGAGAGCACGGCGCTTCCGTCGGGACGGACATCCTCGATCGTCTGGCGCCACTGAAGCAGGACGTTTTGATCGCTCTCGAACTCGGCGCCCTCTCGCTCTTCCGTGACCACTTGGGACATGGCGAGCGCGACATCGAGTTGGTGTCCGGGTTCGAGCCGGAGACCGAGCGCGATGGGCTCGCTCTTGCAAGCCGCGAAGAGGGGCGCGAGCGAGAGCAGCAGAATCAAACGGGCGCAGTTCATGGTGAGAGCGTTGGGATGGTGGGCGTTGCCCGACGAGTGAAGGCGATTATCCGTGCAAGCGAATGACTTGGACGCCGCGCTCGCGTTCGGGCGCGAGCGCGTTCCAGATCTCGAGTTCGGAGGCGAACGAGGAGATCACCACGCAGTCGCCGTCTTTGAGTGAGGCTTTCGCGGGAGAGAGGACGAGGTGAGTGCCGAGGGTTGAACCCCAGCGTTGCTCGGAGGAGTCGAGAATGCCTGCGAGCGAATCGAACGCCGGGTGCTCGACGTTGGCGAGTAGCTGCGAGGCGAAGACGCCGCCGCCGAAGAGGAAGAGTCGCTTCGGTTCGCGAATCTCTTCGCGCAATCGATTTTCGATTCGAGCCCAAGTCGCGCGCTCCCGATCGAGATAGTCCTGCAGGCAAGCGCGCGCGCGTTCCGGCTCTCCGGGTTGTGCGTTCGGAGTGTGTGCTTGACCCGCGCGAGCGACCACCGCGACGACCGGATAGATGTCGTCGGCGTACTGCTTGTCGAGCGAGACGACTTCGAAGCCGGCCATGGCGAGCATGCGAACGAGGCTGTCTTCGGTGAAGTAGTTGAGGTGCTCGAAACTGAGATAGCCGGGCGGCCAGCTGTCGGGGCGTTCGAAGAGCGGCACTTCGATCACAAGCCAGTCGGGACCGGTTTCGCGCACTCGGCGCAGAGCGGCGAGGGGATCGAAGAGGTGTTCGAGGACGTGCGTCATCAGAAAAAGCTCGCAGCTCGGCAGCTCGCTCTGATCTTCGATCGTCCCATTGATGACCTCGATCGAGTTGCGTTCGAGGGCGAGCGCTGCGGAAGCCGGGCTCGGATCGAGGCCGACTAGGGTCTTAGCCCCGGCTTCCCGGAATCGCGACAGCGCGTAACCATCCGAGCAGCCGATCTGAAAAACGCTCGCAGCCGGTCGGCCCAAGGCGTGTTCGACCGCGCGAATCAGTCGCGTGGTTCCGCGGACCTTACGCGGGTGCGGCTGGCCCGCTCGGCCCGGGCTGGTGTAGACCGCTTGATCGCGATACCAGGCGCTCATCTGCTCGGACGATGCGCTGGGGGACTGCATAACCAGGCCGCACTGCGGGCAGTGGCCGAAGCCCAGCTCGAGCGGTTCGAGGTCGGGGAGGGACCACTCATTGCGGTCCGCGACTTCGATGTTGGCCGAGCAGAGAAAGCAGGAGCGGTTCACGCGGGCAGACTAACGGGAATCGGGGGCGGGCAAGTATCCCTTCCAATGGGAATATGGGCGAGATATCGCTCTTCGGTGGCCTTTGGTAACTCGAACCGAACTCGAACAAGGGGTAGGCTGGAGCCCGTTATGAATCAGCGCCCCATCATCGTTCTCGCCGCCGGTCCATCCCAACTTCCCCTGATCGAGCGCGCGAACGAGCTCGGCTTCGAGAGCTGGGCCTTCGATCAAGATCCCGAGGCTCCCGGTGCCAGCGCGGCGAGCCGTTTTGCGGCGGTGAGTGCGCGCGATGCGGATGCGATTCTCTCGCGTCTACGGCCTTGGGCGAATGAGCAAAAGCCCGCCGGAGTTTTGAGCGGTTCCGCCGCGCCGGGCGCTCTACTCGCTGCGTCTCTCGTCGGTGCCTCGCTCGGCTTGAAGACGACGAAGCACAACGCGCTTAAAAAAGTTCTCGATCGCGGCGCCCAACGCACGGCGCTCTTGGCGCACTCCGTTCCTCTGCCGCCAGCGACCATCGTGCTCGGCATCGAGGAAGCGGTGCACAACGTCGAGCGATTGGGCCGCGCCGTTCTCAAGCCGGCCGCCGGTACGAGCGGCTCCACCGGCGTAGCCTTCGTCGAGCCCGGTCCCAATCTGGAGCTTCGCGCGCGCGCGGCAGAGGCCGCCGGCGACGGTCGCATCGTCGTCGAAGAGATCTTGACCGGTGACGAGTATTCCATCGACGCTTTTGCCTTCGACAAGAGCGCGCGCGTGGTCTCGATCACGCGCAAGGAGACGGCGACGAACCCGCCGCTTCCGATCGCCTTCTCGACCGTCGCGAGTACCGCTGAAGAGCGCTCGCGTTGCTCGCTCTTCTACGAGCTGGCGGACATGGTAGTCCAGGCGCTCGACCTGAAGCACTGTGCCTTCAACCTCGATGTGATCTGCACGGCGAATGGACCGGTCGTCATCGAAGTGGGTTGTCAGCTCGATGCCAAGATCGATCGACTGCTCCACTTCGGCGGGCGCGACGTCTACGGCGGGCTCTGTCAAATCGCGGTGGGCGAAGTTCCGACGGAGTGGAAGCCGATGCGCGAGGGCGTGAGCTTGCGCTTTCTCTATACCGATCGGCTGATGAGGCTGACGGCGGAACAGATGACTGCCGCGGAAGATCTCGTGAACTCCGAAGACGCGCGGCTCGAGTGGCAGGTTCAGGCCGGTACCGAGATACATCTCGCGCGTTCGCTCGCGGATACCGTCGGCTGGATTATCTGCAAGGGCAAGTCGGGCGCCGAGGCCCGCGAGCGGGCGGAGAGCTTGACGAATCGTGTCGCGGTCCTGCTCGGGCTCGGACGCGACGGCGATTGATCCGCGACCGGTGGATTGTCGCGCCGAGTGGGCGGCTCCGTAGGCGCGCGCACCCCAACTAGATCCGAGACTTTCAACAGGGACGAGCACTTCTTTGGCAAAGACAGCACTAATTATTGGCGGCGGATTCGCGGGTTGCGCAGCGGCTCACCAGCTCGCCTTGCAGGGCGGGTGGAAAGTCACTCTGGTCGAAAAGCTGCCCTTCCTCGGCGCCGGCGTTCGCACTTCCTGGTACGGCGGTCATCCCTACACCTTTGGTCCGCGCCACTTCCTCACACCCTGGGAGGAAGTCTTTGGATTTCTGCACGAGTACCTACCGCTGCGCAAACTCAAGCACGAGTTCATCACCTACGTCGAACAAGACGAGGCCTTTTACAACTTTCCGATCCACATGGACGACATCGAGACGATGCCGGATCGCGAAAAAGTTCACGCGGAGCTCGACGCGCGCAAGACGATCGAACAGCCGAGCAACTTCGAAGAGTATTGGATTCAGGCCGTCGGGGAGACGCTCTACGCCAAGTACGTCGATGAGTACTCCAAGAAGATGTGGATGGTCGAGGACAACAAGGAGATCGACACTTTCTCCTGGTCGCCGAAGGGCGTGACGATCAAAGAGGGGCCGCGCGAAGCATGGGAAGAGCGAATCTCCGCGTACCCGCTCGCGCCGGATGGCTACAACGCTTACTTCGATATCGGAACCGCCGACGCGAACGTGCGGCTCTCGACGACGATCGAGCAGTACGACATTCCGAATCGAACCGTCGTGATCGACGGTCAGAAGGAGCAGTACGACGTCATCGTGAACACGATCTCGCCGGACGTGTTGTTCGAGCACTGCTACGGCGAGCTGCCCTTCGTCGGTCGCGACCTGCACAAGTTCGTCCTGCCGATGGAGGAGTGCTTTCCCAAGGACGTCTTCTTCATCTACTACGCGGGCAAGGAAAAGTTCACGCGCCTCGTCGAGTACAAGCGCTTCACCCAGCACCAGTCGCCGACGACTCTGATCGGTCTCGAGATCCCGTCCAAGAACGGCCGTCACTATCCAGTTCCGATTCAGTCCGAGATCAAGAAGGCCCAGCGCTACCTCGCCGACCTGCCGGACAACGTCTTTTCGATCGGGCGAAACGGCAGCTACCTCTACGAAGTGGACATCGACGATTGCATCAAGCAGTCCATGGACGTCGCCGCGAAGTTGAGCTGATGGCGAACGCGTCCGGGCGATGGAGGAGTGCGCCATGACCGACGCGCTCTCCTGTCCGTGCGGTTCATCGAGAGAAGCTCGCGACTGCTGCGCGCCAATCCTCGCCGGCGAGCGCGATGCCGGAACCGCAGAAGAGCTGATGCGCTCCCGATACTCCGCGCACGTCCGGGCCGACATCGAGCACATCGTCCGTACGACCTTGCCCGAGCAGCAGGCCGGATTGGATCGAGAGGCGATTCGGGAGTGGGCGACCCAATCGAACTGGCTGGGTCTGAAGGTCTTGAAGGCCGAAGACGGTGCGGATCCCGACGAGGCCTTTGTCGAGTTCGAAGCGACCTTCGAAGTGGGGGGGCAGCGGCAAGTGCACCAGGAGCGCTCGCGCTTTGAGCGACGCGGCGGCTCGTGGTTCTTCGACGTCGGGTCGGTACTCAAGTCCGATCCCTCCGCGCCCGCTCATAAGCCCGGCCGAAACGATCCCTGCCCATGCGGAAGCGGTAGAAAGTTCAAAAAGTGCTGTGACTATTGAACGGGGTGCGGGTTCCACTGCGAACTCCAGGCATTTCGCGTCGAGTTTTGCTCAGGTTGAGGATCGCAGAAGATTAGCCCGCCACCCACGCCATGTTTCGAACTCTAACTATTATCGCCGCTATCTTCCTGGCCAACCCATTGTCCCCATTGTCAGCGGACTTCTATGGCGCGGCGGTTGTGTCGCTCGGCGACATCAATGAGGACGGCGGATTCGAGTACGCGGTGGCGGATCCCTTTTTCGGCTCCGATGATGAGCGATGGGGGACCGGACGAGTTCAGGTAGTCTCGGCTCCAACCAACAAGGTCATTCGTGTCTTCGATGGAAAATCAAAGACGGATCGTTTCGGGGCAACAATGATCTCCCCTGGCGACTTGGATGGTGACGGTGAACCTGACCTAATAATTGGCGCACAGGGGAGCATGGCGAAGTGGACAAGCTCGGAAGTCGATGTGGCGGGTTACGTAGTGGCCGTTTCCCTGGCTAGCGGGCAAGAGCTCTACAGGATCGATACTCCAGCTGGGAAATATCAAACGATGTGGCATGGCGCCCACGCTCTACCGACGTTGGTTGCCCTCGATGACCTGAACGGCGACGGTATCTCTGACTTCGCGATTGGCTCGCCATTTGTCCGTTCTGAGGGAGACGACCACGCTGGTGCCGTGCGGATTTACAGCGGGCGGGACGGAGAAGTTCTTCGAGAGAAATTCGGTTCACGCCCTCACTCCCATCTCGGAACACGCCTCGCGGTAATTGATGATCTCGATGGCGACGATTTGAACGACGTGTTGATTGGTGGCGGGGCTGTTGGGTGCGAGACTGTGCCCGAAAGGCATGCATGGGGATTTGTATTGGCGTGCTCCTCGGGTGAGCTCTCGGAACTTTTTAGAATCGAGGCGCCGCAAGAATCAAGTAGTTTCGGGCGATCTCTATGCGGCCTGGGTGACACAAATAATGACGGCATTCCCGACTTTGCTGTAGGCGATCATCGTTCGGCGGTATTCAGGTACTCTGGCCGGGACGGTGCTCTCTTGGGAGAGTGGGAGTCACGGCTCCCGCGAATCAGTCTGGAGCTCATTCGGCTCGACGACGTGAACGGTGATCAAACCGATGACCTCGGTATCTCCGTGAAACACTCTCTCGATCCCAAGTACGATAATTCCCGAGCTCTCCTGTACGTGGTCTCAGGTTCTTCCAATGAGCTTCTCGCTGAGGTCGAGTGGGAAGTGTGGAATTTCCTTCGACCAGGTGTCGCCTTGTCGATTCTTCCTCGCGCGAATACCGATAATCCAGGGTTCGTGCTCGTCGGTACAGCATCGATCAGGAACCCAAGCTCTGAGGGATCGGTGCATATCGTCGATCTGCAAACTCTCAAGATCAAGTCGCGAACGAATCAGAGTGATTTGCTGAAGTGAAGTTGCTCGAAGACTTGCCGCGCTAAAGCGAAGCGACGGTAGCGAACGAGCGCCTACGAAATGCCCGCAATCACGCACTCAGCGGGAGTGAGCTCCATGTCGACCAGTAAGACGACCCTCGGTTCGTCTGCGCCGTTCTTCGCGCTGTGTTCGATTTGGCCATCGAACAAAAGGAGTTCGCCGGACTTCCATTGATGTGCAGTGCCTCCCACAGTCAGTTCCGCTTCGGGAGAAGTGATCAAACCCAGGTGGCACCGAATATTGCGAGGGATCCTGTGATCCTGATGCGGATAAATTTGGGTGCCCGGATCGAGTCGAGAGAAAGCGGCTTGCTGGATTTTAGGTACATCCCTGAGCAGTGCGAAGGACTCCGGACAGAGCGCGCGATTCGCTTCTAGGTCCACCGAGTAGCCCTCCGGCGGGCGAGTGCCAATGAGTGGAAAAATGGCCCAAGTGCCTGAGTAGGCGTCGGCGACTGGATAGACGTCGAAGGCGTCGTTCGGCAGTGCGGCAAGCTCACGAAAAAAGATCTCGAAACCGCTCTCGATGACTTCGCTAAACCAGAATTGCGCTTTATTCAGGAGCATGCTTAATCCCAATACTACGCAGTCCTGGCTACTATCCGTTCGGCCTTTCGGAATCCTGCACATCTGGGCTCTTAGGGGGGCCAGAGCGACTCTCGTAAGGGTCGGGTCGTTGAGGGGGAATGCCGGGCTCCCGGAAGTGAAGCCACCCATTGCTGTGCCTTCCGACTGATTGACCCTATTGCAAAGAGCGAACATCAGGGAGGGCAAGGTTGGAAAGGTTAGGTCCCCAGGGAAAGTTCAGGACCGGTATCCTTCAGAGGGGGCAGAACGAATTCCATTCTGAGTCTCCGGGTGGGATTACCTAATGGAAAACCGACGCTGGTGAAGTGATGACCGGTGAAGCGATGAATAGATTAATAGTGAGCGGCTGCCTGGTCGCGCTGAAAGTATGGGCTGTGGTCGGCGTTGCGTCTGTTGGCGAGGTCGCCTCCGCTAGTAGTTCTGAGCGATTCGGAACCTCAGTGGCTTCGATAGGAGATGTTGACGGTGACGGCGTTAGCGATTTCGCTATTGGGGATCCTGCGGGGGGGGGCCGAGGCCAGAACGTTGTTTGGATCGTTTCTGGAAGAAGTTTCGAGCTGATTCGGAAAATTCGAGGCGATCAACTCGGCTTTGGTGAATCGATTGTCTTGGGAGACGATATAGACGGAGATGGTTGCGATGACCTATTCATTTCAGCGCTCGGCGATGAAAGTCATCCGCCCGTCGTTCTGGGATATAGCCTCAAATCGGGAAGGTTGATTTGGTCGGCGAGCGTGGGTGGCGTTCCACTGGAGGATGAAACTTCAAAAGTCTGGTGTGTTGAACTCGAGCTTGCGGTCATTGAAGACGTAACCGGTGATGGCAATAGAGATGTTGCGTTTGGAGCTTCCTTTACGGGTGAGGGGAGTTTTGCCGGGACCTGGCGTTTTGGCGGGACCTGTGGGGTCGTAGGTGGCGAAAACGGTGAGATTGTCTGGATGCACTCATCTGGTGGATGGGGCGCGAAAGGAACGCCAATCGCTTATGTGCCCTCTACTGAGGATCGGTCTTCGGGCGAACTGCTCGTGGGTAGCGGATCGTTCACAAGAACGAAACAAGGGAGTATGGAGGCGTTCCGCGTCGATACTGGCGTATCGGTTCGCCGATTCGAAGACGTCTGCTCTGGAACTTCCGTAGTCGAGTCGGTTGCGTTGTACGCGGACATGGATGATGACGGGCTACGCGACCTTGTCGTGACAATGTGGACGAGCCCGACCGGTGAGGATTGCGATTCGGGAGTCTTCTATATCTCCTATGGAACGGGCAAAGTGCTCGACGCTGGAAAGCGGCGGTGGGGACATCAATTTGGGCGTCTGGCCTCGCAGGCAGTCGCCTTTGACGATATCGCGATTGTTGTCGAGCGATGGAGAAATATTGTCGGGAGCTATATGGCAATAACGCCTCAGGGTGATCAATTTCTTCTTGGAGTACCTGGGGATGTCGAATTCGGTGGCCACTACATTCCGAAGACCGGATGGGGTGCTAGAGCTACTCGTATCGCTGACTTCGATGGGGACGGTCACGATGACCTCGCGATAAGCTCCATAGACATCTATTCGCGTGTCGGCGAGGTCTGGTTTTTGCCCTGCGGCCCCCTCGCCGATAGTCTTCAAGCCGATTTCGAGTTTGACCCGTTTGTTACTGGATGGGATGTAGACATCCATCGTGATGGGGAATGGAGCAAGGAGCGTGAAGCTAACGCTTCAAAGGACTCGTTGGGTTCGCGAGTTGACGGATCATCCGATTTCAATACCAAACCGGTCATTAGAGTATTGACGCGAGGGGACGACTGGTAAGGGTGGAACCTCCACTCCGACGGTCCACTCTCGTCGGGATGAATTCAGATGTGGAAACCTCAGTCGCTGCGATTCCGCGAGGCTTGCCGTTCGATCAGGCACTCAGATAGTTGACTGGGAGCAGGTCGGTATTGGATGTGTCCGTGTGAACTTGGGTTCGAATTGTGGTTAGACTCAAGCAGCTGTGAGTGATCCAACGGAATCTAGGAAGCGTGAGTTTATGGGACTCGCGGGCATCTTGCTGGTCGCGCTTGTTTTGCGCGTCGTGGTGCTGGCGGTGTTCTCCGCTGAAGAGCCGATCGGGGATCAGCTCGCCTATCTTGGCGGTGCGAACGAGATCCATTCGGGCGAGAGCTATTCGCGCTCGCGCGGGCCCGGCTACTCGGCGTTTATCGCTTTGCTTTGGAGGGTGACGGGTGACGATGGTGGCGGCCTGCTTGCACCTCGGATCGGGAACCTGTTCCTCTCGCTGCTGCTGCTGATACTGGTGTGGGCAATTGGTCGCCGGATCGCTAGCCCTCGGGTTGGGCTGATCGCAGGGGGCTTCCTCGCGATCCACCCGAACTACGTCAGCTTCCCGCTCTATCTCCTGGCCGAAAACCTCTTTCTCGTCTGCGTCGCGGGGGCGGTGTACTTGGCACTGCGTTGCTTGGGTTCGCGCTGGCCTGCTGCGCTCGCGACGGGAGTCGTCTTGGGCATCGGCGCTCTCACGCGAGAGATGCTGGTCGGGTTCGTGCCACTGCTCGCCGTGGCCGTGGTTTTTTTAGAGCGAGCAGAACTGCGGCGGGCTTTTGCGAAAGGGTTTCTGATCGTCGGCGGTGCAGCTCTGGTGATCTTGCCTTGGAGCGTGAAGGCCACCGCTCAACATGAAGAGTTCGTATTGATCGGATTCGCCGACGGCATCCCGCTCTTCGAAGGCAACTTCGTTCCGCCGGAAAAGTTGAGTCGCGTGACGGGCAAGTGGGTGGGACGCGAGGTCAAACAAGAGCGCTGGAACCTATATCACGAGTTCCGACGTGAGGGAGCGCGCACGAAGCTCGCACAGAACAAGCGCTACCGAGAAGAGGCGTGGAAGAGCATCCATGATCGCCAGCCCAATTGGGCTTTTGAGAAGCTCGCGTCGAACCTTCCGGCCATGCTTCGGCCGGGCGTGCAAACCCCACAGCTGTGGAGCGCTTCGGATTCGTCCGCGCAGTCGACGGTCACGCGCATCGCGACCCTGGGGCTCGGCCTTCCGATGCACGCGCTTCTTCTGCTCCTGCTGCCGATCGGACTGGCGCGCTGGAGGTTGTTCGGGCCGGCGCTGCTGCCACTCAGCTACGTAGTTTTCGCTTTCGCAGTACACACAGTGGCGAACGCGGGGCCGATGCGCTTCCGGATGCCGCACGAGTGGATCTTCGTCCTGGCGGCCGCCTCCTCGCTCGAACTCTTGGCGCCGATCCGGCGCTGGGTCGCCGTCTCGGTCGGGATCTTGCTGCTCGCGACGCAGCTCGCGGCGATCCCCCAGTGGCAGGAGCTCGGTTCGACTCTATTCACCGGGAAGATGCTTCCGCATGAGGAATGGCAGGAGCGCTCGAAACCGTTCCTCGAGCGCGAAAAAGCACAGCGCGAAGAGCGCGAGAAGAGCGAGTGACGCCGGGCGCCAGACCGTGATTCGAGGGGCCGCGAAGAACGGATTGCGATCCACTCCGGTCGGCGCGGGAACCGATACACTAGCCCGGTGAAGTTCTCCGTCCTCACAACCGTGCTCCTCTCGGCTGCGGCCGTTTCGCTCGTCTCCGGCGCCTTTGCCAGAGAACTGGCGCGCTCGACGGCAAGCGACGAGGATGGCGACGCGCAAGCGGCCACGGCGCTCTTGGCCGAGCGCTGTTTCAAGTGCCACGGTCCGCGCAAGCAGAAGTCGGAGTTACGACTCGACCTCCGAGAGCGAGCGATCCAGACAATCGAAGGCGCGGGCGCCGCGATCGTTCCGGGAGACAGCGCCGCGAGTGAAGTGATCCGTCGCGTTCAGTTGCGCGATGACGACATCATGCCGCCGAAGGGCGAGCCGCTCTCGCCGGATCAAGTCGAGCTGCTCAAACGCTGGATCGATTCCGGCGCTCTCTACCCCGAGCGGGCGGGGTCCGATGCACAGAACGCCACGGCCGAACTCGATGCGGTGCGCGGCATCTTGAGCGAGAACTGCTACTCATGCCACGGCGAGGTTCGCCAACGGGCCGGACTTCGATTGGATCAAGAGGCGAGTGCCCTCGCTCTGCTCGAGTCCGGGCGTGCGGCCGTCGTTCCCGGTTCGAGCGCGACGAGTGAGCTGATTCGGCGCGTGCGCCTCACCGATGACGACGCGATGCCCGCGAACAGCGAGCGACTGTCCGAAGCGGATATCGAGACTCTCGCGGCATGGATCGATCGCGGCGCAGAGTGGCCCGACGGGATGGAAGCTCGGCACTGGTCGTACGTCGCGCCGATTCGGCCGGCGTTGCCGCAAGTTGCGGATGCCTCTTGGGTGCGCAATGAGATCGACCGATTCGTCTTGGCGCGGTTGGAGGCTCTCGGCGTCGCGCCCTCGCCCGAAGCGGACCGCGCGACTCTACTGCGCCGGTTGAGCCTGGACCTGATCGGACTGCCGCCCACGACCGAAGAGCTGGCATCGTTCTTGGCGGACTCGAGCGAGGACGCCTACGAACGAGCGGTCGAGCGCCTGCTCGCCTCGCCGCACTTCGGCGAACGTTGGGCGCGTCACTGGCTCGACCTCGCGCGCTACTCCGACTCGAACGGTTACTCGCGCGACTTCAAGCGCTCGATCTGGCCCTTCCGCGACTGGGTCGTCGATGCACTCAATGCCGACATGCCCTTCGATCAATTCACCCTGGAGCAGCTGGCCGGTGACTTGATTCCGAACGCGACGCGCGCCCAACTCATCGCGACGGGTTTTCATCGCAATACTCTCGTTCAAAACGAAGGTGGCGCGGACGACGAGGAGTTTCGGGTCGAGGCGGTGAAGAACCGCGTGGACACGACGTCGACGGTCTGGCTCGGCAGCACGATGTTCTGCGCTCAATGTCACGACCATAAGTACGACCCGTTTGAACATCGCGACTACTATCAGATGTTCGCGTTCTTTAACCAGACGAGCGATCGCGGGCGTTCGACGGTTCCGCGCATGGAGCTTCCGACGCCGGAACAGGCGGCGATTACCGCGCAGATCGATCCGATGGTCGCGGCGCTCGACAAGCAGCTCATCACGATGACGCCCGAGCTGCAGATCGCTCAAGACAAGTGGGTCAGCGAATATAACGGTGATGGTGACTGGCACACCCTGCGGCCGGAGCGCGTCTCTTCGACCGACGGCGTTGAGTTCGAGGCGCTCGATGACGGTTCGTATTTGGCCGTCGGTTCGACGCCCATCGAAGCGGTGTACTCGATTCTCGCGAACCCGAAGGAACGCCGCATCACGGGCATTCGCCTTCAGGTCTTGACGGATCCGAGCTTGCCGCTGGCGGGACCCGGGCGCGAGGGCGCTGGCAACTTCGCGTTGACGGAGTTCGTGGTCTCCACCGTCAGTGAAGGCGAGCTCGAGCCCGCGCCGCCGCTCGCGATTCGAAATGTGACGGCGAGCTTTGCTCACAAGCGCGGACCGATCCTGGCAACCATCGATAACGACTCCGGGACGGGTTGGGCGGTCACACCCCGCACGGGCTACGGACACGAGGCGGTGTTCACGTTGGCCGAGCCGCTCGTGTTGCCGGAGGGCACGCGGCTCAGTATCGACCTGGAGCAACTCTTCGGTGACAAGCTGACGATCGGACGCTTTCACCTCGCGCTGACGAGTGTCGAAGATCCGCCGCCCGCCGCCGTGATTCCGCGCGAGCTGCTCGAAGAGATTCTGGAAACTCCCAAGGACGAACGAACGGCGGAACAGAAGCAGCAACTCGACTGGTTCTTCTTCACGATCACTCCCGAGCTGGATGAGGTTCGAGCCGAGCGCGAGCGCCTGCTGGCGGAACGCCCGAAGCCCGATACGACTCTGGTTATGGAGACGCTCGCAAAGCCGAGAAAGACGCACCTCCTCAAGCGCGGCAGTTTCTTGACGCCAGGCGAAGAGCTCAAGCCTGGTGTACCCGACTTTCTGCTTCCGCTCGCAAGTTCTCGAGAGTCCGCGACTCGAACGGAACTCGCCGAGTGGCTGGTGCACCGCGACAATCCTCTGACCGCGCGAGTCCAGGTCAATCGGTGGTGGCAGCGCTTCTTCGGCTTGGGGATCGTGAAGAGCGAGAACGACTTTGGTACGCGAGGCCAAGCGGCGTCGCACCCCGAACTGCTCGACTGGTTGGCTGTCGAGTTGATGGAGAGCGGTTGGAGTTTCAAGGCGACGCTCCGGCGCATGGTGCTCTCCGCGACTTATCGTCAGAGCTCAACGCGACGCGACGACTTGGAGGGGCGCGACCCGGAGAACCGCTGGCTTGCGCGACAGTCCAGGATACGGCTCGAGGGTGAAGTCGTTCGGGACAGCGCCTTGCTCGCGAGCGGACGCTTGAGCCGCAAGTTCGGTGGCCCGCCGGTTTTTCCGCCGATGCCGGCCTTCGACTCCGTTCTCGCCGCAAAGAAAGAGTGGCCCGAGAGCACCGGCGAGGATCGCTTCCGCCGCACGCTCTACACCTTCCACTGGCGCAACAGTCCCTATCCTTTCGTCAGCACCTTCGATGGCGCGGGTTCGAACGATGCCTGCACGCGACGCGCGAACTCCAACACGCCTCTGCAAGCGTTGGTGATGGCGAATGACCCGATGATCTTTGAGCTGGCACAAGCGCTCGCCAATCGCGTCCTCGCCGCGAGTCCGTCGAGCGATGCAGCAGCACTAGAGCTGGCCTTCGAGCTCTGCCTCTCACGCCAACCGACGAGCGAAGAGCTCGACATCTTGCAGGTCTTTTTGAACGACCAGCGCGTGAGCTTCCGCGCCGCTCCCGAGTCGGCCGCCGCCGCAGCCGACTCGCCGGAAGGCATCGACGCGACCGAAGCCGCCGCCTGGACCGCGCTCGCTCGCGTCCTGTTCAACCTCGATGAGTTCCTCACCCGTGGCTAATCCCTTCGATCCTCTCTCGCGTCGCCAGTTTCTCTCCGGAGTCGGTGCTGGTTTGGGTTCTCTTGCGCTCGGACCTCTCCTGCGCGGCGAAGGCCAACCGCAATTCGGAGCGAACCCCAAACCGCACCACACGCCGAAGGCCAAGAACGTCATCTTTCTCTTCATGGGCGGAGGTCCGAGCCAGCTCGATCTGTTCGACCCGAAGCCGAAGTTGAAGGAGCTAGATGGCGAGCCGGTTCCGCCGTCACTGACCGAGGGCAAGCGCTTTGCCTTCATCGACAACGACGCGCGTTTGATGGGATCGCCGCGCAAGTTCAAGAAGTACGGCGAGTCGGGCATGGACTTCAGCGAGCTGGTTCCGCACATGGGCGGCGTCGCCGATGAGCTGTGCATGATCCGGACGATGGCGACCGACATCATCAACCACGGGCCGGCGAAGCTGTTCGTCAACACCGGCATTCAGCAGCTCGGCCGCCCGAGCATGGGCGCCTGGGTGAACTACGGAATCGGTTCGGAGAGCCGCGACCTGCCCGGCTTCGTCGTGATGTCCTCTGGCGATCGCGGACCCAACGGTGGCAAGAATTTGTGGAGCAGCGGCTTCTTGCCGACGCGCTATCAAGGCGTCGCCTTGCGCGGGGGCAGCGAGCCCGTTCTCGACCTGAAGAGTCCGCCCGGCATCGATGACGGGCGGCAAGCGCAGTTCTTCGAGACGGTCGGAAGGCTGAATCAACTCGGGCACCAGCGCGCGGGTGACGACGAGATTACGACGCGCATCGCGGCCTACGAGATGGCCGCGCGCATGCAGGTTTCGGGGCCGGAGCTGATCGACCTTCGGAGCGAACCGCAATCGGTGCTCGACCTGTACGGCATCGAGCCGGGCGAAACGGGCTTTGCGAGGAACTGCTTGCTCGCACGGCGCTTGGTCGAACGCGGCACGCGCTTTGTGCAGCTCTACCACACCGACTGGGATCACCACGGAACGCCCTTCCTCAACCTCGGCAGTCCGCTCGAGCGTATTGCGAAGAGCGTCGACCAAGCCTCGGCCGCACTCATCACCGACCTCAAACAGCACGGCCTACTCGAAGACACTCTGGTGATCTGGGGTGGCGAGTTTGGACGCACTCCCATGCGCCAGTCCCAACTGGCTCCCGGCCGCGATCATCACATCGATGCCTACAGCATGTGGCTCGCCGGTGGGGGCGTGAAGTCCGGCTACGTTCATGGCGTGACGGACGAGCTCGGGTTCTCGACGGTCGAGGGCGCGGTGCACGTTCACGATCTGCAAGCGACGATTCTGCACCTGCTCGGCATCGACCACCTGCGACTGACCTACCCGTCGCAGGGTCGCAACTTCCGACTGACGGATGTCGCGGGCGAAGTGAAGTACGAGCTCTTGGCCTAGCGAATTCAGTCGCGCGGAGTCTGATCCGTGATGAGCTCGATTCGATCCATCGCGCGATCCGCCGCATAGCGCGCGGCCTGCATGTCCGGAGCCGCCGAGAAGACGTGCCCGACAATGTCGGCGTTGCTCTTCGGACTCCGCATCTCGGTGCCCAGCTTCATGAGAATTCGAACTCCCTGAATGCCGGGAAGCGCGGACGCTTCTTGGAGCCCGCCGATCGCTTTGAGGACGCAGCCCGGAGAGGGTGGGATGGCGACGATCAGTGCGGCGCGTTTGTGCTTGGGTCGGAGGTCTTGGTCGCGCAGCGACATGCCGGTCATGACGCGCAGCGCGGCGATGAGTGGGTGGAATCCGAAGGCGAGCGGAAGCAGGTGCAAAGTGCCTTTGGGACCGTGCAGTCGCGGCGCGAGCTCGAGAATGCGAAAGCCGCTCTGCGTGAGGATCAGGTCGGATTTGACGGGGCCGAATCGAATGCCGAGAGCCAGCGCGGCGTCGCGCGTGAGCTCGAGTGCGCGGCGTTGTTGTTTCTCGGAGAGGACGGTCGGAGCGGAGGCGGTGAGCTCGACTGGCGCATCGAGGGCGAAGCTGCGATCCGCCAGGCCGGCGGAGTGAAACTCGCCATGCTCATCGAAGATGCCGTTGACGTCGTGGTGGGTGCCCATCAGGCGCTCTTCGATCAAGACGCGGTCGTCCACGTCGATGGCATTCGCGAAGGCGGTCTCGAGCTGTTCCATCGAGTCGGCGGAGGAAGCGCCCAGTCCGCCCGCGCCCGTGCAGGGTTTGAGAAAGGCCGCTTCGCCCAGTTCGCAGAAGAGCGCTCGCGCTTTGTCGAGGTCCGCGACGACTCCGGCGCGCGCGGTCGCGATGCCTCTTCCGACCCAGAGCTTCTTCGCTCGCGACTTGTCCTGGCAGGCGCGCGCGGCGTCGGGGGAGACGCCCGGGAGTCCGGCGGCTTCGGCGACGTGTGCGACGGACTCGACCAATTCGGTGAGAGTGAAGACGCCGGCCAGCCCGTGCTCCCGTGCTTCGATGGCGCGGCTCGAGAGCTCGGACGTGTCGCGGCCATCGACGACCCAGGACTCGTCGGCAAAGCGAAACGCGGGGGCGCGCTCGTTCCGGTCGCTGACGATGACGCGCAGACCGGCGGCACTGACTATTCGCGCGGCGTCGACTTGCTGGAAGCCGCCACCGATCATCAGAACGGCGGGTTTCAAGGATGCGAGAGGGGCGAGGGAGTTTCGGTTGTCGACGTCTGGGCTGCTTGCGAATCAGCGGCGAGCGGACGCGTGTGAATCCGAACGCGCTCCACGCATTCGCGCGCGCGCGCTTCCGCCTGTTCGCTCGTCTCGCCAACGGTGAAGACAAATCCCGCGCGAGTCGGGTGACTCGTCGTCGGTTCGATCACGTCGCCGGGCGCGACATAGAGCACGCTCATGTTGATCCACGGTTCTTGCGCGAGTTCGTCAAAGCCCTCGATCGACTCGACGATGCCCGGCTCGGGAAAGAAGAAGCGCACGCCGAGGAAGCAGCGATGTTCGGCGGCGAGGTCTGCGGGGGTGAGCTCTTCACCGAGTGCGACACGAATGGTCTGGCGCACCAAATCGACGCCGCGCGCGAAAGGAATCTGATGCGTACACAAGTAGCCGCCGGACAGCCGAGCCGCGAGCTCGATCACCACCGGGCCATCCGCGGTCATCACGATGTCGCCCTTGACCGGTCCGTTGTCGATCCCGAGCGAGCGCGCGGCGCGATCCATCAGCTCGCAGACGGCGGCGATGTCGGCGTCGGTCAAGGTCGCGGGCAGGACACCGCCGTCCTCGATGATGTGTGGCGCGAACTCTCCGAGGCGATCGTAGTTGCGCTCGGACCAGGACACGGTCGTGGTCTTTCCGCGCCAGGCCATGCCTTCGGTGGAGAGCTGGAGTCCTTCGATGAACTCTTCGGCGATGACGACTCCGCGCGCCGAGTGCGCGAGGGATGTGGCAAAGGCCTCCTTCGGATCGATGGCTTCGGTGATGCGCATGACGCCGCGCGCTCCGCAGCTGTCGATCGGTTTGGTGACGACGGGAAGTCCCCACTCGGCGATGCAGGTGTCCAGCTCGCTCGCACTTCGGATCTCGCGATAGCGGGGGACCGCGATGCCATCCCGACGAAAACGATCCTTCATCGCGAGCTTGTCGATCGCGAGTTCGGCGGCCTCGATCGGAATGTGCGGCAGGTCGAGCGCTTCCGCGACGCGCGCGACCGTCAGCGGCACGTCGTGCGCGATGGTCATCACGCCGTGAATCGGGTGCTCGGCGTGAAAGGCGAGCGCGGCCTTCACGTTCGCGCCCGGGTCGTGCGTGTCAGAGATCAGCTGATGGTCGGCGTAGGCGAGCGCCGGTGCGTCCGGATTGCGATCGGTGCCGATCACTTCGAGCCCCATCTCGCGCGCTAGCTCGTAGGCGCGGATCTGCTCGACGCCAGCGCCGATGATCAGGAGGCGACGCTTGCCGGAACTCATGAGGTCACGTGTCGATAGCTGTTCGGGCTCTCGAGCCGCTCGAAGTTCGGCACGACGATGCCCTTGATGTAGCCGTCTTCGCGCGCGGCGGCCATCGCCATAGCGCGATCGACGCCGCTCAGGTCGAACGCGTGAGTGACGAGCGATTCGATCGGGAAGTGGCCCGCTTCAAGCGATTCGATGGCGAGGCGAAGATCGTCGTGGAGGTCGGGCGAGTGCGCCGGGTGACACACGAGCAGCGACGGTCCGCGGTTCATCAGATAGTGACCGATCGTGAAGGGCTCTTCGCCGTAGAAGCTCGGCATGACGAGTTTCGCGCGCGACTTCGCTTTGCAAAGGCTGGCGGCGAGTTGGAGCGCTTTCATATTTCCCGCGTACTCGAAGGCCAGCTCGACGCCGCCCTTCCAAGGTGTGAGGTCGGCGTCGTGATGCTCGCCGTCCACCAATTTGCGCACGGCCCAGTAGGCGTCTTCGCGCTTGCCGTTGATGATCGCAGTGGCGCCGAACTCGCGCGCGAGCGCCAACCGATCGTCGTGGTGGCCCGCGACAACCAAACCGCGCAACGACTGGCGTGCGAGTAGCGCGACGGTCAAGAGTGAGAGAAAACCGTCACCGATGATGAGCGCAAAGTCGCCGTCGCCGGCATCGGCCTGGCGAACGATATTCGTGACGGCCATCAGCGGTTCGCCGAGCGCGACTTCCAGCGGGACGTTCTTGGGCGCTCGAATAAACATCGCCTCGTCGTCGACGACGTGGCTCGCGAAGCCCGAACCGCGATAGGCGATGCCCGTGACGCGATCGCCCGCTCGAAAGCCGGTCACTTCCGCGCCAACCTCCGCAACCAGCCCGGTGATTTCGTGTCCGAGCGAGGCCGGATAGTCGGCATAGCGAAAGGAGACGCCGGGAACGCCTTTCGTCTCCCCGCGCCAGACCGGTTGCTCACTCGAGCAAACCCCGCAGGAGACCACCTCGACCAGCACGTCGCGCGGCGCGAGTGGCGCAAGCTCGACGTCGCGAGCTTCGCTGCGCCCGGGTGCGGTCAGTACAATTTCGGTGATCTTCATGGGTACGGTCAGGGTACGGAGCCAGGCTCCACTCCAAACCTCAGCCGTGCAATAGTACCGCACAAACCGCAATCTCTGTGTCCGTCATCTCGCAGGCCAGGCTCACCAACTGATAAGAGATTCGACCGACACTTGGCATCAGGTCATCAATCGCGGAACTGCGGAGCAGATGTCGTACGCAAGCTATGTCTTGTCGCTCTTGAAATAAAGTTCAACAAGAAAAGCTTGTGCGGTACTCATCAACGGTTGAGGTTGCGATGGGAGCCTGACTCTGTATCGCCCGAGTGGCGCAAGCTCGACGTCGCGAGCTTCGCTGCGCCCGGGAGCGGTGAGTACAACTTCGGTGATCTTCATGGGTGCGGCAGGAGCCTCCACTATATCTCCGCTCAACGAGCGAGCCGAAGCGTGACTTCGAGAAGAAGCTAGATCTCGCGCTAATGGGTTCGGCAAATCCGGCTAGGGCATCGGGGATGCAAGCAACAGTCGGGTGCGTTCACCGCTTCAACTCGTGGAATAGCCACAGGGGATTCCGAGTGCGAGAAAGCTCATTACGCCGCGGGTTAGGCAGGTGCCTCAGGAGCGAGCCCAACGATAAGGGGACTACAATTCGGCTCCGCGCTATGCGCACGTGCTGAACGTGATCCCCAGGCCCGTGCGTTTTGAGGGCTGGAAGGGGGTCGCCGACGTCGCCAGCCAGGCTCTCGCGATCGCGTTGTCCCCTGAGGACTAGCTCGACTTCTCTTTGGTCGAAGCGCAATCCCGAGTTACTTCTTCGCAGCGCCGAGGACGTCGTCGCTTTCCGAGGCCAATTCCATCAGCGCATCGATGTCCTGCTGGGGTCGGTCAAGGACTTCAAGAGCTTTAGCGAGCCGGGCGCGGGTGATTCGTTTCATGGCGGCCTTGTAGCCGAACGAGCGAAGATCCTCGATCGTCAGGGGAAGCTCGTAGTCGAGCTCGATCCCGACTTCTTGGAAGGACGTAACTCCCGGTTCGATCATGGGCCAGCCGCTGTAAGAAACTACGGAGCCGTCCGGACCCTCGGAGGTCAACACGGCCGCCTCGGCGCCAGCTGTGCGCTCGCCGACGACCACGGCACGATCGGCGTCTCGAAGAATGCGAGCGGCCCACTCTCCTCCGCTAGCACTACGACGATCGACGATCGCGACGATCCTCCCGCCGTAGTGAGGCTTGTTCGGTGTTAGTCGCCGACTCTTTCCGCCGGAGTTTCCCCACCGATAGCTGATGGTGCGTTTGATGAGGTGGCGCAGAAACGGATCCGAGGCCGCGACGAGCCCTCCACCGTTGCCCTGAAGATCGAGCACGAGCCCCTCCGTGTCCTTCAACTCCGCCAAGGCCGCTCGCAACATGGTCGTAATCTTTCCATCCGGCCCGAGAGTCGCCATCTCCGGTGAGAACGTTCGGATCCGCATGTAGCCGATCGGTCCGACTCGACCCGTCACCAGCCAGCTATCGCCGAGGTGACTCGTGGGCGGAGGCAGGTTCGTCGTGTCCGGCCGCTTGAATTCGTGCACCGTCTCTTGGCCGTCGGGCCAACGCATCCCGATCTCGAAGCTTGTGCCGAGGGGGCCTCCGGCGAGAATAGCAATGGCTCCCACTGCGGGCTCTCCCTGCAAAGTCACGATCTCGGGATAGGCGAGCGGATCTCCGGCGAACGGATCAGGGGGTGCGGGGCTCGCATCGCGGGGCCACTCCATTAAGTACGGCCGCCGTTCGATCGTCACGGTATTGATTTCTGGAACCGACCAGCGCTCCGAGACCGTCGTCATGGAAGGCACAAAGGAAACGTGTGGATCCGGGAGCGTCGCGATCAGCTTCGCCAGTTCCCAGGCAAATTCGTCCACCGACTCGGCTGCCAGTGCGAGCGGTCGGTGCTCGGCGCGCTCGGCTTCCCAGTCCACTCCGTAGAGCTCGAAGTAGGGATAATTGTCGCGTAGGTTTTCCCAGTGTGTATCAAAGGTCTCTTTGAAGAGCGCTTCGTCATCCGCCTGTTGCCGCGCCAAGACTGGAGCGGCAATCGCTGCCATCAAAAAGAACGCGACCTTCAGAAGTGGACAAATGCTGCTCGGAATGTTGTTCATCGTTGGGCTCGAAGGGGGATCCAATACGACTGTAGTTGCCGCCGGAGTCGATTCGGGCTCATTCTCTTCGCGGAAGTTTCGGTCTAGCCCTTTGGGGCGTTGCCTCAACCCAGCTTCACGACGGCTGAGTTAGTCCTGAATCCTCCGCTACATGGTCTTCCGTTACTTGTCTTCCGTTAAAGGACGACTGGTTTCCTAGAGCCTATTCGAAGGCCGAGCCGTTGGTCATGACCGTATGCGGCAGAGCTCCGAGGATTCCGCTGCCCTCGGTGTTGCGCTCCTCCTCGTCCACGGACTGGCGAATCGTTCCGACGCGCGCGTTCTGGTAGTTCCAGCCCTTGCTGTCGCGGAAGTTGTTCAGGATCTCGTTGAACTGGTCGCACAGCCAATCGGCCGACATGCCGAGCGGCGTGTAAGTCAGCTGGCTGTAGCGCGCGGGCACGAAGTCGGGCTGGATCTCGCCGCGCTCGATCAGGTCGTCGAAGATCGGCGTGCCCGGTAGGGGCTGGAAGAAGCACACGCTGATGTTGTCGAAGTTGTTGTCTTCGATGAAGCGCGCGGTCATGAGGATGTCCTCCTCGCGCTCACCGGGATAGCCGAGGATGAAGTTCGCCTTGACCTTCATGCCGACCTCGTGACAGCGCTCGACGAAAGGCTTTACGACGCTGAGGTCGAGGTCCTTCGACATGATCTCGAGCGTGTGTTCCGAGCCGGTCTCGGGTGCGACCGTGAGCTCCTGCCAACCGGCGCGCATCATCAACGCGAGGAACTCCGTCGTCATGCTGTCGCGCATACGCACGCCGTTGGGCGTGACCATCACGAGGCCTTCGAGCTTGCGCTCGACGATCGCCTCGCAGACCTCGCGCGCATAGGTCGTGTCGAGCGTGAACTGATCATCGCCCAGACTGACGAGGCGCACGTCCTGATCGTCGTACAGCGACTGAATCACATCGGCGACATGGCGCGGCGAGTGGTGGCGCAGCGGGCGACCGCTGATGAACGGCGCCGAACAAAACGTGCAGCGGAAAGGACAGCCGCGCGTCGCCATCATCATGGCGCTCTTCAGGTGTTCGTTGAGGACCGCCTTGCCGCGATAGCCGTAACCCATCGCGAAGTAGTCATCGAGACGCAAGAGGTCGTAGTCGACCATACCGAGGTCGTCGAGATCGGCAGTGAACTCAACTTCGTTCTCGAGGATCTCGCCACCGGTGTCCTTGCGCACGAGCCCCGGAAGTTTGGCGAGGTCGACGCTTCCGGGCCTTTGCAATTCGTCGAGCAACTGCGGGAGCGAGAGCTCGGCATCGCCTTTGAGCGCGTAGTCGCAACGGCCTTCGGAGACTTCGCGGGTGGCATAGGAAGTCGCGTGGGGGCCACCGAACACGATGACGGCGTTCGGGAGTACGCGGCGAATGACGTCGCAGCTCGCGTAGACCGAGCGCGCGTTGCTCGACCAAAAGCTGATGCCGACGACGTCGGGTGCCTCTTGGATCAAGCGCTCGGCGAACTCGGGAGAGTCCGGCGCGAGCCGATCGATCGTCGCGTCGAGCATGCTCGCCTCGTGAGGCGCGCGAATGTTGGCTGCGAGATAGCCGAGCCCGAGCGGAATCGTCTCGGGGATATCGAGCGCGTGCTGGTTGTAGGGCCAGACCAGCAGAATTTTCATGAAGTGCTCGAGGTGTGTGTGGATGATTGCCGAGCGAGGACGCGGCGCGCGCGTTCGGCGACGTTCTCGGGCGTAATGCCGTACTTCTCGAACAGCGCGCCGGTCGCGCCACTCTCTGCGAAACGATCTTCGAGTCCGATCGACTCGAGCGGCATGGGCGCGTTCCAACCGAGGATTTCTGCCACGCGCGAGCCGAGCCCGCCGCGCCGGTTGTGATCTTCCAGGGTGACAACGCCCTTTGTGGTCGTGGCGCGCTCAGCAAAACCCACCTCGTCGGTCGGCTTGAAACAACTCGCGGCAATGACCTGCGCGGAGATACCCTCGCGCGAAAGCAACTCTGACGCGCGAACGCACAGGTGAACCGTGATGCCGATTCCGACCAGGGTCACGTCGCTGCCCTCGCGCACCGTCGGCCAGTGCCCGGCGACATACCGATAGTCGTCCGGCAGAACGCGCGGCACCGGACTGCGCCCGGTGCGCAAGTAAACCGGCCCGTCGTGCTCGAGCATCCAACGCACCATCGCGTGCATCTCGACGTCGTCGGAAGGGGAGAGCACGGTCAGGTTTGGAATCGCGCCGAGCACTCCCAGGTCTTCGATCGCGGCCGCGGTCGGACCATCCTCGCCAATGTCGATACCGAGGTGACTGACGACCAGCTTGACGTTGCGATTGCCGTAACAGACCGAAGTGCGGAACTGTTCGAGCGCGCGCAGACTGACAAACACAGCCATGGTCGTCGCGACGGGCGTGACACCGGTGGTCGCCATGCCGGCGGCCATACCGATCATGTTCTGTTCGGCAATGCCGCAGGCGACGTGGCGATCGGAAAAGCGCTCGGTGAATTGCCCGGTGAAGGTCGCGCCGGTGGCGTCGGCCTCGAGCAGCACGAAGTCGTCGCGCTCTTTCCCGCAAGCGATCAACGCATCTGTGAAGGACTGCCTCAGCGAGAGCGGCTCGACCGCGGTGATGGTGGAACTCATGAGTTCGCGCGCTCCTGCTCGCCGAGCTCCGCCAACGCGATCGCCATCTCTTCGTCATTCGGCGGCGCCGTGCCGTGCCACTTCGGAACATCTTCCATGTACGAGACGCCCTTGCCCTTGATCGTCCGCGCGATCACGACCTGCGGCGCATCGTCCACTCCCTTCGCCCACTCGATCGCGTCGAGAATCGCGTTTAGGTCGTGCCCGTCAATCTCGCGAACCGCCCAGCCGAAAGCCCGCCACTTGTCGGGCAGCGGCTCGAGGTTGAGCGTGTCTTCGATGCGCGTGTCGCCCTGCAAACCGTTCGCATCCACGAAGACCGTGAAGTTCGACTGGCGCCGATGCCCGGCCGCCATGATCGTCTCCCAGCACTGACCTTCTTGCAGCTCGCCGTCGCCGGTGACGCAGAAGACGCGCGGCTCGTTTTTGCCCGCGAGCCGGAGACCCACGGCCATTCCGAGCGCAGCGGAAAAGCCTTGGCCGAGTGATCCGCTGACGCACTCGACGCCGGGCGTGCTCGTCGAGGGGTGACCTTGGAGCATGCGCCCGATGGCGCGAAAGCCGTCGAGTTCGGACGAATCGTAGTAACCGAGCTCGGCCAGAATCACGTAGAGGGCGGGGCAGGCGTGGCCCTTCGAGAGAATGAAGCGATCGCGCTCGGGCCAGTCGGGCTCGGTCGGACGCGCGCGCATGGTGGCGAAGTAGAGCGCCACCATGATGTCCATTGCGGAGAAAGATCCGCCGGGATGTCCCGAGCCGCCGTCCTTGATCATCACCAAGGCGCGAGCGCGCAGCTTGGCGGAAAAGCGCGCGAGCAGACGGGTCAGCACTTCGCGCGGCAGGCTGTCCGGAAGGGGAACGCCGTCGCGGTTGAGCGTCGGCCAGGCGGTTGTGGTGGCATTCATAGTTCGTGCTCCTACATCACCGAGCTACATCACCGAGCGGACGATGGATCGAATGTCCTCCGCGCTGAAGAGCACGGGGTGTTGCGCGAGCGGTCGCGACATGTAGGTCGTGACGTCTTCGGCGAGCTCGTCGACGAGCGAGTCACTCGCGCCCAGGTCGGAGAGGCGCGTTGTGATGCCGACCGAGATGAGCAGCTCTTCGATCGCGTCGATGGCGAGTTCGGCCGCGACTTCGGCGCTCTTGCCGCGACCCTTGAAGTCCGGGAACAGCGAGCCGATGCGCGCGATGCGCTCGGCGTCGGCGGGCAGGGTGTGGCGCAAGACCGGAACCGTGAACAAGGCGACCGAGTCGGCGTGCGAAGTTCCGAGGCGCGCGCCGAGCGGCTGCGCGATCGCGTGCGTGACGGTCGTTCCGGCGTTCGCGATGACCATTCCCGACACGCTTGCGGCCCAGGCCACGCCCGCGCGAGCGTCGAGGTCGTTGCCGTCGGCGTAGGCGTTCGGCAGGTGTTGGATCAGCGCGCTCATGGCCGTCTCGGCCAGTGCGTCGGAGAGCGGCGAGCGGTTCGGGACGTTGAGGTAGGACTCGAGCGAGTGAGCGAAAGCGTCGATGCCCGTTGCGCCGGTCAACTTTTGCGGCATGCGACAGGAGAGCTCCGGGTCGACGATGGCGACGCGCGGGAAAATCGCCGGCTCTTTGATCGTGCCCTTCTGAACCGTTTCGGTGTTCGTGACGACCGAGTAGGGCGTCGTCTCGGATCCGGTACCCGCGGTCGTGGGGATCGCGATGATCGGCAACGTGATGCTCGCGTCGACCGGCTGCGGCGGACGGTTCGACAGGTTGACGTAGTCCCAGACGGGACCCGTGTGCTTGGCGCAGATCGCAACGGCCTTCGCAACATCGATCGCGCTGCCGCCGCCGAGTCCGACGACCACGTCGCACTTCGACTCGCGCAGGACGGCGGCAGCGGAGTCGATTTGATCGGACTTCGGTTCGGGTTGGGCCGAGTCGTAGAGAACGGTTTCCAGCCCCGCGCGGTTCAGTGAGAGGAAGGCGCGCTCGACAAAGCCCAGCTCGACCATGTCGGTCATCGTGACGAGGAAGACGCGCTTCCCGTAACGAGCGGCGAGCTCGCCCAACTGATCGATCTTGCCCGCGCCGAATTCCAATTGGACCGGGAGGTGTGCTCTAAAATCCATTGTCCGTCTTTTGAGTTGTCGTATCTTTAGTTGTAGAGCTGAGCCGTCGCTGCTCGAGTGAGCGTTTCCCCTCGGGATTCTCCGCCCTTTGAGCGCGACTAGATTCTGCCAAGCGAGCGGCCCTAACTCCCGTATCGAGTGGAGTCCGATGCACTTTTTCGCCCGAAGTTGAGAACGGCGACGAGGCTTGGGCTCGCCGCTCTCTTGACTCGACCGTTGGCGCAAGGGATGGTCCTCTCGTGATCGAACGAGTGAAAGAACGGCCGCTCCTGGTCCAGAGCCACTGGAGCGACTTCGACTCCTTCGGCGCTCTCATCACCGATCCGAAGGTCGGCTTGGTCGCTCGAGCCAAGAAGGTCTTCGAGGAGGTCGTCCTGGTTTGCGGCGAAGACTCGCGCAACGAGCGCGTGCACGAGTTCGCACGCGAGATGGGCGTCCACAGCTTCGCCGGCCACGATCGCGATGTCGGCCTGCGCATGAGCGCCTGTCTCGAGCACTTCGGTTGGTCGCGCGCCGCTCGCGCACTCGCGCACCACTTCACCGTCGACTTGGACTCCGTCCTGCGCGCTTTCGACCAGCTGGAGCGCGAGGACTCGCAGTACGTCATGCTGCCGACCGACTTCGACCTTCGGTTTAGCTGCGATGTCTTTCACGCGGACTTCTTGGAGGTCGCGCGCCGCGTCACCGCCGAGGCCGAACCCGCGCACCGTCAACGACTGACGCACACACCGTGGGCCGCCGCCGAGCTTGCGCCCGAGCGCTTTTCGCTCTCGCAATTCACCGACGTTCCGGCCTGGGGACGGGAGCGATTTCAGGAGGTGCGCGCGACGACCAACGCTCTCTATCCCGAGAACAGCCGCAAGACCGCGATGCCTTTGCCCGGCTATGAGCAAGCGGTCGAGCTGCTCGACTCCGGAACGAAGAGCGTGCTCGACGTCGCCTGCGGTTGGGGCGATGGCACCGCGCTGCTGGCCGAGCGATTCGACTCCGCGACGGGCGCCGACTACAACGCGGCGCAGGTCGAGCGCAATCGCGAAGCGCACCCCGGTGCGAGCTTCCTCTCGGGCGACGCAACTTCGCCCGAGTTGTTTCGCCAGGCCAGCTTCGACGCGATCGTCTCGATCCACTCGATGGAACACTTCCAAGACGATCGCGCTTTCTTAAATGCCTGCGCGCACTGGTTGCGACCCGGCGGTCAGTTCATCCTTGAGGTTCCCTTGGTCATGGATTCGCCCTTTCCGGGAATCGACATCCCGCTCGGCGAGGGGCACGTCCGCGAGTATCGCGTTCCCGCTCTTCTGGAGTTGGTCGAGACGCACTTCGAGATCGAGCGAATCTTCGGCGTCTCGCGAGGGCTGTATCTCGGAGTCGAACGCGCACGCAACGCGGTGATGCTCGCGTTGCGAACTCGCGAATAGAGCGCGACTCTCTGGGTTATGCGCTAAATGCGTAAACTCGAGATGACCAGGTCGTGCGGCTTGCCGGCGATCCGCGCGATCCCTTTGAGGTGGGCCATGCGCTCAAAACCGAGCGCTTCGTTGATGCGTCGCGTGCCGTCGTTGTGGTCGAAGTGGAAGCTCAGCATGGTTGTCACGCCCAGCCGCGGACAGGCTTCGATCATGCGCTCTTTAAGGAATCGTCCGATGCCGCGGCGTTGATAGTCCGAGTCGATGTAGGTGCTGACTTCGGCGGTCGCGTCGTAGGCCGGTCGACCTTCGTAGAATGAAGTCAGGCTGATCCAAGCGACGATGCGATCGTCCAACTCCGCGACCCACAGTGGTCGGTGACTGTTGTTGTGCCGCTCGAACCACTCGACGCGATCGGCCTCCATGACGGGTTCGGTGTCCGCGGTAGACCAGCCGCCGGCCACCGATTGATTGTAGATGTCGACAATCTTTGCCAAGTCTTGGCGAGTGGCATCTCTGACGGTCAGTCCGGCGGGGGAGTCCATAGCGAATATTCTGCGCTTCGTGCTCGCCGACGACTACGACGGACTAACAGTCCGTGGTGAAAGTGCTTTGCTCGATAAGCAGCAAAGTTTTGGTCGGGTTGGAGCTCGGAAACGAAGCCGAATCCATAGATTCGGGGAGGCTTTCGGGTGCCGACCTGGCCAAAAATCGGCCGCTTATGGAGTGAATGACTTTTGCCACGGGCTGTTAGGTCGTCTGCCAGTCGTCGTCGCGCGCGGGCAAATCCCGATAGACTTTGGCTTTGAAACCCGGCTCACGGCCGTAGTCCTTGAACTGAAGTCAGCCTCGATGCCAGCTCGGATACAGCCGGTGGAGGAGTGCTCGAATGGACTCGGCGTCTTCTTCGTCGTGGATCCCGCACACTTCGAGCCCGTGCTCTTCGTGAATGATATCCACCGACGAGTAGTGCGAGAGCCACTCGAACCCCCGCGAACTGAGCGACTCCATCACCCGCGTCCGGTCCTCAAACAGCTCGGGGTAAAACCTGAATTCGCTCACGCCCCCGAGAATACCCGAGAGCGCAAATTCTCGCTGGACCGTCGAGCGGGTTAGGACTGTGTCCGTAGCTCGGGCCCAGAGTGTCCGAACTGGGCTCGAATGTCGGCCTTTTGTCCGGGACGCTCCCACAGCGGGAGGTGGCGGCCGAGCCAGTGTCGATCGACGCCTCCTCGGAAGTAGGCCTCATGCTCCCACTCGACTTCGGCCATTTCGAGCAGGCAGTCGATCCACTCTTCGTGGCCCGAGTCGCGCGCGAACTCGGCGGCCGTGATGTACTCGAAGACGTTGCGGCGCTCGAGTGCGCCCGCTCCGATCATCGGTGCGAGCCAGCCGGTGATCCAGCAGAGCGCGCCGAGCGTGCGGCCGATGCAATGCGCTCGCAGCTCGCGCAAGGGGGAGATTTTTTGACCTAGCGTGGCGAGCATCTCGCCAACGAGCCGCCGGTGGTCCCACTCCTCTTCCTCGATTTCGCGAATGCGCTCGCGATCCTCTTTCCGCAGCGACGACTTCCAGTGACCGCGATAGGCGTAGGCGGCAGCCAACTCACCGGAGTAGGCCAGCTGGAGAATTTGTGCGAGACCGGATTCGGCGGACGAGCTCACGATGGGCGGCTAGACGGCGTGTTGCTTCTCGAGATGTGAAACGCGATCCACTTAAGTTCGAAGCGGTCTACTTGTCGCAAGTCTTGCTCGAACTGAGCAAGCTATTGATGGTTCACAAAATGCCCTTGCCGGTAATCAAGAAGAGCAATCCGAGAACGATGATGATGGGACTCAACCACTCGGAATGGAAATCTGCGAGCGCTCCGTAGGCGATCAGAATCAGACCCAGCAGGCGGACGGCGATTCGGAGATTCTTTGGCTTGGTCGCTTCGGTCGTCATGAGGTGAGGTCTTCGCTCGGTGGGGAAGTCCAGTTGTCGGGCAACGAGCGTACATGCAGGTCTTGCTGCGGGAAAGCGATCGAGATGCCTTCCGCCTGAAAGCGCTTGAAGACGGCCGTATTGAGCGAATCCAGGATGCGGCCACGCAGTTCCGGTTCGCGAATCCAGACCAGGAGCTCGAAGTCCAGGCTGGACGCGCCGAAGCTTCGGAAGCGCACGCGCGGTTCGGGGTTACTCAACGGCGCTTCCGCGGCCTCGGCAACTTCGAGCAGCACCTTGCGCACCAGGTCGACATCGCTCTCATAAGCCACGCCGACTTTGACGCGCAAGCGATACTGCGGAGTACCCGAAGTCTCGTTGACGATCGCTCCGTTTCCGATGATCGAGTTGGGAACCGTGATCTGAACGTCGTCGCGCGTGAGGATGCGCGTCGAACGCAGGCCGATGTGGAGCACGCGGCCGCGATGCCCCGACTCGAGCACGATGTAGTCACCGACGTGATAGGGACCATCGGCGATGACAAAAACGCCCGCGAACAAGTTGGCCAGCGTGTCCTTGGCGGCGAAGCCGAGCGCGATACCCGCGACACCGGCGGAGGCGAGCCAGCCGGTCGCGTCGAGCTGCCAGGCTTCGATGAGGAAGTAGACCGCAAAGCCGAAGATCAGGATCTTGGCGAGGTTGTCGAACAGCGGGAGCGTGCGGTCTTCCACCGTCTGGAAGCGCGTCGGGTGTCCGGCTAGCGCTCGCAAGAGCAGGCCGCTGATTTTCAGTGACGCGACCAGCCAGACGATGATGGCGACCGAGATGATTGTTCGATGAACCCAGTGGACGCTCGCGTCCCCAGAACGCAGAGCATCGCAGGCGAACCAGAGCCCGATTAGGACGACGGTCTTGACGATCGGGCCGTGAAGCGAATCGATGAGACGATCATCGACTTCCGTCTTCGTCCGCTTCGCGAGCAGATGGATGGTGCCGCAGACAAGCTTGTCGACAAACTGCGCGGCGATGAAGGACCCGACTACGTAGGCGAGTGCGAGGATGATCGGTCGCTCAAACCACGGCTCTTCCCCGTACAGGAATTGATCGAGCAGGTTTTGCCAGGCAGATTGGGTCTCGACGTCTTCCACGGGAAAGAAGTTACCGAGTGGGGGGAGTCAGGAATAGTCGCGGGTTTTTGACCGGACTCCGTACTCGACAATGAGCGCCAGGAGCGCGGCGGGAAGCGCGCCTTCGAGGATCAGCGCAGTGTCGTCGAGGGTGATGCCGGTCAGGATCGCCTGGCCGTAGCCGCCGGCCCCGATGAGGGCTCCCAGTGTCGCGGTCCCGATGTTGATCACGGCCGAGGTCTTGATGCCGGCGAGAATCGAGGTCGAGGCGAGCGGGAGTTCGATGCGCCAGAGCTTGGCGCGCGCGGAGAGACCGAGCGCTTCGGCTGCATCGCGGAGGTCGCCGGGGATGTCCTTCAGGCCCTGGTGAGTGTTCCGCACGATCGGCAGCAAGCCGTAGAGGAAGAGCGCGAGAATCGCGGGCGCGGATCCGATCAGGTAGGTCGAGGGTGCGCCGAGGAGTTTCAGCAGCGGGATCATCACGACGAGCAGCGCGAGCGAAGGAACCGTCTGGAGGATACCTGTGATGGCGAGCACGACTTGGCCGAGACGCTCGCGACGGGCGGCGAGAATTCCGAGCGGAATCGCGATGACGATCGCGGCGAAGAGCGAGATCAGTACAAGCGTTAGGTGCTCTTTCGTTCGAAGCCAAAGGCGCTCGGCGAGGGTTCGCTCGGTCGTCAAGACGTGCAGGTCGAGCTGGCTCGCGGCGAACTCGGAAGCGACGGTGGCTGCGGGGACAAGCTCGAGCTTGGCGCGCGCGTTCATCGCGACCATCGCGTCTTCAGAAATCTTTCCCGCGAGCCGATCGAGTTCGCGGACGAGCGTCGGCGCGGTCGTGGCGAGCTCCGCGCGATACAAGAACACGGCGTCGTAGCGCGGAAAATACGCGCGATCATCCTCGAGAACGCGCAGCGCGTAATAGTCGATCTCGGCGTCGGTCGAATAGAGGTCGATCGCGTCGAGGGCGCCGCTCTCAAGCGCGCGGTAGGCAACGTCGTGATCGAGACCACGCACGTCGCTCTGCGGAAGGCCATAGGTCTCGCGCAATCCGGGCCAGCCGTCGGCGCGATCCATGAACTCGTTACTGAAGCCGAGTTTTAAGTCGGGATGCTGGGCGAGATCGGAGACGCGTTCGATGCCGAGCTCATGCGCTCGCTCTTCGCGCAACCCGATCGCATAGGTGTTGTTGAATCCGAGCGGCGCCGTGCTCCGGATCCCGTGTTGCGCGAGGGCCTCGGTCAGCTCCTCCGCGCTCTCGATCGATTCGCCCGCGAGGATCTCATTGATGATCGTCCCGGTGTAGTCGGGGTAGAGGTCGATGGCGCCGGTTCGCAGCGCATTCCAGGCGAGCATCGTTCCGCCGAACTCGGTGCGCGGTGCGACGGTGGCGCCGGTGCCTCTCGCGACGATGACACCGAGCTCGCCCAGGACGCGCGATTCGGTAAAGCGTTTCGATCCGACTCGCAAGTCGCGCGAGACCGGCGCACAGGCGGCGAGACACAGCAGGAGTGCGAGCGCTCTCACTGGGCAGCCTCCGCAAGAACGTCGCGCGCGCCGCGTTGCGCGGAGACGAAGCTGGTGACGAAAGGATCGGTCGGCTCTTCGAAGAGCTCGCGCAGGCTGCCGCGTTGTACGACTTGTCCCGCGCGCATGAGAACGAGCTCGTCACCGAGATAGCCCGCTTCCGCGAGATCATGCGTGACGAGCAGTACGGATTTTTCGAGTCGCGCGAAGATCTGTTTCAGGTCGTCTTGCAGTTCAGCGCGCACCATCGGGTCGAGCGCGGCGAGCGGCTCGTCGAGTAACAAGAGCTCGGGGTCGAGAAAGAGCGCGCGCATCAAGCCGACGCGTTGACGTTGGCCTCCCGACAGTTTGGAAGGCGCGCGTGCGATTAAGTCTTCGGGGAGCTGGACCAGAGCGCACAACTCCGACATGCGCGCGCGAATGCGCTCGGAATCCCAACCCAAGAACTCGGCGACGATCGAGACGTTCTTCTCGCAGGAGAGGTGGGGGAAGAGCCCGCCCTCTTGGACGACGTAGCCGATGGAGTGGCGCAGTTCCGCCAAACTGTTGCTCTCGATCCTCCGTCCGAGCACGCGAACGTCGCCCAAGTCGGCGCGCTGAAGCCCGACGGCCAACCGAAGCAGTGTCGTCTTTCCGCAACCGCTGGGACCAATTAGTGCCGTTGTGCGTCCCGCGGGAACGGAGAGCTCGATTCCGTTCACAGCGGTCGTCGCGCCGAATCTCACGGTGGTTCGCGTGAACTCGATGGCGTGACGCAGCTCGCCTGCGGACCCTTCCGTGGATGCAGTCGTCATCCTCGCGAGTGTACGCGGTCATCCATGCCTTTTCAGGGGGGAGCCCGTACACTCGTTCGGAATACCGATGAGCATCCATAAACTAAGCGAATCCGAAATCGAACGAGCGCTCGATGACCTCAACGAGAAGGGCGCCTTCACCTGGACCCTCTCGGACAACGGGATCTCGATGAAGACGGAGTTCAAAGACTTCGTCGCCGCGTTTGGTTTCATGACCAAAGTGGCATTGATCGCAGAGCGCATGAATCACCACCCCGAGTGGTTCAATGTCTACAACAAGTTGGAAGTGCGACTCTCGACCCACTCCGCAGGTGGACTGACCGAACTCGACTTCAAGTTGGCGGGGCGCATGGCAGAGGTGGTCTAACGAGTTCGAGCGATTTGCCGATGGGGGCCAAGCGTCCGCGCGTCTGGCACGTGCTCGTCCTTGGAGCACTGTACGTGCCCATCGTTGTCTTCTGCATCAGACTCGTGGTCACGATCCTCGAGTCGGCAGGTTTAGAGCGATCCGATCACGTTTTGTTCGGTGTGTTCATCGAAATAGCGGTCGACGTCGGGCTCTTGGTTCTGCTTGTTCGGCGTTCGAGTGAAAAGCTCGCAGATCGATTGCTGCTTCGAGAAGGACGACTCTCGCTCTGGTATTCACCGCTCATCTACGCGGGTGGCTTCGCGGCGGTTGCGATTGGAGGGATGATGACGCTGATCGCGTTCGGCGCCCACAGTCCACGCGTGCGGGAACTCCAAAACGTGGTTCAGTCCGGTGAAGGTGGTGGGTTGTTGAGTCTCCTGATCTCCATGGCCCTTGTGCCGGCGATCTCGGAAGAGCTGATCTTTCGCGGCTACATTCAAAGTCGATTGTTGAAGCGGTACCCAGCGCGGGCAGCGATCTTGATCTCGAGCTTTTTCTTTGCGGTCGCTCATGGAGATGTCCGGTATGCCTGTGCGATTTTTCCGCTCGCAATGTGGTTCGGCTATGTCGCCTACATCTCCGAATCGATTTGGCCCGGTGTGATCTGTCACTTCATTCACAACGCTTTCGTCACGATCGTCGCGTGGAGTGGGCGAGATCAGATTGGGCCGGAAGAGCCGCGGCAAATGATTCAATCTTCGAGTCCGTGGGAGTGGCTCGGCTATCTCCTCATCATCGCCATCGCCGGAGCGGTGATCGCTTGGATGGCGCGAATCCTCAAAGATGGGTGTCGCCCCGCGTCAACCCACTCCCGACTAGATCAAGTGGCTGACGCCGAGTAGCTCATAGAGCTTGTTCTTGATCACGCCGTACTGCGCGCTGCCCAAATCGCGCGGGTGCTCGAGGTCGATCGGGATGACACCGGCGATGCTGCCGGGACGACCTGTGAAGACGACCACGCGTTCGGCGAGTTGGATCGCTTCATCGACGTCATGGGTGACGAAGAGAATCGTCGGCTTGCGGTCTTTCCAGATGCGAATCAGTTCCGAGCGCATGGTCAGTCGCGTGAGCGAATCGAGCGCGCCGAAAGGTTCGTCCATGTAGAGCACGTCGGGCGAGACGGCGAGCGCGCGCGCCACTTCGACGCGTTGCTTCATGCCACCCGAGAGCGCCATGGGATAGGTCTTTTCGAAGCCGGACAGTCCGACCAGGTCGATGATCTCCGAGGCGATCTCGTACTGCTTATCCTTCGAGAGATGGCGCAGGCCCAAGACGACGTTGTCCCAGACCGAAGCCCACGGAAAGATGCCGTACTCTTGGAAGACGAAGACGCGGCGCGGATCGGGTGCGGTGATCAGTTCGCCGTCGATCTTGATCGTGCCGGAACTCGGCTGTTCGAAACCGCCCGCGATGTTGAGCAGAGTCGACTTGCCACAGCCCGACGGACCGAGCAAACAGACCAGCTCGCCCTCGCCGACGGTGAGGTCGATGCTCTCGAGCACCTCAAGCTTGTCACCTTTGACATCGAAGCTCTTCGAGACGTTCTCGAAGATGACCTTTGGAGTTCGCTCACTCATCGGTTCACGTACCCCCAGCGCACTTCGTCAAACTTTTCGAGCTGGCGAATCAAGAGATCGAGCACGATTCCGATCAGTCCAATAATGATCATGGTGGCGACGACGAGGTCATAGCGGCTGCCCGCGTTGCGCGCGTCGTTGATGAGATAGCCGAGTCCCGAATCCATGCCGACCATCTCGGCGGCGACGATCACGAGCCAGGCCACGCCGAGAGAAATTCGCAAGCTCGTAATGATCTGCGGCAGGGAGGCCGGGAAGACGACGCGGCGAAAGAGCTCCAGGCCCGTCATTTGAAAGTTCATCGCCGAGCGTTGATGCACGAGCGAGATGTTGCGCACAGCCGCCATCGTTCCGACGGTGATCGGAAAGAAGGAGGACAGAAAGATCAGAAAGATGCCGGCGCCATCGCCGATGCCGAACCACAGGATCGCGATGGGAATCCACGCGATGGGGGAGATCGGGCGCAGACCTTGGATGATTGGGTTGAGCGCGCGGAAGGTGCGCGTGGACCAACCGACGACGAGTCCGAGCGGGATGCCGACCGCGGCGGCGAGCAGGAAGCCCCAGGTGACGCGGAACAGGCTCGCGACGGTGTCGCCCCAGAGGCGCTCGCTCTCGACAATCTCGCCGAAGGCCGCCCAGGTCTTGGCGGGCGTCGGGAAGACTTGAGTATCGGTTAGTACGCAGGCCAGGTCCCACAGACCGACCAAGATCGCGGTGACCGAGAGCGGCAACAGGATGTTTTGAACGCGTGCACTCCCGCGCGTACCGATCAGGAAGCACAGCGCGGCAACGGCGATGACGATGAGCGGAGTAGTCACGGCTTGCTCTCCGCGCTGGGCAATCGGTCCATGTTCCAATCGAGCTCTTCCAGGTCGCGCACAAAGGATGGATCGGCGTACTCGTCGAACCCGACTCGCCGCGACAGCACGCCGATCTCGTGGGCCAGCTCCATGATCTCGTCGAAGTCCGGCTTCAGCGGCGCGAGGTTCGTGTACTTCACGCGGTCGACCGGTTTGGAGAGCACGTACTTCAAGAGCTCGGGATCCTGGAAGTAATAGTTCTTCGCCGAGACCTCCGCGGCATCCATGCGATGCTCGATGTCTTCGTCGAGCCACTTGCCCGACTTGGCGATGCCGTCGACCAGTTCTTGAATCAGTTCGCGGCGTCCTTCGATGAGATCTTCCTGCACAACCAGGACGCAGGAGATGAACTCGGGCCAGATATCCTTGGTGTGATAGAGCACCTTGCCGAACCCGTCGACCTCCGCCTTCGCGGCAAAAGGCTCACCGACGATGTAGCCGTCAATCGTCCCTGCCTGCAACGCGGTCGGGTGTTCCGGCGGCGGAAGCTCGCGCAAGTCGATCGAGTCGTAGGGCATGCCCCACTCCTTCATCGACTTGTGCATCAAGATGTTCTGGTTGGCATAGCGACTGGGGATCGCGATCGTCTTGCCGGCTAGGCCTTTGAAGTCGTTGATGCCGGAGTCCTTGCCGACAATGATCGCGGTTCCGTCGCGGTGACCGAGGTAGACGACCTTGATCGGAATGCCGTCCGCGACGAGCTGCATTGCCATCGGAGCGAGAATGAAGACGCCGCCAATGTCCTTGGAGATCAGCGCTTCTTTGACCGTCGGCCAGTCGGTGAACTTGCGTGAGCGAAAGAGCGTGCCCTCATCGGAGTGGTCGGTCACCCAACTGGTGACCGGGCAGGTGAGGTGTCATGTCACGGGTAGGAAGCCGACCGTGAGCTCGCGTCGCTTCTGTCCCAGACGGACCTGCGCCTCATCGGACAGCGCTTTCCAGCCCACGTTCAGCTGGATGTGAGCGACCGTGAGGAGCAGCGCCCAGACGAGCGCTCCGATCATGACCTTGCGCTTCATCTCGACGCTCCCTGGTCCGAGTTCGCGCGAGCGTCGGTGCACGAGAAAACCCGCGCGTCGAGTCCATTCGGGTCTGCAGCGGCGGGTTTACTTTTCGAAATCCGATCGGTGGCTCGCGATTCCGGGGGAATCGTGTTCAGCGTGCGGCGGCAGTAGACAGTGAGGTTGAACATAGCGGTGAGGCGGGGCGAGAGCGCGCGGCTCGATCGGTTCCGCCGGGTGGCCGGAACTGAGCCGCGGAATAATACCACGCTTTTTCTATGCTGGGCGAGCCCAAGAACCAGAGCCCGACTCCCTTCGAAAAATGTGCCTGTGATGACTCACTCTCAACCTGGAATCTCCGCGCCGGTCCCCGAGGACGCGCGCTATCTCTCCTTCAGTCTGCTTCCCGAGAGCGCGCCGCTCGAGGCACTGGAAGCACTCGCGGACCTAGCGGTCGATGACTCCATCGTGATCGGATTGGGGCCCTCTCTACTCGCCCAGCTCGACGTGGACATCGAGGGCATGCGGAACTTTCCCGCGCTGGTCGGCGCCGGGATCGACATCCCCTCGACGCCGGTCGCGCTGTGGTGTTGGTTGCGCGGCGATGATCGCGGGGAGCTCGTGCACACGACTCGTGCCGTCTGTGCCGCCGTGGAAGAGGCCTTCCTCTTGGACGAAGTCATCGACGCGTTCCGATACGGATCGGGCCTCGATCTCTCGGGCTATGAAGATGGAACGGAGAACCCCGAGGGCGATGCGGCGAACGCGGCGGCTTACGTTCACGGCGCGGGTGCGGGGCTCGACGGCGGCAGTTTTGTCGCCGTCCAGCAGTGGGTGCACGACCTCGATACTTTTTCGGCGCTCGATAATGACCAGCGCGACCACGTGATCGGGCGGCGCATCTCGGACAACGAAGAGCTGGAGTCCGCGCCGGCTTCCGCGCACGTCAAGCGCACGGCACAGGAGGACTTCGAGCCGGAGGCCTTTGTTCTGCGACGCTCGATGCCCTGGGCGGATGCCGCGCGAGAAGGACTGGTCTTCGTCGCCTTCGGGAAGAGCTTCGACGCGTTCGAGGCTCTGCTCAACCGAATGGTCGGGCTCGACGATGGCATCCGCGACGAGCTGTTCTGTTTTACTCGGCCTTTAACCGGGAGCTACTTCTGGTGCCCTCCGGTAGAGGGCGGTCGCCTCGACCTCTCGCGGCTGAAAGGCTAGAGCGGAGGGGTGAGCCGGACTCGCTTAGGCTCGCATCGTCACGGTACCCACGAGCTCAGCGAGGTAGATGGGGACCGTTCGAAGCGTATAGGACAACACTCGGCCTTCGCCGAGATTGACTTGTAGCTGCTCTGATCCTCCTCGCATGGACGCGAGGCGAACACCTAGTCCGTTGCCCGAGGCGTCGAGGAACCGGTGCAGAGATTTGAGGGAGCCGGCGGATCCGGATTTCACTTCGACCGGAAGAACTCCTCCATCCGAAGGAACCAGATAGTCGACTTCGGCATTGGACTTCGCACTGCCTTCGCGTGTCCAAAAGGAGAGTGCGCGGGAGTCCCGCGGATTTCGCGCTAACAACTGAATTCCGACGAAAGCCTCTGCGAGCCGACCGCCAAGTAAGGATTCGACCGCTTGAGCGGCGAGGTGTTCGGGGCGCACGCCGAGCTCCGATAAGGCGAGGCCGATATCGAGCGGGAGTAGCTTTCGTGCGGCCCTTGGACGTGGAACGAGCGGAAGTGACACCGAGGTCGTCGGTGTCACGCAGTAGATCACCATGGCTTGCTCGAGCAGTTTGAGTGCCTCTGCAACAGGCTTATCTTTCTCACCAGGAGCCAGATTTCTCCGTTTGAAACGAGTTCCAAAGAATGGCGGGGCACCAGCGAGAACGGCTTCGAGATGCCGAGTACCGCGCGTCCGGTACTTTAGAAGATCCTCGGAGTAGGCTTGCCGCAACGCGCTGTGCACAGCCCCTACGGCGACGAGGTCTCTTGTCTCTCGCCATACGTCGACGGCTTCGGGCAGACCTCCGACGAGCAAGAACTGCCGAAACCTTTCCATAGCCAGCTCGTGCAAGCCCTCGTCGATTTCTCCAGCTCTCTCTAACTGGCTCGTTAAATCATCCGCGATTCGCGAGTCATTCGTCGCCCGAAGAAACTCGATAAAGCTCAGCGGCTCCAAGCGCAAAAATTCGACGCGCCCGACAGGAAACGAAAGAGCCTCCTCGCGCAATCGCACCTCAAGTAGCGAGCCCGCGGCGACCACCGCTAGTTCGGGGGAGTCCTCGTATAAGAATCGCAGCCATTCAATCGCGTCGGGGTGTTCCTGAATTTCATCCAGGAACAAAAGCGTGCCCTCTGGAAGATCGCTCAAGTTGTTCCGTTGCTTCAATCTCTCCAAGAGTTCATTCGCCGACCGGCACGTACGGATCACCGCGAGATCGTCATGCCGCTCCAGGTTCAGCTCCAGGTACAGCGGCGTTCCCTCTCCCAGGCTTCGAACCGCGGTCGTCTTCCCGGTTTGCCGAGCCCCCCGAATGATCAACGGCTTTCGTCGCCCGCTTCTCATCCAAGTGGCCAGCAGGCCGTCACAGGTTCGGGTGAATGTCAAAATGGGCTCCTCGAGTTAGGTCTTCCTACCAGCTGGAATCGGCTTAAAATGAAGAGAACATGATCATCTTTTATCGCTTAATGTACAAAAAAAAGAGGGTCTTTACTCTCGATCCCCCTCAGAGAGGCCATTAGAGGGGGTGGAAGAAACACGAGCCGCTGCCGTGTCCTCGGCCTGTAGGGGCCGAATTAGCGCTCCACTCCGCGAGCTGGCCGAGCGTCCGTCGCGCCGCGATCGCGATACCGCGCTTGTCGATACCGCGCTTGTCGATGCCGATGCTACCCGTGAGTTTGCCGGACTCGACGATGGCATCCGCGAAGAGCTACATCTGGTGCCCGCCGGTCACTGGTCGTCGCCTCGACCTCTCGCGGCTTGGAGTCTGAGCAGGGGAGGCTAGAGCGCCCAGTTCTTCAAGACCTTGAGGTCGTCGTCCGAGAGCTCCGCCTCGGAGTGAAGCGGGACGTAGAACCACAGCGGCATCTCGCCCTCCTCGACTTCTTCCCAGCACTCCTCGCGCTTGTGGTCTTGCTTCTCTTTGTCCCAGCTCTCCCATTCGGAAAAATTCATGTGCTCGCGCGCCTCCTCGACATCGTGCTCGACCAGCCAGGAGACCGGCGCCACGTAGGAGTACCACGGCCACACACTCTCGTTCGAGTGGCAGTCGTAACAAGAGCGCCGTAGGACCTCCATCACTTCGGGACTTGCATTGAGTTCTGCGGTTACCGGCGGATTGCTGCGGTCGATCGTCTTGAGCTGAATCAGGACGAAGAGCGCGAGCAGGGAGAGGAGGATTTTTTTCTTGAGCGACATGTCGAACGGTGAGGGCGGGCTGGTGGTCTCGTGTTTCGGGGAGCGGACTTGGTGCCTTAGCGAGTGAGCGCGAGCCGCGCTGCGGCTGCGATTCCGTGTGCGTCAATTCCGTAGTGCGCGGCGAGCTCGTCCGGCTCGGCCGATGTTCCGAACTCATCGCGCATTCCCACGAACTGGATCGGACGTGGAAGGTGTGTCGCGAGAGACTCGGCCACGGCGCTGCCGAGGCCGCCGCGAACGCTGTGATCTTCGGCGGTGACAAAGGCGCGGGTCTCGCGGGCACAAGCGGCGAGCAGCTCGTGATCGACGGGCTCGATGCTCGGCATATTGACGACGCGCGCGGAGACTCCGTCCGCCGCCAAGAGTTCCGCAGCGTCGAGCGCGCGCGCCACCTCGACGCCGCAGGCTACCAGCGTGACGTCGGTCCCGTCGCGGAGCTGCGTTCCGCGACCGATCGCGAATTGGTGAGTCTCGTCGAACAGCCGCCGTACCGGGCTGCGACCGGTGCGCATGTAGACCGGACCGTCGTGTGCGATCGCCGCGCGCGTTGCGAGTCGCATCTCGACCGGGTCGGCGGGGGAGAGCACCGTCATGCCGGGAATCGCGCGGTAGGCCGCCATGTCTTCAAAACACTGCGCCGAGCCGCCGTCCGGTCCGACGTCGAGGCCGGGATGGCTGGCGGCAATCAGAACCTTGCGCTTCGAGTAGGCGATCGAGAGTCGCGCCTGTTCGACGGCGCGCAAGCAGAACACCGCGAAGGTGGTGACGACGGGCCGGAGTCCCATGCTCGCCATTCCGCCGGCGACCGCCATCATGTTCTGTTCGGCGATTCCGAACTGGAAGAAGCGCTCGGGGCACGCGTCGCGAAAGTTGTGAACGCCGGTTCCGCCTGCGATGTCGGCGTCGAGCACGACCAGGTCCTCGCGCTCGCCCGCGAGTTCGACCAGCGCGTGCCCGAAGGCCTCGCGCATCGAGTCGCCGCTCTTTCCGATCAGTGTCGGAGCTTCGGTCTGTGTCGCTTCAACCACGGGGGGCGCTCCCTTCGAGCCAGCTGTTGATTTCGTCGTCTGGGGTTCCGAGGTCGCGCAAGGAGTCGCGCAGTTGTTCCTCCGTCAAGCAGACACTCCCGTGCCACAGCGGCGAGTCTTCCATGAAGCTCACGCCTTGTCCCTTGTGCGTGTGCGCGATAATGCAGGTCGGTGCCGGCGAGCAACCGTCGCGAGCCTCGGCGAACACGCGATCGAGCTCGTCATAGTCGTGGCCGTCGACCTCGAGTACGCGCCAACCGAAAGAGCGCCACTTGTCGGTCAGCGGTTCGAGCCCGCAGATCGCACTATTCCAGTCATCGCTCTGCAGCTTGTTGTAGTCGACCACCGCGATCAGATTGCCGAGCTTGTGGTGCGCTGCGCTCATTGCCGCTTCCCAGCATTCGCCCTCTTGCAGTTCACCGTCGCCGAGGATGACGGTGACGAAACCGGCGAGCTTGCGGTGCTTCATGGCCAGCGCTTTGCCGACTCCAACCGAAAAGCCCTGACCGAGTGAGCCGGTGCTCGCGCCGGTCCACGGCAGGTCGACGACGTGCGGATGTCCCTGACACGGGCTGCCGAGCTTGCGCAGAGTCAGCGCCTCGTCGCGCGTCATCAACCCGAACTCCGCGCCGACCGCGTAGAGCGCTGGCGCCGCGTGTCCCTTCGAGAGAATGAACTGTTCGCCGCCCGCCGCGTCGTTCGGCACCGCCTCGCGATACGCGTTTTGCCACAACCAAACCAAGAGGTCGGTGCACGAGAGCGATCCGCCCGGATGCCCGGACCCCGCGTGATAGATCGCAGCGAGTTGCAGCCTCCGAGCGCGCGTCGCGAGCTCGTGCGTTTCCGTTGTTGTGGCGCTCATCCGCGCAGTGTAGCGCGAACGAGCGCGCGGACTAGCAGCCCGTGGTGAAAGTCATTCACTCTATAAGCGGCCGATTTTCGGCCAGGTCGGCGCCCGAAAGCCTCACCGAATCCACGGATTCGGCTTCGTTTCCGGGCACCTACCTGACCAAAAATTTGCTGCTTATAAAGCAAAGCACTTTCACCACGGACAGCTAGCGCGCGCTCAAGAGGCTTACGCCCGGCGCGCGACGAGGATCGCGGTCCCGGCGATTCCGATGCCGGTTTTGCGGGCGGACGCGAGCAGCCGATCGCGCTCACGCAGCTCGTCCGCGGTTGCAAAGGGAGTCAGCGCCTCGGCTTGCAGCTCGATATCTTCGTGGGGCCGCAGTCCCACAGGCTGATAGTAGTTGAACTCGGCGACCCATTCGTTCGGCTGCCCGATCCACTCGAGCATCGAGGCGATGACAATATTGTCATGATGAATGTCGCCGCGTCGGCGCTCGAGCACGCGCGTGAAGGCGTCCCACTCGGCGGCCAAGCGCTGACTCGCGATCGCGGTCTCGCGCCAGGGCTCCGCGATGATGACGCCCGTCTTCGCGACGCGCGCGAGCTCGAGAATTCCGAGAACGGGGTCGGGCAAGTGATGAGCAGCGTGACGCATAGCGCCCCAATCGAATGAGCGATCGTCGTAGGGCAAGTGCTCGGCGCTGGCGAGCCGCACGTCGAAGTCGCGCTCGGTCGCTTCGGCTACGCGCGTCTCCGAATCCTCAAGCCCAACCGCGGGGATCTCGTGCACGCGAAGTGCTGCGAGCAAGTGTGCGTCGCCGAAAGCCACATCGACGACCGAGACGGGAGTCTGCGCGACCAGGCGCGAGATAAACAGTTGGCGGAGCTCGACGACGGCAGGGTGCAGGCTGTTTTTGGCGTTCGTCACGCTGTGGGCTTCTTTGGGTGGGGGATTCGTATCGGGTGAGACGAACGTTGTTCCGTGCTACCGATGCGGGCTCTTGCCGAATGAATGTTACGGCTCTACTCAAGGTCGGATTTCCTCAACGTTGATAGAACCTTCGATGTGGCTACGTCTATGCGAAAGACTACTCCATTGCATGATTCGTCGCCTCTAAAGGTCGGCGTCCCGATTAGAAGCTCAGTCGCAACTCGGGATGCGTTCCATTTAGAGACGGAGTACGAGACACTCGGGTTCAGCGGCGAAGTTTCATCTGAAGCATTTGTCAGCGGGCCGTCGGGGTGCAAAAACTCCCGGATGATTGAGTCTCCTCGACCCGAAGCCACAACGGCCAATCTGGGCTTGGGCGTTATGATTCGGTCGAATGCGCTAAAGCCAAGGTCGCAGACGCCGTCTTGGTCGAGGTCTCCAACTGGGAAGATATCGATAGGATAATTGCCGGTGCGACGAGGCCACTTGCCCAACAGTGAACCGTCGAAGCCTGAATACCGTGAAACAGGAAAGTCCTGATCGTTCCACGTGCTAATCGCAATGTCCGGGTAACCGTCGCGATTCGTGTCATCCATGCCGCAAATCGAGCGCCCAAACCTAGCCTCGGGATCCTGGGCTATGGTCAAAACAGGCTTCATGCTCCTGGAAGAGATCGCCATGGCGTAGCTGCTCGTTTCGAATTCGGCGACTGCTGAGTCGCAACGCGATCTGCCACCGAGGGTCAGAATCTCTCCGAGATGATCGCCATCAAGGTCGTCGATCGGCGCAACTCGGACGCCTAAGTGTTCGTGGGATTGAGTCCCGTAGAGTGCGCCGATTAGCTGACCGGTCTTGCCATTGTGCAAGCGAACGGCTCCGGCGTGTTCTAGCTTGTCTGAGTCTGCGTGCGGTAGCCCGATCGCAAGCTCCGGGATTTCATCACCATTGAAATCACCGACAAGAGCGATGCTTGGCGCCGGATGTGCGCCGTGCCACATCGTGTGATAGAACCCATACGTCGTCTCTATTTTGAAGATGGTCTCGTTCTTGCCGATCGAGTAGGCGAGGACATACCCGGGCCGTTCGGCTTCGCCTGAGGGCCTCTCGTTCGAGCCTTTCCAATCAGTCGGGTCGAAGCGCGGAGCGTTGATGATGAGGTCGGGCACGCCGTCTCCATCGAGATCCCCCGGCGCTAGTAACTCGGCTCCAAACACGTCGCCTCTTGCCAGACCCTCGACTGAAGCTAGTACCGAATTGTCTCGACCCGAAACAACCCAGACTTTGCCGGCTCCTCCAAACCTCCTAGAGGATTTTGCGAGCTCGCCGGGTTTATGTAACGGGTCAGATACTGCGAGATCATCGACTCCATCGTTATCAATGTCGCCCATTCCGACGACGGCACCGCCGAAGAAATCCGATGCTCCTCCGGGCTGAAAGAGTGATCCGCCACTCGCGGGGGGGGAGCCAATCAATGCGGCTGCGCATAGAAATAAGTAGTTCATATCCGTCGATCCTCTCAGTTGGACATGCAACCGCGGTCGACGTTCGCGGTCTCGGACAAACCGCGATTGTTTCCATTCGTATCGGCGAACACTGACGAGCAAGGGCGAGTGATCTTCCGCGACCGTGAAAAATCCAGACATCGATCGCATGCAATCGAGGTCCTTGGCTTGACCGACAACGAGGCGTGCGGTTCGCGCTCTTTATTCTCCCAGCTCGCGCGACTCTCAGGCTAGGATCCTCACCACCGGAGAACTCATGAAAACACGCCTCATCATTTTGGGTTGCGTCGCCGCACTCTCGCTTATGTCCCCATCGAAGACCGCCCCTGACACTCCCGAGATCGGCAAGCCCGCGCCCAGCTTCCGCCTCAACGACCACACCGGCAGTCTCGTCGAGATCGGCGGTGCGAGCGAGCGTTGGGCTGTCGTGGCCTTTTATCCCAAGGCGCTTACGCCCGGCTGAACTCGCGAAGTCTGCTCGCTGCGGGACGCAGCGGGAACCCTGAACGAGCTCGGCGTCACGGTCTACGGCATTAGTCTCGATTCCGTCGAAGACCAAGCGCGGTTCGTGACCAGCCAGAAGCTCAACTTCCAACTCCTCTCCGATCCCGATGGGAGTGCGGCGAAGAAGTTCGGCGTCCTCCCCGAGGGCGCCTCTTGGACCAGCCGCACAACCTTCGTGATCGATAATGCCGGCGTTTTGCGAGCGATCGACAACAAGGTGAAGGTCGACGCTCATGGCGAGGACTTGGTCGAGCTGATTCGCGAATTAAAGAAATAAGCGAGTCCCGGTTGCTTCGGCAGCGCAACGCCTTTGGGCGGGATTGGCTTCTCGTGATTCGACAGCAGAAACCCACACCCTCGAACCGAAAGATGCGAATCGATGACGCGCGCTGAACGCTACATTGGAAATGTCCTCGCGAGGATGCTCGTCTTGGTCGTGCTCGGGCTCGGAGTTGCTCCGGGATGCGCGACACCACTCGAGACGACCGGAATGCAAATACCCGAGAGCAATTGGAGGGTGGGTTTCGCTCACGATTTCAACCGAAAGCTCTTCGGATTCTTGCCGGGGCCCGGATATGGGCAAGGCACGATTGTGGAATTTATTCGCGAAAACGAGCACATCGAAAGATGGACCCGGCTCATTACCATCCAGTTTTTCGAAGGTGTGATGGAGGCTCCGGAGGATTATGCCGAGCGGGCGCGCGCGGACTTAGCAGGGCTTTGTCCCGACCTCGTCTGGAAGGTGTTAAGCGAGCAGCCGAACAGCGTGACTTACGTGTGGAGCATTTCTGGCTGTTCCAATCAAGACGATCAGGAAGAGATCGTCCGCCTCCTGCGGGGCAACGACGGTTTACACCGGGTCGCATTCACCCAGAAGCCGACCATCTCTAATTTGTCGCGGTCGAAGTGGGTCGACATGATCGAAGGCGCGAAGGTGATGAAAGACGGCGAAGAAGTGCAGGTGAACTAGAAGCGATTTCTGGCGGGCCTCCGCGAACACGGATGGGAGGGCGCTAGTAGCGGAGCCTGCGGACTGCCGGACGTGGCGGGAGTCGCAGAGCTACCGACCGCTCAGCTGACGCGCGTCGCCACGAAGCCTGCGATGGTGGAGCGGATGCTCTCGAGAGTCAGGGGTTTACTGAGGTAGTCGTTCATACCGACCTCGTAGCAACGCTCTCGGTCTCCGGGCATCGCGTTCGCCGTTAGTGCGATGATGTGGATCTCGCGCGCCGCAGTGGTGAGCTTGCGAATCTCTTTTGTCGCTCTGTAACCATCCATGACCGGCATCTGACAGTCCATCAGCACCAGGTCAAAGTCCTCTCGTAAGACGGCCTCGACCGCTTCACGACCATTCTCGACAAAGTGCGGAGTGAGTCCGAGCTGACCCATTTGCTTCTCCATGACCAGTCGGTTGACGGAGTTGTCCTCCGCGATCAGTACGCGTAGATCGTCGGGAATTTGGTGCCCTTCACTCGAGTGAATCCTTGTCGGGACGAGTGACTGAATGCTGGAGACGGAGTAGGGCAAGCGAATCCAGAAGGTGCTGCCTTCGCCGAGCTTGCTGTGAACTCCGATCTCGCCACCGAGGCCGGCCATGATCTTGCTGCAGATCGCGAGGCCGAGACCGGTGCCGCCGTACTTGCGACTGGTCGAGGAGTCGACCTGCGTGAAGCTCTCGAAGATCTGTTCGAGGCGGTCCTTTGGAATTCCGATTCCGGAGTCCGTGACTTCAATCTGCAGCGCGGGAGTTGCTCCTGGAGCGGGTGAAATCGCGAGTCGGATTCGCCCTTCCGACGTGAATTTAATCGCGTTGCTCAAGAAGTTCAGGAGCACCTGCCTCATCCTCGTCGGGTCGCTCTCGATCACAGTCGGGACATCGTGGGAGACTTCGAGCTCTAGTTCGAGTCCCATGCTCTTCGCGCTGACCTGAACGATATCGAGCGCAAGTGCAGCCTCGCTTCGGACGTCGAAGGGAAGGTGTTCGAACACCATTTGTTCCGACTCGAACTTCGAGAGGTCGAGGACATCGTTGATCAGTACGAGCAAGGACTCCGTGCATTTGACGACGGTCGAAACGCACTCTTCTTGTTCCTCGTCCAGCTCGGTATCGAGGAGATAGCCCGACATCCCCATGATCCCATTCATGGGTGTGCGAATTTCGTGGCTGACGCTCGCCATGAATTCGCCCTTGGCTTTCGCAGCGAGTTCGGATTCGATGGCACGCTCTTCCAATTCGATCGCGTTTTTCTGGAGCTGTTTGGCCGTCCGGTTGAAGGTTATCGCGAGCTCACCTAGCTCATCACTCGAGTCGACTCGAACGCGCGTCTCGTAATTTCCCGATCCGAGAGCTACTGACGCGGTACTCAGTTGTTTGATGCGATTGGAGAGCGAGAGCGCGATCCACCCCCCGAAAAGGGCGGCAATCAGAGAAGCGAACAGACTGGCTACTACGATTCGTTGTTTCACTGCCGTTGCAGGTGCCAGCATCAGGTCTCGGTCCCGTTCGATGACGACAATCCAGCCGAGGTTTTGAATGGGCTCGCTGGTCTCGACTTGAGAATAGGCGGCTAAGCGCGAGCCGCGGCGCGAATCTTGTCGCTCGTAGGTAGCTGCAGAGTCGGGCGGGGGAGCGAACTCCGAAAACTCCCGAACTTCGTTTTGCTCGGATAAACCGGCGTGGTGGATGAGGCTGCCGTCTCTCGAGAGCAGCACTAGGTCGGTTGAATCGCCAAGCGACTCTCTCCGGTCTCGCTCATCCAAGACACGCGCGGCTTCGGACATACTGAGGACCGCTTTCATCACTCCGAGCGGACCATCGCTGTCCTCGATTCGAAGACAGAGCGCAACCGAAAAGAGCCCCGCGCTCTCATCGAACTCAACGTCGCCGACATAAGAGCTTGCGCTCCATGCCGACTGCCACCACTCCTCGTCGTTCTGTCTGAAGTCAGAGGTGGGGTTCGTCTGTGCAACGTTGGCGCCGTATCGGTTCGTGATAAAAACTTCACCGAAGGCGAACGAGCCGGGCTGGACCTCCAAGGTCAAGAGACGCGACTTCAAGTCAGAGGAGAGGATCGAACTCTGCAACGACTCCATGAACGCGTTGTGCTTATTACCGGACTGTCTCCACTCTTCATCTCGCTCGTCGATAATGGCTTCGCGATTGGGAAGCGCGGCGTACTCGGCGTTCGATTCAATGAGCGCCTCCCGAACGAGGTCGATCCTCGAGTACCAGCGACACTCGGAGAGTCGCGTCTCGAGCACGCGGCCCAACTCCTGCGCGATGGCCGTCGCGTGCTCGGCCTGATCGGTCACAATCGCTTCGCGTAGCGCCGACTCCGTCACGCCTGCACTGTGCAGGCCGACGAGAGCGATGGACCCCGCCGGTAAGACGGTGCCGAGGAGGAGCTTATGGAGAATCCGCATGCGAGGGTGGGGCTCCGCTGCTCATCGGGTACGCGAGCGTGCGTTCCTGAGCCGATTCGGTCCCTCGCTCTCCGGGGCTCGGGTCCAATGTCGCCAGTGCTCGTAAACGCTTATGGAGCCAATCCTTATGGCTCCCAAAAGCGGGGCTGATCACCGGAGATTGGGGATCTTCAGGCAAGGGGGCGGGGGCGCGACACGAGCCCCGCAGGAGGCCCCTCGTGGGTAGGCGACCGTGTTGCGGCCCCTCTTGGTGCGCTAGCTCTCCGGCCAGTGCCCGACCGGCTCGAACTGGAGTTGCCCGCGCAGGTCGTGGGCACGGCTGGTCTCCGCGCTGTTTTGGACGGCTTGATTCATCGCCAAGAGGGATGGATTGATGAGGAGCCAGCGGAGCACCTCCTCGAGTGGGACAAGGCTCCCGTGATTCGGCGCGAACTGCTCGAAAATCGCGCGGATAAATTCGAGGTCCTGGGGTTGGTCAACGGCTAGGCGCACGTCCGTCCGCAGAAAGTAGTCGGGAGGGTGAAGCTCGACGTGCCGGAACTCCTCATTGTGCGAGACAAAGAAAAACGAACCGACGTGCTCTCGATCGCGCGGGTCTTGCGATTGGGCCGCTCGACGCAGCGCTCGTACGCTCATGGCGCCTTGGCCTTCGAGGACGGTCGAGGTCTTGCCGGGGGAAAGGCACGTGAAGTCGGCGTCCTTCGCTCGCAGAGCATCGAGTTGGAAGTCGATGTGTTCCGGCGAGATGAGCGGACAGTCGCCGGTGATGCGCACGAGATAGTCAGCGTTGAACTCGTCGACCAGATCGATATAGCGCGACATCACGTCAGTCTCGGAACCACGGCGACACTCGAATCCGACTTCGCGGCAGAAATTGGCGATCGCGTCATCGAGGGGCGACGTCGACGTGAGGACGACGACGGCGTCGAGCGAGTGAGCGGCGTTCGCGCGCTCGATCACGCGCTGCAGCATCGGTTTGCCCGCGAGGTCGGCGAGCGACTTGCCGGGCAGGCGCGAGGAGCCCATGCGGGCTTGGATTCCGGCGATCGCGATCGTCATGGAGAGACGTTACCGCCGTTGCCGGCGAGAATCATTCGCGGCTTTGAGGAGTCGCATGGAGTCGAGCAGGATTCGCGCGGAGGTGTCGAAGCTGACCGGCATCGAGGTCCCGTGGCGGACGGCCTTGAGGAAGGAGCTGATGTAGGTGCAGAAGGGGTCCTCGACCTCGTGCTCCTCATCGGCGGTCTTGAGGAAGACCCGATACATGCCCGAGTCGTCCTGGCGTTGGATGCGCTCGAAGGCGAGCTCGTTGACCTTGAAGGTCATGCGTTTGGAGTTCTCCGGGTACTCGGAGAGGATGAAGCTGCACTGGACGTCGCGAGCGATGTCGCCCGCGACCTTGAAACGGAAACACGCCTTGAAGTTGTTGAGCGAAGAGTGGACGAAGAGCTTTTCGCACTGGGTGTGGGGCGAGCTGAGCTCGGGCGCGGCAAACTCGTAGAGCAGAGAGAGCGCGTGGGGCAAGAGGTCGATGCCGATGTCCGCGCCTTCGTCGGTGCCGGTGGTGCGCAGGCGAAAGGTGAACTCGCGCGGGCGGCGCGGGAGCAGGCCGCGTTCTCGCAGCGCTCGCACGAAGCTCGCGTTGGACGTGTTGACGCAGACGCGCTCGCGCGCTCCAGCCATGTAGAGATCGGCCAACGCGACGTGCGCGTCCGCCAACGTCATCCCGGGATGCCAGAAGAGCGGCTTCTCGCAAAAAACATGCAGGCCGGCGAGCAGCGCGCGCAGCGTGGCTTCCTGGTGGAGGTGGTGCGGCGTCGCGATGGCGATCGCGTCGAGGTCTTGCGCGAGCAATTCGTCTAGGTCGGAAAAGGCCTTGGGCTTTACGCCAAACTCGTTGTAGTCCCGCGCGAGCTTGTCGGCGGTTCGAGCGGCAGATTCTGGGCTGCTTCCGAGAATGCCCGTGATTTCGGCTCCCGCTCGCGCGAACTCTCGCACGTGGTACCGACCGATGCCCGACGCGCCGAGGACAGCCACTCGGACGGGTTCAGCGCGATCTGCGGGACGAAGCATAGGCTCCAGAATAAGCGGGATTCGCCGATTCCACATGCTCGAAAGCTCCCGCGCTCTGGCGGATGCCGATGAGGGCGATATTCTGCTTCCTATGGTCGAGAAAACGGAGGAGGGGCGAGGTCCGGGATTTGCGGAACGCACGGCTCTGGTGACCGGTGGCAGCCGGGGGCTGGGAGCGGGCATTGCGCGCAAGCTGATCGAGCTGGGCTACAAGGTCGCGGTCGGCTATCGCGAGCGGGAGAGCGAGGCGCGCGATATTGCGGGCGATTCCGAACGCACCCTGGCGGTGAAAATCGACGTGGCGGACCCCGGTTCGGTCGCGGCGGCTTTCGAGACGGTGAACGCCGAGCTCGGCTCGGTCGATCTGCTCGTCAACAACGCGGGCATCGCTCAGGAAAAACCCTTTCTCGAACTCACGGATGCGGAGTGGGAGCACATGCTCTCGGTGAACCTGCTCGGCGCCGTGCGCACGATTCGACTCGCTCTACCGGGGATGTGCGCGCGCAAATTCGGACGCATCGTCAACCTGAGCTCGATCGGCGGTCAGTGGGGCGGCATGAACCAGCTTCACTACGCGGCGTCCAAAGCCGCGCTGATCAGCCTGACGCACTCGATCGCCAAGCTGTATTCCGGCGAGGGCATCACGTGCAACGCGATTGCGCCGGGCTTGATCGCGACTGCGATGAGCGCGAACGAGCTGGAGACGGAAGCGGGTCGACAAAAAGTCGCGGGCATTCCCGCCGGTCGCCTCGGCACTGTCGAAGAGGTCGGCGCGGCGGTGGCTTACCTCGTCTCGAATGAGGCGGGCTACGTGACGGGGCAGACGCTCAATCTCAACGGCGGGATGCTGTTCTCATGAGGAGCCCGGTCGCCGAATGAAGCTCTCGGGCTCGCTGCTCTTCCACCTCAATCTGTCCTACTCCTCGATCGAAGTCGAAGAGCGGGCGGAGGTGATTCGGCGTTGCTACTGGCCGATCTTCGAATTGCTGGACGACCGGCCGTGGCTGCGAGTCGCGATCGAGGCCAGCGCGCACACGCTCGAGCGCATCGCGGAACTCGAACCCGCTTGGATGGAGCGTCTGCGTAATGAAATGGGCGCGGGACGAGTGGAGTTCATCGGGTCGGGCGATACGCAGTTGATCGGCCCGCTCGTTCCCCGGGCGGTCAACCACTGGAATCAAAAGCTCGGCGCCGAGAGTTACGCGAGCAGGCTGGGCGCGCGTCCCGAGACCGCGCTCGTGAATGAGATGGCCTGGTCGCAGGGTTTGATCGATCACTACCTGGATGCCGGCTACCGGACGCTCTTGATGGAATGGAATAACCCGCGCCGTACGCACCCAGAGTGGGAAGACGAGTGGCGCTTTGGAGTCGCGAGTTCGGAGTCTCCGCGTGGACGCAAGATCGATGTGCTCTTCGTCGATGCGATCGCCTTTCAAAAGTTCCAGCGCGCGGCGATTGGCGATCTTGAGGCGGACGAGTATTGCGATTGGGTCGAGTCGCAGGAGAACGGCAGCGAACGTCACCTGTTCCTCTACGCGAGTGACGGCGAGGTCTTCAACTATCGACCGGGGCGCTATTCCTCCGAGCCGCCGCTACCGAGCACCGACTCGAGCGACGTGGATACGAATTGTGAGTGGGCGCGTATCGGGGCCGTGCTCGATCGACTGCACGAGCGCGGGCTTCGCTTTACGACTCCGCGGGAAGTGCGAGCGCGCGAGCCGCGGCGCGCCCTTCCGCCCGTCGAACTCACCAGCTTTGCGAATCCAATCCCGGTGAAAAAACAGCCGAAGTACAACATCGCGCGTTGGGGACTCTCCGGTCGCAATGACGTCGGTCTGAACGCGATGTGTTTCGCACGCGCGAGTGCGCTCGCGAAGGCGGGCTCCACCGACGCCGACGATTGGCGCGAGCTGTGCCGCGCTTGGCGCAGTGACTTTCGCACTCACTTGACCGCGAAGCGCTGGAAGACGGTTGACCAGCTGAACACCGACCCGATCGAAGCCGCGAAACCGGGTCCAACGCTTCGGACTTCCAGCGTCGAGCGCGAAGGCCGCTACCTCTTCGTGAACACGGCGGGCATCGCGCTCCAACTGGACGCGAACCGCGGACTCGCGATCACTCGCCTCGCGGCGCCGGACGGACCGCCGTTGCTCGGGACTCTGCCGCACGGCTACTTCGACGACATTCATTGGGCCGCGGACTTCTACAGCGGTCACCTCGTCGCGGAAGTTCCCGCGTCGATGCGCGTGACCGACCTCGTGCCCGTTGCGCCGGTCATTCGCGAGGCCGACGATCACATCGAGGTTTGCACGGAAATCGACACGGAGATGGGAGCTTTTCAAAAACGCTATCGCGTCTTTGCCGATCGCGTTGAGCTCTCTTTCGGACTCTCCGCGTGGAACCGGCGCCCGGTCGGGAGCTTGCGCATGGGCTTTGTGACCCTCGATCCCAAAACCTTTGGCGGACCCGAAACTCTGCTGCAGTGCGAGAACGGGGGCGACCTCGAGAGCTTTGTCGCGAAGGGCTCGTGCGATCAGTGGAGCGCCGTCTCCGCTCTGATCTCGGCAAGCGGTGCGCTCGGCGCGACCGATGGCAGGTTGCGGGTGGCGAGCGAGACGGCCGCGTTCGAGCTCTCATGGGATCCGAGTGCGGTCGCCGCCTTGCCGCTGCTCTTTCGCCGCGAGATCGGCGAGCGGGTGCTCCTTCGACTCGGCTTTTCGCTCTCCGAAATCGACGACACCTTTCGACACGGCGCGCCCGCTTACGACTTTGCGTTGTGCCTGCGCCCGCTCGCGGAGCCGAGCCCGTGAACGCGCGATTCGTCGCGGAGGTTTCGAGCAACCACCACGCGGACCTGGAGCGCTCGCTCCGGTTCGTCGATGTCTCGGCGCGCATCGGTTGCAGCGCCGTCAAGTTTCAACAGTTCAAGGTCCGCCAACTGTTCGCTCCGGAAGCTCTGCGCGCCAATCCCGCTCTCTTTGAACGCGAAGCCTGGGAGTTGCCCGAATCGTTCAACGCCGAGCTCGCCTCGCGCGCGCATGAGCTCGACCTCGAGTTCGCCAGCACGCCCTTCTACCGCGACGCCGTCGCCTTGCTCGCCGAGCACGTCGACTTCTTCAAGCTCGCTTCTTACCAAGTGCCCTGGCTGGACTTACTCCGCGAAGTCGCCAGCGTGGGCAAACCGGTCGTGCTCTCGGTGGGGATGGCGACGGTGCCCGAGATCGACGCGGCCGTTGAGACGATTCGGAGCGCGGGTTGCGAAGACCTGTTGCTCTTGCACTGCATTTCGAACTATCCGACTCCACCGGAGCTCGCGAACCTGGCGGCGATCGAGACGCTGCGAACGCGCTACGACCTTCCGATCGGTTGGTCCGATCACACGGTTTCGCCGGTAGTCGTCGAACGAGCGGTGAGCCGCTTTGGTGCTTCGATGATCGAGTTTCACTTGGACCTCGATGGCGCCGGTGCGGAATACGAATCCGGGCACTGTTGGCAGCCCGACGGAATTGGCGAGATAATTCGTAAACTACCGCAAACGGTCTCTAATAGCGAAATAGAGGACTTTGACGGAAGTGGTGCGCTCGGGCCCGCCGCATCTGAAGAGCACGAGCGGAAGTGGCGCAGTGATCCGAGCGACGGACTGCGTCCCTGCTTGGCCGAGCGCGCGCGACTGTCCGCTCTCTGAATCGGCTCGCAAAGCTTTCTTGATTCGAAAGCGCCGTCTCGAGTGCGTGCGCGGGGGAGGCCGCACTTCTTAAGGATTCGATGGGCGCCCGCAAAGGGGACTTGAACTTAGATTGATTCAAGGCTCATTCGCACTTCACCGGCTAGCAACACAGAGCTCCTATTCTCCCCGCCATTGGAAGAGCTACGAAAGAGGAGGAAGTCTTCTCTTCGCTCTCCCCTTGAGATGATGAATGACGCAAGGAGAAAAACTGTGAGAAGTAGCCTTAAGAGTGCGGCTTTGACGGCGATTGTCGGAATTGGAATGACGGGAGCGGCGGAAGCGGGCGAGGTGCTCGTGACGAGTGATATTGCGGTGTCGACGGTTTGGACCGCGGACAATACCTACAACCTACAGGATCAGATTTACGTTCTTCCGGGGGCGACTCTGACGATTCAGGCCGGAACCCTCGTGGCGAGCACGACGGATCTGGGTGGCAGCCTCGCGGTGACCCGCGGTGCGCAAATCTTCGTTCGTGGAACGAAAACGAACCCGGTCATCATGACGTCCACGGCGGACGTCGCGACCTGGGTCGATGGATGCCCGCAGACGGGCACGTGGCGCGAAGAGGCCAATGAGTGGGGCAACCTGACCATCATGGGCCGCGGGTACATCTCCGAAGATGCGACCCCCGGTAACCTCGAGACTCCGGATACGGCCAATGTCGGCGCGATGGAAGGCCTCACCGAGGCCTTCCCCGGGGATTCCCGCGTGCTCTACGGCGGCGGAGATGACGACGACGACAGCGGAAGCATTCGCTACCTGTCGATGCGCTATGGCGGAAAGGTGATCGGCCTCGGCAACGAGTTGAACGGCCTATCGCTGGGCGGCATCGGTCGCGAGACCGATATTCACCACATCGAGATCATGAATAACGTCGACGACGGTATCGAGATCTGGGGTGGCACCGTCAACTTGAAGTACATCAGCATCTGGAACATCGGCGACGATAGCTTCGATGTCGATCAGGGCTGGCGCGGCAAAGCGCAGTTCATCTTCATCGTTCAGGGCCACAGCCTCGACGCTTCTCAGGGTTCGGGCGTGGGAGACAATTGCTTCGAGACGGACGGTGCTGAGAATTCTCACTACCAGCCGGTTACGACAGCGACCATCTACAACGCCACAGTCATCGGTCAGCCCGCAGCCGGCGACCACGGCACGGCCTGGCGCGACAACGCTCGTGTCCAGTACCGAAACTGCATCTTCATGGATGTCGGTGAGCAGGTCGTGAAGTTCGACAACATCGATGGCGACGGCGGAAGCGGCTACGGGCACATGGGAACGCTCTCTTGGGCGGACACCTGGACCACGCCCTTCTCCACGCACTCGACGGTAAACGCCCCGAGCGTACCCGCCGACTTCTACAAGGCTCAGTCCAGCGGCAACCTCGCCGAGATCAAGGACAGCGTCTTCTTCCGCAACCTGTTCGGTTCGGGTTACACCGAGGCCACGGCGCGCGGTGTCTTTGACATCGCAAACGACAACGTCGTGATTCCGGGCTTCGATCCGGCCGACGCGCCGATCAAGCACCTCACTCGCGGTCCGCTCGTCACCAAAGGTGGCAAGAGCCTCCTGCCGGTGGTCTTGATCGATCCGAGGCCTGCCCACGAAGCTCGCCTCTCGGTGGCCAAAGCTCCGGCCGACGGATTCTTCTCGCCGTCCAAGTTCCGCGGTGCCTTCTCGCCCCGCAGCAACTGGCTCTGCGGCTGGTCCGCAGCGGACGCGTTTGGCTTCCTCACGGGCTGCGAATCTTCGACCGGTCACTTGGATGAGTCTTGCGGCCTTCAGCCCGGGATCCTCATCAGCCCGACCCCGCCGAAGAAGCCGAGGGCGCCGCACATTGAACTGATCAGTCTCTAGTTGAGATCGAGTCGTAAGACATTTTGACGGGAGCCCGGTCCGCACCGCGCGAGACCGGGCAACCACTCTCCCTCTTGAACTTCTCTCAACTCCTGAAACGAAGGTCGGATTGTCGGTGATGAAGAACAGAACAATAGCGTCGGTGCTGTGCGCGCTGATAGCGACGGCAGTGAGCGGTGGCGGTGAAGAGTCGAGGACGAGTGGCGGAGCGGCGCACGATCCGCGCACGTCTGCGATGGAAACGCAGACGCGCGACGAACTGTTGAACGCGCCCATCGAAGATTTCCAGGTCGAACTGCTCCGGTTGGCCTTTCAGGCGGCGTCGGCTCTGCCGGCCGATCCGCACATCAAGAATCGTTCGCGCGCGCAGGCCACCGTTGTGGATGCCTGCCTGGAGCTGGGACAAGCGGAACTCTCGCTCGGCTTTCTCGACCGGATTCGAAACTGGCGCAGTGGGTTGGGAATGGCTCAATTGGCGCTGTTCTGCGCGCAGAACGGCCATGTAAGTGCCGCGCAGAAATACCTGGAGAAGGCGGAGCTCGTAGCCGAAGTCGTCGGTCTGGAGGATGAACAGGGTTGGAGGGCCGCTCGCATTCGCACCAAAATCGACGAAGCTTGGGCCGCTCTTACCCGGGCAGGGCGTCACGGTCTCGACGGCGATCAGGAGCGCTTAGAGACCACCGACGCCCTGCCTCAGCCGGGGGAGATGGCGGACCTCGACCGAGTCATCGAGACAGGTGAGTTCGAGCAGGCGGCTGGCGCTCTCGAGGAGTACGCGCGTCTCTATGGCCGGGTCTTCGCGGACCGAGAGCTGCGGGAGCAAGTCGAGGGGAAGCTGCGCGAGTCCTGGAAGGTCCTTCCGATCGAGCGATTGATCGGCCTTCAGTCACAGCTCGCCGAGACGGCCCTCGAAAATGGAGATCAGGTGGCGGCGCTGGCCTGGGTCGATGAGTGCCGGAAGCACATAAATGGAAACGACTGGCTTCCCGAAGACCTCACTCGATTCCAGGCGAGAGCCGCTGCTCTCCGTTGCCTGGCCGGTGACGAGGCCGGCGCTCGCGTCGAGCTCGCGTCTTCCGTCGCCAACTACGAGGCGAAGCGTGAGAAAATCTACGACGTGTTTCGCCCGGACGCGCTGATTCCCGTCGCGGAAGCCTACGTGCAGCTGTTCGACTTCGAGCAGGCGCTGAAGTTCTATCGCTTGGCGCTCGCTGAAGTTTGGAGCAACCCAAACTCGCGTCCGCGAGCCGAGTGCCTCACGCGGGTTTGTCGCTCGATGGCCCTCCACGGTATTCAACCCGACTCGAAGCTCTGGAACGAGCTGACGTCGAAGGTTCAAAGCCTGAAGGCTCCCTGGTAACTCCACAACCAGAACCGAAAGCGGACGCTCGTCAAATTGATGTGTTCCTGATCTGGCGTTCATCGTGCGGCAGCAAGGCTTGAATACCTTGCGCTCGTATCGATGAACGAAAGAGCGACGAACCTCCGCTGACAAAACCTGAATTGGAACCGGTCCGAACCGCGTTTCGAGCTAACGGAAATATCCGACCGCGATGACTAGGGGTTCCCGGTGTGCCGTCTGCTTGACGAAAGCAGCACTGAGATTTGTCGAAGCTCTCATGAAGCCTTTTCAGTTTGCTCGAGGGCGATGGCGTCCCCTCCGGAAGAAGCGAACTCTAATCCTGATGTTCCTGACCATCACCATGAGCTCTCGTTCCGTCTTCGCGCAAGACGAGGGAGTCGGTTCCATCCGCGGAGTCGTGTTCGACGCCGACTTCGATGCGCCGCTGGCGCTCGCGAAGGTGCTGCTCCTCGAGACGGGACAGTCCACGGAAACCACCGATCAAGGGACCTACCTCTTGAGCGACGTCGCGCCGGGCACTTTTACGGTGATCTTCTCCAAGGACGGCTATGTCCGGAAGATTCGAAGCGGCGTGGTGGTCACCACGAATAGCCTCACCGACGTCGACATCTCCCTGGCCGGTGACTTCACCGACATGGAGGAGTTCATTGTGCAGGATCTGCGCTTGGGTGCGGGGTCGGAGTCGGCGCTCCTCAACCTGCGGTTCAAGAGTCCCGCTCTGATGGACTCGATCGGTGCGGACTTGATGAGCCGAGCGGGTGCGGGCGACGCGGCGGGAGCCCTCAAACTGGTTACCGGTGCCTCGGTCGAGGACGGCAAGTTTGCGGTTATCCGCGGTCTTCCGGATCGGTACGTCAGTTCGCAGATGAACGGCGTGCGCTTGCCGACGGCGGACGAGGACAAGCGCGCGGTCCAGCTGGATCAGTTTCCCGCGGCCGTCATCGAGAGCCTGCAGGTCAGCAAGACCTTCACGCCGGATCAGCAGGGCGATGCTTCGGGCGGAGCGGTCGATGTGCGGCTGAAGAACGTTCCGGACGAGACGATCTTCAAGATCAGCACGCAGGTCAGCTACAACAGCCAGGTAACGGGCCGCGACGATTTCTTGACCTACAAGGGGGGCGGGGTCAGCTCCTTCGGCCAGGACGACGGCGGCCGCGACATTCAGTTCGAGAACATCGGTCAGCACTGGGATGGCGCCGTCGGGACCTCGCGCGAAGACGCGCCGATCGACTGGAAGATGACGCTGGCTGCGGGCGGAAAACACGAGCTCGGCAATGGCGTGAAAGTCGGAGCCTTCGGGAGCTTCTTCTACGAGCGGGATAGCTCCTTCTACGACAACGGGCGCAGCGACTCGTACTGGGTCGAACCGGTCAACGGTCCCGAACTCGTTCCGGAGACCGTTCAGGGAACGTCCACGGACGGATCGTTCAAGACGCGACTCTTCGACGTGACTCGCGGTGTGCAGTCGGTTCAGTGGGGAACACTCAGCACGCTCGGGCTGGAGACGGACAACCACTCGCTCGGACTGACCTATCTCTACACACGCGCGGCGGACGACTCGGCATCCCTGTCCGAGGATACGCGCGGCAAGGCTTTCTTCTTTCCCGGCTATGACCCGGATGATCCGAACGGCATCGGCAACGGGCCGTTCGAACTCGACACCGCGCCCTACCTTCGGCTACAGACCCTCGAGTACACGGAGCGCAGTACGCAAACCATTCAGCTCAACGGCTCGCACGTCGCTCCGATGAGCTTCGACATCGGAGTGTTCGAGTTTCGCGATCCGAAGCTCGAGTGGACCTACGCGCTCAGCTCGGCAGACCTGAAGCAGCCCGACAAGCGCCAGTTCGGCTCGCTGTTCCGTCCCGCTTCGAATGATCCGGGCATTCCGCCGTTCATTCCGCCCAGCACGACCGATCCGGGCTACACCGAGTTCAAGCCGGCTGCGAACTTCACCGCCGGCAACCTTCAGCGAACCTTCAAAGAGATCGAGGAAGAGAGCGCGCAGTACTTCGCGGACCTCACGTTGCCCTTCGACCAGTGGAGCTCCGACGAGGGCTACCTGAAGGCGGGCCTCTTCGTCGATGACCTCGAACGCGACTACGACCAGGAGAGCTTCAGCAACCTCGGCGAGACCGGGCTCTCCTTTTCACCCGCGACCTTCGATCAGTTCTGGACCGACGCTTGGCCCGGTGAGAACCATCCGCTGTTCGACCCACTTACGGACGTCGACTATCGCGGCAAGCAGGAGCTCTTCGCGCTCTACTCGATGATCGATCTGCCCCTGAACGAAGAACTCAAGCTCATCGGCGGTGCTCGCTTCGAGTCGACGAAGATCGGCATCGTCAATGTCCCCGAGGCGAACTCGAAGTACTTCCCGCCCGGCTCGCTGACCGAGGTGGACCTCACACCTGGAGTCACGGACGTCGACTACGAGCAGCGCGACATCCTGCCGATGCTCGGCGTGAGCTACAGCCCCAGTGACGAGGTGACTTTCCGCGGCTCCTACAGCCAGACCGTCGCGCGTCAGACTTTCAAGGAGCTCACGCCCATCATCCAACAGGAGTTCTTGGGCGGCCCGATCTTCATCGGCAACCCGGACCTGCAAATGAGCGCGCTGGACAACTTCGACCTGCGCATGGACTACACGCCCTACGAGGGGGCGCTCGTCTCGGTCTCGGCCTTCAAGAAGAACGTCGAGAATCCGATCGAGCTGGTTCAGCGGTCGGTCCTCTTCAGCTACTCGACGCCGGTCAACTTTCCGAGTGGCGAATTGAAAGGGATCGAGGTCGAGGTCCGCCAAAAGCTCGGCAATTTTTGGGAGAGCCTGACCGGAATGTCGGTGGGCGCGAACGCGACCTTCATCGACTCGGTCGTGAACCTGCCCGCGAGCGAGGTCGACGACTTCGCGACGATCGGTTTCGAGGTCAAGGATCGACCGATGACCAACGCGCCGGAGCACATCTACAACGCCTATATCAACTACGACTACGGACGCACGATGTTCACGCTCTTCTACTCCGTTCAGGGCGACACGCTGGTGGTTGGTGCAGGTCAGTCGATCGGAAAGAACTTCGTTCCCGATGTCTACCAGGAGGAATTCGGGACGCTCAATTTCAGCGCCTCGCACCGTTTCGGCAAGAACATCGACGTGAAGTTTCAAGCCAAGAACTTGACGAACCCGGAGATCCGGGAGGTCTACAGGGGGGGCTTTCCGGGCGATGACGTGACGAAGACTTCTTACACGAAAGGCATCGAGTTCTCGATCAGCTTGGGTTTTCAGCTCTAGCGCCGGTGCACTCCGATGGCGATTCCGGATCTCAGCAAAAAACTATGAAGAAGAAATCAAAGATGACCGCTTTGAAGCGATCTATTGTGCGGCCGACCCGCGACTCGCGATTGGTTCGAGGAATGCAGAAGGCCGGCGTGCTCGTCGCCGCAGTTCTCGTGCTGAGTCCCCGGGCAGCCTCGAACGACGTACAGACGGAGGAGATCCAAAACACTCGAACCGCACTGGAAAAGTGGGTCGAGGTCCGACGAATTACATCGCAGGAAAAGCGCGATTGGATTCTCGGACAGGAGATTCTCCGCGACCGAATTGAGTTGACCGCAGCGCAGATCGAGAATCTGCGCGAGCGGAGGAAAGAGGCCGAGGGGAGTATCGGCGAGGCGGGGAAGAAGCTGCTCGAGCTTCAGGCCGAGCAGGCGGAACTCAAGGCGAGCTCCGCGACTCTGCTCGACACGGTCGTCGACTTCGAGGCCAAGGTTCGCGGCTTGATTGCGCGGCTGCCCGAACCCGCTCGCGACCGAATCGTCCCGCTCGTCGGCCGACTGCCCAAGGCTGGCACCGAGACCAAGCTCTCGCTCTCCGATCGCTACTTGAACGTGGTCGGGATCATCAACGAGCTCAACAAGTTCAACCGAGAGGTCATCGTGACCAGTGAGGTTCGCAAGCTCGACAACGGTACCTCCGTCGAGGTCGCCGCACTCTACGTCGGGTTGGGACAGGGCTACTACGTCAGTCCGAACGGCAGAAACGCGGGAGTCGGCACGGCTGGCCCCAGCGGCTGGAGGTGGACGGCGCACAACTCGGCGGCGGGTGAAATCGCGAAGGCCATCGCCATTCTCAAGGACGGCGCGGTCGCCGAGTTCGTTCAGGTTCCCCTGCAGCTCGAGGAACGAGTCCAATGAAACGCGATCGTTTTTCGGTCATGCCGACCCTCAGCCTCCTCTGCGTCCTGTTGTTCTCCGGCGTCGCTCTCGCACAAGAGGGTTCGCCGAAGACCTTTCAAGATGCGGCGATCGGAATCGACCTGCGGCTGGAGGCGAGCATCCGTGAGTTGAGTGAACTGCGCGAACGCATCGCCGAGCAGAAGATCCTGCTCAGTCGGTCGCTGGGTGAGTACGAGAGCGCTCTGAACGATGCGCGCGCCGAGAACCAAAAGACGACGCGCTCGCTCGACCGTAGCACTCTCGACCTGAGTACGGCCCGGACCGACATCAAAGCGCGTCGCGACGAATCGAACTATCTCGCGAATCTCTTCGATCAGTACTACCGCAACTTCGAGGCGGGCCTGCACGTGGTCGAGCTCCAGCGCTATGGAGTCGAGCTCGAATCACTGGACACGACCTTGAGTAATCCCGACGCCAGTGTCGGCGAGGTCTTCGAAGCGCAAACGGCGTTGCTCGACCTCTCGCTCGGTCGCTTGGAGGGCCTCCTCGGAGGAACGCGCTTCGCCGGAACGGCGGTCGACCCCGCAGGGCTGGTTCAGCCGGGGCAGTTCGTATTGGTCGGCCCTTCGGCGCTCTTCCAGGCGAGCGGATCCGACTTGGCCGGCACGGCTGAACAGCGCCTCGGGTCCGTCGAGCCAGCGGAAATCGCATTCGCGAATCTGGACGACGCCGAGGCCGCGGCCGCGTTGATCAGCACCGGGGAAGGACTGTTTCCGTTCGACCCGAGTCTCGGCAACGCGCACAAGTTCGAGTCGACGGAGGAGACTCTACTCGAGCACGTCAAAAAGGGCGGGGACATCATGATCCCGATCTTTGCGATGGCAGGAGCCGCGCTCATCGTCGCGATCTTCAAGTGGCTGGGGCTGGCTTTTATCCGGAAACCCTCGACCAAGAAGATGAATCGCTTGCTCGACGCTGTGGAGGCGAGAGACGTCGACGGAGCTCGTGCCGCCGCGCAGGCGATCGGCGGACGCGCGGGCAAGATGCTCTCCGCGGGAGTCGTGCATCTCGGCGAACCTCGCGAGCTGATCGAAGAGGTCATGTACGAGACCGTGCTCACCACTCGATTGAAGCTGCAAAAGCACTTGCCCTTCATCGCGATCTGCGCGGCTTCGGCGCCTCTGCTCGGACTGCTCGGCACGGTGACCGGCATCATCAATACCTTCAAGCTGATCACCGTGTTCGGCTCCGGCGACGTCAAGACGCTCTCGGGCGGGATCTCCGAGGCGTTGATCACCACGGAGTACGGTCTGATCGTCGCGATTCCGTCGCTGTTGATTCACGCCTTTCTCTCGCGCAAGGCGCGGTCCGTCGTCAGCAACATGGAGACGGCGGCGGTTGCTTTTGTGAATCAAATCTCAAAGACCTACGGCTACACCAGTCGGGAGGTTACGGGGCAGATCGACCAGCACTCTACGGCCCGCGTAACTCGCGAGTCCGACTCGCCGAACCCCGCGCACGCGATGGATCCCGAGCTGCAGGCGAGCTTGGTTGAGCTGGGCCAATTGCGCTCAGAGGCAATGGGGGTCAGCGAGCTGAATCAAAAGATCGCGGAGCTGGACCGTGAGTACAAACGGTTGGCCGAGCGGGTCGGCGCTGCCGACGACGATCGATCATCGACGGGTGGTGAGGGCGCGAGCTCCGAATCGTGATGGCTCCGGCGGAAGTAGAGCAGCCGGGGGGAGTCTTCGAACTCTTCGACCCTGCGGACAGCGCACTCGTTCTCGGTGCGAGGAAGCTCTGGGATCAAGCGCTCGAAATTTGGCTCGCCGGAGGCTGGGCCATGGTCGGGATCGCGGCGATCGGCTTGGTGATGTTCGGCATGGGAATCAATGCGCACATGAAGTTGCGTCAGAAGGGTTTTCAGGTTGTTCCCGAACGCACCTGGCGTCGGTGGATACACCATCCGCGCGAGCGGCAGGGGCCGGTGGGGGACCTGCTCGACTTTGCGCTCGGCGGCGCCTCGCTCGGCGAGATCGTCGACAGCTTCGGCAAGCTGCGGGATTCGGAGAGTGCGCCGTTCGAGCGCGACCTGCGAGCGATGAAAATTTGCGTCAGCGCGGCGCCACTGGTCGGACTGCTCGGAACGGTGACGGGCATGCTCGCCACCTTCGCCGCGCTCGCGTCCGGCGCTGGAGGCGACCAGACCATGGGCCTTGTTGCCGAGGGCATTTCCGAGGCGCTCTACACGACGGAGACCGGCCTGATCATCGCGCTGCCCGGACTATTCATGCAGCACCAACTCGCTCGCCAGCACGATCGCTACTGCGCTTTTCTCGCGCACCTCGAGTCGATCTGCACCCAAGTTATTTATCGCAAAGAGTTGGAAGCCCGAGTTCGGGCTTAGCTGAGCACCCTTCACTTCACTACAGAGAATCCAAATGGGACGTTTTCGAGAAGCCACAGAGTCGGACGAGAATGAAGTCGGCATCGACATGTCTCCGTTGATCGACTGCGTGTTCATCCTCTTGATCTTCTTCATCGTGACGACGGTCTTCGTGGAGGAGACCGGCGTTGAGGTCGACAAGCCGCAGGCGGCCTCGGCTTCCCAATTGGAGAAGACGAGCATCCTCATCGCGATCACCGCCAGCGGTGAGATCGTCTACGGCGGACAGAGCATCGGAATCAGCGGCGTCCAGCCGTGGGTCAAGCGGTTGATCCAGAAGGAGAATATTCCGGTGATCGTGCAGGCGGATAGTGCTGCCCCTTCCGGGCTGTTGGTTCGTGTGATCGACGAGGCCAAGCTCGCCGGTGCTACAAAGGTCAGCGTCGCCACGCGGGCGTCGGAAGGCTGAGGCTCACAGTGAGGAAGACTCGACGGGGCTCTGTGTTGCGCTTCTTGATCCGACAACTGTGCGTGTCGGTGGGCGCCGTCGTCTTAACCGCGCTGTTCTTTCTGCTGCTCCCGGTGATTCAGAGGATTGCGGACTCGCCGCTCGCCGACACGACTCTGAGGTCTGTGGATACGGCTGCGGTTCCGCCGCCTCCGCCTCCGCCGCCGGAAGAGGAGCCCGAGCCGGAAGACGAGCCGGAGGAGGCCCCGCCGGAAATGATGGAGTCCCTGCCGACGCCCGACCTCTCCTCACTCGAGCTCGCACTCAACGCGGGCCACGGCGGAGGCGGTTGGGCCGCGACCGACTTCAACATGAACATGGAAAACCTCGTGGGGCAGGACAAGATCGCGGCGCTGTTCTCGCTCAGCGACCTGGACCAAAAACCGCGCATCCTCTATCAGCCGGGTCCGATCCTCGACAGCAAGCTTCGCAAGAAAGCCCCCGGAACGGTCACGATCATTTTCGTCGTCGACGAACGCGGGCGCGTGAAGAAGCCCGTGGTCCAGAGTTCCACCGACCCCGTGTTCGAGCGAGCGGCCTTGGCCGCGATTCGACAGTGGCGATTCGAACCCGGAAAGCGCAAGGGCGAACCCGTTCAGTTCCGCATGCGCATTCCGATCACCTTCCCCAAATCCCAATGATGACCGCAATCCGTGTTTTGCTCTTTTGTTGCCCGGTGTTCCTCGGTGCTTGCGCTTCGGCGGAGCCGGCGCCCGGGCCCGTGAGTGTCCTCGATGGTGGCGAAGGCTTCGACGCCGAGACGCTGATGGCGCAGGTCGACGCGGAGCTCGAAGTCGATCCTTCCAGCGCCGCATACACACAGGGCGAGGGTGGGGAGGTCCTGGACGCCGGCCTGTCGATGAACGCCGCTTCGGGTTACGAAGAGGCGGGCAGCTATCCGATGAGTTCGGAAGAGCTCGCGATCTGGAACAGCCCGCGCTTCAAGAAGCGCTTTCTCGAGAGCTACATCGCCAGCACGGACGTCGAGCCAAACGCGACCAGTATCGAGCGCGAGCAGATGGCGCAGATCCTCCAAAATCTCGCGGCAGGAAAGAAGGAGAAGGCGATTCGCCTGCTCGAGAAGTACGGAACCGAGTCGGCCAGCGCGGTCTTCGACTTCACCCTCGCGAGCCTCTACCTCGAGGACGATCGTGCGGAGGATTCGATCGAACACTACCGAGTCGCCGTCCGCAAACACCCAAACTTCTCGCGAGCCTGGCGCAATCTCGGTCTAGCCCACGTACGCCTCGGCGACTTCGAGAAGGCGGCTCCCGCATTCGGGCGTGTGATCGAACTCGGCGGCGGAGACTCTTTGATGTACGGCTTCCTCGGCTTCGCTAACACGAATTCCGGAAACCACATCGCCGCGGAGACGGCCTATCGGATGGCCAGTCTGCTCGAACCGAAGAGTTTGGATTGGAAGCTCCACCTCGCTCGTTGTTTCTTTCAGCAAGAGCGCTTCGCCGACGCCGTTTCTTTGAGCGCAAACTTGATCGAAGAGCACCCCGACCGCGCAGACTTTTGGCTGCTCCAGGCGAGTGCCTACATCGGTTTGGGTAAACCGAGCCAAGCGGCCGAGAACTACGAGTTGGTCGACGGGCTGGGCGCCTCGACGCCGGAGAGTTTGAACATGCTCGGCGACATCTACGTGAATGAAGAACTGTTCGCGCCCGCGGTGGATTGCTATGTCCGTTCGATAGGCCTGGACCCGGAGTGCGAGCTCGATCGGTTCATCCGAGCGGCGAAGGCTTTGACCGCTCGCGGCGCTCTCGAAGAGACGAATCGCCTCGTCGCTGCGATCGAGAATGCGCGCGCGGGCTCGCTGGACGAGGATGAGGAGAAGGAGCTGCTCCGATTGCAAGCGCGGCTCGCACTTGCGGAGGGAGCTGGCGACAAGGAGGCCAGCATCCTCGAAAAACTCGTCGAGCTCGACCCTCTCGACGGCGGCGCCTTCATCCTGCTCGGCCAGCACAGCACGCGAGCCGGCGATTCCGAGCGTGCGATCATCTACTTCGAGCGCGCCGCCGCGCTCGAGGAGTTCGAAGCCGAGGCCAAGGTGAGGCATGCACAGGTCCTGGTCGGAATGAGCCGCTATACCGAAGCCCTCCCGCTGCTGCGTCGCGCCCAGCTCCTGGACCCGCGCGACAATGTGCAGGCCTACCTCGATCAGGTCGAACGCATCTCGAAGTCGCGCTAAAGGCTCGTCCGTGACCGCGATTCCTATTTCGCCGACCGGAGTCCGGCGCCCGACAGAGACCCTGGGGTCGGTCGATGGGATTCGGTAGGGTGCGCGCATGTGGGAGAGAAACAGTGAAGCGCTCCGGAACCGCTTTCCCGCGGTGCTGGCTGCGCTGGAGAGCGCGCCGGCTCTGGAGAACGCGGAGTGGATGCACGATGCTCCGGCTCTGACCTTGTGTGTTCAGGGAATTCAGCTCACCGGCGCTTGCGATCGACTTGCGGAGGCGCGCGAACAAGCGAGCTTGATTCGGGCGGAGGCGACCAGCGCGATCGTCTACGGCGTCGGCCTCGGCGATCTCCCGCGTGAGCTTTTGGCTCGCACGGAGCTTCAAGAGCTCCGCGTGGTTGCATTCCATCCCGGCATTACTCGAGTCGCGATGGAGCGCGTGGACTTCAGCGATTGGCTGAGTGACTCGCGCGTAACGCTCACGCTTGCGAGCGAGGAGGCTGAGATCGAAACACCCTTCGCCGCGCAGCCGGGCGAGTTGATTCTCGCCGACGATGCGAGCGCGCGACTTCGCGATTTAGTCCAGCTGGAGCTGGCCTCGCCGTGGGTCGCCGAGCGCATGGAGGATCGCCGCGAGTTCTTCGAGGGCTCGCTTCTCGCGAACCGCGCTCGCATGGCTCTGGATGGCGATGTCGAGGAGTTGTTCGACGAGCGCGCTGGCGAGACGATCTACGTCGCGGCTGCCGGCCCGTCGCTGGAGGATTCTTACGACCTGCTGCGGGGGCGCGATCAGGTCCTGATCAGTGTCGGCGCCGCGATGCGCCCGCTCATCGGCGCCGGAGTGCGACCGGATGTCGTGGTGATGGTGGATGGACACCCGGACGGGCTGCGCAAACACTTGAGCACCGACCTCTCCGCGCTTTCGGATTCTGCGCTGGTCTACTTCCCCGTACTCCCGCCGGAGATTCTCGAGCTCTGGCAGGGCCGGCGCTTGGTGGCCTATGGCAATCATCCGCGCTGGGCTTCGATCGCCGCGGAGATTCCGAAGGGCCACTTGTGGGGAGCGGGCACGGTGACTCACGTTGCGGTCGACCTGGCGGTGCGAATGGGCGCGAGCCGAGTGGTCCTCGTCGGTTGCGACTTCGGATTTTCCGGTGGCCGCACGCACGCGCGCGGAAATGCCTACTCGCGCGAGAGCGAGGTTTTCGTGGGAACCGGAACTTGGGTTCACGATGTGAATGGAGAACGCTTGCCGACGCTGCCGAACCTGTGCGGCTACTTGAGAGATCTCGAGCGCTACATCGCCGCTCATCCGGAGGTGGAGTTCATCAACGCGAGCCAAAGCGGTGCGGCGATCGCGGGAACTCAGACAATGAAGGAGGCATCGCTTGAGCACTGATTCCACAGATCGGGCCGGAGAAAATCCGTTGAAAGAGACTCTCCTGGCGGCGGTCTCCGCATTCCGTATGGGGCGATCCGCCGAGGGCAATTCCGCGTTGATCGAATTCATCGACCTCATGCAGCAGGCGCTCACCGCGCTCGGGGACGAAGAGCTCGCGGCCTTCGTCTTGCCTTATGTGCAGGAGATCGTAGCGGCTCAAGAGCGCGGCGATGTTCTGCGCATCGCCGACTTGCTGGAGTTCGATTTGCTGCCTGTCGTTTAACGAGCACTTTCACAATGGGCTGCTAGACTCCAATCGATGCATTGCTCGATTCAGGTTCAGGTGACGGTTCGCAAACTCGTCGCTCTATTCGCTCTCGCCGGCTTGGTCGCGAGTTGTTCCAGTCGCGAGCCCGATGACGCTCGCGCGAAGAACCTCGTCCTGATCACCGTCGACACGCTTCGCGCGGATCACCTGCAGAGCTACGGCTACTTTCGCGAGACCGCGCCCCATATCGACGCCTTGGCGGGGGAGTCGATGGTGTTCGAGCGCTGCTTTGCACCGATCGCGCAGACCACGCCGAGTCACTTGAGTTTGATGACCGGTCTGTATCCCTTTCAGCACGGTGTCGCCGACAACTTTGCGAGCTTGCCGGCCGAAGTACAGCGCGAGCGGGCCTTCGCCCCCTCGGAGGTTTTGCAGAGCTTCGCTCAAATTGTCGGCCAAGGAGTTCATACCGCCGGCTTCGTCAGTGCGGCGCCCGTGAAGAGTCTGACGGGACTGGCCAATGGCTTTCAGACCTGGGACGAGCCCGAGACCTTGCGACGGCGCGGACTCGACACGAATGTTGCGGCGATTGCTTGGCTGAACGAGCACACAGGTCCGTTCTTCATGTGGGTGCACTACATGGATGCCCACGGGCCTTACGCCGTGGGGATCTATCCGCCGGACGAGATCCTGGCGCTCTATCCGGCGGATGCCGCCTTGGCGACTTATCTAGCGGATCGCGGAGTCGAGAGTCGGCCGGATGCGCCGCCGAACGACACGGCGCGGCCGGAGGTTCTCACCAATCTCTATGACGGTTCCGTGAGGATGGCGGATGAGGCGGTCGGGGAGCTGCTCGACGCGCTCCGCACCAAGGGCGTCTGGGAAGAGACGGCTGTGGTCTTGATGTCGGATCACGGGCAGGGCTTGTGGCAACACTACAGCTGGGGCCACGGCGATGTTTGGGACGAGCAGCTGCGCGTTCCCCTGATGGTTCGCGTTCCCGGAAGGCAGCCCGAGCGACTTGATCCGCTGATGAGCATCATCGATGTCTTGCCGACCGCACTGCGATTCGTCGACGGGTTTCCGAGCGCTGACTTCACTCGGCAAGCTCGCGGAAAAGACGTCTTCTCGGAGACCTTCACCGAGCCGGCTGTCTTCGGAATGGGCGACCGGTTCACGAAGACCTTCAGCTTGACCGACGAGAATTGGAAGGTTGTTCTTCGCCCCGACGGCACGGTTTCGCTCTTCGATCGCAGGGCGGACCCCTTTGAGCTGAACGATGTTTTTGACGCGAATCAGGATCGCGCGGAGAGCATGCGCTCGCAATTGACGAGCGAGATCGAAGCGCAACGACGGACTCACGAGAGCTTTAAGCTCGGGGCTTCGACCGGCGAACTCGTCACGGATGAGCAGCACCTCGACGAGCTCGGGGGCTTGGGTTACAGCGGCGAGGACCAGGAGGACGTGCAGCCGGAGGACAGCTCGACGGAAGAGCTTGCGCCTATTGACGGGGACACGTGAGAGCGCGACCGCGCGTCGGAGGGGCGGATAAGTAAAGCGGCCGACTTCTGAGGGAGAAGTCGGCCGCTTTGAATTAGGTCAAAGAGTGTTTCGCTCATCGACCGGCAGCGTTGCTGCCTACGGGTTGTGCTGTTGATGCGCATTCTCGGCTGGCAAGAGATGCGCTCGAAAGATGTCGGCCATCGGTTATTCTGATGAACGGTCTCGGTGAGGCCGCGAAGATCTTTGCGTCGTTCTTTACAAGGGAAAGTTATCCCAGTCGGAGCGCGCGTGCAGGCTTTGGCGTAGGAGCTGGGATTGAGTTTGCGTTGCCCGGCCGAGAACGAACGTTCTCCAGGCTCTTCAAGGGCCTAGGCGCGGGTTATGCTCTGCGCCGTGACCGAGGACCCGATTTATATTTTTGCCGTGCTCGCGCTCTCGGTTGCGCTGGCCGAGTGGCTCGCGCGGAAATCTTTTCTGCGCCATCTCGGCTCGGCGTTGCTCGTTATCGTGATCGCCGCCGTGTTCGCGAACACCGGCGTGATCCCAGCCTACGAGCCCGGCATCGAGATCTACGACGGGCTGCTCTCCTTTGGCGCCTACATCGGCGTGTTCTGGTTGCTCTTGCTGGTTCGGTTGACCGAACTCAAGCGAGCCGGCGGACCGATGCTCGTCCTGTTCGGATTCGGTGCGCTCGGAACGATCGCGGGCGTTGTCATCGGCATGTGGGTGATCGACGGGCCGGAGTCCATCGGCGAACACTGGCGCGCGATCGGCGGAATGTTCGTCGGCACGTACACCGGGGGCAGCGCGAACTTGAACATCCTTGCGGCCGAGTACGGCGTGGCGACCGAGGGCGCGCTCTACGTCGGAGTCAACGCCGTCGATGCGATCCTGACGACCTTCTACATGATCGCGACGATTGCGATTCCGCGGCTCTTGTGGCGAGCGCTGCCCGCGCGACCCAAACAGCGCGCTCGAGTCGTGGCGAGCGGCGGGGCCGAACTCGAAGCCGCAGTCGTTGCCGATCGGGCGCGCGAGACCGAGCCGGTTCATCCCTTCGACCTGGCGATTCTGCTGGCTCTTGGTGCCGGCGCTTATTGGCTCTCCGGAGTCCTGACCGAGTCGCTCTCGCGCGTGGCTACTGAGCTGTTTGCATCGAACTCGGATGCCGGCCCGATCCGGATTCCGCGGGCGCTGGTCATTACGACTCTCGCTCTGGTACTCGCGCAGGTTCCCGCCGTCGCTCGGCTGCGCGGCGTTCGCGTGCTCGGCATGCTCGCCGTCATGCTGTTCCTCGCGGTGATCGGATGCTTGTGCGATCTCGCCGCGCTGCAGAGCCTCGGCGAGTTGGCCATGACGCTGTGGATTTTCGCTACGGTCGTAATCGCCGTTCACGCGCTGGTGATCTTCGGGCTTGCGTTCCTCTTTCGGCTCGACTGGGACATGGCCGCGGTCGCGTCGCAGGCGAACGTCGGTGGGGGAACGACCGCTCTCGCTCTCGCACGCAGCCTGGGTCGCCCGGACCTCGTCCTCCCGGCCATCTTGATCGGCTCTCTGGGAACCGCGACGGGTACCTATCTGGGCTACCTGGCGATCGAGTTTCTCCTGAAGTCCTAGAGCGATTGTCAGCAAAGCAGCGCGAGCGCAAAGAAGATTGATTGCCAGGTTCGCCCGCGCTGCACAGACTCTCTGAACCATGGAAGCGATGCTCTTCTTTTTCTTGCCGACGACCCTGGCCGTCATCGGTCTCACCTTGACGATTCAGTCGCGACTGCTTGAGGGCGCGCGCGTCGGTGAGGTCATCGAGTCGCGGATCACCGGCGGCCCGTTGCGCCTCGTCACCAGCGGCCTTCTGCTCGGAGGTGTTGTGCTCGCAGCGACCGTGCAGGATGGCGAGCTGGCCATGTTTCTTCCGATGGTCGTGGCGTCCTTGCTGGTCAACTACCTGCGACCGCGGGAGCAGGACCGCGTTGTCGGTCTGAGCGGTGTGCGCGTGGGTTGGAATTCCTGTCGGTTTTCCGAGCTGGAGGAGTGGCGGCTCACCGGAGACCACTTGCGCTTCAAGCTGTTCGGCCAGTGGACGGCGGTTCCCCTGGCGGTGGACAAGCAAGAGCCGGTGCGCGAGCAGTTGATGCAGGTTGCGGCGGACCGCGAGAGCGCGTTCAACCAGTAGGCGCGGGCTCCGCAGTGAGCGCGTGCTTGAGTGCGCCCGTCTCCCAGGGAACGACGGGAGGCAGGGGACTCGCCTCGGGGCGCTTTCGAGTAAACCGCGCGGCGAGGCGTGCGCGTTCGATCTGGATTCGGCCGAGCCAGCGCTCGAGCTCGATTGGTTTTTGATGCCAGCCGCGCGTGTCGGCGTAGGCGCGAAAGTAGGCGGCTTGCTCTTCGACGGAAAACCAATCCGCGCCGTGGAGCATCAAACAGGCCTGGTCGTAGAGGTGTCCCCGTAGCTGGCGCCGTGCACCGCCGCGCCAGGCGTCGATGAAGATGACCTCTTCGCTCTCGCTGGAGTAGAGCAGGTTGCGCGGATAGAGGTCGCGATGGATGAAGCCGGCCGCGTGCAGCTCGGCCACCCGACAGCCGAGGGCGGCGAGGATCGAGAGACGCTCCAACTCTTCGGAGCTCCCGATGGCGTCGTCGAGGGTTCGTGCGTTGGGCAGCTCTTGCGTCATTAGGAACTGATAGGGCGCGCACCCGGAAGTGCGGAGGACACCGGCGGCGAGGGGCTCGGGTGCGCGAAAGTTGTGAGCGCGAAGCCACTGCAGGTTGGTGTACTCGGCGACGCGCGGGTAGGGGCGACCGAGCAGACGCGCGCGGAGCGCATGGCGCCATCCGGCCTTGCCGCGAAGCGCCGAACCCTTCAGGTAGCCGCGCGTGCCGCCGAACTCGATCATCAAACCGACCGTGTTTTCGGCCTGCGCTTGCTCGAGGAGGAAAGCGCGGAGCTCTTCGCTCTCCGCGAGCGGCCCGACCCACTCGCGCTTCATCGCTCCCGCTTTCGAAACACCGCAAAACTCTGTTGGGAGAACAGCGGCAAGACGTGCCGGGTAGACACGAGCTCCGCGTTCAGCGACGCCGCGATCTTTCGAAGTCGGCTCGTCGGATGCGCGACGCGACCGCTCGGGCCTTCGCTCTTCGCAAGGCCGACTCGCCGTTTCCACGCCGGAAGGGAAGCGGCGTTCCAGTAGGACGCGATGACCGGTCCGGAGCTGACGCGCAAGAGCTCGCCGAGGACGATGCGCAGATCCTCGGGCTGGTGGAAGTGATGCAGTAAGCGGTTCGCAACGACCGCGTCGAAGGCGCCGTCTCGGAAGGGCAGGTGTTCGACTCGACCTCTGAGCAGGGTGTCATTGGGCTGCTTTTGAGCTTCGGCGAGCATCGAGGCCGAAGCGTCGAGACCGACCCACCGGCGAGTGCCCGCTTCCAGAGTCGTGCGCAGCCGGCCGGTTCCGCAGGCGGCGTCGAGGATGGTGCCGGACGCGATGCCAGCCTCCGTCAAGAGCCGGCCGATCGCGCGAGGGTCACGGTGCTCGCGTCGTTTGCTGCTCCAGCGCCCGCTCGTGTAGTGAGCTCCACTGCCCGCCGCCTGCCACTTTTCAGCGGGAGCTTTCCCGTGAGAGTCGGGTGTGACGGATTCGGGGGGAGAGACTTTGGGCGACATTCTGAGCGATCCCGAGACGAGGACGCGGGATCGCATTCTATCAGTCCCGCCGCATTTCCTCGCGCGCTTCGACGCGCACCGCGGCCTGCTATGCTCCCCTCGTGAAAGATCGCGAGCGCTGGGACACGAAATACGAAGGAGCGGCTGGCCGAAAGCAGGCGGACCCGAACGCGTGGGTGGTCGAGTGGGCGGGCGAGCTCTCCGGCGGTCGCGCGCTCGACCTGGCCTCGGGAACCGGTCGGCACGCGCTTCATCTCGCGAGCGCCGGTTGGCAGGTCTCGGCCTGGGACGTCAGCCCGGTCGGGCTCTCGATCTTGGAAAGGCGCGCCGGCGAGCGAGGGCTCTCGATCGAGACGCGCGCCATCGATGTCTTGAACGAGCAGCCCGCGGAGGAGGAGCTCGGCTTTGAGCTGGTCGTGTGCGTGTTGTTCTTGGATCGCGCGCTCTTCGCCGAGCTGCATCGATACGTTGCGCCGGGTGGACACTTGATCTTCTCCACAGCAACCGAGGATCTCGCCGGTGAAAAACCTCCGCCGCGCTTTCGCCTGCGGCGCGGCGAACTGGCCGAAGGGGTACCGGGATTCGAAACGGTGAAAACGAGCGAGTCGGACGGCATGGCGGCCATTCTGGCGAGGCGAGCGGAATAGAGCGCGAACTCGCACAACGGAAGTGCGACCCGTCACTGGTTTCACTTTCGAAGATTGACTCGGAAAGGCTGGCCGCAATTAGCGGCGCTCACTTCGTCGCCGTAGAATCATTGCCATGGTGCCGTTTGATTGGATGGATGTTCAGAGCGCGGGAGCGGAGAGTGCGGGCGAAGCGCAAATCGGCGATCGAGCCGAATCGGGTTCTGCTGCCGCGAAGCTGCTCGAAGGCCTGAACGAGCCTCAGAAGAAGGCGGTCGAGCACGTCGACGGCGGGCTCTTGATTCTGGCCGGAGCCGGATCGGGCAAGACGCGCGTGATCACTCGCCGGGTGGCGTACTTGTTGACCGTGGCCGGCGCGCGGCCACACGAGATCCTGGCGATCACCTTCACGAACAAAGCGGCGCGCGAGATGCGCGAGCGCGTCGAAGCGCTGGTTCAGAGTCCGGGACTCTGGATCTCGACCTTTCACTCGATGTGCGCGCGAATTCTGCGCATCGACATCGAGACCCTCGGCGGCTGGACGCGCGACTTCACGATCTACGACACTTCGGATCGAAATCAGCTGTTGAAGCGGCTGATCAACGAGGCCGGCTTTGACCTGACGCGCTTTCGCCCGGCGATGGTCGGCGGCTGGATCAGTGAGCTCAAAAACTCGGCCCACGATCCCGAGAGCAGCGACGAGGACATCTCGAGTATGGAGTCCGAGGTGCTGAACAAGGTCTATCGCGCTTACAGCGAGAGCATGCGCCAGAACAACGCGCTCGACTTTGATGACTTGCTGCTCAAGACACTCGAGCTCTTTCGCACGCACCCCGGGATCGCCGACAAGTACGCGCATCGCTTCCGCTACGTGATGGTGGACGAGTACCAGGACACCAACCGCGTTCAGTACTTGTTGACCAAGACCCTGTCGGGCTTCCACAAGAACCTGGCGGTCTGCGGAGATCCGGACCAGTCGATCTATGCCTGGCGCGGCGCGGATGTGAGCAACATCATCGACTTCGAACAGGACCACGGAAGCGCGGTCGCGATCAAGCTCGAGCAGAACTACCGCAGCTCGAAGAATATTCTGGGCGCAGCTCAGGGTGTGATTTCGAAGAACCTGGGACGCAAGGAGAAGGATCTTTGGACCGACCGGGAGGGCGGAGAGAAGGTCTCCGTGATTACCTGCGCGGACGAGAACGACGAGGGCGATGAGATCGCTCGTCAGATCAAGACGATCTTGGCTCGGGGTCGGAGCGCGGATGAGATCGCGTTGTTCTATCGCGTGAACTTCATGCAGCGAGCGCTCGAACGGGCGCTGCGCATGGCCGGCATTCCCTATCAGGTCATCGGCAGTGTCGAGTTCTACGCGCGGCGCGAGATCAAGGACCTCGTGTCCTACCTGCGCTTGCTGGTGAATCCGGCGGACGACGTGGCTTGTACGCGTGTCATCAATGTTCCGCAGCGCGGAGTCGGCGCGAAGAGTATGGAGCGGCTCGTCGAGTGGGCGCGCGATCGCCGAGTTCAGCTCTGGGAGGCGGCGGCTTCGGAGGAAGCGCGCAATGAGATTCGCGGGCGCGCGAAGAATGGTCTGCGGGAGTTCGCCGAGCTGTTTCAAAAGCTGGCCCACCTCGCCGATGCGTCCGCCGCTCAAGCGATGGAGGAAGTGATTCTGGCGCTCGACTACTACGGCTACCTCGGCAAGTTGCCCGACGCCGATCAGGTGATGCGCGAGGAGAACGTGGACGAGCTTCGCACGCACGCCGAGACCTACGATCGCCAGAATCCCGAGGGCAAGCTGCGCGGCTTCCTGCAGGACATCGCTCTGGTCAGTGAGGTCGACAGCTATGAAGAGGACACCAAGAAGGTGGCCTTGATGACGATGCACTCGGCCAAGGGGCTTGAGTTTCCGTTCGTCTTCATCGCGGGCCTCGAAGAAGAGCTCTTGCCGCACGCGCGTGCTCTGGAAGACGAGGACGGCGTGGAAGAAGAGCGCCGGCTGATGTACGTCGGGATGACGCGTGCCGAGGAGCGGCTCTTTCTCACGCACGCCGAGTGGCGCTTTCACTTCGGCGAATCCCATCCGCGCAACCCGTCGCGGTTCTTGGAGGAGATTCCGGCCGAGTTCGTGGAGGGCGGCGGATCGGAAGAGGACGAAGACGCGGTGCTCGGCGTCTTCGAGGCACCCGAGGAAGATGCCGGACTCAAGGTCGGCGTGTGGGTTGAGCACGACCACTTCGGCCGGGGACTTGTCGAGACGCTGCGCGGTTCGGGCGTCAATGCGCGCGCTGGCGTCAGCTTTAGTGGCGTCGGGCGAAAAGAGCTCTTGCTGCAATACGCGAAGTTGCGCGTGATCCGTGCCACATGACCGTCGAATCGGAACTGATCGAGCGACTCCAGCAATTGCTTGCCGAGGCCAAGGCGGCTGGCGTCGAACAAGCGCTGCAACCAATACTGAAGCGCGCGCTGGAGGATGTGGCGGCGAAAGTTAGCGGTGTTGCGGAGACGTCTTCGCTCATCGAGGTTCCCGGGAGCTATGGACTCATCGGAGCCAGCGCGGCGATGGAGCAAGTGTTTGAGCTCATCGAGAGAGTGGCGCCGAGCACAGTACCGGTACTGATTCTAGGCGAGACCGGAACCGGCAAAGAGCTCGTCGCGCGCGCGCTGCACGAGAATTCGCCACGCCGTTCCAAGCTCTTCTTGGCCGAGAACTGCGCGGCTGTACCCGCGGAACTTTTGGAGGGCGAGCTCTTTGGCCACGTAAAGGGTGCGTTCACCGGCGCGGTTGCGAATCGCGACGGTCACTTTGTGGCGGCGAATCACGGCACGGTCTTCTTGGATGAGATCGGCGACATGCCGCTCCCGATGCAGTCGAAGTTGTTGCGCGTCTTGCAGGAAGGCGAGGTCCGCGCGGTGGGCTCGAATAAGACGGTAACGGTCGACGTTCGCGTCGTCGCCGCAACGAACAAAGATCTGCCCGCCATGGTGTCCGAGCGAAACTTTCGCGAGGACCTGTACTATCGCTTGAACGTGATCACGATCTCACTTCCACCTCTCCGTGATCGCGAAGGGGACGTGTCGATTCTGGCACGCTTCTTCGCGGACCGGTTGCAGGCGAGCCTCGGGCGTTCGGTTGAACTCGACGCGGGGGCGCTCGCTGCTCTCGAAGCGTGGTCGTGGCCGGGCAATGTGCGCGAGCTTGAGAACGAGATCGAGAGAGCGGTTGCGCTCTCGGATGGTGTGATCGGTCGAGAGGACTTCTCTCCGCGGATCTTGGCGCAACAAGAGTAAGAATCGCTGGCGAATCCAACTGTGTGAATCAAACTTCGCGAAGACGGCTATGCAGGCGGTCTTCGCAATAAGGGGAGAAGTGAGATGGGCGTACTGACGGTCGACGAAGGTGGCGAAGCGCGGGCTTTTCGAATCAGCGCGGGCTCGCTCTCGATGGGAAGCGGCGAGGAGATGGATCTCGTCTTGACCGCCGAAGAGGTGGCGCTCTATCACGTAGACCTCGAATGCGAGGACGAGTCGCTCTATGTGATTCCCAAGCCGGGTGTGATGCCGCCGACGATTCACGGGGTGGCGCTGAAGAAGAAGACTCGGCTCGGGCCGGGGCAGGAGCTGCGGGTCGGGAAGGCGCGGGTGACTTGGAAGTCCGAAGGCCCGGAGCCGGCGGGGGCGGCGAGGCCAGCAAAGGCAAGTTCGAGCGGCCAGCCGAGGAATGCGCCGAGCTCAAGCGGCGCGCGCCGAAAGTCCGGCGGATCGAGCTCGACGCGGCGGCGAGCGACGGGGTCGCGGCGATCGGGAAAAACGACCGCCAAGAAGGGCGTCCCGGGCTGGCTAATCGCAGTGGGCGTTTTGGCCATCGGCGGGCTCGTGGCTTTTTTCTTGAACCAGGGCTTGTCGGGCTCGAACGATGCTGGGGATACGGCGAGCTCCAAGTTCCACCTTCGGAAGGCCGAGGAGATGATCGCCTCGCGCAACGCGGAGGCCGCCGAAGAGAACCTTGGCAAGATCTCGAAGTCGCTGATGAGCGCGGATGAGCTGCGTCGCTTCGATGAAGTCAAGGCGGGGATTCTCGCCGAACATGCGGAGATCGAACGGCTTGCGGAGGAGGAGCGCGGCAAGAAGTGGTTCCGTCTGTACGTCGGCGATTACGAAAAGCGCTATCTCTCGGGAGAGCCGGAGCCGGCGCAGGCGCGGCTCTTTCTCGAGCGTTGTGCGGAGTTTCGAAAGCGTTGGCCCGGGCACTCACAGCTCGCATGGGTCGAACGCCAGGAGCGCAGGTTCGCGAGCTCGATCCGGCTCTCCGATCCGCTCGGTTTCGACGACATCATGTGGCGAGTCCGGCTCGATACGACCGGGCGACCGCGCGACTATGGGGAGGCTTTCGCTCTGCTCGAGGACTACCGCGGCAAAGAAGAAGGCTCGGACGAACGCATCGCTCTCTCGAACACGGTGAACCGACTGAAGGAGGAGCGCCTCGTCTATCATCGGGAACAGCTAGAGAAGTCGCGCTCCGAATTTCAGAAGAACCGCGTCTCCGAGGCGACGGAACGGCTCGTGCAAATCATCATTGGGATCGGCGACGAGGCCATGGCTGACGAGGCTGCGGGCTTCTTGATCAAGTTCCCCGAGATCGAGCCGATCTTGCTCGGCTACCGGGAGTTCCGGGGCGAAACCTTCGACGCACTCGCCAAGAACCAAGTCATTGCGCAGCTTTTGGAATCCCAGAAGCGCTAAAGAACTCCTGCACCACGGTCCGCTAGACGACCGTCGCCAAGGCTTCGTCGTAGAGCTTTCCGATCTTCTCGGAAAAGGCTCGCGGCGGCGAGTTCTCCAGGAATCGCGATCGGCCGCGCAGTCCCATCGCGCGCGCTTGTTCGCGCTGCGTGCAGAGCAAGGTTAGCTCGTCCGCCAATCGCCGCGAGTCGTTCGACTCGATCAGGATTCCGTTGCTCTTGTCTTCGACGAGTTCGTAGGCGTCGCCGGCTGCGATGAAGACGGAGGGAATCGCCTGCGCAATGGCCTGGCACGCGAGCCAGCCCGGTCCACCTTCCATGCGACAAGACACGTGGATGTCGAGAGCGCACAGGCTCTCGGCCGCGCTGTTCGTCGTGGGAATGGCGACCGTAACGTGCTCGTTCAAGCCGTGGTTGCGAATGAAGAGGCGCAGAGCCGCCTCGTTCGGGCCCTCTCCGAGGATGGCGAACATGGCGCGCGTTCCCGAGAGAACCATCAAGCGCGCGGCTTCCAGAAACCACGCGGTGGCGTGCTCGTTGTCGAGAAGACCGGAGCAGCCGATGCGCGGAATGCCCTGGTGAGCGAAGGGTTCTACGGCTCGCACCGGAATGAAAGGCGTCGGGGCGTTCGCGATGGTCCAGACCTGACTTCGGTGCACGCCGCCGTGATTGACGACGCTCTCGATCAGGGAGTCCGAGTTCACGATGGCCGCGGCGAAGTGCGGCTTTTCGCTCATCAGACTGGTCTGGACGGGGCGGTCGATCTCCTGAATCCACGGAACCTTGAGCGATGGCGCGACCGCAGCGAGTAGAGGCGCGAGCGAGTTGGAGGTCGCGTGCAGGATGTTGGGCTTCAGGCGCCTCAGCATCTGACGCGTTCGCATGGCCGAGAAGGGATTGCGCCAAGGGTCGAGCGTGAGCTCGGACAGAATCGGCTCGAAGCCCAGCTGCTTGACCGCGCGCGTGCGAGTGCCCGGCGAAGTGACGATCGAGACGCGGTGCCCGAGTTCTTCGAGGGCCCGAGCGGTAGCCACCATGCGCTCGGTTTGTCCCGAGAAGCACAGGCTTTCATGCAGAATGACGACGTGTTGGGAGGGCAAGGTAGCGAGCCTGGTGGTAGGGCTAGTTTGGCTTCGAGAGTTCGCCCGGGGAAGGCTGCGGCGGCGACTTGCTGCTCTGTTTGTGCCCGACGAGCGGCTGAATGGTTCGGTCACCGGGGCGCGTACGCCAGCGGGGTTGGTGCCAAGCCCACTGCTCGGGAGTTTCGCGAATCCAGCGCTCGTAGACGGAGTTGAGTCGCCGGGTCAAGTCGCTGCGGCCCGCTTCGCGCGAGAGGCTCGTGTCGAGGGCGAGCGGCTCTTCGATGCTGAGCCGATAGGGAGCGTTCGCCGGAGCGTTTTTGGGACGGACACAGCGAACGGGGAGCAAGGGCAAGCCGGCTGCGCGGGCAAAGGCGGCCGGCGTGGTCATGCACAGGGCGGGTGTGTTGAAGAAGGGCAGGAACTCGCCGTCGATGCGACGGACTTCCATGTCGGTGACCAGGCCGAGGATGGCTCCCGATTGAAGGACGCGCAGCGGTTCGCGAGCGGAGCAGTCTTGCGGGAGGCTGTTCAAGCCCCAGGCGCTGCGCATGTCGACGAGGAAGCGCGACGAAGAGTCGTTGGCGCGCTGTCTTCCGACGACAGTGCCATTGAACCCGCGCTCTCGCAGAGTGATGGCGAGCAATTCCCAGTTGCCGATGTGGGCCGTCACCAGGATGACGCCTTGGCCGCGGGCGTAAAGTTCTTCGAGGCGCTCGATCGAGTCATCGACGACGACGCTCTGTTTGAGCCAAGCCAGCTCGGATCGTCCGGCGCCGAGCCGAGCCCACTCGTAGACTAGACGCGCGGCGTGCGTGCGAACACCGGCGGCGATTTGAAGACGCTCGGCGCGCGAAGTCTCGTCGCCGAGGGCGAGCTCGAGATTGGCGCGCACCGTTGATTCGGTGGAGGCAAAGCGCGCGCCGCGCGCGAGGACGGAGAGCGGCAGGCGAATCGAGCTCTCGGGTAGGACGCGGACGAGTCCGGAGAAGCTGGACCAGGCGCGCGCGCGCAGTCGTCGTCGAAGGGGTTCGCGAGTGATGGTCGCGGTGGTTCCGGCTTCGTCGCGCTCGGGCTGGGGCGGAGCGGCGTGGAGGTCGAGCTCTTTTAGCTGGACGCGCGGATGGAGGAAGAGCTCGTTCGCCTCGCCGACGTAGAGGTCGGCTTCTCGAAGTTTGTCGAGTTGGAGCCCGCGGTCGTGCAGCTTGCCTGTCAGCGCATCCATGCTCTCGGCGAGGGCTTCGTCGGTGAGTTTCGCGCGTACCTCGGAGAGCGGAAAGACGCCGGCGGGCAGCTCGAACTCGGCGGCGAGCTTCGGTTTGACAAGAAGCCGGACAGGGGCCAGCGTCGGGACACGATGCTCGGACAGGCGCGCGGCAGTGAGCCAAGCTCGCATAGCGCCGTCGCCGCTCTCGACGACGAGCGTGGAGGCCGCGTTCGGCGCGCGTCGCGCCAAGATCTCCGAGCGACCGGCGACGGAGATTTGCTTCGCAACGCCACTCTCGCGCGTCCAGCGCGCGAGATTTCCGAGCACGGCGCGTCGGCGCGTGCGTCGCGCGGCCAGCTCGAGTTCGTCCAGCTCGCAACCCGCACTCTCGGCTCCGACAAACTCGACGTAGGTGGCCACCAGCCGAGCGCGCAGGTCAGGATCGGTGACCTCGCGCAGACTTCCGAGGAGAGCGAGCAGGTCCTCGCGGTTCGCCAAGAGAATGCGCTTGTCACGCGTACGCGCTTGTCCGAAGTCCACCAGCCAGACTTTGCTCTCGGCATCGACGACGAGGTTGTCGAGGTGCAGGTCTCCGTGGAGCATGCCGAGGTGGACCAGCTGTGCGATCAACCGGCCCAGCTGCTCGCCGAGGTCGCTCGGCGCGCTGCCAGTTTCGAGCACTCGAGCGAGTGGCCGCCCGTTCGAAACTCGATCCATCGTCAAACACCAACCCGCCTCGAGCCGACGAACCTCGCGCGGCATGGGAACCGCTAGCCCTGCTGCGTAGGCGACCTGGAGCTGTTGAAACTCTCGCTCGGCCCGTCGGTGGTCTCCCCACCTGCGCCAGCCGCGCGAGTGAAACAGCTTGCGCAGACCGGTGTCGTCCTCTCCGACGATTTCCGTCGTCCGGCGCGCTGAGCTTTTTAATAGAGAATTCGAGCTTGTCACTTCAATTCGGCGTCGGCTTAGGATCGACTCCGTGGGGCGTTTGCCGCGTCCAGAATCGAACTATCCATGCGCATCCTCATTGTCACCCTAGCGATTCTCGCAAGTGCCGGCGCCGTTCTCTTCTATCGAGATGGCCGGCTCAACGCGACGCTGACCGGCAGGCCGGCGGAATACGTGGCGGCGATGGACCAGCCGGCGGGGGAGACAGACTACCTGCGAATTCTGGTCGCGGGGGATGTCGGGACGGATGACTGGCGCCAGCGTCGGGTGAGTGAAGCGATGGAAGCGCTCTGCGCGCGCCCCGGCGGGGTGGATCAGGTGCTCTTGCTCGGCGACCTGTTCTACGACCACGGCGTGACGTCCGTGGACGATGACCGCTGGCGCAGCGGCTTTCGCGAGATGTACACGGGCGGGTTGAACGAGGTCACGTTCCGGCCAGTATCGGGCAACCACGACTTGGACGGGAACCTCGACGCGCTCGTGGAGTACTCGAAGATCGACGAGCGCTGGGCCATGGAGGGTCAACACTATAGCTTCGTCCGCCCGCTCCCAAGTAAGGCCGGTGAGCCGGCGGGAGAGGTCGCGTTCTTTGCGCTCGACACGACGGCGATGGTGGTCTCGAAGGAGGCGGTTGAGAGCGAGCTTGCGTGGCTCGCCGCGGAGCTCGCGCAGTGCACTTCGACCTGGCGCGTCGTCTTCGCACACCACCCGATCGATTCGGGTGGGAGTCACGGCGGCGAGCCGATCTTGATCGAGCGACTCGTTCCGCTGTTGAGAGAAGAGCGCGTCGATCTGTACTTGGCGGGACACGATCACTACCAGGCTCACCTTGAGACGAAGGGTCTCAACGAGATTGTCACGGGGGCTGGTGGAAAGGTTCGCGATGCGAGCTGGACACCGACGACGAGGTTCGCTTCGACGAAACTTGGGTTCACGGAGCTCTTGTTCTCCGAGTCGGAAGTTTATCTCCGCCTCTACGAGTCCTCCGGCGAGCTGCTCTACTCGAAGCGCGTCGAGAAGAGCCTGAGTCCTGGAACCTGAGACCGGCTAAGCACCGGGCGGGGCGATTGGTGGCCGAAAAGTCCCTGGATTCCTTTGGCAAGATCGAGAGCGTAGGAGCCTGCATCCGCGCAAGGCGAGTCTCGCCAGGCCCACGAGAACGGCGGTCTGCTTCCCGGAACTCACGTGCTGCCGGTTAGCCGACTGAGCGGTCCCGATCCGACCCGATCGCGGGTGAGACTTGTCCCGATGAGAGATTGAGCGAAGGCCGCTCTTCACCCCACGGCCCCGCGGCACCACAATAGTCGGCCCCGGGACTCCCTCTTGATCATCCAACGTTACGTCTTCAAACAGCTCGTCTCCGCGATCGTTTTTTCGGTCGGCGCGATTCTGTTCGTGCTGGTGCCCGCGCTACTGGTGAGCACGGTTCATAAGATCGGAACGGCGGGACTCGGCGCGTTGACCGGCTATCTGCCGCTGGTCTTCGCGGACCTCGTGCCCTACATCGTGCCGCTCGGTTTTCTCCTCGCCGTCGTGACGACCTTCGGGCGCCTGGCCGCCGACCGTGAGTGGACGGCGATTCGATCGGCGGGCATCAATCCGTTTCGACTCCTGACGCCTTGTCTGATTGTTGCCGGCACCCTGGTCGTCGGTACCAACTGGCTGGCTTCCGAGTTTTCGCCCGCGTGGAAGCTTCGGCAGCGAACCTTTCGACGTGAGGCCCTGGAAAACGCGGTCAAGCGGCTGAGTCCGGGGCAGACCAACCTGCAGTTCCCGGGCTTCTTCCTCTCGGCGGCTTCGCGCGACCCCGATCGTCCGGTCTTCTACGAGGCCAACATCTCGATCCTGGAGCAGAACAGCGGTTCCGGAGAGGGTCAGGATTTGTGGATGTACGCGGACGTCGTGAGCTTTTCCTTCGAGGGCAAGCTGTTGATCGCGAGCTTTACGAATCCGGTGGTGATTAGCGGAGCCATCGCTGCCACCAATGAGGGAGCCGAGTTCAGCTTCGACCTCGACGCGATGCTCGATGCCAAGCCGTACAACCCCTACCGGGCCAAGTACGTGAAGTCGAGCGAGATTCGACGCCGTATCAAGGCGGGGGAAGTCGACGAGGCGGATCTCGATGAGTTCGTCTACGAGATGCATCGAAGGCACGCGCTCTCCGCGACCTACTTGTTGTTCCTCTTGCTTGGCATTCCGACCGGAGTTCGCCTTCGAAGCAGTACGCAGCTCGCGGCCTTCGGTTCGGCGATTGCGTACGCGATGGTGTACTACGTGCTCTCTCTGCAGCTCGCCCGGCAGTTATTCCAGTCCGGCACACTCTCTGCCGAGATCGCGCCTTGGATTATCAACGTCGTCGGGGGTGTGATCGGAACGGTCGCTTGTTTCCGGGTGATGCGGCGATGAATTACGTCGACCGAAACAGAATCGGAGGGACGCGATGAGGAAAACGCACCTCAAGACCGGAGGCCGACTCGACCGGTACGTGCTGACGCTCTTCGGAGCTTCCTACTCCGTTGCGTTCTTTCTTGTCGTCGGCATGTTCCTGATCCTCGACATGGTCGGGCACCTCGATGACTTCATGGAGGTCGGCGAGGACGGGACGGTCGCATCGAGCGCGGATATCGCGCGCTACTATATTTACAACACGCCGTTCGTTTACCTGCAGGTCGCACCGTTCGTCACCTTGATCGCGGGCTTGTTTACGGCGGCGAAGCTCGTGCGCAACAATGAGATCGTTGCGGCCTTGAACGCCGGGGTCAGCGCTCAGCGACTGATCGCGCCGGTGCTGTTCGGCGGCGCACTTTTGGGTGGCGCGATGTTCGGTCTGCGGGAGTGGGCGACCGAGGGGATCGGCTATCGACGTGACCTGGCGCTTCACCGCGTCCTCGAGCGGGAGCCGGAGCTGGTCTACGAGCAAATTTGGCTGAAGGACCCGCATCGCTTCGGGACGAGCCTCGTTCGCATCGAAGAGTTCCGAGATGGCCGGATCGATGGGACGCCGGCGAAGATCACCGGCCTGGTGGCGACCATCAAGACGGAGGAGGGGTTGAGCGCGCTGAGCGCTCGCACGGCGACCTTTGTCGGCGACTCCGAGAATCCGCGTTGGAAACTCGAGGACGGAATTATTCAGGTCGTCGCGGGGCCGGATGAGGATCCGAGACTCATCGATTGGCTCGAGGGCGTCGAATTCACGCCGGATGACGTTTACGTCCTCTGGAAGGGGCAGGAGCGGCCCCTCGACCTTTCGTTCCGGGAGACCACCGAACTCTGGCGCCGGGATCGCGACAACGTCCAGTTCCAGACTCTCGTTGAGTATCTGAAGACCTTCCCTCTGGCGAATATCGTGCTTCTGCTCGTCGGGCTGCCCTTTCTGGTGAGCTATGGGCGTGGCAGGCGCAGCGAGCGGATGGTGGCGGGCTTCATCCTCTGTATCTTTTACTTCGCGGCCGACTTCGTGACCCGGACGCTGGGAATGCAGGGGACGCTTGAGCCGATGATGGCGAGCTGGCTGCCGGTGCTCTTCTTTGGGAGTCTTGGGATCGTCTTCTTCAGCTCCATGCGAACCTGAAGTACCGTTTCGGAACTGACTGGCTTTCGTGTGGACTCGGGTTCTCCAGCTCTCCGGCAGCACTGGGTTTAGGGCATAAGCGACGGAGCCGAGGCCCTCGACCGAGGAAAACCGACCTAGAGCGATGGACCAGAACGAGTTAGAACCGCGAACCCACACTAAACCCAGTCAGTTCACTACGCCCAATCCGAGGGGAATAGCCCGCGCGGGAGGTCGTCCTTGCGAGCTCCTCCGAAGAACTCTCAGCCGAACTATGTCCACTTCTCAAGTCACTCGCACCTGCCTCCTCTCCCTGCTTCTGCTCGGCGCTTGCCAGTCGCATGGCTACAACGGTCCCTCGGTTCCCGAGCTCGTGGCGAATGGCGAGTACGAGAAAGCGGTCGTCGTTGCCTCGAAGCTGCACGAGGCTTTCCCCGATGACGCACAGCTGGAGGAGGAGTATCGCGGAGCCAGCGTGGCGATGCTGCTCGAGCGCGCTCGACGCGCCACGTTCAATGATCAGGACGACGAAGCTCTGTATCACCTCGCGCAAGCGGCTGAGATCGATCCAGAGAACGAGACGGTTGGGCTCTGGCGTGAGAAGACCCACAACAAGCTCTCAAACCTCTGGCTCAATCGCGCGCAGCTCTTCGCGGGGAGCGCGGATCTTGAGGGCGCGATGGAAGCCTTCGAGCGCGCCATCTATTACGACCCCGAGAGCCTTGCCGCTATGCAGGGCATCGGCCGCATGTTCCTGCTGATGAACTATCGCGAGGGCCGCGGGCAAGAATACTACCGAGAAGGGGTGCGGTCGCTTCGGTCCTACTGGCTCTTTCAAGCGCGCTCGAAGTTCACCTTCGCCAGTAAGAAGTACACGCCCGGAGACAAGAAGGCGGGCGAGCGCTCGAAGGCGGTTGAGAACTTACTCGCGGAAGAGCGCATCTCGAAAGCTAAGCTCTTTGAGGAAGACGGCTTCTATTTTGCGGCGGGAAACGAGTACCGCCTCGCGCTGCTTCTCGATCCGGAGAACGAAGAGGCCCAGCTGGGGCGCACTCGGATGGAGAACGAGATGGGTGCCGTGGAGAAGCTTGAACACGCGGAGTGGTTGCGCTTGAGAGGGCGCTTTGACCTGGCGCGCGAGGCGCTCTCCGAAGGTGCTGCTCTGACCGAATCACAAACGGGGCTGTTCGAGGTGGGGGTCATCGACATCGAAGAAGAGGAGTTTCAGTTGCTCTACGATGACGCTCGTCGACTCGAGTCGGACTATCAGTTTCAGGATGCGGCGAAGGCCTACGAAAAGCTCTTGGATGCCGCCGGCTACTACCAAGACGCGATTACGCGTCGTTCCGTTCTGCTCGAAACCGTCGCCCGCACGGAGGACCTCTACGCGCGAGCGCTGGAGACTTCGGACCCGGACGAGCGCCGCGGCTTCTTGATGGAAATCCAGCTGATTTGGCCCGAGTTCAAAGACGTGGACGCGCTCGTCAAGGAACTCGAAGCGGACGGAAACTAGCCGTTTTCGGAACTCGCGGGTTCGCCGCTCGCGGGTTTGCCGCTCTCGTTGAGCCCGCGTGTGAGCCACGCGAAGAGGAAGCAACCGATCGAAGCGACTAGGGAGAGGGTCAAGAAGACGGGGCTCACGCGCGCGAAGGAGCCCTTCCAGACGACAAGCGTCCAGTAGGCGAGCGGAACCCACGAGAGGAAACCCGCCAAGACCCAACGGCCAGATGGGGAGTAGCGCATCGGATCGCCTTCATCGAGCTGGCGCTCTTCTGGTTGTTCGATGTCGAGCCGGTCGAGCTCACGCGCGGTTCGATCGAGCAGGGTCTGGTTCTCTTTCAGAGTCTTGTACTCGATGGTGAGCGCCCACAGGTTTCCGATCACGGCGAGCAGACCGACGAGCATGTGGACGGCGGGCGGAAGTCCGAACCCGCGCTGGCCGTAACCCAAGACTCCTGTCACCACGATGGAGAATGCAGCGAGCAGTGCCGCGGGGTATCCGGGCTTGCGTGCGAAGAACACGTTGAGCTCTTGCAGGTACTGATCCCCGAGTGGGCGCGACTGCATGGCCGCTCTCAATACACGTCCCGTAATGATCATGAACAGGATCATCAGCGAGTGCACGCCGACGGTGAGTACCGCTGCGAACAGACCGACGGTGAGGTGATTGGGAGTGCCGCCGGTCCAGATGCCCAGGGCGGCTGTAGCGATTAATGCTACGGCGACGAGGACGGCCATCGGGCCGAAGTAGGTGACCATGCGCATGCCGCGGATCCTAACCAAGACCGGTGGGAGGAGACGAACGATCCGGCGAAACTGGGGCCGGCGTTCCTAAGGGGTTTGCGATTCGAAGACGCCTTCTACGCACTCAACTGTAGAACCGAACGACAGCGGCAAAGACTCCACCCGCACTCGACGAATACGGGCCGCAACTCGCGCAGAGTTGCGGCCCGTGTGAGCTTCGTTCCAGACTCGCCGTCGAAGCACGGCGAGGTCTCTGAATACGTACTATTCCGTGGGGGCAGAAGCCGTGGCGTTGAGGGTGATCTCTCCAGAGCTGTAGATCGCGTTCTCAACATCCATCGCTTTGCCCATAGCCGTCATGCTTAGCGCGAGGTCGAGGACAACTTCGGTTGTGCCGCTCAACTCGAGGCTCAAAAAGTGTCCTCCATCGATATTCCAGAGGAGCTCACCCTCGAGCTCGAACTCGAAGCTCGCGTCGGCGGACTGAATCTCTTGCTCCATGCCAGCTGCTTTCATCTGCTCCTCACTGGCCTGAATGGCCTCGGCCATGAGCTCGGTGATGTCGTTCGTGGAAGAGGCTTCAATCGAGAGCCGAATCATGGCGATGGTGCCGTTTTCGCCGTTCTTCAATCCCGTCAGTGTCGCGGTGCAGTCGCCGTCCATTTCGCCCAGCTGGCGGGAGAAATCGAGGCCGGAGCTGCTGTCTATCGCCGAGTCGGATTCTTCAGGGACGAGCGAAAGGTTTCCGCCAGGAGCTAGGACGGCGAGGAGTGCCGACGCGGGGAAGGACCAGGAGTCGTCCACGCTAACGGCTTCGCCGGGCAAGAACTCGGCGAGGTCCATGCTCTGCACAAGTCCTTCGAGTAGCGCTTCATCCTCATCCGCGCTCTCTTCAGCGAAGGTCGCGTCAAAGCCTTCGTTCTCTTCGTTCCATTTGAAGACAACCGTGGTTCCTTCGAGCTCACTTCCGGAATTGAACTCCTCCTCGACGGGACCCTGCATCGGATGTTGCATGTCCACGTTCGTGACGCCGACAATCTCGTCAAAGGTCCGCTCGAGAATCGTTACGCGGCTGCCTTCTGTTTGGACGAAGAGGTCGGTGACTCGAATCGTATTGGTCTGAGAGGTCTCCGATTCGACCGGGGGAGCGGGCATCTCGTTGCCGTCAACCGTGAGCTCCATGTCATCAACGTTTGAAGTCACTTCGACTTCAAACGTCTTGACTAGGCTCAGCCCACTAGCGGGGGAAAAGTGAATCTCGTCGGCGGGGAGAGCCAGCGCGAGCAGAGCGGGAGCGGTTAGGCCGACAAGCAGCCAGGGTCGAAGGTTCTTCATCTCAATATCGCGGTGTGCGCGGGAGCCCAATGGCAGGTGTTTTTAAAAGGAAAAGGGCTGGAATCAGCCGGGCTCATGTTCGGCGCCGTGCGGAACCATCAGCAGCCCTTACGCTGACAATACAAAAAGAATGCGAGTGTTTGCGACCGGTGCGGGTTCTTTGACCCCGTTGGCAAGACACGCTACTCGAAAGTGTGGAGAGACTTCTAGCCGTTCGCGGCGTCGGTGATGGTGTCGAATCCGGGGAACGAGATGCTCTGGAGAGGTGAATGTGGAGCGTTGTGAGGGGCTAATGTCGATCCACAGGCTGGACTTGGGGAACTGACTGGGTTCCGTGTGGAAAGCTCGCGCTAAGTGCTTGTGGAGTAGGGAGCTCGGACGGTTTTTCTGCTTCGAGGGCTTGTGCCGGACCGATTCGAACGCAAGTCCAATGGTGGCCGGAGCTAGCGCCAAGGCTTTCCACACGGAACCCAGTCAGTTCGAGGAAGTCGCTATGGGGGGGAAGCGGGAAGTGCGCGGACTCTTCATCTCCTCCCGACGGAGAGCCCGTCGAATTTCTGGGTCGACATCGATTCCGAGCGCCGAGCTGGCTGAATCTCAAGAGGCCCAACGCGGAACCCCTTCGCCGAGGAAGCGGGCACCGAGGAATCCTCAGTGCGAATCTTTCGCGAACGAAGACTTTTTTCGAAGTCGGCCATGAATTTCGCGTGTTGCCGGTTCGAGGGAAGACCGACATGATGCGCCGATGGATATCCGAATCGAGTACTGCGTGCAGTGAAACTACAAGCCTCAGGCGGTCGGTCTGACCGCTGAACTCAAGGGCTATTACCCCGAAGCGGAGTTTGAACTCGTTGAGTCCGATAGCGGTGCCTTCGAGGTCTCGATCAACGGCCGCTCGGTTTTCTCCAAGCTGAATTTGAGGCGCTTTCCCGCCTATCAAGAGATCCCGGAGTTGATCGGCTAGCGGGGACCTTCGCTCCGATTCGGCCCCAGTTTGGAGCGGGTTGACTCCTAACCAACGATGCAAAACCTCAGTTGAGCGCAGCTCTCCGATCGACTTCCACGCACATTGTCCTGTGGAGTGGGGAAGCGGCGGATGACCTCCGCCGACAGGCTGCGGGGGCCTACCCTTCGGAGGCTTGCGGAGTGGTGATCGGGCAGCGGGGTGCGGGGCACACGAAGGTGCTACGGGTCGCTCTCGGTCGGAATATGGCGACGAACCCGCGTCGGTTCGAGCTCGATCCCGGAGACCTGGTTCGATTCGATCTCGAAGCGCGCTCCAAGGGGCACGAGATTCTCGCCATCTGGCATAGCCATCCCGATGGATCTACCGAACTGTCGGCACTCGACCGAAGGGCTTCGCTCGGCGCATGGGATCAGGTGATCGTGGCCGTGGAGCCCGGTCGGAGAGCACGCCTTGCGTGGCATCGGTACCAAGCGGGACATTGGAGTACCGTGCACAGCCCGGATGACCTCGACGAGAATCTTCGAGGGGAAGATTCTGAACCGGGGCTTTCCAGTTCGGATTGACTCGCCAGAGGTGAGCAGTCGATGAGCCCCCGGGGCAGATCGCCTCCATCGCTCCAACTCCAACTGCCTATGTCTGAAGCTCTCGTCGGCCGCCAACCCATCTACGATCGGACGCTCGACGTCTATGGGTACGAGCTCCTCTTTCGAAAGAGCTTCCAGGGTTCAGCAGAGTTCGACGATGGTGACGCAGCAACGTCGCGCGTCATTCTCAATGCCTTCCACACCATCGGCATCCAGGAGGTGGTGGGCACGCGTCGTGCCTTTATCAACCTGACGCGTGGATTCATCGTCGGCGATTTCGAGTTGCCGGTTCCGACGGAAGGCGTCGTGCTCGAAGTGCTCGAACACGTGGAGCCCGATGAGGAGGTGTTGGAAGGCTTGCGTTCCCTACAGGCGAAGGGCTTCACGATCGCTCTGGACGACTTCGTGTTGGATGAGCGCTCGGCCAAGATGCTCGACTTCGCCTCGATCGTTAAACTCGACATCGTGGAGCTCGGCTGGGAGGCCGTCGAAGCGCAGGTTGCCGAGCTCCGCACGCGCGAGTTGGTGCTGATCGCCGAACAGGTTCGCAGCTTGGAGGATTTCGAGCGCTGCCGAGCTCTCGGCTTCGACCTCTATCAGGGCTACTTTCTCTCGCGACCGAGCGTGATTCGCGGGCGCAAGATGAAGCAGGGCCGTCAAGATGTCGTCGAAGGACTCTCGGCTTGGCTCCAAGAATCGCGCTCCCCCGAGGAAGCGCTCGACCGAATTCCAAAGCTGCGCGAGTGGTGCCAGGAGCTCTTGCGGCTCGGGCTTGTGGATGCCGCGGACGGCGAGTCCACGCCTCATCCTTCCGTACTTCGCAATCTCGTACTCGCTTTCATTCTCTGCGGCATGAAGGATCGCCCGCGCGATCTCTCCGTCAGCGCACTCTTCCGCGCGCGAATGTGCGAGCTACTGAGCGCCCGGCTCGAAAGCGGCCTCGATTCACCTGCTTTTACGACCGGCCTGATCTCCACTCTCGGATCCATGCTCGAGTGCTCGCTCCCGCGCATCGTGGAGGATCTGCCACTACTTCAAGACGTTCGATTCGCTCTGCTCTCCCAAAAGGGTGCCGAAGGCGAGCTGTTGGCTTGCGTTTTGGCCTTCGAAGCAGCTGACTGGGACCAGGTCCGGGTGGCCGGAGTCGAACCCTTCGATATCCAAGCGATTTACCTCTCCGCGCTGGCCTGGGCGGAGTCGGTCGAGCAGGCGCTCCTGCCGTTTTTGGATTAGCGAGCGTCCGGCGCCACCTCGAAGCTTCGTCTGAAGCTTGAGGGCTTTGCGGGCAAGGGGCGTGCCTCGGGCATCCAAACGAGCTAGCTTGCAGGCTTACCCGCCACCGTCCTCGCGCCAGCAAGCCGGACGAACCGCCCTCGCATTCCTAACTCAGTCCACTCGCGCGACGCGCGATGGAACCGCAACCATGTCCGAAACCGATACGAAGGGGCAGATCGAGCTCACCGGGGATTCCCTCGACGCGGAGCAAAGAGGCGCGCGTCGAAAGAACGCCAAGACCAAGATCGTGGCGACGATCGGACCGGCCTCGGAAGACCGTCTCGAGGAGCTCATCCTGGCCGGCATGTCCGTAGCACGGATCAACTTCAGCCACGGCGAGCACTCCGAGCACCGCCGTCGCGTCGAGCTGATTCGGGCGGCGGCGAAAAAGGCCAAGGAGCCAGTGGCGATCCTCGGCGACATTCAGGGGCCGAAGATGCGGCTCGGCTTATTCACCGGGGGCAAGCTCGCGGTGACTGCCGGAGAGCGCTTTCGATTGCTCGAAGGAGGCCAGCTCGCCGCGCGCGGGGAGATCTACATCAATGTCGAGGGCTTCTTGGAGGCCGTGAAGCCGGGGCACCGGATCTACCTCGCCGACGGGGTGGTGGAGCTGATGGTCGAGGCCTACGGCAAAGAGGGGCTCATCGCGGCGGTTCGGCGGGGCGGGAATATCGGCGATAAGAAGGGTGTTCACCTGCCCGACAGCGAGCTGAAGATCGACCTGCCGACGAAGAAGGACCTCGAGGACATCGCCTTTGCGCGCGAGCTGGAGCTCGACATGCTGGGGATCAGCTTTGTCGGGTCCGCGGAGGATGTGCGAACGGTGCGGGAAATTGCGCCTGAGATGAAGCTCGTGGCGAAGATCGAGCGGCTCGCAGCGCTGGAGAGCATCGACGGAATCCTGCAGGAGGCCGACGGAATTATGGTCGCGCGCGGGGACCTCGGCGTCGAGGTCGAGCTCGAGCGGCTTCCTGTCGTCCAAAAAACCCTGATTCACCGAGCTCTTAAGGCCGGTGTCTTTTCGATCACGGCGACAGAAATGCTGGAGTCCATGGTGGTTTCGGCCCGGCCCACGCGAGCCGAAGTCGCCGATGTCGCCAACGCCATTCTGGATGGAACGGATGCGGTCATGCTCTCCGCTGAGACGGCGGTCGGTCTCTTCCCGGTCGATGCCGTTCGGGTCATGCATCGCGTCGCGCTCTCGGTGGAGCTGAGCTCCGAGTTTCGAAAACGCCCCGAAATCACCTTCCGGGATGCGGAACCCACCTTCTCGAATGCGATTGCCCTGGCGGGTGTGCGCGTCGCGGAAGCGATCGGGCTCACCAAGATTGTCTGCTTCACCGAGACGGGCAACACCGTTCGCCAAATCTCGCGATACCGCCCGGAAGCGGAGGTTATCGCGCTGACTCCGCATATTCGAACGCTGCGATCCATGACCGTGCTGGCGCATGTTTTGCCCTTTCAGCTACCGCGCGTTCGGGAGCTGGACCCCATGCTCGAGAAGGCTTGTAAATTCCTACTAGACCGGGGGTTGGCGGAGGTGGGCGACGAGATCGTTTTCGTCGCCGGAGTGCCTCCTGGACAAACTCGAACAACGAATCTCATCAAGCTGCATCGTCTCGGTGAGCGACGGCAGTCGAATTGAAGTCAAGTCTCTTCTGGCGCATCCTTGCAAGGAATTGCCCCATTCGACTCCGGCGCGATCGACGCAAGTCGAGACAACTCGAAATGCACTTAGAAGTTTCTTGCGAAGCGAGCAATCTCTGGCCCAAATCGGTTGACGGATTCCGGTCTCGGGCGATGATACTCGGCCCTTGCCTACGCCTTCGATGATCGACAAAGCTCGCTACGACAAACCGCGGTTCGGCGCCATTCGCCGGCTCTTTGGTGGCGACCGTCCGCTAGAGAGCGACCACTCGCTGGGCGCCCGTGTCTTGTGTATTGCGAGCGGGAAAGGTGGAACGGGCAAGAGTGTCGTGGCCACCAACCTCGCTTCGCTGCGAGCTAGCCGCGGCGAGAAGGTCTTGCTGGTCGACTTCGACGCCGGACTGGCGAATGCTCACCTCTTGCTCGGCCTCGCTCCGCGTTTCGACATGGGGCATGTGATCAGCGGGGACGTGGAAGCCGCGGATGCGCTGATCGAGGGACCTGAGGGCCTCATGCTGCTCTCGGGGGGTGTCGGGCGACACGCCCTCGCGAATCCGACCCGCCGGGAGCTCGACCGCTTGTTTCGGGCGCTGCGCCCGCTCGAGCAGGAGTTCGACCTGGTCATCATCGATCACGGTGCCGGCCTCGGGTACGGGACCGTGGCGCACCTGGCGGCGACCAGCACGCTCTTGATCGTGACGAATCCCGAAGTGACGGCACTCTCGGATAGTTATGCGCTCTACAAGCGCGCGACCATGGTCAATCCGCATGTCGTCACGGGCTTGGTGGTGAATCGCTGTCCGACGGAAGCTCAGGCGAACGCCGGCTGGGATCGGTTTCGAGGGGCGTCCGAGCGATTCTTGGGGCACAGCCCGGAGTACATCGGATGGGTGCCCAGCGACGATGCGGTTCTGCAGAGCGTGCACGAGCGGCGTCCCGTCAGCTTGACCCGACCGCAGAGCCCGGCAGGGGTCGCGATCCGCACCGTCTCGGAGTGGGGTCCCATCGACAAAGCGCGGACCTCGCGAGCCTTCTACGAGAAGGCGCGCAAAGCGCTGCGCTAAGAGCCTTGGTGACGGGCCGCGCGCGGCCGTCTCCTCGCGCGCGTCTTTTTGCCTTCGGCCAGCTGCGATTCGACGGAAGAATTCGAGCTTCGCGCGCGGGCCGCACGTGAGATTTTGCATCGGCTCCAATTTTTGAGTGCGCGCGGTCGATGCCTTTTGGTTTCGCTCCAAGCGCGACCGCTCGCGAGTTTTCCACGAAGCTTCCAAAGCCTTCTCTGCTTGGCTCTTCGGCGTTCTTCTGTGTTGCTTCGCCTCTTCGCAACTGCGATAAGGGACAACGATGCAGACCCTCGCGCTCGCTAACCAAAAAGGCGGTTGTGGCAAGACAACCGTTGCGATCAATCTGGCTAGCGCTCTAGCCGCTCGGGGCGAGCGTGTGCTGCTGATTGATTTGGATCCACAGGCTCACGCCTCGCTGGGATTGGGCCAGGCCGACTTCGACGGCTCCTCGATCGCCGACGTGCTCTCGCGGGACGTTCCGATCACACGCGTCGCTCGCAAGCTGCCCTACGGATTTCAGCTCGTTCCCGGCAGCCTCCGAGTCGGCGAGTTTGAGGAAGTTGCCGCGCGAATGCTCGGACCCGAGCGCGTCCTCGAAAAAGCTCTCGAAGAAGTCGAGGGTCTCTTTGATTGGGTGATTCTCGACTGTCCGACCCGCGCCGACGGCTTGCTCGCGGCGAACGCCATCCGGGCCGCCTCCCTGGTCGTCCTGGTTGTCGAAACGGGCGCCTTCGCCCTCCAAGGCGCGGTTCGCGCGCAAAAGCTCTTCATCGACTTGGCCCGTGAATGCGAGCGCGAGATCGACCTGTGCGTTTTAGCGACGCTCTTCGATCCCACGCGAGCGCTCGCACGTGAGATCCTGATCGGCATGCACGCACGATTCGGAGATGCCATGTTCGATACGGTCATCCACGTCTCCGATGTCGCTCGTGAAGCGACGGCCTATGGAATGCCGGTCGATGCGCTGGCTCCGACGGCTCTCGTCTCCCGACAATTTGCAGCGCTCGCCGCTGAGTTCTCGGACCTGAACGACCAACGCGAAAGCGAGGGGAGGGCCACTCCTCTCTCCTGGCCCCAACCCGAAATAGTCTGATGGATACACTCGCTCTTCTTTGCAACCTGCACGCGGACGGGCCCGAGACGCTTCAGCGATTGCGTTCTGCGGGCTGGGATACCCTGCGCGAAATTCAGGCCGTCGATCTCATCGAGTTGGAGGTTGTGCTCGATGCCGACAAGGGGCGAGCCGTTCGTTTTAAGCGTGAAGCCAGCCTCTTGCGCGAACGACTCGGACTGGATCTCGATCCCGTCACGACGGACGGCACGCTCGAACAAGATTCGGCTGCGACAGAAAAGGCTCGAACGACGACCGCGCCAGAAATTCCCAAGCGGTCTGCGGCGCCGGAGAAAAGCAAGACCCATCATCCGGCTGTAGCGGCATCGCCGGAGAGCCGGGTCCGCCGACCCTTCGCTGTTGCGCGATTGGGTCATCGGGGCTCGCTGGCGACCGAGCAACAGAGAAACTCCGAAGTCGGTGAGTTGGAATCGGTGAATGAATCGGCGATTGCCCACGGCGCTCACTGCATCGAAGGCTCCGAGTTGGAGCTACCCGCTCGTGAAATGCTCATTCCACATCCGGCCGCGCCGGAGACGGCGACACTCAAGCTGCCCGTCAGTCCCGAGCCGCCGAACCCCGAGTGGGAGCGGGCTGCACAGACTCGAAGGAATCGTCTCGAGCCCGGCGCGGTGGATGGCCTCGACCGCGAGGCTTGCGCTCGGCTGGAACAAGCGGGAGTGACGACCTTGGAGGAGTTGAGCCAGGCTGCTGGTCTCGAGCTGGCGGCGGCGAGTGGTGTCGACTTCACGACGCTGCTGCGATTGTCCTTTCTCGCCCGGCGTGAGCTTCAGAGCCAGCCCTCGAAGCCGGAGAACGCGCCGAGATCGGAGGACTCCCTCGACTCGACCCGCTTCATCCCGCTGAAACCGACCGAGCGCATGCCTCCGCCTGACCCGGATGGAGATGTCGCAGGGCCTTTCGCCTAGCGAACTTCTACGAGCAGACCGGGGCGCAGTCATCCGCTCCAGGCGCGGTGTCCTTCAGAGGGGATCCGCACCCGGGTGCTTTCGCTGTACGACGACGTGCTAACGCCATGGCTAGGGCGGCATTCACGAGCCTCACCCGGGGCGGCTAGCGGAAGCGCGTGAAACTTTTTGCGCCCGGCAGCTAGTACCATGACTTGCGAGTGCGAACCTAAAACCTGTTCGGTCGCGCCCGGAACTCAATGAGGACTCCAAGCTTCTTTCGCTCGCTGGTGACACTTGCCGCGATTCTGCTCTCGGTCGCGGTTGCGGCGGTTCCGTCGCAGAGTGGCGATGCCAAGGCCCCCGACGGCCATCGCGGCTTCGGAATTGAGATCGATCTCGGCGACTTGCTTCAGCAGATGCGCACGCCGACGGAAGCCGAGGAAGCCTTCATACTGGAGTTGGAGACCCTTGCGCGAGATGTCGGTGTCTTGGCGGACGTGACCGAGGGTTTCTATCGAGACCGGGGCTTCTTCGAACTTCTAGACTCGGTTGAGGATCCGACGTTGGAGCGCCTGCACGAGGTCTACGCGCGCTACGAACTGGATCCCAGCGTGGTGGCCAACCGCCCGACGCGCATCGGCCGGGCCTTCGCGCGCATGTTCCTCGATTCGCGCTTTCGAGTTCGCCGTCACTTGCTCTCCGGTTGGAGACGCGAAGCCGACGAGATTCGGCGCGGGCTAGCCGTCCTCGGAGGCGCGGCCAGCGGCTATGTCATTCTCGACCAGAAACAGGTTTCGAATATCACGCGGAGAATCGATCTCTCGGCCGCCACGTTGCGGTCGATACGCAGCGATTTGGAGAGTCTGCGAGAGCCGCTGGAGTCTCCCCAAAACTCGACGGTCAGTGGCGAGGATGTCGCCAACTTCTTGGCGATGTTCGATATCGGCGATCGGAAGATTCGCGAAGCGAAGCAGGCTTCGATCTACGAGCTGAATAAGACGAGTGAGCTGAGAATGCGTTCGGTGCTCTTTACCGAGCGGCTTCGCAACCAGGCCAAGGACCTCTTCGCCTGGCGTTCTACCGCGGATTACGACGCTCGAGAGCTGTTGGACCGAGCGATCGAGGCGGATCCGTCCAGAGAGCGGGATGGCGACGTTCCGCGCTCCATCGCCAAGCTCTCAAAGAGCAAGCGCCGCAAGCTCTCGCGGGAGAACTCTCTCGCTGGGCTCGCCGCCAATCCGCTCGACGACGAGCTGGCCTGGGTGGCGGGCGTCATGTCGAGCTATGTCTTCGGCGAGCTCGAGACCACGTCGCACTTCGACCGCTTTCTCGTCTTGCATCGAATCTCCTATCGCGACAACGCGACCTACGCCGGCCGCGAGCTGACCGAGCGGGAGCGCATTGCGCTCGAGTACGTACAGGAGATCGATCGCCGTGTCGGCGATAGCGGGGGAGACTAGCGGCCCGAGGCGTGGCCGCTCGAACCACCGCCGGATATCTGCCCGTCCCCGTGGACGGCGTTCTCTCTCCCTTTCGCGGCTCCCTTCGACGGGGCGCTGAACGATTCCAGAAGCGGACGGGGGATTGAGGGGCGAGTTGAAGGCCGATGCGTTATCTTGGTCGGGACCCATGGATCCCTCGAAATCAACCAAGACCTTGGCCTCTACCATCCTGCCCGCTTCCCTAATTCCGGACTGCTCCCAGCGGCCCGGCGATGACCCGATCTTCGCACTCAACGCCGAGGCGAATGCCCGCGTTCAGAAGGGTGAAGACATCCTGAACGCGACGCTGGGCGCGCTCGTCACCGCGGACGGCATACTCGCAGTCCTACCGTCGGTCCAAGAAGGCTATCGCCGCATCCCCTTCGTGCAGGCCTCTTGCTACGCGCCAATCTCCGGGCCGCCGAGCTTTGTCGGCGCCATCATTCACGATCTATTCGGCGACAGTGAGACGGCGAGGCAAACGATCGGCGTCTCAACGCCAGGCGGGACCGGGGCCGTGCATCACGCGATCGTGAACACCCTGGAGCCCGGGCAGAATCTGCTGACGAGCTCCTATTACTGGGGACCCTACGCGATCCTCGCCAATCACACGCGTCGCGGCGTCTCGACCTTCCGCATGTTCGACGAGCAAGGGCGATTCGATCTCGGCTCCTACGCCGACGGCCTCAACCAGATGATGCGCGAACAAGGACGCGCGCTCATCATTCTCAATACGCCCTGCCACAACCCGACCGGCTATACGCTCGATGATGCGGAGTGGGGGCAGCTGGTCGAGATCACCGAGCAAGCTGCCGAGGCTGGACCGATCAGCTTCTTGCTCGACTTCGCCTACGAAAAGTTCGCGCCTCCCGGTCAAGCGATTTGGCGCAATCACATCGAGCGCCTCTCCGCGTCCGTCGGCGTCTTTATCGCTTGGACGGCCTCGAAGTCCTTCGCGCAATACGGCGCGAGGATCGGAGCGCTACTCGCCCTGCATCCCGACGATGAGCAGCGCGGTCGTCTCGCAAACGCGCTGGGTTACTCCTGCCGAGGGACTTGGTCCAATTGCAACACGCACGGAATGCTCGCCGTTGCGGAGGTTCTCACCGATCCCGAGCTATGCGCGGCGAGCGAGAATGAACGCAAGGACTTGGTTCGCCTACTCGACGATCGGGTGGTCGTCTTCAACGAGCACGCGCGCCCTGCGGGACTGCATTACCCGCGCTACGAGGGGGGCTTTTTCGTCACCGTCTTCACACCGGACGAAGCCCGAACAGCGGAGAGCATGCGTCGTGACGGCGTATTCGTCGTTCCGCTGCCCGGAGCCGTTCGCGTCGCACTCTGCGCGACTCCGAAGGTGAAAGTACAGCGGCTGGTGGAGTCGCTCGTCGCTGGCGTCGCTGCTGCGCAGTAGTTCCCCGAATTCTCATGTGCGACATCGCTCGCAACGTGAACGAGCTTCGGTTGGCGGAGATTTCCGATTCTCTGTTACGATCGCCACCGTGACGCATATTCCGACTTGCATGGGGAGGATGAAGGACCAGCCGGCGCGAAGAAGGGCTTCGATCGAATCGCGCTCGGTGGCTCGAGCGATTCGAACGCTGGTCGGATTCGCAGTCCTGGTTCTGTGTGCCGATTTTTCATTCGCCCAAGATCGACCGAGCTATGTCTCGCGTTTGGTTGAAGCTCAAGACGGGCTCGTTGATCGACTTGGTGAGCTTGCGAAGTGGTGCGTGCGTGAAAAATTATTCGCGGCCGCAGATGAGACCAATCGCCAGATCCTCGAGCTCGAACCCAATAACGAGGCAGCGCGTAAGGCGCTGCGCTTCCGACTTCGCAAGGGCGTTTGGATTCAGTCGGCGAGCTACCGCAAGCCGAAGAACCTGAGGAAGGACGCTCTCGTTGAACTCGAGACACGCCGAGGGCATGTCCTGGGCGCCTACAAGACGCGACTGTTCGAATTGAATGCGGAGTATGCCGAGGAAGCGAGCCTGCAAGCGCGCGAGCGGACCTTGCAGCATCTGCTTCGAATGTTGCCCGAAGACGCCGAGGTGCGTTCGGCGCTCGGCGAATCCAAGCTGGATGGGAAATGGGTCTTGAACGAGACGCGGGTCGCGCTTCGGCGTCGCAAGCTCATTCCCGACCTCGCCAGGTCTTGCTTGGCCACGGCTCCCGCCGGCCATGAGACCGAACCCAATCGACTTGAGCGCGCGCTCGAACTGCACTGGAGTTCGATACGCAAGACGCCCTACCTACGCGTCGCGGGAACCGGGAAACCCGAAGAGGTTGTCACTGTCTTGAAGACGACCTTGGGTGCTGGCGAGTTCTTCCGCTCCTTGCTCGGAACCGAGACTCTTCCGCCCGTTGGCTTCGCGATCTACCTGCTCACGAACTCCGGGGAAAAGCGGCAGTTCCTCGATCGGCATCCTCGTGTTCGACCCGCTAATCGGGAGTTTCTTGAGTCACTGGCCAGCGCTGGAATCCCGGGGACGTCGCAGACGGCTCAATGGTCCGAGAACGAGACGAAGCGACTGGATCGGTCGGTGCGCGAGACCATCGGCGGGATGATGATGCAGGAGTTCAACATTCAGGTTGACCAGGGCTGGGCTTGGGAGGGTGTCGGCATCTACCTGACCTACGAACTGATCGGAACGCGGCTCACTTACTACACGCGACAGGATGAATACGTCGAGGACACGACGACGGCCGCGCTTCAGAAACAGCTCTTCAAGCGCATGTACTCCGAGGAAGCGGACTGGATGGACGAGGCGCGGATCTTCTTCGCGGATCGCCGGCCTCCGAAGCTGACCTTCCTCATGGGGCGCAAGGTGAATGCGATGAACATGCAGGACCGGCTCTGGTCCTACATCTTCGCGGCCTACTTGATCGAGGGCTGGCCGGATAAGGCGGCGCCATTCCTTACGGCCATTGGAGAGGGCGTCCATCCGCACGTGGCTTGCCGCTCCGTTTTCGGGATGGAGCTCGGGCGTTTGGAAGAGCGACTGATTCGCTGGTTGAACGAAGCGCTCTGATACGGGTAGCGCTGGATTTCTCTCCGGTCGACGGTTATCACTCATCGCATGCCATCCGCGAGTACGTCCAGAGGAGTTGCGCTGGTCACCGGCGCATCGTCCGGAATCGGAGCGAGCTTCGCGCGACGATTGGCGTCCGAAGGTTACGAGCTCATTCTTGTGGCGCGTCGGCGCGAGCGACTTGAGGAGCTGGCCCGGGAGCTTCGCGAGCTCGGGACCGAAGTCGAAGTGCTCGTAAGTGATTTGGCGAGTGATCCGGGGCTGAGGAGTGTTGAAGAGCGCCTTCACGCGGAACCGCGGCTCGCCATGCTCGTCAACAATGCCGGCTTCGCGCATTTCGGTTCCTTTCTCGACGAAGAGCCGGATGCCGCCGAAGCGGGCTTACGCGTACTCGCTCTTGCGACGGTACGCCTGACCCGCGCGGCGCTGCCCGCCTTCTTGAAGGCCGGAACTGGCACGGTGATCAACGTGTCCTCGCGGGCGGCCTTCGGCGCCAGCGCGTGGTTCGCGACTTACGGCGCGGCAAAGGCATACGTCAATCGATTCACGCTCGCTCTGGCCGACGAGTTCGAGCCGCGCGGCGTCCGCTTCACCCTGGTCTGCCCCGGCAACGTCGAGACAGAACTGTTTGAGCGCGCGGGCGTCGATCCCGCCACCCTCGGTGGGGCCCTGACGCCGGAGCAGGTCGTGGACGATGCGCTCGCTGCGTTGGCGAAGGGCGAGCGGATTTGCGTCCCCGGCGAAGGCCAACGAGATCGGCTGCTGCGACAAATTCTGCCGCACCGCCTCGTCCGCAAGCTTTCGAGCTTTCTTTCCCGTCTAGCGGGCACCTGAGAGCTCTCTCGGAGCAGAACCCTCACGCGACCTGTCGAATTCGGGAGCACCTTGTGCGAGAATCCGCCGCTATGAGCCAGGTGCTCGAAACTCCGACCTCCGATCCCAAGCATGGCGCCCGCTTCGCCGAAGCGAGCGCCACTTCTTCGCGCGTACAGGCGAAGAAGATCGTCTTCGTGGATCCGCCCTATGAGCGCATCGCCGCGGGCTATGAGTTCGTTAAGAACATCACCAATCGCTCGCCGTCGCTCGGCCTGCTGCACCTCGCGTCCGAGGTTCGCCTGCACGGCTGGGATCCGGCCATTATCGAGAGCGATGTCTGCGACATGGACGTCGATGCGGTCGCGCGCGAGCTGATTGAGACGGCTCCGCGCTTTGTCGGCATCACTCTCTTCACGGTCGGAGTCTGGGGCGCAGCGACGATCGCCCGCAAGCTCAAGCGCGCGCTGCCCGAGACCATCGTCATCGTCGGTGGCCCGCACATCTCTTCGATGGGACCCGAAACCCTCGAGCGCTTTCCCGAGTTCGACGTCGCCGTGGTGGGAGAGGGCGAGCGCCCGCTGATCGACCTCTTGAACGCGCTCGAGAACGAAACGCCGCTGGCCGACGTTCCCGCGCTGCTCTATCGCGAGGGCGAGGAAGTTGTAAAAACTCCGAGCCTGCCGATCGATCGCGTGCTCGACGACCTACCGATGCCCGCCTGGGATCTCTTGCCCGGATTCCCCGAGGCCTATCCGCCGGCGGTCTTCGACTTTCCGCGTGGCCCGGTCGCCACGATCGCTGCATCGCGCGGCTGCCCTTTCCACTGCCGCTTCTGCGACACCTCGACCTTTGGCGCCAAGATCCGGCGCTACTCGGCGGAAAAGGTGTTCGAGATGATGCAGCACCTCCATGACGAGTATGGCGTGCGGCACGTCATGTTCGTCGATGACCTGTTCCTGGCGAGTCGCGAGAAGACCGAGGAGCTGTGTCGCCTGATTTTAGAGCGCGGCTTGAAGATGACCTGGACCTGCACGGCGCGGGTGGACACGGTCAAGCCGGAAGTCCTTCAGACGATGAAGGCGGCCGGCTGTTGGGAGATCAGCTTCGGGCTTGAGACCGGCTCCGACGAGCTCCTGATCAAGATGGACAAGCTCGCCGAAGTCGCGAAGTCCGAGCAGGCGGTGAAGTGGACGGCCGCTGCCGGTATCCGAACCAAAGGGCTCTTCATGCTGGGCTATCCCGGTGAGACCCGCGAGACGATTGCGATGACGCGCGATTTTGTGCGCCGCATTCCGATGACGATCATGAACTTGACCAAGTTCACGCCCTATCCCGGCTCGCCGATCTATCGCGATTTGTACGGCACCAACATTCGCGAAGATGCCTGGGAGAAGATGAACGGCATGAACTTCGTCTGGGCGCCGGAGGGATTCACGGTTGAAGAGCTCGACCGCGAGTATCAGGCCGTCTTGACGGCTTTCTACCGTCGGCCGAAGGTCGGGCTTCACTACCTGAAGCTCATGATCCAACACCCCGGCCACGTCGCGCGCTTGTCGAAGTTCCTGGCGGGATTCGCGTTTGCGAAGGCGAAGAGTTTCCTCAGCGGGCGAAAAGGCCTGCTCGTCCGCGAAGGCGAGACGAAGCTCGACGCGGTTTCGTAGAGCGCGCCGCTCGCGTAGTTAGAGGCCCCAGCCGCCCGAGATTTGTAGGTTCGCGCCGTTGATGTAGCGCGCTTCCTCCGAGACGAGATAGCGCACGGCACCGACAACGTCGTCGAGTTCGCCGATATAGCCCGCGGGAATGTGGCGGGTCATGTTCTCGAGTTCTTCGAGCGGTGCGCTGCCCGAATCGATGAAGCCCGGCGAGATCGCATTGACGGTGATGCCGTCGGGGCCGAGCACTTTGGCGAGCGTGCGCGTGAGAATCAGAATGCCCGACTTGGCGATGTAGTGCGCCGTGACGAAGGGCTGCGCGACCATGCGGTCGGCGTTCGCCATGCTGAAGTTCACGATGCGACCCCAGCCGGCTTCCTTCAGAATCGGTGCGACGAGCTGCGCGAGATAGAAGACGGGGTGCAGGTTGTTGTCGAACATCTCGTGCCAGCCGGCGTGCGTCTCTTCGAGAATCGCGCGGCGGTGGTAGGGGCCGGCGCAATTGAACAGCGCGTCGAGGCGGCCCAGCGTGGTCAGCGTCTCGCGGACGAGGCGCTCGCACTCGCTCGGGTTCGCGACATCCGCCTGGGTGGTGAAGACCTGCGCACCCAGCGCGCGGAGCTCGGCGCTGGTCTCCTCTGCCGCGTCGGCGCTGGTGCGATAGCAGAGCGCGATGGACCAGCCGTCGGCGGCCAGGGCCAGCGCGATGGACTTTCCGATGCCCCGGGCTCCACCCGTAATGAGAGCGACTCGATTCATGCGCGGACTATAACGACTCTGAACTGACTGGGTTCCGTGTGGAAAGCTCGGCGTAAGTGACCGCCAGCGCCATGGATAGGGCTCTTTTCACGTGTCGAGGGTGTCGTCGACTTCAAACGACATCCAAGTCCATTGCTCAAGCGGACTTCGGCATTCGGATTCCACACGGAACCCAGTCAGTTCAGAGCGTTATAGTCCCCGCCATGAAGCGACTGATCGAATGTGTGCCCAACTTCAGCGAGGGCAATGACATGGACGTGATCCGCCAGATCACCGACTGCATCGAGGCTGTGGACGGCGTCAAGCTGCTCGACGTGGACCCCGGAAAGGCGACGAACCGAACGGTGGTGACCTTTGTCGGCGAGCCCGAGCCCGTGATCGAAGCGGCCGTGCGCTGCGTGCGAAAGGCTGCCGAGCTGATCGACATGAGTCGTCACAGTGGCGAGCATCCGCGCTTTGGCGCCACGGATGTCTGCCCGCTCGTTCCGATCGCCGGCGTCACGATGGAGGAGACCGTCGAGTATGCGCACGCGCTCGCGGAGCGCCTCGGTGAAGAGGTCGGCATTACGGTCTTCTGCTACGAAAACGCGGCGCTGATTGAAGAGCGCAAGAACCTCGCGGTCGTGCGGCAAGGCGAATACGAGGGGCTTAAGGATCGGCTGTCCGATGAGCGCTGGAAGCCCGACTTCGGCCCCGCGACATTCAATGCGAAGTCCGGGGCGACCGCGGTCAGCGCGCGCGACTTTTTGATCGCGTACAACGTCAACCTGAACACCACATCGACGCGGCGCGCGAACGCGATCGCCTTCGACGTCCGCGAGAAGGGGCGGATTAAGCGCTCGGGAAACCCGCTCACCGGGCCGATTGTGAAAGACGACACGGGTCAGACGGTGTGGGAGCCGGGGTCGCTGAAGAGCGTCAAAGGCATCGGCTGGTATATCGAAGAGTACGGCGTGTGCCAGATCTCGATGAACCTCACGAACATTCGCATCACGTCACTGCATGCCGCCTTCGATGAGGTGCGCGTGAAGGCGGAAGCGCGCGGCGTGCGCGTATCGGGCTCGGAGCTCGTCGGCTTAGTACCGCTCGAGTGCATGCTCGACGCGGGGCGCCACTATCTGAGAAGACAGGAGCGCTCGACCGGCATCGCCAACTCCGAGCTGATCAAGATCGCGGTCAAATCGATGGGCCTCGACGATTTGAAGCCCTTCGTCCCGGAAGAGCGCATTATCGAATACTGCATCGCGGCCGACAGCGACGCGAAGCGCCTGGTCGACCTGACGCTCGAGGGATTCACCCTCGAGACGGCGTCGGAGTCCGCTGCTCCCGGCGGCGGTTCGGTCTCCGCGGCAGCGGGGGCCCTTGGCGCAGCGCTCGGCACCATGGTCGCCAACCTCTCCGCTCACAAGCGTGGCTGGGATGACCGTTGGGAGGAGTTCTCGGACTGGGCCGAGAAGGGCAAGGCCTATCACAGTGAGCTGACCTGGCTAGTGGACGAGGACACGAACGCCTTCAATGGCATCATGGCGGCCTTTCGGCTGCCCGCGGGCTCGGACACCGAGAAGCGGGAGCGCGACGAGGCGATTCAGGCCGCGACTCGCTACGCCATCGAGATCCCGCTGCGCGTGATGGAAGCCGCGCTCGGTTCGATGGAGGTTATTCGCGCCATGGTCGAGCACGGTCAGCCCTCGTCGATCTCGGATGCGGGAGTCGGAGCGCTCTGTGCACGCTCCGCAGTTCTCGGCGCCTGGTTAAACGTGAAAATCAACTCGCAAGATCTCCAAGAACAATCCGTCGCCGATGAATATCTGACGCGCGGGAGAGCGATGGCGGAGGAGGTCGTGGAAGCCGAGACACAAGTTCTCGCTCTCGTCGACCGGATCATGACCACGAGCTGACTGCGCGAGGTGACCGCCTCCTTTCCGGGAGGTGACCCCATCACTTCTCACTTCTGGAGACTGCCATGAGCAGGTTGTCGCTCGCGTTCGTGCTTCTCGTCGGGATTTCTGTCGGAGTTTGGATCTACGGCGGCCAAATGGAGGATTCTCCGGAAGGTGCGCTGCTCGGCCTCGGCGCGGAGGTCGAGGCCAGCGCGGACGCGGAGGACAGCGCGGAGCAGGAGGCCGATGCGGATCTTCGAACGCCCGTGCCGTCTGATTCGACGGATGAGGAGCGCGGATCGCTCGCAGATGGCGCGCTGGAGACGCAGGAGATAGAAGCTCCCGATTCCGTCACTTCGCCGGAGGTCGACGAGCTGGCGGATTGGACGGGCCCTTGGCCGAAGTATGCCGAATCGGCGCGTCGCCAGGTGCTCGACCGCGAGAGCACCCTCGATGAGAAGGGCAGCGCTTTTAAATCTCTGCAGGCCTTCAATTCGGGCGACGGCGAAGACCCGCGGACCGAAGACGTCCTGCGCGAAGCCGTTTGGATCCTGGATCACACATCGGATGCGGGTGTGCTCGACGACGTGCTCGATGGAATCGAAGGCACCCGATTCCCCGCTCTGATCGATCCGGTTATCGCCGTCTTGATCAACCACGAAAGCGCGAAGGTTCGAAGCGGCGCGGTCAGTGTGCTCGGCTTCTACGAAGGCAACGAGCGAGTCGAGGTCGCTCTCGAGCACGCGGCTCAATACGACGAGAACGAGCGCGTGCGCGAGAAGGCGAGCGCGGCCATCGAGGGCTAGCCTGCTCTCACCAACGGACTCTTGCTAGGGACTGCTAGCGCCGGCTCGGGAAAGATCGGAACTAGCGCGCGTAGGCGCGTCGTGCGAACAAGAGCGCGAGGAACGGGATCATGTTGCTCTTGTTGGGGATCAGCTTGAGGATCTGCCAGAGGCGCTTGGGTCGGAGGTAGAAGCGTCGGTAGGCGGCCTTGTTGATCTTGTCGATGTCGGACTCGGGGACCTCGGACAGGTTGATTTCGGTCTCGTAGGGCTCGTAGGCCGACCAGTCCGTGGGGAGCGCGAAGCCGGCGCGCTCGACCTGTTCGAAGAGCTCGGTGCCCTTGAAGGGGATCACGCGAAAGAAGGCCGCCGTATGGAAGTGGCTGCTTGCTGCCCACTTGACCGTCTCTTCCATCTCCTCGCGCGTCTCGGAGGGGAAGCCGAGCATGAAAGCACCGTGAACCATCACGCCCTGCTTTGCGGTGAACTCGACGATCTTGCGGACTTTTTCGATCTTGAGGTTCTTCTTCATCACCTTCTGAATGCGCGGAACAGCGCTCTCGACGGCGATCATGCAGCGGTACATACCGGCTTGGACGAGCAACTCGACGAGCTCTTCGTCGAGGATGTCGCCGCGAAAGCCATTCGGAAAGGTCAGCTTCAGCTTGTAGTCGCGCTCGATCAAGCCGCGCGCGATTGTCTTTGCGCGCTCTGGGCGAAAATTGAAGATGTCGTCCATAAAGACGAGCTCTTTCACGCCATGGTCTTTGACCAAGAGATCGATCTCGGCGAGCACATGCTCCGCGGAGCGCTCACGAAAAGTCTTGCCGTAGGAGTTGTGGCAGTAGGTGCAGCGCCACGGACAAGCGCGCGAGCTGAACATCGTCGCGAACTCTTTGTGCGCGTAGATCACGCCGCCGCGCGGGACGGTGTAGTACTTCGAGTGATCGATCAGGTTCCACGCGGGGAAGGGCAGCTCGTCGAGGTCCTGGGGCGGTGACCGATCGGGATTGCGAATGACTTCGCCGTCCGCGTTGCGCCAGTTGATGCCGGAGAGTTCCGTGAAGTCCGTTGTTCCCTTTCCGAGCTCGTCGAGCAGGTCGGCAAAGATGAACTCGCCCTCGCCGCGCACGACGAAGTCGACGCTCTCGTCCTCCATGACGTCGGTGTCCGCCACACTCGGGTGGGGGCCGCCGCAAATGACGACGGCTTCGGGCAGGCGCTCTTTCACAAGCTTGGCGACCTCGTGCATGCAGCCGGCCTCGTAGGTCATGGCCGAGAGCCCGACAACTTCGGGCTTCAGCTCGAAGAGCTTCTCCACGCACTGTTCCGGCGTCCAGTCCTCGACCTTCATGTCGAGGACGTGGCAGTCGGTGTGCCCGCGCTCCTGAGCAACGGCCGCGATCATCATCACGCCCAGAGGGTGGACGTGGGTGAACTGCGTATAGGGGTGGTAGGTCTGGACGAGAGCGGTGCGCTTCATTTCGGCCAGCCCCCCCGGTTAGAGAGGGGCTCGTGAGGGGCGTGGGAGGTGAGATTCAGGGCTGAGTGAGGGAGAGATCCGGCCGGGGAGGGAACCGGGAGCCGAGATCAACCCTCGGAAGAGCATCGCTCCCCCGGCTGAGGGAAGCCGGAGGAGAGTGTTCTCCTGTGGTAGACTACTCCAAACCCTTCCGTGCGCGGGAGGTTTGGACTCCCGATTTCACCTCCGGGTTCCCAATCATTCTCCTACTCCCTCAGCTCCCGCTCGGGTGCGCCCCGTTCGACCTCTCGCCTTCCGGGCTTTAGGCGACCGGAAGGCGAACTCAGTGCGGAAGTCGATTCACCCCGACCCAACGCAAAATTGGCCCGTGTAGCCTTCATCGTTACGACCTGCCACGAATTCGAGGGCATGAAAGTGCTCTCGTCGGTGCTGAAGCAGCACGGTCACGAGACCGACTGCTTTATCTCCGGCCTCGAACGCAATTTTTTGAGTGCGGTGGAGGATTGGAAGCCCGACGTCATCGGGATTTATGCGACCACCGGGCAGGAGACTTGGTCGTTCCCTTATATCGAGCGCTGGCGCAAAAAACTGCCGCACTTGAAGACGTTGATGGGTGGACCGCACCCCTCCTTTGATATCGAGATTCTGCGCGAAGCCGAATACATCGACGCGACGATCAAGGCGGAGGGCGAGTACGCGATGCTCGACGTGATCAACGCGTGGGAGGCGAACCGTCCCATCGAGGACATTCCGAATGTGGCCGTTCTGAAGGATGGCGTTCCCGTTCAGAATCCGATCCGCCCAGCGATCCAAGACCTCGACTCGCTGCCCTTTCCAGACGTCGACATCTTCTACAAGTACGGCTTTCTCGCGCATAAGCGCGTGATGCAAGTACATGCCAGCCGCGGTTGCCAAAACTCTTGCACTTATTGCTCGGTCGGCTTGATGAAGAAGGAGTGGGTCTCGGGCGGGAAGAACGAGCGCTTCAATCGAGTCAAGTCGGTGGACTATCTCTGCGAAGAGATGAATGACATCACCGCGCGCTATCCGCACTTCCGGATGGTCAACTTTGGTGACGCTGCCCTCAACATGAAGCACGGGTGGCTTGAAGAGTTCGCCGAGAAGTGGCCCAAGCAGGTCGGCTTGCCGTTCGCTTGCAACGTCAACATCAACTACCTGACGGAAGAGGACATCGAGAACATGTCGCGCGCCGGTTGCGCTTCCGTTCAGTTCGGCCTCGAATCGGGCAGTGAAGACGTGCGCACCAAGGTCTATGGCAAAGGCTATACCGACGAAATCGTGTATTCGATTCCGAGACTGCTTCGGAAACACAAGATCACCTATCGCACGAACAACATCATGGGCTCCCCGGCGGAGACCCTGGATGACATGTTTCAGACGGTGGAGGCCAACCGAATCCTCAAGCCGGAAGGCTGCACGGTCCTGCTCTACCGCCCGTTCCGCTCGACGCAGCTCGGGCGCGAAGACTTCGAGGAAGGGCGCGTCGATATCGGCAAGGACATCGGACCGTCGATCCAACACGACTCCCAGATGAGGCGAGAGGACCTGCGCGAAGTCGTCAACCTCCAGAAGCTCTTCAACCTCGCCGTCTATTTGCCCTACGGCATTCCCCTGGTGAGAAAGCTCGTCAAGCTTCCGCGCAACCCCGTCTATGACTGGAGTCTGCTCGCGTTTCTCTGGTACCAGCACGCCGTCGTCTCGGGCTATGGCATGTTCGACGACTTTAAGTTGGGAGTCCTCAACCTCGGCCAAATCTTCGGACGCAAGAGTGGAGGCACGCACCTCTACGGTGAGCAGACGAACGCCTTCCTCGACACGCTCGATACCGGCGGAGAGGCTGCCTTTACTGGCGACGGAGGGCTCGGCGAGGCCTCGGCCGAAGAGCCGGCGCCGCGCAAGAAACCCACTCTCGTGGAGCGCCGCCATATACAGTCCAAGCGCAAATCAAAGCCGAAAGTCGGCGCGCCCGGCGGCAAAGACGTCGCCTAGACCGTTCGGCATGTGAAGGCGAAGTCGTCCTCGACGCCTCGCTCGTTTCTAATTGTCAAAGAACGGTCGTTTCCCGGCGCCGATCGCCCGCGCCGAGAGTTAATAGTGCGCGCCAGATGTATTCGTGCATCTAGAGCGGAGGAGTGGAGAACGGCCGAGCGAATACTCGCCCGACCACGTCGCTTCATCGAACGGCTCCGGTTTCAAGGAGACGAGTAGGTTGGAGTCCTTCGTTTCTGCGACGTTCCCTCCGAGAGAGGAGACGATGGCTCCGCGCTTTGGTTTCACTCCTCGTCCGATTCCTTTTTCGCGGCGGTCGTGACACAAGACCTGTAACCGAATTCACGCGTCGACGTCTCCCTAACTGGCGGCAGTTTTCCGCCTGGGAGGACGGAGCTATGGCAACAGAGTGGTTGAAGTGGATTCTGATCGTGAGCGCGGGATTGAGCCTCCCTGGAGGTGAATCGACAAAAGCGGGAGAGCTCGCGGATCGTCTCGAGAATAAAGAACCGGCCAAGCGACGCTCGGCCGTGACGGGGCTTGCGAAGATCGGTGATCGCGAGAGTTGGAAGCTTGTGGTGGGTGCGCTCAGTGACGGGGCGGAGCAGGTAGCCGATCAAGCTCAGCTCGCGTTGGGGGCCCTTGATGACGAAGTTGCGCTTCGAGCGCTTCTCGGAAAACGGGGCTTGCGTTCGAAAGAGGTCGGGGTGCGGCGGCGAGCGGCGGAAGCCTTGGGGCGGGTTTCGATCGCAGTGAGCGGGACGGATCTCTTGCGGGGGCTCGGGGATCGCGACGAGGAGGTGCGGCGACGGGTGTTGTGGTCGATCGAGCGATTGGCGGAGCGTGAGAGATTAGAGGGGCAGAGCGAAGGAGACGGTGAAGTCGAGCGGCGAGTCTTGCCGGCGGTGCGGCGAAAGTGGGGGGGCAGTCGCAGTGCCGGTATTCGTGCGGCGAGTTTGATGGCGATCGACGCGATCGACTCGAGGGAGGCGCTGGAGCTTGCGGCGGAGGGGCTGGAGGATCGGCGCGTTGAGGTGCGAGCCGCATCGCTGCTCGTTACTGCCAAGCACACCGAGCTCGCAGAAGAGCTCGGCCGGAAGCTGGAGCTGGATCCCTCCGCGCGCGTGCGATCGCTCTTGATTGAGAGCTATGAGGCGCTTGGGAATCGGGAGGCAGCGCGCGCTCTCGTTCGCATCCTCGCGGGCGATGCGCGAATTCGATTGCGGTGGAGTGCTCTCGGTGCTTTACGGCGGATGTCGGGGCTCAAGTATCGGATGAAGATCGAGCCCTGGCGCGCATGGGCAGAGAAGCTGCCGAGCCGTTGGCGAGCGGCGAGTAAGCCAGCTGAAGAGACCCCATCAGGAGCATCGCGGGTCTTCGGAGGCATGCCGCTCTTGTCGGACCGGATCGCTTTTCTATTCGACCTCTCGGGATCGCTCTGGAACAAGCGCGCCGACGGAACGACGCGTAAGGAATACGCGGATCAGCAGCTCAAGCTGGCGCTCGGCTCGCTTGCTGAGGACGCGAGGTTCAACATCATTCCCTACACCAAGCGTGCTTTCCCCTGGAGCGATGAGCTGCAACCGGCCAACGAGCGCAACTTGACGCGGGCGTATCAGGACTTCGAAAACTGCACCGAGAGTGGTCAGGGCAATTTCTATGAGGCGGCGTTGCTCGCGCTCACCGACCCCGAGGTTGACACGATCATGGTGCTTACCGATGGGGCGCCGACGGGCGGTGAGATTTGGAGCTTGGAACTCATGATGCCCATGCTGCTCTCGCAGACTCGTTTCAATCGTGTGCGGTTCGACGCGATTCTGGTGGATGCGCCAAACGGGCTGATTCGTCACTGGCGCGATCTCGCCGTTGGTTCGGGAGGCCAGGTGATTGTCGTTGAAGCTGATTCGCGCTGAGCCCGAGTTCGGGTACGGTAGGGCGATGTCCGAATCCGGAAGCCCAAAGACACTGACTCGCGAACAAGTGCGGGAGTTGGATCGGCGAGCAATCGAGGAATACGGGATTCCGTCGGCGCTCTTGATGGAGAACGCGGGGCGCGCTTGCGCGGAGGTTGCCGAGGAGATGCTGGAGAGACGGAAGGGCGCTCGGTGTGTCGTGTTGTGCGGCCCCGGGAACAATGGCGGTGATGGCTTTGTGATTGCGCGGACGCTCCAGAATCGCGGCTACGAGGTGGAGCTCTTCTTCGCGGCGAAGATCGGCAAGCTCTCGCTCGCTTCGGAAGATGTGCAGCTCAACGCGGGTCTGTGGAGAAGGCTCGGGGGAGAGATCGTGGAGCTCGCCACCCCGGAACAATTGCCGCAGGCCGCTCTGCGCATGCGCTCGGCGGATCTCATCGTCGACGCTCTCTTCGGCACCGGCTTGGACCGCGAACTGGATTCGCGCTTTTCTGAACTGATCTACGCGACTCGATCGGCGCAGCGGCCCCTGCTTGCCGTCGATGTGCCCAGTGGGCTCGACGCCAATTCGGGAGCGGTGCTGGGAGAGGCTTGTCGCGCGACGGTTACCGTTACTTTTGTGGCCGCCAAGCCGGGGCTCTTTATCGAGCGCGGGCCCGACCTCGCCGGACGCATTGAAGTTGCGGAGATTGGGATTCCGGCGGCGTTTATCCGAGAATCCTTTGGCGATGGTCGGTAGTTCCATCGAATCGGGAGTCGACGAGCGCAAGCAGAGTTCGAGTGGGGGCTGGGTCCTTGCCGTGATTCTCGCGTTGGTAACCGGTGCTTATTGGAACGGGCTTGGCAACGGGTTCGTCTGGTTGGACCAGAGCGAGATCTTGGAGGGGGTCTTGATCGTCGCAGAGTGGTCGGAAGTGCCGGCGCTGTTCTCGAACGATCGCAACAACCCGGGATATCACAGGCCGATCTACAGCTTGATGCATTCGTTTGACAGAGCGATTTGGGGAGAGCGGCCTTTCGGATTTCTGCTCTCATCACTTCTGCTTCAACTCGCGAACGTCGCGCTGGTGTTTCTGATATTGCGCCGCTCGAAGAGTGGGGTCTTCCTCGCCGGGGGAGTCGCTCTCTTTTGGGGACTGCATCCGATCAATTCTGCCGTGGTGGGGTTGATCCACGCCAAGGCCGATCTGTTGTTCGTGTTCGGGCTCTTGAGCTCGGTTTGGTGGTTCGGGAGGGGGAGTGTTTCGAATGATCGAGCGGGGAGTGGTCGAGGGGTGCGCGCGATCTGCTGGGGAGGAGCCGCTCTCGGGCTGCTCTTCGCCTTGCTCTCCAAGGAGAACGCGATGCTCTTCGCGGTGGCTCTGACCTTGCTCGCGATTCAACCGGGATTTTGGCTGGGCTCAGGAGGGGCGGCGAAGGGAGCGTTAGCCCGGGCGCCTTCCGGGGACGTGCTTCGCGCCTTACGGCGTTATGCGGTTCTCGCTTGGGCGCTCACCTTGATCGTTGTTCTCCTTCGGGTCCGGACCGCGGAAGGAGTCGAGTACCCGTCGGAATACGGCTGGGGTGAGCGACTGCTGACCTTCGCCGGTGTCTATGTGGGCTACATCCGAAGCTTGGTGCTGCCGATCAAGCTCTCGATTTGCGACACCGTGACGGCTTGGTCGGCGCTGGGTGTAGGCGCTCAAGTACAGACGATCGCCGCCGCGGCCACCGCGATCGGACTTCAAATTTGGGGAGCTTGGAAGTGGCCGTGGCTGCGACGTTGGGTGCTCCTCTTTAACATCGCGTTGGCGCCGGTGACACAGCTGATTCCCGTGCTGCACTTCCGCGCGGATCGGTTTCTATACCTGCCCAGCCTGGCCTTCGTCGGAGCGGTCGTCGAGGGCGCTAGTCTTTGGCTCTCCGGCCGAACGAGTTCAGGGAAGCACAAGCTTGCCGTGGGCGCTGGCGCGACCACTCTCGTGCTTCTCTTCGGCGTTCGGATTCAAGCGCGACTTCTGGATTACCGGAACGACCAAAGCTTGTTCACGGCGGAGCTGAGTCACACTCCGGATTATCTTGAGGGGCTCTCCGTTCTCGGTCGTTCCCTGGATCAAAGGGGGGAACACGAGGCCGCTGGTGAACTCTTGCGATTGTCGCTCGCGGACTATCCCGGCCGGATCTCTTATCTCGATCGCGGAGGAGCGGCCCTGGCCTATTCCTATAATTTGCTCGCGCGGGGCGAACTCAAGGAGGCTCTCGCTTTCCTCGAGGAGAGAGGTGATTGGAAGCTCAAGCCCGCTCACAGAGAAGAGCTCGACTACAACCTAGCGGTGGCGCAGTTTCGATCCGGAGAGACGGCGGCGGCGTTGGCGGGATTCGAGGCCTATCACTCCAAGCACCCGACGGATCCCTCTTGCCTCTACTTCTTGGGTCGGGCGGCGATGATCGAGGGAGATGCGCCGCGAGCCGAGAGGGCTCTCAGTGAGTACTTGCGGCAAGCACCGGGAGCCCCTGACCGGACGACCGTTGAGGCTTGGCTGAAGGAGCTCGCAGAGTGAGCCGATTCCGAGCTCGCCTTTGTAGTCGTTCGAGTTAGGTGTGATAGAGCGGAGAGCTCGCAGAGAGCTAGCTCGAAGGGTTCGATTATGTAAGCCCGGCTCCTTTGGACGATTGGCTCCTTCACAATCGATAGCATCGAAGGTTCATTAGGGACTCGTTGTTTCGATAAGCCCTTCTCGATCTTCGGAATCGAAGCGGTTGGTGCGAATGGCATAGGATTCGCGCGAGACATCGAGTTCGAGCTTCTGCAATCTGCGATTCATGACCCTAGCCATCCCCTAAGGCCAGCTCCGCCTCGTCTCTTGCCCGCCACTCAAAGAATCTCGACGTCATTCACTTTCCGACCGACCTCTTTGAAGGTCAGAGGTGGATACAACTGTCTTAGTTAGGAAAATCGGCTTTCGCGTGAACAAGCCGATTCGATAAGCGTCCGACCCTCTTCACACTGTTTCGTCATTCCCCATTCATGAACGAACCCTCGGTACATCGTCAGCAAGCGCGTCCGGCGCGAACCACGACCGCGCTAGCTATGCTCTGCATGGGCTCTCTGCTGTGCCCGCTAGTGGGCTGGGGTTGTGCGGCAAAATCCTACACGCGACGGGCGGATCGATCGGCGACGCGGATTCTCGATGAGCGCACCGAGCACACTCTAGGGGGGCGTGAGGAGACGGTTGTGCGACCGAAGGTGGCCGAGGCTGGGAGTGGGCCGGGCGGACTCGAGTCGGAGACGAAGGAGGCAGAGCGGATAGAGCCGGTCTCGCTCGCACGTGCCCTCAGTCTTGGAGTGCAGTCGAATCGCGACTATCTCACGAGGAAAGAGAACCTCTATCTGACGGCGCTCAGGCTGGCCGAGACGCGCCACGCATTCTCACCGCTCTTGAGCTCGACGCTTGGCTTCATCTTCGACGGCGACGGCTTGCCCGAGGATAAGACGACGACCTTTTCAGCCGGCGTCAATATGATCCTGCCCTGGGGAGGCTCGGTCGCGTTGGGCGGGTCGTCCACCTATTCCGACCTCGAGAACGACGGCAGTCCCGACTCGCAGAGCTTCAGCTCGGGCGTGAGCTTGTCGTTGGTGCAGCCACTCTTGCGCGGGGCAGGCGCCGAGGCCAGCCACGAGGCTCTGACCTCCGCCGAGCGGTCGATGATCTATTCCGTCCGCGACTTCGAGCTCTTTCGCGAGGACTTTTCGATCGACGTGGCGAGGCGCTATTACGACCTCGTTCAACAGGCGCAGTCCATTGAAAACGAGCGCCGTAACTTGGCCGAGCTCACGTTCGCGGAGAAGCAAGCCCAAGCCCTCTTCGATGTGGGACGCACCCGCGAACTCGACGTCCTGCGAGCGCGTCGAAACCGATTGAACGCCGACAACCGCCTGATCGAGGCGCTCGAGAACTACGAAGCGGCGACGGATCGCTTTCGGATTTTCCTCGGACTGCCGACGAACGTACAAGTCGAAATCCTAAAGGGAGCACCCGAGTTCATTCTGGTGAACTACGACGTGGATTCGGCCGTCGAGGTCGCGCTGATCAATCGGCTGGATCTCATCACCCGTCGCGAGCAGCTCGAGGATTCGGAGCGTGCCGTTCGGATCGCGAAAAACGGACTCTTGCCGGATCTCGACTTCAACGCGAACGTCAATCTTCCCGCGGGACCGAACGCGAGCTTCTCGAATCAAAAGTTCGATTCGGAGAGCCTGAGCGTGGGGCTCTCCCTCGAAGTACCGGTCGATCGCGTCAATGAAGCGAGCAACTATCGGCGCGCAGAGATCGCTCTCGTGCAGGCGAAGCGGAGCTACGACGAGTTTCGGGACAATTTGATCGTTACCGTCGAGAGTGCTTTTCGCGAGCTCGAGCGACGCAAGCTCAGCCTCGATATTCAACGACAGTTGATTGTCGACGAACAGAAGAACGTGCGGGTGGCCCAGCTGCGTTTCGAGCGCGGCGAGATTCCCAACCGGGATGTTGTGGAAGCCCAACAGTCACTGCTCGATGCTCGGAACAGTCTGATCCGCGAACAGGTCAACTACGAGATCGCGCGCCTGAGCCTTTTGCGCGACCTCGGAATTGTGTTTATCGATGAACAGGGGATGTGGGTGGAATGAAGAATCTGTTGATAGCCGTGCTCGTTTTGGCGGTCGGCGGTGCGGGTGGCATGAAGTACTTCTCGGGGGGGGATAGCCTCGCACGAGAGATGCCCGAGAGCTCCATGGCCGCTGCGCGGAGGGGATCGATGACGGTGACGGTGACCGAGAACGGCTACCTCAAAGCCAAGAACTCGGAAGAGATCAAGCCGAAGTTCAAAGGCGGAAGCCAAGTGACGTGGTTGATCGAGGAAGGCGAGGAGGTCGTCGAGGGCGACATCTTGGCCGAGTTCGACAAGACGGAGCTCGAGCGTCGAATCGATGATTTTGAGAATCAAATGATTCAGTACGAGGCCGAGCTGGAGGCGGCGCAGTCGGGGCTCGCAATCCAGGAGCGCGATAGCAATGCGGGCATCGAAAAGGCCGAGCTTCAGCTCGACCTCAAGCGACTGGAGCTCGAAAGATATGAAGAGGGCGACCAGCCCAATGAGAAGCGAAAGAAGGTCTTGGCGTTCGAGAAGGCAACGTCGGAGTTTGGACGCGCGAAGGATCGATTCGAGCAGGTTCCGGAGCTGGAGAAGGAGGGCTTCCTGACGAAGAACCAGGTCGAGGAAGAACGAATCAAGCTGCGGGAGGCGGAGATTGGCGAGGAGAATGCGAGGCGTGAGCTGGAGCTCTACAACGCTTATACGGTGACGATGGAGCTCAAGCAGAAGAACGCGAACCTGCGTGATGCGGAGCGCGTGCTTCAGAATGCGCGAGAGAAATCGACGATCAGCCTGAAGGAGAAGCAGGCGCGCGTGACTCAGAAGGAGCGCCAGATCTCTCAAACAGAGGATCGACTTGCCGAGCAGAAGAAGGAGCTTGAGTACCACACGATCAAGTCACCCGCTCCCGGAATTGTGTACTACGGCAATCCCGATCGGAGCTGGATGCGCGACCAGATCAAGGTTGGCAATCACCTCTCCTCCGGACACACGATGTTCACCCTGCCGGACCTGCGCGAGATGCAGGTCTTGGTCCAGGTTCATGAGGCGGATATCGCGCGCGTGAAAGAGGGCATGCGGGCTTCGGTGTCGGTCGAGACGAATAAGGGCGAGTTGTTCGAAGGCGAGGTTACGGAGATCGCAACGGTGGCGACGGCGCAGAGCTGGACCGACGACTCGAACAAGACCTTCAAAGTCACGATCACGATGAAGAAGTCCGAAACCGAACTGCGTGCCGGCGTGACTTCCAAGGTCGAGATTCACGTCGCGGAGTATGAAGATGTGCTCCAGCTGCCGATCCACGCGGTCTTTCCCGAAGAGGGCACGCACTATTGCTTTGTCTATGCCGACGGCGTGATCACGCGGACGGTGGTCGAGGTTGGACGCAACAACTCTCACCAGGTCGAGATCAAGTCGGGCCTCGATGAGGGAGATCGTGTGCTTTTGTACGACCCGCGACTCGATAGCGAAGTGGAGACGGAGGAGAGCGAAGAAGAGGGCGGCATGTCGACCGGGCTCGCCGGAATGGGCGCAAAGGGTTAGCCGGCGATGTCGAGGAGAGTTCTAGAGCTCGATAAAATCGTCAAGACCTACGGGACTGGCGACAGCGCGCTGACCGTTCTTCACGGCCTCGACATTCATGTCGAGGAGGGCGAATTCGTGGGAATCGTCGGCGCTTCCGGTTCGGGCAAGACCACGCTGATGAACATCATCGGTTGTTTGGATCGACCCACCAGCGGCGAGTACTGCCTCAATGGCGAAGATGTTGCGCATCTCGATGACGATCGACTCTCGCTGGTGCGCAATCGATCGATCGGTTTCGTCTTTCAGTCCTTCAATCTGATCGCGCAGCTCACGGTCGCCGAGAATGTGGAGCTTCCGCTGTTCTACAGCCGAACACCCAGGCGCGAACGCCACCAGCGCTGTCTCGACCTCATCGAAGCGGTCGGGCTCGGCCATCGCACCGGGCACTATCCGCCGCAGCTCTCCGGTGGCGAGTGTCAGCGCGTCGCGATTGCGCGTGCGCTCGTGAACCAACCCGCTCTTCTGTTGACGGATGAGCCCACGGGCAACCTCGACACGAAGAACGGCGAGGAGGTGCTCAAGATCTTTCACGACCTGCACGAGCAGGGTCGCACGATCTTGATGGTGACGCACAACGCGGAGATCGCGAACAAACTGCCGCGCGTGATCGAGATGCGCGACGGGCTGGTCCTGGAAGATACGGGCGTGGGGACGGGCTGCTTGTTGTCGAGCGGAGTCGAGAGCACGGCGGGAGTTGTGAGCTAGTGGGCATTAGCCGCTTCTTCGAAGTCGTAGCGCTCGGGGTGAAGAACCTCTTGCGTAACAAGCTGCGCTCTTTCCTGACGATGCTCGGGATCATCTTCGGCGTGGCCTCCGTGATCGCCATGCTCTCCGTGGGCGCGGGCGCGCGGCATGAAATTCTGTCGCGCATTCAAGAGCTCGGCGTGCGGAACGTGATTATCAATTCCGTTAAGCCGCCGGCAGAGATCAAGCCGGATACGACCGACACGCAGAATAAGGATCGCTACGGGTTGACGTTCGAGGATGCGGACTACATCGCGAATGTGATTCCGACCGTCGAGACCATGTTGCGCGTCAATCGCATTACCCAGCGCCTGTGGTATGGGAGCAAGCGCTTGGAGGCTTCCGTGCTCGGCGTCGAGCCGGCCTACCTGCGCATGTTCGGACTGGAAGCCGGTCGCGGTCGTGTCTTTACCGAAGTCGATGCGGAGAATTTCGCCAAGGTCTGCTTGGTGCGTCGCGGGCTCGTCGCGCAGCTCGAGACTGTGGAAGACCCGATCGGGATGTGGCTGCAGATTGGCGGCTTTCCGTTCCAAGTGATCGGAGTCCTCGAAGACGCAGCCTTTCGGTCGCACACGCGCAAGGCGCTGAACATCGATTCGACTACCCAAGAGGTCTACATCCCGTACGAGACTTCGATGCGAACTCTTGGAACGGTGACCTTGATCGAGCGCGCGGGCTCGCAGGAGTTCACACAAGTCGATCTCGACCAGATCGTCGTGACGACAACGGGTGAGAGCGAGGTCCTGCGCACGTCTCAAATGCTAACCGCAGCTCTCAAAAAGCTTCACGATCGCGTGGACTATGAAATCGTCGTTCCGCTGGAGCTGCTCAAGCAGAGTGAAGAGACCCAGCGCGTTTTCAATCTGGTGATGATCTTGATTGCGAGTATCTCGCTGCTCGTCGGCGGAATCGGGATCGCGAATATCATGTTGGCGACGATCACCGAGCGGACCAAGGAGATCGGGATCCGGCGAGCGCTGGGGGCGCGACGGCGCGACATCGTCCTTCAGTTTTTGGCGGAGACCACGGCGATCGCGGCTATCGGTGGCTTGCTCGGCTGCCTGGTGGGTATCGCTGGAATCCTGGGCATCGTCGAGCTGACCAACTGGAAAGCGGTCATCGCGCCGAGCTATGTGATGCTCTCGCTGGTGATCTCCTGCACGGTCGGAGTCGTCTTCGGGATTTTCCCGGCTCGTCGCGCTGCGCAGATGGATCCTATAACGGCTTTGAGATTCGAATAGCGGACGCTAACGTGGCAAGCCGCCGCTCGACGGATTGGCGCGCGTTATGGATCCCCTCTATCTGATTGCCGGTCTCGTCGCGGTAGGAGTCTTGGCGCAGCTGATCGCGGCGCGCCTCCACATCCCCGCACTCATTCTGCTGCTCACGATCGGAATCGTGATCGGCCCGGTCACCGGATGGGTCGATCCCGATCGAGCTTTTGGCGATCTGCTGAGGCCGGTCGTCTCGCTCTCCGTGGCGCTGATTCTGTTCGAGGGCGGCTTGTCGCTGCGAATCTCCGAAGCGCGCAAGCTCGGTTGGCCGCTCCTCGCCCTCGTCTTGGGCGGCCTGCTGTTCACCTTCACACTGACGGCCTTCCTCGCGCACCACCTCGCCGAGTTTTCATGGGCCACCTCCGCGGTCTTCGGCGCGATCCTCGTCGTAACCGGTCCGACCGTCGTCAAACCGATGTTGCGCCAAGCGCGCATCAAGCAACGCCCCGCTCTGCTGCTCAAGTGGGAGAGCATCGTCAACGATCCCTTCGGCGCCCTGCTCGCCGTCGTGGCGCTCGAGGTTGCCATCGTCGGTTCGGATGGGCTCGGTCACCTCCTCGTCCTAATCGGGGGCTCCGCTGTGATCGGTTGGGTGAGCGGCCTGCTGCTCGGCCTAGCGCTCCGGCGCGGATTCTTTCCCGAGCACCTAAAGACTCCGGCAATTCTCGGCGCCGCGTTGCTGATCTTCGCGGGCTGCAACGCGATCTTTCACGAGGCGGGACTCCTGGCAGTGACGATCACCGGCGTGGTGCTGGCGAACTCGCGCTCTTCGAGTATCGAGGAGATCCGGCGCTTCAAGGAAGAGGTCGCGACAATCCTCGTCGCCGTCCTGTTCCTCGTATTGGCCGCGCGCATGCGGTTCTCCGACTTGGAGGGCATCACGCTGGGCGCGGTGCTCCTGATTCCCGCGGTCCTCTTCATTGTTCGGCCGATCGTGAGCTGGGTCTCCTTGGCGGGCAGCGGCTTGCCCTGGCAGGAAAAGTTTCTCATCGGTTGGATCGCGCCGCGCGGAGTGGTCGCCGTCGCGATGGCCGGTGCGCTGGCTCTCCGCTTGGAAGAAGCGGGCTACAGCGACGCGCACATGCTCGTTCCGGTGATCTTTGGAGTGATTATCGCGACGGTGGTTCTGCACGGCTTGACGATCTCGCCGCTCTCGCGCGCGCTCGGTTTGTCGGGCAAGGGCGGCGGGGGCTTGTTGATCGTCGGTGCATCGAACTGGGCGATTGATCTCGCGATCGCACTCGGCAAAGAAGGCGTCGACGTGATTCTGTGCGACTCGAACTATCGCAATACGTCGCAGGCCCGCATGCGGGGCGTTCACTCTTTTCACGGAGATGTGCTCAATGAAGAGACCCAGGATGAGCTGCCCTTCGAGCGTCTGTCTTGGGTGTTAGCGGGAACCGGAGACGACCACTACAACTCGCTCGTGTCCGTCGCTTTGGTGAAGTTGGTCGGGCGCGAGAACGTGCTTCAGCTCCGGACGGGCGACGCGGAGGAAGAGGACCATACGCACTTGAATGGTCGGATGCCCTGGGGCGAGGACGTGACCTTTGGTGCGCTTACCTCGCACTACTGGAGTGACGGCAAATTCAAGATCACCGAGCTCGACGATCACGAGTACGACTGGGAGGAGTTCCAGGCGCTCAATGAGGGCTCGACTCCGCTGTTCGCGATTCACTCGAAGGGGATCGTGCCGATCGAGGAGGGGAAGTCGCGCGCGGGCGGCGAGCACATCCTCTACATGAGCCCGGCGAAATCGAAGACCTAGCGAACCGGGTGGCGCAGGTGGTAGTCCTTCGACTCCTGCCACGCGCGCACGAGTGCGAGTAGCCGCTCTTCACCGAACAGCTGACCGGTAAAGCAAATCGAGTAGGGCAGGCCGTCCTCCGAAAAGCCGCTCGGCGCAATGACGGTCGGGTGACCGGTCAAGTTGGTTGTGGTCAGGCCGTAGAAAGCCGGGTGAACGAAGAGGTCGATGTCCGCGATGGCGGCGTCGAACTCGCGCATCAGTGCCGAGCGCAGGCGATTCGCGCGAACGTATTCCACGGCGGGAACCAACTCTGCGGCGCGAAAGACATTCGGCCAAGCATCGCGGGTTTGCCGGACGAGCTCGTGAGCACCGCCGCTGCGAGTGAACTCGTCGAAGGCGGTGGCGGCCTCGACCGAGAGCACGACCGACATCGCGCCGACCGGATAATCGGGCAGCTCGATGGGAACGAGCTCAACGCCGAGCGCTTCTAGCTCGTCGAGCACGCGCCGATCTCGCGGGCTGCGATCGAACGCGCCCTTAGGCACTCCCACTCGCCAGCCTTGGACGTCAACGCGTCCGGGGATGCGGAACGGGTGATCTTGGACGTGTCGATCGAGAGGGTCGGGCCCCAGGATCGCGTCGAAGACGATCGCGGCGTCTTTCACCGATCGACAGAGCGGGCCGAGCTTGTCCATGGACCAGGAGAGCGCCATCGCGCCGTGGCGCGAGACGCGGCCGAATGTGGGGCGGAGTGAGCTGTTTCCGCAGCGCACGGATGGCGAAATGATCGAGCCGAGTGTCTCGGAGCCGAGGGCGAAGACGACGCCGCCGGCTGCGGAGGCGGAGGCTGAACCGGCCGAGGAGCCGCTCGAACCCTGATCGGGATTCCAGGGAGTGCGCGTCATTCCGCCGAACCACACGTCGCCCCAGGCGAGCGCGCCGAGCGAGAGCTTGGCGATCAAAATCGCGCCCGCTTCGTCGAGTCGAGTGACGACCGTCGCATCCCGATCGATGATCTGGTCCTCAAAAGGTTTGGCGCCCCAGGTCGTGCGAGTGCCCCGGACCGACAGGAGGTCCTTGGCGCCCCACGGAATTCCGTGCAGAAGGCCGCGCCAGTTTCCGTCCTCGAGTTCTTGATCGAGTTGGCGTGCCTGGGCGAGTGCGCGCTCTTCCGTGAAAGTGATGACGCAGTGCAGGTCGTTGTCCAAGCGGCGCAAGCGCGCGATGAAGCTCTCGGTGAGCTCAAGGCAGCTGACTTTGCGCGATCGAATCAGCGCGGCCAGCGAAGTGATGTCGTAGAAGGCCAGCTCCTCGAGATCGGAGGGTCGCTCAAGGTCGGGTAAGAGCAGCGGTTCCTCGACGGCCCCCGTTGAAGCGGCGCGTAGCGTGACGCCATAGCCGAGCGGTTCGAATAGGAGCGCGCTCGGAATCTCGTTGCCGAGCGGAATGTTGCGCAGCTCTCGAAAACCGGCGAGCTGCTCCGCGACGTCCTCCATCATCAACTCAAGCTCGTCGTCCGTGTAGCGCAGCTCATGGAACTCCGCGACCGTCCGAATCGTTTCCGCTTTGAGGTTGGATGGGTTCGCTTCCGACTGAGCCGCGATCGGCAATGAAATGGCGAGCAAAAACGACACGGACGCGATGCTCGATTTTGTACTCGATTTCATAGTCGTGACTCGGGTTGCGGCAAGGGCTCGACGATTTCAGGTCGCTCGGCAGTGAAGCTTCGGATTTCGGTGCCAGGTGGTGGAAGCGAGCCCCCGCGAAGTTCATCATCAGCGGGGTGAGTACGGAACAGAGTAATCGAGTGGGACTGCGCAGCGTACTCGTGCTTTTCGCGGTCTTCGCGGTCCTGCACGCCGTTCGATTGCCGCTGTTCGAGGGACCCGACGAGCCGGGCAATCTCAGCTATATTCGCTATCTGTCCGCAGAAGGCCACCTGACCGAGCCCTCGGTGGAGCTGACTCACGAGCTCGAGTACCTCAGCCGAGGAATCGTCCCGCCGCTCTGGTTCCTCTCGATGGTTCCGATCTTCGATGCGGTCGGCGCGAGCGATTGGAATTTCACGGCGCCGCATGAGCCGGCTTTCTATCGCAGGCAGAGGGATTCCCCCGTTCGTGAAGCTCTCGCAGAGCCGGCGTCGAGGATGCACTTTCGGCATGGCGCGGATGAACAATCCACCTTCACCGGTGCCGGCTTCGACCTGCGCGTACTGCGACTGTTCACGATTCCATGGGCGCTGATCGCTCTCGTGGGAGTTTGGCTCATCGCCGCGCGCATCACGGGCAGTCCGCACCGCGCGACGTGGGCGACGGCACTGTGTGCCTTTCTCCCGCAGTTCCAGCATCTCAGTGGGACGCTCACCATGGATATGATGCTCGCCGCGTGGGGGGCGCTTGCGCTGTACGCGTGCGTCGAGTGGTGCTGTGGCGAGGGCAAACCAACGGGCTGGGCGGCGCTCGCCGGAGTTTGCGTGGCACTCGCCTCGCTGACCAAACTCAATGGAATGGTCCTGATTCCCGCGTGCTTCCTCGCCGCGGTTTTCGCCTGGCGCACCGGCCGCGAGTTCCGTCGCCCACTCTTGGTTTGCGCGCTCAGCTTCGCCGCAATCGCGGGACCCTATCTCGTGTGGGGTTGGATCGAGAGCGGCCACCCGCTGTGGACCTGGCGCTACCAACAGATCAGTCCCTACCACACCGACAACCTCCCGGCAGCGGCGGCTTGGGGACTTGAGGGCACAGTGCTCTTCTCGATGTCGCTGTTCCTGACTTGGCTTGCGGACTTCGGTTGGACGTCGGTCTGGTTCCCGGCCTGGATCGTGGTGCCGTTCGGCGCGCTCACGGCGATCGGAGTGGCCGCCTCACTTCCGATCGCTTTCGGTTCGCGTGGCCACGCGCGACTTGTCGGTGTTTGGCTTGGCGCCGTCGTCGCGCTCACCGGAGTCTGGATGTGCTTGCGCTGGATCGTGCTCGGGCGTGAGCTCTTCTCGATGGACGAAGCCGAAGGCACTACCGCACTGGTCGTGCTCATCGTGTTGCTTCTCGCCTGCGCCGTACTGGGCTCGGGCGGAGCGCTTCATCGATATCGAACCCGCAAGCTAGCCGGCGATTCCGCTCTACCTCCCGCGTCGGTGGGACTCGGTTTTCTCCTCGCCTGCGCCGTACTGATTATGGTCGCCGAGGTTTGGTTCAACCTGCAGTTCGCACAGCCGCAGGCGCGTCATCTCTATCCTTTCCTGCCCGCATTGATCGTACCCGTGGCGCTCGGATTAGAGCGACTTCGGATCTTGCGCGTTGCGGTCATCACGCAGCTGGTCCTCTGTGTCGTAGCCTTTCCGATGTTGATCGACCGGATGCGCTTCGAGGGTTGGAACTCCGATCCCGTGATTGCCGCCACCGACCTGAATCGACGGGTCGATCCCTCGATGACGGAGGGCAGTGATCACTACGCTGCGGTCGATTGGGTGGAGCCGCTGAACGGAGCGGGTTTTGGTCCAGGCGAGCCGCCGCTCTTGCTCTGGAAGATCGACAACGTGTCGGAATACGACGTTGCGATCGGGCTGTACCCGGAGATGAATCACCGCCCTTGGCATTTTGAACGGGCGGTCTTTCGGGCGATCACCGTCTTTGGCGAAGCACCGCGTGGCAGCCTGCGGATTCCCGCGTCGTTTTGGGATTCTCTGTTGCCGGGGCAAGAGCTCTACGTGCAGATCCTGGCGATCGGCACGGACGGAGCGGTGAGCGGGCGCAGCACTCTGCGAGAGATTCGGCGAACCGAGTAGCACGCGTCGACCTTCCGGCGCGATTCTGCTAAAACCTCTCGCCGAAGTTCTCGTTCGCAGAAGGTCGGTGGTAGGGGTGGGTCACCGCGCTCTTCGCGAAGAATGGTGGGATCTGGCCAGAGCGCGAAGTGCTCGTGGATGCCGCTCGCCTCGACCGACTCCCGTCCCGCAGGAAACCACTATGTCTACACACTCCCAATTCTCCGCGCCCGAGACTCTGCCCAACGGGAAAGTCACCTGGCAGACGCGCGGCGGAGTCGCGCTCGTCACGCTCACGAATCCTCCTGCGAACGGCTACAGCCACGAGATGATGCGCGACTTGGATGAGGCCATTCTGCGCGCGCGTTTCGACGACGATATTCAGGTGATCGTGCTCGCCGGGAGTGGCGAGAAATTCTTTTGCGCGGGGGCGGACATCGCGATGCTCGACGCCGTCACGCCGGGCTTCAAGTACAACTTTTGCCTGCACGCGAACGAGACCTTGCTCCGGTTTGAGCACACGCCGAAGTTGATCATCGCGGCTCTCGGTGGGCACTGCGTTGGCGGTGGACTGGAGGTCGCACTGGCCTGCGACCTGCGGGTCGCGCGACGGGGATCCGGACGCTGCGGGCTTCCCGAAGTCTCGCTCGGCGTCTTGCCCGGAACCGGTGGCACCCAGCGCTTGGCACGCGCGCTCGGGAAATCGAAAGCGATCGAACTGATGGCGACCGGCGATCTGTTCGACTATGAGACCGCGCACGAGCTGGGGCTTGTCAATCGTCTGTTCGACGCGGACGACGAGAGCGGCTTCCTCGACCAAGCGCTCGACTTCGCAGCGGACTTCACGACGCCGGGGCGCGCGGCGATGAGTGTCGGGCACATCAAGCGCGCGGTGCAGACGGGTGCGGAGCTGACGCTGGAGGCGGGACTCGCTTACGAGCGCGAGCTGCAGGCCAAGCTGTTTGCTTCCGAAGATGCTCGCGAGGGCATCTCGGCCTTCACGGAAAAGCGCAAGCCCGAGTTCAAGGGCAAGTGATATGAAGGCGGCACGGATTCACGAACACGGAGCTCCGGACGTCTTGGTCTGGGAGGATGTGGCCGATCCAGAGGCTGCGCCGGGGCAGGTCCTGGTGCGCATGATCGCCGCGTCGATCAATCACCTCGACCTGTGGGTGCGGCGCGGCATGCCGGGCGTCGAGATTCCGATGCCGCGCATTCTCGGATGCGACGGAACGGGCGAGATCGTCGCGCTCGGCGAAGGCGTGAGCGGATTGTCGGTCGGCCAGCTTGTCATGATCGAGCCGGGCTACAGCTCGGGCGAGTCGGCGCACGATCGCGCGGGCAATGATCATCTGTCGGACGACTACCGCATTCGCGGTGAGCACTGCGATGGGCTCGACTGCGAGTTGGTGGCCATTGACGCGCGCTTTGCCTTTCCACTTCCCGCGGGTCTGGATCCGATCGAAGCCGCCGCATGCCCGCTCGTCTTTGTGACCGCCTACGGTCTGCTCGTGAATCGCGCGCAGCTTCAAGCCGGCGAGACGGTCTTGGTGATGGCCGGCTCGAGCGGACTCGGCTCGGCTGCGATTCAGCTCGCTCGCGAACTCGGCGCGCGCGTGATCGCCACGGCGGGAACCGAGGAGAAGCGTCAGCTCGCGAGCTCTCTCGGCGCAGAGCTCGTGCTCGACCACTATCAGGACGGTTGGGCTAAGGAAGTTAAACGTTGGAGCGAAGGTCGTGGGGTCGACGTGGTCGTCGAGCACACCGGGCCTGCGACCTGGCGCGGTTCGATGAGCGCGCTCGCTCGCAATGGCCGCTTGGTGACGTGCGGCGGAACGACGGGTCCCAAGGTCGACCTGATGCTTCCGCACCTGTTCATGAAAAACCTGTCCGTACTGGGCTCCACCATGGGGCCGCGAAGTTCTTATCCCTTTATCTTCGACCGGCTGGCTGACGGGCGCTTTCGCCCAGTGGTACACAGCGTCATGCCGATGTCGGAAATCGTCCACGCGCACGAGTTGCTCGAGCGCGGCGATGTTGTGGGAAAAATCGTGCTCGTACCGAAAGCTTAGGAGTCCATGTGAACGCTCAAGATGTGAAACGCGCCGCCGTGATTGGTGGCGGAACGATGGGGAATGGAATCGCGCAGGTGCTCGCTATGTGCGGCGTCGAGACGCGGCTGTACGACATCCAGCAGGACTTCGTGGATCGCGGAATCGCCAAGGTGCGCGCAAACCTGGACAAGGGTGTCGAGAAGGGCAAGGTCGAGGCTGCGGCGCGCGATGCGGCCATGGAGCGGCTCAGCGGAACGACGGAGCTCGATGTCGCCATCGACGAAGTGCAGGTGGTGATCGAGGCGATCCCGGAGAAGATGGAGCTCAAGGCTGCGCTGTTCGGCGAGCTGGGATCAAAGCTCGGCGCTGACGTTCTGCTCGCGACGAACACCTCGTCTCTGCCGGTCACCGAGATCGCCAATGTGACGGTGCACCCCGAGCGCGTCGTCGGCATGCACTTCTTCAACCCGGTTCACATCATGAAGCTGGTCGAGGTCGTTCGCGGAAACGGCTCTTCCGATGAGGCGGTCGCGACGACCGTCGAGCTGGCAAAGCGCATGGGTAAGGAGCCGATCACCGTCGTCGACAGTCCGGGCTTTGCGTCGTCGCGGCTCGGCATTGCGATCGGACTCGAGGCGATGCGAATGGTCGAGGGAGAGGTCGCTTCCGCTGAGGACATCGACAAAGCGATGACGCTCGGGTACGGGTTTCCGATGGGGCCGCTCAAGTTGACTGACCTGGTTGGCCTCGACGTTCGGCTCTCGATCGCGGAGTACCTGCAAACCGAGTTTGGCGAGCGCTTTGCTCCGCCGGAGATCCTGCGCGAAAAAGTCGCGCGCGGGGAATTGGGCAAGAAGAGCGGCCAAGGCTTTTACGATTGGAAAGCGTGAAGACCTCCAAGCTACCCCGTGCGCCGCGCGCGCGTTTCGCTCTGCCCTCCGAAGACCACGGAGTTCTCGACGGTAAAGCGCGACAGCTGCTCGTCGATCACACCGAGCGACTCTTGTCGCCGCCGACGGCACCCTACGCTGAAGACGCCATGGTTCGAGTCGTGCGCGACTTCGTCGATCGCGTCCCGGGTTTCGAGCTTCAGACCGATCGCTATCAGAACCTGCTGGTGACCTGGAAGGGTGTCGGCCGCAAGCCCGCCGGACCGGGGCTCGCCTACAGCGCACACCTCGACCATCCCGGCTTTCTGTATCGCGGCGTGCGCGCGGGCAAGAAAACCGCGAGCTTTCACGGCGGCGTGCCCGAGAAATACTTCGTCGGAAGCCGGGTTCGGTTCTACGACGGAACCACCTTCGAAGAGTGCGCGACGGGGCGAGTTCAAAAAGTCTCGCGCGACAAAGACAAGCTCATCATCGCTCACTTCGACGACTTCGTCGGCAAAGCGAAGAAGGGCATGTTCGGCATGTGGGACCTGACTCCGGGTTCCCTCTCGGGCACGCGCTTTCGCGCTCGCGTCTGCGATGACCTGATCGGTGCCGCTGCACTCCTGACAACCTTGGAACTTCTGGCGAAGGCTCGCCACAAGGCTCCCGTACTCGGGATCTTTACGCGCGCCGAAGAGACCGGCTTCATCGGTTGTCAGGGGCTCTTGCGCAGCAAAGCGATCCGGGGCAAGTGGTCGGTGATCGGGCTTGAATGCTCGCCCAAGCGCAGTACGGCCAAGGTCGGAGAGGGCCCCGTCATCCGAGTTGGAGACGCCGGAACGATCTTCGAACCGACGATCACACATCTTTTGCAGGACGTGGCGGCAGAGCTCCGGCGGGAGTTTCCGGACTTCGTCTTCCAGCGCGCTCTGATGGACGGCGGGCGCTGTGAATCTTCGGCCTACAACCTCTGGGACGTGCCTGCGGGCGGGCTATGCCTGGCTCTGGGCAACTACCACAACTGTGCGCCGAATGGATCGATCGCGCCCGAGTACGTGGACTGGCGAGACTATGAGGGTCTCGTGGCTCTGATGCTCGGCGCGGCGAAACGCTGGCGTTCGGGAGCGCCGAGCGGGAGAATGCGAACTGGTCTTGATCGGGTCTGGAAGAGGGAACGCGAACGGCTCGAGGTTTCGGCCCGTCGCATTCGTTCGGCCTCCACCGGTCGTCGTAGTTAATAGAAGGAACGAGATATGCCCGAATCAGATTGGTCGGAAGAAGTCGCGGAAGCTCCCAAGTCGGGCATTCCGATGTGGGTCTGGGGCTGCGGGGGATGCGGCCTAATCGTGATGATTCTCTTGCTCGTCGGTGGCGGGATGCTCTTCAACATCGCGAAAGATGCGATCGACCCGGACATTGTCTGGGGGAACATCGACGAGGTCTTGCCCTTCGATGAGCGTCCGAGCGGCTACCAAGCCTTTGGCGGCGAAATGATGGGCTCGGGAGGATATGTCCTCATCTCCGAACATAACGGTTTGGGGGCGGTCATCTTCAACTTCGATGGTGAGGATGTGAATCGTGAAGAGATCGACGAAGCCTTTTCCGGCGGCGCGTTCCAACGCGACAACATGTTTGGCATGGGAAATGTCAAAAACGTGACGCCCTTGAAGGTCATGATCGACGGGCGCGAATCCCAGGCCGTCTACCTTCAAGCGGGCAATGAGTTCGATTTTTCGATGGGGAAAACGAAGAGCCGGAATAAGGACATGTGGGTGCTCTTGGTGAACCTGACTCGCGATGACGGACGGATTCGCATCGTTGAGGTCCTCGATCTCTCCAATGCCCTATCGCAAGAGTCTGACGAGGAAGATTCCGAATCGGAAAAGAGCCCGGAAGTGTTGGGTCAAGAGCTCGCCGACCGATTCTTCGCGCCCTTCAACCCGTGGGAATAGCTCGCGCGTGAGTGAAGCGAACCTCTCTCCAGAATCCGACCCGGCGCAGCGTCCCGAAAAGGGAGGCTGCGTCGTCGGAATGGCGCTTACGATTCTGTCGATTGCGGTGATCGTCATGGTGATCGCCGATCCGATGGGTTGGCTGAGCACCCGTGGGGCGCTGCTCGATCCCGAAGAGGTCTTGAGCGCTGAGTTTGCTTTCGACGATCTGCCCTTTGGACTCGAGATCGTGTCCGCTGCCCGATTACCGGGTGGCGATCGCGTGGTGAGATTGGCTCATCCCGACTATGCGCCGGAACCCGATCCCCTTGAGGAGGAGTCTGAAGCTCAGGAAGAGAGCGGTGACGGCGAGAGTGACACGGAGAGTGAGGGCGAGCGCGAGGGTGAGAGTGATCAGGAGGGGGATGGGGCCAAAAAGTCGATGAGCTTTGAGCCCTGGACTCCGCCCAAGGTGGAGCTTGTCGATGGAACCCCACCGATGGAGGTGTTCTTCGTCTTTCCCGATGAACCGGAGGGCGCGGTTCGGTCCTTTGGGGGGAAACAGGGAGGCGAGGGCGGCTCACGCGGCCGCCGTGGCATGGGAATGATGGTCATGGCGGGGCCCGGCCAGCCGATCCCGATCAGCGGCGGTGATTTGGATTGGGGAGAGGGCCGGGTGGGCTTCCGGCACGAGCGCACTTTCAGCGAAGTGAGCGCTACCGACGAGTTCCGCGTCAATCTCAGTGAGTCCCAGCGCTACTGCGTGCTCGTCATCCGGTGGCCAACGGATCACTCGGGCTCCGTCGAACGCGCGGAAGAGCTACTCGCCGCGTTCGTTCGCGTCGAGCTCTGACTCGGGCACCGACCGGGACAGCGCGTCGTCAAGAACTTCGGCGAGGTGCTTCACTTCGACATCGAGACCGCGACGACGAATGCCGCTCTGCCACTGCATCTGACAGCCGGGATTTGACGTGATGAGTAGCTTGGCGCCGGAATCTTTTAGTGCGTCGAGCTTCGGATCGAGAATGTCGGCGGAGTCTTGGGGACGCAGGGCCGAATAGATTCCGGCCGATCCGCAGCAAGACTCCGAACCTTCCAGTTCGACGAATGCGTTAGAGCCGAAGTCGATGGAGCGCAGGATGTCGAGCGGTTGCTCGCGAATGGACTGACCGTGGCAGAGGTGACAGGGGTTGTCCCAGGTGATCGGAGCGGAGAGGTCGAGCCGGAGGTCGGGCTGCTCTTCGGCGAGGCGCGGCGCGACGTACTCCGAAAAATCGACAATGCGTTTCGCCAGAGCTTCGGCGCGCGCGTGCCATGGATCGGCGCTGTCGAACAGGTGCGCGAGCTCCTTCATGTGTGCGCTGCAGCCCGCGCTGTTCACAACGATCGGTGTGCTCGCCGAGTCCTCGGTGCTCTCGCGTGGCTCGTAGGCGTTGATCAACTTTTGCGCGAGGGAGCGAGCGCCGGCGAGGTCTCCGTTGTGTGCGTGTAGCGCGCCGCAGCAGACCGCCGCTGGGTTCGTGCACACCTCTGCGCCGAGCCGGGTCAGAACGGTCTCTGTTGCGCGGTTGACCTGGGAGTAGAGCTCGGGCATGACGCAGCCTTCGAACATCGAGACGACCGAGGTTTGTGAACTCGAGTGGCTTCCGATTGCGGGCGAGCGAGCCGGTAGCATCCGCCGCAGGTTCGCGGGGGCAACCGTGGGAAGCGCCGCGAGCGCGGCGAACTGCTCACGCGCGACCGGCGAGTGCTCGGCGAGCCAACGCAAGAGTCCGCTCTTCTGTGCGAAGCGCAGGAGGCTCCCCGAAATCCGCAGCGCCGCACGATTCGGAAGCAGCACGCGAAAGCCCAACCAGCGAGCGAGCCGGACACCGAGAGAGCGCGGTGCATCCTCGTGCATCGAGTCGCGCGCCACCGACATCATCTCGCCCATCCGAACGCCGGCGGGGCAGACGCTCTCGCAGTGACGGCAGACGAGACAAAACTCCATCTCGTCGCGGTAGGCGTCGTCCGGCACGAGGTTGTTCTCGGCAACGGCACGCATCAAGTGAATGCGTCCGCGCGGGCTGGAGGTCTCGACGCCGGTCAGTTGATAGGTCGGGCAGGTCTCGAGGCAGAGCCCGCAGTGGATGCAGTCGAGCGTGGCGGCGTAGTCGACCAGCTCTTCACTTGTGCGGATTTTCGCGGGGCTCATCTCACAGTCCTCCGAGAAAGCGGCCGCGGGCAAAGACGCCGGCTGGGTCGAGGGAGCTCTGAAGTTTGGTCATCAAGCGCAGGGCCGGAGTGGTCGTGTCGCTCGCGGCGAGCTCTTGTGCGAGCGCGCGTTGGGAACCGAGCCACTCGATGTGAAGCGAGTGAGTTGCGGCGACCTCGAAGAGTTCGATTAGTTGTTCGGAGCGGCGCGTGGCGTCGGGCTCGGACAGCCAGAGGTCGAGGGTCGCGATTCGCGGGTGAACTTGAATGCGCGGCGGGCTCTCGCTGAGTTCGCGAAGGGCGGAGAATATGAGCTCGGATTGCCGAGAGAGTTCGCTCGGTCTACAGAGAAGTCGCAGGTGCGGCCAGCCGCCTGTGAGCTCAGCATCGCGGGCAGAGTCGCGGGCGGTGCGCGCGAGCTCGCCCTCGAAAGTTTGAAGGGAGTCCAACTCGGCGATGCAGGCGTCGACGTTGGAGCGGTGGCTCGAGAGCATCGCGTCGCGCCCGGAGAGTGCGGCGAGTACGCGATAGCAGCCGCTCTGCCCAGCAATGCTCAGCGTGTCCCAGGTGAGCGGGAGTTCGCCCGCTCGACGCAAGCTCTCCATCGCAAGCTCGAGGGATGGAGTTTGTCCGGTGAACACAAGCTCGCTCTCGGGCAGCGGGAACAGTCGCAAGGAGGCTTCCACAATCAAGCAGAGGCTGCCGCGCGAGCCCGCATAGAGCCGTTGGAGGTCATAGCCGGTCACGTTCTTGACCAAGCGTCCGCCGGTGAGCGCGCCCGTTCCGTCGCCCAGCAAGACACGCAGGCCCAGTACATGGTTGCGAATGGGACCGAAGCGCAGACGATCGAAGCCGCTCTGCCCGGCCGCGATCACGCCGCCAATCGTCGAGCGATCGGGCAGGGGGACGTCCGGCGTGAGGCGATGGCCGCCGGCGTTCACGACCGCCTGGAGCTCGGACATGGTCGTGCCGGCTCGAACGGTGACGGTGCCATCGCCGGGTTCGTAGGCTTCGACTCCGGCGACGCCGCGCATGGAGAGCGCGAAGTCCGCGCGCTTTGCGGCCCGGGTCTGCGAGGTTTTGCCGCCGAGCCCGATGGGGATCAACGCGAGCTGGTTCTCGGTGGCGAGCTGGAGAGCACGAACGCACGACTCTTCATCGGGCGGAGTGAGGAGCGGGAGTTCGCGAGCGCTGGACGGTTCGGTCCAAGTCGAGAGCGCGCTCTCGCCCGCGATGGTCGCGAGCTGGTCGGTGAGGCTCCCGGTAGTCATCGCGCGATGTCCTGCGGCGTCTTGCCGATAAAGGCCGCGCGAGTCTCCATGCACGCGCGCAACGGAATCAACTTGCCGGGATTGAGTCGGCGATCGGGATCCCAGACGTCGCGCACGAGGCACATGGTCGCGAGATCCTCGGCGGCGAACTGATACTCCATCTGCTCGAGTTTTTCGAGACCGACGCCGTGTTCGCCCGACAGCGATCCGCCCGCGTCCACACAGCTCTCCAGAATCCGACGACCGGCTTCCAGGACGCGGCGAACTTCATCTTGGTCGCGGCGGTCGTAGCAGATGTTCGGGTGGAGGTTGCCGTCGCCCGCGTGAAAGACGGTGGCCAATCGCAGGTTGAGCTCTTTCGCGATCTCAACCGTCTGCTGGACCATCGCGCCGAGTTTGGTCCGCGGCACGCAGGCGTCGGCGACGTACAGATCGGGAGCGACTCGGCCCATCGCGCCGAAAGCGCCTTTGCGTCCGGCCCAGAGGCTTAAGCGCTCGGCGTCATCGCGTGCTGTGCGAACCTCGATCGCTCCGCATTCAGAGAAGATGGCGCGAATGTCTTCGGAGGTAGCGCTGACTTCTTCCTCGAGCCCTTCGACTTCGGTCAGAAGTACCGCGCCCGCCTCGCGCGGATATCCGGCTGCGAAGACGCTGTCCTCGACGGCCTGGATGGTGAGCTTGTCGAGAATCTCGATCGCGGACGGTTCGAGGCGTCGGGCGATCATCTTGGTCGCGGTTTCACAGGCCGAGTCGAGGTCGGTGAAGATCGCGAGCAGCGTCTCGACGACCGGAGGCCTCCGCACCAGTCGCAGCTTGATCTCGGTCGCGATGCCGAACGTGCCTTCGCTTCCGACGAACAACCCGACCAGGTCGTAGCCGAGCGGCTCCACGTCGCTCTCCGTCAGCTCGAGCACCTCGCCGTCGTGGGTGACGATGACAAGTCCGAGGACGTGTTGAGTGGTGTTGCCGTACTTGAAGCAGTGCGGGCCGCCGGAGTTGGCCGCAATGTTGCCGCCCAGCGTGCAGGCGCGTTGGCTCGACGGATCGGGAGCATAGAAGAGGTCGTGTTTCTCGCAGGCGCGCGTGAGGCTGGCATTGACCAGTCCGGCTTGGACGCGCGCGAAGCGATCTTCGACATTGAGCTCGAGCACTTCGCGCATGCGCGCGAGCCCGATGACAACGCCGCCTTCAACCGGTGTCGCTCCGCCTGCCAATCCGGTTCCCGCGCCGCGCGGCACGATCGGGACTCCTTCGCGGTGGAGCACTTGCATGCAGGCCGCGGTCTCTTCCGTGGTGCGCGGGAGCAGCACGAGCTCCGGGCGCTGGCGCAGGATCGCGAGCCCATCGGACTCGTAGGGCACGATGCGTGTGGGGCTGTCCACGATCCCCCGATCGCCGACTATGGCTCGCAGCTCTGAATGGACTTTTGCGTTCATCGGAAGGCCCGCGCAAACCACGACAGGCGACCGAAGAGCCTAAGCCTGCTGCCGGGCTCTGGCGAGGTTTGTGAGCGCTTTGAGCGCCAACCCGGCGCTGTCTCTAGAAGTCGATCCGCGAGAGCCGGAATCCGGCCAGTGCCAAGCAGATCAGAACGAAGCCGAGGGACGAGCCGATCGAGAACCAGATCGAGTATTTCCACTCGGCGGTCCAGTCGAGTTTCTCGGCGTACCAAGCGCTCGGGTTGCGCGCGGCTTGCATGCCAACCAGAGAGCCCGAACCGAACATGTAGTCGCGTCCGCCAAAGTGCTCGGCCACGGCCTCATCCTCTTCGGCACCTTCGGGAATCTCGAGCTGGAGCATGCCGAACCAGTCGCCATCCTTCGCAATCAAGGTGCGCACGTTCCAAGTCTTGTCGCTTCGGAATGCCGTCCAGCGGAAGTCTCGAGCACTGTGGGACCAGGTCGTTCCGTCCGCGATATTCAGGCGATCCAAGGAGAGCTGTTGTCGACTCTCGTCGGCGGCGAGCCACGCTTCAAAGAGCTTTTCAATGGCACGGGTGCTCTCGCGGCGCATGCGGCCCGATAATCCGCTGGGCGCTTCGACGACGGCGCGACGATAGATCAAGAGGCGAGCTCCGTCCGGATGATTCGCTTCGCGCGCCGCGAACACGATGGTTCCGTCCTCGGCGGGCGGGAAGAGCTCGCCGGTCGAACCCAACTCAGCGGGATCTATGCTCTCGAATCCCGGCGGCAGGGATTTTAGCTCAAAAGCCATCAGCTCATCTTTGAAGGGCGAATCGCCGCTGTCGCCGAAGCTGCCGCGAAGTTTGGCGGCGATGGTCTCCGCATCGCCAGTCTTGGGCAGGCAGTAGTGCAGTGTTTGCGTCGTATTCCAGAGGAGAGAGATGAACCAGCCGGCGTCTTCTTCGCTCGTTTCGAGGACGAGCTCTTCCTTCGTCTTTTCCTCACCGTTGACGGTGACGGAGATGCCCGATCCGGTCTCTTCTAGCGGCTCGGCGATTTCCATCTCGCCCTCTCTGCCCATTTGAATGCCCGTCCAGGCGAAGTGGATGAAGCCGTTGAAAAAGAGGAACAGCACGGTGAGCAGAATGGACGCAACGGTGCTTCGCGTAAGAACGCCGACCAAGACGGTCATCGCGTAGAGCAGGCTGAACTGATAGGTGAGGGCTAGCGCGTTCCAAAGGAATGCGGGATCGGAGATGCCCGAGCCGATCAGCAGCGAGACGTGCGTCCCGACCACGAGCAGAGTTGAGAGCAAACCGACGAACAAGACGCCGGTGATGTAGCGCGCTAAGAGCAGTGTGATGCGCGAAACGGGTTTAGAGAAAATCGTGTCGGCGGCACCCTTCTCGATCATTTGCGGGATGAAGAAAGCGGTTGCTGCGAGGCAGATAAAGATGCCGAGGTTCCCCATCAGGCCATCGGTGATGAAGCTCTGATAGATCTGGACGCAGATCTCTTGTAGCTCGCTGTCCGTCATCGAAGACAGCGCATTGTTCGATCCGCCGAGCATTCCGCCGAGGCCATCGATGAAGGTGGCGTAGGGGAAGCTCCAAATGCCAAAGAAGATCTCGAGGCCGGTCTCCTTGGCGCCCAAAAATAAGGGCAAGAGGACCAAGAGTCCGATGACGACGACGAGGATTCGAAAGACCTTGTTGTCGAGGACTTGGTAGAGCGCGTCGTGGAGTAGCGCTCGAAGAAGTGTGGTGTTCATCGCGACTCCTTTTTCACCAGGTCGATGAAGGACTGTTCCAGAGTGAGCTTGCCGCGAGTAAGACCGCGAATTCCGATTTGATTCGCGCGCATGATGTCGATGACTCGATCGGTCTCTTCTCCATCAACCGTGATCTTGAAAACGCCCGTGCGGTCCGATTCCGATTGAGGCGGTTCTTCCGAGAGCCCGCTCCCGATTCCGGCCAGGAGTTGTGCGAGCTCCTTGGGGTAGGGCGAGACGGTGAAGCGAACGACGCCGGTATCCGGCGTCAATTCGGCCATCGTGCCCTCTTGGATAATGCTCCCCTTATCCATGATGACGACGCGATCGCACATCATCTCGACCTCCATCAAGAGGTGCGAGTTGATGAAGATAGTTACGCCCTTCTGCTTGAGGTCTTCGACGATGCGGCGGATCGCTTCGCGTCCAACCGGATCGACGCCATCGGTGGGCTCATCCAAAAACACGAGCTCGGGCTCGTGAATGAGGGCTTGCGCGATGCCGATGCGTTGGCACATGCCTTTGGAGTATTCCTTGATCTTGCGATGGGCGTCTTGAGCCATTCCGACCTCGGCGAGCCAGCCGGGAATGCGCTTGTCGAGCCAGGCGCGATCACGACCACACAGCTCCCCAAAGAGCCGCAGCACTTGCCAGCCGGTGAGATAGGGTGGCAGCCGATGGGCTTCGGGGAGATAGCCGACTCGGTTTCGAGGCGCGGGATCGCCGACCGGCTTGCCGAAAATTTCCGCTTCACCTTCGGTCCCGCGCACCAGACCGAGAAGCACTTTGATGAGCGTCGTCTTCCCCGCTCCGTTCGGACCGAGTAAGCCGAACACCGTGCCGCGTCCGACTTCGAGGCTGACGCCATGTAGCGCTTGATGGCCTTTACTGAAGAACCAGTTGCGGTACGTCTTCTCGAGATTGCGGACGCTGAGGATCGAATCTGACATAGGGATGGGTGCGCCGGAAATGAAGGAATCAGAGTGCGAGTCGTGAGTTGGATCGCTCGCTCGGTCGTTCAGCTGGCTGCCCGAAAAGAGTCGAGCGCGCTCGTACGCAGCAATCGCTCGCCAACCAGTGAAGCTACCGCTTCGTTCGGTGAGCCGTCTTTATTGGCTCGATTCCGATTAAACTTCCTGACGTCGCGCCTTCGCCCGACGCGTGACGCGACGGTAGGCCTTGATGTACTCGGCGGCCGTCGCGCTCCAGGAAAAGTCCTGCGTGAGGCAGCGCGTGGCGACCTTGGTCCAGGTGCTCGCGTCGCGATAGAGCTTGACGACTTCGTTGAACGTGTCCATCAGCCCGTCCGCGCTGTAGGGCGAGAATTGGAAGCCGGTTCCCTTGGCCTGATCGACTTGGAGATCGACAACGACGTCTTCCAGGCCGCTCTTTTGATAGACGATCGGAACCACGCCGTAGCGCATCGCGATCGCGAACAGAGGGTTGGACGGTTGGTAGTGCGAGGGTAGGAGCAGGATGTCGGCGCCGCCCATCATGAGGTGCGCCATGTTCTGGTCGTAACTCTCGACGACGCGGAAGCGACCGATGAACGACTCCTCGATCGTACGGAGGCGTTGGTGGATATCCGGCTGGCCGGATCCCATGACGACCATCTCGACATTGCGCTCCAGGAACTGGGTGATGTTCTGTGCGATTAGGTCGAAGCCGGAGTCCGCGTCCCAGCGCCCGATCGTGCAGGCGATTGGCGTGCGCGGTCCGTTGTCGAGTCGGAGGTTGGCTTGCAGGGTGGCCTTGCAGCGTTTCTTGCCGGCGAGGTTTGTCGCAGAGAAGGGCGAGGGAAGCAGAGAGTCGTGCTCGGGATCCCAGGCGTGGTAGTCGATGCCATTCGTAATACCGACTAGCTCTTTCTTGCGCGCAGCGAAGGTCGTCTCCAGCCCGTAGCCGCGGTCGAGCTCCTGAATCTTTTGCGCGTGGCTAGCGGAGTGAGTTCCGATGATCGTCGCGAACTCCGCGCCGGTCTTGAGGAAGTTGACCTTGCCACCGAGCTCCATGCCTTCGCTGGCTCTGAAGTATTTGTGCGGGACGCCAATCTTGGGAAGGATCTCCCGTTCGAAGGCGCCTTGAATCGCGAGGTTGTGGATCGCGAAGAAGGTTCCGGCGCGCGAGACGGGATGATCGGGTTGCTTCTCGACGTACTCGATTTGGTGGAACAGCGGAATCATTCCCGTTGTCCAATCGAGGCAGTGGATGATGTCCGGGTTGAAGCCGAGCTTCTCGAGCGAGGCCAACATGGCGCGAGCGAAGGCTGCGTAGCGCCTCCAGTTGTCCGCGTAGGGGCCGTTCTCGTCGCCGTAGGGGTTGCGCGCCCCGAAGAGTTGGTCGCTCTCGAACAGGTAGACCGTCAGCTGGTTGAGCTTGCCCATCCGAACGCGAAACGAAAGCTTCCCGTTCGGACCGTCAGGGACTTCGAGTTCGGCGACGATGGAGGTCGGCTCGAGCGCCGTGGGGTCCACCAGCGCCGTACTGGGTAGAAACACCCGAAGATCGTTGCCGGCGCCCGAGAGGGCTTCGCACAACGACTCAGATACGCTGGCCAGATTCGTCCTGCGGACGAGTGACTGCAGCTCGGGTGTAACGAAGGCGATCTTCATCGCGGGTGTAGTGTCATGAGCAAGGAATGGGGTCTTCTGAGATAGGAACGGCTAAATCGGTAGGACCCGACGTGTTTTGTCCGTTCGAAAACGATTCAATGCGGGGTCCAAAGCTAGAAAAGTCGCTGCTTCAACCCCAGGCTCGTTGCAGCGATTGCGCAGTAAGTTGTTTTAGGATAATGGATTATGGCAGTTGCGTCTCTCGGCGATGCCGCCATTGGCCCCTTTCTGTTTTCCGGGGAGCCAAGGAAGAACGGAGCCCTGGAGGGCACTGCTCTCGGGCCTGAGGCTCGCTAGACTGTCCGCCCCAAGTTCGGCGCTCGGGAATCCAGACCGCCGCGCCTCGTTCCCTGTTCCTCCCCACTGAGCACCCATGAGCACTGATTCAGCCTGGTCCGATCTCTCCCTCGTCGCATTGTGTGACGGCCTGTCGGAGGGGCTGGCGGGCGCCGCGGGCGGTCGTGCCGCAGGTCTGCTCGCAGCCGTAGGAGCAGCGCTTGCTGCCGGTGCGCAGCGGGGCAATCCCGAAGCGGAGGGCAGCGTCTATGCCACAGGGCGCGCCGACGAGCTGGACGCGCTGCGGGAACGGGTTCTCGAACGCGCCAAACTTCAGAACGAGATCTTCACGAAGCTAGGTGGGGGGCTCGAGGGTGACGAGCTCGAGAAGTGGAGCAAGCGGCGGGTGGAGGTTGTTCTCGAGACGGTCGAGCTCGCCGTCGCTGCACTTCGCATCGCCGTGGTCGGTGCTCCGGAAACGGACGGCGAATTCACCGGCGACTTGGCCGTCGCCGCGAGGGTTTTGGCATCGGCCGCACAAGCTGTCGAGCCTGAAGTGCGCCGCAGTGTCGCCGCTCTCGCCGACGAAGAGTGGGGCGAGCGTCATCAGATGGCCGCCGACTCCTTGCGATTGGAAGCGGATGCCTTGCTCGCGGAAGTGCAAATGGAAGCGGGCATCTCGTGAAGCAGAAACCCATCGTCTTGATTGTGCTGGATGGCTGGGGTCGTCGAGAAGCGTGTGAGGACAACGCCATCGAGGCGAACAGTCCGTACTTCCACGATTTGCTCGGGAGGTATCCGAACACGCTGCTCTCCTGCTCAGGTAAAGAAGTCGGTCTTCCGCTCGGACTGATGGGCAACAGTGAGGTTGGGCACATGAATCTCGGTGCCGGGCGCATTGTCTGGCAGGACATTACCCGCATTGACCGTGAGATCGAGAACGGCAACTTTTTTGAGATCGGCGCCTTTGCGGGATTGATGGATCGAGTGAAGCGCGAGAACAAACAGCTTCATCTCACAGGCTTGGTCAGCGATGGCGGCGTTCACTCGAGTGACGCTCACCTCCGGGCGCTTCTGAACATGGCGGCACAGCGCGGACTCGCTCCGGATCAAGTGTGTGTGCACGCGATTCTGGATGGACGCGATACGGCTCCGCGAGATGGAGCTCGTTACATCGCCGCTCTCGAGAAGGACATTTCGGAAGCCGGCGTGGGCCGAATCGTTTCGGTGATCGGGCGCTACTTCGCCATGGATCGCGACACGCGTTGGGAGCGCGTGAAGAAGGCCTACGACTTGTTCGTCGGGGGAGTCGGTGCGCGAGCGGAGAGCGCGGAAGCGGCGGTGCGCGCCGCCTACGAGGCGAATACCGGCGACGAGTTCGTCGAACCGATTGTCGTGGGGGACCCTTCCGAAGGCCGCCTCAGCGATGGGGATGGCTTGATCTGTTTCAACTTTCGCTCCGATCGAGTTCGACAGCTCTGCTTGGCCTTGGGCTTTGACGACTTCGACGGTTTCGAGCGCGGTCGACGGCCCGAGCTGGAGATCGCGACGCTGACTCAGTACCGCGCCGACTTTCCCTTCGCGATTGCTTTTCCGCCCAACGAGCTCAAGGGGCTCTTTTCGGAGGTCGTCAGTGCTGCGGGTCTGCGGCAAGAGCGAATCGCGGAAACGGAAAAGTACGCGCACGTGACCTTCTTCTTCTCCGGTGGGAAGGAAGAAGAGCTGCCGGGTGAGTCGCGCATCTTGATTCCCAGCCCGAAGGTCGCCACCTACGACCTGCAGCCGGAGATGAGCTCGGCCGGTGTCCGCGATGCGTTGATCGCGTCGCTGAAGAAGGGCGAGACGGACGTGTACGTGGTGAACTTCGCGAACGCCGACATGGTCGGGCATACCGGTGACCCGATTGCGACCGCCGCTGCTGTGCGAGCGGTCGACGCTTGCCTAGCCGAGATCGTTCCCGTCGTGACTTCGCTCGGTGGAGTCGTCGCCATTACAGCCGACCATGGGAACGCCGAGCAGCTCTGGAATCCGACTTCCGGTCAGCCTCACACCGCGCACACGACGAACCCCGTACCGATCGTGATCTGCTCAGAAGATCTCGTCGGAGCCAAGCTGCGCAAGATGGGCATCCTGTCGGACGTGACTCCGACTCTGCTCGACATCGCGGGGCTCGAGCGCTCGCCGGAGATGGACGGCGCGTCGCTATTGCTCTAGCCGCGCTGCTCTGAAACTTGTCGGAGCCTACAGCTCGTCGAGCGTCTTGCCCGCCATGGCGCTCTTCGCGACGGCGTCCATAAGCACCGCGGCGAGCGGGAGAGTGGCCCGCTCGATCTCGTCGCGGACCTTTTGAAGCTCGTCGGGCAAGTTGGAGCTCGCCGCCTCGTCACCCGCTTTGAGGGCCTCGTCGATGTCCTCAATCGTCTCGCGATCGAGCGCGGGTTTGGCCTCTTCGTAGTGCGCTCGGGAGGCTCGGCACATGCGAGCGATATCCACTCGTAGATCGGCTGCGCGTCGGTTGTCGAAGTCGTCCTGCGCGAAGTCGTAAGACGCCTTGAGCATCGACTCGACTTCCTCGTCGGTGAGGCCGTGCATCGGTTTGACTTCGATCCTCGCGGTCTGTCCGGTGGATTGCTCTTTGGCCGTCACGGACAACATTCCGTTGGCATCGACTTGAAAGCGAACGGCGACGCGAGGCAGCCCCGCCGGCATCGGGGGAATGCCCTTGAGCTCGAAATTCCCGAGCGTGCGGCAGTCGCCGGCCAGTTCGCGCTCACCCTGAATGACGGTGAACTTGATGCCGGTCTGATTGTCGACGTTGGTCGTGTAGGTCTCGGTCGCCTGGCAGGGGATCGGTGAGTTGCGAACGATGACCTTGTCGACGCCACCTCCGACGGTCTCCAAACCGAGCGAGAGCGAGACGACGTCCATCAGCAGAATGTCGCGAGTGCCGCCCGATAAGATGTGCCCCTGAACGGCCGCGCCAAGGGCGACGACCTCGTCCGGGTTGAGTTCGGTGTGTGGCTTGCGGCCAAAGAACTGCTCGACGGCTTCACGAACCGCGGGGATTCGCGTCGAGCCACCGACGAGGACAACTTCGTCGATGTCGGTCGCTTCCAGGCCCGCATCACTGAGAGCTTGGCGGCAAGAGACGAGCGTTCTCTCGATTAGGGGTTTGCTCAGCTCTTCAAACTCGGATCGCTTGATCTCGCGGTGGTAGCGAATGCTGCTCTCGGGGATGACGATCCGATACTCGGCCTCGAGGTGTCCGGAGAGTCCGATTTTCGTTCGCTCGGCGGAGAGCCGCAGAGCCTGCTGGAAAGCCGAATCCTGCGCGGTCTCCTCGCCGACCTGATCGATCAGATCATCGTGGGCGAGCTTGGCGAGCGCGCGGTCGAAATCGTCGCCGCCCAGATGCGTGTCGCCTGTCGTGGCGAGCACCCGGAAGACGCCATCGTCGATCGCGAGGATCGAGACATCGAAGGTGCCGCCCCCGAGGTCGTAGACCGCGATGGTTCCCGATTTCATTTGGTCGAGCCCAAAGGCCAAACTGGCAGCGGTGGGCTCGTTGATGATGCGCTCGACTTCAAGTCCCGCCAGTCGTGCCGCGTCGCGAGTGGCCTGCCGTTGAGCATCGTCGAAGTAGGCCGGAACGGTGATCACGATGCGCCGACCCAGGCCGGCGAGCTGGGTCTTGCAGGCGATGTCGTGGACGCGCATCAAGATCAGGGCGGAGAGCTCTTGCGGCGTGTACATGCGCCCGCGAATGTCGAACTCGATCTGACCATTCTCGTTCTCACTTGCGGGGAATTGAACGGAGCTCAGTTCCTCGGCTACGTCCTTCAGGCCGCGACCCATGAAGCGTTTGATGCTGAACACGGTGCCCGTCGGGTCGACGAGAGCGCGCTCGCGGACAGCTTGACCGACGATCGGCTGCTCGGCGTTTTCGGGAAAGTAGATGGCCGAGGGGATATGCCCGTCGTGTCCCTCGGGTTTGAGGATCTGCGGACGCCCGTCCTTCCACATCGCAACCAGAGAGTTGGTCGTACCGAGGTCGATACCCAGGATGGGGCTGGGCTCGTTGTTGAGGACGTTGAGTTCGATGAAGGCCATGGGGGGCAGTCTTAATGATTGGCTTGAACAGCCAGCTCCGCGAGTTGTTCGAGCGCGCGGTCCACATACCGGACGGCGTTCATTTGTTTTCTTACGTCGGTGAGAGTGGGCGATCCAGCCTCGGGCAGAGGTGTCAGTGCTGCGTCAATGCCCTGCATGATCGCGGCGCGCTCGGCTTGTAGCGTGACTCCCAGTTTCTGTGCTGACTCATACTCAGGCGAACCCGAGCCGGAATCTCGTGCCTCTTCGAGCAGCTCGTTCCACTCCATGACCTCGATTAGAAAACTCTGAGGCATCTGGCGCTCCGAGTTTTCGTCGGGACCTCCGAGAGAGCGAACGAGCCAATCGGCTCGCGCCATGTCGCTAGCGAGAATCTCAAACGCTGCGTTGAGCTCGGCCGTGTTGTCGATCGCGAGTTGTTGAGTTGCCGCGTCCGAGTTACCGAAGAAATCTGGGTGCATCGCGCGAGAGAGTTTCACGAGCCGCTTCTTGAGCGCGCCCGAATCCATGGCCTGGCTGGGCTCCAAGCCCATGCTGGCGAAGGGCGTCGGGCTCTCCTCGCAAACCTGCAAGGCGCCGCAACTCTCGCAGACCAGATGGCTGGCTAGCTCGCTCTCACAGCCCGAACAAATCATCGTCATGCGCCCAAGCCACCCGTTCAGCGACCGCTTAATTCCTTCGCAAACTCGTGAGTGCTAGACCGAGAACGATTCGCCGCAGCCGCAGCTCTTCGCCGCATTCGGGTTGCCGAACTTGAAGCCGCGCCCCATCAGGCTCTCCTCGAAGTCGACTTGCGTCCCATTCAGATACAGAAAGCTCTTCGGGTCACAGACGACCTTGACGCCATTAGTCTCGAAGGTCTGGTCGATCTCGCCAACCTGGTCGTCGAAGCCGAGCGTGTAGGAGAATCCGGAACAACCGCCACCTTTGACGCCCAGGCGAAGTGCCGTCGCGCCGGGCAGGTTTTGTTCGGTGACAATGCGCTTGACCTCTGCGGCCGCTCTATCGGTAATCGTAATCATGGTGCGTTCCTTAGCCTTTCTCTGAGTCGCGCTTGTTCTTGACGTCCGCGATGGCCGCCTTGATGGCGTCTTCAGCCAAGACGCTGCAGTGGATCTTCACGGGAGGCAGTGACAGCTCCTCGACGATCTCGGTGTTGTTGATCGAGAGAGCTTCGTCGAGAGTTTTGCCTTTTACCCACTCCGTTGCGAGCGAAGAGCTCGCAATCGCGGAGCCGCAGCCAAACGTCTTGAACTTGGCGTCGACGATGCGATCGCCCTCGATCTCGATCTGGAGCTTCATGACGTCGCCGCACTCAGGCGCGCCGACGATGCCGGTGCCGACGTTGGCGGAAGCCTTGTCGAGTGAGCCGACGTTGCGAGGTTTGTTGTAGTGGTCGAGGACCTTGTCGCTGTATGCCATAGTTCTAAGTGGTTAAGTCGTGTATGCGGTGTTCGTTTTTCGCGGGCCCGGCTAATGTTCGCCGGTCCAGTTGACGGTGGAGAGATCAATACCTTCGAGGACCATCTCGTAGAGCGGAGATAGCTCGCGAAGTCGCTTCACGACTTCGACGACCTTGTCGGCGCAGAAGTCGATCTCCTCTTCGGTGGTGAATCGTCCGATGCCGAAGCGGATCGAGCTGTGGGCAATCTCATCCCCGACCTTCATCGAGCGCAGGACGTGGCTCGGCTCCAAGCTCGCGGAGGTGCAAGCGGAGCCGGAAGAGACGGCGATGTCGTTGATGCCCATCAAGAGCGACTCACCTTCCACGTAGGGGAAGGACAGGTTGAGGCAACCCTCGAGGTGGTGTTCGCGATTCCCATTGAAGTGGACGTGATCGAGGCGGTCGCAAATGCTCTTCTCGAGTCGCTCGCGCAGTGCCCGGGCGTGCTTGGTTTCCGAGTCGAGGCTCTCGCGCGAGAGTCGGCAGGCTTCAGCGAGCCCGACGATCCCGGGAACGTTGAGGGTGCCCGAGCGCATTCCGCGCTCATGCCCGCCTCCATCCATCTGAGAGACCAGTCGAACGCGGGGCTTGCGGCGACGGACGAACAGGCAGCCGACACCTTTGGGGCCGTAGAGCTTATGTGCGGAGATGCAGAGGAGGTCGATATTGTCGGCTTCGACATCGACGGGAATCTTGCCGACGGCTTGGGTGGCGTCGGTGAAGAAGAGCACGCCGCGATCGTGGCAGAGCTTGCCGATTTCGCGAATCGGATTGAGCGTGCCGACTTCGTTGTTGGCCCACATGAGCGAGACCAAGATGGTGTCTTCGCGCATGGCGGCTTCGACGGCTTCGACACTGACTCGACCGGTTTGATCCGGATCGAGGTAGGTCACGTCAAAGCCTTGCTTCTCCAGGTGCTTGGCCGTGTCGAGCACGGCTTTGTGCTCCGCCTGTGAGGTGATGATGTGCTTGCCCTTGGCGCCGTACATATCGGCGACGCCCTTCATCGCGAGGTTGATCGCTTCGGTCGAGCCGGAGGTGAAGACGATCTCTTTCGCGGACGCTCCGATCGTCTTGGCGATTTTTTCACGCGCGTTGGACACGGCTTCTTCTGCGGACCAACCGTAGGCGTGACTGCGGCTCGCTGCGTTGCCGAACTCGGCGCCGAAGTAGGGCAGCATCGCTTCGAGGACTCGCGGGTCTACGGGAGTCGTCGCTTGGTAGTCGAGGTAGATCGGGAGCTTCATTTCAGGCAGAGAAGGGGAACCGTTTGTTGGCGCCGGGGTTGAGTTCGAAGGAAGGGTCGGCCAAGTCGCGGAGCGTGGTTCGCTCCATCATGTTCCAAATGCCCGTTCGGATGCGCTGCATCGGGCTGCGAATGGGGCAGCGCGGTGCGACGTCGCAGCTCTCGCTTCGAAAGATCGGGAGTGATTCACAGCTGGCAATGCTCGGTTGACCTTCGAGGGTCGCGACGACTTCGCCGAGTGTGATCGAGCCCGCGGGGCGGGAGAGAGAGTAACCGCCGTTGGCGCCGCGTTGACTGATGACATGCCCCGTTCGGCACAGCTCCTTCAAAACCTCGGCGAGTAAGCGGCGCGGCACTGCATAGTGCTCGGCAATCTCGCGAACCGACGTCACCACGCCTTCACGACCTGCGAGGTGCGTGAGGGCGATCAGACCGTATTCGGCGCGTTTGGTGAGCTGGAGCACGAGCGAGGAGAGGTAGGTGGTTAAGGGCGGCTGTTGGCGTGGATTCTAAAGAGCACCAAATCAGTGCTATTTATGGGCGAAAGAGAGGGCCGTCCGCTGGCGGCAAACGGCCCGGAAGGCATTTCGGCGTTCAAGGATAGTCCTCTATCGGCTCTGGGGGTAGCCCCAGTCCTCAGAAACCTGACGTACACGTCACATATTCGGCGGATGGGCGTGGTTGCTGACCGAGGAACTAGCGCAAGTCCTTATAACACCGTTTGTTAGAGCTGAAGGAGCTGGGTTCGGGCCGGGTCGATCCGAACCTGGCGCCCTTCCACTGCCGGCAGAGGCGTTCGCGAGGACCGGGACGAGAGCCCCGGCGGTCGCCGGGACACAGCAATAAGTTCGCGGTCGAGGTCTCAAGGCGGAGTGGCTCGGAACCCGAAGGGTAGTGATATGAGTTCCAACATCGTCTGCTTCCAGTGCGGCAACGCCGTCACCGAGTTCCCGAAGCTCAATCGACTTCCGAACGGTTCCAACTGCCCCGCGTGCGTCGAGCGCGCCTATGACCTCGTTCAGGGAGCGCTTCCCGCCAACGTGAACGAGAACCAGTTCGATTCCGAAGGACTGGAGAACGAGGCTTACCCGGATCTCGACGAGCCGGCGTAACCGTCGCGGTTAGCTCAAGAGGGAGCGCAGTTCCGCCGGTAGAGCGACGGGCTTGCGCTCCTCGGTCTTTAAGTTCACGCAGGCCAGCTCGATGACTCCGGTCGCAATTCGAGTTCCCGCTTCGTTGTGGATCTCATACTCGAAGGTCACGGAGGCAGCGCGCATGCCCTTGACCGAAGTTCGCACGACCAACACTTCGTCGTAGTGAGCGGCTGCCCAGTAACGGAGCTCGGCTCGACGTACCGGTAGGCCGAAGCCATCGCGCTCCAGCTCGGCATAGGAGCAGCCCAAGTCCGCCATAAGGCGAGTTCGGCCATCCTCCATGTAGCTCAGGTAGTTGGCGTGGTGAACGACTCCCATCTGATCCGTCTCACCGTACCGGACGCGAACGCGGTGCTCGTGCGGCTTGCTCACGTCCGCATCATGGCACTCGGATGGATTTGGGGCTACCTCCGGCTCCGTGCGGAGCGGCTTTTCCGCTCCTCCCTGGCGACTTGGGCCGGGTACTGGTAGAACCCGCCTTCCGTATTACGGCGGGTGAAAGCTTGGCGCAGGCAAACCAACGAACAAGAAACCGAGGAGGCGAGGGCAAGGACGCGAACCTAGCGACCCTGCTGACTTGGCTTATCCCGGGGGCGGGGCACCTCTACCTCGGAAAGTTTGGCTTCGCCTTGCTCGCCTTCGTCATCGTGGACGGGATTTTCCTACTCGGCTTCACAATCTCCGGTGGAGCCACGGTGGAGTTTCTTGATCCCGAACTGCGCGGCCGTTTCGCCCTCGTGTTGACTCCCGAAGCGGGCAACCTGGGCGGACTCCTGTGGATCATCAACGCCACAGGCTTTCCCAATATTCCCGTTGCACCGCGGGCTTGGCCGACCTGGGTGATGGAGGGCGGCATGCTCACCGCGCTGGCCGGCTTCCTGAACATTCTCGTGATGGTGCGGGCGAATCTTGATGCGCGCACGACTTCGGATCAGCGCCGGCAGTCGCTCTCCCCCGTGCTGGCGGTTGGCATGACATGGGTTCTGCCCGGGCTCGGTCACTGGCTGCAGGGACGCAGACTGCGCGCCTTTGTCGTCTTCGTACTCCTCGTCGGTACGTTCGCCGCCGGATCCTTTCTCTGCGAAGGCTCCAACCTCAGCAGAGAGCGCCACTTCTATTATTGGGCCGGGCAGTTCTTTCTCGGCCTGCCGTCACTCTTGACCGAGATCATCAGCGGTCGACCACTCGTCACCGGCCCGATTCGATCCGCAGACGCCGGCTTAACCTTTGCCTGTATCGCGGGCCTCCTCAACATACTCGCCATGCTCGATGCTTTTCGCTACGGCGAATCGAAGCTTCTGGGCGAGTCCGAAGGTGACGATTCCGCGCCTAGACGACCCTCGGTCGCCGAGGTCCATCCGTAATGGATCTCTGGGTTCACATCGCGCTGTTCATCTTGCTCGCCGTTCCGATCGTGGTGCTGGGCGCGTTCTATAACGAGCAGGACGACCGCGCCGCGCTCGCTTCCCTCCCGCGCCGATTGGGCGTCTTCGTCTTCTCGTGCGCTCTCCTGACGGCAGTGATGTTGTTCTGCGAGCACACCTTCGCTGCCGTCAGCTAGCGCTCGACGCTGGCCCTTCGATAGAGCCCGCCAGGCGCTCGCACCACGGAACCCGAGAGCTCGAGCCGGGCGAGCTCGACGAGAACTTGGCCGATCTCGAGTTCGGCACGCCGCGCGAGATCATTCGCGTTCAGAGTTTCTCCGGTCAACGCGTCCAGGATCGGCGAGTATTGGATTCGCTTCGACGGTTCCGACTTGGGCTCGGCCCAGCCGAGATCGATGAGGAGCTCCGCGGGGGACTCGATCAGGGTGGCGCCTTCTCGGATCAAGCGGTGGCTCCCGCGACTCATCGGGTGATCGACTCGACCGGGGAGCGCAAAGACATCGCGTCCTTGATCAGCAGCCCAGCGCGCCGTGATCAGTGAGCCGGAGGCCCACGCTGCCTCGATCACGACGACCGCGGTCGACATCCCCGAAATCAAGCGGTTGCGCAGCGGGAAGTGGTGTCGGCGCGGCGCCATGTCCGGCGGAAACTCCGAGACCAAGAGCCCGTGCTCTCGAATTCGCCCGGTGAGAGCCTCTCTGGGCCACGGGCGGTTGACGCCACTGCCGAGGACAGCGATTGTCCCGCCGCCGGAATCCAACGCGGCGGCGTGCGCCGCCGAGTCGATTCCACGCGCCAGTCCGCTGACGACGACGATGCCCGCATCGGCGAAGGCCGCGCCGAAGCGCTCCGCCTGCGCCACGCCATAGGGCGTTGGTGATCGCGTTCCCACGATTCCGATCATGCGCGTTGCGCGCGCCCACTCGCTCTGTCCCGCGAACCACAGCTCCGCCGGCGGTGAGTCGATCTCAAGCAGTCGCTCGGGCCAAAGCTCGTCACTCGGCGTTAGTCGTAGAACGTCGCTCGCACTCATTTTTTCCTCCGCGCCATGCGCAGAGGGAGACGAACGAGGACGCGACCGGTTACAGCTCTCCTCGCGGTTTTCGAGGCGAAGTCTCGCGGCGGTCTATTTCAAGTCGACGAACCGCACTCGCGGTCGGTGCTCATGCTCGAAGGGAATCGACTGTTCGTCCGCCGCTCGGATTACGGGTCGGAGAAAGCGCTGCATGTCCTCGAGCAACTCGGAAACCGCAATTCCACGGTGTTCGGGGAGGTAGGGAGCCAGGTAGCGGCGATGTCCCAGGTAGAGCTTTCGCGCGCCGTCCAAGTTGCCGAGCTGAAAGTGATGGAGCGCGATGGAGGCCTGCAACAGACCCTTGTAGAAGTCGGCGCTCTCTCCGAAGCCGGCCTCCCACAACTCTTCCAGGGTCTCGTGCGCGGCTAGATACTCCCCGTCGTTGAACAGCTCCACGCTCGATTGCAACAACGCGCGCTCACTTCCAGCTTCACTCATCCCGTCTCGCTCGTCTTCGCGAAGTCCACTAATCGCCACCGCGATCCTCGCGTCGATCGCCGCGCGGCATGACTCTCTCGATGCCCCAAAAGGAATCCCAAGCTCGCTGAAGCTCCCCCGGCATGAGCGGCGCTTTTTCCGGGACTTCGAAGTCGCGACGGTTTTCCTTCCACCACTCACGCCACCGATCCGGCGATTCACCGCGGTCGACGCCCGTCAGCTGAATCAAACACAGACGCATCTCGCGCGCGTACTTCTTGACAGCGGTTCCTTTTGCGCTCCGTTGAATTTCGAACAGCGTCTCAAGCGCTTTCGTCTCTCGAATGTTCGCGATCGAATAGAGTCGAGCGCGCACGATGTTGCGCGAGGTTTCGGAGTAGAGCTTGTTCTGGAGTAACTCGATCGACGAAGGGTCGCTGTGTTGCCCGATAGCTCGGAAGAGCAACGGCCCGAGCTGCTCGTCCCCCCGAAGCGCGCTGTTTCGTTTGCACTCTTTGTGAAGCAGGAGCAGGGCACTCTTGTGGTCGGTGAATCTCAACGCATCGAGAGCCGCTCTTTGAAGCATGTCGTCGGGGGAGTGAAGGGCGCGCGCTTGAATGGCGACAACCTTCTTCGAAGCCACGCGATGATCGTTGAGCGCGGCGATTCGAATGGCCGGGTCCTTCTGCGCGAAGGCTTCGCGCAGCGCGCTGACGGCTTGTTCGATCTCCTCAGTTGTCGGCCCCTCACCCTCCGCTTGGATTGCGATCGCCACGGGTCGGGGGAGGGCAATTCGAGTGCCGCTCGCTGCGGGCGCGAGTGCGATCAGGACTAAGAGGAGTATTCGATACATGGGCTCGACCGGCGGGCGCGACGTTCTGCCTAGCCCTGATCCCATTGTGGGTAACGACAGCCCGATCGCAACCATTGCCCGAACGACACGAAAAAGCCCGCCACCTCAGCCGTGAGGCGAGGCAGCGGGCTCGGATGGATAACCGAATCAGTCCGAGGAAGCCGCAGCCGCCTCCGGCTCTTCCCGCTTGTCCTTTTCGGGAGTCGCGGTCTGCTCGAAGGAAAGCTCCTCTAGCTTTTCCGTGTCGCCCTCTGCAGTGACCTTGATAGAGATGTGCTCTCCTTCGTGCTCGGTCTCCCACAGGAGCAGGCGTTCGGCCAGCGGGTCTTCGATATAGCGCTCGATCGCGCGACGCAGCGGTCGGACACCGTAGTCCTCGCTGAACCCGTGATTGATGAGGAAGTCGAGGGCCTCGTCGGCGACCTCGATCGAGATTCCGCGGTCTTCCGCGCGATCCAAAACCTCTTGGAGCTGAAGGTGGACGATCTTGGTGAGGTCCTCCTTCGACAGAGGATTGAAGACGATCAGCTCGTCGACCCGGTTGAGGAACTCCGGGCGGAAGTTGCGTTGCACTTCGGCCATCACGTCGGACTTGATGCGCTTGTTGCGAGCCTTCTCGTCGGATTCGTCCGGGCTCGCTTTGCTGAAGCCGAGCGAAGCGCTGGACGTGATGTTCGCCGAGCCGAGGTTGCTGGTCATGATCACGATGACGTTCTTGAAGTCGACGTGACGTCCAAGCGAATCCGTCAGGCGTCCCTCTTCCATGATCTGAAGCAGCATGTTGAAGACGTCCGGGTGGGCTTTCTCGATCTCGTCGAGCAGGACCACCGAGTAGGGGCGACGTCGCACTTTCTCGGTCAGCTGACCACCCTCTTCGTAACCGACGTAGCCGGGAGGCGCGCCGACGAGACGGGAAGCGTTGTGCTTCTCCATGTACTCGGACATGTCGATGGTGATGACGGCGTCTTCATCGCCAAACATGAACTTGGCGAGCTGCTTGCACAGGTAGGTCTTACCGACACCGGACGGGCCGAGGAAGATGAACGAACCCGTGGGGCGCTTCGGGTCTTTCAGACCAGAGCGCGATCGACGGACGGAGCGTGCGATCGCTTTGATCGCATCGTCCTGGTGAATGACGATCTCCGAGAGTTCCTTCTCCATTTGGAGGAGTCGCTCGGCTTCGGCTTTCTCGAGTCGAGTGAGCGGAATACCGGTCATCTTGGAGACGGTCTCCGCGATGATCTCGGCGTCGACCGTTCCGACGATCTCTTGCTCGGCCTGCTTGGCGCGCCACTCGCGCTGAACCTCTTCGCGCTTCTTGCGAAGCTGATAGGCCTTGTCGCGGAATTCCGCAGCGGCTTCGAACTCCTGATCGCTGACCGCCTTTTCCTTCTTGCTGTCGAGGTCTTCGATCTCGGTGTTCAGTTCGGACAGGTCCGGCGGCTGAACCATGTTCTTGATCCGGACGCGCGCACCGGCTTCGTCGACAACGTCGATGGCTTTGTCGGGCAAGAAGCGGTTGTTGATGTAGCGAACCGAGAACTCCACGGCGGCTTCGAGGGCTGCGTCGGTGAACTTGACCCTGTGGTGAGCTTCGTAGCGATCGCGCAAGCCTTTGAGAATGTCAACGGTTTGATCGGGCGTCGGCGGCTCGACATTGACGGACTGGAAGCGGCGTTCGAGAGCTCCGTCCTTCTCAATATGCTTGCGGTACTCGTCGAGGGTGGTTGCGCCGATGCACTGGATTTCGCCGCGCGATAGCGCGGGCTTCAGCACGTTGGACGCGTCGATCGCGCCTTCGGCACCACCGGCTCCGACGAGCGTGTGCAGCTCGTCGATGAAGAGGACGACGTCTTTGACGCGGCGCACCTCGGTCATCACGGCCTTGATGCGTTCCTCGAACTGGCCACGGTACTTCGTGCCGGCGACCATCAGAGCCAAGTCCAGCACGACGATGCGCTTGCCGCGCAGCAGATCGGGCACTTCGTTAGCGATGATTTTTTGAGCCAAGCCTTCGACGATGGCGGTCTTGCCGACGCCGGGCTCGCCCAAGAGAACCGGATTGTTCTTCGTGCGCCTGGAGAGAATCTGGATGACACGCTCAATCTCGTCGGCGCGGCCGATGACGGCGTCGAGCTTTTGCTCGGCTGCCAACTCGGTCAGATCGCGACCAAAGGAATCGAGAGCGGGGGTCTTGCTCTTGCCGTGGCTTCCCACGGTGCCTTCACCGCTGGAACCTTCCGTCTCGTCATCGTCCTCGTCTTCACTGGGATCGGCACCGAGGAACTCGAGGACTTCTTCACGAACGTCTTCGAGCTTGACGCTCAGGTTCGTCAGGACGCGAGAGGCGATGCCCTCGTTCTCTTTGATGAGGCCGAGCAGGAGGTGCTCCGTGCCGATGTAGTTGTGGCCGAGGTTTTGGGCTTCCTCCATGGAAAGCTCCAGAACCTTCTTCGCGCGCGGAGTGAAGGGCAGCTGACCCATCGTGACCATGGACGGGCCCGTCTTAACGAGCTTCTCGACCTCGGCCCGGATCTTGGTCAGATCGACGCCCATATTTTTGAGGACGTTGGCGGCGACCCCGCTGCCTTCCTGGACCAGTCCAAGCAGGACGTGCTCCGTGCCCAAATACTCGTGATTGAATTTCTGCGCCTCTTGGCGCGCGAGATTCATGACCTTCTTGGCTCTGTCGGTGAAACGATCGAACATGGTGTTGGTGGATTCCGTTCGCGGCGGTCAGTGGATAGGCCTCAAGAGTAGAGCCCCCAGAGGAGGGCTCGACAGAGAGGCGTTCCGGAGGGAACTAGAGACACTATCGGCCTGGATGGGAGCTAGGTTGACCGGGGCTCCCCGTCTCCCGTCAAAAACTAGGCTTCTCTCGTCCGAGTTCCAGGGTTGTCCGGGAAAGTTCGCCCTCTTGGGCGCTCAGGAGGGGCAGCGGGGCCCGAGCGCCGAAAATTATTCGGGGGACGAAAATTTTCTCGAAGCCGGTGCCGAGGAGCTCGGCGGGGGCGAGTTTTCGCCGCCTCCGACTCAACCGCCCTGGAGGGTATTGAGCTCGTCGCGCAGCTCGGCAGCTGCCTCGTAGGCCTCGTCGCGAATGGCGATCTCCAGCTGCTCGCGCAAAGTCGAAATCTGCGCCTTGCGTTCGACTTCGCCCTCGTCGAGTTCGGAAACCTGACCCACATGTTCGCTGGCGTTGTGCATGCGCAAGAGCAGTGCATCCAGATGTTGCCGGAACAATTCGTAGTCGTTGGCGCAGCCCAATCGGCCTTTACTGCGAAACTCGGCTAGGGTCATGCCGCAGTCGGGGCAGGTCAATTTCGGGTCTGCCGCGTTGCTGTTCGTGGACATCTGAAGCAGTTTCCAGATGTCCATCGTGTTCTTCGACACGACCTCCATGTGCGGCAGATTGAGCTGACCCGCACAGCTTGGGCAGATGTGCTTGTCCATCACCACTTGCTCGGTGAGCTCGCTCGGCTCCGTTCCCGTGTCGAGATCGAGCGGCATTTCGGTGATATGAACGGTGGCGTTGTTCTTCTGACAGATTTGGCAGATCATCCGTGGTGTTCGCGATCCAGTGCTGAGGTGGTGAGAGAGGCGGAGCGGACTCACCGCGGGATCCGCATTCTACATTGATTGCGAGTTCCTATCGGCATTTCCAGCCCCGAGCCCGGATTCTGATCCCCGTATAGTGTCGCCGGACGGCTCCGTCGAGGCCCTGGGCCGGATACCGCACGATTTCCTGTCGGCTGCCCAACCGAGCCGGCTACTCAGCCGTCGTTTCGGGGTCCTTGTAGCTGCCAGCCACTCGTTCGATGAGCTCGGGCGTTACGCGATTGCGCTTGAGGATATCGCGGACCTCGCCGGAGCCGTGGTGCCAAAAACCCCTCAGCAGATCGAGGCTGGAGAGCCCGCTCTCGCTGGGGGGCACGGCCGCCAAAAAATCGAGCATCGATTTCTCGAGGCGGATGGCGCGCGGGGCCGGTGAGCTCTCGTCCGCATCGTCGTGCCCGATCGTCGAGCTGAGCTGCATCGCGTTGAGCTTGGCGCGACCCGCGAGTACCGGTTGACGCTGGACGCAGGCTCCCAAGAGATGAGCGGGCGAGATGGCTTCGCGCTGATTCTGCCGAGCGAGCTTGCCGGCGACTCCGAGGATGCGACGCGTCTCCTCACCGAAACTCGCGAAGAGCGCGTCTTCGAGTGAAATGCTCGAGTCATTGACCGGCTTGATTTCCGCGTCGGTAGAGAGCGTGGTTCGATCGAATCCCGCCGCGACGAGCTTGTCCGTGAGAGAACGGTCGAGCTCATCAAAGGCAGCGCTCATCAGGTGGATCGGGCCGACTTCATCTTCGCTGCGATCGAAGGCCAGCTTCCGTGCGCGGAAGAGCGCGCGAACTCCGAACGGGGAGAACGGAAGCGAGTGCGCGGAGCTGACGACTAAGATTCCAGGGGAGAGCGCGAGCAACTCGCGTCCGATCGTCTGCGGATCGGCGAAGGCGAAGATGACGGCATGATAGGCGGCGCAATCATCGTCGGCCATCATCGTCGTGAGCAGGTGCTCCGGAACGATCTCGTCGGCGAACAAGCGGTGGGCGTGCTTCGCCGCGCGGTGCAGGAGTTGCTGGGCGTAGGGCGCGAGCTTGTCGGCGAGGCCTTGGGCCGAAGAGGAGCTGAGGTCGAGCGACATGGCTAAGCGAACGCTATTTCGAGTCGAGTGGGAGGGAGGAGTCGGGCGCGCGCAGTAGCTGGCGGAACTCGAGCGCGCGCTCTTGAAAATTGCGATAGGAGTCGAAGCTCGCGCAAGCCGGCGAAAAGAGCAACGCGTCGCCGGGGCGCGCTTCGGCAAACGCGGCGTCCATCGCTTCGCGCAGCGTCTCAGTCTTGCGCGCGGCGATTCCGGCGGCTTCGAAGGCGCTTGCAAGCAACTCGGCATCCGCTCCGAAGGTGATCGCGCAGTGCACGTTTCGATGGGCCGCTTCGAGCATGACGTCGAGCGGCAGGCTCCGCTTGTAGCATCCTCCGCACAGGAGCACACAGCTTCCATCGAGCGAGAGCAGAGCCGACGCGGTGGAGTCGGGCGTCGTCGAGACTCCGTTGTCCCAGATCTTCCGTCCGCGAAACTCGCCCAGGTCTTGCAGGCGATGGGAGAGGCCTTCGAGCCGTGGAAGCGCGTTTCGAAGCCGTTCGGGACTTGCGCCGAGTTGAAGGGCGGCGCCGAGAGCGATCAGCGTATTTTGAATCTGGAACTCACCGGGCAGGTTGAACTCGGCGAGGGCTCCCAACTCTCGATCGGCGAGTCGGAAGCACTCCGAGTCGACATGAAGTCCACTCTTCTTGTCGAGGCTGATGAGTCGGTCTCCCAAACTTTCGTCGGGTGAGTGTGCGAGCACATCATCCGAGAGGATCGCGCGGCCGCCGTTGCCCAGGAGTTCTAAGATGCGGAGCTTGGCGCGGGCGTAGCTCTCACGTGTTCCGTGCCGCTCTAAATGATCGGCGAGGATATTGGTGATGGCGACCAGTTCAGCACAACCGGCGAGCCGCGCCCCATTCTCGGAATCGGACGCGCTCAGCGCTTCGAGTTGATAAGACGAGAGCTCGAGCACGCAAATGTCTTCGGCGCGCATCCCCGCGAGCTCCGAGAGCAACGACCCGCCGATGTTCCCTCCGAGGTGGACGCGAAAGCCGGAGGCACGCAGCAGCTGAGCCAAGCTGGAACAGGTCGAGCTCTTGCCTTGAGTTCCGGTGATCGCGACGAGTCTTGCCGGGCAGCGTTCGAGGAACAGCTCGACCTCCGAGCGAACTTCTGCTCCCGCTTCGACCGCAGCCGCCAAGAAGGAGTTGTTCGGAGCGACCGCAGGATTCGGCACGACGAGGTCCGCTTGTTCGAAATCCGCGAGTCGGTGTTCGCCGAGCACGAGCTTCACGTCGAGCCCGTTCAAGCCGGCCAGCCCTTCCTCCAATTCATGCGGCTGCCGCAAGTCGGTAACCGTTACGCGCGCGCCCGCTTCGAGCAAAAATCGTGCAGCGCCCAATCCGCCCCCGAAGCTACCCAGCCCCATAACGAGGACCGAGCGTCCGGCAAGCTCGGTGGCTCGCGCGGTCACGGTTCGACTGGCGTGTCGCTCTCGCCCTCGGCGCCGACGGAAGTCGATCGAACCTCGGGCAGCTCTCCGACTCCATCGGGACCTGCTCGACGCATCTTCTCCGCTCGCTCGAGGACGCTGCGAATGTCCGGCGCGCGAATCTCGTCGAGGCCCGCCGTCATTGCAATATCGACGGTGTGGTGATTCTTCCAACCCATCGGAAGAATCACTTCGCTGAAGATGTCTATGGGGAAGCGCGCGTACCAAGGCGCGATGATTTCGACCTGCTCGGAGTGGGTTCGGTAGTTCGGCAACGAGGCCGAGATACGTCGGACGCCGTAGTGGTAGAACTCGATTTTGACTGGCGACGGCCCCAGGATCTCCTGGTCGAGCACGATCACAGCTCCGGGCGGATCGGTGCGGATCTCCAGAGTGCGGTGAGCGCGACATCCGGTAAGACCGCCGATTCCGAAGAGGGCCAGAGACGCCAGGGCGAGGCTGAATCGCGAGGCGAAGCTCCGAGGTGCGGTGTTCTGGCAGTGCGGTTGGGGTCGCATGACAGCAGAGGTTAGCGGAGCCGCGCTCCAAGCCTTGCTAGATTTATTGCTTTGCGGAATTGGCGGAGAGGGCGGGATTCGAACCCGCGGTCCCCTAACGGAGACACCAGATTAGCAATCTAGCGCATTCAGCCGCTCTGCCACCTCTCCTAGCCAGCTCCGCGATGCGGGCTACTGGCGGCGCGGATCCTACAGCCCGCGTGGCCAGGCGGGCAAGTCGCTTGGGAGGAAAGCCGACGGTCTTCAATCTCGAAGTTTGAGAACGGCGACGCGAACTCGGGGAGATTCGGTCGGATCGGTCCAGGCGAAGACCAAGCCATTCTTCCGAGCTGCGAGCTGCGCGAAGCCCGACGAGCGCGAGAGGGGCACGCGAACGATCGTTGCGCTGCCCGGCTCTGGCTTGCGATCCGCTGAGGAGTTCGACGAGGAGAACCGTCGAATTCGCCACTCCGCCGTTGTGCCATCGACTTCGAGCCAGGCGACAACCGCGTCGCCGTTCGCCAAGATTTGGAGCTGCGGCCGGCCCTCGGGAGTTCCATCGTCGACGCGGCTCGGAAATCCGAATCGATCACCGGTCCAACGGGCGAGCTTCACCTGGGATCCCGTGCTTCCGGCGCCCGTGTACCAGGCCGCCGCCAGGCTCTCTCCGCTTTGAGCGAGTACCGGTCCGTTCACCGGGCAGCCGGGCATGGTCCAGCCGTCATCGAAGACGGAGCTCGGCTCGCTCCACCCGGAATTCGTCCGCCGAACGAACGAGATGTCGCGTATCTCGGCGGCGGTGCGGTCGCGATAGACCGCCCAGAGCTCGCCGGACTCCGCTAGCAGCAGGGAGGTCGAGCAGCAGGTGCAGGTGTCGTCATCGAGTCGAACTTCCGGCCGCAGGCTGCCGTCGCGCTCGACCTCGCGATAGACGAGCGCCATGCGGCCGCCCTCCTCGTCGAGGGACGGACCGTCGAGCCAGATCGCACCGAAGCGATTGGGGAGCGCTGTCCAGGAGACGAAGCCATGCTCCGCTCGTCGGTCGTTGTCGTGCAGCCGAAAGGAGGGCTTCCAGCTCGCGCCGCCGTCCGTCGAGAGACTGACGAGAATCTCATAGGCATAGGTGGCCGCGTCGGTCCGCCTCAGCCAATGCGCGGCCATCGTTCCATCGGCGAGCACACACAAGGCTGGAGTATCGGCCCAGTTGACGAACCAGTCCGAGCCCGAGGCGATCGTCCGAGCGGGTTCCCAAGTTGAGCGCTCGTCGTCAAAGCGCGAAAAGCGAAGGCTCGCGAGCTCGTCCTCTCGCTCGATCCAGGAGAGGTAGAGCTTTCCGTCTGCGCCATTCAAAAGTCGTGGCTCACCACTGGCTGGCTGAGCGGGCGAGATCAGCTCGGTGTTGGAGAGAATTAGATCGTCGTCGGCAGCGGATTGGAGTGCTGCAACCACGCCGCATGTGAGGCCGAATGTCGTGATTGTGAAGAGCATCATTCGAGGATGTTGGAGCAGACCGGGTGCCGAAGGCTTGTGATCCCGCTGACACTAGGTATAAGGGTTCGGCCCAGGGGGCTCCCAAGAATGCCGAATATTGACGTTTTGACGAGGGTGAAGAAGGAGACCATGGCGGAAGTTCACCGCTATGGAGAGGAGCAGGAGCTCCATCACTTCTATTGGCGCTTGAAAGATCCCGACACGGCCTGTGTTGAGTGCAAGCGTCGAAACAATCGGCTCGTCAACGTGTACGAGATCAAGTACACGCTCGACACGGAATTCTGCAAGGCGACGACGGAAGAGGTGTGCGCGTTCGAGATCGAAGCGACGAAAGTGCTGACGGTCGTGGATGAGCGCGAACGGCAGCTCGCCGTGATCGGCGGGCTCGAGGGGGACGGCGCGAAAGGCATTCGCTGGCAGACCGCGGATGTGGAGGGACTCGACGATCGCTGCATTAAGCGCGACGGTCGCGTGTTCTCCATGGATCAAGCGCGCTCGCAATTGGCTGGCGACTTTTGCAAGTTCGCCGATCCGGAGAAGGGCTGCGAGTGCACCTTTACGGTCGCTTCCAATGAAGAAGTCGAGCGCGTAGCGACGCCGGCCGTGTCGCTCGAACCGGAGAAGAAGAAGTCGGGCTGCGGAGCGGGACTGTTGTTCTTTGCGCTCGTTCCGCTGGGCTTCGCCTTCCTCTAGCGCCTACTCGCGATTCGGAACGCGAATCCACCAACCGCGCTCGGATGTCAGAACGCCCTGCTCGTCTTTGAGCACCCAGGCTTTGCGTTCGCCCCGAGGTTGTGCGGGGTCGGTCGCCCTGCAGATTACGCGGTAGCGCCCCGGCTTCAGGTCGTTCGGATCGACACTCAATCGATAGGTCCCGGACTTGCTCGTGCGTTGTTCGTGCACCGGGTCAGCGTCGATCGGCTCTAGCTTCCCGCGCTTGACGCGATCGCTGTGCGACATGCGAATGCCGCTGGACTTGGGAGCGCGATGCTCCGGAACGACCCACCAGCTGCACTCGAGGTCGTGGCTCTTCGGTCTCATCGTGACGACCTCGAAGTCGAGGCTGGCCAGTCGAACGTCGGAGTTTTTCTTCAGCTCAGCGAGGATCTCACCGGAGCTGCTGAAAGCCTCGGGCGCGGGCTCGGAACTCTCGATACCGTCGACGAGCGTATAGATGCTCAGCACGATCGCCTCGCGGCAAACCACGCAGTAGTTCTTCGAAGTATTCATCACGCAGTTGCTCGCCGTCGGACGCCAAACTCCCTTCAGCCGACCGGAGGCGCCTTTGTAGACCCCGACTCCTGGATGCTTCGCGTCGAGCCAGTGTTGCCAGGGGAGCGCGGTCTCGGAGGTGCTGACGTTGGGCGCCTGTGTGGCCTCCGAGGGATGCATGCCAGAGACGGAAAACTCATCGCCGAGACCGGCGAACGCGTGACCAAAGGCGTGCACAATGGCTTGGAGGTCTCGCTGCGCTCCACCGATTGTTGCCACCGGACCGGCGGGCAAGCCGTCGGGTTGGTTCTTGATCACGGCAAAGGCGACTCCGTCATGTTCGGGCAGCTGGTCGAGAAACTCGCGCACTCGTGCGGTCTTGACGCCGCCATAGCTGGTCGTTTCGCGCGAACTTAAATAGCCGTCGAGAGCGGTGTCCACTTCGCGGCCATAGCCGTCGATGCCGTCTTCCGCGCTGACCACCGCTGCTCGAATGAAGTTGAAGTAGGAGAAGTATTCTTCGAGCGTGGGTTCGCGGTCGAAGGCGTCGAGGAGGTCTTCGCTGCGCGCGTCGAAGCCGGACTTGAGGTGCTTCAACGTGTAGCCGTCGCCCATGATCACGACGTCGGCGCGATTATCAGACGGACCGTGTCGCGCGATGTCCGACCAGCCGAGCAGGGCGTTGGGTTGGATTCGGAGCTGCGCGATCGCACCGGCGCGGGTGCCGGGATAGGACTTGGCGATCTTTCGATAACCGGCGAGCGCCTTCTCGTAGCTGGATTTTCCCGCCTTGGCTTCCGCGGATTCGAGGAGCTCGGCGGCCTTGGTCTCGTCATCGATTCCGGCGCTCCAACTACCAAGGAAAAGCGCCGCTCCGATGGTTAAGAGGAGGGGGAAAGAACCGCGAGCGAGAGGGGAGGAAATCGGAGCTTTCATGGTGGTCAGCCTGGGTCGTGAACGACGGAAGAACTGCGCAACCTTATAGGCTACTTTGGGGCCATCGGTAACTCTGAGCCACTTTGAATTGGTTTGTGGTGAAGGACGAGAGGCGCGCGTAGGCTCATTCCGTCCATGCGTGCTCCAGAGTCAGGTTCCGAGGCCCAGGGTCGCCGCTCCGATGTGGAGGCGGGCGAGGAAGTCCATCCGGCCAGAGTTCGGCTCGCCCTGATCGGGCTCGTCGTTCTGCTCCTCTTCGGCGGCTTTGCTCGAACGCGGCTGTTGCTCGATAGCTCGCCCTATGTGCTTCACGAAGACGAGCTGATCGCGACTACGCGCGGAGCGCGGATGATGGAGAGCGGCGACTGGAATCCGCGCTTCTTTCGCTATCCCTCGCTCACGATCTATCTCACAGCGGTCGCCTTCGGCACGGGCCACGTCATCGCCGGCGAGGCGCCGAGTTCCGAGACCGGCGAGCTCGAGCCTTCCTACGAGCGGCCCGAGATTGGGCTGGCGCCGCGGTTCATGTTGATCGGCCTCTCGCTCGCGACCTTAGTCTTCGTCGGCTTCCTAGCGAAAAAAGCATTCGGCTCCCCGGCCTTGCTCTTCCTCGCGCCGCTCGCACTCCTCTTGTCGCCGCGCTTCTTGATGATGTCGTGGACCTACGTCAACGTCGACATGGTGGGTGCGTTCGTGTGCAGCGCGGCTCTGTGGCTCTTGTTCGCAACACGACATCGGGACCACTGGCTCACGCGCGCCTGCTTGCCCGGACTCATGACCGGACTGGCCGTGGGGAGCAAGTACTACCTCGGCCTGATCGGCTTACCCGCGGCCTGCCTACTGTTTGCTGGCGACCGCCGACATCGTCTTCGGAACGTTGTGATCATCGTCGCGATGACCGTGATCGGTTTCTTGATTTCGACGCCGTACTGCTTGCTCGATCCGGATTTTTTTGTCGAGCAAGTGAAGCGCGAGATCGAGCATTACTCCACCGGTCACACAGGTGCGGAATCGGACGCGGGCCTGGCCCAGCTCAGCTACTATCTCGGCCGAACCTGGGCCGAGTTCGGCTGGGGCCCGTGCCTCTTCGGTCTGTTTGGGATCGCTGCAGGCTTCCGTCACAAACCGAGAGAGACCGCGCTGCTGCTCGCCTTCCCGCTCGCACTGCTCCTCTTTTTAAGCACTCAACGCGTTCACTTCATCCGCAACTTTCTCAGCGCCTACGCCATCTTCCCGGTCTTCATCGCCTACGGGACGGTCGCGCTCTGGCGAATCGGTTCGGAACGAATACCCGGCGATGGCAAGGCCCAGCGCCTGATTCTCGCCATCCTAATCTCGGTGGCGTTTTGTCTTACGGCACCGCTGAACCGAATACGCGGCAGCTACAGCGCCGCGCCCGACTCGAGAAACCGCGCGGTCCAATGGATCGAAAAAAACTTCGCACCGGGAACCATTGTGGTAGTCGCCGATGAACTGATGTTGGACTCTCGTCGACTCGCCGAGAGGTTTGACGTGCGGTCCGAATCCCTCGGGACGCTCGCGCTTGCGAAGCTGAGGGCGGCGGCGAGAAAGAAGAGCTCTTCTGTCGTACTCGTCTTGCCCGAATTGAATAAGAGCGTCGCGCGCGATGATCTTATTCGTCGTCCGTCATCCGTACAGGAGCGAAAGCTCGACCTGCTCTTTCGTGCGGGAAGTCACCGCGTTCCGCGCGCGGAGAAACGCCTGCTTCACTTGGGGAACCCGTCGCTTGAAGTACGCTTGCTAACGGCTCAATGAATTTCAGAGATTCCAATCTTTCGGCCGGTCTCCTCGTCCCGCTGCTCCTCTTGAGTTGTGCGGGCGAAGCTCCGCCGGCCGAGCGCCGACCGGACGTCCTCTTTCTAACCGTCGACACACTCCGCGCAGACCACCTGGGTTTCCACGGCTATCCCGGTCCGACCTCGCCACAGCTCGACAAGTTCGCGCGCGAGTCCGTGGTCTTCGAGAACGCCATCGCGCAGAGCTCGTGGACTCTGGCCTCGCTCGCCTCGCTGATGACTTCGCACTGGGTCGGCGAGCTCGGAATCCGCGACTTCCGCTCGCACCTTCCGACTTCGGCGACGACTCTGGCGGAGGTCTTGAGCGACAATGGCTATGAGACCGGCGCCGTCGGTTCGCACCTCGTCTTCTTGGACAAGTATGGCTTGCGCCAGGGCATTGCGGACTTCGACGACGAGCTAGTCCTCCGCGATTTCGGGCGGTCTCACCGCGCGATTAGTTCCAAGCAAATATCCGACAAGGGGCTCGCCTGGATGGCGGAGCGACGCGATTCGGCGAAGCCGTGGTTCCTTTGGCTGCACTACTTCGACCCGCACGTTCCGTATCAGGAGCACCCCTCGGTCGGCGATAAATTCGGCACGAGCCCGATCGGTCGCTATGACGGCGAGATCGCCTTCACGGACGCGCAAATGGGACGAGTGCTGAGGCGCGCGAAAGCCTCGGAACGTCCGCTGGTTGTGGTCTTTACCGCCGACCACGGAGAGGAGTTCAACGACCACGGTAAAAACTCCCACGGTCACACTCTGTATCAAGAGCTGATCCACGTTCCGCTCTTTATCCGCGGTCCGGGTTTGGCTCCGGCGAGCATTCCCGATCTCGTTCGACTTGTCGACGTGATGCCGACGCTGTTCGAACTGCTCCGTATTCCGCTGGATCAAAGGCCGACCGAGCTCGTCGGGCAAAGCCTGTTGCCGTTGACACGCGGAGATACCCTCGAGCCGCAGCCGAGCCTGTCCGAGCTGCGGTTCCATGCGGACACGCATGTGGACGCGCTCATTCGAGGTCGGTGGAAATTGATCGTGCCGCGAACGGAGGCTCCCGTGGAACTCTACGACTTGGAGGACAACCGAAAGGAATCCAAGAACCTCGCCGAGCGCCGTCCCAAGCTCGTCGAGAGCCTGCGCGAGCAGATGGATTTGATGACGAGTGAGGCGTGGACCCGCGGGGAGAGTTCCGCTACTGAGCTAGAGCTCGACCCCGACGAGATCGACGCACTGCAAGGGCTCGGGTACATGGGCGACGACGAGGATGCGGCGGACGACGAGCGTCCTTAATCGAGCACGGCAGTATTTTGGGGCGAGGTTGCCGACACGGGGGTCGCGCGGTTGATAGAGTAGTCTCCGAACTCGACTCGATTCATTCACGGAGAACTCTATGGCCCGAAAAGGCAAGCCCCTGGGAAACAAGCGCCAACACGAGCAAGCGAAGGCTCGCAAGAAGCGCGATAAGGAAGCTCGCAAACTCGCTCGTAAGGCGGGTGAGCTCGTCGACGAGACAGGGGAGTTGGTCGACGCGGCCGGGGAGGGTGAAGGAGAAGCGAGCGGGGAGCCGGCTGAGAACGGCGGGGACACGCAGAACGAGACGTCCAAGGAAGTGGATGGCGAGGATCGGAACGCCGGCGCGACGGGCGTGTAGGAATGCTTTTGAAGGGGCTCTAGGCGCTGTTCCTAGTTCCGTTGGGGCATGCGCTGCGCAAAGGTAGCGAGCTCCCTGTTCATCACGGTGAGTCTCTTTCGCGGCGTGACTCGCGATTCCATGCCGCTCGAGAGCATTGCCAAGCTTGAGAGCCGGACGTCGGTTTCCCTTCGTCCGAACGCACGGAGTTCTCGCGTAGCTTTCGAAGCGCGCGATGTCCGACCAAGTTGCGCGTGACCGCGCGGGCCCAACTGCGAGAGTTCTTCTCTTCGCGCGGCGGGTTCTGAGTCGCGACGAAACAGGTCTCTTGGGCGAGGTCTTCGGCGAATTGTCTATCGGCAACAAGAGCGTGCGCCCGAGCGTGAATCCACGCGAGGTTGGCGGTTAGCCAAGCGACTTGGGGCTTCACGGGATGAGGCGGTATTCAGAACAAGGGGAGTGCGACGGCGCCCGATCGGTCTCAGCTGACGTGTAAGAGTTGGTCAGATCCATGAGTTGATCGGAAACCTCAAGCGGTATCCGTCTAACTGTGAGTCAGATCCCGTTCGGCATCACTCTCTGTTGAGACTCAGCCGCTGCATTGTGAATGCGGCTCCCGTCGAAGCCTTCCCTGACGCTCGTTTACATGTTCTCAACAAGCCTCTTGCTCGCGTGTCTTTTGGTGAGCAGCACTCTCGGTCCCGAACCGAATCTTGAGCCGCCGGTGCTTCGGAACATTCGCGAACTTAACTGGTACACAGGCAAACTCGAAGCGGCTCTCGAAGTTGCCTCCGATGCGGACTCGCCCACATGCATCTATTTTTGGGCGAACACCGAGACCTGCAGTCGCTTTGACCGGGACGTCCTGGCGGATTCGCGAATCCACGAAGCCCTGGGCATTGTGGTTTGCTTTCGCGCCGATGCCTCGAGCGAGTACGGCCACGAGCTCGCCCAGCGGTTTGGAGTGGAAACCGTTCCCGCGCTCTACTTCATGACCTCTGACGGTTCTCCCGAGGATGTCATCCTCGGTTACCTCAGCGCCACGAGCTTGGCCTCCGAGGTCGCGCGCATTGAGCGCGGTGAGAAGACGGTCAGCGGCCTTCGCCAGCAGATCGAGATGGCGCCCGACAACTTTGAGTTGCGAGCGGAGCTGATGGCCAAGCTAGCCTCTTTGGGCGAGGAAGACGCGCTAACCGTTGAACGCGAAGCACTTAAAAAATTAGATCCCCGGGGCGAGACCTACATCGGGGCTTCCGCTCACTTCGCCTCGCTTGAGAGCTCGGCCTACGCGCACAGACAGGAGCACGGTTCGTTCGACCTCAATCCGATGTACCGGTTCGCGAGTTGCGTGAAGAACGAGGAGATACGGACGGAGGTATGGGCGTGGATCGCCTTCGGGGAAACCATCGAGAGAAATGACAGGGGCATGCGCCGGGCCTACAAGCGGTGGTGGGAACTCGCCGCGGTGCCGCCGGGCGGGAAGGCGGTTGAGCTGAGCGGCTTTCTCAATCCCGCGTGCCATCTCGTTCAGGCGTTCTTCGACAGTCGCGAATCCGGCTTGTCTGCGCAGGAGATGGCGCTCGTTCTTGAAGTGGCGGAAGCCGCTAACGCTCTTGTCACGCGCGCCGAGGTTTCGAAGGACGATTCCATCTGGGCCGACATCTACAGCACGATGGGGTTGGCCCAATGGCTGAACAACGAAGGAGCGGTCGCCGTCGAGTACATGGAACGCGCGATCCGTATTGCCCCGGAAGACTCCTTCTATCAGGACGTTCTCAGGGACATGCGAAAGGGATAAGTCCGCGAGCGCCGGGTCGCCCCGCAGTGCTGGCGGTTGTTCCCGGGTATTGTGCCACTCGGTGGGGGAGAGTTCCGCTTCGTGCCCCTTGACGCGCAGATTGTTCGCAGGGAGCGGGACCGTTTCCGCAGCCATGGTGTTATCCGCGCTCGTACGGCTTGGTACGGCGCCGTCGACTTCCGCTGCGTGGACGGATGTTTTCGTATGCTGGTCGTTTTCCCGTGCCGCCGAGCCTCACGGAGCTGTGAAGAATCATCGACGACCCCGAAGGATCACGATTATGAAATTGAAGAGTGTTCTCAAAGAGCTCGAAGCGCTCGGTAACGAGAAGATGCGCAAGCAGAACACCAAGCACGGCGCGGGCGACAATCAGTTTGGCGTTCGGCGTGGCGAGGTGCGCAAGCTGGCCAAGAAGATCAAAACGAATCACGAGCTTGCCCTCGAACTCTGGGAGACCGAGAACATCGACGCCCGATTCTTGGCGGTGCTCTTGATCAAGCCGAAGAGCCTGTCTGCGAAAGAGGTGGATCAATTAGTTCGATCGGTCACCTTCGTTGAAGTCGCGGACTGGCTCAACAACTACGTCGTCAAGCAGCACCCCGACAAGGAGAAGCTGCGTCAAAAGTGGATGACCACCAAACATCCCATGGCGGCCCGCGCCGGCTGGAGTCTGACCATGGAACGCGTGGCGAAGAGTCCCGACGGGCTCGACCTTCCGGCGCTCCTTGATCGCATCGAGTCCAAAATGGGGAAGGAAGTCCCGGAGGTTCAATGGAATATGAACGGCTGTCTCGTCGAGATCGGGATCCACTTCCCCAAGCACCGCAAGCGCGCGCTCGCCATCGGCGAATCGCTCGGCGTCTATAGCGACTATCCTACGGTGAAGGGTTGTACCTCGCCGTACGCGCCAATCTGGATCAACGAGATGGTGAGCCGACAGAGCTGAGCGGGAATCGAATCGCAAGGCGACTCAAGGCTAGCGACGAGAAAAGTAAATGGCGGAGGCGGGAGGATTTGAACCCCCGAGACCTTGCGGCCTGTCGGTTTTCAAAACCGCAGGCACCCTCGCCTTGTTGTGCCCTCAGGGGCGATTTTTTCGCTGCTTCGGGGGCGTTGTATGCGCTGGTGTATGCGCGCCCCTGCGGCGAAGGCCACAGAATCGAATCGAGGACGGTATGAGCAAGAAGAAGAGGCGGACTACAGCAGTGGTGAGAGTTCGAGGCAACCCTGTGACTGACCCCACCGTCGCGAATGAGGTGCACTCAAGGATTATCGCCAGCACCGTCTACGCGAAGGCCCTCGCGGCACAGGTCGCCGACTCTGTGGATGGCGTAGAGCTTGCTGAAAGCGCGAACACCTACGTCACCGGAGTTATTGAGCGGGTGGACCCGAAGGACCCCCTCGAGGAGATGTTGGCGGTTCAAGCTCTGATGGCTCATACGAGGGTTCTGCATCTATCCAATCTCGCGAATAGCCAGACAGACTTAAATTCGCTTCGGATCGTGAACGAGTACGCGGACAAAGCAAGCAACACGTTCCGACGTTTGATGCTCGCACTTGGCGAGTACCGCAGGCCCACGCGAGGTGGAACTTCGACCACGACAATAGGTCAGGCGAATATTGGGGGGCAGCAGATGGTGGTTAATGCCGGGCCCCTGGGAAACACAAATGAAGCAAACGAACAAGGATTCCAGGAAGAAGACGAGGGCATATCGATTGTCGAAGAGCGGATTGAAAGCTCTTCGTGCGGCGGCTCTACGAGGGCGGCCGTGGGAGTTGTCAACGGGACCGCGAACCGTCGAGGGGAAAGCGGAGAGTTGTAGAAACGCGCTAAAACACGGCCAGCGATCCGCTGAGGGGGTTGCTCTCCACTCATATCAGCTACGCCTTTTAAGAGAGGCAAATGGGAATGCGAGAGGCCAACTCAAGCGCGTTTCTGAGCCTGTCGATAGGTTTTCCCTGCGGGGGGGACGCTAAAATCCAGCTAGAGGTGCGTTGATGGGATGAGAGGCCCAATCCCCAGAATGGGTATGGTACAAATGCACTCTGGAAATGAAGGCCTCAGCGTAGGTGCTGCGCGTAGGGGAAGAGTTGAGAGGGAACTTGTGAGGGGCAAAGCCAAGTCAAATCTACAGGCGACGGATTCGCTTTTGCAGACGGATTTTATTGACGGGGCGATGACGCGGCTCTACTACTCGTTGTTCCAAGCCGCTGCACACTGGATGGAGAAGAATGGCAAGAAGCCATCTGATTTCACGGCGAATGCCGGTAGGTGGTCGCATGCCACAATTTGCGGGAACGCGACGTTATACAGAGGGCAAAAAGAAGATCTATCTCTCTTCAAAGACGCCCGGAGCCTAAGAGAGGCTGCGGACTACACTCCCGTCCCCGTGAAGCGTGAGCAGGTCGAGGGGCTCCGTGCAGAGATTGAAGAGTTCGTGAGTGGTATTTGCGATGAACATTAAGACAACCCAAACAGACGCCTTCCTCGAGAGGCTCCGCCAAGAATTTCCGAAGGCGGAAATTGTCGTGGAGCCGCATGCCTGTGAAGACGATCCGAGCATCACGTTGTTCGTACATGTGCTGGGTATTCCAGTCGGGGCTTTATCAAAGGCGAGCCGACGGTGCTGGAGCCTTGCGTTCGAGGTGTTTGGCGATCATCCGATTCCATTCCTACTCACTACCGTTGACCCGGAAACTGCGGCCACCCATTTCCCGGACGCCTGGCCGCCAAGTGGTGCTCCGAATGCCGAACTGTGGTTCAGCTCAAGTGCAGCAGGCTGGTTTCGGTCCGCACTTCCCTCGATCCCGAAGGATGCGAAGGTCTGGGAAGCATTCACCGCCCACTTCGTAGCGATCCGAGATTTTGCGAAAATTCGGTCAGCCTGGACCTCGATGGAAGTTGACTTTGCGATTGGCAGAACAGGAGAAACCGAATCCCCGACGCCTCGTTTTTTTGACCTGAATCGCGGGGCAGAAGTTTTGATCGATGATGTTGTGATCGAAGCTAAGAGTGTCAGTTTCGAACCACCTGACTCGACGACGGTGGTGATTGAACCTCGCAAGCCTTCTCCTTCTGATGCTGCGACAAGAGTTGATCCGATCAACGCCGTATACTCCAATTACAGTCTCGCAGCATGAACGATCCCAATCGCCCTCCCGGGTTCGCGTTTGCAGGACTCCGTCTGATTCGCTCCAGTTTTGAATTGCTGGGCGCTCCGATTGACGATCAAGGTGCCGAACTTGTGTTCAATTACGATGACAATGTAAAGATCGATGGACAGCTGGTTACAGTTACTCAAAGCTTGGCGGTGGCGCTCATTCACCCCACTAATAAGGAACAAGTATACCTTCGCGCATTTGCAGAGTTAGAGGGGCGATTTCAAGGCAGCGAGGACGCGAACTTGACGCCTGAACAATTTGGAAACGATCACGCTCCGGCAATCCTTTACTCGTTTACTCGCGAGTGGATTCACCGGTTAACATCCGCAGCTGATCCGTGGCCCCCGATTGTTATGAATCCTGCGAACGTGTTTCAGCTGCGCCAAAATCGGCTCTCGAAGCCGGAGTGAACTCGGGGCTTCTGTACAGCATCGAGTCATTCGGCTGAATGGTAAGCTCTCTTGATGGCGCACAGTGTGCGCTCAAATTGAATCGCGGGTAGTCGGGTAGCTCCCGGCGTTGGAGAAGACGCGGCCGAGTTCTCACCTGTCCTTGGTCGCGCCTGATCCGCCCCGCATTGAGAACAGGTGGCGATATGGCAGAGTCCTTTCCTCTCGGGCTTTGGGCTGGAGATTTTAATCCCGAGATGGTTCGGTTGGCGTTTCATAGCGCGGCCGACTTATTTTTGGGGATTCGAGACGAATGGCGCGATGCTGATCGTCGACGAATGAAGCTGATGGCGGATGACTTCAAACCGCACACGAGCGGATACGAGCACATTGTGTCCGTTCAGTATTTTTTTGGTGTTCGGCGTCTTCACGCGGGCAAGTTGAAGGGCGACCGAATTCCATTCATTCTGAAACATGCAGACCCTTCACTGAGGGACAGAATTCAGAGAGTTATCGAGCTGTGTGATCCGGATAGCATTCAGTTCAATAACGATGGGCACGAGTCGGAGAGATGGCGGCAGAAATGGGAGGCAACCGGCTTAGACGGAGAGCTCGAAGAGCTTGTGCCTATGTTAAGAGCCGAGGGAGACAGGATCGCGATTCAGGCTTCGGGAGGTGTGCGAACCGAAGTCTCTCCCCAAGAAGCGAACGGCGAGCTGACCCCAGCGGCTACAAAGAGGGACACCGAAGAGAAGTCAGTCGCGAAGAAAGGCTTGCCTCTCTCTAGACAGAAAGCGGGGCTCTCCTTCGAGTGGGTTTCGACGGAACGACCCGATCTAGTTTCGTCGGACCCCGCAGTACGCTACTCGCGTGAGCAGTACGAGCACATCAAAGCCAACCACGATTGCATTAAATGTGAAGGGGGATTCGTCTACCCCGACAAAACGGATGTTCCGAGTTACGCGACTTGGGCGAAGTACATTCGTGAGTGGCTGCTCTACGAAACTGGTGCCGTCAATAGTCCGCGAGCTGGGCGGGAAACGGGACGAAGCATCGTCAAAGAGGGCGACTTGTAGCCGAGTTGGACAATTTCAAATTGTCCAACGGCGTTTGAAGACTCGCCAAGCCTGTCCACGGCTGTCCAAGCCTGTCCAGTTCCGGTTCATATGAACCAAAGAAATCGGAACCGGGAGAATGAGCCTCTGCGTTCAGCTAAAGCTGTCGCGCTCGTTCTCGGACTAAAAGCAAAAACAATCCTGCGTTGGGCAAGGGCGGGGCTGATTCCCGCATACCGAATGGGCAAAATCGTTCGGTTTGACGTGGACGAAGTAGCGAACTCGCTTCGTGACACTCGGTCCGAGAAGGGGGGGCGCCGTGGTTGATCCTGAACCGCCTACGGATGGCTGTTGTCCGTTACTGGTTGACGCTAAGTCTGCGTCCAATCTTCTCTCACTCGGCGCACGACGACTTTGGGAGTTGACCAATCGAGGCGCAATTCCTTCTCGTCGGGTCGGACGTTCGGTTCGATACGTCTACGCCGAGATGCTGGCTTGGATAGACCTCGGGTGTCCAACTGAATCGGGCGCGGGCGAGAGAGTGAAGAAGGCGGTGAAACGATGAGCTTGCTCAATATTCAGCCTCCTGCTCATCGGAACGCTCCGCGAGGCACTTCGGAGGTCGCAGCGGCCCGGATAGCTGGTCATGCCCCGAGCATCCGCGAGCGGATTCTGGCCTTCATTCGCGATGCCGGACCCGAGGGCGTTACCGACGACGAAGGCGAGAGCGCACTCGACGTAATCGCCCAGACCTACACTCCTCGTCGAGGCGAGCTGGTGAAGCTCAAGCTCATTGTTGATTCGGGACTTCGCCGGAACACTCGCACGGGGCGGCCTGCTGCGGCTTGGGTCGCAGTTGAGTTCGCGGTCAAGGACTCGGAACGGGGCGCGCTATGAGCCCTGTAGAGGCTGCCTTGAGTGCCCTGGACGAACTCGGAATGAACCCAAGGAAGTCCGGGAGCGGTTGGGTTTCTCGGTGCCCGGCACACGATGATCGAGAGCCTTCCCTTGGTATTGACCACGGCGACGACGGGGAAGCTCTAATCTGTTGCCACGCCGGTTGCGATACGTCTACGGTGGTGGCGTGCCTGGGCCTCAAGATGAGGGACCTGTACTCCTCTGACGGTGTGACGGGCGACAATACCCTTCTCCGAAATGGCAAGGCTCCCGGTTTTGTCACTGTCACACAGTCAGCAGCTACCTATCGGAGTGCCGAGTCAGCACTCGCGGAGATGGAACGGCGACGAGGGCCCAGCTCTCGAGTGTGGTCCTACATCGACGACAGTGGTGAACTCATCGGGCAGGTTGCGCGCTGGGATCTGCCGGGGGGGAAGAAGACTTTCCGACCTTTGTCGAAGCATGGATCTGGCTGGATTCACAGACGCATACCCGAGCCTCGCCCGCTGTACCGGCTGCCCGCGCTTCTCGAGTCAACCCGAGTCGTTGTCTGTGAAGGCGAGAAGAGCGCCGACGCGGCAGTCGAGTGCGGGTTCTCGGCGACGACCTCCGCAAACGGGGCCGCTGCGGCCAAGAAGACTGATTGGTCTCCACTCGCGGGGCGAGAGGTGGTAATTCTGCCCGATCATGACGAGCCGGGAGATGGCTACGCGGCGGAGGTCGCGGAGCTTGCGCTAGCTGCGGGCGCGACTTGGGTTCGTGTCGTGCGGCTCGCTGATGAGTGGGCCGCCCTCCCCACCGGTGGCGACCTAGCGGACGTTCTTGAGTTGGCTGGAGACCCACGAGAGGTCGAGCGTCGAGTATCGAATCTGATTGAGGCGGCTCCGCTGGAAGTCAGTCCCGAGCGCGGGCCTGCGGCCTACGTTCCGTTCCCGCTCGAGTATCTACCAGCACCGCTGCGGGACTATGTGGTCGAGGGAGCGGAGGCGATCTGCTGTGATCCCGCTTTCATTGCATTGCCGCTTCTGTCGGCTTTGGGGGCTGCGATTGGCAACAGTCGCACTATCCAACTGCGACCCACGTGGCCCGAACCGGCGGTAATCTGGACTGTGATTGTCGGGGATTCGGGGACCGCTAAGTCTCCGGCTCTCGATTGGGCGCTTCGCCCTTTGTCTCGAAGGCAAAGAGACGCCATGCAAGAGCAGAGTCGCGCACTCGCCGAGTACAGGGCGGCAGCCGTCGAGTATGAGGCGAACAAGCAGGATAGGAACGGCAAGCTCGAGCCAGCACCGATTGCGCCTACTCCATTTCGCTGCTGCATCAACGACACAACAGTCGAGGGTCTAGCCCGACTCCTGCAAGAGCATCCACGAGGATTCTTGCTGCACCGTGACGAGTTGGCCGGGTGGTTTCGAAGCTTCGACGAGTACAAGAAATCCAAAGGTGGGGACGCCCCGAAGTGGCTGGAGCTCCACGGCGGTCGATCATTCACCGTTGATCGAAGTGGGAAGGAACCGCTCAACCTAGTCGATCCCGTGGTGTGTGTGACTGGCGGGATTCAGCTCCAGACTCTTGCTCGCGCCCTTTCGACGGAGCATCGCGAAAGCGGTCTCGCCGCACGCCTCCTGTTCGCGAGTCCGCCCCGCCAAGTGAGGTCATGGAGTGAGAAGGAGCCAAATGAAAGGACCCTACTCGCGGTCGAAGAACTCTTTGACGGGTTGCTAGGGCTCGAGGGCTCGAGGAATTCCAAGGGAGACCTCGAACCTCTCGGCCTGTCTCTAACCGAATCGGCTCAACAGCTCTGGATTCGTTATTACAACGAGCACGCGATTGCACAGGCCGAGCTAGATGGGGACCTTGCAGCCGCCGAGAGCAAGTTGGAGGCATACGCGGCTCGACTGGCGCTTGTAGTTCACTGTGTCCGCGTGGCCGTATCCGACAGCACGGTGAAAGACACTCTGCGAGTCGATGAGGTGAGCGTTCGGGCAGGAATCGGTCTCGCTCAATGGTGCGGAGGTGAAGCTCGTCGCGTCTACAAACAGCTCTCCGAGTCAGAGACCGAACGCAAGACCCGACGGCTAGTTGAGTGGGTTCGAAGGATGGGAGGCGAGGTTAGATCGAGGGATCTGCACAGAACCAACCAGAAGCTTTATGCGAAAGCCTCCGACGCCACTGCTGCCCTGGACCGATTGGTGAACGCTGGCCTGGGGAGGTGGGAGGCACGCGCTGCTGGCCCCAAGGGCGGGAAGCCTACGAAGTGGTTCGTGCTCAACCAGTGAGCGAGAGAATGGATGATCGAGTGCTGTTCGGATTGAGTTGCACAATCACAAGTACGGATGTACCTTGCTCCTGTGGAACCCCTGGTCGAGCAACTGATCGTCGCCATCGAAAAGAGCGGGCAGACGCGGTACGAAATCGCCAAGGGTTCCGGCGTAGCCCAGTCACAGCTCTCGCGCCTCGTGCACGGAGAGAATCGAATGAGCATCGACAATATCGAGCTGGTCGCTGACTACTTGGGGTTGGAGGTTGTGCTCCGCCCGAAGACGAAGCCAAAGAGGAAGAGGTAATCATGGGATCTATCTACAAGCGGAAAGGGCGCAACGGAAAAACGCTGCGCAACTACTCGATCATTTGGCGCGACCACCTCGGCAAACGACGAACGGAGAGTTCGGGAACCTCTGACAAGCGAGCAGCTGCGCAAATACTCGCGGAGAAAGAGCGTGAAGTCCGGTTGATCCTCTCGGGCGCTGTCGACCCGCTCCAGGAGCGATACCGCGAGCAGGCGGCGAAGTCGGCGCGACAGCATCTGGCCGATTACCTCGCCATTTGCAAGGATAAGGAAGCGCAGTCGGGACTTCGCGAGAAGGCGCGGCACCTCAACTGGATGCTCGATGAGCTGGGAATCGTGAAGCTCTCCGACTTCCAGCCGGACCGGGTAGACCTCCTGCTCTCGTCATTGTCCGAGCAAGGAAAGAGTGCTCGTACGGTGAATCTCAAGCTCGAGTGTGCCCGTTCTTTCCTCGGCTGGTGTGTTCGGATGGGGCGGCTTCAATCGAATCCGCTGCGCGTAGTGCAGAAGCGAAACGAACTGATTGACCGGCGCTACGTTCGACGGGCACTCACTGATGAGGAGGTCGTCGCTCTAATTGATCGAGCCCGCGACCAATCAGCGCACGCTCCGCTTCGCCCTCTCTGGTATCTGTTCCCGCTCCTGGCCGGGCTGCGGTCCGGGGATATGAAGCGCCTTCGATGGCGCGACCTCGACCTCGACGCACGCATCCTGACCATTCGAGGCGGGAAGGCTCGTCGCCGCGTGGATCGTCTCCCACTTCACTCCGAACTCGTAGCCGAGCTGTTGAGGGTCCGCCCGATCACGGCTCTTCCCATGGCACCCGTGTTCCCTCACGCTGTCTCGAACGCGACTCGGCGGAAAGACTTCAAGAGCGCCGGTATCGAGCTGGTGAACGATAGGGGCGAGGTAGCCGACCTTCACGGCCTCCGTGTGACATACGGGACTCGACTCGCTCTCGCGGGCGTCACTCCAGCCGTTCACCAAAGCCTGATGAGACACAGCACCTTTGAGCTTTCGGTCAAGTACTACGTCAGGCTTGGAATTGATGTTCTCGAAGAGCGAGGGATCGACCTACTGCCTGGAGCTCGAGGTCCGGCCAAGCCTGGGGCGGCAAGCGGGGGGGCGTGAGCCTGCTCGGAGTAGAGACTAAAGGCGGCCCCCCCCCGTGTTATTCAGAAGCTGTAGAGTGAGCACTCCAACCCAAGCAATGAGGAATGACAATCATGAGGAGCACTGCACTCAACTCGGCCATCGCGGCGGTTGCCGCCAGCGTACTTCTGCTCGGAGTAACGAACTTCAAACTGGTAGCCCAGGAGGAGGTTGCTCGATTTCAGTGGCCGCCTCGACCAGGTCAGATTGTTAACTGGTCTGGCGAAGTCGATCTTGGACTGTCTGTTGGGAATAGCCTTCCACTCCCCTCGGGTGGAAGTCAGGCGATCTTGACCGTCCCGAGTGACAGATGGCTTATCATCAATTACTACGAAGGCTTCGACACTACGCTCCGGCTAGTTGAGCGAGTGGGTGGTCAAGATACGCATAAGCTCCTACTGAACGGAGGGAGCGGACTGGGAGGTCCTGGCCTTCCTCTTGGCGCGGTTGGCGTCCGCTTCCGTCCTGGTTCGGAGGTCGTAGTTCAGAGCCTCACGACTTCCTCACGGAAAATTAGCTACACGAGTTCTTTGGTTGGGTATTACTCGAGATAGGGCGGTGAAGTGAAGCTCGATACCCACGTGCATCTTGGCGCTGTCCGGCTCGGTGAGCCAAACACGGAAGGCGAACGCTCAAGTCTGTGGCCTTGTGTATGCGCTGGTGTATGCGGGCTCTGCACACAACGGAGCGCTTCGGTGCGAGAGCATGCGACCGACCTTTTGCCCTACTCAATTCTCATTGGGGGCACGCGCGAAGCGCCAAGCCCTTACTTCGAAACGCCTTGCGACTCAGTGCGAGCCGATACGACCCAAAGTAAATGGCGGAGGCGGGAGGATTTGAACCCCCGAGACCTTGCGGCCTGTCGGTTTTCAAAACCGGTGCATTCAGCCACTCTGCCACGCCTCCGCTCGCGGGGGGGAGTGTAGCGAGCAGTCGCCGGAGGTCGCAAGGTATCGGGCAAAAAGGGACGGTGTGTCTTGAGGGCTTGGATCGAGTGACGAGTGAGCTGCATCGATCGCTTAGGTGGACGGCCGGGAAGCTCTCGCTCGTTACTGAAGGTCACTTGGAGCACGTGCCGGATCGCGAACTCTTCTTGGTCGTTGGCGAGCACGACTCGCTTCGACGTTTTGATTGCCGCGTGGAGTTTGAGGCAGAGTGGGATGGCGCGAGCGGACGGAGGTGTTTTTTCGGCCAGGCTTCGCGGAACTTGTCCACGAGGTCTGGGCACTGCCTCATGCGCTGCACCTCGGCCGCCCTGGCGGGCACGACCCCCTGGATTCCCTTGCGCTTGAGCGCGTCTGCCGTAGGTTTGGGGGGCGTGTAAGGAAGATCGATCGCTACCTTCGTGACCTGGTGCAAGAGCGCCCCGGCGCTGGGTTTTAGGCGTTTGCTGGCTTTTGAACCGTGCTGTGTTCGTTCGAGCCAGAAGTCAAAGCGTGTGTTGCGCGTCTAGAGCGAAGGGGCAGGTTGGAGTCATGAAATTACACCATCAACTAAGGGACGGGTTTTGAGCAGACTTCGCCGAATGACATGGGCGCCCTTCGAGACGCTCACCCGCCCCGCGACGATCGCTTTGGTTTTGAATCTCCTATTCGCGACCACCATTGCGTGTAGCGAGAACTCTGCGACGACGGGCTCCGCTTACCAGAGCTCCGACAGGAAGACCCAAGCTCCCGCGATATCTGAGCAAGACGACGACTCCGATCTCATGGATGCAGAGCTCGAAGCGCTTCGATCGATCGGCTACGCAGGCGAGGAGGAGGATCACGACTCCGCACAGGTTGGGGTCGTCCGTCACAAGCGCGACAAGGTGATCCCTGGGTACATGCTCTACACCAACAAGGTGGACACGGTTCACCTGGTGGACATGGAAGGGCGTGAGGTCAAGCGTTGGTTCTTCGAGGGCCGCCGTCACTGCGAGTACGCGCATCTGCTCGAGGATGGCTCATTGCTTGTGGTCTTTACTCTGGGCACGGTGGACAAGTACGACTGGGAGGGAAACCTTCTCTGGCGTCGACCGTTGCGGGCCCACCACGACATCTGCGTGTTGCCGAGCGGAGAGCTCTGGGTGCCGGTTCGGTTGAAGGCACAGCCGTACAAAGGACGCCAAGTGGAGTTCGACAAGATCGTCAAGCTCTCGGCCGAGGGGGAAGTTCTCGACGAGTGGTCGATGTTCGACGACAAAGCCAAACTCGATCCGCTCTACCCCACTTCACCGTTGGAGGGAGTGCTGCTCCATCCAGAGGAAGACGCCAAGCCCTTCGACTACTATCACCTGAACGCGGTTTCCGTTATTCCCGAAACGCCCGTAAGCGATGAGCCGGGCATGCGGCCCGGGAACTTGCTGTTGTGCGCTCGGAACATCGGCCTGATCTTTATCTTGAATCCGGAGACTCGAGAGATCGAGTGGAGCGTGAGTGAGCGAAACTTACAGATGCCGCATCACCCGACGATGCTGCCCGGCGGAACGATTCTGATCTATGACAACGGCAAGCTCGAGCGTGGCTTCACACGTATCCTCGAGATCGACTCCAACCGCAATATTGTTTGGCACTATGCCGACGAAGAGAATTTTTACGCGGAGTTTCAAGGCAGCTGCCAAGTTCTTCCTAACGACAACATCCTGATTTCCGATGCCTACCGAGGTCGGGCTTTTCAAGTCACTCGGGAAGGGGAGGTCGTGTGGGAATACTTCCACCCGGAAATCTTGAAGAACGGCAAGCGCCGGGTTCTCTATCGGTGCACTTGGCTTCAACCGGAGTTCGTTGAAGGCCTCTTAGAAGCGCATCGCGAAGATTGAGGCGGTCGCAGCTGATGCGCACCGCAGCTCGGCCACGCTTCCGCTCGAGATGACCGAAACGCCGCGGAGTCTCTACTCTTCGGGAGGGCCGTTGTCCGCCACTGCGGCTTGATCGAGGACGTGCTTGGCAACGCGGATCGGACAAGCCGAGCGCATGCCGAGAGCAATGGCGTCGCTGGGACGCGCGTCGATGGAAGCGACGGTGTTGCCGTCCTTGTCTTCCAGGACGAGCTTGGCGAAGAAGGTGTTGTCGGTGAGATCGACGATGTCGATGCGCTGAATCTTGGCCCCCAGAGCACCGATGGCGTCGTAGCAGAGCTTGTGGGTGAGCGGGCGCGGCGGCTCCTCTTTATGAACGACTCGGCTGATCTCGTCGGCTTCGGAGTTGCCGATCACGATCGGAAATCCGCGCTTGCCGTCGGGCTCGTTGATGTAGATGTACTGATGCGAGAGGCCGTCTTGAATCACGATGCGACCCAGGCGGACGGGGATCATTTCTGATTCGGTACTCATGAGGATGAAGTGGGGGGCTCGGGAGAAGCGGGGGGCGGAGGAGCAGAGTCTCGTTCAGTTGCGGCCTTCGAACCAGACCAGGGGCGAATAACAATGGGACGAGCTCGCTTGCGACGGCGCTCGAGAACGGTGGTCTCGATAGGACCTTCCTCTTCTTCTGCAAGTAGGAAGGAGCTGATCTCGTCATCGCGCCAGAGGCATGATTTGCAGACAAGGCCGCTGGTGCTCTCGGCCTCGGCTCGCACAAGAGTGTCGGCGCCGCAAGCCGGACAGATTCGTTCGGCAGGACCGCGGGGAAAGAGGGTGGAGATCAAAACCCAGACGAGGCTCAGGAGCAGGAGAAAGCCAGCGCCCCACGTGAGGATGTCCGAGGGTGTGTTGAAAACGAACCACAGGCCGGTCCCGACTGCCGCGAGAAAGAGTGGCGGGAGCAACCAACCGAGAACGGTGCTCTGCGCGGAGGAGGGCGGTGGGGGACTGGGCGGGGGGCTCATCGGCCTCCAGTGTAAACCGAGAGAACGGCATGGCATCCGGGTTGTTGAAGGATGCGGGAATAGAAGGACGCGCGGAGTTGCGGTGAGAGGGGGGAAGCGAGTCTCCGCTCTCGAGTCGAGCGGATGAGTTGGATGGGGCGAGAAGGCGGGACCCATCCTGTTTGGGAATAGGGAGCGAAGGGGGCGGGGCGGGGGCCGGATCGAGGGATAGGAGCCGAGTGGTAGGATGTGCGGCCGAATTGGACGGAGCGGGTCCCGGATTCCTGAACCCCGGATCGCGCCAGACTCTCCGAACTGAAAATACCGCGCTCGCCCCTATGCCCCAGAACGACTCTTCATCCCCCTCCGCCTCGGGTTACTCCGACAATCCCGTGCTGGTGCGAGTTTGGCGAGGGGGCGCGGTGGAGTCCGTCCATCGCGGAGCTTGGGTCCTCGTCGATCCGGACGGCGGAGTGATTGAGGGGGCGGGAGCCGTTCACAGCCCCGTCTTCGCGCGCAGTACGGTCAAGGCGCTGCAGGCGCTGCCATTGTTCGAGACCGGCGCGGCCGATCAGTTCAGTTTCGGTCCAAAGGAGACGGCGCTTGCGATTTCTTCGCACAACGCGGAGCCGTGCCATACGGAGACGGTGCGAGCGATGCTCGAGCGGTTGGATCTCGACGAGCAGAACCTGCGCTGCGGTTCACAGGTCCCGGGAGACCGCGAAACCCGTGCTCGGATGTTGGCCGCAAACGAAAAGCCGACCAGCGTGCACAACAATTGCTCGGGGAAGCACACGGGCTTTCTCACGTTGTCGCGTTTTTTGAAGGAAGAGCCGGCGAGCTACCTCGACGTCGATAGCCAGGTTCAGAGCCGCGTTCGCCAAGCGGTCGCCGAGATGTGCGATTTGAATCCGGACGATCCGACTAGGGCGATCGACGGCTGCAGCGCGCCGACTTTTCGCATGCCGCTCGTGAATCTCGCGCAGGGTTTTGCGCGCTTCTCGAATCCGGACAAGCTCGATCGGGATCGCGCGAATTGGTGCCGCATCATGCACGACGCGGTGGCGGCGCGGCCGGAGCTCGTCGCGGGCAACTTTAAGCGCATCGACACGGACATCGTGCGCGCAACCCGCGGACGACTGTTTCCCAAGGTCGGCGCTGAAGCGGTCTATGTTATTGGCGAAGTGGACGGCGGGCGAGCGCTGGCGGTAAAGATCGACGACGGCGGGTTGCGCGGAATGCACAGGCTCGTGATCGGGTTGCTCGAGAAGTTCGGCATGCTCGATACGAGTGAGTTGGAAGAACTGAGCGCCTGGACCGATTCGGTCGTCAGAAATTTCGCGGGACTCGAAGTCGGTCGCGAAGAAGTCCTGATCTAGAATCAACGATATGGTGCGAACTTCCCGACAGAGTTCTTCCCCAAAAAGCGCGCCGGCCCTCGCGGCGGACGCTCACAAAGGAACCGCCGGGCGCATCCTGTGTCTGTGCGGATCGCGCGAGATGCCAGGTGCCGCGATCTTGGTCGTTCGCGCGGCCTATCGCGCGGGAGCTGGGCGCGTCACCCTGGGATTGCTCGACGGCGAGATGATGAATGTCGTGCCGGTGGCGTCGCCCGAAACGGTGATGATCCAACTCGCGGGAGCGCGCGGCGGTTTGGAAGCGCTGCCGGAGTCTCCGCCAGCGCCGGCCTTTCACTCGCGCGTGATCGGGTCCGGGCTGGGGACAACCAAGCGCGCGGCCGAATTGGTCTCCGCCGTCTTGGCGGACGGTTTTTTGGGACCCCAAGTGTTCGACGCGGATGCGCTCAATCTGACGCGCGGTGAACCCGAGCGCTTTTCGGACGTTTCGGGCCCCGTGATCCTGACACCACATGGGGGCGAGGCGCGCGGATTGCTCCGGCGGGAGGTCCCGGCAACGGAGGCGGGGCGCCTGGACTTTGCGCAGGAGTTGTCCGAGCGCGCTGGCGCGATTTGCGTCTTGAAGGGCGCGCGAACGGTCGTCTGCGATGGAGAGCGCGTGTTCGTGAATGAGACGGGCAATCCGGGGATGGCGACGGCGGGCTCGGGCGATGTCTTGTCGGGCATCCTCGGCGCGTACCTCGCGACCGCGGCGCTCCGCCCCGATGAGTTCTCGATCTTTGATGCGGTCGTCACGTCGGTTCACCTGCACGGGCTCGCCGGAGATCTGGCGGCGCGCAAGCAGGGCGAACGCGCGCTCGTCGCATCGGACTTGATCGACTTTTTGCCGGCGGCCCAGCAGAGCATCGGATGAGTCTCGCGCTGGCTCTGGTCGTCCCGCTGCTCACGGCTCTGCAGTCGGGAGTGAACGAGGCGCATGAGAATGAGTGGACGGCTCGGCGGTGGGCGTTGTTTCCAGATAGCGCGCAGGATGAGCTCCTCGCCGCGCTCGATTCAAAAGACTGGCGCGAGCGGGAACGCGCACTCGCCGCGCTCGCGCGATCGACGAAGCCGCTTGCGTCCGAGGTAAAGCGCGCCGCCGCGGCGTGCCTGGAGTTTGGGCACCCCAGCGTGAAAGCGGCGACGCTCGACTTGCTCGCCCGAACTGGCAACGAAGTCACACTGCGCAAAGAGCTGGGTGCCGAGCTCGCGACGAGCCGCTTGCCCGAAGTGCGCGCGGCGCTAGCGCGGATGTTGGGACGTAGCGGTGGCGACTCCGCTCTGCTCTGTCAGCTGGCCTTCGACGTCGATCAACGCGTGCGCGAGGATGCGCGGCGCGCTTTGCTGGGGCACTTTGAAGGTGATGCGGCACGGGCGGTTCTAAGTTCGCTCGCTCGAGAAGGCGAGCTGGGCGAATACCTACAGGCCTTGGACTGGGCTCGACGACGCCAACAAATCTTCCGTACTGAGGCGAGCGAGGGCGGGGAGTTTGAGGACGTCTCACGCGGACGCCGGGCTCTGCTGGCAGCGCTCGAACTCACCGACGGCACGGGCGAGTCCGAGTTGACGGATGAAATTTTTGAGGCTTGGTTCGACGAGGAGTTGGACCGGCCCGACGCTCGGCTCTTTCTGTCGAGAATCATGAGCAACCTCGAGCCCGAGCTCGCGTGGCTTTTGGTCGAGTTCTGGATGGACCTGGACCGCGGTGAGTCAGAGCGCTGGCCCGCAGGCGTGGAAGCTTGCGGACGACTTGGCGCGGACGCTGAAGACCGTCGCGACGACCTGCTTTCACTGGCGATGGATGCTCTCGGCCCGGCAATCGTTGTGCGCCGCGTGAGTCAGGCAAGGGTGACTACAGCAGGTCGTGTAAGTCTCATTGAGCTGGCAGAGATTCGTCTCTCCAGCTGGGAGGCTTCCATCGCGCGCGGGTTCTTGGAGTCGGGGGAGCCCGATGTGCGCAGCGCAATTCTCCGCGCACTGACGCACAATCGCACTTCAGGCGACGAAGTCTCAGTGTCGCTCCTGCTCGAGGTGCTGCAGAACGGAACTCCCGGCGAACGGCGTCTCGCATTCGACTTCCTGTGCGGCGTTCGAGATCTCGAGTCGGCGCTCGAGCCCTTGCATCGCGCGTGGTTGACAACCGCCGAGCCCGAGCGCATCGAACTGTTGCGCGAATTGCCCCGACACGTAGAGCTTATCCCCTTTCGCCGTGACCTCATCGAGTTGGCCCAGCGCGGGGGAGAAACCCGCGACGCGGTGTTCGACCTGCTCTTGCGGTTTCGGCCGGACGAAGAACTTGTGGAGCTTTCTCTCGGCTGGCTAGAGGTTGAACTCGCGCTGGCACTTGCTGGAGAGTTGGGCGGGCCTTCGGCTGCCGAGCGACGTGCCGCGGGTGCTCTGCGGCTCGCGTGGTTGCTCTCGGATGAGTCTGGGCGGGAACGAATCTCAGAGCTCGCGCTGCGCGTGCTTCGAGCGACGGCAGAGCGCTCGGAACTCATCAGTCGCGATGCGGTGGAGATCCTGAACCAGAGAGATGATCGTGGCGCTCTCCTTCCGGAGTTTCTCGCCGCGACGACGCTGGAGCCGACGCGGATCGATGTCGCGATTGCGCTCGCAAGTGACGGCCACGTCGAAGCGACGGATGTCTTGCGGGAGTTGATCCCCGGCGCGTCTTTGAAGGCCGCCTTTCGAATGATGTCGGCCCTCGGCGAGTTTCGCAGTGCGGATGTTCGTTTTTGGTTGGCGGAGAGCGCGCTCGACGAGTCGTTTTCCTCGGAGTTGCGCGGCTCGGCGACGCGAGCGCTCTCGCGCTGGGGGAAGTTGCCCGATGTGATTGGACAGCTCGGAGGCATCGCACTACACGCTCCAGATGTCGAGACCATGGCCGACGCGATTCGCGGACTTGCGAGTTGCGGCGGGGCGAGCGGGCCGATGCTGCTTCGGTTGCTGCGCGTGCTCGAAGGCGATGGCGACTCGCGTCTGGCGGATTTAGAAGGGGACTACCTGGCGATGATTCGCATCGAACTCCTGAACGCGCTCGCCGAGGTCGGAGGGTTGTCGAGCGAGCTGTGGAGCGAGGTGCTCGAGCGCCCGATGGAACGGGCAGCGGAGTGGTTCGAGGCGCGCCTGCGCGGCGCGCAGACCGGGAAAGTAGAGTTCGAGTGGCGGGGCGAGCTGGAGCTCTTCTCCAGGATGATGCGCCGCCGAAATGTGGCGGATGTTTTGAATGCGACCGGAGAGTGGTGGCGACTGGATGGACGATTCATTGCGCAGCTGGCGGAGCACGACGGCACCAGGCTCTACGCCCGAGATGTTCCCGCGGTCATCGAGATGTTCCGCGCCGCACTCGTGGCGCTCGGGGGAGAGCTCCGAGTGGACTCCGAGTACGTCATGCGAGTGCGACTGGATCTCTTGCGAATCCTGTTGGTGGAAGAGCGCTGGGAGGAGGCCGCGCACGTCGCCGATGCGATCGTCGCGGACTGGCGCGAGGCTCGTATTCCGGACCGCGTGTGGAGTGCTTCGCTCGGGACTCGAAGCCGCTTGAGGGGGGACGATCCCGCAGCGCGCTTGGCCGCCTTGCGCTGGCAGCTTCGCGGGCGTCAAGCCACGCAGGATGGAGATCTGAAGCGCGCGCGAGAGAGTGCGGATAGGGCCGAAGCCAGTCTCGGTTTTTCCCGCGAGGCGCGAGAGCTCCAAGACGTTTTAGAAGTAGAGATCGAAGCTCTTGCGCTTCGGCTCAGTGAAGCAAGAAGTAGCGCGAGCGACGACTAGTCGTCGAGCCCGATCGTGTAGCCCAGGCTTTCGAGCCGGGCTTTGGTCTCCGGATCGAGCGCGCGACGCGTTCCATCCGAACTGCGCAGGCTCGCACCGAGCGCTCGCAGAGCGCGACCGAATTCGAGCGCGCGCTCACGGCGCTCTTCGCTTAATTCAAGGGGCGCGAGCTCGAGCGGATCCGCTTCGACGTCAAAGCTCTGCTCGATTCCGCCCTTCGACCAGTCGCGTTCCGTGCTCATGACAATCGTCTTGAGTTTGCCCTCGCGAAGCGCGACACCGCTGTACATGCCGTCAACCTCGGCGAAGACCGGGCGATCGGGGGCGGGTGAGAGCAAGCTGCTGCCCTGAACCGGCGTCGCGTGCGGAAGGGGAAGGTCGAGCAGCTCGAGGATCGTCGGGAAAATATCGACGCCGGAGACCGGTGCTGCTCGACGTTCTGCGGCATAGCCGGGCACGCGCAGAATCAGAGGCACGTTGACGAGCTCATGATGCAGGGTGTGCCCGTGGTTGATCTTGCCGTGGTCGCCGATCTCTTTTCCGTGGTCCGAAGTGAGCACCACAATGGTGTCTTCGAGTAGTTCGAGCTCGCGCAAGGTCTCGATCAGACGTCCAACGGCTGTGTCCGCTTGGCGAACGGTCGCGTCATACAATTCGAACAGTCGCTTGCGATGTTCCTCCGGCGGATTCTCGTGCGAGAACAGGAGCTGCAGGGTCTCGAAATCTTCGGGGACGCGCGGCTTTACGCCGAGTGCTCGCGCTGCTTCGGGTGACGGATCGAACTGGTGCGCGATGTAGGAGTGAAAGAAGAGCAGAAAGGACTCGTTCGCGTGCGACTCGAGCCACTCGACAACCCGCTCGATGTTGTTGTCTTCGATCAGGTCCATGCTGAGCAACGAGTTCGTCGCGGCGCCCTCTCGAATCTCCAGGCTCTCGGGGTTGGTGACGGGGTCGATCGTTCCGTAGCTCTCGAAACCGCTCGCGAAGCCGAAGTTTGGGTGCAAGTAGCCACCGCCCGTGAAGGAGCCGGTGGTGTAGCCCCGCTCGGCTAGGTAGTTCGCGAGCAGAGTGGTGCGCGCCCGGTCGATGCGGTTGGCCGGACGCTGCACGCCGTGAACGCTGGGCAGCTGACCGGAAAAAATGCTGACGTGGGAAGGCAGCGTGTAGGTCGCGGGGGACCAGGCGTTTTCGAACAGCAGCGACTCGGCCGCTAGAGCGTCGATACTCGGCGAGTTGATCGCGGGGCCGCCGTAAGATCCGAGGCGATCGGCGCGCAGCGTGTCGAGCGAGATCAGAACCACATTGGGACCGACGCGCTTCGGCTTCCTCGGGACGATGCGCGGACCGCCGAGCGCGATGACGACGGGGCCGTCCGTTTTGGAGGTAGCCTCGAAGCGTAGGGTCACCGGGGCTCCCGCGAATTTTTTAGGAAGGTCGACACGCAGCGGGACCCACCGAGTCGGCTCCTCGATCTGATTCTTGACCTCAAAGGAACCGAGTGAAACTTCGCCACTTTGAGAGTCTGACCCGCGCTTGCGGACGAAGACATCGACGGAGGCCGACGCTCCTTCGCGGATGAGCGCGTAGGGCGGCACGCCGATCCACGCGTCGAGGCGGGAGCGACCTGTGGGAAGCGTCACGTCGAGCTCGGCGCGGTCTCCTTTGAAGAGCGCGAGCGCAGGTCGATAGGTCTCGCCGATGATGAATGCGCCGACGGGCAGCACTTGCTCGCTCTCGGGATCGAGCGGCTCCTCGTTCGCCGCTCGCAGGTGATCCAAGGGCAGCGCCGGACTCAACCGAACGTTCTTCCAGGTCACGCGCGTGCCCTCGAAGGGCTTGTTCATCGCGAGAAACAAGAACAGGCCGACGGAGTGCGATTCCGCGTTCGTGCGAAAGACGAGTTCGGCCTCGCGGGTGATCCCATCGCCATCCAGAGGTGTGCTCCAGGCGTGGCTCAGTTCGACGGCGAGGAGGTCCTCGAGCGAGAGGCTCTTGGGGGACTCCTGAAAGTCGACGGCGAGAAGGCGTGCGGTGCGATAACCGGGGCCCGGCAAGAGTCCTTCGAGCTCGGCTTGGGCCGAGATCTTGAAGATGGTGTTCGGTTCGAGCTCAACGACGGTGGCCCACGCGCCGGGAACAGCTCCGAGGGTCAACCCACCGGACTCGGTCTTCGCCGCGTGCTCGAAAAACAGAGCGCGCTCCTTCTCGCTGGTCTGGCGTTCGGGATTGGGCACCGGGGTCCATTTCAGATCCTCATCCTTCAGGATCGTTGGCGCATTTCGAGATGCGCTCGACTCATACCTGCCAGCGGCCGGATGGGAGGCCAGCTCCAAGAGGTGGATAATCTCGGGCGGCTCGGGCGGCGCGCAACCGGCAGCTGCCGTGAGGGTTGCGACGAGGGCTGCGATCAGAATCGCAGGGCGCCCGGCTTGAGAAGGGCGTGGGCTCGCGGGAGTATTGGCTCGGAACGAAATCATGGGGCTGGGGGAAGGATAGAGCGCATGATCGGCGTAGGCGAGCGGAGCTATCGATTAAGAGGTAGCTTGAGAATTCAAGGCCGTCGACAAACGGGCGCTCTATCAACTGTCAACTCTGCCTGCGGAGTCGTAAAGTCTAGCCGAGCTCGTTGGAAGGCAGCCAAGCGCGCCTTTTCCCACTGGGGAAGGATCGAGCCCGAGCACCGCGTCGCATGCCTGGCGCAGACGAAAGACCCCGGAGAAGATTGATGACCGTCGGAGAGATACACGCACCTACAGGAGCCGTTCAGACCCTTGACGATGAGATCGGATTCGTCGCGCTGGTGGACAAGATGCAGCAGGATCACGCGCTCAAAGTCGTGAACTCCGCGCGTATCTCCTACGAGAACGAGAAGAGCGAGTTTGGTGAGCGAGATTCGAAGCTGTGCGGCTTCCTCTGGGAGCATGGCCACACCTCGCCCTACCGACACTCCTTCTACACCTTTCACTGGAAGGCGCCGCTGTTCGTCTTTCGGCAAGCATTCAAGTATCAGGTCGGCAGCACTTGGCGCACCTACGAAGTGGACGGTCACACGGTCGGAGTGGATATCTTCGACGTGCTCTACGACACGGACAAAGGCTGCTCCTGGAACGAGGTCTCCGGGCGCTACGTGAAGTGGACGCCCGAGTTTTATGTGCCGAAGGTGATGCGCTCGAATCCTCCGCACGGCAACAAGCAGGCTTCGGTGGATTTGGACGAGCACTTCGATCACCACGGCGAACGAGAGGCGATGTTGGCCGAGTGCCGCGAGGCTTTTGCGAACTACGAAGCGCGGATCGAACGCGGCGTTGCGAAGGAAATCGCGCGGACGGTGCTGCCCCAGTCGCTCTACAGCCAGGCCTACTGGACCGTGTCGTTGCAAGGCCTTCTGCACTTCTTCGATCAGAGACTGAAGCCGGATGCTCAGTACGAGATCCGCAGGTACGCCGAGGCGCTGCGCGATCTGGTCGCGGATGACCTTGAGCGAATTGGAGTCGGCGGGTTTTAGGCGGAGCGGTGAGAGCTTCGACGGGATTTCGAAGCGAACCTGAACCGCGAGACGGGCGCTCCGTTCACGCGAGCATGTGGCGCCCGGCATCCGTTCTATTCGCTCTGTTTGTTTGCTGGGCGAGCGCCCGGTTGGGCGGAGTGACGTTTGCTGCCCCGACTCTCGGAGGAGCGGGCAGCGGGCAAGATGCGGCTGCAGACGGGAACGATGCGGAGGCGGCATTGAAGGCCGCCTTGAGGCAAGCCGGAATCGAGATCGATCTGGGGCTCGGCATGTGCTCGGTCCCCGCTCGCGTGCTCGTCAGAAACGAGCTTTTGGAATACCTGCTCGTGGGGCTGCACGGCTCGGCGCATGAGAGCCTGTTTGCGACCGACGTTCAGCCGAGCTTGTTGAATACGGCGCTGCTCGCGCTCGGCGCGGAGAGAGGTGCGAACGCCGAGTGGAGCGAACGCGATCCGGCGCCGACGGAAGAAGAGCTCGAAAGGGGCGTCTCGCGCGTGAGTGTGACGCTGCCGAAAGGGGACGGCTTCTATCTCTACGCGCTCTGGAAGGAAGCGGGCGAAGTCTACTTCCTGCGGATCGAAGACCTGCTGCGCAACCTCAAGACCGGGCGATCGATGCGTCGGCACTCTTGGGTCTATCTCGGTTCGCGCTTCGCGGAGTTCGAGGCCGACGAACCCGAACAGTTCGTTGCGGATCGCGAGGGAAACCTGATCAACATCGCCTTCTTCAGTGAAGGCAATACTCTGGTTACCGCGGCACTCCGCGACTGTTTGGAGCAGACCATCTGGATCGCCAATTCGTGGATGCTGCCGGAGCGCGACTGGCCGATTCAATTCGTGTTCGCACGCACGCCGGTGAGTGAGGCGCCATCGGCGTGGGTGGACGCGCTCTTGGATCCGGGCGCGGAGATGGAAGAGAAAGAGCAGCGGTGAGTCGACGATTGCGTAGGGAAGCGCTCCTCTCGGGCGCGTCGATTCCCGTTCTCGTTCGTACGGCCCATCGCGGTGCGCGTGTCGCTCGCTATGGCGAAGCGCTCTTGCTCGCGGCGGGCGGCGTCGGGATTACGTTGGCGGCGAGCGAATTGTCGGGCGGCGGAGTCGAGCGCCCGGAGAGCTGGGCGATCGCAATCCTCGTTGGTGCTCTCGTCGCGACGAGCTGGCTGGTCGAGACTTTTGAGACGCCACCCGAAACCGCGAGCGCATTGGACAAGAGGCTCGGATTTTCCGGCGCTCTGCTGACGGCCTATGAAGCTCAGACCTCCGAGGAGTCCAGCTCCGTGGTGAAGCTACTCGCCGCGAAAGTTGCGGCGCAGCTTTCTCCCACGGAAGCGCTTCGCGCCGCGCGACCGCTGTCCCCTTTCCCGATCGTCGCCCCCTTCTTGGCGGCCGCCCTGTTGGCGCTCTGCATCGAGGCGACGCGACCGGCGCTCCATCCGCTTCGCCTTCAAGAGCTGGCCAGCGCCATGGTGAGCAAGCTCGCCGAGGCGCGTGGGCTTAGCCTCGAGACGCTTGAGTCCGGTCGAGATGAGGAGCTGGGGCAAGCGCCGGCAGAGGTCCCGGGCGAGCTGACCGAGCTGCTCTCGCAGGCCCGGGAGTTGGAGCTGAAGTGGAAGGAGGAGTCTCCCGATCCCGCCGCGGCCCTCGACGCGCTCGAAGCCTTTGAGCGAAAGCTGGAGACCCTAGCTCAGGATCTGCCGGTCTCGAGCCCCGTCGAAGACAGGATTCGCAACCTGTCGACTCTGATGGATGCGGGCGCGATGAGGGCTCGCGACGCGAGCGACAACTCGAAAGCCACCGACGGCTCACTGGCATCGGGGAGGGCGAACGGCAAGATAGAGCGCTCCCATTCCCGTCGAGATGTGGAATCCGCTCCTCGGCACAACCCCAACAACTCCCAGAGTCTTTCTCGCGAACGCGGAGCCGACGTCGCAAGTCGCTGGCGCCCTGAGTACGACGAGATTGTGGCTCTCTGGGTGGAATCAAGAAGATCGGTGAACGACAGTGACCAGTGAGCGGCGTGAGAGACGAGTCGGATTGTGGTTGATCGGCGCTCGCGGTTCGATTGCGACCTGTGTGGCGTACGGGCTCGCGGGGTTGCGAACGGATTTGCTCGATCCGATTGGGCTCATCACGGCGTGCGAGCCGTTTCACTCACTGGACTTGGTGGGGTGGGATCAGCTCGTCATCGGTGGGCACGACGTCTGCCGCCGTGACCTGACGCACTCAGCGGGAGAGCTCGTGAAATCCGGAATCCTGCGACAGGACTTGGTCTCCGCGAACACCGCGGAGGCATCCCGATTCGAAGCGCGCATTCGGCCCGGAATCTTGGATGGGCCGGACGTGGGCTTTGCCGACATGGACCCGAAGTCTGCAGAGCTCGGGAGTCTGGCACCGCGAGAGCAGGTCGCGGCGATCACTCGGGATTTCGAGGAGTTCCGAGCGCAGGAAAACCTCGATCGCGTGATTGTGATCAACCTGTCGAGCACCGAGGTCTTCCAGCGCGAGAAGGAAGCCTGGCAGAGCTTGCCCGAGTTCGAGAACGCCTTGGACCGCGAGGAAAATCAGCCAGCTTCGATTCTATACGCCTACGCCGCGCTGCGCGCTGGCTGCCCTCACGTCAACTTCACTCCGAATGTGGGAGCCTCGATCCCCGCTCTCGCCGAGTTGGCGGAGGAGGTCGGGTTGCCGCATTGCGGGAATGACGGAAAGACCGGGGAGACGCTGGTGAAGACGGCTCTTGCGCCGATGTTTCGCGCGCGTGCGCTGCGAGTGCTCTCCTGGCAGGGTTACAACATGTTGGGCAACCGAGATGGCGCGGTTCTCTCCGACCCCGGTCATTGCGAGTCCAAGCTGGCGAATAAGGATCAAGCGCTGCGCTCGATTCTCGATGACGACGAGATGCACACGCATGTCGGCATCGACTTCGTTCCCTCGCTCGAAGACTGGAAGACCGCTTGGGACTACGTTCACTTCGAGGGCTTTCTCGGAGTGAAGATGAGTCTTCAGTTCACTTGGAGCGGCAGTGATTCGGCTTTGGCTGCGCCGCTAATCTTGGATCTCGCGCGGCTTACGGAGCTCGCTGCCGCGCGCGGCGAGAAGGGGGCGATGCTTCACACGGCTGCTTTCTTCAAGTCACCGCTCGGCGGCGGCACCAACGATTTTTTCGCGCAGTTCGCGCGGCTGATCGACTACGCCGAAGCAGCTGGAAGGTAGCGGTGCCCGCGAGGCGACGTCACGTGCGTGTGCCTCGAAAAGCCCCTGGGTTTCGGCCATTTCCTATTCTGTTGTAAGAATCGTGGAAATAGGCGGGCCAGAAAGTCGTATCCAAAGGCTGTTGCGTGACTAACTGGCAGAGTGAGCATCAGAAGCTCCCTGCACTGTGGTCCCTGTCACGGTGAACCTGACTTCCCCCCCCGAGAGCCCGCCCATGTCCGTCCTCCGACAAATTGCTCTGGCAATGATTCTGGTTGCAGGCACCGCCATTGCGGTGTCCGCTTATTTGGACACCCAGCACGGGAGCTATCAGACGGACGGTGAAGTCGGCGCGCCTATTCTGGAGTTCGGATCGAGCTACCCGATGTCTCGTCCGCTCCGGGCCTCCAGCCGCCCAGTCGCTCGCGATTCTCGAGTCCTCCCGACCAACGAGCCTTCGGATCGTCGCCAGCCGCGGGCGATTCGCTCGGGTGGCGGGGTCTCGATCAAGGTCATCCGCCCGATCTCGGCCAGCTTCACCATGGACGAGGACGAGGATTGCGGTCCGGCGAGCGCGATCCTGCCGCCGGTCACTCACTAGGGGCCGAGAGCGAGGGGGGAGAGCTCCCACGCGATTCCCATTAAGGGGACGAGAGCGGGGTCGACCAAAGGCCTCTGAATCCGGGGCTTGACGGATCCCCCAAATCGGCATGTACTGGTAGTAGAGGCACGTTAGACGTTGTGGCCGGAGGGTGAATCGAGGTCTACAACGTTGTGCCCAGTCCAACTGAGGTGAGGTGGACTGTCGCCCGGGTTTCCGTACACGCGGAAACCCGGGCTCTTTTAACGACGCTTCAAAGCGAAGCGTGGCTCAGCGGGGGTCGCGCGGATTTGAACCGAGCGCGCTTCAGTAGCCATGAGCCCGTCCTCTCCACAGCTTCCCAAGCTTCAAACCACGACGCTCTGGTACCACGAGTCTCAGCAGCTGGGCGGGGAGATCATGGGCGATCCTCGATACGAGGGACGCACGCCGGCCTACGTGATTTGGAATCTGCTCGAGCGCTATACGCGAGCGGGGGATCTCGTCGTCGATCCCTTCTGCGGGGGCGGCACTACGATGGACGTAGCGCGCAAGCTGGACCGTCGCGCGCTCGGCTACGACTTGGGCCCAGTTCGCGACGACATCTTTCGAGCCGACGCGCGCGAGCTTCCTTTAGAAGACGAGAAAGCGGACTTCGTCTTCATGGATCCGCCTTACTCCACGCACCTGTCGTACTCGGGATCGCCGGACTGTATCGGACGGCTGTCGGCGGAGACGCCGGAATACTTCGACGCGCTCGGAAAGGCCTTCGACGAGGCTCACCGAATTCTCCGGGATCGACGCTACATCGCGCTCTATATCTCAGACAGCTTCAAGAAGAAGAGCGGCTTCGTCGGCATCGGAATGGAGTGCTACTTTCTGCTTCGCCAGCGCTTTCAACCGGTGGACCACATTGCGGTCGTACGGGGGAATCGAAAGCTGGAGAAGCCGCGCTTTCATCGCGCAGCCGCTGACGGCAACTTCTTTCTACGCGGTTTCAATCACCTGATGATTTTTAAGAAGCAGCAGACGGATTGAATCGCTGCTACTCGTCGTCAGGTGAACGAGGCTCTTCGTCGCTGGCGTTCATCAGCTCTTCGAAATTGGGAGCCTCACCGATGGGCTGGTCGTCAATGCCGAAGGCGTCAAACTCGACGGGATTCTCGGGCGCTTCTACAGCCTTCGGCTCCCGCAGGAGCTCGGTCATGCGTTTCTCGAAGCTGGACAGCTTGTAGGGAGCCACTCGATAAGCCCAACTGCCGACGGTGCTGTTGAACTTCTCGATCTCCGCTTGGATCTCTTCCGGGCTTGCGCCATCGAAGGGCACCGGGGGAGCGGGCTCTTCGCCCTCTTGATTGGGGTCGGGTTGGATGGTGGGCGCTTCATCCGTGTCCGCGAAGAGCCGTATCCAGTTCTGATCGTCAACGCGAGTGGTCTCGACCTGAACGACGAAGCCGTCCCAGCTGAGGAAAGTCGCCTTGGCGACGAGCGCGCCATCGAAGCTGACTTCGCCCGCCGGGCGAACCTCTTCGAGCGAGAGATAATTGAGTCCGGAAGCCACCGAGTTCGCGATGCTCTCGGAGATCGGCTCGCGACCGCTGGGAATATCCTCGATGAGGAAGTTCGCGTCGCTCGGACGATCCTTATAGATCCGAAGCGGAGCTGAGTCGCTTCGCTGAATGACGACGCTCGCAACTCGGTCCGGCGCGATGTTCGTGATCTCTTTCTCAATCCAGAAGCTCGGATCCATCTGCAGGTTCAGTTGCCCGTGAATCAGCCAGGCTTGCTCGGCGTCGGGTTCGCGCGCGTACATCTCCGGCGTCTTTCCCGTCTTCCGGTTGCCCATGATGATGGCCGCGATGCTGGAGCCGGATGCATCAAAGAGTTCGATTTGCGTCGAGCTGCCAGCGCCGGGCTGGGGCGCATCGACGCCGAGCTTGGAATAGCTCTCAGGATTGGACGTCTTGCCTTCAACACGGTCGAGCTCGGTCAGTCCAAGCAAGACCGCTTTGACGACCTCAAACTTGGCGGGGTAGCCACCGGACGACTGGAGTGCCCAGTCTTCTTCGTTCTTGACGACGACGACGTCGGTTCCGCCCGAGCTAATCTCGAGTCGCGCGACATCGTTGATCCGCTCCTTTAGGCCAACCAAGAAGGGACCTTGCTCGGTTGGGCGCAGAGCAGGATCGTCCTTCATCGACACCACGGCGGCGACGACGACGACGGCGGTGATCAGGGTGAGGAGTATGAGAGTCTTCTGCTTCATCGTGGAGTGGGGTTGTTACCGGCTCTTCTTACGGCGAGTCAAGCGAAAGGCGATCGCTGCGAGGCTGAATAAGATCGGAACGCCAGCGATGTGAAGCAGCTTCAACTTCATCGCCAAGTTCTCGATGTCTTTGCGCAGCTCGTGCTGCACAGAACGCAATTCACGGCGACTGACGAGCCGCTCTTCGCGCAGCTTTTCGATCTCCTCCTGCTGCTCGGGAGAGAGAATCAGCGCACTCGACGCATCGCTCCGATCGCGACCCAGTTCCGCAATCCGCTGCTCGGTGCTGGAGATCTTCTCCCTGAGCACGTCGACTTCGCGCAGATACTTTTGCTCTGCCGCTTTCTCGATCGCTTTGACGTACTCGAAGGGCCGCGCAAAAACCTGGCTTCCGCGAATGCTGATCAGATCGTTACTGCCCGACAGGTTGTCGACGCAGTTGATCAAGAAGTCGCCGTTGTCTGCGGTCTTGCGATAGCCGAGAAAGAGCGGCCCGAGCATCTCGCGCCGGAGCCAGTAGATCTCATTGACGATGTCGACGTCGGCAATGACGATGACGTTGATGTCTTGCGAGGAGGTCTCCCGGTGAGGCAGGTCGATCCCTTGACCTTCGAGAGGCTCGGTCGGATCTGGTTCGCCGCCACTGAGCGGCGGACCGCCGGGATAGGCGGTGGAGATCGAACCGGTCGACCGTGCAGCCAACATGAACTCGTGATCTTCCGGGACGTAGTTGCGGAGCAGGCCTTCGGGGTCGGGTCCAAACTGAACCTGACTCTGATCGATCTGCATGGAGTCCCGCGACGTGTGGATCAACGGAGTCACGGTGACCAGACTGTCTTCGACCTCTTCAAGAATGCCCGCGCTCGGCACGATCATCGAATTCAGCTGGCTGATGATCGGGTCTTCCGCGTTGTAGTTGTCATTGTCCAACGACAGCCAGAGCACGTAGTCGATCTGTTTGCCGCCGAGGTTGACCTTGGTGGCATTCTCTCGATCGGCGGCGAGCTTGCCGCTCTTCATGCGCAGTCCCCAGGATTCGAGTAGGGGGTCGAGATTCGACGCGCGCTGGTGAGTGTAAGCCGCCCTCTGATCGTTCGGGTCGGCGGGCAGATCGAGCTCGGCGTGGGGGTCAACCAGCACCAGCGCTCGACCGCCCCGCAGGACAAACTGGTCGATAGCGTACTTGGTTCGGCCGCTCAGGTCCTTCGGGTGAATCACCATCAAGACGTCGATGTCGAGGGGCACGTTCTCGACCGCTGAGCCGAAGAGGCGGACTTTGAACTCTTCCTGTAGCTGGGTAAGGATGGCCATCGGCGGCGTGCCCGCCTGCGGCTGGCGCGGATCCGGGGACGGCGAGCCTTCCAGCGCCAGAGGGGAGATGATTCCGATGGTTGCGCGAGTCGGGTGCGACAGGTTGTAGATCAGCTTGGTGATCTCGTACTCGAGCATCGACTCCTTCTCGGGATTGAAGAAGGGCAGGACGAGCTCGTCGTCGACCAAGCTGGTACCCGCGAGTCCGAAGTAGAACTTTTCGCCGGTGCTGCCAATGGCGAGTCCAGCGACTCCCGCTGAGACGGCACGGTCCTCGTCTTCCGAGAAGGGCTCGGGGTCAATCTCGACGAGCTTGACCTTGCCCTTCGAGAGGAGCTCGTACTCCCGGAGCAACTCGCGGACGCGTATCCCGTAGGTTCGCAGCGAGGGCTGGTCATTCGAGAGCTTCTCCGAGAAGTAGAACTTGAGACTCACCGGGTCGGGCAGCTTCCCGAGGATGTTGTGAGTTCCGTCCGAGAGGGAGTAGAGCTTGTTCTCGGTGAGGTCGAGGCGCGCCGAACTCAGAGCGGCGTTGCTGAGAATATTGACGCCGAACAGTAAGACCAAGCCAATCGCAAAGCCGGTCACGTACATCTTTTGCTTGTGCATGATCGCTACCTCAGTTGGCTTTCTTGACGTCCAAAATCAGGGCGTTGGTGAACAAGAAGAAGGTGATGAAGGAACAGAAGAAGATCAGGTCGCGGAGGTCGATGACGCCTTTCGTGATCGACTCGAAGTGCGCCCAGAATCCGAACGAGCGTACCGCGTCGAGGAGTACGGGTGGGAGCCAGCCGCTGAGCATGCTGAGTACGGGTGGCAGTGAAGTCAGCATGAAGAGGAAGCAGACGACGACCGACAGAACAAAAGCGACGACCTGATTCTTCGTCATCGCGGAGATGCAGGAGCCGATCGCGAGGAAGCCACCGGCAAAGAGAATTCCGCCCGCGTAGCTCGCGATGATTACTCCGTGATCCGGGTTTCCGAGGACGCTGACGGTGATCCAGAGGGGGAAGGTCAGGAGCAACGCGATGCTGGCGAAAGCCCAAGCCGCGAAGAACTTGCCGAGCACGGCCTGTGTCATCGAGATGGGAAGAGTCATCAGGAGCTCGATGGTTCCCTGCCTGCGCTCTTCCGCCCAGAGGCGCATGGAGATCGCGGGAATCAGGAACAGGAACAGCCACGGAAGGAAGTCGAACAAGGGCCGCAGGTCGGCTTGACCGCGCTCGAAGAAGCCGCCCAGGTTGAAGGTGAGCAAGCCCGCCAAGAACAGGAAGACGGTGATGAACACGTAGGCGACGGGGGTGGAGAAGTAGCCCGCCAACTCGCGCTTGAAGATTGTAGTGGTGTGACTCATGCCGTCACCTGCTCGGACGCGGTGGTCTCCAGGGGCGGTGAGCCGACATCGGAGGCCGTGACTTCTCGGAAGAGTTCATCCAGTCGCCCCGGTTGAGCGACGAGTCCCTCGATCTCCCACTGGTTTGTGCGCGCTAGGTCGCTGACCGCCCCGACGATGTCCACCCGATTGATCGGCTTGATCGCGAATGCCGTATTGCCATTCGAGTCCGCAAGTCGGTCGACGGAGGCGACATTGGCGAGCGCGCGAAGATCAGCTTCGAGCGGGCGGTCGGAGCCGCGCACGGTCAGGTGCACGACGTTGTGATGCTCGGCGCGCGCGCGCAGTGCGCTCGGCGTGCCGTCGGCAACAATCGTCCCGCGGTCGATCACGATCGCGCGAGTGCAGACGGCGTCGACCTCTTCGAGAATATGCGTCGAGAGGACGATCGCTTTGTTCTGCGACATCTCTCGAATCAGCTCGCGCACCTCGTGCTTTTGGTTCGGATCGAGACCGTCGGTGGGCTCGTCGAGGACCAAGACTTCCGGATCGTTCAGAATGGCGAGCGCGAGCCCGACGCGCCGCTTGTAGCCCTTCGAGAGCGTCTCGACGGACTGATGAAGCACGCTCTCCACGTGAACCTGTGCGACGACTTGCTCGATTCGCTCGCGCATCGTCGCTCCCGTCATCCCGCGGATAGCAGCGACAAACCTCAGGAGGCTCGCCGGAGTCATGTCGGGATAGAGCGGCGCACCCTCCGGCAGGTAACCGATGTTCTCCTGCGCCGAAATGGCGTCGCTCTGGACGCTGTGACCAGCGACCTGGATGCTGCCCGATGTCGGCGTGAGAAAGCCGGTAATCATCTTCATCGTGGTGGATTTTCCGGCTCCGTTAGGGCCGAGAAATCCGAGCACCTCGCCGCGCTGTACCGTGAACGATATTCCGTTCACGGCGGTCAGGCTTCCGAAGTGCTTCGTGAGGTTTTGAATCTCGATCAGCGTGTCCATAGATCTAGTCTTGGCTTCTAGTCTCGGCGAAGGGCCGAAGGATCGTCGAAGTGGTTTGCCGGGAGAGCCGAGGTCGCCTCCGTACTCGAGGACGAGATCGGCGGGGCTTCCCGCCGGATTAGGGTGAAGGGCCTAGGAGTCGAATCGTGAGGATTCGAACTACGGGGATCTGCCCGCTCCGTTAGAGGCCTGAGATTGAATCGGGGGACCGACGGTTGTGCAAGGGTTTGCCAACTTCCGCGGGTGGTGGACCAGCGGCGAGAGCACGGCGGTAGATGCTCGTGCGCAGCTTAGCTTCTGTTGGAGCTGAAGGGTGCCACTCCTCGCCCGACCTTGTGATTGAGCATTCCTTCGAAAGCAACTCAGCAAAGGAATCTGGCGGGATCGACGCTAGACTCTCGGGCTTCAAAACCACCAATCACACTCCAGACCCCATTCTCATGTTTATCACCACCGCGCTGCTTTTACTTGCCCCTAGCACTCCCGTTGAGGCTGCAGCTCTCCCGACTCCGGTCGAGCCGTTGGCCGAGTCTCTCTACCTGTTCGATGATGCGGAGCCCGTTTGGAAGGGCAGCGTCAATCTCGGTGCCACCATCAGCAACGGCAACACCGACACCGTCGCCGCATCGGTGACCACCGATGCCGTGAAGGAGTGGGACGACGAACGCCTCACGCTCAAAGCTGCCTGGAACTATGCCGAGCAAGGCGACACCGTGACCGATGGAACCAATGTGACTCAGCGTCGTTGGAACGCGAGTGGCAAGTTCGATCACTTCTACAGTGAAGAGACCTTTGCCTATGCTTCGGTTTCCGCTGAGAACGACGACATCGCGTTCTTGCACCTTCGAACTATTTTTGGTGCCGGAGTCGGTCGCAAGTTCATTCAAGAAGAGACCCTCAAGTTCGAGGGCGAAGCGGGCCTCGCTTTCGTCCAGGAGGACTACTTCAGTACTCCCGCTGGAACTCCGAAGGCCGACGACGATTACCTCGCTTTGCGCTTTGCCTACGCTCTGGAGAAGATCATCTCGGAGACGACGACCTTCACTCAAACCATGGAGGCTTATCCGAGCGTAACCTTCAGCGAGTTCAACGGCGTGCTCGACTCTCGCCTGAAGACGAAGCTCAGCGAGACGATGAATGCGATGATCCAGTGGATCGCGCGCTACAACAACAACGCGCCGGGCGGCATCGGCAGCACCGACACGCTCTGGATTTTCTCCCTGGGCTGGGAGTACTAGCGACCGACCGGAGTCGTCCCTCTCCCCGCAGCATCGCCGGGGCAGAGGACGACTCCGATTGCAGAACATGTCACTCTCTAATCAAGCCATCCCGCTTTTGATTCTGGCGGGGCTGGCCGGCGGCCTCCCGCTCATTCGGAATTGGTCGCACCGCGTCTTACATGTGCTCGCTTCGGTGGCGGCGGGGCTCTTACTCGCGACCGTCTTTCTCCACCTCTTGCCGGAGCTCTCGGCCTCCATGCCCGACTCCGGCCCGGGCTCGCGATCTCCATGGATCGTCGGCTTGTCCGGCTTTCTCGTCCTGTTCTTCATCGAGAAGGTCTGGCTCGAGCGCAAGGGCGAGCACGCGCACCAAGTCGTCTGGTATGCCTGCTTTACCGGTTTGACCGTGCACGCCGCTGTTGCGGGGCTCGCGCTCGCATCCGTTCTCGATGGCGAGCGCGCATCCTGGCCGGTCCTGGCGGCGATCCTGCTTCACAAGGTTGGCGAGAGCTTCTCTCTCGCGACGGTGATGCGTCTGGCCGGATTGAAAATCGCCAAGCTCGTTGCCTATCTGGCGCTCTTCGCTCTCGTAACGCCGGCGGGAATGTGGGTCGGGCGCTCGGTGCTTGAGCCGACCGACGGCTACCACCTGTTGGTCGAAGGCTTCGCCTGCGGGACCTTTCTCTATGTCGCCGCCTGCGACCTCCTACCCGAGGTCTTTCACGGTGAAGGGTCGCGCTGGCCCCAGGGCTTTGGCGTGCTCTTCGGCGTGGCCTGCGTCGCTGTTGGCGAGTTCTTGCTCTAGCAGCCGGTCGTGAACGCGCCCGAAGCGCGCTTCCCGCTCAGACGCCCATGATGTGGTAGCCCGCATCGACGTAGATCGTCGTGCCGGTGATCCCACTCGACATCGGTCCCGCGAGGAAACTGCAGACCGAGCCGACCTCATCCGCGGTGATGTTGCGCTTGAGCGGCGCGCGATCCGCAATGTGATCGAGGATCTCATTGAAGCCCTGAATGCCCGCTGCGGAGAGCGTTCGGATCGGACCGGCAGAGATCGCGTTGACGCGAATGCCGCGCGGACCGAGGTCCGAGGCCAAGTAGCGCACGCTCGCTTCCAACGCGGCTTTCGCAATGCCCATCACGTTGTAGTTCTGGATGACGCGTTCCGAACCGATGTAGGTCAGCGTGACGATGGAGCCGTCGCGGCCTTCCATGAGCGGGAGCGCGCGACGCGAGACTGCGGTGAGCGAGTAGGCCGAGACCTCGTGCGAGATCATGTAGCCCTCCTTGCTCGTGTGATAGAAGTCGCCGACGAGCTCGTCACGCGGCGCGAAGGCCACGCCGTGAATGACGGCGTCGAGATGTCCGAACTCGCTGCCGATCGTCTCGAAGGCGGAGTCGATCTCCTCCGGCCTGGTCACGTCGCAGGGCAGGACGATCGAGCCGTCGATATCCTCCGCCAGCGTTCGCACGGTCTTCTCCAGTCGATCCCCGGCATAGGTGAAGGCCAGGCGCATGCCTTGATCCGAGAGTGCTTTCGCGCAGCCCCAAGCGATCGAGCGCTTGTTGGCCACACCGAGAATCACGCCAGTCTTGTTTGCGAGGAATCCAGTCAAGGGAGGTCTCTCTCTAAGGGATCTTGAAGCCGAGCATTGATCTGGCACTCGAGAATTCGAGGTTGCAGGCGGACGCGTAGTCCTCGTGCTCTGGCGGGAGGATAGGAAGCGTTTCTTGGTCGAACAACGGGGCGCTCCTCCGTCCGTCGAAATGGGGAATTGCGGAGTGCCGCGAATGTGCTTTTTCGCGGGTTCCAGGGCGCTATCGGGCTTCCCGTGCCCAGAAACGGTTTTTGGTGCCGAGAGAGTTCTCGCGGGACTCTCGGGTTTGCGCGGAGGGCCTAGACTGCCTTCGGTCGTTTCGGGGGAGGTCCGGCCGCGCGAGAGTCTCGCCGTTCGGTTCCTCGCTTCGCTTTGCGCTGTCGCAGGGTGGGCCAGCGATCATTCACCGCAGTCCAGCCGGGGCCTTGGGGCCGCGGTGTTAGCGAGGGAGCAAAGCGTGTCGGAAAAGAAATCGTCAGCATCCGAGAGGCGGCCCGAGGGTGGGTTCGACGGGAGTCCGGTCCGCCGCACAGTCTTGAGGAAGGGCGCTTCGAACAAGGCCGCGCTGAAGAAGGCGAGCCTGACCGAGAGCGAGAGGGCTGCTCGAGCGGCGCCCCGGCGAAAGCGACGCGACGAGAGTTTGCTCGATCGGGAGCCGCGCTTGCCCGGGATGGAAGAGGAAGTCAATTGCGTGAGAGGCGGCGTGCAGCCACGGACGGTACCGGCCGGGGTGGAAGGACGTGAGCGCACCGCGAAGACGCCTCGGTTGCGCGCCCTCTTGTTCGGCACGCCGCGAGAGGTCTTGGCGCGGATCTCCGCCGGGGACCCGCTCGGCGTGCGGCCCTTCGTCGCCGACTATCTTTTTCGCAGCCATCGGCTCATCGATGCCGACCGACTGCACCTGCGCGCGCTGGCACACTGCGCACGACAAGCGCTTCACTTGAGAGCCTCGGATGGGCTGCCCGAGTTCTTGAAGGCGCGGGTGTTCGATGCGGGGCGAGAACTGCTGCGCGAGGACCGCGAAGCGATCCGCAACGGCAGGACGGAGGTGGGGAACCTCGAACAGCTCGCGCGTCCGCTGGGCTTGAATCCCGAGCGCGTTCGCACGGCTTGCTCGCGATTCAACGAAGCCGACGAGGCGGATCGCGCGGCAGGGTTCGCGCTTCTGATTCGGGGTGAGGATATCGACGAATTGGCGACCCGTGAGGGAGTCACCGTGACCGAGATCGCGAGGCGCGCGCGACGTGCGCTCGAAGTGGCGCTCGCGGCTCTCGGTGAGCGAGGTGAAACCGGCGCGCGTTCCACTCGGCGTCGAGCAAAGGGTCAGGCGAACGCGGCGGGGACTCGGAGTCAAAGAAGATGAAGGATCAAACATTGGACAGTCAGATCGTGGAGCGGAATCCGTTGATAGCGAAGCTGCTCGCGCTGTTGAGCCCGAGTGAGACGCTGATGTTCGAGGTTGGGCTGGGGGTTCGCAGGAAGCGCGATCGCGGGGAGCTTCCGCGAGGGAGAGTCGAGTTCCGAAGAGCAGAGCTACTCGACGCAGGTGATCAATTCGGCGGATGGAGCTGGCCGTTGAATCCAGATGAGCTGGGCACCCAAGTGGCGCGCAGCCTCTGGTCGGATTGCGAGCCTCAGAAGCGAAAAGAGATTTCGGGGGTGGAAGAGCTCGCGCGAGTTCACCGCGCTGAGATCTCGCGGCTCTTCAGAGTTGCCGCTGAGTGGCGGCTCGGCGAGGCCGCAGATTATGCGTGGGTCGAGTTCGAGCAGCTGGGGAGCTGGGAGAACTGGCGCCGCGAGGTGGTCTTTGAGTGTGTGCTGGCCCTCTTGGATGGACTGGAGGGTGAAGCGGTTGCCGAGTTGGCGAAGCTGGTTCTGCGGTCGCGCGAGTGCTGGCCGACGGCGTCGGCTTTGGCTGAGGCGTCCTTGTTGTATTCGGACTGCGAGGAAGGCCGGCTCATGCTGGTGCGGACGCGTCTCACGAGCGCGAAGCCTCGAAGTGCGCTGACCGTCCTGGCGGCAGCGATGAGGCGCGGAGTTTCGAAGGACAACCGGTGGCGCTTATACACGGGGCTTGGCCGAGCGCACGAGCTGTGTGGAGGCGATCGACTCGCGCTCTCGGCTTTTCAAGTGGCCGGCGAGAGTCGAGCGCCCAACCCGACCCCGTACTTGGACGGGTTCTTTACCGCGCTCGCTCTGGGCAAGAGCGGTGTCGCCGAACTCTTGGCGCAACGATTGGACGCCGGGGAGTTCCCCGAAGCGGATGTCATTCGGGTTGGGCGAGCCTTGAAGGCTCGCTGGATGCACCGGGCCGCGCCGCTGCCTTGGCAGCCCAGCGATATTTCAGCTTCGCGATTATTCCGCCGCATGTGCGCGCGAGATGCGAGTCCACTCGCTTCGGTTTGCCGGGATCTTTCGGCTGCGGAGGTGCGTTGATCATGGCCAAAACCGACGTCATAGAACTGCTCATGTCGGGGGAGTCGGAACAGCGTTGTCGAGACGCGCGGAGCTGGACGGCACTGATGCGGCTCTTAATGGACGATGCGCGATCCAGCGAGGCGGGGCGCGTCGCGGTCTCTCTCGAGCAAGCGTCCTCTGCTTTCGATCGCCATGTGACCGAAGAGATCCGGGCGCAGCTCGTCGAGCTTTTGCGAGTGTTCTTGCGGGCGACTCTCCGGGGGACGGGGCGAGGCGGATGGTTCTATCCCAGAGGAGGCGAGGGCGTGCCCGAGTCCTGTTGGGCTTCGCTTCAGCAGTACCGAGCGGAACGACCTTGGTTGGCCGGAGTGCCCGCGCCGAACGAGAGTGCGATTTCGGTGGCCGAGCGCTTGCTGAAGAGTCTTGAGGACTTGGTACCCATCGGCGAGGAGGGGCGCGGGGAAGTCGAAGTTTGGCGTGCTCGATGGTGGTTTGCAGCCGGTGAGCCCGAGCGTGCCCACCGACACTTGGAAGAGCAGCTAACGACGATGGAGGGTGCGGGCGATCGGATCATGCTCGTCGCGCGCCTTGCCGAGCTTCAGCTCGAACGCGGGGCGGTGCTGCGAAGCGTGACGACGTTGGAGGAACATCAAGAGCTGTCCTTGGTCGACGAGGGGCTCCTCGAGCTGAGAGCTCTCACCGCGATGTTGCTCGGACGCCGTGGCGAGGCCGCGTCCATTCGCGCTTTGCTCGGTCGGGATTCGCGCGACCTTCCGCCGGCGGTACTGGAGTTGAGGGAGCGCGTGCCCGAGTGGGCGGAGCTGTTGCCGGGGCAACCCGCGCTAACGGATTGGGTGCCGGCGGAACTCTCGTCCGAGAGCTTGGAATCGCCAGTTCAGGAGCGCGTCGCCGAGGAGTCGGTGGCGATGGGACGCGGAGAGTTGGGTGCGGCGTTCCTTGCGGTCTTCCAACCGGTCGCCGGAGAGCGTCCGCTCCACCTTCACTCGGAGGTGTCGCCCGGTTGGCGTAGGAGGCTCGAGCCGTGGCTGTCGTCTCGCGACGGACTCTGCGATTCCTTGGAACGACTCGAACAGGAACTCGTGGCGACGGCGCGACCGGTCATTCGCCACCGAACAGGATCCGTGGAACTGCGCGGGTTGCTGGGGGCGGAGTCCTCACTCTCACTCGCCCTGTGTCCCATTTTGGATCCGTACGGAGAGGTGAGTGCCTGGCTGCATCTCGAGTTCGAGCATCACTTGGTGCCCTCCGTCCGATGTTTGGAAGCGCTGGCGGTAGCCTGGCGAGAGGAGCTTCGCGGGCAGCTTCCCGACTCGGGAAAGGGTTCGTTGGATGGGGCCGACCATGGCGGAGCGAAGGCGGTCGCGCTTTGCTCGCAGGCATCTCCCGACGATCCTCGAGCGCGATTCTTTCGGCAGTTCGCGACCGAGCTGGGCATGAAGACGGCTCGCAGGCGATGGTGGGGTTTTGCGGCCGGCGAAACGGATTGGGTCGCTATGGCTTCGGGTGGTGGCGCACTTACGGACAGTGAGAATCGGCCAGGCGGCGCTCGTTGTCTCTCCCGAATTCAACGTTGCGGCGTTCCGATTCGATTCGATGCTCCCGATCCCGCCTTGTCCTTGCATGCCGACGCGGCTTCCGGGCTTGTTCTTCCCCTTCGAATTTCCGGGCGAACGATTGGGTGCTTCATCGTGGAGTCCGAGCGCCGGCGAGATTTTCGCGGAGAGGATTGGCGCCGATTCAACGAACTCGGGGTTCAATTTTCGGCTCGACTTCAGGTGGCGCGCTTTCGAGCCTGGCACTTTGCTCGATTCGGCGTCGATTTGTTCTTCGATGTCGAGAGCGAGGGCTTTGGTCGGCGCGCGCTCGACTTCGCTCTGGCGGGACGCGTCAACGGTCCGATTGTTCTCTCGGGACCTTCCGGAGCGGGAAAGGAAGTCCTCGCGCGTTGGCTGCACTTTGAACGCGCGGCGGGTGTGGGGGAGGTCGAGGTGCTTCGCTGTGGAGCTACTCCCGATGAGGAGCTGGAGGAACGGCTGCGCGTGGCCGCGGTCGAGCTGACAGTCGCCGGAGTGCGCGCGCCGAAGACACTCGTGATTAAGGACCTCGTCGATCTGTCTCCGCGTGGTCAAGCTCATCTCTTGCGACTGCTGGACATCGAGCAGGATGAACTGCGTGTCATCGTGACTTTGCCGAGCTCTCTGGAAGAGGTTGCCTCTAAGGGCTCGCTCTCACGCGTGCTCGCGAGTCGGCTCTGCCGCCTCGAATTTTTCGTGCCACCGCTGTCCGATCGGCGCGGGGAGATTGTCGGAATCATTCACCTGCTTACCGCGCGCTTTGCATCCGAGTTCGGAGTCACGGCGCCAACCTGGAAGGATCGGGCATTGGCTCTGCTCTGGCGTCAGCCTTGGATGGGGAACGTCCGCGAGTTGGAGGGGATGCTCTACAAGCTCGTGCTACTCCATCCGGGCAAAGAGCTCGACGTCGAGGACGTCGGGCGTGTCGCCCGACGTTTTCGCGTCTCGATTAAGAAGCGCTTGCCCTCCCGGCATCCGAGATTGGAGGATTTGCTGACGGCCGTTCGCATCACTCGCAAGCAGAGCGGCAATGCAAACAAGACTCGCGCGGCTCTCTATCTCGGTTGGGATCCGGACACCCTGATGGCGAGGCTTTCGGATGCGGGTGTGGACCCCCAGACGCTTCAGGTGGGCTCTTCCCAGGGCGAAGCCGCGTCGGAGCAACCCGAGGATGGGGCGACCTAGAAGGGGCCTCGGGTCGAGGTCGATCGCCGGGGTTAAAAGAAGGAGGGGGAGCGCCGATCCCGCTAAGGAAAGGCACTCCCCCTGATTATCTCCGGTAGGGGAGATTCGATTCGCCGCCGAGGCCCCCCCGGGCACAGCAACGAATCGAGGAGCCGACGCAGCTCCTGCCTTCTCTAACGGACGTAGGATCGTCGAGATAAAGGCCCAATTTCATCGGGTGGGCTGTTGCTCCCATTCCTGACACTGGGTCTCTTGGTCTGCTTCAATATGGAGTCCGAAGAAAAAGAAATCGCAATTCCGGTCGACCGGGTGGGCGCCCCGGCTGTTGGGGTGCCGCCGCGTCTTGGGCTCCTACGACTCCTGTTGATCGCGGTCTCTGTAGGTGGGGTCTCGTTACTCGGCCCCGACCCGGCGTCCTGGGGAGTTCGGTGGTGCTTGTGGGCCGTGGGCTCAGTGGCCTGGTTGACGGGCCTCGCGAGCGCCCAACGGATCCCGACGCTTTGGCTTGTGCTCGGGGCGATCCTCCTGCGCGGCCTCGTTCTCGCGGGGGATCCCGAGCTCTCCGATGATGCCTATCGCTACGTCTGGGAAGGTGGCTTGGTCGCGGAAGGAGTGAGCCCCTTTGCAGTGGCTCCCGACTCGCCCGAGCTCGCCGTCTATCAACGCCGCTGGTCCTCGATCTACGATGGCGTCAATCACCGCGAGGTCAGTGCCGCCTACCCGCCGTTGACGCAGTGGGTCCACGCGGGAGTGACGACGCTGGCGGGCGGCCCCGGTGAACCCGGACGAGCGCTCTTCGCCATGCGACTCTTTTACGGCGCAATGGATCTACTGTGCCTCCTCCCTCTGGCGATCCTGTTGCGCGGCTCGCGTCGAACCGGCGCTTCGCTCTTCGCGTGGGCGTGGAGCCCATTGGTCGCCGTCGAGTTCGCCGGCGGTGCACACTTCGACAGCTTCGGAGTCTTGCTTCTCTTATCGGCTCTAGCTGTCGCGCGAAGCGCGCTGAACACGGGAACCGGTCGTCAAACTCTGGTGCTGGGACTCTTGGTCGCCGGAGCTTTGGTCAAGCTGCTCCCCGGACTCGTGATTCCGTTTTGCGCGCGCGGAAAACGTCGTTGGCTTGCGCTGCCCATCTGCGCTGCTGTCTTCGCGCTCGCCTGGATGCCGTTCATCAGCGGAGGGGGCGCCGAACTTTTAGCCGGGCTCTCCGAATACGGCACGCGCTGGGAAGCGGGCAGTCTCGTCTATCGGTGGATCGAGCGCCCGCTCGGCTCTTGGTTCGAACGCGACGGCGGCCTTACCGACCCGCGGCGGATCGCTCGCGCGATGATCGGTCTTGCCTTCCTCGCGATCTTTTTTCGAGAGTGGCGTCGAGAGCTCGACCTCGTTCGGACCGTTGGTGTCTTGATCGGGAGCTTTTTGGTCTTGAGCCCGACTCTGCATCCCTGGTATCTGACCTGGGTCGTGCCCTTTGTCGCGCTGCGGCCCTCGCGCGCTTGGTCTCTCCTCTTGGCGATGGCGCCGCTCTTGTATTGGCCGCTCGCGAAATGGAAGGCAGAAGGCGTCTGGATCGAACCCGACTGGCTCTGGCCGGTTCTGGCCCCGCCGTTCTTCGCGCTCTGGGCCCTCGATGCCCGCCGTACTCGGTCTCTAGACTGAAGAGCGAGCCCACGATGAAAACGGAAGACTTTCGATTCGACCTGCCGGAAGAGCTGATCGCCCAGACGCCCGCGCCCCGTCGCGAAGAGGCGCGCTTGTTGGTGCATGAGTCGTCGACGCACCGAACGACGCACTCCTTCGTGAACGAGCTCCCGAGTTTTTTGCGGGCTGGCGACTTGCTCGTGTTCAATGACACACGCGTGCGGCCGCTGCGGCTCTTTGGGAAGCGCGTCACTGGCGGGCTCGTGGAGTTCTTGCTGGTGGAACGCTTGAAGAGTGAGCCGAGGCTCTGGCGCGCGCTCGTTCACCCCGCGCGAAAGCTCAAGGTAGGGGAGCGGGTGGAGTTGGAGGGCGAGGAGTGCGGGCTGGTTATGGTCGAGCGCCGCAGATTGCCGAGCGGGGAGCAGGATGCGGCCTGGGTTGTGCGTTGGGATTTGAAGTCCGGTGGTGAAGATCAGTGGATCGAGCGCCTCGGGCGAATGCCGCTGCCGCCTTACATCCGTCGCTCTCGAGGTGAGTTGGATCCGCGCGATGCGCTCGATCGTAAGCGCTACCAGACGGTGTACGCGAACGCGCCCGGAGCGGTGGCCGCTCCCACGGCCGGACTACACTTCACACCTGACCTGATCGCGAAACTGGCGGCGGTCGGGATCGAGAGCGCCTTCGTCACTCTGCACGTCGGCGAGGGGACCTTTCAGCCGGTAAAGGCGGCCGAGCTCTCCGACCACCACATGCACAGCGAGCGCTACCACCTGACAGAGAGTGCTGTGTCGGCGATCGAAGAGACGCAAGCTCGTGGAGGGCGTGTCGTCGCGGTGGGGACGACGAGTGTGCGAGTGCTGGAGAGCTGTGTGGATGAAACCGGTCGTTTGCGGGCGGGAGAGGGGAGTACCGATATCTTCTTATTCCCCGGGCAACCCTTCCGAGTGGTGGATGTGTTGTTCACGAACTTTCACCTGCCCTGCAGCACGCTCTTGATGCTCGTCTCGGCGTTCGCGGGGACCGAAGCTGTACTCGAGCTCTATGCCGAAGCCGTCGAGCGCTCCTATCGTTTCTTTAGCTATGGCGACGCCATGCTAATTACGCGGGGCGAGCACACACCCAGAGAGAGTTCGGCGGCGCCCTAGGTGCGCACCGAGGCGCGGCGAACTAGATCCGGAGCTCTTGCGAGTTCGTGAGCACTTCTCGTATCACGAGCGATAGCTCCTCCATCCCCACCGGCTTGGAAATCATCCTCGGCGTGGGCCCGCTTCCGGGCTCGATCGACTCGCCGTATCCGGTCATGATGAGGAAGGGCACTGCGATGCCAGCGAGTTCGAGTTGCGTCATGAGCTCCTCCCCCGTGAGCTCGGGCATGGTGAGATCGGAGATGACTAAATCGTATTGCTCTGGTCGTTCGGTTAACTCCACAAGCGCATCCGCGCTGCTGCATAAGCTGCTCACTCGGTAGCCCATTCGCTCCACCATCGCCGCGACAACCTGAGCAACTTCGACGTTGTCATCGACGATCAAGATGGACTCTTCGCTTTCACCGGACTCGCTTGAGATCAGCGACGCGGCGCTAGAAGGGAGCTCGAAGACAGGAAAGTAGACTCGAAACTCGGAGCCCTCTCCCGGCACACTCTGAACGACGACTTCGCCGCCATGGCTCCGCGCAATGCCGTGAACGACCGAAAGCCCCATACCGGATCCGCCCGCGGTGATTCTTGTTGTGAAGAATGGCTCGAAAGCGCGGTCCATCGTCTCGGCGTCCATTCCACAACCTGTGTCGCGAACGGAGAGGCAGACGTGCTCTCCCCTCTGCAGTTGCGGATGTGTCTGAATGAGCTCTTCCCCAACGGTCAGTTGCTGAACTGCGACCGTCAGCGAACCGCCGATTCCCTCCATGGCCTGAAAGGCATTCGTGCAGAGATTGACGACGACCTCGTGAATCTGAGTTTCGTCCAGGAGGATCCATGCACAAGTGGAGTCGAAGTTCTCCTCGATGGAAATCGTCGCGTGAGTCGTCGGGCGAAGCAGATGTAGGGCTTCCTCGGCAATGAGTTGGATTTTCCCGGGAGACCGCTCCCGCTCCGCTTGGCTGCAGAAGAGCAAGATTCGACTGACCAACTCTTTTGCGCGATGGGAGGCTCGCAAGATTCGATCTAAATCGTCCAGCGCAGGATTATTCGGCTCGATGCGTCTCTTCGCGAGTTCGGCAGAACCCATGATCGGGGTCAGGATGTTGTTGAAGTCGTGCGCAATACCGCCCGCCAGGGTGCCGATGGTTTCTAGCTTTTGCGCGCGCCGCAGGGACCTCTCGAGTTCGTCCTTTTCAGCCTGGAGCGCCTTGTGCTTGGAGACGTCTTCCCGAACCGAGACCAAGTGGGACACACGTCCGATCTCGTCGACGACTCCGGAAATGGTTCCGTCCTCCCAATAGAGTTCGCCGTTCTTCTTCTTATTCCGCAGCAGGCCTCGCCACTGTTCGCCGGCGAGAATCGTTCGCCGAATTTCATCGTAAGTCGCATCCGAATCGAACTCAGATCTGAGGATGCGGGGACTCTTGCCGATGACCTCATGCGGCTGATAGCCCGTAATCGTTGTAAAGCCCGAATTGACGTATTCGATGAGGCCTTTCGAGTCTGCGATGATGACGGCGGCTGAGTTTTGGTCGATGGCCGAACTCAGCTTGCGCAACTTTATCTCGCCCCGGTCCTTCTCTATCGCGAGCGCCGCTAAACTTGTCATCGACTCGATCAGATGCATCTCTTCTTTTGTGGGGCCGCACACTCGATCTCGGTAGATAGCGAAGGCACCGAGCACGAGCCCGTGCGAGTCGAGAATCGGATTGGACCAACAGGCTCGAAATCCATACTTCGTGCCCAGGTTTCTATAGTTCGCCCATAGGGGATCGGCTTCAACGTCCTCGACAATCATGGGCCGCTTGAGATACATCGCGGTTCCGCAGCATCCGACAGCAGGTCCGATTTCTAGACCGTCTAGCAGAGCGCCATATTCCGCTGGCATGCTCGGCGCAGCGCCTGGTCGAATGCGGTCACCCTCAAGCAGAAGAATCGAGCTGCGCACGCCGGGCAGGTGCCGCTCGGCGATGCGAGTGATGGATTCCAAGAGCTCGACTTGAGTGGCTGAGCCGCGGGACACGAGTTCCAGCAACCTGCGTTGGTCGGCCTCGAGAGTCTGGGCCCGGGTGCGCTCCGTGACGTCGATAACGATCGAGTAGAGCCACGCTTTTCCGCCGTCCTTGAGAGGCCCGGAGTAGACCTCAACATCGCGAATCTCTCCGGAAGCTAGGCGATGTTGAAAGGAATGAACCAGCTGCTCTTCCCGCTCGGTTCGCAGCATGGCGTGAGCGACTTCGGCTTTCGTCAGACTGTTGATCTCGGAGATATTCATCGAGGTCAGGTCGTCGTAGCCGTAGTAATCGCGAGCGGCGGCATTCGCTTCTACGATCTGTCCGTCGCTCGGATCGATAATCAGCTTGACGGCCTGATTGGTCTCGAACATCTGCCAGTACCGAGCGTTACTCGCCGTCAACTTGTCTTCGACTGAGTCGTTGGCGGAGCCTCGGGCGAGCGCGTCATCTCTGCATTCCGCGCGATCCTTCGCAGCCGCGAGAGCTACTTCCAACTCGGCAACGCGTTTGCGAAGCGCGTCTATATCGGCCGGTAGCGGCGATCCAGTGTCGAGGGAGTCTTGCATGGGGAAGCGCGATGCGTCGGAACCGATCCCCACTACCGCTGAATCGGTCGCCCAAGATACGTTTAGATCTTGCGGCATGCTAGGAATCCGGTGTGAGCTGAAGAGGAGACCAGCCTGATTTTACGGAGATGGTGAGTGTTGAATCACGCTTGGGTTGGGAGCATTTAGATCTCGACAATGTGCGTAGAAGCGCGCACGGGATCGTAAATTCGGCCTAACAAAGAGGAGAAACCAGAGTGCCTTCCGCCGGCGGACTCAGTGAGTTCCGATCGTGGCGATCTTCCCCACTTCCACGGCAGGCGCGAAATATCCGGCCGTGTGAATGAGCATCAATTCGCCGATTACATCCGTGAACGCGCTTGATTGAAGTTATGAACCGCCGGTTTTGCCGAGCGGCGATTCATTCTCGTCATAGCGGTATTGTGGCAAGGGGCTTCGAGACGGCAACGGATCTAGGACCGCGCCTTTAAGCTGGCTCTAATGAAAAACGGGCGTTGATGAAGAGCTTGGTCGAGTAGGGAGCTTCCGTGGATCTTCTCGAGAAGCGATCGAGTTTCGACCACGCTCGTTCGTCCGTTTTTTGAGCGAATTCGAGGATGCTCGAACGCGAATCGATGGAATCCTCCCCACCTGCGAGGGAGCTCCCTCGATTACGAGCCCAGTGACTCCGGACGCCTAGCTCAAGAGCGATGAAGACCCGGCGCGCGAGTCTCTATGGCACTCGACTTCATGGTCATCTTGGGGAGCTAGCGGAAGGCGGATAACAAAAGTTGTCCCTTCGCCCTCGACGCTCTCGACTTCGATCGAGCCTTGGTGCTTATCCACGATGACAGAGTGAGCGATCGCGAGGCCTTGGCCGCTGCCCACGCCGACCTCCTTCGTCGTGAAGAAGGGATCGAAGATTCGAGTGCGAATCTCTTCGGGAATGCCGCAGCCATTGTCGTGAATCGAAATGATGGCCCACTCGTCGTCGAAAGACGTCGCAATCGTGATGAGGCCTTTCTTCAATTCGGACTCGTCTTGGTCGTACGCGATGGCGTGAGACGCGTTGACGACGAGATTCAAGACAACCTGATTGAACTCGCCTTGCACGCAGGGGACGAGCGGCAAATCGGGGTCCAGTTGAAGATCGAGTTCGGCTCGGTACTTCCACTCGTTGCGCGCCACGGTCAGCGCGTTCTCGATCGTGTGATTGAGATCTGCTTCGGACTTCTCGGTCTCGCCGGGATGGGCGAACTCTTTCATCGCCCGCACGATTTGCCCCACGCTCTCCAGTCCGCCCAAGCACTGCTCAATCGACTTAGGGAGCTCCTCACTCAGGAACTGGAGGTCCGCCTGCTCTAGCTTCTCGGCCAACGCGGCGACTTGTTCTGCGGTCCACACAACTTCCTTGTCGCAGTCGCCGAGGATCTCGGTTACGGCGTCGACGACTTTCAACAGGTCTGTGGAAGCGTCACCCATGAAGCGAACATTGTCCGTCGCGTACTGAGTCGGAGTATTGATCTCGTGCGCGATTCCCGCTGCAAGTTGACCGATGGACTCAAGCTTCTGCGACTGAGCGAGGTGCATCTCGATGTCGATGCGTTCCTGAATGTCGGCTCCAATCAGAAGCATTCCGCGCAGTTCTTCGTTATCACCGAGCCGGGGGCTGATTCGCAGTTCGAGAGTGCCGCGCCGTCCAGACGATGTTTCAAACGGAAGCTTATCTATCGAGACGCCCTCGCGATTATTGGCGCACTCCATCAAGGCCCTGGTAATCGGCTCGACGTCCCACCTTGGGGTTAGGTCGATGAGCCGCTTATTCAGGACGTCGTTTTGATTCATCTCCAGAGTCTCCTGGGCATGTCGGTTCCAACCGACAATTCGATGCTTCAGGTCAAAACGAATCAGAATCGAGGGAATCGCTTGTTGCGTGAGCCTGAGCTCCGCGAGAGCGCCAGCAGTCTCATTGTGGGACGACTCGAGATCGAGCATCTGCTTGCGCAGCGCCCGCGCTACGAGTCGCGCCAATCCCAAGAACGCGATAACGGCCAAGACAATGACGGGGAGCGTTCGAATGCGCGCGCTCCTGATGGCCTCGTCGATACTCTCCGAAACCGCAATCGATTGAGCTTCTGTGCTTTGAACTAGGTTGGCGCGGGCGTCTCCGTAGCTGCCTTGTAGGTCGGTGATCCGGGTCAAGAGAGTGGAGAGCGCGCGGTCATACCCAAGTAAGCTCGTTAGGCTTCCGAAGAATCCTTCGCTTCCGAGTGTGATGGTTTGGCGTCGTTCGTCGCGCTCGAAGTTCTCTCCGAAGAGGGCGGTTGAGAATTTATCGACTGGATCTACGGTCAAGCCGCTCTCGGCCGCTCCCGACGATTCGAGTTCCGAAATGTGGTGCCGTATCCGCGCCAGGTTGGGGCCGAGACGGTTGTCCTTCATGTGATTGAGGAAGTCGATGTCCTGTTCGGTCATCAGCTGCTGAGTGAGGAGGGCGAGCTCCGTCAGTTCGTCTCGCAGTCCTTGCAGATCGACGGCCTCGGCGGCCTTCCGCGTGAACATGAGAGCGTGCTGGTGAGCCGCCTCGCCCCTCTGGCGGTGAAACCGCGCGAGGTCGAGTTCGATATCGAGCCGCTCGCTCGCTTGAAATGCGTCGACTCTGGATTCGAGTTCGGTGAGCCTGGTTCGGAGCATCGCCTGCGTAGCGGTGAAAGCCTCCTCGCCTTGCTCCCAATCGGCTCTCCATTCGAGCACCTGGGTCTCCAGGGCTCCAAACTCAGCCAAAATTCCGTTCAGGATGGAGTCCTGCGCTTCGAGACTAGAGATCGCTTCCCTTCCAGCCTGGAGCGACCGCGCTACTTGCACATTGCGCTGGCTGGGAACCTCCTCGGACTCGGTATTGAGGATTTCAAACAAGCCGGCCTGCGCGTCATTGACCGCGGTATCGAGGGTCTCGATTGCACTGGATGTACGTTCTTGAAAGTCGCTAAGGCTCTGGTGGCTCTCCGCGATGTGACGTCCCAGATACTCCTCGACGCCCAAGAGAAGACTACCGGCAAGGAGCCCGATCAGGGTGAGACCGAAGACGCTGCGTGTGGCTCTGCGGCCTTCCGATTCACGATTATTCATCGAACGATTCGAAGTTCGCTCCGCTCAACCCGCTCGGCATTTCTGTCTCGAACGACTGCCGACCGAGCGATCCTGTTCTCGGGCGCCTGGCCTTGTCCTTTTGCGGAATTCACCCGAGCAACCCCGAGAGGCTCTCGTCTCCGTCCGCGTGCAGTTCACTCTCTTCGGAGTCTCCGAACTCCGTGCGAATCTCGCGTAGGATCGAAAGAGAACTCTGAAAAGCATCGAAGACTTCTGGATCAAACTGCGATCCGACGCCCTTCAGCATGATCTTCAAGACCTCGTCTTCGCTAAAGGCTGGCTTGTAGGGACGCTTGGAGCAAAGCGCGTCGTAGACGTCCGCGACTGTGGTGATTCTCGCTTCAATCGGAATCTTGTTTCCGCGTAATCCGCGTGGATAGCCACTTCCATCCCACCGCTCGTGATGGCTCTCCGCGATCGAGGCGCCTGTGTTCGCGAATGGATTGCGGGCGAAGCCCTCGATACCGGTCAGAGTGCGGAGCGTACTTGAGTGCAGCTCGGCCATGGGCTCGGCGCGCAAAATTTGGCCACCGATATTCGTGTGGGTTTTCATGATCTCCCACTCTTCCGGGTTGAGCTTGCCGGGCTTCAACAAGATCTTGTCGGGAATGCCAATCTTGCCGATGTCGTGCAGGGGAGCGGACAAAAAGATCTCGCGGACTTGTGCGTCTTCGAGGTCCAGCGCCTTCGCCAGTTCCTGAGAGATCAACCCAACGCGAACGACGTGAAAGCCTGTGTCGGAATCTCGGAACTCACCGGCTTTTCCGAGTCGCCAGATGACCTCGGCGCGTGAGTACTCGAGTTCGGCGGTGCGGAGCCGGACGCGTTCTTCAAGCTGCTTACCGTGGTTCTTGATCTCATCCATGTAGCCTTTCAACCGCAGTACGCTGTGGATGCGCGCGATCAAGTCTTCGCGGACGACGGGTTTCGCCAGTAGGTCCGTCGCGCCCATGTCGAGCGCGCGTCGCTTCATGTCGGGCTCACCGTTTCCGGTGAGGATGACGACCGGAATGTCCGCCGTTCGCTCGTTCGCGCGAATGGCTTGCAGAAGATCCAGGCCATCGCGAATCGGCATATTGACGTCGGAGATGACGGCGTCGTGATCCACGTCGGAGAGCACCTCGAGCGCTTCGTCGACGCTGTTGGCGAAGGTGATATCCCACTCGCCTCGCTCTCCGCGCAGAATTCGGCGCAGGCCGTCCAGGACCCGCTTTTCGTCATCGACGAACAGGATCTTCTTCTTCGTCTTGCCTTCGGGTTCTAGGTCGTCAAGCTGCATCAGATTGTTCTTCGGGACATTCGATGATCTCTCGCGCCAGATCGCGCCAGTCTTGTAATTGGTCGCTGAGGCCGAGCCTCTCGAGGTAGGCCTCGTCGATGTGGGTTCGGTTGTCGAGCGGTGCGTGCGTCGGCATGAGCTCGCACACCAACCCGTTGGCGACGTGTACGGCTGTCACGACTTCGAACTCGTCGTGCTCGACCGCCTCTGGGTTGTGATGGAAGGCGACCGCTTCGGTTACTCGAATCGGCAAGCCCCAGCTTCCCAGGAGGTAGGCTCCTGCCTCCGCGTGACTCATTCCGAAGGAGGCTTTTTCTCGCTCTGAATCACCGACAACGCCCGGTTCGAGCATCGCGAATTCCTGAGGGAACTGTGTCGCGAGAATGATGATGCCGACGTCGTGCAGCATGCTGGCGAGCATCGCTTGCTCTCCAATCGCAGAGTTCGGGCAAATCGCGTGCGCGACGCTTGCGGTGAGCATGCCGTGAGCTTGCTCTCGGCGAAGGTCGGCTTCTCCGAATGCCTCATTGCACTGGAGAGATTTAAAAGCTCCCTCCGCTAGGACAAGAGAGCGAATCATGCTCATGCCCAAGAGAGAGACGGCATCGCGAACGTTTGAGATCTCGCGTTGCAGGCCGAAGTAGGCCGAGTTGACGATCTGGAGAAGCTTGACGGACATGGCGATGTCCTTCTCGATGAGCTCGGCGACCTCGCCCATCGAGGTGTTCTCGTCCGCCATCTTCTTGTTGAGCTCCAGGTACAGCTTGGGCGCGCTGGGCAACGCACCGAGTTTCGAGATGATGCTTCGGTGAGCTGCGTCGGTGCAAAGGTCGCGCACCGCGCAGGCCCGATCCAAGACGTTGCGAAGCTGGTCGCCTTCACAGGGCTTGGAGAGGAATTGGTGCGATACAGAAACGGAGCGCAAAGCCGCTTCGCGCTGGGTCTGGCCGGTAAGGATGATCCTAATGGTGTCCGGATAGTGCTCGCGCACGTGAGTCAGCAGAGCGACTCCGTCGATCCCGGGCATGCGCATGTCGGAGACGACGATGTCGAAGGTCTCCTGCTCCAGTTGGAGTTTGGCCGCAGCACCACCCTCGGCGTAGTAAGTGTCCCAGCGGTGTCGATAGCGACGGAGGGAACGCCGGAAACCATCGAGCACCCGCGGCTCATCATCGACGAATAGGATTCGCTTCTTCACGATCGAAGAGCTCCGATCAGGATGAAGGCGACGAAGGGGCTGGGGGCCGACGAAAAAGCCATCCTCGGGGGCAGAGGGCGGGGGAGACGCATGTTGGGCCTATCGAGAGTTAGGCGGCCTAGTCTTAACGCCCGTTCGTCTTTGCCGGGGCGGTCCCAAAAATGAGAAGGGCCGTGGCGCGAGCGGGTGCCTAGGCCGACAGACGGGCGATCCGTCTATCCAGGGCTGGAACAGGCCTCCAGGTCGGTTTTCTGGCCCTAGGCGAGGGATTTCGGAGCTGAGTCCGTCCGCTTACCGAGCAGCTTCTCGAGCTCTCCATTGAACAGCTCGCTAAGACCCTTCTGGATCTCGCTCTGGGAGAGCTCGCTCGAATCCAGGGTAGAGAGCACGAACTGCTGCGCGCGGTAGTCGGGATTCTCGATTCCGGCGCGGCTCTGCAACATGCGCCAAGCGCGGCGGCGCTCCACGCAAAACAGAACCATTTGGCGAGAGAGCGTGACCGCGCGAGTCTTGCCGCTCGGATCGTCCAGCTCGATGTAGACACCGAAGTCGGGGACGAAGGAGAAGTGCTCGGGATCGAGGACGCGCCTGTGGGTAACGTCGTCTTGGCGGATGCGAAGCAAGATGTCGACGAGCGGTACCAAACTGGAGAGGTCTTTCGCCGGCTTGAAGTGTCGACGAAAGCGGGCTTCCGTCGCCGCCCAGTGAGCGACGGTGTAGGGGTACTTCTCGCCGCTCGCTCTCGATTTGACCTCGGCCCAGTCCCGCTTCGGTTGCGGGTTGCCTTTGAGGTCGACCGTCTCCTGATAGGTCTCTCCCTGCGAAGGATCGAACACGAACTCCGGCATACCACGAGAGTCGCGAATGCGGTTGGCTTGCACGGTGGACATGTGGTCCGCGACGCCGTGCTCGGGTTGACAGGTGGTGAAGCACTGTAGGAAAGCGGTACCGCGATACTCCAAGCCGTCGAGAACGGCGCGATAGAACTTCGCGATATTGGCCATCGAGACCTGTGCGACAAAGGGGGAGCCGTGTCCTCCGATGAAGATCTCCGCGACGCCTTTCTTTTCGGTGAACTTACCTTCGGTCGCGACTCCGAACTGGTTCATGTCGCCGCCGCCGGGTAGCGGACTCGAATCCGAGTTTTGTCCGCCCGTATTGGAGTACACCTGTGTGTCCAACAAGAGCAGCTTCACGTTCGGTCGATTCTGAAGGACGACCTTGGAGACGTTTTGAAAGCCGATGTCTCCCATTCCGCCATCGCCGCCCACGACCCAGACCTTGGGAAGCTCGCGGATCTCGCGCTCGGTCATGGCGGAGTCCGACATGTGCGTCAGCTGGAAGAAGTCCGCTTCGGTCATCACGCCCTCCGTGCGCTCGAGCAGCGCATCGCAGAGCCGCTCGGGAATGACCGAACGGCGGGAGTGGTCCATGATGAAGCTTTCGCCGAAGAGCCAGCCCACGGTGGCCCCGTCTTGGAAGAGCGAGTTCATCCAAGGGTAGGTGTGCGGGTTGCTGGGCGGCGTTGAGCCGTAGACGGTGTTGCAGCCTGTGTGCGCGGCCATTGCCATGACCGACATTCCGTTGGCATGACGACCGTCGAGGGTCTGCAGATTCTTGTGGCTAAACGCGTCGCGGCGCAGAACCAGAGCGATGGCCTCGACCAGCTGCTCGTCGCTGATCTCGCCCGCCACACTCATGCGCTGTTCGGTGTCTTCCGTCGTCTCACCGCCGAGCCCCATGAGGAGATGCGCAACCGCGCGGCGGAAGAGCTCGAACTCTCCGGGAGCGCGCGTACGCAGAGCTTCAAGTTTCGCGGCACCATCCGTCTCGAGCCGCTCGGCTTTCTCGCTCAAGCGCTCGGCCTTGGCGTGGAAAATCGGCCGCATGTAAGCCTCGGTCAGCGTGACAGCAGCGCGCAGCACGCTCTTCTCGCCGCATCCTGCGCAAGCTCCGTCGCCACTCACGAGCGCGTCATAAGTGCTGCGCATCATCAGGTGATTGCGCAACGCGGCGGAGTGTGAGTCTTCGGGGTGAATGGCATCGAATCGCCCGAGATACTTTTGCCCCGTGTCCGGCAAGAGGTCGAGGAAGTTGACTCCCGAGACGTGGTCGGCGTTGAGCTCCGGCGTCTCTTTGGCCATGACGAGCGCGTTCTTCTCGCCGCACTCCTCGACGCACTCAGCGCAGCCTTTGCAGAGGTCCGTCACCATGATGGCGAAGAGCCCGCCCGTGCTGTCGTCTTTGCGCTCGTGCGAACGGAAGATGGCCGGCGTCTTCTGGAAGGCGAAGGGCACGCGTTCATACACCGCCATGAATTGCTCGCGCGCTTCCACGGCAATGTGCTCAAGCTGGTTCACTTCTTCAGCGAGCAGGTCCTTGAACAGTTCCGAGCCCTTCACGTTCGCGACTTCGAGCATGCGCGCGCGAAGGCGCTTGTCCAGCGCCGGAATTTCTTCGATCAGTTGCGCGCGAGCCGCGCGATCCTCGACATAGGCCTGCGCGGCTTTTTCGAGAATGAGAGCGACATCCTGAGCGGTATTCGGCAAGGAAGTGTCGGGGCAGGCCGTGATGCAATCCATGCATTGCGTGCAGTTCTCGGCGATCCAGACCGGTGTGTCCCGGCGCGCAACGTACTTGCTGGTCGTCGCTCCTGTAGCCGCGGCCATCACGCCGACGGAGGACAGCGCGGACGCGGGCTGGTAATAGCCCAGACCGGCGCGGAACTCGCTATCAAAGGTCTCCAACCGGGCGATGGGGACGCGCTCCGGCTGCTCGGCGGGAGCATGACAACTCGGCATCACCGCGTCGCATGTATTGCAAGCAGCGAGAGCAGGATTGCGCATGCTCGACCGATCTTCAGCCTCGAGCTCGCCGTAGGGCACCTCGCGAACAAGCTCGTAGCCCTTGGTCATGACCGTCATGTTCGAGTCGACGACCGCATCGCCAAAGCGACCGAACTTTTTCATGTACTGCTTGCGGACGAGATCGCGGAAGCGCTGGTCATCGATGCCGTGCTCCTCGAGAAGGCCCGAGACTTTAAAGAAGGCGCCGAGGAAAGCGTTGCCCTGCATGCGTAGCTGGAGGTCCTCACGCGAAGTGGCTTCGCGCGCAATCTTGAAGCCGCGCAGAGTGAAGAGCCGAATCTTCTTTTCGATGATCTGCTTGCGATAAGTCTTGGGGATTTGCTGCCAAGCGACCTCGGGCTCTTCGCGAGACTCCCACACGAAGGTGCCTCCATCGGCCATGCCATCGAGCGGATTCATGTGCGTGAAGGCTTTGGGGTCACAACACAGCACGACGTTGGTGTGGCGCAGATCACAGTTGACGCGGATGCGCTCGGGCGCAACGACGAGGAAGTAGGCCGTGGGCGCGCCTTTCTTTTCGGAGCCGTACTTCGGATTGGCGCTGACGTGCAGCACCTCTTGCAAGCGCCCGAATTCATCACGCGCGCCCTGGCGCTCGGCAATGTCCTCGCCAAAGGCTCCGATGATCTCGCCGAGATTCTTGCCGGTCGTGATCATGCCCCAGCCGCCGATGGAGTGCAGGCGAACCGCGATCGCTCCATCCGGCAGCAAGGAAGGCGTGCGCTTCGACACCACCGCATAGGGGTGGTCGATCCCGACGACGAAGTAACGCTCACCGTCTTGAGCGCTCCGTCCGTCCGTGCGCTGCACCTTCCCGGTGACATACTCGTAGGCACCGATGATGCCCTTCGGGCGAAAGTCGCGAGACCCGAGACCGTAGGAGCCGCTGAATATGATCGGAACTTGATCGGGCGAGAGCTCGGGGAGATCGCCGGTTTGGCCGGCACGCCCGGCTTCCACGGCCTTGTTGAGCGCAGCGCGAATTTCGCGCGTCAAAGGATTGGCACCGGAGAGGGACTCGTCCGTGCGCTCGAGGATGATCACGTTTCGCTTCCCGGCCAGAGCCTCGACGATTTTGGCTTCGGGGAAGGGGCGCAAGACATTGACGTGAATGGAGCCGACACTGGCGTGGTCTTGTTCGCGCAGGTAGTCGACAGCGGCTTCGATGTTCTCGGCTGCAGAGCCGAGCGAGACGAACACGGTCTCCGCATCTTCGCAGCGATACTCGGAGACCAAGCCGTACTCGCGTCCGGTCAACTCTGCGAAGTCGGCATAGGATTGTTCGAGGAGGCCGAGGATGGGTTCGCTGAAATTGTTACGGCGAGCAATCACGCCGTTCATGTAGTGCTCTTGGTTTTGAACCGGCCCGAGGATCATCGGATTCTCGAGATCGATCATGGCCGGAACGCGGCGACGCGTTGGGCCGAAGAGCGTGCGCTGTGCGTCGGTCGGGCAGTCGATCGTGTCGTCTGCGGCTCCGAGAAACTCTCGGATCAGCTCCGACTCGTGCTTAAAGAACGTGCGCTCGAGGTGCGAAGTGAGAAAGCCATCCTGAATGTTGATGCCGGGATTCAACGAGAGCTCGGTGACGCGGCGAAGAATCAATGCCTGGTCCGCGGCTTGCTGCGAGTCTTTGGCGAACAGCATGATCCAGCCGGTGTCGAGCGCGGCGTAGATGTCGTCGTGTCCGCAGTGCACGTTGAGGGCGTGTTTCGTGAGCGCCCGCGCAGCGACCTGGACCACCATCGTCGAGAGCTTGCCCGGAGCGTGGTAGTACTGCTCGAGTCCGTAGACGAGCCCTTGCCCGGACGTAAAGTTGACGACGCGTTTGCCGGTAACCGAGAGCGCAATCGCTCCGCCTTGGGCCGCGTGCTCGCCTTCCGTCTCGATCGCGAGCTTGCTGTGTCCGAAGACATCGAGCTTGCCCTCGGCGAAGGCCAGCTGGTAGTTCTCGCCCATCTCCGTTGAAGGCGTGATGGGGTAGAAAACACCGCCGTCGGTCAGCCGCGCCTCGGTGTGGTAGGAGACGAGCTGGTTGCCATTAGTCGTAATCCGGATGCCGGGAAAGCGGGGAGTTTTCAAGCGCTGGTCCTCGTGGATGCTCGCCGGATCAGAGGGACATTCCGCCGACCGTACGAACAAATCGTGAATGGATAACCACTACGTTAGGTGCTAGCGACATTCGGTCCCAGGGACTCTTGTGCGTACGTGGGGAGGGAAAAGCGAGGCGGGATGCCCACAGAGGCTCGATTGATCGGCACGTATTCGGTCCGACGTGGAGGCGCAACCGATCCAACTGTATCCGCGAGTGGAGCGCGGAATGAGTCGCCTGCATCGACCGGCCGGTTTCGGTTTCAACCGGTGCGAATGATCTCCGTAGCTTCAGCCATCGGCAGAAATTTGGAGAACGCGCGGCCTCTCGCACACGGACAATCCCTGCCTTGCAACCGCGCCATTCGCCCTTCTCGCTCAATGTCTTCCGTGACAATGCTTTCCGCGACAATGTCGAGTTCGACGTCTCAGGCGAGCGCGACGATAGCTATTACGACGGCGGTGAATCGCTGGTTATAACTACGACCCGCTCGCTTTCGAGGGATCGACTCCGCATTCACTGTGCAATCGACGTGCTACCTCTTAGTGCGTAGCACGGGCGACATTTGTGTGCAACTTGCTTGGCCTGATGAACACGCTTCAGGTTGCGGTGCACAGAGGACGATATCGTCGTTGGATCAATAGAGCCCCCCCGCTAATTACCTGGCCTCGTGACGGCGTTCGCTAATGCTAACGCATAGTCTCGAGAGAAATGGACTCATGAAGCGGGAACAATCCGATTGTGGTGCGGTGTCCGATGCGGCGGGCCATGCAGATGCGGAGGTTGAGCTCGACGTCATCTTGGCTTCGCTCACGTCGATCTTGATACAGGTCAATGACGATTCGACCATTCGTCGTTGGAACCGTGCGGCAGAGAGGGCACTCGGGTATAGGGCCGATCAGGTTCTCGGCCGCTCAATTGCCGATTGCGGAGTGCAGTGGAACCAAGAAGACATGCGCCGCCTAGTTGGGCACATATCCCTCGGTGAATCTCCACAGGGACTTGAGGTTGGCTTCGAGGGCGAGGAAGGCAGTCAGCGTTGTCTCGGTGTTACCTTGAGTCCACTGAAAGAGACAGCCTCGGCCGGACACGGGGTGCTGATTCTGGCGCGCGACATCACCGAGCTAATGCGGACTGAGCGCGTACAGCGCCGGTTGATTACCGCAGTCGAGCAGGTGAATGAAACCATCGTAATTACCGACCTTCAGGGCACGATTCTCTACGTCAATCCGGCCTTCGAAAGGATCACCGGCTATACAAGTGAAGAGGTGGTCGGATTGAGACCCGATGTCGTAAGCAGTGGTCAGCACGATCCCGAATTCTACTCGAAGATGTGGGCGACTCTACGCCGTGGAGATGTGTGGTTCGGGCACTTCACGAATAGAAAGAAGGACGGTTCCTTGTATGAGGAGGATGCCACCATCTCGCCAGTTCGTGATGAGGCGGGTGAGATTACAAACTACGTGGCCGTGAAAAAGGACGTTACCGAGCGCCTGGCACTGGAAGTCCAGCTGCGTAGTGCGCAAAAGCTTGAGTCCATAGGACAGCTCGCGGCCGGCATTGCCCACGAGATAAATACTCCTACACAGTTCATCAGCGACAACACCCGTTTCTTGCGCGATGCATTCGGCAAGCTCGATGACCTCTTGAAGCTGTGCTCGGAGCTAAGCGCAAATGGAGGTGAGTCCGCGGATCCAGAGGCGACCTTGAAACAAGTGGCTAAGTTCGCTCAGGCGGCGAAAATCGGCTTCTTAAGCAAGGAGATTCCGGACGCACTCGGGGAGTCCTTATCCGGCTTAGCTCGCGTGACTGAAATTGTCTCCGCGATGAAGTCATTCTCGCATCCAGGTTCATGCGAGAAGCAGGCGGTTGATCTCAACGATGTCATCAATACGACAATTACGCTCTCCACGAACGAGTGGAAGTATGTGGCTGAGATTGAAACGGACTTCGATCCAGAATTGCCGCTGGTTAGGTGCTTGCCGAGCGAAATGGGGCAGGTCGTGTTGAATATGATTGTGAACTCGGCCCATGCGATCGTCGACGCTGTAGGCGCGAACGGTGAAGAGAGGGGCAGAATACGAATCGCTACGCAGCGAGTGGGCGACTGCGCTGAAATTCGAATTTCGGATACAGGCTGCGGAATGCCGGACGAAGTCCGAAGCCGAGTATTTGATCCGTTCTACACGACAAAAGAAGTCGGCAGAGGGACCGGACAAGGACTCGCGATCTCGCACTCGGTCGTTGTCGACAAACACTCGGGCAGTATCGACGTCGAGAGTAAACCGGGGGAGGGCACGACTTTTGTGATTCGCCTGCCCTTCGAGGAGCTAGGCACGAGCTCCGAAGACGTATCACAAGCCGCGTAGAGATACCGCTAAAGCTATGACTAAGATTCTATTTGTTGACGACGAGGAGATGGTTCTCAAGGGGTTGCGCCGCATGCTTTATGCCGCTCAAGATCAATGGGAAGTATCCTTCGCTACGAGTGGAGCGGAGGCCCTCGAAGAGATGGCTAATCAGGTCTACGACGTCATCGTGTCGGACATGCGCATGCCGGTTATGAACGGCAACCAGCTTCTAGCCGAAGTGATGGAGCGTCACCCGTGCACTGCTCGAATTATTCTCTCTGGGCACGCGGACCTGGATCTGATTTTGGAGTCGACTTGCTATGCGCACCAGTACCTCTCCAAGCCCTGCGAAGAGAACGAGCTCATAGCAATTATTGAACGCTGTTGCCGAGCGCAGGAACTCTTACCGGACCGGGCTTCGGCGGAACTCGTTTCGAGAATGTCGACGATTCCAAGCTTGCCGACGCTCTACTCAGAAATTCTCAGCGTGATTAACAGCGACTCGTGGAGCATCGATGATGTCGCTGCAATTGTCGCAAAAGATGTGGGGATGACTGCAAAGATACTGCAGATCGTCAATTCCGCCTTCTTTGGGTTCCCAAGGCATTTTTCTAGCGCAGCGGAGGCCGTGGGGGTGCTCGGCGTAAACACGCTCAAAGCGCTTGTTCTTTCGGTAAAGCTGTTTTCGCAATTCGAAAAAGACACCGTAGGCGGATTGAACCTTGAAAAGGCTACGCAGCACAACATGAGAACAGGAGTGCTCGCACAGCTCATCGCCAAGAAGGAGGGTGCTTCGCGAGTGGTTGCGGATCAGGCTTTCCTCGCGGGCAACCTACACGATGTTGGTCGCCTCGTTCTCGCAGCGAATATGCCCGAGCAGTACAACGAGGTACTCAAGCTCGTAGCCCAGGGTGAGCTCTCCTTGATCGCCGCCGAACACCAGGTTCTGGGCATCTCACACGCATCGTTGGGCGCTTACTTATTAAGTCTCTGGGGCCTACCGCAGCCCATTGTTGAGGCCATTTTTTACCATCACGAACCGAGCGCGAGTTCACAGACGGAGTTTAGTGTGCTAACCGCCGTTCACTTCGCGAACGCACTGGAACCGACTCTCAATTCCGCGACGCGCGATGATTACACAGAAGCCAGAGCTGTCGATTTCGACGATGCCTACATCGAGCGACTGCAGCTCTCGGAGCGAATTCCTGTCTGGCAAGAGCTCAACCAGTGCGCAACCACCGAGGATGAGTAATGACCACTAAGATTCTGTGCGTCGACGACGAGCCCAATGTCTTGCGTGGTCTGCGTCGCCAACTATACGACAAGTTCGATGTCGAGTTCGCCGAAGGGCCAGAGCGCGCGCTCGAAATGTTGGAGACGGCCGGCCCCTTCGCGATCGTGCTGGCGGATATGCGTATGCCTGTGATGGACGGCGCGCTGCTACTCGCCGAGATCCGCAGCCGCAGTCCCGACACCGTGCGAATGATGTTGACCGGAAACTCGGATCTCTTGACCGCGATTCGCGCCGTCAATGAAGGCAACATCTTTCGCTTCCTCAACAAGCCTTGTGCTCCCGACGATTTAGAGCGCGCACTTCGCGACGGGCTTGAACAGTTTCGATTGATCTCTGCAGAGAAGGTCATTCTCGAAGAGACGCTCAACGGGTGTGTGAAGGTGCTCACGGAGATTCTCGCGATAGCGGATCCCAAAGGCTTTCAGCACGCGAATGAACTGAAGGAGCTAGCCCAGCGGATATCGGTCAAATTAGAGTTACCGCGTCCCTGGGAGCTTCAAATGGCCGTCATGCTTGCACAGCTCGGCAGGGTGGCTGTGCCTCCCGAAACCTTAGCGAAGGCGGAGGCGGGCGAGTCCCTTAGCCATGCCGAGCGCGGCATGATGGCTTCGATTCCATCGGCTGGAGCTGAGCTTATCGAGAATATCCCGCGCTTGGATGGCGTTGCCGAGATCGTGAGGCGGCAGGCGGAGGACTGCGGCGTTAAATGCGATCAGGGGCTTCCAGAAGCCGCGCGAGTCTTGCGCGTTCTACAGGAGATGATGCGCCTAGAAGACGCCGGTTTGGATCGAATAATGGCACTAGCCGGAATGGAGGAGGACGCCGGTTTTGACTCTGAAGTGGTTGGGGCTGTTGCGTCTTGTCTCGGGATTGGTCTCGCGTCTGCGGCGGGCACGCGCCAGATCAGTTTCGAGGGAATGCGTCCCGGTGATGTTCTTGCGGCGCCGCTGGTGACGGTCGAAGGTCGCATGATCGTCGGCAAGGGGCAGCGAATCGGTCAGGTATTGCTGGGACGTCTACGCAATCATCAACAGATCGGGAGCTTTCGCGAACCCATTCATATTGAAAATCGAGAGTCTGGCGGCACCGTTCAGGCGAGGAAATCGGCATGACTCGACGAATTTTATTAGTGGATGACGACGAATCCGTGCTCTCGGGATTGAAACGAGCGCTCTACGACGAGCCTTTTTCAATTTCGACCGAGTCGGTGCCCGCAAAAGCACTCCGGCTAGTCGCGAGCAACGACTTTGACGTAGTCGTCTCCGACCACGATATGCCGGAGATGAGCGGAGCGATATTTTTGGAAGAGGTCCGGAAACTGGACCCCACGGTTGTGTGCTTCATGCTCACAGGAAAAGCCACTCTCGATATGGCCATCGCGGCGATCAATGAAGGAATCGTCGATCGCTTCTTCTGCAAACCCTGCAATCATGTCGATCTCGCGGCTTCAATCCGAAGCGCACTCGAGCAGCGCGCGCTCCTCTCAGAGTCGCGACGTCTGTTGTGGATGTACCGACGTCAAGAGGCTCAGATGGAGAGACTGGAGCGCGAGTACCCGAACCTGACGAAGGTCGACCGCGATGATTCCGGGGCTATCTTGCTCGACGATTTACCGACGGATGCCGATAGTCTGCGCGAGCTGATGGCCGAGATTTTCGATCGAGACGAAGGACAAGAGGGTCTTTCCCGCACCGCCTAATGCGAGGCTAGCCTTTACTGAACGCGAAGCGAGTCGCGCAGAATCTTTGCCGCACCGGCGGGGTCGGCGGCGGAGAGTATCGCCGAGCCGACGGCGATACGCCCGACGGTAGCGAGGTCGGCTGCGTTCGTTTCATCGATGCCACCGATGGCGAAGAGCGGGAGGTCCGAGCCCTCCTTGGCAACCCAAGCGGCTTCCGGACCGAGCCCGCTCCGATAGTCCTTGGTCGCCGTCGGGTAGATCGGGCCGAAGCCCAGATAGTCGAGCTCGGAGGGATCGGCGCTCACGACCTCGCGCGGAGTTCGGGTCGAGAGGCCGAGCAGCAGATTGGGGCCCAGGAGCTCTCGTGCTTCTGTCGGCGGCATGTCTTCGCGACCGATGTGACATCCCGCGCAGCCACTGGGCTCGAGTGCGAGTGCGACGTCGATGCGGTCGTTGACGGTGACGAGCGGAGCACTCGAGTTGGAGAGTGCGCAGAGGTCGAGGACACGGCTCGTCCACTCGAACAGCTCGCGAGCGGGTGACGGCCCCGTGCTCCTACCGGCAGCCTTGACCCGCACCTGAATGATGTCGACGTGGCTCAGGCAGGCTTCGAGGACCTCGAGAGCGGAGCTCGCCCCGCGCTCTTGTTCGACGAGCTCCGGCGTGAAGATCAAGAGTAGCTGCGATGAGTGGAGGCGAGCTTTGTGGTCGAGAGTCGTACTCATTACTCCACAGCGCGGGAGGAAGCTGCGCGGGACGAAGCGATTTCGGCTAACAGCAGGAAGAACCGGAGTCCGAACTCTCGTCGGGTTCACAGCAGGAGTTTGTTCCCGGCGCGATGTCCTCGCGAACGATGCCGCGCTTGGTCTCGCGCGGAGAGCGCAGGTCGTCCGTGCGACAGTCGAATGGCGCTGCATCCTGCTCCGACACTTCGATCAACGGCGAGATTCCAATGGTCTCTTCGTCGTAGGGCGCGCCCGTCAAGATGTCATAGGTCTTGCGGCACACGGCGGTGCGCTCACCTCTTCGCAAGACGTGGCCGTCATCGTCGACGACCTGTTTCCAGGGACCGCGGTAGACGACGGCTTCGTTGTGCTCCAGGCAGTCGCCTTCTAGACCCTTCCATGCGACGACGGTCAGGGAGCGAAACTCGATGCCCTCGACAACGGCCCAGGGCTCGGCTTGCCTCGAGACGATCTCAACTCCAAAGAGACCGGCGTCGGCGAAGGCTTGCAAGAAGCGGTCTTCTCGAATCGCTCCCGAGATGCATCCCGACCAGAGCTCGGGGTCGTTTTGCAGGCGCTCCGGGACATCCTCGTCGGAGACGATATCCGAGATCGCGCATCGACCGCCGCGCTTGAGCACACGATGAATCTCGGCGAACAACTGCTCTTTGTCGCTGTTGTCGACCAGGTTCAGGACGCAGTTGGAGAGCACGAGATCGATCGATTCGTCCGCAATCATCGGACTCTCTTTACGGAGGCGGCGCTCCGTGGCGCGCAGCGCTTCGGTGTCGGCGAGCGTGCGAACGGGGTGCTCGTCGAGCCACTCGGCGAGCTGATCTCGATCGAGAGCGAGGTCCTGAATGAAGCCGTGCCGGAACTCGACATTCTGCCAGCCAATGCTCTCGCCAATGCTCTCGCGATGATCTCTGGAGAGCGCCAACATCTCATCGGTGGCGTCGACTCCGATGACGCGCCCTTCCGGGCCCGCGATCTGGCTAGCCATGAAACAAATCTTTCCGGCTCCAGAACCCAAGTCGAGCACCACGTCACCTGACTTCACAAACTTGCTCGGATCGCCACAGCCGTAGTCGCGGTCGATGATCTCTTTAGGCAAAACGGCTAGGAGGCTCGCGTCATAGTCGACGGGGCAGCAGAGTTCCGGAACTTGCGTCTTCGCGCCTTCCGCGTATCGCGAACGAACGGACTCAAGGACATCGGTGGCGGGGGAGGTCTCGGTGCTCATAGCTGAGTAGGGGGGCTGCGGAGTAGGCTTCTGTTCCTTCACGTCTGCCGGTCGCGGGGCCTTCGAGAGACGACGGAACGACATTGCTGGCGTGAACTTCGATAAATTTGCGAGTTTCGCGCGGACAGGCTGGGGCGAAGATTCGGGTAAGCGAGGCCAAGCTCCGACCGTTCAGAGGTCAGGTCTAAGTCGCACGGGCGAAGATGAGACAGATAAACGGCCTTTCGCGCCCGTATTTTTTCGGCCTCATAGGGTAATCCGAGCGAACCGTCGAGTTCGCCTCTCTTTTGGGGAACTTCACACCCCACTTATCCGTTGCGGTCCGCCGCCGGTCGAGCTCGATTCCGCCTCCTTCGTCCGACAATCAGCCAATATCGGGATCGCCGATTCTCAGGTAGGCTTCACAGAGAGCTGACCAGCTTCACCCCTTCGCTCCTCCTCTCACCAGCCTTCCCTCAAGGCACCCGGAGGCGCGTCTCGCGGTCTTGCTCTCTCACCCTCCTCCTCACCCGCGGTCCGCAGCAAACGGCCCGTACCAAACGGTGCGCCCTGTTCGCCGGGCGCCTGCGCGGACAATCAAGTCCCTGGAATCACGTATGAGACGATTCGTAACTACGCTCTCGACCTCCGCTGTCCTTCTTACGGCGGCCTCCTCGGTGGAAGCCCAACAGTTTCAACGGCAAGTGGGAGCGATCCCCGGTGCGAAGATCTGGACCGAGGGCGTTGAATGTGCCGACGTCGATAATGACGGCGACTTGGACATCTTCTTTGCGGATGGAGACGGCTTTGCGAGCGCCGGAACCCTGCGGCAGATGACCTTGATCATCAACAAGCTCGAAGTCTCCGCGGGAACCTTTGCCGACGAGAGCGTGGCGCGGCTTGGCGAGCATAAATCGAATTCAAAGGGAGTCACCACGGGCGATGTGAATGGCGACGGTTGGATCGATGCCCTGGTGGCCAACGCGTTCAACAACCGGCGTCCCAACCTGTACACCAACATCGGTGCCACGAACCCCGGCTTCTTCAACTTCGCGAGCCTCGCCGCTGGCTTCACCGGTTTTTACAACTCCGCTGGCGCTGGCTTCGGAGACTTGGATAACGACGGCGATCTCGATGCGATCGTCCTCGACTCCGGATCGAGCTTCCTGGGTGGAGCCGGCTCGCGTCCGCATTTGTTCTTCAATGACGGTACGGGCCTCTTTACCGAAGACTCGGTTGCGATGAATGCGCCGATCAAGAAGGCCCATATGGATGTGCAGTTCGTCGACCTCGACAACGACTGGGACTTGGACTTCTTTGGAGTCTGCCGCTCGTCCAATACCGGAGGTGCGCACTACATGATGCTTAATGACGGCAGCGGAAACTTTACCGATGTCTCGAGTCTGCTCCCGTCGACTTCCTCAAGCGTCTATGAAGCCGAGGTCGGCGATCTCGATGGCGACGACGACATCGACATGTTCTTCGTCAGCTCTAGTGGGTTCGCAGAAGGCCACATCGAGAACGAGTGGACGGGTAGCGGGAGTCTGACCTTCGTTAAGGGGGCGACCCTCGGCAGTGACGACGATAATGAGCTCGCACTCTTCGACTACGACAACGATGGAGACTACGACGTCTTCAACGGGTCACTCGGCAGCCGCGAGAAGATGATTCGCAATAATGGAGGGCTGTCCTTTACCCAAACGACAAGCTCGGTGATTCAGGCCATCTCCGATTCGACGCTCGACTGCACGGTTGCCGACCTCGACAACGATGGCGACTACGATCTGGTAACCGCACAAGGTGAGTCGGGATCCAGTCAGTGGGACAACAAGGTCTTCTTGAATACGGGTGGGGCGGACACGCTGGCACCGGTCCTTGTTCGTGAAGAGGCCTTGGGCGGCTTGCCGAACGCCGCAGGCCCTTGGATTGTTCGCGCGCAGGTTCGCGACCAGGTGATGGACGACGGCAAAAGTTGGGTTACAGCCGAGGCTGAGTACACGGTCTTGAGTACAGCGCAAACGTCGACGGTGGATATGCTCCCCGGTCGGCGTGATGTGCTCTCGGTTCCCGTCGGAACGACGGTGACCTGGAGAAACCCCAGCGCGGGGACGGCCATCGCTCTGAAGGGAACCAGTGACGGCAATCGGTTTGCCTCGGGAGAGATCGCTCCCGGTGCCGAGTACTCGCGCGCTTTCGTGCGACCGGGAACCTATCAGTACGAGCAGGTCAGCGACTCCGGCGAAGTGACCACCTCGCAGCTGACCGTATTTGGAACGGCGACGACGGTCGCGGCGACGGATTCTGGAGGCGGTGGAATCTATCGCTTCGAGATGACCGACACGGACGCCGGTCTGGGCATTCAGTTGGTTTACGAGTTGCGCTTCACCGATTGGGCGGGAAACACGACAACCTCCACGCCGGTTACCGCGACGTTGATCGATTGTGGCTGGGAGCAATACGGTCTCGCTTCGTCTCCCCCGAACACCGTCGTTTTGGATGGTGCTGGGTCGGCGGACCCCGGCGGACAGTTCGAAGCGATCGCCTCGAACGTCTCCGGACTTGCGACCGTCTTCATCTTCGCCTTGGCTCCGGATAACTATCCCTTCTGGAGTGGAACCGGACTGACCGATCCCGACAGCCTGCTCTTCTTCCGAATCCGAAAGGTCAAGCTGAACGGGACCTCTAAGTTCAAGACGCCCTTGCCCCTGTCCGGTAGTGGCGTTGGAGGACTCGAAATCTTTATCCAGGCTGCGGTACTGACCTCACAAGCACCGGACGATTTTGAGCTCTCGAACGGACTCAAACTCACGCTCTGCCCGTAGCCGTCCGTGCGCGTGAGTTGAATGGGACCCCATACCGGAGCCCGCTTCGTCTTCAACGGGCGAAGCGGGCTTCGCTACTTTAACTCGCGAGGCTAGGTTGAAGACGTACAGCCCGCTGCTCACTACGCTCTGGTTATTGATTCGCTCCCGCCGACTTCACTCCGCACTTCCGATGGTTCCAATCCTTCCACTCAGCCTCCTGTCACTCGTTCCGTTGATTCAAAGCGCGGAGCCGGAAAGCGCACCGATCGATCGACAGTTTCGAGAGCTCCCATCAGCTTTCTACGGTCGCGATCCCGGTGGCGCGCGGAACGCCATCGATGTCACAACTCTGTGCGGTTCGCCGAATAAGAACTTCATCGTTGAGGTCAACGGCGGCGGACTGGTCCTAGAGGACTTCGATCTCGACGGGAGCCACGACCTGATTGTGATTGAAGGTTCGACGATCGAGCGAGCGACAAGCGGTCAGCCGGGAAACTCCCCGCGGCTCTTTCTCAATGCCGGCGACGGCAGCTTCGACCTGGCCGACGAGAATTGGGCGATGGGCGGTGGTCGTTGGGGAATGGGTGGCGCGAGTGGAGATATCAACGGAGATGGCTACAGCGACCTGGTGATTACCGAGTGGGGGGCCGACCGCGTGATCTTGAACAAAGAGGGCAGCGGCTTCCGCGAGCTCGCCGATTCCGGCCTGTCGGGAAAACGATGGGGAACGAGCGCCGGCTTTCTGGACTACAACCTCGATGGTGATCTCGATCTAGTCGTCGTGAACTACCTGGCGTTCTATCCCGATGAGGTGAAGAGCCGCGAAGACGAGGTCTGCCACTGGAAGGGACAGTCCGTCATGTGCGGTCCGGAGGGGCTCTCGCCCGTTCACGACCAGCTCTATCTCGGCAGTGGAGATGGCCACTTCAGTGAAGTCTCGAGAGAGGCCGGCTTTCGGCCCCGAAATGCGGGTTTCGGTCTGGGCGTGATGACGCTCGACTACGATCAAGACGGCGACACGGATATCTACGTGACGAACGACTCAACGCCCAATCATCTGTGGGTCAACGGAAGCGAAGGGAGCTTTCAAGAGCGCGGCATGGAGCTTGGCGTCGCACTCGACTCCAGCGGAAAGGAACAAGCAGGGATGGGCATCGCCTGTGGGGATATGGATCGCGACGGTTTTTTTGACCTGTTCGTGACGAACTTCTCGGGTGAGTCGAACGAGCTGTACGGCTCACTTGAAAAGAAAGGTCCGGTGCGCTTTCGCAATCGAACCAACAAGATGGGATTGGGCGGAAGCAGCGTGACGTACTTAGGATGGGGAACCTCGATGGCGGACTTCGATCTCGATGGCGATGAGGATTTGCTCGTCTTGAATGGCCATGTCTATCCGCAGTCGGATGCTCCCGGAACCGATACGAGCTATGCCCAGGTCGATCACTTCTATCGTCAGAATGAGCGAAAGCGGTTGGTACAAGAGCCGCTCTCTTCGAGCGCACCGTTCGTTTCGCGTGCCGGTGCCGTCGCCGACCTCGACGACGATGGAGATCTCGACTTGATTCAAATCGAGATGGATGCCTCCGTTCACGTGTTCATGAATCGCGGCGGACCTGGGCACTGGCTGCGCGTTCGGCTGCGCGATGTCGCGAATAATTCGTCAGCGATCGGCGCGGTGGTGACGGCCGTGGCCGGCGAGCAGCGCTGGGTTGGCGAGGTGCGGACTTCCGGAGGGTTTCAAAACGGAGTTCCCGCCGAGATCCACTTCGGATTTGGTGCGGTGGAGAAGCTCGACCGCCTCTTGATTCGATGGCCCGGCGGCGAAGAGAGCGTCGTCGAATCACCGCCTATCGACCAACAGCTCTTGATTGAACGGCCCGCGTCCAGTGAGAGCGAGGAATCGAAATGATCGCCCAAGTTCTACTTCTCTTGACCGTTGCTTTCGGACCATCGCTGCAGGATGAAGCTGCGGACTCCATGCTTCGGAAGCCGTCCGAACTTCCGGTTGCCGAGCCGGGACGCTGGGACGGGCTTTTCAATGGGCGCGATGTCGTTCCCGATCAGTTTTCCGTGGCGGTCGGCGAGATCTTTAAGCGAGGCGGAGACGCCTACGCACGGCGTGACTATCCGACAGCCCTGGCCGCCAGCTACGAGCTGCTCGAGCTCGAGCCCGACTTTCCGCCGTCCCTGCTCGAACTGGGAACGGCCTACTTTCGATTGCGGCGCTATGGAGATTCGGTCGTCTGCCTCGAGCGCTTTCTAGCCGTCGCTCCCAGCCAAGTTTGGCGCACCCAGGTGCTCGGGCACGCGTACTACAGCCTTGGCCGCTACGACGATGCACTCGAGCACTACCGAGTGGTCGTGGCGGAACTTCCCGAGAGCGCCGAGGCCCTTCGCGGGTTCGCTCTGACTCACTATCGATTAGGCGAATCCGATCGCGCTCTTCAGCTTCTCGCACGCGTCATTGAAATCGACGCCGAGCACGCGGAGGCGCATATTTGGCGCGCTCAGATCCTGTATGAAGAAGAGCGCACCGACGAGGCGTTGAAGGCGGCTCTAAAGGCACGCGATGTCGCGCGCTTCCAACCGCGCTCCTGGTATTTGCTCTGGCAAATCTATCTCGAGCTCGGACGGACGAAAGAGGCCGAGTCGGCACAGCGCGAGTGGAAGCGCGTCGACACCTTGGTTCAGGAGATTCGCAGTCTTAAAGGTCAGTTGCTCTTCCGACCCAAGGAGTATGGATTGGCGATGAGCCTTGCCACTCTTCAGCAACAACTGGGAGACAGTGATGGGGTTCGCCGAGCCTTCGGGCTGGCCGTTCGAAGTCGGCCTGAGAGTGTCACGGAGCTCAGCCTTCGGCTGCATGTCTTGGATGTCTTGTTCGAGATGGAGGACGCGGAAGGAGCCGCCGAAGCGGCGGAGGCGCTGGCGCGGAGCTGCAGCCGCGAGCCCGAAGCCTGGAAGCGACTCCAGGTGTACTACGCCAGGATCGGCAATCCGGCGATGCAGGTTCGTGCCGGGGAGCTCTACTTGCGCATGAGCCGTGAACGCTGAGACGCTATCACCGAGGCGTGATCACTGGGACGATCGCGCACGGCGCCAGGATGAAGCTGTTCGGTACAGCGAATGACCCGAGTCTGTGTCGATCGAAATCGTCGACAGATTAAAAGAGCCGAGGAATGACGCGTGTCATTCCTCGGCTCTCAACATTGAAACTACTCTTAGATTCTCTCGAATCCCAATCGCTCTTGCCGTGTCGCGAGAACGAGCGTTCCTGTGATCTCTTAAGCGGTCTTCTTGTCCTCGCCCGTCTTGTTCTTGCGCGGACGACCGCCTTTGGGCCGGCGCGATTTGAGGGACTCGTTGAAGTTGGTCCAGTCATCTTCGGAGAACAGGCGAACGACGCCGCCGCAGGTCACGCAGTACGAGCTGTCCATGCTGATCAAGTACGTGACGTAGTCATTGCACTCGGGGCAAAACTTATGGTCGTCGTAGAAGCTTGAGTTGTCCATGGTTCGTGATCCTGTCGCTGGAGGTCCGCCTCGCGGTCGAGGCTCGTGCGGTCTTCATGTTCTCTAGCGCAATCGGCTTGCCAACCGAGCGAGGGTTCCCGCGCTGTGCGCAAGTCGTTGATAGGACACAGCTTGGAGTGATCAAAGGGGACACTTCCGAGATCGCGTGAGCGGACGACATGTCCAAAAAACTCGACAGCGGCCGGGCGTTACGAGCCGCTGGAGGCCGAGAGAGCTCGGGCCGGTACGCCTAAGCTCTTTTTCTGAAGAGCTTTAGGTCGGTATGTCGATTCAGATCGACACGCAAGCGGCGATGTCCAAGTTAATCGACAGTTAACCGAGCTCTTCGAGGGAGGCCGTCAGCCCCGCGCGCTCGCTCTCTGTCTCAGCTCTCTCAAGCGCTCGTTCCAGCGCCGTCCGGGTGCCGGAGTCTTGAGCATGGGCGTAGGCGAGTGCCCAGCCCGCGGCTTCTCGGACAATCCCAGACTCCTCCTCGGCGAGCGCAGACCGCAGGGCGTCGTGACCATCCTCGCTCGGGTGGTGGGCGAGAGCGATGGCCGCATTGCGCGCCAGTCCATCTCGCTTGGGCCGTTGGAGGGGTGAGCCGATCAGGGGGGCGGCGAGCTCTTCCTTGCTGGACCTGAGCCAGTCGATCAATCGGTTCTCTTCGACAATCGCGTGCGTTCCGAATCGCTCCGCGCCGCCCTCGGCGCGGCCGCCGAACGGGCAGACCTCGGAGCAGACGTCACAGCCAAATAGCCATCCGTCCATCTTCGCCCGCAGCTCCCGTGGGATTTCTCCTCGGTTCTCAATCGTGTGGTAGCTGATGCACAGACGCGAATCGACGAGTCCAGGTTCGACAATCGCTTGCGTAGGGCACGCATCGATACATGCCGTGCAAGTGCCGCAGCTGCCTATTGAAGGCATTTCGGAGGGTGAGAACTCCTGATCGATAATCAGTTCGGAAAGGAAGAACCACGGCCCCCAGTGGTGATGGAGCAAATTGGCGGACTTGGACTCAAACCCCAATCCAGCTCTCGCCGCGTGCGATCGCTCCATCAACGGTCCGGCGTCGACGATTCCGCGAGAGGCCTTCACCAGTCCGGACTCCCGCAGCCTTCGGGCGAGCTTCTTGAGCATTCGCCCGATCGCGTTGTGATAATCGCGACCCGCGGCATAGCGAGCTATGCGCCCTCCACCTTCGATGTGAATTGCTGAACGCGCGTGCCCGAGCCCTAAAACGAGCAAGCTCCTGCCCTCTGCCAAGATGCCTTGGGGATTCAGGATCCGACTCCGCTGGGACTCGAACCAGGCCATATCGGCTTGGTACCCCAGATCCAGCCAAGCCTCGAACTCGGCGGCCCTGGGCGGCGGCTCGAGTGGAGCCACCCGAGCGAGATCGAATCCGATCTCCTGAGCGAGTTCGGTCACATTGGCTTGGGCGGTCATGGCCCCATTCTGGACGGAGCATCGGGAAAGAGGGAAGCGCGACCTTTTTCGCAGACTATTCCTTCGCGAATGCGTTGCCCCCGGATCTGGGCTATTCTTTGGCCGCCTAGACCGCAGGCCGACGGGGGAACGGGGCTCTCACTATCCAACTGTCGCTCCGTAAAGGGGGGACAACGCACCCGGTTCGCGCGAGCCGCGATCTTCCGCGCTTCCATCCATCACGCTCTTCATTCGATCGTCTGACCGCCACGTGCTCATGAAATTCGCCCTCCTTCCTCTCACCGTCCTGCTCATCGCGTCATCGGCTTCAGGTCAAGAAGCGGGCAATCAGAATCCCAACCTTAAGGTTCCAGAGGTCGCCCGTGTGACGGAGATCGAGCGCTTGTTCCACGCGTACGGTGCCACGCACGGTGGTCGTCAGGAGCTGAAGCGCATCAAGACTCTCTCCTTCCGAATGATTCCGGTCTTTCTCTCAGACGAGGGTGAGCTTGAGAAAGAGCCGAGCATGATCGACGTTCAACTCGAGGGAGTCGATCGCATGATGCGCTTGCAGGAAGAATTGGACGGCCAGACCATCGTCAAGTCTGCGAACGGGATGGAAGAGGCGAGTATTTGGATCAACGGGGAGAAGCGTGATGTCCCCGAGCGAATTGCTAGCGCTCGCCAAGAGTCGGCGATTTTCTATCTACTTCTAGATCTGCTCTACAAGCCTGAATCTGAGGATCTCAAGGCGAGGTTCTCCGGCGAGAAGGAGCGCGATGGACGTCTGCACTATGCCGTGGAGTACGAATTCCATCCGTCGCGAAAGCTCGAGCACACGTATCGTGTGTTCTACGACAAGAACGACGGACTCGTGCGCCGAATCGACGTGCACGACACGGGAACGCGCGGCAATATTCGCATCAACACGATGATCCTGTCCGAGTACGCTCCCACAGCGGAAGCGCTCGAACGAGTGAAGCTGGAGCAGGCGGGAGCTGTTGAGCGCGCAACAAAACGACTCGAGGAGGCTGAGACTCCCGAGGAAATCGCCGAAGCCGAAACTCTGCTTGCCCGAGCCAAGATCCCTTCCCGGTCTCCCATGTTTCCCGGTCGAATCGAAATTCAAAACCGCGATGGAACCACGGCTGTGTTTTGGCGAATGGTCGACGTCGAGATCAATGGGGAGTTCGAGCCGGGTCACTTCACCGGACCCTGATCGATTGAGGACGGTCGAAGTGGGGGACAATGCACCCCTTGACCCTGGGTTTGGACGCGGACAGCGGCGCCTGAGATTGTAAATCTAATCTCGCCCAACCCCTTCTATGCGAGGTGTTTAGGGCGCTGCAGCAGCCGTAGCCCGGGAGGGGGCGTCCGAACTGCGTAACCCCTGTGATAATTGGGAGTAGAGCTTTGCGGCGATGCCGCGATTGCGGCTACCCCTGTCCCCCCATGCGAATCGATCCCCTGGCCAGCCCTCCTGAGGGGCAGGAGCCGCTGCTTTGACAGTCGGCACTGGAACCCGCGACCTCGAAGTCGTCGGAACGATCGGTCGGGCTCAACTGAGCGAGCGGCTGGTCGAGTTGGACTCGGAGATTGGAAGAGACGCGCGGAACGCTCTGCTGGAGTTGGTGAACGAAGAAGGTCGCGATGCCGAAGGGCTGCGCGACGCACTCTCGACGCGCTTGATGGAGCACTTTCGCCTGATTCAAGGTCGCGCGTGTTTCGGAATGCTCTACGAGCTGAATCAGCGCCACCTCTTGATTCAAGTTCAAGGAAGGTTGCGCAGATTCCACGCGCGCATCGATCCCAACGATGTGCTTCAGGAAGTCTTCTTTAACGTCTATCGCTATCCGCATCGATTCAACTGCGAGCGCGAAGACGCCTTCCGCGTCTGGTCCGCGACGATCGTTCGGAATACGGTTCTCAAGTGCTTGCGCTCGCTTAAGCGCGGCGGGCGATCCGAGATACCGTTCGAAGACCTAACGGAACAACCCGAAGTTAGAAGCCACGGACCGTTAGTGGGGGCGCTCGAAAAAGAGAGTTCGGTGGAGTGCCAGCGCGTCTACCTGACCTACCTTCAGTTCTATCTCCGCTTCTACTCGATGCTGTCCGAGCGTGAACGCTATGCGATTCAAATGGTCGAAGTTGACGATCGCACTTATCGCGAAGCGGCAGCTGAGCTAGGGATCAAGCTTGAGAATCTGAAGATGGTGATCTTCCGCGCTCGTCGCAAGATTCACCGCTCGATGAGTCGCGTCTTTGATGGACTTCCGCCCGATTTTCGTCCGGCCCGCGCTCCGAAAGCGGTTGCCGAAGACCCGGCCAGTAGAGGCCATAAAGCACAGACGCATGGGTTGACCCGTGCGTTCGATGGTGAGGTACAACCATGAACGATAAATGGTGGATGATTGGCGTTGCCGATGTCTGCTCCCATTTTCAAGTCGACCTGTCTTGTCTGGTCGATGGAGAACTGGGGGAAGAGTCTGCGACTCGGGCGATGGCGCACTTGGAGGTTTGTGAGGCCTGTTCGGAATTCTTCGAAGGCACGCGCCTGCAGGTGCAAATGCATCGGGATGTCTCTGAGCCAATCCTTCTAGCGGAACGCTATGCCGTTTTGCTGGGCTCTGATGCGATCGGCACCGACTCGGACGAGCTGGTTCATCGGCTCGCGACGATCTTCTATCAGATCGGCAAGGCCTATGTTCTGGCCGAGATTCGTCCGGAGCGAACGCGGGTCTTCGAGGACGTGGTCAAGGTCGAGCGAGCACGGACTCACGGCCGTGGTTTCGTCGATGGAGTGGTCTCGCGGGGGCAAGGCGATGCTGGCGGAGTGGACTGGACCTCTGCACGCGGCATGTTCAACGGCAAGCTCTCGAAGATTGAAGGCGCGCTTGAGAAGGGGCTCCGGCTACTTACGGATGCCCTTGAAATCGACCCGTCCCACGAAGAGGCACGGCTCTATTTTGGTTTCGCGCAACTTCACCTGCAGAAGCCGATGCGCGCACAACGCGAGTTCAATCGCGTCTTTCAGTCTGCATTGGACGAGACCAACCGCGGTCATGCTGCGGTGCAACTGGCCCTGATGAACGCGCGCGAAGGCGATCTTAAGCAGGCCATGATTTACTTGCGGTGGGTGAGAATGGCTCGCCTAGATTCGTACGACGAAAGGTTTTTCTTCGTTCGGTTCAACATCGCCATGTACTACGCGCACATGGAAAAGAAAGACCGCTCCTTGGCCGAGTTTCGCGCTCTCCTCGATCGACGCCCGGAATGTGCAGGGGAGGTCGCCGATCTCTTCTCGAAGTCGCCCAAGTTGCGGACGGCCATCGACTCGATACCCGGGTTTACTCACGAACTTCTCAAGACCTGCCCTGAACTGTTTCAAAGCGAATCGGTCACTGGGGGGCAAGAACAATGAATTCTCTAACACGAACTAACCGTTCATCTATCACCTCGAATCCCACGCGCGTGCTCTCCTTGGGAGCGGCAAGCGTCTTGGCTTTCCTGTCCTTCTTCGTTCAGCAAGCACACGCGATTGGCGGGCTCGGCACGCGAGCAGGCGTGAAGTCAATGGGTGCTGACATCGTTGAGCTCGGAGCGGATACGGACGAAGGCGTGGGCTCTCTTCCGCTCGTGGTTGCTCCCGATAACGGCAAAGACGATCACTCGAAAACCCTGAAGAACTACCTGGCGCTCACAGGAGGGCAGTCGCAATCCTCGATTCTGATTACGGGCACCTGGGAAGATGCTCGCGCTGTGGTGATCGATAGTTTCGGTGACGGCTTCATCTATGTGGCGCCCACACAGACCACTCCCCAAAACATCGGCGTTCGTCCGACAGCACCACCGGCAGTTCGCGAACCAGCGGATTCCGAGACTCAGTTCGACTTCCGGTTCTACGGCGATATCGAGCTCGAGCTGGATATCGTCGAGCTTGAGCGTCGCGGAATTGTGCCGGAGTTGAGGACGCCCGATGATTTCCACGGAGGGCTCTCAACCGTTTGCTCGGGTAACCTGTGCTCTCCGATTGCGACATTGCCGAGCTCTTCGAAGGTTTCGTTCTCGCTCGGTGACCTGCTGAGTTCAAACGTGCTGCTGGAGGACGGCGTGCAACTCTTTGCCGTAGCGGCGAATATGAATGCAATCAAGGTCAGCCTGAGCTTGTCCTCGGCTAGCACGCTGAAGATTGTCCAAGGGATGGCAACGACGAGCTCGAAGTAAAACTCGGGCCCACGGGCAAAGACAACTCGCCTCTCACGGGTCTCTGGCCGGTGAGGGGCGCTTTGTGTTAAACCATCGCGATGGAGATGTTGCTTGCCCTCGATGCGGGGACCACGGGAGTGACGGGCGTGATCTACGACGTCGAGATGCGTTCGCGGCTTCGCGCTTACCGCGAGTTCCCTCAATCCTTTCCTGAGCCAGGTTGGGTGGAGCACGATGCCAACGACATCCTGGCAGCTGTCGATGCCGTTCTCGCGGAGCTGCTTCAGAGTCCTCAGGGGGCAAACGTCGTTGCGATAGGAATTACGAATCAGCGCGAGACCGTGTTCGCTCTTGACCTGGAGAGCGGTCAGGCGATTCGCCCCGGCATCGTCTGGCAGGACCGGCGTACGGCGGACCGCTGTGAAGAGCTGCGCGACTCGGAGGCTGCTGACCGAATTCGTTCCTTAACCGGCTTGGTTATCGACCCGTATTTTAGCGCGACGAAGATCGAGTGGATGCTCGCCCACGATTCGTCATTGCGAGAGCGGGCCGCCGCAGGTTGGATTCGTTTTTGCACCGTCGACACTCTCGTGATTCATCACCTAACCGGTGGAGGGGAGGTCGTTACCGACCCGACCAATGCTTCGCGAACGATGCTCTTCGATCTCGATCGTCGAGCTTGGGACGAAGGCTTGTGTGAGCTCTTTGGCGTAAGGCGAGATTGGTTGGCGGAGGTTCGCCCCTCGGCTGGCGACTTCGGAGAGACCTCGGCGGAGGTCGTCGGGCGGAAGCTTCCGATTCGCGGGGTGGCCGGCGATCAACAAGCGGCTCTCTTTGGTCAGGGCTGCGTCGATGCCGGTGCGTTGAAGTGCACTTTCGGCACAGGCTGCTTCCTGTTGCTTCACACCGGCGCCGAGCGCGTTGAGAGCCGGCGAGGATTACTCACGACATTGGCTGTCGCAGGAGATGGGTCGAGCGCCTTTGCACTTGAGGGTAGCATCTTCGTTGCAGGCGCCGCGCTGCAGTGGCTGCGGGACGGACTACAGCTCATTGAAACGGCATCGGAGTCGGAGCAGCTGGCACGTTCTGTTGCCGACACCGGCGGCGTTTTCTTGATCCCAGCCTTTGCCGGACTTGGCGCACCGTATTGGGATGCGGGAGCGCGCGGAGCTCTGCTCGGGCTTACCCGAGGAACCCAGCGAGCCCACGTTGCCCGCGCGGCATTGGAGGCCATCGCTTTCCAGAATGCGGACCTGATCGAGGTCTTGCGTGAGGAATCGGGTCTGGGAGTTCAGAGCCTGCTAGTAGACGGTGGAGCGAGCGCAAATGACCTCTTGATGGAGCTGCAGGCGAGTTTCGCGCAAGTGTGTGTTTCGCGTCCGAGGCAGGTCGAAGCGACAGCGAGAGGAGCCGCCCTGCTTGCGGGGATTGGAGTGGGGCTAATTCGCGACCCGAGCTCGCCGCTCGAGATGCGTGAACCGGCACAGAGCTTTGAGCCGGCGCTGCGCGAGAGCGAGGCTGCCCAGCGGCTAGTGGAGTGGCGCGCTGCGGTTCAGAGAGTTCGCAGCGCGGAGTAGGGGAAGCGGGCGTTGCTTCTCGGAAAACTCTTCGGAGTGCGGGGAGTTCTTACCCAAAAAAGAGGCGGGCGGCTTACCTGAACTTCCCGGGCACCGAAAACAGGGACATCGAACCGGAAAGATCTTTCTATCCGCTCGCCCTGTTATGGAAATTCTGGCCACTCACCTGCCCAACTCTCGTGGACCGATCGAGGTTCAGAGAACGGAATTCGATGCCTTGATGCGCCACGGCCGTGTCTTGGCGGGGATCGTGGTTGAGGTCAATGCGACGTCGGCGCTCTTGCGAGTCGGTCAGTACACGTTGGCGACTCAGTCGAATCCCGAGTTGGAAGCAGGACAACAGCTGCTCCTCAAGGCGACGGGCGAGAAGAACGGTGAGGGAATCCTGCTCAAAGTCCTCGGTGGGGCTGCCGGGGTGGAGTCGGGCTTGCTTCGACAGCTTCGCTCGGTTCTAAGCGCGGATCGACCGCTCGGTGAGCTCTTGCAGGCACTCGGTCGCAAGCTCGCGGCAACTGTATCGAGCCAGACCAGCACAGCTGGGAACGTCGGAGAGCGACTGGCTGCACACGTCTTTCAACCGGGAGGCAGCGGTGCGGACTTAATGCAGCTGCTCCAGCGCGGCGGGCTCAATTTCGAAGCCCTGCTCTTGGATGCCGCCAGCCGTTCGCGAGGAAAGGTGGATGTTGCGGCGCTGCTCTTGAACTTGAAAGCCGAATTGTTGGACCAGCTGGCGAAGCTCGGTGAAGGGCCCACTCGCGATGCCGTCGCGCGTGCCTTGGCCGGATTGGAAGCCGAGCAGTTGCTCAACGTCGCCCGTCACGAAGCTGGAGAGCCGCTGCACTGGAGCTTCCCCGTCCTCGACGGCGATGCTTGGACGACGGCGCACCTGTTGTGGGCGGAAAACCAAGGCGAGAAGGAGAGCGGGGAAGAGGGCGAGGGCGAGTGCCAACGACTCTCGCTCGGGATTAAATTCAGCAAGACCGGTCCCGTTCGCGTCGACGCCTGGCTCCGAAGTGATCGATTGAACCTGCGGGTCCTAGTCGAGCGCGAGGAAGTCGCAGAACTCATCCGAACCGGCGCAGATGCGCTGGCCGCCGTTTTGTCGACGGGCGATCGCAAGGTGCAGATCGTTGTCGGAGTGGCAACACCGGAAGAGGTGGAGATCGAAGCTCACACGGCAAACATCCACTACCTGCGCGAACACCACCTGATGGACGTGTCGGGATGAAGGACGAACAGGAACTCGAGAAGCCAAAGCACATTGCGGTTGCTCTGCGGTATGACCCGGAGCAACGGGAGATTCCGGATGTCGTCGGCAAGGGAGCGGGAGACGTTGCCGATCGCATCTTGGCGCTCGCCAAGGTTCACGGAATTCCGGTTCGCAATGATCCCGACCTCCTGGAGTTACTCGCGGGAGTGCAGGTCGGTGAGAGCATTCCAGAAGAGCTGTATGAGGTCGTCGCGGAGGTCTTGACCTTTCTCTATCGCATCAACGACTCGATGGATTAAGCGCTCGAAGCGGGGCTTCTTCGCGTACGGCGCGAAGGGGCTTGCTAGACTTCAGGGGTGACGAGTTTTTCTGCAACCGAGCGGGAGGGTCGGCGGCCACTCCTCGCTCTGACCATGGGCGATCCAGCGGGTATCGGCCCCGAGATCGCAAAACTCGCGACACGTGATCCGCGCGTGCGTTCTCTGGCTCGGTTGGTCGTGCTCGGCCCCGAAGAATACTTGGAGCCGAGCTGGCCTCGAGTTGCTGCGACAGAGCTGGCGGCACTCGATGGCGAGCAGCCGGTCGTCGCGATCGCTACGGCTGCTTCTCCGGGTATCGCCGTGGGGGAGGTCTCACGAGCGGCGGGCGAAGCGGCGTTAGCCGCACTGAAAGTCGGCGCGGAATTGGCGACGAACGGGGGGGTGGATGCGCTCGTGACGGCGCCGGTTTGCAAGGAGGCGCTGCACTTGGCGGGCGAGCGAGTCGAGGGGCAGACCGAATTGCTCGCGCGGTGGAACGGAGTCGAGCGCTACGAAATGTTGGCGACGGCGAAGGACATGCGCGTGATGCTCTTGTCTCGACACCTGCCGCTTCGAGAGGCACTGAATGCCATCACCACGGAGAATGTTCTCGACCATCTGGTGCTGCTGGCCGAGACCATGCGAGAGCTGGGATTCGAGAGTCCGAAGCTCGCGCTGGCGGGTCTCAATCCTCACGCGGGGGAAAACGGACTGATCGGATCCGAGGAGCTTCAAGTTCTCGTTCCAGCCGTGCAGTCTGCGCGCCGACAGGGGCTCGACGTTTCGGACCCACAACCGCCGGACACCATCTTCATTCGCGCCGCGCGCGGTGAGTTCGACGCGGTCTTGGCGCTCTACCACGACCAGGCTTTCATCCCGCTCAAGTTGGCTGGTGCAAGTCCGGACATCGAACCGCTCACGACGATCGCCGGCCTCTCTTATCTGCGAGTCAGTCCCGCCCACGGCACCGCCTTCGATATCGCGGGTTCGGGAACGGCAAGCCCTTCCAACCTGATCGCAGCGATCCTCCAGGCCGCCCAGTGGGCGAGCGCTCGGAGCACGAGCCGGGCGTGACGAAGCCGATGAAGGTGCCCAGTATTTGGGCTCTCCTTTTGCGCTCGAGCGAGCAGTATGGCGATCACGCCGCATGGCGCGAGCTCGGCGCCGCGGTGACCTACAAAGATCTTCGGACGAGGGCCGAATCGGTGGCTCGTTTCCTGGAAGGGCAGGGCTTGGTGCCAGGCGATCCAATCTCGATTCTCTCGGAGAACAGCGCGAACTACTTGACGAGCTACTTCGCGGCTGCTGGCGCGGAGCTGATTTTGAATCCGCTCAATACTCGGCTCGCATTAGCGGAGCTGGTCGAAATCATTCGAGACTCCGGCTCGCGTTTCTTGTTCGCCGAACAAAGCTCTCGAGAGCTGGCCGGCGCGCTCGTCGAACAGACCGAGCTGGAGGGAATCCTCTGGTTGGACGGCGACGCTCGCGCCGAATCCGAATTCAGGTGGTCCGACGTCTTGGGGGTGGTCGGCGATCCCATCGGACCGCCTGCACTCGGCGGCGATGAGCCCGCGCAGATTTACTACACGAGCGGCACGACCGGGAAACCGAAGGGTGTCGTTCTCACGCATCGCAACGTTGTGCGGCATGCCGAGAGTGCCGTGCGCGAGCTCGATCTGAATGCGGGCGATACGTGGGGTCACTTCGCGCCAATGTTCCATTTAGCGGACGCGTGGGCGTGTTTCGCCGTCACGCTCGTAGGTGGAACTCACGCGTTCGTGCCTCGCTTCGATGCGGCAGCAACGCTCCGTTGCATGGTTGCGGAGAGCGTCACTTGCACGAACCTAGTTCCGACTATGATCGTTCGGCTACTCGCCGAGCAGAAGAGTGACCGACGCGAGCTCCCGGATTTGAGGCTGATTCTCTCCGGTGGCGCGCCGCTCGCTCCGACGTTGATCGATGAGCTGGGGCGCTTCATCGGTTGCGAGTACGCGCAGACCTACGGTTTGACCGAGACGAGTCCTTACTTGACGATCTCGCGGCTCGGCGCGGAATCGGAAGCGCTCACCGCTGAAGAGCGCCGCTCTCGAAACGCCCGCACGGGGCGCGTCTTCGAAGGTGTGGAACTCGAAGTCGTCGACGAGGGGGGGGCGCCAGTGCGCCCGGACGACCTGGCCGTCGGCGAGATTCGGGTGCGCGGGGAGACGATCTCGCCGGGCTATTGGCGGCAGCCGGAGGAGACCGCGCTCGCCTTTCGAGAGGGCTGGTTCTACACGGGTGACCTGGCAGTCGTCGATGCGGCCGGCTGGATCAACATCGTCGATCGCAAGAAGGACGTCATTATCTCGGGCGGGGAGACGGTCTACTCGACGGAGGTTGAGAACGCTCTGTTTCGGTTGGACGCGATCGAAGAAGCGGCGGTGTTCTGTCTGCCCGACGCGAAGTGGGGCGAGCGGGTGGCCGCGGCGATCGTTTTGCGCGAGGGGAGCACGCTCGACGAGACTGAGGTCGAAGAGCACTGTCGCGAGCTCCTGGCGGGCTACAAGCGGCCTCGCGAAATCCATTTCGTGGAGAGCTTGCCCAAGACGGGCTCGGGCAAGATTCAAAAACAGGCGCTCAGAGTTCGCTTCATGTCAGATTCCTGACGCGCTCCACTTTGCTGACTAAGATCAACAGCGCGTTCACGAGCTCGTCACACGCTGGCTCTCTGTCTCGTTCGTTCCACTCCCACTCAATCGGGGTCTCGCTTTGAATCTTCTCTTCCGTTTGCAGACCGTCCTGTGCCTCGGCCTCACCGCTTGTCTGACGTCCGCGCAACAAGTGGTTGTGACTCCAGAGGAGCACCTCGGTCGCGCCGTGGGCGCAGACTTCAGTCTGGCCGATTGGTCCGAGGTGTCGGGATACTTTTGGCAACTTGAAAAGGACAGCTCTCGCGTGCTGGTCGAGAAGGTCGGCGAGACGACGGAGGGGCGCGACTTCCTGTTGGCGACCATCTCAAGCGAAGCCAATCTGGCGCGGCTCGACGAGATCAAGGCGCTCGCCGCGCAGATCGCCGATCCGCGGGGCTTGGACGATGCGGCTCGCGAGAACCTGCTCCGCGAAGCCGTGCCGATCCTGTTCATCTCGATTGGGATGCACTCGACCGAGACGGCCGCGCCTCAGTTCAGCATGGAGTTTGCGCACCGGCTCGCGACCTCCGATGAAGAGCCCTTCGTGAGCGCTCGCGAAGAGCTGGTTATTCTGATCGCTCCCTGCCTCAATCCGGATGGCTTGGATGAGGTCGTCAATTGGTACCGCGAGACGGTCGGGACGCCCTACGAGGCTTCGAGTTTGCTCCGTCTCTATCAGTGGTACGTGGGCCACGACAACAACCGCGACTGGTTCATGTTGACGCAGGCAGAGACTCGCATCGTCACCGGCCTGCTCTACTCCAAGTGGCATCCGCAAGTCTATTGGGACGTTCACCAGCAGGGCTCGTCGCGTGAGCGCTTCTTCGTCCCGCCCTTTCGGGATCCACTCAATCCGAACCTCGATCCCTCCATCATTGCGGGCATCGATGCGCTCGGCTCGCGAGCCTTATTTGATATGACCGCTGCCGGCTTTCAGGGCATCTCCACCGGTGTGACCTATGACATGTGGTGGAACGGAGGAAATCGAAACGTTCCGGTTCGACACAACGTGATCGGTCTGCTGACCGAAGCGGCCTCGGTCAATATCGCGTCGCCGATGTTCTTTTCGATCGATGACCTCTCGCCGCCGCGCGGTGTTGCGAGCTACGCGCCGTCGAACCGTTTCCCCGATCCATGGCCCGGAGGCTGGTGGCGTCTGCGCGATATCATCGAGTACGAGCACGCGTTCGGAGAGTCGCTCCTCGGGAGCCTCTCGCGTGAGCCCCGGCGATGGCTGGAGAACGCTCTGCATGCAGCGGAGAACGCGCTCGCGAGTGGCCTGGAGGGTGGACCGCGCGCGTGGATTATCCCGGCGGACAATCCCGACCGCGGAGCCGCGCGTCGACTCGTCGATTCTCTCCTGCTTGGCGGTGTCGAGATTCAGGTCGCCGAGAGTGCTTTTGAGGTCGATGGGCGGACCTGGCCTGCGGGCTCAATCGTGATCGATCGCCACCAACCCTATGGGAATCACGTGAAGGACCTCTTTGAGGTGCAGCGCTATCCCGATGGCGACCCTCCCTATGACGTGGCGGGTTGGACCTTGCCACTCCTGCTCGGGGTGCACCGGGTCGAGGTGATGACGCCTATCGAGGCGGAGACGCGCTTCGTCGAGGACGCCGATCAGGCTGTCGCGGAGTTCGTGTCCGATGCGGGCGAGGAGCTTCGATCCTCGGACAGTGAAGACTGGATGGCTTTCATCGCGCACCTGGCGGGCGGAGGAGCCGGCGCGATGGGAGTGAGCGAAGAGACGGCTGGGGTGCTGAAGCTCGAAGCGGATGAAGATTCGGAGCAGTGGGCGAACGTCGAGGGAATGCCCCGCATCGGCCTGTACGCGCCCTGGTCGGGCGTGATGAATGAAGGTTGGCTGCGCTGGGTTTTCGACGAGTTCGAGCTTCCCTATGTGCGCATCCGGAATGAAATGATCCGCGCAGGAAAGCTCTCGAACTTCATCGACGTCCTGGTACTCCCGAGCATCAGCGCTCGTTATCTCGACGGCGGTCGGCGCGAGGGTTCGGTTCCCGAAGAATTTGCGGGTGGCCTCGATCCGGAAGGTGCGGTGGCCATCGAGGAGTTCGTGCGAGCGGGCGGAAAGGTGGTGGCACTTGAGCGATCGGCGCGCTGGGCAATTGAGCTCTTTGATCTGCCGCTCGTCGACGTGACGGAAGGAGAGAGTGAGTTCTCCTGCCCGGGGAGCGTGCTGCGAACGATGCCCTCGAATCTCTCGATCGCGGCGGGGTTACCGGACTCGCTGCCGGTCTTCTTCTCGAACTCAAGCGCCTGGCGCGAGCGAGATGATGACGACGAGAAGGAAGAGCATCGCGATGAACGCGAGGTCGAGCTTGAGGTCCTCTTGAAGATCGCACCGACGCGCGTGCTCTATTCGGGTTGGATTCAAGCGCCGGAGGTTATCGCCGACCGTGCGGCTTGGGTTCGCGCCGAGCACGGTGAGGGCGAAGTGCAACTGTTCGGTTTTCGACCGCAGTATCGCGGTTGGTCGCAGGCGGCATTCCAGTTGTTGTTTCGCGCGCTCTTGATCTCCGATGATTAGGCTAGAGTTGATGAGCTTGCGAAGAGAAGTGAACGCGCCGTGTGTTCTTTTAGCCGGCTTGGCGATTTTGCTCATAGCTTTCACCGCTGCATGCCGCAGCGAGGCTGCCGCGCGATTCGTTCCGCTGCTCATAACGACCGTATCGGCATTGCCTTCTCCGGATTCCAATGAACGGCACGCCTCGGTGGAGCGTCAATACCACAGCGCGACAGAGCAACTAGTGTTCGAGCGAGAGGTCCTTATCCTCCCGGGCGGGAAGGTCCTCGCCAATGGCCGGGCATCTGCTTGGTTCCCGGACGGCACGCAGGAGTTTGAGCGCTTTTATGATTGCGGTGAACCCACAGGCGTTTGGAAGACGTGGTACCGCGATGGAACGCCGCGGTCGGAGGTCTTCTGCGGAATGAAGGGCTCGGGGTTGACCACATGGTGGTACGAGAACGGCGCGCTCTCTTCCCAGGGGCCATCGAGCCGGGGGTTCAAGCAAGGTGCTTGGGTGCACTGGAATGAGAACGGAAGCAAGGCTGCGGAAGGCGCGTATCGTCAGGGGCGCCGTCAGGGTCCGTGGCGACTCTGGGACGAGAGCGGTGAGCCCGCGGCCTCGGGGAGCTACGAGAACGGTGTGCGCGTGGGGCGCTGGCGTCTCTGGACGGAGTCCGGTGAGTCGATTGAGCGCGGTTCTGACGATCCTCCCGGCGAGTGATCGGCCAGAGCGTTTTCGCGGCTAGATTTCCGCCGAGCGAAAGAATTGCTTGGCGGTCCAGTGCTCAAAGGTCTTGCCGATGTTCTGCATCAAGCCCGCGACGTCTGCGGCTTCATCGGATAGCGCTGCTTCGAAGGCTTCGCCGAGGGTCGCGCCACGAAAGAGTGCGGTGAGGAGGGCGTACTCTTCACGCGAGAGGTCGGTTCTGGACACGCGCCAGTTGGAGCGGTGAACGGCGAGGAAAGTTTCGGCCGGAGTCGGGATGGCAGGGGTGCGGCCCGCGAAGGCTTCCGAGAGGTAGGCGCTGGTGGGGAATTGGCACTCGAAGAGTTTGAGCGAGGGGCTGGGCGCGAACCGCGCTTCGGACCAACGCTCTTTCGGTAGGGCGAGCAAGTCGTCGACACTCAGGGTCGAAGCATCGGGTCCTTCGTAGACGTCGAGGATGGAGCGCTCGACGCGAGCGAGCTCGCTGGCGAACTCCCGGTGCTCCAAGTCCGTTGAATCGTTGGCCAACCAGTCGGCGAATCCCGCTCCGAGTTGATTGAGCGAATGAGCTTGCGAAGGGCGATCGATCAGGTATTGCTTCGCAATTTCCGAGAAGCGCTCGCGGCCTACGAGGGCCATGACGCCAATGAAGTCCTCGTCCATGGACTCCATAAAACGCAAACCGATCATGCGGGAGTAGATCCCCAGTCGGTCGGCCCCGGAGAGCTCGGGGCCATCGGGAATCAGATCCGCGAAGGTCTCGGTGTTGATGCCAAACTCTTGGGAATGCCGAGCGACCGCTTCTTCGACTTTGAGAGGGGAGAGGATGATTCGCTGCATCCAGTTCTCAAAGCGGTCGAGGTCGAGGGCGGAGCTCATGACCGGACTGAGCGGTTCTTGCGATATTGCTCGGCGCGCTGGAGCTCCTCTTGAACGACAGGAAAGGCCGGAATCTCGGCGTCCCACTCAAGCAGGGTCGAGCAGTCGTCGGTCCGCCGCATCACATCTCGGTAGATCTCCCAAACCTCGTCAATGACCGGACCGATATGGGTGTCGATGATGTGCGTTCCCTTGTTGGTATGGCCTGCGATATGAACTTGGACGACGCGGTCGTATGGAATCGCGTCGAGCCATTCCTGAACGTCGAGTCCGTGATTCTTGGCGGTGACGAACACGTTGTTCACATCGAGCAAGAGTGCGCAGTCGGCTTCCTCGAGTAAGCGCGCGATCCATTCTTGCTCGGACAAATTTGAGAAGCCGAACTCTACGTAGGTGGATGGATTCTCGAGGACGAGCGGTCGCTCTAGAAAATCCTGAATGACTCGAACTCGCTCGACGACGTGCGCGAGAGACTCTTCGGTATAGGGAACGGGCAAGAGATCATGCGTGTTCTTGCCCGCGACTCCGGTCCAGCAGATGTGATCGCCAAGCCACTTGGCCTTGCATCGCTTCGCGAGCGCTTTGAGATCTCTCAGGTAGTCGAAATCAATCGGGTCGGTCGAGCCGATGGACATCGAGACGCCGTGCATGGCGATCGGGTAGCGCTCAGAGACGCGGTCGAGCACGTGAAGGGGCCAACCTCCAGAGATCAAATAGCTCTCCGAGATGATTTCGAACCAGTCCACTTCGGGCTCTTGTTCGAGAACGTGCTCGTAGTGGGGAGCGCGCAATCCCATGCCGAGGCCTAGGTCCGGCAGACTCCAGCGGTTGCTCATTGGCTTTGGCTATAAAAAGGAGCTTCCCACTGCCGCGTCGTGCGCTCTGCGGTGAGAAGCTCCATGGACTCGAACCCTATTCGGTTCAGCTCTTGCCGGGGCAGCCGTCTTTGCCGGGACAACCGTCTTTACTCGGGCATCCATCTTTGCTGGGGCAGCCATCCTTACCGGGGCAACCATCTTTGCCGGGGCAGCCATCTTTGCTCGGGCAGCCGTCCTTACCGGAGCAGCCGTCCTTGCCTTCTCCGCTTTTCTCGCCGGTGCGGCAGCCGGCCGCGCCGAGCAGGGCGCCGCCCATGGCCAGAGCCACGAGGCGGTTGAAGTCACGACGAGACTGATTGTCTTTCTGATGCATACGGATTCTCCTGGGGTCTTCTTGTATTAGGGGTGCCCAACCCGGGCGCGCAGAGCCTATCAGCTTTCACCTGGCGCGCGTAGCAAGAGCTAGTGAAGGGGTTCTCCCCGCGGAATTGGGCGCAGAGCGCCCACCTTCGGCCCGAAGCTCGGGCTGTGACCACCAATTGATGGCATTCATCCCTCGCAGGAGGGGGACGCTGGCAGGTGGCTTCTGGTGCCGATGATCGATGGGCCTCGTGAATCAGATCCGGGAACCGGAGGGGTGCTACAGCTAGGATGGGGGCGTGAAACCCAAGTCACCGTCGAGCAAGCGCGCTCCTCTCTCCAAAGGAGCCAAGATGGCGAAACCCGCGAAGAGCGAAAAGGCAACGCCCCAACGGAAGGGTAAGGCGCCCTTCCTTCGTTTGGTGGAGGGCGAAGCTCTCTCCTACCTCGAGTCACTCGACTCGGACAGCTTCCCGATGATCTATGTCGACCCGCCATTTAATACGGGGAAGCGACAGGAGCTTCACCGAACCCGTACTTCTCGCGACACGGATGGCGATCGCATCGGATTTAAAGGCCAGCGTTATCGAACCGAAACCGTGTCGAAGATGGGCTATCTCGATAGCTACTCGGACTACATGGCGTTTTTGGGGCCTCACCTCGAGCAAGCCGTTCGCGTCATGAGCCCTAGCGGGAGCTTGTTCGTCCATTTGGATGCGCGAGAAGTTCACTATGCCAAGGTCTTTCTCGACAGCCTGCTCGGGAGAGATCGGTTCATGAACGAGATCATCTGGGCTTATGACTTTGGCGGTCGGTCGCGTTCCAAATGGTCGTCCAAGCACGATTCTATTCTTTGGTACGTGAAGGATCCCAAGAGCTACACCTTCCGGTTCGAGGACATGGACCGCATCCCTTACATGGCTCCCGGCTTGGTCGGGCCGAAGAAGGCGAGCCGCGGAAAGACGCCCACCGATGTGTGGTGGAATACGATCGTCAGCACCGTCGGGAAGGAGCGCACGGGCTATCCGAATCAAAAGCCCAGAGCCATTCTTGATCGGTTGGTGCGCGTTCACTCCAATCCCGGCGATACGCTCCTCGATTTCTTTGCGGGTAGCGGAACGACGGGAGCGGCAGCTTGGGAGCTTGGCCGCTCGGCGATCCTCGTCGATCAGAACCCCGAGGCGATCGGAGTCATGAAAGAGCGCCTGGCGGGGGCGAATCCGGAGGTCCTCCTGGCCCGGGATTGAACCGATCGGAGGCGGTGAGTGATACGGGTGGAGGGGTGCGTTACGGATACGTAACCGGCGCGTTCCGTCGCGAGGAATGGCGGAGCGATCAACGCTCCAATACGGCTGCCGATCGGGTTCTGGCTGCGATTGCTAGGGTAGGGAAGGCTTCTCCGCCCGAACGGCTGGGCGGCATAGGATTTGAGCAAGCCGAGGCCCTCCCGATTCGGAAATCGCTATCCTGCTCACTGCGCCGGTCACCTACCTCACCCATGAATTCTTCGTCCTCCATCCTCCTCGCCCTGCTCCTAACTGGGTGTACCACGTCTAGGAACCTTGAGGAGCGAAGTTCGGATCCGCGAGGGATGGAGACGACAGGGACGGCGGCTCTTGCACGTCAGGAACGGGTGTTCGATTTTCGAGGTTTGACTGCCTCAGTTCCGCGCATCGAATCCGGCCAGCAGAGCGACAAGGACATTCATCTGGAGCGCATCTCAACGGGAGTTCCCTGGCCGCGCGGAATGGTCATGGTGGATGGCGAGCTGGTCGCGCTCGCTCGGGGACGCCACCGAAACGCAGGCGGAATTTCGCCGAGCGTCGTCGACAACAGCGGAAGCCTCTTTCGGGTTGATCCTCAAATTTCCGAACCGGTGGTGCGAGGTGAATCGGCGGGCAGCGCTGTGCAAGCCAATGCCGCGATTTTGATTGAGCCGAGCGATTCGCCCTTCCTGCTCTATCGCCCCGAAGCCGGGCCGCCGATCGACCAGATCTCCATGGATCGCCCGTATTGCACCTTGGCCTACGACGAGGTGTCGAAGAACTATTTCATCTGTGGCTATAGCGGGGTGGACCTGCCGGCAAAGCAGTTCCGCAAGAATGCGACCGATTCCATTCACCGGTTCGATACGCGTACTTCGGAGTGGTCGGGCGTCGAGCTGCACAACCCCGACGTGGTTCCGAAGGAAGAGCTCGGTTATGTGGTCTCGAACGAGTACTACCCGCACCACGATCCGGAGCAGAATCCTGCGCCGCACGGCCTCCTCAACGGACCCAACGGAGCTTGGATTGTCGGTCGGTACCTCTACGCCGTTGGCAAAGACAATCACACGCTTGCTCAGTACGACCTCTCCGAGATTCGAGAGAACCCGAAGGCCGGACCGCCCGCCTCGCGCGTGGTTATGCGCGATCGTGTCGAACTCTCTATCGGCGGCTCATGGGAACCGGTTCAGCTCCTCGGGCACAGCGCTCTCGCTTCTCACGATGGTTATCTGTACGTCGGCTACCGCACCTCATCGGTTGTTGTGCGCTTCCCGATCGATGCGGAAGGAAACCTTACTCCCTCCGACGAATCGGCTCTCTATCGCGGAGAACTCATTGCAGTCTTCAATCCGTGGAACGTCGACCTCGGCTCCAGCGCCAACCTGATCGATCTGCGGTTCAATAGCCGGGGCGAACTGTTTGTTTCCTGTGCTGAAGAGGGCCGGGTCTGGAATGTTGGGATGCCGGATCCAGAGCGTCCCTTCGACGGCGTCGATCGCGCAGCGAATCCGACCGCCAATGATCCGTTCTTGGATCTGCGAGTTCTGACCGACAATCCGAAGGCCCGCGTCGGAAACATCTCCTTCGACGATCAGGATCGCCTGTATGTCTGTTCGGGCAACTACGACAGCGGAACGAAGATCGCGGGCGTGATTTATCGCGCCGAACGTTCCGTCCAGTAGGCGATCGGGTCGGAAGAACCTGGACCTCAGAAGTTGAGGACAGGACTCAGACCGGCTTCGATTCGGGCTTGGCGGTCCAGCTGCCGACGCTGTTTGAGCGTGAGTTTTAGTCCGGATCGAATGACCTCGGCGCGCACGGTTCGCCGGACTCTCCTGTAGCGCCGACGCTTGAGTTCCCGCTCTAGCAAGAGCTCTGAACGGGTGATGATCCTCTGGTTACTTCCGAGTAGCGGCAACGACAGATGGCGGGGCAGGCGGCTCTTTAGCCGCGCGTAAGCGCTCCGCCGAGTGTCGACTCGGTGACTCAACTGAACGAGCTCCCGTGAAGCTGGAGACGGGTTGATGCTTGTGAATCCCGCGCTGAGAAGCTCGACTCCCCAAGGTTCGAGGAGGATTGACATCGCATCCGAGAGAGATTTGTTGATGTTCTCTGGGACTCGAAGGGATTCGCGATTCGCTTTTCTCAGAACTTCTTGGACGGAGAGAACCAGCACTTGCCGCATTCCCTTAATCAAATCATCGATCTCGACCGTAGCTTTTCGGACGTCTGAGATTCTGAAGACGATGTTGGCGTCTACGAAATAGACCAATCCATCGGAGGTTGTGACGCGCTGTGCGGGAAGGTCAAGGGTGCGTTGCCTGGTCGGCAGTTTCCGCACTTGTTGAAGGAACGGAATCAAGAGGTGGAAGCCGGGTTGGAGCTCGCGCTTGGCACGTCCGAAGCTGAACAGCATGCCGGTCTGGCCCGACTTGACGAGGGTTCCGGTTGCTCTGATAAAGGCCCCGATAGCGATGACGATGACGCCAGAGTTCTGCTGAATTAGTTGCATGGCTCCTTCTTTGAAGCTGTCTTTCACGGCCTCCCACCATGATTGGCTTCCGTTGAGCCACGAGCGAAGTGGCTCGGGTACCGAGGAGAATGAGTCCCCTTCTTCGGCTTTTTGCCGGCGTTTCACTCGGGCGCTCCCGCGCTCTCCTCGTCGTCATCCAAGCCGGGGAGTCCATCTCCGAGCTTGCTCTCTTTCCGTCGCTTCGCCCGCTCCTTCTGCTCGGCGGCGATCTCATCGAGTCGCGCCTCCGTCGACTCGGCGAGTTCGATGTCCTCGCGCGTCTCAGCGGCACGGCTTGAGTGCTCGACCTGCGGGTGAGTTGTAACGACGGCTCCCGTGACCAGAGCGACGGCCGCTTCCTGCGAGAGGCCCGCGCTGCGGAGATCCGCGAACTTGGCGAGCCGCTCGCGCGCTAGCAGATCCAGCTGTGTGATTTCGAGAGTGCTCGGTGAGGGCGAGAGGTTGGAGAATCCGACTTGCAGGATGCGCACACCCCACTGTTCTTCGACCGGACGGAGCTCTTCGAAGATTGCGCGGATGATCGCATCGACGTCACGGATACTCCGGCGATCCTGTCCTTGGATGACGCGTTGGACAGCCATCACGACGCGGTTCTGAAGGCCGGTCACGAGGTCGTCGATCTCGATCTTGGCTTTCCGAAGATCGACGATCTGATACATGACCTTCGCATCCACCTCGTAGATCAGATCGTCATTGAGCTGAATCACCTGGGGCTCAAGGTCCAGAGTGGTGTGCTTGGTCTCCTCCAGTTCGAATTTCTGGATGATCGGCAATTTGAAATGCACCCCCGGTCCGACGACCTCTTTGGCTCGGCCCAAGGTGAATTTAAGGGCGTGCTGCCCGTCGTAAACCACGACAAACACACCGGTGACACTCTCCAGGAATTCGAGGAACATAGCTTTGGGCGCCCGGGTATGCCGGTGCGGGGGGGTACGAGACCAAAATTGCAGCCTGGAGGAAAGCTATCGGGCGACGGATCGGCTCGGATTCGGGCTTCTCGGAGCGCGGGGGAGCGGGAAGCAGGGACCCCTTCCTGTCAGGGGCGAGCGTCAGCTCTCTCAAGCTCGCGATTGACGTAGGGGGGGTAATGGTTAACCTTTTTCGCCGAATCGGTTTCTCTTTGCAGAATCCGATTATGCCAACCAGGCGTTCGAACCTCCGCTGGGCGGGGGGGCGCTAGGCTCGCGGTTTTTTCCAGGACTCGGATTCCTAATGACGTGGAATTTAAATGGGAAAGCTGGCGGGTCCATTGATTTGATTGAGAGCCCGGTGGTTGAACACCACCAATGACCCACTGCCATGAGTACTACTACCGTGACTGACACAGCTTCGTCCAATGCCGGCCGCAAGAAGGGGCGTCTCGCCAATCTTCGCAACATCGGCATCATGGCGCACATCGACGCCGGAAAGACAACAGTTACGGAGCGGGTCTTGTTCCTGACCAACAAGATTCACCGGACCGGCGAAGTGCACGACGGGGAGGCCACGATGGACTTCCTCGAAGAAGAGCAGAAGCGCGGGATTACGATCCAGTCGGCCGCCACGACTTGCGAGTGGAAGGGCACCACGATCAACATCATCGACACGCCGGGTCACGTCGACTTCACCGCGGAAGTGGAGCGCTCGCTCCGCGTCCTCGACGGTGCCGTCGCGGTCTTCGACGCGGTGTCGGGTGTCGAAGCTCAGTCCGAGACGGTCTGGCGCCAGGCCAACAAGTACGGCGTTCCGCGCATGTGCTTCATCAACAAGATGGATCGCGTCGGAGCGGACTTCTACAAGGCGGTCCGGTCGATCGTCGACCGCCTCAGCGCGAACCCGGTTCCGATTCAAATGCCTGTCGGTGCCGAGAAGGACTTCAAGGGCGTCGTGGACCTGATCCACATGCGCTACTACGAGTTCCTCGAGGATCAGACTGTGAAGCCCTACGAGGAGTCGGACGTTCCCGCCGAGCTGCTCGAAGACGCCAAGATGCGTCGCCACGAGTTGTGCGAATCAGCAGCTGAGTTCGATGAAGACCTCCTCGACCTCTTTGTCGAGGACGAAGAAATCCCCGCGGATATGCTGCAGAACGCCGTCCGGCTCGGAACGCTCGCGATGGAGATGACGCCGGTCTTCTGCGGCTCGGCTCTCAAGCACAAAGGCGTCCGTCTGCTGCTCGACGCCGTTGTCGATTTCCTTCCGAGTCCGCTCGATATTCCGCCGTTGACCGGGATTAACCCGGATACGGACGAAGAGGAGACCCGCGCTCCGGAGGACTCTGAGCCTCTCTCGCTGATGGCCTTCAAGACCATCGCCGAGCCGACCGGCGACCTGACCTTCGTTCGCGTCTATTCCGGCGTCTTGGAAAAGGGCACGAAGATCTATAACCCGCGTACCACTAAGGACGAGCGCATTGGTCGTCTCGTGATGATCCACGCCAACAAGCGTGAAGCGGTCGAGCAGGTTCACGCCGGCGAAATCGCCGCCATCATCGGCCTTAAGCGAACCGTCACTGGCGACACGCTTTGCAATCCCGACAAGCCGATCGTTCTGGAGAAGATCCAGTTCCCCGAGGCCGTGATTTCGATGTCGATCGAGCCGGTGAAAGGGCAGGACCGCGACAAGCTCGGAACCGTTCTCGGCCGCATGATGCGCGAGGACCCGACTTTCCGCGCGATCACCGACGAGGAGACCGGCGAAACAGTCATCTCCGGCATGGGGGAGCTCCACCTTGAAATCGTCGTTGGACGAATCAAAGGCGAGCACAACTGTGACGTCCAGACCGGCAAGCCGAAGGTGGCTTACAAGATGCGTCTCACCAAGGCGATCGATACGACTGCGCGCTACGTGCGTCAGTCCGGTGGTCGCGGTCAATTCGCGGTGTCGAAGATTCGCTTCGAGATTGCCGAGGACGAGGGCGCCGAGTACGAGTTCGTCGACGAGATCAAGGGCGGCAACGTTCCGCGCGAGTACATCCAGCACGTCGGCAACGGCATCAAGAGTGCTGTCGAGGGTGGCAGCCACGGCGGCTATCCCTTCATGGGCGTCCGAGCGACGCTCTATGACGGCAAGTCGCACGAAGTGGACTCGAGTGAGCTCGCCTTCTTCAACTCCGGAATCTTGGCCTTCCGCCAGGCCTCGGAAAACAACACGACTCTGCTCGAGCCGATCATGAAGCTCGAGGTCCGGACTCCCGAGGAGTTCCTCGGGAGCGTGGTGGGCGACCTCAACTCCCGTCGCGGCGAGGTTTCCGACGTCGAGGCTCAGGACGACTTGCGCATTATTCGCGCGATGGTGCCGATCGCCGAGATGTTCGCTTACTCCTCGACGCTGCGCGGCTCGACTCAAGGTCGCGGCTCCTTCTCGATGGAGCTGGAGGAGTACCGCTCGGTGCCGAAGGCCATCGCGAAGAAGGCTCTCGAGCAGGACTAAGTCCACATCCAAGTTCACGCGGCCGTGGGATCGAGCGGCCGCGTGAGTTAGGATCCTTGCTATGCCTCGCACCGCAAGACGACGATGGACCCGCGACTTCGATACGGAAGTCGACGGAATTGCACTCAGTCCCGACGGGCCCCTACTCGTTCATGGCTACGATCCGCCCGCGGGTGGGAAGTGGATGGATGACGCGATTCCGGGGAAGCTCGCCGCGCTGGATCGAACGACGGGCCAAGTGCTCTGGAATTCGCCGTGCGAGGTAGGCTACGGCCGCGGTTTCGGTGCGGGCTTTGGCGGTGGGGGCGATGCGATCGTGCTCGGCCCGGGCACGCAAGGCCATCGCATCGTGCGCATGTCGCTGGAAACCGGCGAGCTACTGGAAGCTCGCGAGATCTTCGCCTTCGACGACGCCCTCGTCTTCGAAGACTTCTGCTTCATGGTCTCCGCGACCCGCGTCTCAGCCGTCAACACCAAGACGCTCGCTCCCAAGTGGAGCCACAGTAAGGAAGGCGAGCGCTATCACTGGATCGCGCGCGAAGGCGACCGCGTCTTCGTGGTCTACACCTCCAAGCAATCCGGCAAGCAGGGCGTCTTTACTCTCAACGCTAAGACCGGCAAGTCGCAGAGGACCTTTTTGGAGCCCGTCCAAAATGTGATTCACGCGATTCATGCGGGCTCGGGAAGCGTGACCTTCTTGTTGTCGGACCTCTTGTCGACCTTTTCGGAAGACACGATGCGCGACTACCTGATTCAAAACATCGATGCGGACCTGAGCTCGGGTGGAGTTGCGCTCCTGTGCTTACCCTCCGACGCAGAACCCGGAGCTAAGCCTCGTTGGTCCGAGACGCTCGAAGCCAGCGAGGAAGAGTTTCCCGACGTGTCGATCTCGCACGATAGCGGCAAACTGTATCTGGTTCGCGGGGCGTCGATCGAGGTGCGCGATCTCTTGACCGGGAAACCGCTCGGCGACATGACCGTGCCCGGACTCGACGAGCGCGTAAGCTGGACCGTCGGTCAAGGCGCGGGCGCACTGGCCGAAGAGACCCGGCTCTCCATTTTCGAAATTCCCGACTGAGATCTCGAGCGAAGTACCCCCACTCCCGGAACGCGATATGGCTGAGAAAGAGGAAACGACGGACGAGAACCTCGACCAAGACGGGCTCGTCATTCAAGAGTTCGAGCACCGCGTGCTCGTCGTCGTCCCGCCGGAAGGCTACCGGGAGGAGACCATGCGCTACGCGCGCTCCAGCCTGCTCGGTGTTCACGTCGGGACGACTTCGGTTTCGACCCAATCCGACGAGGCCATCATGGGGGCTTACCAAGACGAGTTTCTGGTCGACGGGCCGCTAGCCGGTGCCTCGATGAAGGACTTCGCCGGCGTAATCTTCGTCGATGGAGGAGCGGACTCTTCGATCTACAGCGACGCTGCGGCGATTCAACTCGCCAAGGATGCCGATGCGGACGGAAAGCTCATCGCCGCCTGGGGGCATTCGGTTGAGATCTTGGTGCGCGCCGGTGTGGTCAAGCGCCGGAAAATCACCGGTGCGGCCCACCTTCGTGCGGAGGTCGGACAAGCTGGCGGGAAGTTCACCGGTGTCGAGTGCGAACGAGACGGCCATATTGTCACCGCTCGCGACGATTCCGCGGGTTTCCGGCTCGGCAAGGCGATGGTCCAGGTCATCGCTCTGCCCTAGCACTCCCAGGGCGAGAGCGCTTACTCTCGAGATCGCTCTCGCCGTCCACTCGGGTACCGAAGTCGCGTAATTAGGAACGCCTGTCGAAATGCGGGTTCCGCACTCGCAAGACGGGAGCACTTCCCAATTCGAGCATACGGCGGGTATCCTGTACCGATCGACGGGGAGCGACTTGGTGTCGACTCTCCGAGGTTCACGGCCTGCCCGAATCGAATCCCAATATTCGATTCGCGCGCAGAGCGACAACCGCTATCGATGACATTTTCATTCGCCTCGAATCTCTACCTGACCTTCAAGGGGTACTTGTGACTGCCACTCCTATCCTCGAGCACTTAGCGAGCGAGTTCTCGCTAAAGCCCGAGCACATCAGCACGGTGTTTGAACTGATCGACGCCGGCCTGAGTGCACCCTACATCGGTCGTGTCCGCCGCGCGGATACGGGCGGTTTGTCCGAAAGCATGATCCGCCGCATCGAGCGATATCGAGCCACTCTCGAAGAGCTGGACCGTCGCCGCGGAACCATTCTGCGAATGCTCGAGGGAACGGAGGGCGTGAAGCCCGCCGTGATCGACGAGATCAAGGTTTGCATGGATCGCTGCGAGATTGAGGATCTCTTCATTCCTCATCGTCGCCCCGAGCCGGAGGTGCAACTCGCGATGGATCGCGGGTTAGCTCTGCTTGCCGACGAGATCGTGAAGGCGGTCAAGCGCGAGGCGCCTGTTCAGGTTCCCGAGGCGAGCGAGGCTCCGAAGAACGAAGCGAGTTCGTCTGAAGAGGCACAGGCGGAAGCACCCGCACCGGAGTCCGAAGCGTCGTCTCCCGGCGATGTGCCGGCGAGCGAGGAAGTCTTCCCGACGGAAACGAGTGAGGAACCGAATCCTGCGGAAGCGGATGCACCGCCCGCGATCACCGCTGAAGCCGTAGAGAGTTCGGCTCCGCAGGCTCCGGAATCCGAGGACGCTTCAGAGACCGTCGCTGAGACCGTCGCCGAGACTGTCGCTGAACCCGCCGCTGAAGCGGTTGCCGACGAAACGATTGCCGACGATACGGTCTCCACGGAGACGGTTGCCGCCGAGGCGACTGACGTGAGCGATCCGAGCGCCGAGAGTTCGGACGCGGCGCCGAAAGAGACCCCAGAGCCCCAAGCGAAGGCGGAAGGCGCGAAATCTAAATCGGTCAAGAAGGCCAAGCTCACGGCGAAGGCGCCGAAGCCGGTTCCGACCGCGGAAGCGGTACTCGCGATGAAGATCGAGCTGACGCCGGCACTCGCGAGAATCTGCCTACCGTTCGTCGACCCGAATAAGGGTGTGCACTCGGAGGCGGAAGCGCTCTCCGGCGCGACTCGGATTCTTTCCGACCGAGTGGGGCGCAACGCGAAATTGAGAAGCGCACTCCGCAACATGATGCGGAAGCAGGGAGTTCTCAGCGTTCGCCAGACGGTTGAGGAGAAGAACATGGGGCGGCATCGGTCGCTCTTGAAGTTGAGTCAGCCGCTGCGGCAAGTGCAGGGGCATAAGTTGCTCAATATTCGTCAGGCGCAGAAAGAACGCGTACTGACGACCGTGATTACATTGGATCATTCGAAGGCGGTCGCTCGCGTCCGCGCCGCTCTCGGAAAGAAGAATCATCCCGACTACGACGACCTCCTCCAGGCGGTTGCTGATCGGGCTCTTCGTGCGCGGCTCTTGCCCGTCATCGAAGAGGACGTTCGACTGGAGTTAAAGGAGCGCGGCGACGACGAGGCTCTTCGGCTGCTCACGCAAAATTTCCGTCAGGTGCTTCTCGCGCCGCCGGGAGCGCGAGTTTCGGTCGCCGGTCTCGACGTCAATGCGAAAGGCGACTGGACGATCGCGGTGATCGATGCCGACGGCAACCCCACCGGCAAGACGGGCAAGCTCGAGACGACCGGCAAGAACACGGGCAATCTCGGGAAGGAGCTCGCAGAGCTTCTGGCCGAAACCGAAGTGCGCGTGATTGCGATGGGGCACGGCAAAGGCGCCCGAACCGCAATCCGCGAAGTTCGAGCCGCCGTGTCTCTTGCCAAGCTGGATATTGCAGTTTGCATTGCGAGCGAGATCGGCCTCTCGAGCTACTCGAATTCCGAGATCGCGCGCAAAGAGCTCGCGGATATCTCGATTCCCCTCCGCACCGCGATCGGTTTGGCTCGCCGCTATCGAGATCCATTAATCGAGTTCCTCAAAGTCGATCCGAGGCACCTGCGCCTCGGCGCTGAACAGGGCCTGGTGAGCAAGGCGAACCTCCGCCGCGCGTTCCGCGAAGTGATCGAGTCTTGTGTCGCTCACGTTGGCTGTGACGTGAACAGTGCGCCCGCTTCGGTCTTGAAGCACATCCCCGGGATCGATCACGACCTCGCAACCAAGATTGTCGAGTATCGGGAAAAACAGCCCATCCGCACTCGCGAGGAGCTTCGCTCGGAGAGCCTCTTGAGCGAAGCCCAATGGACGAGCGCCGTGGCCTTCCTACGCGTGCGTGGAGGATCGGAACGACTCGACGTGACGAGCCTGCACCCGGACCAGTACGGGCTTGTTCGGAAACTGGCGGAAGCCTGTGGCGGCTCGGTCGAGGACATGCTCGGCAAAGGGGGCGCGACCAAAGGGCTCAGGCGTGTCGACTTTGGAATCGAGGAGTCCACCTGGCGGGACCTGATGCGAGAGATCTCTTATCCGGGGCGCGATCCTCGCATGAGAAATCACATCCCCAGTCTGCTCATCGCGGAGACGGACCCCACGACGCTCACCAAGGATCAGATCGTCGAAGGCATCATCTTCAATGTTGCGAGCTTCGGCGCCTTTGTGGATCTCGGCCTGGAGAAGGACGGGATGATTCACATCAGCGAGGTCTCCGATCGCTACGTACGAGATGCGCGCGAATTGCTCTCGGTCGGGCAGAGCGTGCGCTGCCGGGTGCTCGATCCCAATGCTCAGCGAATCGCGCTCTCCCTGAAGAAAGTTTTCTCGCGGGACGCCGGAGCGCGAAGGGGGCCGGGCGGAAACCGCGGAGGACAACGCGATGGTCAGCGCGGCGGCCAGCGCGGTGGTCAGCGTGACGGGCAGCGCCAAGGCGGCGGAGCTCGCTTTGCGCAGGGCAGTAATCGCGAGAGCAATGTTCGCGCTGCTCAGACCCGACGCGATGGCTTAGGCGGCGCGCGGTCTTCGGGTAAGGGTGGTCGTGGTGGCGGCGGTGGCGGAGGCGGCGGCCGAGGAGCGGGCGGCGGCGGTCGCGGCTTCGGTGGTGGTGGCGGCGGACGCGGAGGCCGAAATTCGGGCGACGAAAAGTTCGATCGCAAGCTGATCAGCCCTCAATCGCCGAACTACAACCCGTTTGCCAACTTCTTCAAGGAGGACTCCGGCGACAAGGAGCCCGAGCAGGCCAAGCAGGCCGTGCAGCCTGAGAATGCGGAGAAGGTCGAGAAAACGGAGAAGGAATAGGCGAGCCCTCTCCTTCAACGAAAGAACGCCGACTGCGAGCCATCGCAGTCGGCGTTCTTCGTTTGAAGTCGCCTAATTTTTTGAGGTGCGCTCGTTTTTCGGGAGTGGCTTCCTCGGCAGAGCCGCCGCGGGCTCGTCCAACGAGTCGAAGTCGAGCAGCGGCGCTTTGACGCTGGGCGAGTGCGGGTCCTGTGATGCCGGCGCGATGCTCTTGAGTCCATCCAGGAAGGCGAGCGGCGAAACCTCCGGCTCGAGTTCCGGATGCGGGTCCTCTAGTCGGACCTCGATCGGCGCGGAGGGTTCGCTCTCGATATCCTCACCGATGGATTCCGCGAACTCGGACACTTCGGAGACCACGACCTGAGAGAGGTCGGCGAACTCGGTAATCGAGGTCTCCTCGAGATCGATGTCTTCATCAACGACGACTTGGGGCGCGTTGGATTCAGGAGGGTTCGATTCTTCGAGGGCCTCCTCAGTCTCGGCGGTCCGTTCGCCGCGCTCGCTCTCGTCCGGAGCGATCTCCATGAACTGCTCGAGCTTGGCCGTGACGAATTCGTCCGTCCGCTCTTCAATCGTCGGTTGGACAACTTCGCGAGGCTGCTGGCTCTCAAGCTGCGGCTCGGGCTTTTCAATCGCGGCGGCAAGCGTGGCAAGCTCTGCCTTCATCAGCGCGGACATCTGAGCTTCGGAGGATCGAATGCAGGTTTCGAAGCGAGCGAAGAGCGTGCCTTCGATCTCATCCAGCCTCATGTTGAGGTTCTGAATCTCGCCGATGACATCGCTTCCGAGGCGGCGCCCGAGCTTGTCGAGCCCGGCGGCCAGTTGGAAGACAGCATCTTTCTGGTCGCGGTAGAGCTGGACCAGGTCTTCATCGGGTGCCGGCGCGTTGACGGTGACGAAGGACTCGCGTTCGGAGAGGACGGCGACTTGATCGAGCAAAGTCGAGAAAGAACTCGTCAGCTCCGCCACCTGGTCGGTAGCGCCTTCGACCGCATCCACCATGCCCATGTCGGTGAGTCGCGGACGTTCGGCGAGCTTCGCGAGCGACTTTCCGATTCGCCCCATGCCCATCAGAGCCAGGCCGCCCATGGCGAAGACGCCAGGCGTGAATCCCATTCCGGCCAGGATCTCGGCTGCTTTCGCAACCTGCCAAGGAAGTGAGAAGTACGACTCCAGCACGAGAGCGCCGCCGCACCACAGAGAGCCGATTCCGAGTGTCGTGAGTAGCCGCGCGGAGCCGCTGCCGATCGCTGTTTGCGGCTCGGTCTCCAGCTCGATGAGCGGCACCAGCTGCTCGAAAACCGCTGCCTCATCCCGAATTTCGCCCGCGTCGCTCGATTTCGTGTCGTTCGAATCCATGAATCTTCCCAATCCGCTCGTATGGCGTCCGTTGATCTCAATACCTCCGGTGCCCGGAGGTGCCGGGCCCTAACCCGGTGGCCTAAGTTCATCCCTGATCCCGCTGCGCGGGTCCCCGTCGGCATTCCTCGGGCATCAAACAGCCCGGTCTTGAACCCAATTCGAGTTCCTGGCGAGACAATCAGGGGCGACGTGGATGGACGCGGCTGGCGTGGCTGAGGGGGGCAGAGGGGCAAGGAATTGCGCTCTCTCGCTCTCGAAGCTTGCCGACACTCCGGGACGGTTTAAGCTGGGAGCCCGGACAACGGCTGCTCTTCTTCGATTCGTCTCTTCGACGTGTGCGCAGGGGGCCGAACCGGCGCCAAGGATTTTCCGTGCACCACCGAACCGTTAAGGGAACGAGCGTTTCACCCGGTCTCGCGATCGGGCCCGTTCATGTCGTCCTCGCGCGCCCCGAAAAGGTTCCGGAATGGTCCGTCAGCCAAGTGGGACTGGCGCCCGAGCTGCAGAGGCTCGCTGAAGCCGTGCAAGCGGCCGACGCCGATCTCGAACGCAGGCAAATCCAGATCCGTTCGGAGGTCGGCGAGAAGGACGCTGAGATTTTCGCGGTGCACCGGACGGTGTTGCAGGACCCTCGCGCTTTAAAGGAAGTCGAGAGCACGATCGTCGAGCAACGCGTCAACGCCGAGAAGGCTGTGATGGGTTTGATCGAGCGCTTCGAGAAGACCATGGGGCGCCTCGAGGGAAACTACAACCGGAGCTACGCGGCAGACTTTAGTGATCCGTGGTACTGCGTTCTCGACGCACTGCTACGCAGAGATCGGCAAGCCATCGTGTCGAGTGGTGAGAAGGTCATTCTCGCTGCGGCCGAGTTGACTCCGCAGGTCGTGACCTATCTCGAGCGTGACCGCATCTTGGGAGTAATCGCGGAGGTCGGCGGTCGCTTCTCTCACGGAGCGGTGCTCGGTCGTTCCCTCGGCGTACCCTGTGTCGTCGGGCTACCCAACCTCCTCGCGAGACTCGAGCAAGGCTTGCTCGTCGCCGTGGATGGAAGCCAAGGCACGGTCCAGTTTCGTCCCGAGAAAAAAGACATCGACGATTTCTTGGATCGCCGAGCGAAGGTCGAGGAGCGCCGAGCTGCCTTGAAGGAATTTGCCGCCGAGCCGGCGGTCACGCCGGATGGGCAAGCTCTCACCGTACGTGTCAATATCGAGAGCGTTCGTGACCTCGATACCTTCGAGATCGAGCACACCGATGGTGTGGGGCTGCTTCGTACCGAGTTCCTCTATCTAGAGCGCTCTCAGTTTCCTTCCGAGGAAGAGCAGTTTCGGCTCTATCGGCGCGTTCTCGAACGGATGAATGGGAAGCCGGTGCTGATTCGCACGCTCGATATTGGCGGCGACAAGCCTTTGCCCTACTTCACGACCCCCAAAGAGACGAATCCGGCCCTGGGGTGGCGGGGAATACGGATTAGCCTGGAATGGCGCGACCTGCTTCAGGTGCAGCTCCGAGCTTTGCTTCGTGCGAGCGTTCACGGAAACCTCCGCATCCTTCTGCCTATGGTGACCTCCTTGGAAGAGGTCACCATGACGCACGAAATCTTCGATGACGTCCGCCGTCTGCTCGTCGAGCAGGGCTATGAGGTCGCCATGGAGGTGCCGGTCGGGATTATGATCGAGGTCCCGTCAGCGCTCATGATGATCGAGAAGCTGATCGACCACGTCGATTTCGCGGCAGTTGGGACGAATGACTTGGTGCAATACTTGCTGGCTGTTGATCGAGACAACTCGCTGGTTTCCAAGCTGTACGACCCTCAACACCCCGCCGTCATCCAAGCACTCGATCGAATTGCGCAAGCCGCACGGCGAGCAGGGAAGTCGTGCTCCGTTTGTGGTGAATTTGCGGGCGACCCCGCGTCCGCTGTTCTGCTTCTGGGACTGGGCTATGACTCAATCAGCATTTCGCCCCAGTTCCTACCGGACGTTAAGTTTGCCGTGCGCATGATGGAGTTCGGGCATGCGCAGAAGTATGCGAAGCAGGCACTTGGCGCTTCCACTGTCAATGAAGTGCATGATGTTCTCGATGCGATTCGCACCGATCTCTACGACCAACCGTTGAGTGAAGACTGCGGCGCGTTGAAATGATTTGTGTCGCCACTTCAAGCTGGCGAATCGAACGGTACAATCGCGGCACGAGTTTCCGGCCGGGCGCTTCACATTGAGTGAGGTCTTGCGCGGCCGATTTCATCACCGCTTCTGGTTCGAGAGAGGATGACTGTGCACGGAACGCCTGGGGGGGGACAAAAAGCGGGAACACCACGTCGCGGTCGGTGGTCTCAGTCGGAGCTCATGAAGTTGCGTGAGCTGTACGGTTTGCGCGATGACGCGGTTATCGCTCGCAGCCTTAACCGTCCGATCTACAGCGTGCGCAAAATGGCGCTCGAAGTTTTTCAAGGCGAGCGACGCACCGGTCCGTGGTCCGCGGACGAGGTTCAGAAGCTCAAGCGCTATCTCGGTAAGAGCTCCGAAGAAGTGATCGCTCGAATTCTCCGTCGTGATCTCAAAGAGGTTCACGATCGGATCCTCGCGCTCGATCAGAGCCTGACCGACGCTACCTGGACGCGAGTCGAGATCGCCGAATTCAAGCGCTGCTACGGGACGCGAACGGACGAGGACCTGGCCCGCGTCTTTGGCCGGCCGGTCGAGTTGATCCGGGAGCTAGCCACTCGCTTGGCGATGGCGAAGGACAAAGCGTTCTTGCGCAAGCTTCAGGGTTCGGCAGCCACGCGCATGCCGCGTTGGTCGGAAGAGGAGCTCGAGCAACTGAAGACCATGTATCCGACCGCCTCGAACCTCGATATCGCGACGAAACTGAACCGCTCGGTGAAGAGCGTCGTCTCCAAGGCCCACAATCTGCGCCTGAAGAAGGATTCGGATCGCCTGCGTGAAATGGGTCGACAAAACGTCAGCCTGCGCTACAAACCTAGCTGAGCGGCTTTCTGTCGAACCGGTTCTCGATCCCGATCGCATGGGGAGATCCTCCGCTCTTCCTGGTTAGTTATCGATGAGAGCGCGACCCCAATCATGAGCGAGACGACTCCGAATGCTCGGGAGGACTCGCGTGTGCCGCGCTGGTGCTTGTTGGTGATCGGGGGCCTTTTCACCGGGCTCGGTGCCGTAGGCGCTTTTTTGCCGGTGCTTCCGACGACGCCATTCTTGCTGCTAGCGGCGACCTGCTTCGCACGGTCCTCTCCGGCACTGCACCGGCGGCTCCTCGCCAATCGCATATTCGGTCCTTACCTCTCCGAGTGGCACCACAACCGAACGGTTCCACGGGAGGCCAAGCGGAAGGCTTACGGCCTGATCGTCTGCTCCTTCGGTGTCTCGATCGCGCTGGTGGAGGTCATGTGGTTGCGTGGGGTACTGGGAGTCGTAGGAGCCCTGTTGATCGGCTTCCTCGCTTGGCTACCCACGGCCCCGCTGGAGGAAGAGGGAGGAGCCGAGGATCCGGGCGATCTATCCGAGTGAGTTGTTTCGATTGCTTGAAGCGAGCCATCCATCAGCCGTACCTTCGACTTAGACTCCACACTCGAATGAGCAAAGAAGAGGGACCGTGAACATCTGGCAAGTTCTTCTCGACGTCGTGATCCTCTTGGGAGTTGGAGCACTCCTCGGCGGCCTCGTGGAGCGTGCGCGGCAGAGCGCCATTCTGGGCTACCTGTTAGCGGGAGCGTTGCTGGGGCCGAACGCGTTGCACCTCGTTCAAAACGGGGATGAGGTCCTCGCGGTTTCCGAACTCGGGGTCGCGCTGCTTCTCTTTACCATCGGCCTGGAGTTCTCCTGGTCGCGTCTGAGAGCGATGGGGCGATTCGCCTTTGGGAGTGGGTTCGTTCAGGTGTCGGTTACGGTGGCGCTCGGGACCATTGCCGGCTTGGCGATGGGCTTTAGCTTGGGCGGATCGATCGCACTTGGAGCCATCTGCGCGCTGAGCAGTACCGCTTGCGTTCTGCGGCTCTTGACCACGCGGGGAGAACTCGAGAGCGCCCACGGTGATCGCGCGCTGGGGATTCTGCTCGTGCAGGATATGGCCGTCGTGCCCTTGGTGCTGCTCGTAAGCGTTTTGGCCGAGGGGGGCTCGGCGCCTGAGATGATCTGGGCTGTGGCTCGAACGGCCGGCATTGCGGGGGGACTGATCGTCGGACTCTACGTGGTGTTCAACTACGGCGTGCCGCGTCTGCTCGGAACAGGGCCGATGCAAACGAACCGCGAGCTTCCACTCCTGATCGCCGTGGTGTCGGGACTCGGTTCTGCTCTCTTCGCGCACTCCGTCGGAGTCTCACCCGCACTCGGCGCGTTCGTGGCCGGACTGTTGTTAGCGGAATCTCCCTTCGCCACCCAAGTTCGAGCCGACATCGCTTCCCTGAAGACGCTCCTGCTCACTCTGTTCTTCACTGCGATCGGAATGCTGACCGACCCCGAGTGGATCCTGTCGAATGCGGCGCTCGTGGGAATCGTCATCGTCGTCGTGATCCTCGGAAAGTCGCTCATTGCGTGGGGCGCACTCCGGCTCTTCCGTTCACCGGGCCAGACGGCGATCGCGGCGGGGCTCTGCTTGGGCCAGCTTGGCGAGTTCTCTTTCGTTCTCGCGAGTATTGCTCACGAGACCCTCTTGGACGGGCACACCTTTATGCTCGTCGTATCCACGACCGTCATCACGATGGCGTTGACTCCAACTCTCGTGAGTCGTGCGCCCCAGCTCGCTGCGCGCCTCAGTGGCACGGGGCTCCTGAGTCGGCGCACCGGGACCGACGATTCTCTGGAACCGAGCGCTGTACTCATCATCGGGTACGGCCCGGCCGGTCGCGCCGCAGCGGAACACATCGCCAAGGCCGGCGGCCACGTGGTGATCGTGGATCAGAATCCAGCGGCTGCGCGGGAGGCGCGCGGCCTGGGCTATCGATTCGTGACGGGCGATGCGCGCTACGCGGAGGTTTTGGATGAGGCCGGGTTGCGGAACGCCTCCTTTGTCGTGGTCACGGTGCCCGGAGAGGCGGTGGCTCAAACCATTGTCAGCCAGGTTCGACAGAGAGCGCCGAGCGTGCAGATTCTGGCGCGTGCTCGCTTCCACCGCTCTCTTCCGGACCTGATCGCGGCGGGCGCACACGCCGCGATTGATGAAGAGCACGAGGTCGGACGGTTAGTCGCAGACGCCTATGTGCGGATGGCGAATCTTCAGGATCCGAACGAACCGGTCGCGCCCGAGTAAGGTCGTTCTCTCACCGCGTGTGAACCGCCGGCCTTGCGATTAGTACAGGACCGGAAGAAGCAGGGCGGCGATGGCGAGGTACAGCAACGTGAGCGGAATTCCCGGGCGCAAGAAGTCGCGGAACCGATATCCGCCGGGACCGTAGACGATCAAATTGGTCTTGAATGAGATCGGAGTCAGGAAGGAACAGTTCGCTCCGAAAGCGACGGCCATGACAAAGAGCATCGGGGACGCGAACTCGAATGCGCTGCCCAACTCGTACGCGACGGGGGTCATGATCGCGGCGGTCGCATTGTTCGAGAGGATCTGGGTCATGAGCGCCGTAAAGAGCAGCATAGCGCCAAGCAGTACGTGGAGGCCAAGCGGTGCGGCTGCCTGAACGACAGCTTCCGCTGTCTCGCTGGCTAAGCCGGTTTGTTCGAAGGCCTTGCCCATCGCGAGCGTTCCGGCGACCAAGAACAAGACATCCCACCCGACGGATTGGTAGGCATCGCGGGGTGACAGGGTGCGCGTCAGGATCACGAAGAGAGCGGCGATGAGCGCAGCGACTTCGACAGGCAGGACGCGAGTGACGGCCAGCGCAACAAAGACTCCAAGGGACAGGATTGCGAGCGGTGCGCGACGCATGTCGGGCGAGAGCTGATCAACCCCCTCGACGACCAGGGCGGAACCGGAGGCGCGTAGTCTTCGGAGAGAGTCGTCCGACCCTTGGATGAGAAGGACGTCGCCCGCGAGTAGGCGCAGATTTCCAAGCTCTTCTCGTAAGTGAGAGCCGTGACGTTGAATGGCGAAAACACTGGCGTCGAAGCGATCGTGCATCTCGAGCGTCGAGATTCTCTGGCCGATCCAATCGGACTCCGGCGTCACCAGGACCTCGAAGAGAGTGAGCGCGACATTTCGAACGGAGTCGGGGCTCGTCTTTCCCCGGCGTCTCTCTTCGGCGAGTCGCAGCTGCAGAATCGCATCGGGGCTTCCCTTGACGAGCAGGAGGTCGCCCTGTTCTAGGCACACTTCCGGGCGGGGGAGGCGTATGACTTCTCCGCGAATCACTTCCAAGACGCTGATCTGTTCTCCCAGCAGAGCTTCGGAGTTCAGCTCTTGGAGACTCCTTCCCAGGAGGGGAGAGTCGTCCCGAAGCTCAAGCTCGGTCATGTACTCGAGGGCGAGCCCCTTTTGAGTGGGGAGCTCAAGCGAGGTTCGGACCGGAAGGAGTTGCTTGCGGAAGACGACGATCAACGCGCCGCCGGAGAGCGCGAGAATGACGCCCAGCGGCGCGAAGTCGAACATGCCCAGCTCGAGTTGCCCGCCCGAGACTTCGAACAAGCTTGCTGCGACCACCAGATTGGTCGAGGTGCCGATCAGGGTGCACGCTCCTCCGAGAATGGAGACGAAGGAGAGCGGGATGAGCAGGCGGCTGGGCGCTTCGCCGACGCGGTGCGCGAGCCCCAGGACCAGCGGAAGGAAGATCACAACCAGCGGCGTGTTGTTGACGAAGCCCGACAAGAGCATCGTGATGGCGAGGATTCCGTAGTACGCGGAAAGCGGGCTCGAGCGGCTCTTGGAGTCGGCGATTCGATCGGCGACGAGTGCGGCGGCCCCGGTTCGCGTGACGGCCGCCGAGAGTACGTACATGCAGCCGACGGTGATGACCGCGGGGTTCATCAGGCCCGCGAAGGCTTCCCTGGATGGAAGTACGTTGGTCGTGACGAGTGCAGCGATCGTCAAGAGTCCGGTGACGCCGGGCGGGCACCACTCGGTTACCAGGAGCACGAACATACATGCGAGGATGACCAGAGTGAGGATGGCGTCAGCTTGCATCGCGAGCTCCTTTCGTGTTTCGGAAGAGCCCCTCTTTAGCGCTCTCGACGATGCGCGCGACGGCCGGGTGCTTGATCTTGCGCTCGGGCGAGATGGCGTAGAAGCGTTCCTTGACCTGCTCGATCTCGCCCACCATGCGGACGCCATACTTCTTGATGATCTGATCTTTCACGACCGTCGGAGCGGGGAAGACGCCGCGACCGGCTTGGCCAAAGACCTTCATGAGCGCGCTATCTTCAAACTCGCCAGCAATGACCGGGCGCAAGTTGTGCTCTTCTAACCAAAACTCGAGCTGACGACGAATGGCGGAGGATTCCGAGGGCATGAGAAACTGCGCGCCGTCGAGTGAACTCGGGAACTTGCGCTTGAGCTGCCGCGCGAGCTCCGGCGCTGCGAACAGAGCCGTCGTCGACTCGCCCATGACGTGATTGTAGGCCTTGACGTCGAGCCCGGGGGCGAGCGGTATGTCGGACAAGACGAGGTCGAGATTGTGAACGGCTAGCTCGGAGAAGAGCTGAGTCGGCTCGCCCTCGCGGCACTCGAGGGACAACTGCTCGTCCAGATCGAGCGCGGGCTCCAAGAGGCGAAAGGCGACGAGCTTGGCCATCACGTCCGCGATACCGACTCGGAAGAGGAGCGGCCTTCCGTTCTCGCGACCACGGACGGCGTCGATGAGCTCGCGGCCCGTTCTGAAGATGTCTTCCGCGTAGCCATGCACGAGCTTGCCCGTCTCCGTCAGCTCCAGGTACCGACCGCGTCGAGTGAAGAGCGGCGCCCCGACAAAGCTCTCGAGGTCCTTGAGCTGCATGCTGATCGACGGTCGCCCGACGTGGAGCTTGCGGCTGGCCGCCGCAATTCCACCCTCTCGGGCGACGGTCCAAAAGTAATAGAGGTGGTGGTAGTTGAGCCATTCCATAGCTCTATTTTACGTCAAGATAATCGACGAAGCGCGTCGTGTTTTACCGTCTTTCCGAACGGTGGCCCAGAGCGGATACTGGCTCTTCAATCGTTAACGACCCGCTTCCAGCGATCGAGGAGAGCCGTGCTCGCCCTCGACCCTCTGTGGCCATTAAAGAACGGACCTCTATGAAAATTGAACTGCGTTCGAAGGGGATTCTCATGACCGATGAGCTTCGGGGCTTCGTCGAGAAGAAGCTGCGGTCGGCGCTGGGGCGCTTTCGCCATCGAGTCCATCGCGTCCAACTTCGATTGACGGACATCAACGGTCCCAAAGGAGGCGAAGATATTCACTGCCTCATTCGGGCCAGTCTGGGTTCGTCACAGTTCGTGAATATTAACGAGACGCGCGGCGACACTTTCTCCGCCGTCTCCCGTGCTAGCGAGCGAGCGGGTCGGCACCTATCTCGGCATCTGTCGCGCATGCGTACGAAGCGACGCGGCAAGTGAACTTCTGAATGCCCCGCGAACCCACTCGCGACCAGCTCCTCGCCATGGCCTTTGTCGATGGCGAACTCGACGAGTCCGCCCGTCGCGAGTTTCAAGAACGGTGGCGACGAGAACCAACCTTGATGAAGGAAGTCGCGGCGCTCAACGGACTCACTCGCCTCGCACAAGAGTCGCTTCGTTCCGACCTGCTTCGCGGAGGAGAAAACTTGGCGCGACTGCGTGTCTCTGGTGGCGGGGCTTTCGATGTGCGAAGCGCTTCACGATGACTGCGCTACTGCCGATCTCTTTCGCATGCGCGGGCCTTACCAAATCCGCTCGGCGTGCAGGGTGCAAGCACCCATCTGGTCTTCGGCGAGCCCGCTGATGCAGAAGGGTCCCTTCGAGATCAGCTTGTGTCCGAAGGCGGTGTAGATCTCTGGAAAGAGCACGACTTCGGCGATACCGGTCCGATCTTCGAGCGTCAAGAAGCGCATCCACTTGCCATTTGCGGTACGTACGCGGCGCGTAGCGGCGAGCCAACCCACCAAGGCGACAGCCTGTCCCGCGCAGTTGTCGAGTTGTCCGCATCCGATCTGCCGGGGAGCTTCCGTTCGGTGAGCGCGGCCGCGCCGTTTGGCGAACGCGCTCGCGAAACTGTCTTGGCCGGGACAGGGGTAGAGCTCGACGGGATGCTTGGAGATGGTGAGCCCGAGCAACCCGAGCTCGATCTGCCCGCGCGTGGTCTCGTCCAGGTCAGGCAGACCCGGTAGCACCAGCGCGGGGGTCTCGGGCTCCGGAAAGAGAGACGCGCTCTCGCCTTTCTTGAGCCTGGCGCCACCGAGCCCGAGCCCCTTCGAGCTACTTCCCCAGCCGCCGGTGCTCTGCTGCGCGCGCCGAACGGCATCGGCCTCCCGCGACCGAAGCGTGGCGCGACAGGCGGCGAGCTGCGAACGATCGATCGCGTACACATCACGGGGAACGCGGTGTTCGGCGGTGCGCAAGAGATGCAGCCGCCAGGCGAGCTCCGGGCGCGTGCGATCGAAGGAGTCGAAGGCACCCGCTTGGATGAGATGTTCGGTCTCGTCGGTGCGCGCGCCGCTGCGTTCGAGAAAGTCGGGCAGCGAGAGGAAAGGCGTTCGCTCGCGCTCTTCCAGGATGCGCTCGAGTGTCGCTTGCGTCAGTCCGCGCACACGGTCCAGCCCAACGCGCAGGCTGCCGTCCTCGAGCAGAAACTCCGGCGCACTGCGGTTGATGTCCGGACCGAGGATCGCAATGCCGAGCCGTCGCGCTTCTTCGATGTACACGCGTGTCTGGTAGTAGCCCGTCTCACTGTTCAAGAAAGCGGTCAGGTAAGCGGCTGGATAGTGCGCTTTCAGATAGGCCGCGCGGTAAGCGATGCGTCCGTAGGTGACGGCGTGTGCCTTACAGAAAGCGAAGGAGGCGAAGTTCGAGATCAGAGTCCACACCTGATGCGCGTCTTCGGCACGAACTCCGCGTCCGAGTGCACCGTCTGAGAAGCGGCGCGCGAGAGGTGCGAGGTCCTTTGCATCGCGTTTGCGAAGTGAGCGCCGGATCTGGTCGGCTTCCGCCAGACCGAAACCCGCCATCGCGCTGACCACCTGCATCACGTCTTCCTGATACAGCATCACGCCATGCGTGTCGCGGAGCACTTCGGTCAGGCAGGCGTGGGGCGCTTCCGGTTTTTCGAGCCCGCGAAAACGCCGCACGAAGGCCTCCTTCATTCCCGAACTCGCCGGCCCCGGCCGAATCAGAGCGACGGCCTGGATGACATCGTCCATCGTGTGCGCGCCGATCTGTTTCAAAAGGTTGCGCATGCCCGGAGACTCGATTTGAAAACAGCCGAGCGAGAGGCCCGCGCGCAAGAGCTCGGCCGTGCGCGGCTCGTCTTCGGCGATCGCAAAGAGGTCGGGCGGCTCGATGTTCGATTCACAGAGCAGCGCGAGACAGTCATCGATCACGGTGAGCGCGCGGTTGCCGAGCAGGTCCATCTTGACCAGCCCGAGCGCTTCGACGGCGTCCTTGTCGTGCTGGGTGACGATGACGCCCTTGGCCGCGCGGTGACAGGCGACCCAGTCGGTGATCGGCCCCGGCGTCGCGACGACACCGCCGGGATGCAGGCCGAAGTGGCGCGGCGTGTTGATCAGCCGAGCGGCGCTCGCGAGCACGCGCTGATAACGCTCGTCCTCGAAAGGAAAGTCGCGCGACTCGGGCACGGCCAAGAAGGCGCGCGCGATCGGATTGTTCCGCAGCGCCGGAGCCAGCGAGTCATCATTCGAGTGCGAAGCCGGAGCTGACGGCTTGTCGTCCGCTTTGTCGTCTGCCTTGTCGCCATCAAAGGCCGCTGCGTTCGACTCGGCCCAGGGCAACTGCCGCGACCACCGATTGACCTCCACCGGCGGAACGCCTTCGACCAGGGCCGCCTCGCGAAAAGCCGAGCGCAATCCAAAGCGATTGAGCGTCGAGATCATCGCCGTTCGCTCGGGGCCGAAAGCTTCGTAGACGTGCTCGAGAATCTCGTCCCGTCGCCGCCAACAAAAGTCGAGGTCGATGTCGGGACGATCTTTTCGAGCGGGATTGAGAAAGCGCTCGAAGGGCAGGCGATAGCGCAGGGGATCGGCGTCGGTCAGACCGAGGCAGTAGGCGACCAAACTGTCGGCCGCCGAGCCGCGCCCGACGCAGGGGATTTTTTGTTCGCTGGCAAAGTCGCGGATCTGGCGGACGAGTAGGAAGTAGGCCGCGAAGCCGAGCTCGTCGATGACCGAGAGCTCGTAGTCGAGGCGACGAATGACTTGTTGGTGGAGTGGGCGGTAGCGTTCGCGAGCGCCGTCGAAGCTGAGCGAGACCAGCCGCGAATAGGGGCTGTCATCGGCGTCCAGCTGAATGTTCGGAAAGACGACACCGCCGAGTTTGGGCAGGTATTGGCAGCGTTCGGCCACTTCGAGAGTGCGCGCGAGAGCGCCGGTGCTCGCGCTGACTGCAAACGGCCCAGAGACCTCGGGTAGCTCGGCGTAGAGCGCGCCGGCTTCGGCGGGGGAGAGGATGTGTGCCGGCGCTTCGGCCACCCAGTCTTCGGGAAGGTCGTAGAGCAGCGCGTTGTGTTTGATGGCCACGCGCACGCGATGGTCGGAAATGCCGCCGGGCAGAGCGTAGTAGATGTCGGGCAGCGCCAAGGTCGCGAGGCCGGTCGCGCGCGCGACCTGCAAGAGGTCGAAGGCGGAGACGGCGCGCGGCGGTGGCGGGACCTTGTAGGAGCCGCTTGTGTCGAAGTCGTCGGCTTCGGTCGAAGCGCGCATGGCGGCTTCGCGCGGTGGCGCCGACGTGTGGTAGACGTTGCGCGACTCGCCGGGTTGTGGGTGGATCGCGCGGGAGGTGGGCGCGCGGGAAGAAGATTGTCGAGAGCGCCGCTTCAAAGGCGCGCGTATCTGTTTCTGCAGCGAGGCGGGTGAGATTCCGACAAAGAGTTGTTTCGCCGGAACCCTGCCCGCCAAGGCGAGCGCGAGTCGCGGGTGATCGACGATGTAGATCAGTCCCGCTTGAAAGTGAACGGCGCTCTCCACGCGCTCGAAACTTTCCGGCCCTTCCAACCGCGCCTCCGGATCGCCGGGATCGCCGCCGAGGTGACGCGCGGAGACGAGCTTGTTGAGGTTCTGGTAACCGCGCGCCGTCTCGACGAGCGCGATCAATCGTCCGGGTGCTTCGTCACTCGCGAGAGTCTTGGAGTTCGCGGCGCTCGGCACCGGTGCCGGGCTGATCTCCGCGCCGAGGATCGGACGCACAGCGCGCGCGGGATGTTTTTTCGCGAGCGCTTCGGCCGCTTCGATGAACTCGACGTGCCCAGCGGTCGTGTCGATGTCGGTCAGGGCGAGCGCGCCGATGCCCAGTTCGCTGGCCCGCTCGAGCAGCTCGGCGGGGGAGTCGATGCCGGTCAGGAGCGAGTGATGACCGTGGACGCGGAGAGGGACGTAGAGTGGGGAATGCATAGGAGCGCTGAGTCGCGGCTGTCTCGACGGAGCCCCCTGCGTCGTGAATAGGCACCCTAACAGAAGCCAAAAATAAAGCTCGCCTGGGGTTGGCCCAGCGAGCGCAAGTCCCGTGCTGCCAAGGAGAAGCGCGTGCTCACGGGTGATTGGCAGGCCCGCGGCGTTAGGATGCCGCGATGGCCAATGTCCTCTTGGATCAGGGTGCGCTCGAGCGCTTCGAAGTCGAGCCGAACCTCGTCGGTTTCCGGTCGCCGGCGCTGACCGAACTCGGCGTTCCGCACGCTTTTACCACGCGTCACACCGGCGGTGGCCTGGCGCTCGAGCTCGATGGATCGGATGGATCGCACGCCTCCGCCGAGCGCTTGCACCGACTGGTCGGGCTCAACGAACCGCGCACTCTCGCGCGCGTCCGTCAGGTGCACGGTGCCGCCCTCCGTCGCGCGCCCGGCGAGCCACAGCTTTCGCCACCGCACGCCGACGCGCTGTTCACCGAGCATCCGAAAGACCTGCTGATCATGCGCGTCGCTGACTGCGTTCCCGTCTTACTCGCCAGCACCGACGGCCGCGCGGTCGCCAGTGTTCACGCCGGTTGGCGCGGCTTGGTCGCCGGCGTCATCACGCGCGCGCTCGAAGAGTTCGCCAGCTCCAACCTCGTCGCCGCGATCGGCCCCTCCATTTCCCGCGACCACTTCGAAGTCGGTCCCGAAGTTATCGACGCCTTTCGAGCGGTCGACCTCTCCGAAGTCGTTTGCGAGCAAGCAAACGGCCGCGATCACATCGACCTTCGCTTGGCCGTCGAGCTCCAACTCTCACGCGCCGGTGTTCGGCGCATCGACACCACCGACCGTTGCACCTGGCGCGATCGCGCCGACTTCTTTTCGTTCCGGCGCGACGTCACGCACGGAAACTCCGAGAGCACGGGCCGCATGGGCGCCGTGATCGGTGTCGCTCCGCGCGAATCGAGTCCCGTCCGTTGAAGGGTAAAGTCGAATGAAGCTCGAGCTCGATGGATTTCAGATTCGCAGTTACTGCGCCGACGACGCCGCCTCACTCGCGAAGAGCGCGAATGATCCGCGCGTCGCCATGCAGCTCCGCGACATCTTTCCGAATCCCTATACTCGCGCCGACGCCGAAGAGTGGCTCACCATCGTCGAAGGGCAAGACCCCGAGACGAACTTCGCGATCGCGGACGGTCCAACGGTGATGGGCGGCATCGGCCTCGTGTTGCAGGAGGACGTCGCCTCGAAGTCGGCCGAGCTGGGCTACTGGCTCGGCGTCGATTATTGGGGTCGCGGCATCGCGACCCAGGCCTCTCGGCGGTTGGTGCGCTTCGGCTTCGAGAGCTTCGACCTCGAGCGAATCTTCGGCACGGTGAAAGCGGACAATCCCGCGTCGGCGCGTGTCCTCGAAAAAGCGGGCTTCACCTTCGAAGGTCGTCTGCGCAAAGCCTTCCTGAAGAACGGCAAGCTTGTGGACAGCCTGATGTATTCAATCTTGCGCGACGAAGAGGTTCCGCACTAGCGCTCACCTGCGGCTCATGCGCTCGTGACTTTGCTCCTCTTTCGCGTTCATCCTACTTGCGCGGAACCCTGGCAGTTCCGAACTGAGCACGAGGTGCGAGTCGTTTTGTGTTCGGGCCGGCGAGATTCAGAACGTGCCGACCGTGATGTCTAGGGCGTTGGTCAACTGAAAGAGACCGCCGACGAACGAAACACCCTGAGTACACAATTCGACTCCGACGAGAGTGCAGTCGTTGGGGACGGGAATGGAGAACGGAACGCCGGGGGCTGAATTGAAGCGAGCTATTCCCTGTTCGTAATTGCAGAGCAGCGTCCCCGGAAAACCCAGGTTGATATTCACTGGGCTTAAGCTGATCAACAAGAGGTCTCTAGTGGCCTCAGGCATGAACGTCGTGTGGTCGATTGCGGGATCCCAGGTAGCGCCAATCACCGGACCAGATGTGAGGCCAGGGAGAAGAGCCGCGGGATTCGGCGGCGTCCCGAGCCGGACCACCTCGTCGGAAGCGACGCTCTGCGTGCACGCTATCTCGAAGACGTAGGCTGCGCCGGATCCGGAGGTGCTGTTGTCACTCTGGTCGCCGTTCACACCGCTAGAGTTGCTCATCTCTCCTGGTGCTCCGCTCACTACCGTGTTTCCCGACACTGCCACCGAGTGGCCGAAGATGTCCCCCGCGTCCGAATTTGACGCTTTGAGATAGGCCTGCTGGCTCCAAGCTGTCCCACTCCGAGCAAAGAGGTATACCGCGCCGGCGTCGTTGGCGCTGTCGTCACTTTGGTCGCCGTTCAAGCCGGTGGCGCTACTGCCTTCACCGGCTGCCCCGACTACGACCCTGTCTCCCCACGCTGCCACGGAACCGCCGAATCCGTCGTCTTGCCCGGTATTGGAGGCCTTGAGATAGGCCTGTTGGTTCCAAGTCGCCCCATTCCGCACGAAGATGTAGGCCGCGCCTGCCTGTAGGTAGCTGTTGTCGCTCTGGTCACCGTTCACACCGGTGGCGTGGCTACGTTCAGCCAACGCTCCGATCACTATCGTGTTGCCTGCCACCGCCACCGAAAAGCCGAAGTTGTCAAATGAGTTGGTGTTGGAGGCTTTGAGATAGGCATGCTGGCTCCAGTCTGTCTCGTTTCGAACGAAGACGTACGCTGCGCCGGCGTCGTTGGCGCTGTTATCGCTTTGGTCGCCGTTCACGCCTCTGGCGTCGCTGGACTCATTTCGCGCACCGACTACGACTGTGTCGTCCGACACGGCTACGCTGAGGCCGAAGTTATCCCACACGTCGCTGTTGGAGGCCTTGAGATAAGCCTGCTGGCTCCAACTCGTTCCCGATCGCACGAACACGTAGGCCGCGCCTGCCCCAAAGGTGCTGTTGTCGCCTTGGTCACCATTCACTTCGGTGGCGTTGCTATCTTCACTAAACGCTCCGATCACTATCGTGTCACTCGAGACCGACACCGAGTTGCCGAAACGGTCATTCGCATCGGTATTGGAGGCCTTGAGGTACGCTTCTTGACTCCACGTTGTTCCATTCCGCACGAACACGTATGCCGCGCCGGCATCGCCCGCGCTGTTATCGCTTTCGTTGCCGTTCACGCCGGTAGCGCTGCTGCTTTCATTGAGAGCCCCGACTACCAGCGTGTCGCCCGAGATTGACACCGACTCGCCGAAGCCATCCCGCGCGTCGGTGTTGGAGGCCTTGAGATAGGCTTGCTGGCTCCAATTCGGTCCGCTTCTCACGAACACGTAAACTGCTCCGGCCAATTTGGCACTGTTGTCATTTTGATTGCCGTTCACGCCGGTGGAACTGCTTGCTTCCCATTCCGCTCCAACCACTACCGTGTCGCCCGACACCGACACCGGGGAGCCGAACTGGTCGCCCGCGTCGGCATTGGAAGCCTTGAGGTAGGCCTGCTGCGCGATGGGGTCGATCGTCAGCGGGTAGCGCGCGTTGCGCTCGTCCACCGTCAAGAGCAATCCCTCGGATACCGAATCGAAGCGCGCGGGAAGGAGTTGCCCGTCGGCATCGAACACGGTTAGCCCCGAGTAGGTGAGTACCGCCGCGCCGTCCTCGTTGAGGAAGCGCACGCCACGTCCGTCACTCAGTACGTCCGGACGCAATTCACCGCGCACCGCGAGAGTGAACGTCAGCAGACCCGGCTCATCGCAATAGGGCGGCCGCTCGTGCACGGTGTATCCATGCTCCAGTCCTCGACGGTCGTTGACGTACCACTCTTGAAGCGTCGTATCCCAGTCGTAGGTGACGCGTTCGCCTTCGGTGCTTACGCGCGCTAGTTGCGCCACGTCGCGCTCCTCGCCAACGAAGCCGTAGCGCACGAGCTTCAACCCCCAGCTCCACCCGCCAGCATTGGGCCGGGTCGTGAATCCGTGTCCGTCGAAGCGCGTCCGCCACTGTTGGCCGGGATTGCTCGCTTCGTAGTCGTTTCCAACAGGACGCGCAGCGTGACGATTCGTCTCATACGCTTGCCGGATACCGGACCAGTCGGTGGAACTGAGGCCCTCGGGAACGTCGTCGGAAGAGCTCGGTGTTTGAGCAGTGCCGATGGAAGACACTAAAAAGATAGCGAGCGCGAGCCCAAGGACTTCCTTCAACGCGGTGATCGGTGGCTTCATAGATCTTTCCTTCGAACAAGGACAATGAGCGAGGTGGCCGCAATCAGCAGAAACGAAAAATTGTTCGGCTCTCCTTTGCGCGAACAACACTCCACCTTACCAGCGCTAATCTCACTTAAGGGGAGATTGAGACGGGGCCTTGGTTCCATTCCCTTGGCCTCGCCAGATGGGTGGCGTGTTTGTGATAGGACAGCTCCGAGTCAGAGTTTCGCGCACTTCTGGGAACTCGGGGGCAAGCTCATAAAGTTACGGTGCCCAGGCACTTCCGAAATAAGCCGAAGTGCGTGTTGTTTTTCGCTCGGGTTTTTACTGATTGAGTGAGGGTGTTCGGAGTCGAAAGCCATCGCGCGTGAGTGGGTGCGTTTCGGTTAGTTCGAGACTGGTGCCGGAGAGCAGGCGGCCGAAGCCCAGGCGCTCGCGCAGCTCGTCGACGACGTTGTCGAGGTGGCGGTGGCGGTCGGCGTGACTTCCGCCGCGCTCGTCTTCGCGATCGCCGCCGGTCTCGCTGAAGAGGAGACCCTGCCAGCCCTCGCGAACGACCAAACCGTTGAGAGTCACGCCGACGCGTTTGACGAGCGCGCGTCGGCGCGGCATTTGACGCAAGAGCGAACGCGCGAGCTCGCGCAGTTCATCGGTCGAATCGCTGGGTGCGGGCAGCCGCCGTCGACGCGTGATCGAGAGCCCTTCGTCAACCGCTTGCTTGCGCTCTCCGTAGGTGCGCGTGTCGACGTAGACGAGGCGCGTCTCGACCGAGCTGGCGGCGAGCCGGTTCTGACGCAGACGAAAACTGGCGCGCTCGACCAGATAGACGAGCATCGCTTCGACCAACTCGCGTCGACCTTCCTCGGGCTCAAAAGTGCTGATGCGTTGAATCGAACGCGGTGGACGGCTGACGAGACTTCCGTCCGGCAGCAAGGTGCTGGTCACCTCCACCGGAGTGTCGTCGATGCCGCGCGCGCGATCGTAGAGCGACAAGCCGTTCCGTCCGAAACTCGCAAAGAGCACTTCGCGCGAGACCTGGCGCAGGTCGCCGACGGTGCGGATGGCAAAGCGCTCGAGCTGACGCCCGATGGAGTGACCGACGCCGGGCAGCTCGCGCACGGGCAAACCGGTGAAGAGGGTCTCTTCGTAACCGGCACGGATCTCGGCGATGCCGCCGGGCTTGCCGAGCTTGCCGGCGATGCGAGCGACGAGTCGATTCGAGCCGATCCCCACCGTGAGCGGCAGCGCGAGCCGAGCGAGCACGCTCTCGCGAATCCGCGCGGCGACGTCGAAGGCCGGACCGAGCAAGCGCTCGGTTCCACTGAGGTCGAGAAAGAAGTCGTCGATGGAGGCGACCTCGACCAGTGGAGTGAACTCGAACAAGAGTCGGGTGAGCTCTTCGCGCAGCCGGTTCGCGGCCTGCGAATCCCCATTGCGAAAGATCCCCTGCGGACAGAGCCGCGCGGCCATGGCGAGCGGAATGCCCGGCCGCACGCCGAAGGGGCGCGACTCGTAGGAGCAGGACATGACCAGGTTGCGCCCGGTGGGGGGGCCGCCCACGATCACCGGCCGCCCGCGCAGCTCGGGGTGCAGGGACTGTTCGACCGAGGCCAGGAAGGCGTCGACGTCGAGGTGGAGGATCCGGCGAAGAGTGGACAACTGACTGGGTTCCGTGTGGAAAGCTCGTGCTAAGTGCTTGTGGAGTAGGGAGCTCTGACGGTTTTTCTGTTTCGAGGGCCTGCACTGGGCCGATTCGAACGCAAGTCCGGTGGTGGCCGGAGCTAGCGCCAGGGCTTTCCACACGGATGCCAGTCAGTTTGGTAGGCTAACAAAGTCCTAATCTTCGCGATAGGCCAAGCCCGCCCCCTCCACTCCTCCCGTCCTCTCGGGAATCGAACTCACTCGCCCTCCTTGCCCCCGCGCGCCCGCGACCACGGCGCTCGGGCGAGTAGACTCCCGGCGTGGAAATCGTCCTTGTTCATCCCGAGATCCCGCACAACACCGGTTCGGCTGCGCGCCTTGCAGCGGCGACCGGTCTGCGGCTCAACCTCATCGAGCCGCTCGGCTTCTCGCTCGAGGATCGCTATCTCAAGCGCGCAGGTCTCGACTATTGGCCCATGGTCGATCTGTGCGTGCATCCCGACTGGGAACATGCAGCGCGGGTTCTCGGCGAGACGAGCAGCCTGCCGCTTCGAAAACGCCTGCGCCTCTTTAGCGCGCGCGGCGGGACGTCGCTGTTTCAGACCGCTTTCGAGCCCGACGATCTGTTGGTCTTCGGCTCCGAGTCGAAGGGTATTCCCAAAGCGCTGCTCTCCGAGTTCGCCGATCGACGCGTCTACGTTCCGATTCGAAACGGTATTCGCAGTCTAAATCTGGCGAGCACCGTTTGCCTGGGCGCTTACACGGCGATGAATGTTGCGGGTCTTCCGTTGCCGGACAACGACGGCGGCTATCTTGCGCACCCGGACGCGAAGGCTGGCCTGCGACCCGCAGACATCGCGCAGTTTTCGAAGGATGCGAGCCTCGGAAACGAATCGGCGAGCTAGCTTCGCGCATCGACTCATGCCCACCTCGCAATTCGACTCCGCGCTGCTCACGCCGCTCCCCGAAGGTCGCAAGCCGCGCCGCGACGACGAGTTCTTGTGCGTCATCGACTCCATCAACGCTCGCGGGACGGGCGTTGGAAACTGGGGCGAATATCGAGCGCGAATTCCCGGAGCGGTCCCCGGCTCCACCGTCTTGGCGCAAGTCGTCAAGCGCCGACGCGATCGCCTGGACTCGCGCATTCTCGAGCTTCGCGAAGCATCGCCCGACGCGGTCGCGCCGCGCTGCGCTCACTTCGAGAGTTGCGGCGGTTGCAGTTTTCAGGGCATTGCCTACGCGCGGCAGCTGGAGCTGATGGGCGAGCTCGCGCGTCGGGAACTCGCGCCGGTGCTCGCCCTGAGCGGCGCGGACGTCGTCGAGCCGGTGCTCGGCTGCGAGTCCGCTTGGAACTATCGCAACAAGATGGACTTCACCTTTTCGAATCGACGCTGGGTCGAGGAGTCCGAGCCGGAGGGCATGGATCGTGACTTCGCGCTCGGACTGCACTCGCGCGGGCGCTACGACAAGGTCTTGGCGGTCGGTCGTTGCGACATTCAGTTCGAAGCCGGCAACGGGATTTTGATGTCGGCGTCGAAGTTGGCGCGCGAGATGGACTTGGCTCCCTGGGACACGCGCGAACACGTCGGGCTCTTGCGCCATTTGGTCCTGCGCCACGGCGCGCATACCGGCGAGATCATGGTGTACCTCGTCACCTCGCGAGCGGGCGAGGATGTGACTCGCTATGCGGAAGCTCTGCTCGCCGCGCACCCCGAGATCACGACCTTCGTGCATGGCGTCAACGACGGGCGCGCTTCGGTGGCGACCAGCGAGTGCGAATCCGTTCTGTACGGTCCCGGTATGATCTGTGAACGACTGGAGGAGCTCACGTTTGAGATCTCTGCTACCTCGTTCTTTCAGACCAACACGTTGCAAGCCGAGCGCCTCATGGGAGTGATTCGAGAGGAAGCCGCCGTTCAATCGAACGAGGTCTTGCTCGATCTCTATTGCGGAGCCGGAGTGATCGGGCTCTTGCTGGCCAAGGATGCGCGCGAAGTTGTCGGACTCGAACGCGAGCCCTCTTCAATTCGCGACGCGATCCGAAATGCCAAGCGCAACGGTGTCGAGAACATCCGCTTCGTCGCTGGCGAAGTGGAATCGGTTTGGTCTGAGGATTCGGGGCTCCCCAAGCCCGACATTTGTATCGTGGATCCGCCGCGAGCTGGGCTTCATCCAAAAGTGATCAAGACTCTCCTTCAACTCTCGCCGCCACGTCTGGTGTACGTCTCGTGCAACCTGGCGGCCGCGGCTCGCGATCTCACTCCGCTCTTGGAGAGCGGTTACGAGCTGCAGCGCGTGAGGCCGGTCGACCTCTTTCCGCACACTCCGCACCTGGAAGGCGTGCTGACGCTGGTGCATCGGCATCCAAGAGGCGATGACTAGCGCGATGGAACTGCGCGTCGACACCGGAACCCTGCTCGCAGCCTGGCCGGACTTGCAAGACCCGAACTTCATGCACTCGGTCTTGCTCATGTGCCAGCACTCCGATGAGGGCGCGCACGGATTCATCGTCAATCGTCCCGCCAATCTGGTTGTGCGCACGCTGATGCCCGATCACCCCGCGCTCGGCAAGAGCGACTTCCCAGTCTACTTGGGTGGCCCGGTCGGGCACGACACGATGCAGTTCGTTCATACCCTGCCGACGGAGATTCCGGGCGGCTATCCGCTGACGGATGACATCTGGATGGGAGGCGACCTGGACGCGCTCGGCAAGGTTCTCGCCGCGGATCCGGTCGCTGCCGCAGCTTCGATTCGCATCTTGATCGGCTACTCCGGCTGGGGCGAAGGTCAGCTCGAAGGTGAACTGCAAGGAGGCTCTTGGATTCCCGCTCCCGCCTGTACGGAAGCGGTCTTCATGGACGACGCTGATGGTGCCTGGCGTCGCGTCGTGCGTTCGATCGGCCCAAAAGGCGGCGGACTCGAGAACCTCCCGCCGGATATTCGTTGGAACTGATGTTGGTCCGTTCGCAAATGATTCCGGTGAGAGCGAGCAAGGCGGAGGCCCGTCCATGAGCCCGCCCCTGCCCAAAATCCACCGCCTGTTCTCCTTCATGGGGTGCTTGGTCGCCGGCCCGCTCGGGTGTCTTTCCTTTTTCGGCGGTGGCCTGGCGGTCACGATCTTCTTCACTCCGGAACTTGTGGAGAAGCTCGTGCGCGACGACCTCACGACGATGTTCGAAGAGGACTTTGTCGGCGAGATCTCCATGGAAGAGATCGACCTCGCCTGGACCGGTGTCCAGCGTATCGAAGGTCTCGAATTGAGAGATGGCGACGGGCGAGTGGTGTTACGCGCCTCGTTGAGCTTGCCGCCGATGGGCGCCTTTATCTGGGGGGACGGGGACTACGGCGTCTCGACTCTGGAGATTGAGCGCGGCGATATTCACATCGACGAGAACGGCACCTCGAACCTGAGTCGGGCGCTCGAACCGATTTCCGAGCAAGGCAAGGATTATCGACGGCAGTGGAATCTCGACCTCGGTGAGGCCGAGAACTTCGCGAGCTCGGCACTGAGACAAACGGGTTCCCTGGTTGTCGAAGTTAAACGACTCTCTTGGAGCGCGGTGAATGGCGCCGTTCCGATCGGAATCATCGTGAAAGAGATGCGTCTCGATGTCGATGTCGCGGACGACGATGCCTTTGCGATCCGGATGAATGGGCTCATCGGCAAGCTAAACTCCTCTGTGGAACCGGGCTCATTGGTGTTGCGGGGACACGTGGATCGCAGTGCGCTGTTCGCCCCCAAAGAGACCGGCACGCCCGGCGTGCGCGGAGCATTGATCGCGAAGCAGCTTCCGACCGCGCTGCTCGAACTCGCGGGTTTGACGGAAGAGTCGATGCGAACTTCGCTCGGCGAGAGCTTTACCCTCCAGCTCTCGATGAAGCCGGGAACCGGCAACCTCGCTCCCTTCGACGCGCGCCTTCATTCGGAGGGACTGACGGGAAGTGCCAGCGGTTCGGTGATCTCGAATGGTCTGCTTCCGCTCGCCAGCGTGCCGGTTTCCGCCGAGCGCTTGAAGGGAAGGGTCGAGCTCAAGGAATTTCCCGAGGCGGTGCTGGCCGAGCTGGTCGGTTATCTGCCTTTGGAGAAGGTCGCGGGTTCCGACTGCCGCATCGAATCGAATGGCGAACAACCACTCGTGCTCTCGATCGCGAAATGGGAGTGGTTGCGGAACAGTGAGACGCCCTCTACGGGTGAGGTAATGTTCGCCTTGCCGGACTCCACCATCGTCCTGAACGAGCAGCAGGCCATCGAAGTTTATGGACCGGAATTGCAGTTCGATCGATTGGGGGGAGGCCAGTTTCGAACGGAACTCACCGGAGCTCTCGTCGCGGATGGATCTGGAACCTTTTCCGTCAAGTACTCGGTTGAGAATAAGCCCGAAGCGGAGCCCGGATCGTCTGAACTTGTTCTCGGCAAATCGCTCAGCCTGGAGTGTCCGTCGTTACCTGTGGCGCGCATCGACGCGGGAATGGTTCTCGACGGCCGACTCTCCAAAGCGCTCGGCGAGTCGGCATACATCAGTTTCGAAATGGGGTCCTCTGGCGAGAAGGGCGGGCCGTTCTTCTTCGAGCTGTTCTCCGACCGCGCGACGGCGAACTTCGAGGGCGCGGTGATCGGCGTGCCCACCGACTGGAAAGAGTGGGTGGGTGCCGTTGACTTCACCGGCGAGATTACCGGGGGCGGGAGCGAGCTCTTCCGTCCGCTGATGCCGGAGAGCGTGCGAATGGATTGGGATGAGGCGCTCGACATCTCTTACGAGGGCTGGCGTGAACGCGCGAAGGTCGAAGGCGATGAGGTGAGATCGGAGACCGCTGCCGCCACCCCCTTTGGCGCGGTGGAGAGCGGACGGGTCAAGTCCGGCAGGATGACCCTCTCGATCCCGAACTTGGTCTATCGCGATGCCGGTTCGAACTCGAAGAAGTTCGAGCTCTCAATGAAAGAGGTCGGCTTCTTCGCTGATGGAGATTCCGAATCTCTTCGCGTCGACGTCTCGGCGGAGCTCGACGGAGGTGGGACGTTTGAGAAGCACTGGACCTTCTATGGGCTGACGGGACCGTTTGGCCTCGACGGTCACCAGGACTTGCAGCTGCGCGCAGAAGCGACGGCGATGCCGACTCACGCGCTCGACGAGCGGCTGGGAACGGATGGCTTCTTTGCGGATGTTTTTGGGGAGACGGTCGGCTTCGAGCTGACCGGCGGTGGGCTCTCTTCCGGCGGTGGCCGAATTCATTGCGATTTGAATTCCGAGCGCGCGTCGCTCGTGCTGGACGGATTCCGAGAGGGCGAAAGTGCGTTGATCGATTCCGTCGCGACGCTCGACTGTGTCCTTGATGCGCGAACCGAAGGTCGCCTCGCGCTTCCGCTCTTACCCTTCGTCGAATCTTTCCAGAGCATCGACGGCTTGCCGACACGTGCGGAATTCTCGCTGAGTGACGGCCGCGTGCCTCTGGGCGGTGACCTCGAAAGTCTGAGCGGCACGGTCTCCCTCGACCTGGCCGCAGTCGAACCGATCTACACCGAACGGTTCGAGTCATTCCTGGTCGAGAGAGCGGAGTCCGAAGAGGGTGCGCCGGTGCCGGTGCTCGTCGACTTGGAGCCCATCGAGCTCGCGTTGACGGCCGGCCGAGTCGAATATCAAGCGGTGGCTCTGCCGGTTCGCGGACACCTCGCGTCCTTCGGAGGGCAGTTTGGGGTAGGCGGCACCGACTTGGAGATGCGCGTCGAGCTCCCGCTGAGGCTCGTCGGACAAAAGGCCAACCTCGTGCTCCACAACATGCGCGACTCTTTTCAGCCCGACTTGAGCGTGCCGATCGAGATCTCCGGCGCCGAGATTCGTGAGCTCGACATGTCCGTGCGTCCGCAGTGGTTCCGCACGGTGAACGATATCCTCAAGCAGTTCGTTCCCACGGGCCTCGGCGATACCGTGCGCGAACTTCTTTCGGATGAGGAACCCGAGGAGTCGGACTCAAGCGACTCGGGTGCGACAGACTCCGAGAGCTCGGATAGCGAAGAGCAGTAAGCGGCTCGGCGGTTTCGCTTAGTTCGGCGCCGTGACCGAACGCCCAATTTTGTCGGAGATGGTCTTCGCGAGGCAGGCGTCGAGCGTGTGCTCGTCGCGATCGTCCTGCCAGTCGTTCGCTCCCTCACTCCAGTTGTAGTGCCAAGCGCGCGAGCCGGCGGCGTACCACATTTGGTGGGAGGCTGCTTGCCGGTTGAGGATGTAGCGCGCGCCGTCGGGAAACTCGATCGTCAACACACCATCGGAGGCTGCGAAGTCGACTTCATCGGGGTCGAACTCCTCGAGCCAGTTGGCGATTCGCTCGAGGCATTGGTCGGCCTTCAACTCGTACTCACGGGGATCCATCATTGTGGCTCCAGGCTACCCGAGCGAGCGCCGGACGGATACGAAACGGACCGTTTGGACGGTAGAACGAGCCACGCCCACCGTCCGAAGGCTTCACGCGGGCTCAGCGGCGAGAGAGGTCGTTGACTCGACCTCTCTCGATCGGTACTTCGGTCCATGGAAATCGATTCCCAAAAGCCCCCCAGCCGCATCACTCGTGAATAACAAGCCCAGCCGCGTTCTGTTAGTTGAGCATCGTGAGGAGAACGCCCGCCGACTGACGTCGGGTCTGAAGCAGCGCAAAGGCGTGCACGTTCGCGAGCTCGACCTGGTGCGCGTGCACAACGTGAACGAAGCGAGAGTGCAGCTTTTGGTGGGGGAGTTCGATGCGGTTCTGGTGGGAGTCGAGGCGCCGGACCTCGCGAAGAGCGACCTCGCCGCGCTGGGCGATCGGCCGACCGGTACGCCGCTCTTGGTCTACGGCGCGGAAGCTCCGGAGGCACTGCGCGACGAAATCGTCGCGGCGGGCGCAGACGAATATTTGACCTCCGGCGTCTTCTCCCAGGCCGAGCTGCAGCTGTTCGGGAGCTGTCTTCGAAACACGATCGACCGGTCGGGCATTCTCGCCGAGCTCGAGAACGCGCGGCGCTACTCGCAACATCTCGCGCACCACGACGACCTGACCGGACTGCCGAATGCGCGCCTCTTCGCGAGCCGTCTGCGCCAGCTGATCGCGCAAGCGCGACGCTATCCGCGCCAGCTCGCCGTGCTCTTCATCGACCTTGATCGCTTCAAGGCCGTCAACGAGACGTTGGGCTCAGAACGCGGAGATCGGCTGCTAATCGACGTTTCCGAGCGTTTGATGCGGTGCTTGCGCGAGAGTGACACCGTCGCTCGGCGCAGCGGCGACGAGTTCTTGATTATTCTCGACGGCATCGCGCGAACGCAGGATGCGGCGCGCGTGGCGAAAAAGATTCAGCGCGAACTCGCGCTTCCGCACGTCTTCGACGACCGCGAGATCGTGCTCGATACCAGTATCGGAATCAGCCTGTTTCCGTCCGATGGTGAGGACGAAGAGGCGTTGATTAAGAACGCGGACGCGGCGATGAATCGCGCCAAGGTGCAGAGTGGAAGCTCGATTCAGTTCTTCGTGCCGAAGATGAATGCGAGTACGAGCGAGCGGCTCGAGCTCGAGCAGTCCTTGCGCACAGTGATCGAGCGCGGCGAGCTCGCCCTGCACTATCAGCCGCAAGTCGATCTGTTCAGCGGCAAGATCTCCGGGATGGAAGCGCTCGTGCGTTGGCCGCATCCCGAGTTCGGAATGATCCCGCCGGATAAATTCATTCCGATGGCCGAGGAGACCGGCTTGATTCTCCCGCTCGGCGATTGGGTTCTCAAGACGGCCTGCGAGCAGAACAAGCGCTGGCAAGATGAAGGCCTCCCGCGCTTTCCCGTCGCCGTCAATCTCTCCGCTCGACAGTTCCAATGTGAGAAACCGGCGGACCGAATCGCCAAAATCTTGCACTCTTCCCGATTAACTCCGGACAGCCTCGATCTCGAACTCACCGAGACCACCGTGATGGCCGACGCAGAAGTTGCCATCGACACGATGGAGCGCATGCGCTCTCTCGGAGTCAAGATCTCCATCGACGACTTCGGTACCGGCCACTCCTCTTTGGCTTACCTCAAGCGCTTTCCGATCCACCGCCTCAAAATCGACAAGACCTTCGTCGATTCCCTCCTGCTCGACGAAAAGGACGAGGCCATCACTCGAGCGATCATCGGAATGGCCAAGAATCTGGGTCTCTCCGCCGTCGCTGAAGGCGTCGAGTCCCGCGACCAACTGGACTTCCTTCGCAACCTCGGCTGCAACGAGATCCAAGGCTACTTCGTCAGCCGTCCACTTGCCCCCGACGACGCTGCCGAGTTCCTCGGGGCCAATGCCGACTTGGTCTGCGCGCTCAACTGATTCGCGGTTCGACCTCGAGCGGTTTCGAATCAGGCGTCGGTGTCTTGAAACTCGACGAGCTCGAATTTCTTGACGCGGTAGCGCATCTGGTCGCGATTCATGCCGAGCAGGCGAGCGGCGCGTGCCCGATTGCCGTGCGTCCTGTGGAGCGCTTGGCAGACCAGGTGTTTCTCTAGATCTTCGAGCACGAGACCTTCTGCGGGGAGGTCGAAGTGTCCCTCGAGGTCCTGGCATTTCGGAGTGATGCTCGGCTCGCTGACTTCGGTCGGTAGGTCCTCGAGCACGAGAAGCTCGCCACTCCCGAGTAGGACTGCGCGCTCGATCGTGTTTCGCAGCTCGCGAACGTTGCCGGGCCAGCTGTAGGCCTGCATCGCCGCGGCGCAGGCTTTGTCCACGCCGCGAATCGACTTGCTGAACTCGGTGTTGAAGTGCTCGATGAACATGGAAGCTAGCGGCAGGAGGTCTTCCGTTCGGTCGCGCAGAGGCGGAATCGTGATCGGGATGACCTTGAGTCGATAGTACAAGTCGCTGCGGAAGCGACCATCCGCGACGGCTTGGGCGAGGTCATTATTCGTTGCCGCGATGACGCGCACGGAGACCTTGATGTCGCGCAAGCCGCCCACGCGGCGGAAGATGTGGTCTTCCAAGAAGCCGAGCAGCTTGGCTTGGAGTCCCATCGTGATGTCACCGATCTCGTCGAGGAATACCGTGCCTTGGTCCGCGAGTTCGACAAGGCCCTTCTTTTGAGATTTGGCGTCGGTAAAGGCACCGCGTTCGTGACCAAAGAGCTCGGATTCGAGCAGTTGGTCCGGCAACGAGGTGCAGGAAATGTTCATGAAGGGGTCGGACTTGGCGCTGCTCAAGTTGTGGAGGGCGTGCGCGATGACGCCCTTTCCAACTCCGCTCTCGCCGAGCAGAAGCACCGTGGACGCGCCGCTCTCAGCGATGCGTTGAACGATATCGGCGACCTTCTTCATCGCCGGGCTGTTGGCGACGATTTGACCGCCGCCCATCATCTTGAGCGCTTGGCCACCGTGCCACTCCACAACGTCGTGCAGGCGACTGGCTTCCAGCGCGCGAGCCGTGGCTTGCAACAGGTCGTTGATCTCGAACGGCTTGCCGATGTAGTCGCAAACGCCGCCTTTGAGTGCTTCGACGGCGCCGGGGACGCTGGCGTGGGCGGTCACCATAATGACGGGCATACGCGGCGCGATTTGCCGGAGCTCAGGCAGAATCTCCGTGCCCGATCGATCGGGCAGCTTGTAGTCGAGAAGCACGAGGTCCGGAACTTCGCGCCTCACCGCTTCAAGGGCTTCCTCGGCGTTCTCCGCCTGCTCCACGACGTGACCGACGTCCTGCAGGGCCTGGGCCATACTCCAGCGAATCAGCTTCTCGTCATCGACGATTAGGATTCGAGTTCCAAGCGGGGATACCATGCACGCATTCTCACAAATGCGGAGGGCGCAAGGGATCCGCCGGAATGCCCAACTGACTAAGAACTAGTCCGTACGTGACCCCAGTTTCGATTAAGAACTCTGTCTGGCTTGGCAACGGGATGTTCGCATCTAGAGAGTGAGTTAGGCTGGTCGGGTGACCTCCACCGACCTCAGGAATAAGCGGTTGGGACGGAAGCTCCCATCTCGTTCCATGCGCCACCGCAGATCGTCGTACACCGTTTCCTTGAACTCCGGAGAGTTAGCGGATGAATTCCAAGTCCGATAATTACGATCTGAGCGATCTCGGGCTCGACCCAAAAGATCTGCCCGAGATGACCCTCGATGCGGTCCTCTTCCTAGATGCCGACGGGGTTGTCCGCTACTGGAACCGCGGCGCGACGGTGATGTTTGGCTATGAGCCGTCGGAAGTTCTGGGGAAGAACATCCGTTTCATCATTCCCCGAGATCTACTCAAGAGTGGCGAGCTCGAACGATTGAAGGTCATTTGCGAGCAAGAGACGGCGCTGTTCAATTACACGACTCGCCGTGTTCGCAAGGACGGCGAGACGATTTGGGTCAACCTCTCGCGAACCTCCTCGACGAATTCGGAGGGCCGTGAGCTTGGCGCGGTGGCCATCTTGAGGGACGTCACGGCGCAGCGCGCGGCCGAGCAAGAACTCGAGCATTCCAAGCGCCTAGCTCTAGTGGGGGAGCTCGCGGCAAAAATCGCTCACGAGGTGAAGAATCCGCTGGCCGGTATTCATGCGGCGCTTCAGGTGCTGGAAGGACAGCTCGAGCCGAAAGATCCCCGTCGCGAGATTTTTGACAGCATCGGCGATGAGGTAATTCGCCTCAATGAGCTCACCATGGACTTGCTTCGGTTCGCTCGTCCGACGGCAGCCAAGTTCGTTCGCGCCGACTTGGGGCAGTTTCTCGTGGATCTCGTTGGGGACCTTGAGCGGATCTCGATGGTCGGACCCAAGGATGTCGATCTCACCGGCCTCGAGCTCGGGTTGAACTTGCCCTTCGATCCCGCGCTCACGGGGCAAGTGTTCAAGAATCTGATTCTCAACGGTCTGCAGGCCAACAAGGGCAAAGGCGTCATTCGAATCAGCTCCCGAAATCACGAAGGGACGGTGGCGATCGACGTCGCCGACTCGGGTCCAGGAATTCGCAAGGAGGATCTGGGCTCGATTTTCGAGCCGTTTTTCACCACGAAGAGCCGCGGCACGGGTTTGGGGCTCTCGATCGCGAAGAACAACCTCGAAGCGCAGAAGGCGACGATTCGCATTCGCAGTCATCGCGGTCGTGGCGCGATCTTTCGGATCGAGTTCCTCACTCAATAGCTTCGTCGGTTCGCGCGTGGTGGCCCGCGCCACGCCGCTCAGCAGGGGGGGGATTTTCTCCCGAGCGGGGAATATCTCTCAGTTCCGAGTGCTCGCTCCGCGGGCGCTTCGAGGGCCGGGGCGAAAGGAGCGCGAAAACGGAAGCTTAAACGGTGTTCCGTTTTTTTAAGCGGTCCAGTTGGGCTTTGGCGCGGCCCTTGCTTGCGCGGGGCATAACGACCGGTATGCGTGCGCCGTTCACGGGGCATAAAGCTGGTCCGAGGTACCCAGCTGATGAAACCCTTTGAATTCAATGTCTGCACAGAGTCTACGAAGAGCGAATCGATGAAGAGCGGGACTTTCATGAGCATGACCGCGATGCCCTTCGTTCTGCTGATCGGGGGGAGCTTGTCGGTGGGCTCGGAAACTGTGAATGACACTGTGAATGGGGTAGAAGCCGCCGCGATTGAGGCGGCTTCGGATAGCTCGACGTCGGCCGACCTCGACCCGTCGGTGGGCGTGCCCGTCGCGGACGAGGTGATCGGCCCCGCGGTCTCGAACGACCCGGCCAGTCTCGAGGAGCGAATCGAGATCGAGCCCGAGGACGACGCTGTGCTTTCGCTGACGGAGGAGAGCGCGAAGCTCGGAGCTGCGGAGGGGCAAGCCACCCTGGATGGATATATCAATCTGCGCTCGCGCTCGCGGTGGGTGATCGATCCCGACGGAGACGACCACGACCTGTTCGCCGTGATCGGTGTCAACTACGACAGCGGCGGACCGGAGAGCTGGGGCGCGCATTTACTTCTGCGGGGATCTTGGGGATTGGATAAGCAGGCGCCCGATTCGGTCTTCTTTAGCGTTCAGGACACCTACTCGAACCGCGTCGACGCGCGGGTCTACCACGCCTACATCGACGCTCCGGTAGGAGACGATCTGAGTCTCGCTCGCATCGGCCGAATGATCCTCTTCGAGACACCGACAACAGCCTACTTCGATGGAGTGCAATTCGAGACGGCGCCGATCGGACCCACTCAGTTCATGGTCGGGGCTTACGGAGGACTCTCGGTGCACCAGGCCGAGGGTTGGCCCTCCGACGAATGGATGCACGGCCTGTACACGGGCTTTCGGCCCTGGATCGATGGTCGAATGCGTTTCGATTGGATGCACTTCGAAGACGACAACCGATTCGGACAGGGCAGCAACGATCTGGTCGCCGGCAGTGTTGCTCATCAAGTCAGTGACAACCTGCGGCTCGGGGGAAACTACAGCCTGCTGAACGGCAACGGGAATGACTTCGCCCTGGACGGCAACTGGGTGCTTCCGGATCGGGACCTGACCGTTCGAGTCTCTTACTTCAGCTTGCTCAAGGCGCAGAGCGACTTGGCGTTCGAGCTCAATCCCTTCTTCAACTTTCTGAACACCTACTCTCCCTACGACGAAACCCAGCTGATGATCTCCAAGGCCTTCAGCGACGATTTCGATCTCTACGGGGGAGTGGCCAGTCGACGGGTCGGCGACGAAGCGAATATCGGTCGATTCAACCGAGACTTTGATCGCTACTACTTGACCGCGAGCTTTCCCGATCTCATTCCGTCGAACACGACCTTGAGCCTCACAGGCGAATCCTGGGACAGCCCCGGCAACGATATTCAAACCTGGGGACTCGATCTGTCCTCGCGGCCAACGGATGATTGGAAGCTCTCCGCAGGCTCTTACTTTTCCCTGTATAAGTACTTCCGAGACGTCGGCACGGAACGCGATGAAGTTCGAACCTACTTTGGCGAGATCCGACATTCGCTGGTTGAGTCGACGAACCTAATGCTCCGGTACGAATACGAGAACGAAGAACTCGACTCGTTCCACAGCCTAATACTTGGTGTGACATGGCGATTCTAGTGCGACCCAACCGTTTCGAGCGCGGACTTCGGTTCGCTCTGCCGGTGCTTCTAGCGATCTCGGTGGCGGGCTGTCTCGTGCTCGATCAACTGGGATGGAGCTTTGGAGGTCCCACCTTCAGCCACAAGACCCACGTCGAGGGCGAAGAGCTGGAGTGCATCGATTGCCACCTCGGCTACGAGGATAAAGAGAGTTCGGGCTATCCTCGATTGAAAGCATGCATGCTCTGCCACGAGGACTTTGATGAAGAAGCGGAGCCCGAGGCTCGCGCCGCAGCTTTCTTCGAGGATGGCAAGTATCTCGTCTCGCGCGTCAACGAGCTCGACCTCGAGATCAGCTTCTCTCACATCGCACACGTGACGGACGAAGAGGGCTGCATGGAGTGCCATGCCGAAGTCGTGGGGACTCACGAGGTTCGGCCCTACATGGCCATGACGATGGGGCAGTGCGTGGATTGTCATGCCGAACAGGGCGAGCCCGTAGCGTGCGACTCCTGTCACGAAGAGATTCGCGTCGACACGAAGCCGAGAAGCCACGACGGTGCTTGGGGACAGTTCCACGGCATCGACGTGCGCAATCGGTCCGAGCTGACAGTGGATCGCTGCGACATGTGCCACGAAGAATCGGCCTGTGCGACCTGTCACGAAGAAGTGCCGCCGGCCAATCACAACAACTACTGGCGTCGAAGCAGTCACGGCTTGACCGCTCAAATGGATCGCGCGAATTGCGCCACGTGTCACACCCCTGACTACTGCGATCGTTGCCACACTGCCGTTGAACCGCAGTCCCACTCCGGACTTTTCGGTGCGACGAAAAATACGCACTGCTTCGGATGTCACCTGTCCGGAAGTAGCCAGCAGAGCTGTAACCTGTGCCACGTCACGGGGGCCCCGAGTCACGCATTAGCTCCCCCGAAACCCATTGGGCATAATCCAGCTTCGGATTGCCGGGAATGCCACCTGTTCATTAGCCACGTCGACAACGGCGATGACTGCAACGCCTGTCACCAATAACTGGAGCAAAATCGATGAAGCGCTCTTATCTCCTGCGACCCATTCTCCGCGCCGGAATTCCGGCGATGGCTGTGCTCGGGCTCTTCCTGCTGCCCGTCTTGTTGGGCAGCAACAGCGCGGGACCCGAGCCCGCGAAGGCGGCCAATAAGTACATCGGGTCGCAGAAGTGCCAGAACTGTCACGACGCTGAGGCCTCGGGGAATCAGTGGGGCGCGTGGATGGAGGCCGGCCACTCGAACGGGATGAAATCGCTCCATAGCGACGAGGCCAAGAAGATCGCCACGGAGAAAGGCATCCCGGATGCATCGAAGAGCGATCAGTGTCTGAAGTGCCACGTGACGGCCTTCGGAGAGTCCGAAAAACTGTTCAAGAAGAGCTTCGACAGGGAGGACGGCGTGGGCTGTGAATCGTGTCACGGGCCGGGCAATGACCATGCGCGTGCGCGCTTTCGCGCCGCCAACGAAGAGGATGATGAAGAGGGCTTTGGAGACGAAGAAGAGTTGAGCTTCGTCGAAATCCCGGAAGGCGAAATCGGGATGAACATTTCACGCGAGCTGTGCGTGAAGTGTCACAACGACGAGAGCCCGACCTACAAGCCCTTCTGCTTTTTTGAGCGCGTGGAAAAAGCCAGGCACCTCAACCCGATGAAGCCCAGGACGGCCGCAGAACGGGCCGCGCAACTTGTGTGCGGATGTGGTGAGACCTGCGAATGCGATCACGTTTGCACAGACGGTTGCGGCGTAGCGCCCAAGGAGTGATTGAGATGCGCCATCGTGGAGTTCGGCAATGGGAGCTGTTCTCCGCTTGGTGTGGGCTTGCTTTGCTTTCGCTGGTTTCCTGCGATTCCCGTGCGGAAGCTGCTGTGCAACCGATGGCCTTTAGCCATGCGGTTCATGCGGAGCAAGATACGACCTGCGTCGATTGCCACATCGGCTCAGAGGAGGGGCAGTACGCAACGATTCCTACCTTGAATACTTGCCTCCTATGCCACGAGGAGCCGCAGGGCGAGGACGTGAACGAGCCGCTCGTTCGGGAATACGCGGAGCGAGACGAGCCGATTCCCTGGGTCCAGGTCAATCGAGTGGTCGGACACGTCTACTTTTCTCACGCTCCGCACGTGGTGCGCGGCGAACTCGATTGCAAAGTTTGCCACGGCGAGATGACCACGATTGATGAGCCCGTGACCGAGTCTCAGATCGATTGGATGACGATGGACGCGTGCATGGATTGCCACACCAAGGAGAAGGTCAGCAACGACTGCTTGCTGTGCCACAAATAGCGGACTAGCAGTCCGTGGTGAAAGTGCTTTGCTCTATGAGCAGCAAATTTTTAGTCGGGTTGGTGCCCGGAAACGAACCCGAATCCATAGATTCGGGGAGGCTTTTGGGTGCCGACCTGGCCAACAATCGGCCGCTTATGGAGTGAATGACTTTTACCACGGGCTGCTAGCTATCGGATTCGTGGTCGCCGGGAGTGGCTAGATCGATCGAGGCGCTCGTGCTCTTGGACTGCTCCAGGTCGAGCGCTCGAAGTGAATAGGAGTGAGACTCTCCGCCCGGAAAGAGGACCCAGACGTAGAGGTCGTATCGCCCCGGCGCAAGCTGGTCGGCGATCCAAAGATCTTGACCGCGCTCTTCCAACCTGGGAGCCCATGGAAGACCTCGATTCGGTTCCGGTGATTGCCTCTGGAGGAGGCTCTTCTGCACGCGGTGCTCGGGAGTCGCGTTCAACAGCCGCAACTTGAGCGAGGCCTCCGCCATGCGGAACTCGACATTGGCCGGAAGCCGGTCGCTCTGCACCGTGACGGGAAGCCAGCCTCGCGCCCACAGAGTGATGGGGCCTGTGCCGGGATTCGCCAATTCGAGGCGGCCGTTGGGGGCGCTCGGTCCAGCGATGACTTCCGATCTTCGGTACATCCGAATGCCGGGTAGAGCTTGACCGTCGAGCTCCTGCTGGCAGATGACAAAGGTTCGCGGCGGAGCTTTGGCGATCGCCTGCCTTGATGGAGCGGGGCGAGCGATGGGTTCGGAGGGCCGCTTGAGATCCTCGCGCTTGGCCGCAGGAGGTGGGGCCGACTTGACCTTGGCATGCAAGGCCGGGCTCTCGGGCTCGTTCGAACTCTCGGGCAAGGCGACCCACGCGATTAAAGCCGTCCCCGCCAAAAGCAAGAGAGCACAGACCAGCGTCGCCGGCCGAGTTCGTCGAAGTCTTGAGACGGGATTCATGGTGAGAGCACGCGCGCTTGTACCGCTGGGATCGGTGCGCCGGGCGACGCTACTCCGAGCATCTGCCGTCGGCTAGTCGAATTCTAGGGTGTTCGCGCCTTCAGGATCTGGGCCGGTCGCGGAGCGCGGCGTCGAGTCGAGCGAATGATCTCCCGAATTGCGGATTATTCCCCGGTCCCCTGGGCGGACCTCGACGACTGTCGCGGCGGTTCCGAGCAGAGAGCGCTGAAAAGAGCCTTCAAGCAGCGCATTCGTCGACTTGAAGAGTTTGTTGCGGATTCAAATCGAAGGGTACGCGGTTTGCTAATCAGCCTCCGAATGACCCTCTCCGGGATGAATCCCGATGGAACAACAATAGCCGGAACGACTTCATTCTTCGTCCCAAGCTCAGTGCGCATTGCCATGGAAACCAACCGATCCAGTCACGATAAAAAATTCGTCCCTGTAGCACTTTTGTGTGCAGCTCTGGTTCTAGTCGTAGCGGCTTTTGGAGCAGCTTGCTCCTCGTCGAGCAGCGGCTCCAACTCATCCTCGACGAGCCTGCAAGGCAAAGTCACAGGTCCATCTGGGGTCGCCGTCGTGGGTGCGATGGTCTACCTCGTTCCCACCACTTCGGTCTCCACTCAGGAAATTACCGCTGCCGGTGTTCTCGCCAGGACGACCGTGGGATTCGACGAGCCGCTTGAGGATGCGGTCGCGGCAAGCGGCACGACCTTCACCCGCGCCATGACCGGCGCCGACGGCTCCTACGTCATTCCGGTGGTCCCCGACGGCAAGTACTTCGTCTACGTCGAGCCGGCTGCAACGGACACCGAACACCTGAGGGGGGGCAGTCACTGCAAGCAAGCCGCCGACGCGAACGCTCTGCGAGCGACGACTCGCAACATCACCGTGTCTTCTTCGCCCTCGGCGACCGCGACCTACGCGACCATGAGCACTTGTCTTGGCTGTCACGCCGAATACGCGACCGAGAAGACTCTCGCTCACCGCCTCGGATTCCGAGTTCCCGGTGTCTCAAGTCCGCTGCAGGACACGAGCGAGCATCCTGAGATCGACGAGGGCTTGGCCTTCTTCCTCTCGGCTGCGGCTCACACCGGCGGCACTCCGGTCTACATGTTCGACTTCGACGCCTCTCGAGGATTCGACAAGTTCAAAGCCTCGCTCACGAATCCGGATCCCATGGCGACGATCGGAAATGTCTCTGCAATCCTCTGGCTCTGGAGAGACTCGACAAGCTTGGAATACAAGATCACCATCGACAATGTCGGTAACTCCTCGGACCCGAATGACCTGACCGAGCGCGTAGTGAAACTCACCTACGGTGGAGCGGTCAGAAAGCAGCGCTACATGATCGCTTGGCCGGGACTCAACGGGCTCTATCCGCTGCTGCAATACCAAGAGACCGGCGACGAGGATCGCTTTGACCGAACCCGCCAGGTGTTCCGAGACTATCACCTAGACTTCTTCTGGGATCAGATGGGAACTCCGACGGTGATCACAGACGACGTGATCAAGATGCCGGACATCACCAACAATATCTCGCGCAATTGCATCGGCTGTCACGCCGCGGGTTATGAGCAATACACCGATGGTGTTACTGGGGAGGTCTTGGCCCATACACTCGAGGATCCGAATGGTGAGTACGACATCGACGGCAACGGGTTCATTAACGACTTGAACACGGGCTGCGAAAACTGCCACGGTCCCGGTTCCGACCACGTTGCGGCGGCCGAAGCCCGCTTTATCGTGTCGCCGGAGTACTTGTCCCCGAGCCGCGACAACCAGCTATGTGGGCGCTGCCACAACCGTCAAGAAGGTGCCGACCCGATTGGCAAGGACCATCCGCTCAGCGCAACCGGCGAGTGGCCGCTTCCGGGCATCAGCCGTGCAGAGTTCTTGGCCAGCCACGTCAAGCCGACGGTAAACGGACCCAAAGCGAGCAAGTTCTGGCCGGACTTCAAGCACTCGAAGAGCCACCACCAGCAGTATCCCGATTGGGTGAAGTCGGCGCACTACCGCAACGACGAGCAACTCATGGGGTGCAGCGATTGTCACGACATGCACGGTGGAACTGGCTTCGAGCGCGCGTTGATCGCGGATCCGCATGCACCGGATAGCCCGCTCTGCATGAACTGCCACGGAGACGAGATCTCGAGCACCGCCGAGCACACCATGGCGGTCATCGGGGTGGCTCATGGCTCAGCCGTTGCGAAGTGCATCGACTGTCACATGAACAAGACAGCTAAGACGGGAGCGGGTAATTTCGGTGCCTTGCTCAGCGCACCGACGGGCACTTCCGCGGATAGCACCGAGACTTACTTCGAGAACGACATCTCGTCTCACGTCTTCGATGTGCCGCGCAAGACCAACGTCGGTGTCGAGGGTGTCCTTCCGGAGAAAGCCATGCCGGTTCCCTACACCCAGGCCTGTGCACCGTGCCACGACCCGTCCCTGATTCAACACCTGTAGTCGTCCATGGCAAATGTCAGTGACCCCCCGAGAACCATCCCGAAAAGGAGTGCGCTTCTCATGGCTCAGAGCGCTCGCTATCGGGGGATTCACTTCGGGATGCTTAGTCCCTGAAGTGAAGTCACGGGCCACCTCTCTCAACCGGAAGGGTGGCCTTCCCGGTTCTACGATCGCGACATGTAAAGAAGGCTTCCGATGACCGAGTTCCGCGAATCCAGAAGGGACCTACTCAAAGCGGCTGGCGTGTTGGGCGTCGGCGGTGTGCTCGGTGGATGCAGCGAGGGGGATGCCTTCTCGCCCAACAAGCCGGCGGTTCCGGGAAGCGAGAATTGGATGCGCGGCGAGGAGCGCTTCATCGCGACTTCTTGCGGGCAGTGCGAAGCCGGTTGCGGCATTCGGGTTCGCGTCGTCGAGGGCCGGGCGGTCAAGGTCGAAGGCAATTCGGATTGTCCGATCAACCGTGGCGGGATCGGTCCGCGCGGACTTGCTGCGCCTCAAGTGCTCTATGACCCCGATCGGATTCAGGGCCCGCTTCTCTTGACGGGACCGCGCGGTTCCGGAGAATGGAAATCGATCGCCTGGGAGGAAGCCATCGAGCTTCTGGGTGAAAGGCTGCTTCAACTCCGGGAAGATGCCCGGCCGGAACAGCTCGGCATTCTCTGCGGTCGCGAGCGCGGCATGATGCGCGATTTTTGGGAGCGGTTCGCGACAGCCTACGGAACGCCTAACTTCTTCGACGGCGGTCGGTCCGATGACGGTGCGGAGATCCGCGCTTCGCTCGCGATGCAGGGAATCGGTGAGGTTCCCGCGCGGGACTGGGAGAACGCAAAGGTCGTGCTCAGCCTCGGATCCGGTGTCCTCGACGCGTCCTGTCAAACTCTGCACTTCGCGCGCATGCGCGGCCGGGGTAACGGCGGCAACGGTCGCACCGAAATCATTCACGTCGGTCCCAGCTATTCGCGCACGGCGATGAATGCGGACGAGTGGATCGAAGCCCGCGCCGGCACCAACGCGGCCTTCGTCTTGGGAGTCGCTCACGTGCTTGTGCGTGACGAGCTCTTCGACCAGAGGTTTGTCGGCGAGCAGTGTTCGGGGTTCGAATCCTGGAAGGATGACGAGGGGCGCGAACATCTCGGGTTCCGAGCGGTGCTCGATCAGTTCTCGCCGGTTGAGGTCGCGAAGATTTGCGACGTGCCGATCGCGGTGATTGAAGACGTCGCTCGTTCGATGTCGAAGAACAGGCCGTGCTTCGCGATCTCTGGCGCGGACGACCTGAAGGCTTCGAATGGCGTTCACACGGCCATGGCCGTTCACGCGCTCAACGCCTTGCTCGGCGCCATCGACCGCCCGGGTGGTTTGCTCACGCAACTCAAGCCGCCGCTGGCGGAGTGGGAGGAAGTCGAGCTCGATGAAATCGCCGAGGCCGGATTGGAGCGCGAGCCACTCTTTGACGGTGACCGCGCGAAAGCCCGCGCGCTCGGCCGCTCCTTGGATCAGTTGCCCAATTGTCTCATGGCGGGCGACCCGTACTCGCTCGACACGCTGCTCATCGATCACTCCAACCCGATCTATGCGCGAGCCGATGCGGGCGCTTGGCGAAGTGCGCTCCAGTCCATTCCGTTCGCGGTCTCCTTCTCGCCGTTCATGGACGAGACGACTGCGGAGTTCGCGAACCTCGTCTTGCCGGACGATAGTTGGCTCGAGCGCTGGGAGGATTCCTGCTCCGCTCCCAACCTGGGACGCGCGGTCTTCGGATTACGCCAACCCGTTGTCGAGCGCCTGTATGACACGCGCGCAACCGGCGACGTTCTGATCGACGTGGCGCAAGCGATAGGGGAAGGCCTTGATGAAGCCTTTGCCTGGAAGGACTTCAAGTCGGCCTTCAAAGACAAGATTATCGGCCTTCACAAATCGAAATCCGGTTCCATCGCGGAGTCCAAGGGCTCCAAATTCCTCAAGCGACTCTACGCCGAGGGCTTTTGGGTCGGAGACGACTACGTGCACGAACAGTGGGAGCGAGTCTTCCAGACCGAATCGGGGCGCTTTGAGTTTTTCTCGACGGCCTTGTGGAAGGAGCTCCAAGAGCGTGCAGAGCTGAGGGGGGAATCCATCGAAGAAACCGCGATGGACTTGGCGGGCGTGGGTGATCCCGACCTCTTGTGTTTGCCTTTCTATCGCGAGCTCGCGACGGTTGGAGAGACCTCTCGGTACCCGCTCTCCCTGCAGCCCTATAAGCCGCACACTTACGCGCGCGGCAGCGGAGCGAACCTGCCCTGGCTGGTCGAGCTTGCGCCCTGGCGCGGCCGATCGACCTGGGGGAGCGAAGCGGAACTGCATCCGGATACCGCGCGGGTCTTTGGTATTCGGCAATCCGATCGCGTTGTTCTCGAGAGCTCGGAAGGCAGCCTGGAGCTTAGCGCCTACCTCACTCGCGGTGTTCGTCGCGGAGATGTCCGCGTGGCACTGGGCGCGGGGCACACGGCCTACGGACGCTTTGCGGAGGGCATCGGCGCGAATGCCATGACGCTGCTCTCAACCGACACTCTGGATCCCTTCGGCGGATCCTCGGTACTTCAAGGCACTCGAGTTTCGATTCGGAGGTTGCAGTCGTGAGCAAGAATAAGCGAAGCACGCGGCGGGGAATGATGGCGGCGTTCATGAGTCGAATCGTGGACCGCGTTACTAGGCGAACCTCGAAAGCGCTCGCGCAGCCTTCGGACTCGGAAGAACTTCTCAGCGTCGAGCGCAAGTGGGGCATGGCCATCGACCTCGACCTCTGCAACGGCTGCGGAGCCTGCGTAGTCTCCTGTCGCTCCGAAAACAACGTCCCCACCTCCGGACCGGAGGAGGAGAACAAGGGCACGACGATGGAGTGGATGAGTCTGCTCCCGCACCACAAGGAGGGGAGCGGCGATGGCGAATTACCCGTCGAGCTCTTGCCGATGCCCTGCTTTCACTGTGAGAACCCGCCGTGCGTCAAGGTCTGCCCGGTCAATGCGACCTACGTCAACGAAGAGGGACTGGTTGCGCAGATCTGGGATCGCTGCATCGGCTGTCGCTATTGCACGGTGGCGTGTCCTTACGATCGTCGGGTCTTTAATTGGAAGCACACGGATTGGCCCGAGACCTATCGAAACTTCTTGAATCCGGACGTGGCGCTGCGCCCCGAAGGTGTCGTTGAGAAGTGCACTTTTTGCCATCACCGACTGCGCAAGTTGAAGGAGACCGCCGCTCTCGAGGAGCGCCCGATGCACGACGGCGAGCTCGAAACCATGACCGCTTGTGCCGAGGCCTGTCCTGCGGTCGCGATTGTCTTCGGCGACCTGAACGATCCCGATAGTCGGGTCTCGCGCATGACTCGCAGTCCGCGTGCGTCGAGGTTGCATGAACACCTGGGCACGAAACCCAAGGTCTCTTATCTCGCGAAAGATCGGAAGAGCAGGTGAACGAAGTGAAACATTCGGCTGGATCCGTCACACCGCTGCAGCCGCTTCGGCTACCGAAAATCGGACCGCTCGGAATCATCGTCTGGGTCGTGATTCCGCTCGTGTTGATCGCGATCGGAATTTACGCCTTTGCGCAGCAGCGCCTCCACGGCGACGTGGTGACGAACATGCGTTCGGTGGGCGATGGTGGGGCTGCCTGGGGGCTCTACATCATGTTCGACATCTTCTTTGTGGGGCTGGCCGCGACGGGCATTGCCGTCTCGACGGGCGCGCACCTATTTAGGATTCGCGACCTACGCCCACTCGCGCGGATTGCCGAGTTCCTCGCCGTGCTGTCTCTCATTCTCGCCGGAATGTGCGTGATGGCCGACCAAGGCCGCCCAATGGCGGCACTCTGGAAGCTGCCTCAATTCGCGCGCGTCATGTCGCCCTTCTTCGGCTCGTTCACTCTGATCGTAGGTGTCGGAGTCGCGGCGAGTTTGGTCATGCTCTATCTCGGCGGACGCGGCGACGCAGCCTGGTGCGCTCGCGCCGGCGGACCCTTCAGTTGGGTTTACCGCATTTGGGCCTCGGGCTATCGGGGAACGGACAGGGAATTGCTCCGGCACCGACGAGCGCGCTTTTGGCTGTCGCTCACATTCTTTCCGTTCATCGTGATCGCGTACTCGACGCTCGGTTTTGTGTTCGGAACGCAAGGCGGTCGTCCGGGGTGGTTTGGAGCCCTGCGTGCGCCGAGCATGTTGATCGTGGCGGGCATCTCCGGCGTGGGCTTGTTGCTCGCGATCGCCGGCGTGCTTCACCGTTATCTGGGAGCGCATAACGCCATTCCCGTCCGCGTCTTTCAGAGGCTCGGGAACGTCTTGTTGATCCTGATCTCGGTGTTCTTGTACCTGCTCGCGGTCGAGACTTTGACCGAGCGATACGCGGGACAGACAGCGGCCTTGCGCGTCGCTGATGCCGTCACCTTCGGAGTCTACGCGCCGGCCTTTTGGACGATGCTCGCGCTCCTCTTCGTCTCGATGGGGATCCTCTTCGTGCAGTTCCTCGCGCGAAAAGCGCTGATCGGTTGGACCGTCATAGCTGGGCTCTTGGTCAACGGCGCGGCGATTCTCAGGCGCTTCCTCGTCGTTGTTCCCGCTCAGACGCACGGGCATCATCTCGACTATCCGGCGGGCTTCTATGTGCCCGGTTGGATTGAGGTTGCCGTCCTACTCGGAATCATCAGCATCGGCGTCTTGGCCTTCGTCGCCTTCATGCGTTGTTTCCCAATCGTTCCGCTCCACGCGTACTACGGTCGGATGCGAAACGTTCTGGAGCCCGAGACTCAGGGACGCATTCTGTTGCGTCGTGTCCTCACAACCGGATCCATGGTGGGAGGCCTGGCCCTAGGAGCCGTTGGTCTGGCGCTGTCCGCGCGTTTTGGGACCGAGCCCTTCCTCGACCCGATCGTCCCATTCAGTCCGGTCATATTCATCGCGGGAATCGTGATGACGATTTACTCCGCGGCGGTCTACGTCATCGTTCCGCCCGGCTGAGTTGTGGCTTGACGCGCTCTCCGTTGGCCGACATGGAGAGTGCGTGAAGACCGACTGAAGCGACGACCTAGGTCAACGCTTCTCACTCTTCGAGTTCCGCGAGTGCTTCATTCGCCGAATTGGCGAGGAAGCCCCACTGCTCAAGTTCTGCGGTGCGCTCGTAAGCGGCGATCGCTTCTTCTGTGCGGCCGGAACGACCGTAGAGATTACCGAGCAAGAAGAACATCGCGGCGCTCTGCGGAAACCGTTGGATCGCGGCAATCAGCTCGCGCTCTTCAAGCGTTGCGTCAGCTCCGGCGATCGACCCGAGCCAATAGTGCAGGTCCGTTTCGGTCGCCTCGTCGCTCTGGCTAAACGACTCAGCCAATTGCGCGAGCTCTTCTCGACGTTCCATCGCGGCGAGCTGCGCGTAAACGTCATTTCGCAGGTGTCTGTTTCCGGGGTGGGAGGTCAAGAAGCTTCGGATCCCAGAGAGAGTTTTAGTCGGAAGTTCGCTCTGCCAGTCGTTCGTGGTGCTCTGGAGAAAGCGCTCATGCAGCTGGGCTGGGTCTTCACCGAGAAGGATTTTGCGACCTTGGGCGCCTTCGACGATCGAGTTGCAGGGATTCCACCAACCATCTTCGTCGTAGAGCGTTTCGATCACGACGGCGAGAGGGCGATAGGTGACAAGGAACTCGTTATCGTCGGGTGCTGATGTAGCGCCGATGAATTCGAGGGGGTCGTCACCGGCATCGACCCAGGTTCCTCCCGCTTCACAGATGGAGTGAGAGAAGAGGGCGGCTAAGAGCACGAGTCCGTCGGGCGAGACGTCGTAGTTCCAGGAAAGGTCGGAGAGAAGTCGATCGACGTCGGAAGTTGATTTCGGAAGCGGGGAGCCAACACGCCGAACTGACTCGGCGTCGGCACTCTTCAGAAATACCTCCATGGCGGCTTGAGAGCGGAGAATCGAGAGCGCGCCCTCGGGAGGTGCTGCGGCTGTCGCGATTTCGTTGATGAGCTCGGCGAAGAAGGGCGCGCTCGCGGGACCGTGCTCTCTGACGGCCGCCGGCTTGGCCACGTAGATCGCGCCGCCGCCGTTGTCGCCCCCCTGGAAGAAGAGCAGCCCCTCGTCCGACCAGTCCATTCCCATCGCCTCGCTTCCGGAGACGAGCAACTTCAGCTTCGGTTCAGCCTCATCGAACAGGACATGATAGATGCCATCCACGCGACCTTCTGGGCGCCCCGAAATCAGCCAGCCTTCGCTCGCTCTTCCGAAGGCGCGGACCGCCGGCCAAGAACCGACAGGTCGTACTTCCTTCGACTTCAAGTCGACGATTTGAAGGTCGCGTGGCTCATTCCACCCGTAGTTTTTGCGTACGTGCAGAGCGCACAGCACTCGCTTCTCCGAAGAATCGAGACAGATCGCCGCGACGGTTTGTCCTCTAAAAGTCTTGAGGGCTTTCTCCGTGCGCTGCCCGCGCAGGACCAGCTCGTCGTTACCCACGCTGGTCAACTCGATGCCGGGAAAGGTCGGGGCGCTAGCAGAACGAGCAACGAGAAGTCCTTTCGGGGCGGGTACCAACAGCCTGGCAACGAAATCCTGTTCTTCGGGCGTGCCGTCGTTGAGCTTGCGGGCAGGCTCAGTCATGCCGCCCATGAAGAGTCCGAACTTGGTGCGGGCGGCAGAGCGGTTCGTGTCCCAATTATCGCCGGAGTAGATCTCGGAGAGCAGGAGCATTGGCGAGAGCTCAGACACGCCGTAGGGAAAGGCGAGAATCCAGCCACCTTCTTTATCAACGGTGAACCGGAGCGGCGCCTGCTCCAGCTCGCAGATCCGTTGGGAGGCGTTCAAGAGCGCACTCGTCGAGTCGGAATGCGTTGGCTCCTCTTGTTTCCCGTCGCTCTCGATCCCTTCCAGAAAAGAGAGAGCGTTCTCACGCTTCTCGATGCGAATTGAGTTTACGAACGAACGTCGCAGCTCCTCGAAGCCATCCGGATCACCGTAATAAACCAAGCGGATCTCAAGATGAAGGTCAGGCGCGAGCGAGAACTGAATGCTCCGAACAGCGACGGCTGTAGAGCCCGCCTCAGTGAACACAACTTCGGTAGCCGGATACTCATTAACGGTTAGCTGATTGCGTGCAATCTCGACGATGTCCGGAAACTGCTCGGCCAAGAGTTCTTGTGTCGATTCGACGAGGTCGGAGAGCTTCGACTCGATGCGATTATTGAAGATATAGAAAGCGACGCTCTCGTCTGCGGATACGCAGAGAATATCCTGCTCTTCGCTCATGAGCTCTTTGGCCAAGAGCGCCTCACGGGTGGAGACCGTGACCGTGAAGCCGGGTAGGCGAGCCGTCTGCTCGGTCAGCTTCATCGCCCGGCCCCACTTCGAGTTCGGTGCGGGAACTCGATAACCCTCAACAAGATCATCCGCACGCTCTTCCAATCGCTCTCGTTCGGCGACCAAAGACCAAGTCAAAATAACCTGGCGCAGCCCCTGCCCGACTAGCGCCTCACATCGATAGGCAAGCTCGATTCCACTAACCGTTGCGTCAAAATCCAGGCTCGCGCGTTCAACATCTCCGAGGGAGGAATGTCGAATCGCGGTAAGTGTCCTTGCGTGAATAGCATCGCCGAGGTTGTTGACGATGCTATTCAGGATGAGTTCAGAGCTGGTCCGACAAAACGGAGCCACCCGGTTAGTTAGAATTGGTAGCCGAGCCGACCCGGCAGGCATCCCTAACAACCGATGAAGAACAAGCGCAGAACGCACAGTCCCGAGTTCAAAGCCCGTGTCGCTCTTGAA
>JAJDEU010000012.1 GCA_029259635.1 Planctomycetota bacterium | reverse complement strand
TGTCAAGGGACAACAGCACTTCCCTGTGGGCGGACAGTTGATCTCCCTGCTGGCGGACAGGTTATCTCCCTGTGCGCGGTCAGCTGATCTCCTGTTGATCTAGGTCAAGGGGACCACGCCTTTCCCGGTGGTGGCCTCGGCCAGGCGCAGGCTGGTGCCTTCGGTGAGCACGATGTGGGCGTGGTGCAGGAGCCGGTCGACCGTGGCGGTGGCCAGGGTTTTGGGCATGATCGTGTCGAACCCGGATGGGTGCAGGTTGGACGTGACCGCGACCGAGCGGCGTTCGTAGGCGGCATCGATGACGCGGTAGAGCGCTTCGGCGGCGGCTTGGCCGGCGGGCAGCATGCCGATGTCATCCACCACGATCAGATCCGCGCGGGTGATTTTGGTGATGGTGCGGGCGACGGAGCCGTCCGCGCCCGCTCGTCCGACCGCGGCGGTGAGGGATTCGAGGGTGAACCAGGCGACCCGGCGGCCGGTGTCGATGGCGGCGTGCGCGAGTGCCTCGACCAGGTGCGTCTTACCCGTTCCCGACGGGCCGGTGACGGCCAAATTCTCCGCCCGTCCGAGCCATTCCAGGGTGGCCAGGGCGTGCTGGGTCGGTGTCGGGATGGAGCTGTCGGCCTCCCGCCAGGACGCGAACGTCTTCCCGGCTGGGAGGCCGGCAGCGCGGCGGTGTTGGCGGCGGGTGGCGTTATCGCGGCCGGCGACTTCTTCGGCCAGCAGCACCCGCAGGGTTTCGGCGGGGTCCCAGCGTTGCGCGCGGGCGGTCGCGAGTACTTCGGGGGCGGCACCTCGTAGGTAGGGCAGCCGCATCCGGCGTAGCAGCACGGTCAGTTCCTCCGGTAGCGGTGGTGGTGCGGGTTGGGCGGTCACGACCATCGGTCGGTCTCCTCGATGCGGCGGTCCAGGCGGGCGGCGAGCGCGCCGACCCAGGCCGCGACGCTGAACGCGTCGTCCTGCTCCATGGAGCACGCCGACGCGCACGACGCCACCGCCTCGGGTTCCCCGCCGCCGACCAGCCACTGCTCGAGCCGGTCGAGCACGCTCGCGGCCTGGCCGGCGGTGGTGCGGTCGAGCAGGATCCACGGCGAGGCCGGCAGAGGTTGCGACGGGCCGGTTGGCGTGGGGTCGGCAGTGTTGTCCGGGATGGTCATCGGCCGAACCCCTCCCAGGCCGCGGTGCCGGGCTGCGCGGAGTGTGTCTCGTCGGGGACCACCAGCTGCGCGGTCGGGGCGCCGGCGGCCCGGTGGCGCACGATCGCGAGCAGGTCGTCCTCGGCGAACCGCCCGGCCGTGGCGGCGACGCCGAGCGCGGCGTCGACCTCGCCTCGTCCGGCGAGTGCGGCCAGTTCGACCGCGGCGGCCATCTTCGCCCGCACTCGCACCGCGCCCGCGGCGGCGGCCTCGACCAGCCACGCCTGCGCCCCCGGCCCGAGGGCCAGGAACGCGGTCTCGGCCGGGTTGGTGGGCTTGGGTGTGGGCGGGCGCGGCGCCCCGGACGGGTCCTGGGGGTGGCCGGGGTAGTGCGCGAGCTCGATCCGCGGCCGTCCCGGAGTCGAGAGGGCGTGGCGGGCGACCTCGACCAACCCGGCCGGTGGCGCCGGCGCCCACACCGGGCGCAACGCCAGCGCGCCGAGGTCGGCGACGACGACCAGCTCATCACCGGCCGCGCGGACCCACACCTGCGCCCCGACCAACCCGGGCGGGGTGGAGTAGCGCACCGACCCGAACCGCACCGTCTGATCGGGGTTCACCAGCCGGGTTTCGCCCAGCGCGGCGGCATACGGGGCCGAAGGAAGCACATGCAACCGGTCGCGTTCGATGATCAGCCGCTCGGCCGGGATCGCGGCGGTCTCCCGGTGCCGGCGATGGTTGACCGTGGCGCAGAACGCGTCACACGCCGCGACCAACGTCGTCATGTCCGGATAGGCATCCAGCAGGTTCGCCTCCGTGGGCACCAGATCGGCCTTCGCTACCCGCACCGACGCCTCGGCGCCGCCCTTGGACTCCGGGTCGAACGGCACGCACGTCGCCACCTGGATGCCGTAGTACCGCCCGGCGGCGACCACCTCCGGGTGACGCACCGCGACCCGGGCAACATGCTCCACCGTGACGGTCTTCTCGTTGTCGGTCAACGCATACGTCGGCGCACCCCCCAGCCGGCGCAGCGAGGTGTCGATGCAGGCCAGAAGGGTGGGCAGGGTGCGGTCCCAGGTCGGGATCACCACCCGGAACCGCGACCACGCCAACCACAAACAGAACAACAGCGTCGCGCGCGGCGGCCCGCCGGCCCACGGCACCGCCGGGCCGACTCCCCAGTCGAACTGACACCACATCCCCGGCTCGGTGATCCACGGCCGATACGTGCGCCGCTGCCCCGCCCGCCACCGCTTCTTCGCCTCCGCGACCGCCCGCCGCGTGGTCCGCTCATCACCGCCGAACCCGACCGCGACCAGCCGCTCGTGCACCACATCCGCACGGACCTTGCCCTCCGAGCGGTCTACCCACTCCTCGATCTTGTCTTCGAACAGGTCGATCAACCGCTCGCGCCGGCCCGGACCGCCGACCGGCAGGCCCCGGTCGCGCTGGGCCACCCAGTGCCGAACCGTCTTCGGATCACACCCCGCCAGCCGGGCGGCCGAGTGCGCACACCCAGTCAAGTCAAACGCCTCAAGAATGTTCACGATCTCCCTGTCATCCTTCTTCACAGGTCCCTCCACGGGCCTCGGGTCCAACAGCACCCCGAGCGCACCGTGGAGGGACCGCCTACCAACGGACCGACACGCCGCCAGCCCAGGACAACCCAGGGAGATCAGCTG
>JAJDEU010000011.1 GCA_029259635.1 Planctomycetota bacterium | reverse complement strand
CTCCAAAAGTTTAGATCTGAACCGGGTTCGGTATTACACCTTCACAGTAAACTCGCGGCGTGAGCTCTACAGATCCCAACGCCGCCGCAACGAGAGAGAGTGGCATGTACGGGCTGGACGACGACGCGAAGAGCGCGCGCTTCCACGTCTATTCCGTGCCCTTCGAGGCGACGACCTCTTTTCGACAGGGGACCGCGCGCGGGCCGGACGCCGTCTTTCGCGCGAGCCACCAAGTCGAGCTGTTCGATCTGGAGTTCGGGCGACCCTATGAATCGGGCATCGCTTGGATAGGAACGCCCGAAGGTGTTGAGGACTTGAACCGGCGTGCTTGCGAATTGACGCGATCGATCCGCGCGGCGAGTGACGCGAACAACGCGATCGAAGAGGCCACCGGTCGAGTCAACGAGATCGGTGGTGAGCTCAATGCGCTGGTCAAAAGCGTCACTCACCTCGCCCTCGAGAGCGACAAGATCCCCGTCATTCTCGGCGGTGATCACTCCGTGCCCTTCGGCGCTTGGAGCGCCGCGGCGGACGCGCATCCCGGGCTCGGACTCTTGCACTTCGACGCGCACGCCGATCTGCGCGCTGCCTACGAGGGCTTCACTTGGTCACACGCTTCGGCCATTCACAATGCCCTGCGTGAGCTCGACGGAATCGAGCGCATCCTCCAAGTGGGCATTCGCGACATTTGCGACGAGGAGCTCTCGCGAATCGCGAGCGCGGAAGGCCGCGTGCAAACCGTCTTCGATCACGACTGGGCACGCGCGAAACTCGAACACCGTGACCTCTTCGCCCTCGCCGCTCGTCACATCGCGACCTTGCCGGACAAGCTCTGGATCACCTTCGACGTCGACGGCCTCGATAGGACGCTGTGCCCGAACACCGGAACGCCCGTTCCCGGCGGACTCGACTGGAACGATGCTGCGGTTTGGCTTCAAGCACTCGCGCGCAGCGGAAAGCGCGTCATCGGAATCGACCTGGTCGAAGTGGCGCCCGGCACCTATCGTCCGCTCGGCGAAGGCTGGGACGAAATCGTCGGCGCGCGCCTGCTGTATCGCCTGATGGCCTGCGCAATGGGGAAGGTGTAATACCGAACCCGGTTCAACTCTAAACTTTTCGGGTCCTGCCCCATGGCATTCAGCCATGGGTCAGGACCCTAAAAGTTTAGAGATGAACCGGGTTCGGTATTACACCTTCCCGACCAGCTCGACGAAAAGCTGACCGGGAAGCGTTGAGATAAAAGGCTAGTTGAGAACGACGGGAGGTTGCCCGCAGGGGGGAGGAGTCTCGATGCAGTATTGCAGTCGAGTGACCGCACCCGATCCACCGAGGTGGAGCTCTGCGGTACGCACTCCGGCCAAGAAGGGTTGAATGACCTGAACGTTTCCATCGGGGAGATCCGGGATCACGATGGTCTGTAGCTCGAAGCCGTCTTTGTCATAGAAGCGCCAGAAGTCGAACTCCTTGCCGTCCACGTCGAGGACATGGGCGGAGAGGAAGAGGACATCGCTGTCGAATCTAAAGGTCATGACTCCGCCACTCGCCTCGTCGTCCGGGTCATCGACGTAGCCATCGTCTGGAGCGCTATCGACATCGTTCTCTGCGATGATCATGACGAACCCAAGCGGTGTGTCATTGCCGGGGACCGCAGGATTGGGAGTGAGCAGGTCGAAGTCGTCGCCCGTCGGATTCTCGGAATCAAACAGGATCGCTTTGTCGGGGTGCTCGTCATTGTTGTTCCGTGCGGAGACGTGCATTCCCATGAAGCTGTACTGCTCTTCCATGTCCTCGCCAGCGCGGAAAGTCATCGGTATCCCCGTGGAAGTCTCGTCGAAGTTGACCATGCGCGGGCAGGGGATGATGTCGGCGCGAGCGACCGCTCCCGACCCTTGGAAGTAGACTTCGAAGCGATCGACGTCGAACTCGGCGAAGAAAATCTCTTGTACGCTGCCGTCTCCGAGGGAGAAGACGCTCAGCGTCTCGTCGGGAACCTCGAAGTTCCCGTTGCGATAGAAGCGCAGCTCCGTGCCGGGCTTCTCATCGATGTCGAGTAGCGTTACGGAGCAGATTCCCGCACCGCCCTCGAAGTCGAAGTAGATGCTTCCGCCGCCGGCTTCGTCATCGGGGTCATCGACGAAGCTGTCGGTCGGAAGAAGGTCTCTGTCGTTTTCAGCGACGATCAGAACGTTTCCAAACGCGACATCGTTGTTGAAGCCCGCCGGATTGGGGGTCAACAAATCAGTGTCACCTCCCGTGATGTCCGCGGTGTCAAACAGGATGGCTTTGTCCGGGTGAGTGAAAACGTTGTTACGCGCGGAGACGATCATTCCCATGTCGACCCACTCGTAATTGATGTGGCGCCCTCGGAGCATCCCCCGATCGGAGCCAATCTTGTGATTGAAGTTCAGTTCCTCGCAAATCATTTGCTTGCCAAGGACTAGGTCTGCCGGCTGGGAGTAGGTGAGTGCCCGGCCGCGATAGTAAGCCGCGAAAAACCTGACAGGAGCAGGCAGCATTTCGAGATAACCCTCGCGGAATTTAAACACGACGGGCGCCCCCATCTCGGCGCGTCCCATCATGATCGGACGGAACCCTTCCATGCTGGCAATGACGGCATATTGACCGCCTTCCACGCCATGCAAGTTGGCGGTGAATCGCAGACCTTGAAGGTCTGTCTCGTAGTGAACGTTGAGCTCGGGTACGGGCCGTTCTACCGCGGGCGCGGGAGGAATCGGGGTTGCCCAGGCGAGAAGTACAAGTGCTGTCGAAGTAATCATGGTCGTCGATACTCCTTGGGATGGAATCGTTGAGCGGCCGATTGGTGCTGTTGCGCACGTCGTATCAGGCGGGCCACCCAACTAGCTTGGGGAGGGAAGAGGAAACTCGGACTCACGGCGAATCGCGCCACGTGCCGTCCATCTGTTCCCGTGGTGCATAAGACTCAAAAGTCCATGCCTCAGGCTCCACGCGCTCTCCGTAAACCGCACGGGATAAGTACTATTCGCAATAGAGGGCAGCGCAGCTTGCCGGCTTCGACGAGCCTCGAACCCGCCCGCTTTGGATTCCGTAGTTCGGAGGAGCAACACTTTTTGTCGACCACCCGGCGGGGAGACTCCATTCGAATTAGTTCCGACCTCGGTCGGCAATTGGTGCGCACAAAAGCTCCGCGCACTCCTCGACTCTCTCGATCGACGCTTACCGGCGCTAGCTCGTCGCGCCGATCACGCGCATCGTCGTGTAGGTGCCGAATCCGGCCAAGAGCACGAACCCTTTGATCCTTCCGCCTCCCGGAAGTATCGGGAGTACCGCGGCGGCGAGGCTGAAGCCGAGCACCATCGGAAAGTCGACGGCGAGGGCTTCTTCAAAGCTCGAGGCAAGTGGATCGTCCGCTTCGCCCGTCGGCACGAGTGGCTGGACCAGTCCGACGATTCCGAGTACGGCGAGCACATTGAAGACGTTGCTGCCGACGACGTTTCCGAGACTGATATCGCTCTCGCCTTTGAATGCGCTGCCGAGGCCCGCCGCGAGCTCTGGCAACGAAGTTCCAATCGCGACGACGGTGAGGCCGACCACCATCTCGTTCATTCCGATTCGCGTGGCGCCGGCGACGGCGCCCTCCACGACCAAGTAGGCGCCCGAGGAAATCAGCGCAATTCCGACCACGAGCTTGAGAACGGGAAAGCGCACCGGTTCGCTGGCTGTCGCGTCGTCCGTGAGAAAGCCCGACTCGCGCGCGGTCAACCACACGTGAACGTTGTGGGCGAGAAAGACGCCGAGCAGGATCCCTGCGTCCTTTCGGGTAATCGACGCGTCGCTGCAAATCCACCACAGCGTGCCGAGCGAGACGAGCAACCAGAACAACTCGCGCGGGCGCAGGACTTGTTCCATCACCCGCGGGAGAACCAGCGCGCTCGCTCCCAGCACGAGGCCGATGTTCGCGATATTGCTGCCGAGCACATTGCCGATCGAAATCGACGTATCGCCCTGCCAAGCCGCGACGGTCGAGACGACCACCTCGGGCATCGAGGTCCCCCAAGCCACAACGGTGAGCCCGACCACCATTGTGCTGATCCCCGCCTTGCGAGCGATCGACGAGCCTCCATCCACCAGCCAGTCCGCTCCCTTGGCCAGGAAGAGGAATCCCAGCGCGAGATAGACGGCGATCAACGTCCACGACATGACTTCCACAGGCATGCGCGAGATCCTAAAGCCCTCACTGCCGAGCACGGCACTCGGATCGGTTAGAATCGAGGCCGCCCGCAAACTTTCGGCATCCCTCTCTCGCCCGCGATTCCAAAAAGAGTGCCCCGCTCCCCATGCCCATTCCCCCCGCCACTCCGCTGCCCCTGATCGGCATCAACGGTCTGCTCGATCCCGGAAAGACCGCGCGGCTCAACCTGCCCTTGCGCTACGCGGACTCCATTCTCAAAGCCGGCGGCGTTCCCGTCGCGATTCCTCCGGTCGGGGGACCGCTCGATCTCGCTCGCCTCTTCCAGCACCTCGACGGATTGTTGCTCTCGGGCGGCGATGACTTCGACACCGAGCGCATCGGTCTCGGCCCAACGCATGCCTCGGCAACCGTGACACCGACCGAAAAGCAGGACTGGGATTTCGAGCTGGCGAAGTTGGCGCTCGAGCACGAGCTTCCGGTACTCGGAATTTGCTACGGCATGCAGCTCTTGGCGCTCGGCACCGGCGGCGACCTCTTTCAGCACCTGCCCGAAGATCGCCCCACGTGCGCGGACCACGCGAGCGGCGAACCCCAATCGATTCGAATCGACACCGGAACGAAACTCGAGCGCTTGCTCGGGATAGACCGCGTAGATGCCGTTTGCCGCCACCACCAAGCGCTTAGCCGGGTGAGTTCGGACTGGTTGATCTCGGCAAAATCCGAAGGCGGAACCATCGAAGCGATTGAACACAAAACCCATCCGTTCGCCTTGGGAGTGCAGTGGCACCCGGAGCTCTCGCACGAAGGCTCACCCCATGACGGGCTCTTCCGGGGATTGGTGGGCAGCGCCGCGATGAAGGCGGCCTCGACGACCTCCCGGGCCGCGCAGCGTCAACGAAGCGCACTGCCGATCGCGACCCTCGCAGATTGAGAACTGACATGAAGAAGACTCACCAAACATCGGAGAAGTTGGCTCCCAAAGTCCTCGCCGCGCACTCCGCAGCCAAGGACAAGCGACGCATGGTGATCATGGCCGTCGCTCTGGTTGCGCTGGCGTTCGGCTACTTCTACTCGGAGCTCAAGGCCGACCAGTTCGACCAGGGCGTGCAGTCCGAGCTGCCGGGCATACCCGCCGAACAAGTCGAATACGTGCAGCTCCCGGAGATCGACACGGCGCGCATCGAAGAGCTCGTTTCGGACACCACCGATGAAGACCGCGTCGTGCTCGAGCGCGAGGCCGTCGACTTCCTCTTTCCGATTGCCCGCAACCTAACGGAAGCTCACTTCGTTGAACTCGAAGCGCCGGAGCTCGACGAAGCTGGCGCAAAGGAGCTCCTGTCCAATCCTTCGGGCGCGCGCGGAAAAGCCTTCACCGCGCGCGGGTGGGTGGTGACCAAGCGTCTGCGCAAACCCGGCGGCGGACGCCCGAACGAAGTGCACGGCCGGATGGTGCTCGAAGACTTCACCTCGGTGTACTTCATCGTCGCGGAGGATTCGGCGTTCGAGAAGCCCATTGTCGAATCGGACTATGCGCGGTTCGACGGGCTCTTCCTCAAGGCCTTCAACGATGAGGATGCCGAGGAGCCCGGCGAGTGGATTCAGGGTCCGCTGCTCGTGGGTCCGAAGCTCGGGCGCTCCTACAAAGCGCTCGGTGAATTGACTTCGCTCCCGCTCGATACCTTTATCGATGTGCAGGACGACGATCTGCGCGAGGGCATCACCGGTGTCCCCCACCGCGCGCTCTGGACGACAATGGCTTTCGCGCGCGATCGCGACCGCGAGAACTTCGATTGGGAGGGCATCCCGGAACTGGATGGCAACATCGCGATCGAGATGCTGAAGAATGGCAGCGATTGGCGCGGGCGCGCTTTTCGTATGCCGGTCCTGAAGGTGCTCGCGATCTGGGAGCGTGACCCGGGCGAGAATCCGGCGCGGATGGAGAGAGTCACCGAGGGCTGGATCGGCAGCTGGAACTGGAGCGGCGAGGCCAAGGTCCTGCGCTTCGCCAAGCCCGGCGCCCAAGGCGATATCCGCGATGGCGACGAGATTACCGGAACGGGCATCTTCCTCAAGAACCTGGCCTATGAGCCGGCGAAGGGCGGCATGCGCCTCTCCTCGATGGTAGTGCTCGATGAACTGAAGAAGTTCGATCGGCCCATCGATCGGTCGATGGATCAGATGTGGCTCTTAGTCACGACGGGTACCGTACTGATGGTCGGGCTGCTCGTTTTCTTGGTGACCCGCGATCGCAAGCGAGCGGAAGAGCTCCAGGAAAAGCTCGTCGCCCGTCGCCGTGCGAGGCGCAAGCTCCAAACGCCGGCCAACTCCCTCGGGGACGCACCCTCCGCTTAACCCATGGCTCAAATCGCCATCGAGGCATCACGCCCTTACGCCGTGCACATCGGTCCGGGGCTGCTCACGGAACTGCCTCAGCCCGACGGTCCGACGGTTATCCTCAGCGATAGCACGGTCGCACCGCTCTATGCCGACCGGCTGAGCAACCTCCGCACGAGCGACCCCATCATCGTGCCGCCGGGTGAAGACTCGAAGTCCTTCGCGACACTCGAGCGCGTGCTCGGCGAACTCGCCAACGCCGGATTGGATCGCAGTGGCACGCTCCTCGCCCTCGGCGGCGGCGTCATCGGCGACCTCGGCGGTCTGGCGGCCTCGCTCTACATGCGCGGCATCGAGGTGATTCACTGCCCGACGACTTTGCTCTCCATGGTCGATTCTTCGGTAGGCGGTAAGACTGCGGTGAACCTGGCGAGCGGGAAGAACCTGGCCGGCACCTTCAAGCAGCCGCAGGCCGTCTATGCGGACGTCGAGACCCTCGGAACGCTGGAGATCGAAGAGCTCCGGTCGGGCTTTGGCGAGGTGATCAAATCCGCTCTGATCGGAGACGCGGACCTGCTCGAGTGGATCGAGCCGCAGACGGAGGCCTGCCTGGCCGGCGATCCCGAGGTCCTGACCGAGATCGTCACCCGCTGCGTGCGCGTGAAAGCCCGGGTGGTCAGCGCAGACGAGCGCGAGGCCGGCCGGCGCAAAGTGCTCAATCTCGGGCACACCTTCGCCCATGCCATCGAGCAAGTGGCGGGCTATGGCGAGATCCCCCATGGGGTCGCCGTGGCGGTGGGACTGGTGCTCGCCCTTGAGGCTGGGGCCGAGATCCAGCTCTTGGAGGATTCGAGCTTGCCTGGGCGAGTCGGCGACCTGCTCGAGAAGCTCGGTCTGCCCCGCAATCTCGACGAGCTCCGCGAGCGCTCGGGCAACTCGCTCGCCCCGCCCGCCTTACAGAGGGCGATGAGTCTGGACAAGAAGAGCGCCCAGGGCAGTCCGCGCTTTGTCCTGGTCCGCCGCGCCGGATCCGTCGAGCCGGATAGCCCATTGAACGAGGGCCTGATTGAGTCCCTCCTGACTCCGCGATAACGAGCGCGAGAAGCCGCCCGATCCGCTCGACGGTCGAGGAGACATATGTTTCAATCGCTCGGTTTTTAGAGCTGGAGCCGGGCCCAGAAATGCCGCTTCAGCAATGCAGCTTCAGGCCGGGGCGCTTCGCTTAAGTTTCCCAGTTCCGTTTCCATCCTCCTGTGCCGACCCGGCGCCCTCCCGCGCACCGGCTACGCACCTCGACCACCCTCCCGTATGCCCCGTCGCGACGACCTCGAGTCGATCCTGATCATAGGAAGCGGCCCGATTGTCATCGGCCAAGCCTGCGAGTTCGACTATTCCGGAACGCAGGCCTGCAAAGCCCTCCGCGAGGAGGGTTACCGCGTCATTTTGGTCAATTCCAATCCGGCGACGATCATGACGGATCCGGAGCTGGCGGATGCGACCTACATCGAGCCGGTCACCGCGGAAGCCGTCGCCAAGATCATCGCGCTCGAGAAGCCCGACGCGCTGCTGCCCACGATGGGCGGCCAGACCGGACTCAACACGGCGCTTGAGCTCTACGACTCCGGCGTGCTCGACGAGCATGGCGTCGAAGTCATCGGAGCCGTGCCGGACGTGATCCGAAAAGCGGAAGACCGCGACCTGTTCCGCGCCGCGATGATGCGCATCGGAATGGGCCTGCCGCGCTCGGGAATCGCGCGCACCATGGAAGATGCGCAGCGCTGCCTCGCCGAGATTGGCTTCCCCGCCGTGATCCGCCCCGCCTTCACGATGGGCGGTGCCGGCGGTGGTGTGGCCTACAACGTCGAGGAGTATGAGGAGATCGTCAGCGCGGGACTGAACCTCTCGATGAACTCGGAAGTCCTGGTCGAAGAGTATCTCTCCGGCTGGAAAGAGTACGAGATGGAGGTGATGCGCGACTCGGCGGACAACTGCGTCATCATCTGCTCGATCGAAAACGTCGATCCGATGGGCGTGCATACCGGCGACTCGATCACCGTCGCGCCGTCGCAGACGCTGACCGACCGCGAGTACCAGAACATGCGCAACGCCTCGCTCGCCGTGATGCGCGAGATCGGCGTGGAGTGCGGTGGATCCAACGTCCAGTTCGCGGTCAATCCGGAAGACGGGCGACTGGTCGTGATCGAGATGAATCCGCGCGTGTCGCGCTCTTCCGCGCTGGCCTCGAAGGCCACCGGCTTCCCGATCGCCAAGTTCGCGGCCAAGCTCGCCGTGGGCTACACGCTCAACGAGATCCAGAACGACATCACGCGCGAGACCCCCGCGTGTTTTGAGCCGTCGATCGACTACTGCGTCGTGAAGATTCCGCGCTTTGCGTTCGAGAAGTTCCCGGGCACCGACACCTCGCTCACGACTCGCATGAAGAGTGTCGGCGAAGTGATGAGCATTGGACGGACGTTCAAGGAGTCGCTGCAGAAAGCGCTGCGCGGGCTCGAGGTTGGCCTGAGAGGGCTGGGACTCGACTCGAGCGAAGAGCTGACCGCGATCAAGCTCGATCGCGATGACGTTGCGCGGATGTTGCGCATTCCCACCGATGGAAGGCTGCTCGCGGTGCGCACGGCCTATCGATCCGGCTGGAGCACGCGGGAGATTCACGAGGCGACGCACATCGACCCCTGGTTCCTCGAGAACATGCGCGAGCTGTGCGACTTCGAGGCAGAGCTTCAGGGCGCGATCCTCGATCGCGACTTGCTCGTGCGCGCAAAGCGGCTCGGCTACTCCGATGTGCAAATCGCGAACGCCGTCGGCACAACTCAAGATGCCGTTCGTGCGCGACGCGAAGAATTCGAAATCAACGCGGCCTATCGCCTGGTCGACACCTGCGCCGCCGAGTTCGAAGCGATCACGCCCTACTACTACTCGACCTGGGACGAGTCGAATGAGCTTCGAGTCTCGGAGACGCCGAAGATCATGATTCTCGGCGGTGGACCGAACCGAATCGGCCAAGGCATTGAGTTCGACTACTGCTGCTGCCACGCCTCGTTTGCTGCGCGCGAGCTCGGCTACGAGTCGATCATGGTCAACTCCAATCCCGAGACCGTCTCGACCGACTTCGATACGTCCGACACTCTGTTCTTCGAGCCGCTGACGCACGAAGACGTGATGAACATCGTTCACGCGGTCAAGCCGAAGGGCATCATCGTTCAGTTCGGTGGGCAGACGCCGCTCAACCTCGCCGCCGGGCTCGAACGTGCCGGAGCGCCTCTGATCGGGACCTCGGTTCAATCGATCGACCGCGCAGAGGACCGCGAGCAGTTCACCGAGTTGCTCGACAAGCTCGGCTTGCGCCAGCCGGAAAACGGCATCGCGAAGAACGCCGGCGAGGCTTTTGAGATCGCACGCCGCATCGGCTATCCGGTCATTGTCCGCCCCAGCTACGTGCTCGGTGGGCGCGCCATGGAGATCGTCTACGACGATGATGCGCTCGACACTTACCTCTCGAAAGCCGTCCACGCCTCGCCGAATCACCCGGTCCTCGTCGATCGATTCGTCGAAGACGCGATCGAGGTCGATGTCGATGCCATCTCCGACGGCAAGCTGTGCGTCATCGGCGCGATCATGGAGCACATCGAAGAAGCCGGCATTCACTCCGGCGACTCGACCTGCGTCTTGCCGCCGCACACGCTCGACGCGCGGCTCATTGCGGAAGTCGCCACGGCGACTAAGGCTCTGGCCGCCGAGCTCAACGTCATCGGCTTGATGAACATTCAGTTCGCCATCAAGGGCGACTCGATCTACGTCCTCGAGGTCAACCCGCGCGCCAGCCGCACGGTGCCGTTCGTGTCGAAGGCCATCGGCGTTCCGCTCGCCGGTTACGCGGCGAAAGTCATGTGCGGAACTACGCTCGAAGAGCTCGGCTTCACCGAGGAGCGCATCCCCGACTACTTCGCCGTCAAAGCCCCCGTCTTCCCGCACAACCGCTTCCCCGGCGCCGAAGTTCTGCTCTCGCCGGAGATGCGCTCGACCGGCGAAGTGATGGGCATCGACCCGGACCTGGGCTTCGCGTTCGCGAAGGCCTATCGCGCGGCGGGCATGAACCTGCCCAAAACGGGACGCATCCTGATCACCGTGCGTTCGTCGGACAAGCGCGCCATTCTTCCCCAGGCAACGCTGCTCGCGAACCTCGGCTACGAACTCCTAGCGACCGAAGGAACCTACCGTGCGCTCAAGAGCCACGGCATTGAGGTCCAGCGCGTGAACAAGGTTCAAGAGGGTCGGCCGCACATCGTGGACCTGATCAAGAACCGCGAGATCGATCTGGTCCTCAACACGCCCTACGGGCACCAACAGCGCAAGGATGACAGTGCGATTCGTGCGGCGGCCGTTGCGGTCGGCATCACCTGCATCACGACGCTTGCGGGAATTAGCGCGCTCGTGAGTGCGCTCAGCACGCTGCACCGTGGGGACTTCAGCGTGAAGAGCTTGCAGGCCTATCACCGCCACGCGGCCGAAGCCAAGGCGCTCGCTTCTAAGTGAGCTGAGCAAGTGAGCCGAGCTCACGGAGCGGCTCTCGACGGGCGCTCTTACTCGCGCTGACGCGAGGTAATCTCGACCTCGTAGGTCCACTCGTCCGGCGGAATTTCGTGCGGCTTCGAACGGCGCTTCGCGGGCTGCATGATTTTCACGCGAGTCACGCGAACGCGCTGGCTTTCCGCCTCGAGCTTGTAGAGGAAGTTGCCGAGGGAATACTTCGCCCAGCCACGGTTCTTGTTCACGGGCCGGATGTTGTACTTCTTGTCGACGACGCCGTTGACTACGCGCTCATCGGAACCGGGCAAGACGTCCACCTGACCGAGATTGACCTTCTCGTCTTGCGCAATCGTCCGAGCGTAGAGGCCGGGGTTGTTCTGGCCAACCCAGACGTCGTCTTGAAGTTGATCCTGCAGTGAGGTCAGGCGACGGCTATAGCTCTGAATCTTCCGAACGAGATTGGGAGCTCGGTTCTGCTCGGCATCTCTCAAATCATCGAGCTTCATGTTCAGGTCGTAGTCGAACCACGCCAATACCGCCGAGGCGAGAAAGCCGATCAAAATAACGAAGCGCGGCAAATTCATACCTGTGAAGAAGGAACTCATAGGGTCACGAACTCCCCTTTATTGACGTCGACCGCGAACGTCATGCCGTCGATGAAGATTCCATCCCCCGTCTCCAGAACGCTCTCCTTCACCGGTTTATCGCTCAGGTACCAAGGCTTGAGGCGAACGGCATTGAGAAAGCTGTAGAAGCGCTCGGTGGCCTCGATCGTCCCCGAACCGCGGAAGGTCAGGTCGAGCTTGACCGTGACGCTGTCCGGCCGAGAGCCTTTGCCGGAGCTGTAATCCGCGTCGACCTTTCGAATAGAGAATTGACCGAGGTCGGCTTTCAGTTCGTTCAGAACTCCGATCACCAGGACGATTCCATCCAAGCAGCTCATCGGCTGGACAATCTCGACGTCTTGGCCCAGGTCGCGTTGCGCGGCGATGATCTCTTGCTGGAGCATGCGCTCGATCCTGGTCAACTGATCGAAGCGGGCTTTCTCGGGGACATCGTTCTTCACCGCATCGTTCGCGTACTCAGCGAGCTCCTCGGACGGATTTCGCAGGCGCCCGGGAACGCCCTCCAGCGGGACACCGAGCATGTGTCGGTTCGACGCCATCAGCCATGTGGTCAGGTTGGTCTCGCTCTGCTTGATGTGCTTGTAGGTGACAATCGCGCGCACACTGAAGATGGTGACGAGCAGGAGCGCGAGCACCGCAAGCGGAAGTTCCAGCCGCTCGAACTTCCCGAGGAAGCGCAGCTCCTCTCGGCGCAAGGAAGGCTTCAGCACCCCTCCGCCAAGCTCGCGCAGCGCAGCTCCCCAAGCCACGTAGAGACGGCTTGCGTCCTCGATCTCGTCTTCGTCGGCATCCGGCAACACGCCGATCGCCTCGACGGGAATGCCCTCGACCTCTTCGCCGACAAGGCCTGTCGGTTCGTAGCCCGCGACGTAGACGGCCTCGAGGGGTTGAAGCGTCTCAGCGGAAGAGATCGTCCGCAAAATCTCGCGCTTTAATAATCCGGAAACGCGATCCAGGTGTGCGCCGTTGTCGGCCGCTTCTTCGGCACCCTCTTGGGCCGGAGCAAAGGCTCCCGAGTGAATGGCGCGAACGGACTTAACCTCTCCGCCGTCGACCAGTACCAGAGCCGTGGAGACATCGCCGAAGTGAACCAGGACGCAGGCGCTCTCGGAATCCAGCAGGCCCGCGTGGGAGGCGGCGTTCACCAGAGCCGTGCACTCGAGCTCCGCTTCGAGCGGCTCGAGACCGGCTCCCTCGCAGATCGAAAGTTGGCGCTGCAAGTCCGCCTTTTGTACCGCTGAGACGATCAGGTTGGATTCGACCTCGTTGCCCGACGCAACCAAGAAGTCGACGACAACGTCATCGATATTCCATTGCGGCAGCTGGCTCTCGACCTCGAACTTTAAGACCGCTTCGATCTTGGCCGGGTCCGAGAAGGGCACTCGAACGGTTCGAAAAGCGGCCAGGCCCGTCTCGATAACGAGTCCAACGCTCTCGGTGGGAAGGTTCTCCTTCTCGATGGCAGCGCGAATTGCGGCCGCCGCGTCGGCGATCGGATCGTCGCCGCCTGTCGGAAGAGTTCCGATGATGTGTCGGTCCAGCTTTGCTTGCTTGGGACTGCCGTTCAGAACGACGATCTCGAAACTTCGCTGACCGAGCCTTATTCCAAGTGATCGGGCCACGCGGGGATGCCTCTAGCTGCTCGGAGTGCGCTACTCAGAAGAATGGGTCGAAAAAACGCCGTCGGACATGCGCGAAAACTCATCGCGCTGCCGGGCGGGCAAGACAGTGTCGCGCACGACACCGCGAAAGGTAAGTCCTAACTTGGCGAGCTCGGGCTCAAGTGCGGCGTCGTTCCGAGCTTTCAGTCGATCGATACTCCTTTGGTACTGATCGAGCACAACTCGCAAGCCCTTCGCGCGCTCGTCGGAGAGGTCGAATTCCTGGACCATGAGCTGTTCGAAATCGGAAAAAGCGCCTGGTACAGGCGCCGGAGGGCTGAGCTCTAGGCCGAGCAGGACTCCGCCCGCTCCACCGGCCAGAAAACTGGTCAGGACCAAAATCACGATCCAGAGCCGCTGATCGCTCTTCACTTGCGAGTCTTCCGGTTCATGGGCTCATCGTCCGCATCCTTGCGGGGGAGACCGGGGATCTCATCGGCTGCGGCTTCCTCGGCTGCATTCATGCGCATCAGCTTCTCAACGACCTGGGAGTAATCCTCGGAGGCGCCGAGATCGGCAGACTCCGGCAGGTCGTGTGTACGAATGGCGAGGGCCAAGCAGAAGAGCACAGCCGCCGCGATCGCGGTCAACTGCAGTACGAATCGGAGCGTGGGATCCTCCTGCTCGGTATTGCCGGAGCCCGCCACATGGGGCTGCAGCGCAAACTCCGAGTCGGTCAAAACCCCAGCGTCTCCCGCGAATGCACGCCGCGCGACTCGCGCCGCGAATCCAGGCGGAGCCGCCGGCGCTTCTTCCGCGATAAACCAACGCTTCATCGCCTGCTCGTCCTGCGCCAGATCCCGGCAGGGTTGGCACTCCATCAAGTGCCGACGCAGAGGCGCGGCTTGCTCTTCACTCAACTCTCCGTCGAGATAGCTCGGAATGAGCATGGATGATTTTTGACATGAATCCTGCATGGTGTACTCCCGTCGTTTTCTCATCGCTCTAGCTGTCCGTGGTGATCAGACCGTCGGGTCGAATTCGGGGTGAGAGCGCAGCAAGTGCTCTTTAAAACGTGCGCGCGCCCGGAAAAGGCGCGACTCCACAGTGCCAATGGAGATCCCGAGAATGTCCGCGATCTCCTGATAAGCGAGTCCCTCAAACTCCCGCATCACGATGACCGTGTGAAAGATCTCGGGCAGCTCGAGCAGAACCTCGTGCGTGACTCGCGCGATCTCTTCCTGCTCCATGTTCGCATCCGGCGCGGCGATTCGCGGCGGATTGTTCTCGGGCACAATCTCAAGATCCTCGACCGCCCGAACGGGATTTCGCCCGCAGCGCTTCAAGAAATCGAGCGCCGTATTCACAACGACTCGATAGAGCCAAGTCGAGAAGGAGGATTGTTTCTGAAAGCTATCCAGTCGGCGGTAGACCTTGAGCAGCGCCTCTTGAACGATATCCTCGATCTCGACGGGATTGCGGGTGTACTGCCTCACAATCGAGAACAGCTTGTCCTGATAGCGCTCGACCAAGAGCTGAAAGGAGAGCTGATTACCCTCCAGAGCCTCTTGGACGAGATCTAGATCGTGAACGGGAGCGGGTTCCATAGCTGCGCGGCGCATACGAAGGGGAAAGACGCCCCTGCGAGTCCCTTTCTTCCCCTCAACCGAGTCCGCTGGGTTCTAACTTCGGCTGTCTTTCTCGCCGACGTTCTCCAGTAGGTGCCCCATCTTGTCGCGCTTGGTCTTTAAGTACCTGGTATTGCTTGAGTTAGGCTCGATCGCCAGGGGCACTTGATCGACCAATTCCAATCCGTACCCCGCCAGCCCCGAGATTTTTTTGGGGTTGTTGGTGAGCAGGTTCATCCGGCGCGCCCCCAGGTAATGAAGCATCTGCGCTCCCATACCGTATTCGCGAAGGTCCGGACCGAAGCCGAGGGCCTGGTTCGCCTCGACCGTATCCATGCCCTGATCCTGGAGCTCGTAGGCCCGCAGCTTGTTGGCCAAGCCAATCCCGCGACCTTCCTGGCGCATGTAGATCAGAACACCGCGCCCGGCCTCACCGATTCGCGCCATCGCCCGATCGAGCTGTTCGCCGCAATCGCAGCGCCTCGACCCGAAGACATCGCCGGTCAAACACTCGGAGTGCACGCGCACGAGCACCGGCTCCTCAACGGCTTCGAAGGGGCCATCCAGCCCGGCCTTCCCCATGTTCATCGTTAGACCGACGTGCTCTGCACCGTCCAGCTTGGAGCGGAACAAGTGCATCAGGAAGGTGCCGTGGGGAGTGGGCATCGGCACGTTGAGCTGCACCGGCTCCATCAAGCGCTCATTGAGCCGGCGATAGGCGATTAGATCCTCGATCGTGCAGATCTTGAGGTCATGCTCTTTCGAGAAGACCTCGAGCTCCGGCATGCGCGCCATCGTGCCGTCTTCATTCATGACCTCGCAGATCACGCCGGCCGACGAGGAGCCCGCGAGCCGCGCCAGATCGATCATGCCTTCGGTCTGGCCACCGCGCACGAGGACGCCACCATCACGGGCGCGGAGCGGAAAAATGTGTCCCGGGCGGGCGAGGTCGGACGGGGAAGACGTGGAATCTGCCGCTACTTGAATCGTGCGGGCACGGTCCGCGGCGCTAATTCCCGTCGTGACGCCGGTCTTCGCCTCGATCGAGACGGTGAAAGCGGTCCCCATTCGGCTCGTGTTCTCGCTGACCTGAGGCGTCAGCGACAGTCGATCGCAGATCTCTCCGGAGAGCGGCATGCAGATCAGACCGCGCCCCTTGAGCGTCATGAAGTTGATCGCGTCGGCGGTAACGTGCTCGGCCAGCATGGCGAGGTCGCCCTCGTTCTCGCGACCGGGGTCGTCGACCAGTACGACCATCTTGCCCTGGCGTAGGTCATCGAGGATTTCGGGAATCGGACTGGGCTTCATGGAGGGCTCTCGTGGCCACGCGCGGGCGCGGCGAAGGATTCGTAAGTGAATAGGTGTCAGCGGGCACTTTCCCGACCTCACCCGTCGGGTCTGGCGGCCTGCCGTCGAACCCGCCATAGTAACGGACTCCAGCCTAGTGAGACAGTTCGCCAGGGCGGCAAGCCGCCATTCCCCACGCTCGGACTCTGCCCGTGATGCTCAAGAGCACCAAGTCATTCCGCTTCGACATCAGAGAACCCTCGGCACCTCCCGAACCGACCCGTTCCGACCTTAGGCGCCGCCGCTGTACGGCGGCCTGGAGCGCGCTTTTTCTGGCGATTTGCTCCGCCTGCTCCGCCACCGGCACGATGCCCGACGGCGTTCAGCAGTCTCGAGCCGTCGGCCCGGAGAACACAAACGCGCCGATCCAGATCTCGACGGCACCCGCCATTCTCGAGATCCGCGAGCTCGAAGCTCTTCGCAGTCTGGGCGACGGAAAACTGATCTCCTTCCTCGTCGCGAATGAAGATCCGGCGATTCGAGCACGAGCCGCACGCGCACTCGGTCGCATGCCTTTTCCGGAGTTCGGATCCGAAGTCACCGGACCGCTCTGCACCGCCTTGGAAGATGAGGCGGCCGAGGTTCGGATCGAGACAGCGATGGCGCTTGGGCTTCGCGCCGATCCGGAGAGCGCAGGTGTCTTACTCGCCTACTGGCGCGATCAAGACCCGCGTGTTCGAAAGCAAATCATCTGCGCCGCGAGCAAAGTTCGCACGCCGCCGATTCGTACTCAGGTCGCGCGGTCGATGCAGGACCCGGATCTCGATGTACGTCAAGCCGCCATTCGCTGCGCAGCGACATGGGACACGGACGATCCGGATAGCGATGCGATCGATCGACAACTGATTGCCACCCTAGCGCCCAGTCGAAACGACGAGGGCGCTGCGGAAGCTCCCGACCCCGAGATCGTTTGGAGCACCTTGTATGCGCTGCAGCGCCGCAAATCCGAAACGGGCCGTGGAGCGTTCTTGCAGTACGCGACCTCACCCGACGTCCGCGCTCGCATTTTCGCCATTCGAGGACTCGCCAACTTGAAAGCGAACTCTTACTCGACGCGAGCCCTCGTCTCGGCAATGGCCGACGACGACTGGCGTGTTGTCTGCGAAGCGGCCCTCGGCTTGGGCGAAGTCAAGAATCCGAGCGCGGTCGGGCCCCTGCTCAGCGCCGTCGATCACGAGAGCATTCACGTTCGCACCCGAGCGCTCGAAGCCCTGCGAAACTATCCGGACCACACCGTCGAGGTGCTCGCCGCCGCCTGGCGCGGGAATAGCGACCTCTCGGGCACAGTTCGCGGCGCGGCCATGTGGACCCTCGGCGAGGTCTTGACCCCGGCCGAAACGGTCTCGTTGCTCGAACGAGCCATGCAGGATCGCGATCCGGTCGTGCGAGCTGGAGCGGCGACAGCTGCCGCGGAGACGCTCGAGAGCTTTCGAGCGATCCCGATGCTCGAGCAACTCGCGCACGACAAGCACAGGCTCGTCGCGACGACGGCCATCGATGGATTCAAGCACCACATCAACCCGAGAGCTCAGGGGATCCTGCACGAGTTCCTGGCCTCTCCCGACAACGGACTGCGATTGGCAGCGATCTCGGCGCTCTCCTTCGAGGACAACGCGAGCCCGGCAGACGCCGTCCCGATCGCGCGAGCCATGGCCACCGCGGTCGGCGATATCGCGCCCGAAGTGGCCTTCAATGGAATCCGCTGCCTCGGACAAATCGGCGGCGACGAAGCGCGGCGTGCGGTTGTCAAAGCCTTGGACTATCCAAACTTCTTCGTTCGCCGCGTCGCTCAGGATGTCCTGACGGATAAGTTCGGCCAACCCAGAGCCCTCTCGGCCTCTGCCTCTCTCCGACCGATTCTCGAACCGGCGGAGCCTGGCACGAGCGGAGTCGAGATCGTCGGACGCGAGCTTCCCGTTCGAACGCGTAACCCGATGGTCGACATTCACACCTCCCGAGGTTTGATGACGTTCGAACTCTTCGCCGACGAAGCCCCCCAGCACGTCGAGCGATTTATCCGGCTAGCGCGCGAGGATCACTATGACGGCCTCAGCTTCCACCGCGTCGTGCCCAACTTCGTCATCCAGGGCGGCGACTACCGCGGCGATGGAAACGGTGGAATGAGCCCCGCCGGGGAGTCCCAGGGCCAAGAGTTCACCTCTCGCAGCTATGTGCGCGGCTCCCTCGGTATGCCGCGGAATGAGAACCCGGATAGCGGCGGTGCGCAGATCTTCGTGACGCACCGGGATACGCCCCACCTCGACGAGCGATACACGCTGTTCGGATTGATGACCGCCGGTGGCTCCGTGCTCGACAAGATCGAGGTCGGGGACGTCATCCAAGACGTTCTGATTACCGAGTAGCGTCGAGCCCCCGTTTCCGCGGTGGAAAACCCCGGGGTTTCCTGTGGATAACCTGTGGAACAGCTCTTCAAATCCTGTGGATCTGTGTGGATACCTGGCCTATAAGCGTGAGTAAACGCTGATAGAGCAGTGGGTTACGACCCACAGAGCCCAACGGGGGACCTGTGGATGAGCCGGGATGGTTTGATTTTGACGGTGTGCAGTGTCGATAGCAGATCGATCGAGGATTCCCTGCCTCGCCCCACCTCAAGATCTGCATCTGGAGTTCCCTATGGACCGAACCCCTCTCGCCATTCTCCTCGGCCTCTGCGGCTTTTTGGGCTATTTCGGCCTCCACAACTCGGATTCACTACGCCTTCGCCTCGATGAGATGGAGCGTGCCTCGCTTCTGGAAACCCGCGAGAAGGCCGACCTCCACCGTGAACTCGATCGACTGGAAACGGAGCTTGAGCTCGCCAGTGTGCAGTGGGACGAGCAAGCGGCGCGGGAAGCGAGCGCTGCGCGCATCGCCGAGCAGCTCGAACTGACCAACTCGCGTATCGAAAAACTGGGACAGGCCGTCGACGTCCACGGGCTTCGGCTCGACTCCGTCGCGCTCAACCAAGAGAGCTATAACCCCTCCACCATCGAGTCGAGCCTGAACGCGAGGGACCAGGAGATCGCGAAGCGCATGGAGGAGATGGTGGGGATGGCCTCCTCCGCCGCCGAGTTGGCCAACGCGAGCCAGCGTCAGATCGAAGCGCTCGGAGCCGAGTTCGGGCGCACGGAAGATCGCGAGAAGATGTGGAAATCCCTGCTCGGCCCCATTGTTCAACTCTCGGGTGAGGAGAGTGTCGGCAGCGGCGTGATCCTGCGCGGTCCGGCTTCCGAGGGCTCGGACGAAGTAGCCGACTACATTCTCACGGCATGGCACGTGATCCGCGACATCCAGGGCAGCTTGTACAACCGCGACATGCCGGTGCCCGTCACGATCTATCTCTCCGAGACCGAGACTCGCGACGAGACCGCCACCTTGCTCGAATTCGATCCGGTCCTCGACGTCGCCATTCTGCGTCTCGATGGCGATCGGCCGAGCGAGAACATCGCGCTCTTAACCGACCAAGCCGGACTCTCGGGCGTACGAATCTTTGATTCGATCTATGCCGTGGGTTGCCCGCTCGGCAACGATCCGATTCCCACGCTGGGACAGATCTCCGCCCTCGATCACGACGTAGATGGCGAGTCCTATCTGATGATCAATGCGCCGACCTACGTCGGCAACTCCGGCGGCGGCATCTTCACGGCAGAGAGGCACGAGCTCCTCGGCATCTTCTCCAAGGTCTACACCCACGGATCGCTGCGCCCGACGATTGTCACACATATGGGCTTGGTGACGCCCATGCATGTGATCTACAGCTGGTTCGAAGAGGTCGGCTTCGGCTACCTCATCCCGAAAGAGACGATCGATCTCGCTTCCGCGAGTAGCGTGCGCGAAGCCTCGATCGCCGCGCCGGTTTCCGGCGAGTAGAGCGGAGAGCCCCGCTCGCTTGTCGCGACCCTAGCAGCCCGTGGTATAAGTCATTCGCTCCATGAACGGCGTCCTTCCGGCCAGCTCGGCGCCCGAAAACCTCGCTGAATCCACGGATTCAGCTGCGTTTCCGCGCACCGACCTGGCCAAAAATCCGCTGCTCATGGAACGAAGCACTTTCACCACCGACTGCTAGTGGCGGAAGTGACGGGAGCCGGTGAAGACCATCGACACGTCCTTGCCGTCGCAGGCTTCGATCACGAGCTTGTCCCGCATCGAGCCGCCCGGCTGAAGAATCGCGACCACCCCGGCTTCCATCGCCGTCTCGACACCGTCGGGGAAAGGGAAGAAAGCGTCGGACGCCAGCACGGAGCCCTTCGCTTCGTCGCCCGCCTTCTCGATCGCTAGCTTGACCGAATCGACCCGGCTCATCTGGCCCGCGCCGACGCCCAGGACGCGTCCTTCCGTCGCGAGCACGATCGAGTTCGATTTGACGTGCTTCGCGATGATGTTCGCGAACAGAAGATCTTTGAGCTGCGCGGCGCTCGGCTCCGCTTTCGTGGCCGTCTTGCAGTCGCTCGCGCTCTCGGTCAGAAGATCTCGGCCTTGGACGAGAAAGCCTCCGACCAAGCGCTTGAGCTCCAACTCCGAAGCATCGCGGTCCTTCGGTCCGAACTCTCCGCAGGCCAAGAGTCGCACGTTCTTGCCCCACTTCGGCACCGTTCGCAGGTGATCGAGAGCATCTTCATCGAAGCTCGGAGCAATGATCGCTTCGACGAATCGATTTCCGGAGGTCAAGAACTCGGCGCAAGCCAGGTCCACCGGTCGATTCATGCCCAGGACCGAACCGAAGGCGGAGAGGGGGTCGCCGGACCAGGCGTGTTCGAGGGCGGCCGCCAGTGAAGCGTTTTGCGCGGCACCGCAGGGGTTGTTGTGCTTGAGCACGCAGGCAAAGGGCTCTTCGAACTCCTTGGTCAGAGCCAGTGCCGCGTCCAAATCGACCAGGTTGTTGTAGGAGAGCGCCTTGCCGCCGAGGACTTCGGCGGTGGCGACACTCGGCTCGTTCGAGCCGCCGGAGCGGTAGAAGCCCGCGACCTGGTGCGGGTTTTCGCCGTAACGCAAGTCCATGAGCTTGGTGCCGGCGAGCGAGCAGGAACCGGGAGTCGGTTGGTCGGTCTTGCCGTCGGTCAACTCTTGTTTGAAGAGCCAGTCGGAGATCGCAGCGTCATAGCGCGCCGTCAGCTGAAAGGCTTTGACCGCCAGCTCGCGTCGAAAGTCATCCGACAACTCGCCGCTCTGCTTGGTCATCTCGTCCATCACTCGCCCGTAGTCTTCCGGGTCGGTGACAATACCGACGAAGCGATGGTTCTTTGCGGCGGAGCGCACCATCGAGGGTCCGCCAATATCGATTTGCTCGACCGCCTCCGCGCGTGCGACGCTCGCCTTCGCAACGGTCTCCTCGAAGGGATAGAGATTCACAACGACCAGATCGATCGGCCCGATCCCGTGATCCGCCATGGCGCCGGTGTGCTTTTCGTTATCGCGCAGCGCGAGAATTCCACCGTGGATCTTCGGGTGCAGCGTCTTCACGCGACCGTCCATCATCTCGGGGAAGTCGGTGTAATCGGAGACTTCGCGCACGGCGATACCCGCCTCCGAAATGGCGCGATAGGTCCCACCCGTCGACAAAATCTCGACACCCTCTTCGGTCAAAAAGCGCGCAAAACTCTCGATGCCCGTCTTGTCGGAAACGCTAACCAATGCCCGTTGAATCTTCATTCGAATGGGTCCTCCGACCCGCATCTTGTCCATCTCGCAATTTTCGGGGCGGCAGTTTACCAAGCGCCAGGTTGTTCCCTAAGCCGGAAGGTGCAAAAACCAACCCGGTTCAGATATAAAATTTATGGCCACCCCGGCCGGGTCGGAGTGGCCCTAAAGTTTAGATCTGAACCGGGTTCGGTATTGCACCTTCCGGCGCTTCGCGGTTAGTCCGCTCCGCCTTGCTTGCGGAGGTAGGCCGCGATGAATTCGTCGATATCACCGTCGAGGACCGCGATGATATTGCCGACCGAGTGGTTGGTTCGGTGGTCTTTGACGAGCTGGTTGGGGTGCATGAAGTAGGACCGGATTTGGCTGCCCCAGGCGATCTCGCCCTTCTCGCCGTAGAGCGTTGCGTTTTCGGCATCGCGCTCCGTCTCCTTCATCTTGATGATCTTGGCCTTCAAGAGCTTGAGCGCCATTGCCCGGTTCTTGTGCTGGCTGCGCTCGTTCTGACAGCGCACCACAATCCCCGTAGGAAGGTGAGTCATGCGCACCGCCGATTCGGTCTTGTTGACGTGCTGCCCACCCGCTCCGCCAGCGCGCATCGTGTCCACTTTGACCTCCGTCTCGTCGAGCTCGAAATCCAGACTGTCGTCGATGTCCGGCGTGACGTCCACCGAGGCGAAAGCCGTATGCCGACGCGACTGACTGTCAAAAGGGCTAATCCTCACCAAACGGTGGACGCCGGACTCGGCCTTGAGATAGCCGAAGGCGTAGGGCCCTTTGATTCGGAAGGTCGCCGTTCGCACGCCGGCTTCCGGCTCCGCCAGCATCTCGATCTGTTCGATCTTGAAGCCCCGTCGATCGGCCCAGCGCGAATACATGCGAACCAAGATGCCCGCCCAGTCACAGGCGTCGAGCCCGCCAGCGCCCGCATTTACCTGCAAGAACGCATCGGTGTTGTCGTGCTCGCCGCCAAGCATGACCTGGAATTCGAGAGCATCGACGCCTGCGTCGATCTCGGTCGCGAGGCGCTCGAGCTCCTCGATAACCTCTTCTTCGCCCAGCTCCTCGCCAAGCTCGACATACTGCTCGACCTCGGAGAGCGCCGCTTCCACCTTCAGCACGGGCTCGACAGAACCCGAGCACAGCTTCATCTCAGCGACCATCGCCTGAGCGCGTTCCTGGTCGTTCCAGAAATCGGGCTGCTCCTGCGCTCTCTCGATCTCCGTCAAGCGCGCGGCACGATTGGCGTAGTCAAAGACCCTCCTTCAATTGGTCTAGACGCCGCTTTGCCGACTGTGCCCTATCCTGAAACTCGCTGACGCTCATAGCGGAATTGTAGTGCGCCGATCGCCGACGTCGACCCGGAAGAACCGGACGTCTTCGAGCTTCGCTTAAAAGAAAGCGGACCCTTCTTGTGGGAAGGGCCCGCTTAGTCGAACGGCGTCGAGCGAGGTGCGTGTACATGGTGCGAGAATCGAGAGACTCGAACCGTCCGAACTCTAGGGAAGGCGCTGGGGAAGCACCGAGCCGAGAGAGCGCGAACCCGGGGGTGGGTGTGGCTCTCCAGGACCACAGAGATCGGCCTCTCCCGGCCTCGATCCGCAGCGAAAACGGAATTTCTGCGGGGCTTACTTCCGGTTCCCGAGCAGGTCGAGCACGCCCTCGCTCAAAACCATCGCCTCGACCTCGGCGCGCGCCTTGGGCACCTCGGAAGTGATGACGCGGCAGCCGTCCTCCGTCACCACCACGACATCTTCGATCCGGATGCCGATCCCCGTCGAGGGCTCATAGAGGCCCGGCTCGACGGTAAAAGCGCAGCCCGGGAGGAGCGGGAGATCGCCGGAGCGCGTGCCGCCGATGGTCGGACCCGGATCGTGGACCTCCATCCCGATCCAGTGACAGGTGCCGTGCAAGATCAGGTCACCGTAGCCCTGCTCGATCAAATAATTCCGCGCCGCCGCATCCACCTGCCGCATCGTCGCGCCGGGCTTCACCGCCGCAATGGCCACCGCCTGCGCCGCGAGCACCGCATCGTAGAGCTCCGCCGCCCGCTCGCTGAACTTCCCGTTCACCGGCCAAGTCCGCGTGATATCGGTCGTGAAGTGATCCACCTCCGGGCCGAAGTCGATCAAGAGCACCTCCCCATCGCGCATGCGCCGATTGCTCGCCGTGTAGTGCAGAACGCACGAGTTCCCTCCCGAACCGACGATCGCGTTGTAAGCCGGCCCGGCCGCGCCCTCGTTCATGTGTACCCAGCTCATCAACGCCTGAATCTCCCACTCGCCGAGCCCCGGCCGCGTCGACCGCATCGCCTCGTTCATCGACAGCGCCCCGGCATGCGCCGCGCGCTCCATCGCCTCGATCTCCGCGGGTTGCTTCGCCCAGCGCAACTCGAGCATCGCTTCGCGACAGTCCTTGATCTCGACTTCCAACAGCTCCCCCAACCTGAGGCTCAACGTCGCCGCTTCGCTCGGCATCCCGTCCAACTCGTCCGCCAACCGAGCCGCATCGTGCCGCGCCGCGTAGTCCGAACTCCCCATCATCGCCAGGATCGGGTGCGACGAGGTCCACATCGTGTCACCCTTCGAAACCAGCTCTCGCAGAGTCTCGATCATGCCTTCGGACGGCCGCACATCCGAGATCCCCGTCAACTTGCGCACCCACTCGTCGCCGCTGTCCCAGAGCTCTCCCTCCCAGGTTTCCGCGTGGGCGGAATGGGCCGGCAGGAACAAAATCTCCTGCCCCGTCTTGGCGTTCATCAAGAGCGCCGCTTCGGGGCTCTCGACGCCGGTCAGATACCAAAACTGTTTGTCCTGGCGGAAGGCCTCCGCTCCGCGCTCCTTCGGCAACCCGCGAAAGAAGATCCAACCCTCCGCGAGGCTCGCGCGAAGCGCCGCGCGCCGACCGCTGTGAAACTCCTTGCCGAGCCCGCAAACGGGTTCGCCGCTTCCCGGCCGACTCAAGGTCCCGCGCCCCGGGATCACGTCGCTCGCTTCCGGAGAGTCGAAGGGACCTCCGAGCTCGGCGGCGTACAAGGTCGAGCAATTCAAGAAACCGGCGGAGAGCGAGAGGGTGAAGAGCAAAGCTTTCATGGCGAAGTGGATGGGATTCGGGAGGGACGCGATTTAGCGCGCTGGGTTTTAGCGCAGCCTGAGTATTAGCGCAGCAAGGTACCGAACAACCCGGTCCCCGTGTTGAAATCGCCCGGTCGCGCCCGAATTGCGATCCAGGCTTTTCAGAGCCCACACAATCCGCAGCCCATGTTGAATGAAGAGCCCCCCCTCATCGCGCGCTTCAAGCGCCGATACAAGCGTTTTTTCGCCGACGTCGAGCTAGAGGACGGCTCCATTCTCACGGCGCATTGCCCGAACACCGGCAGCTTGCGTGGATGTCTCGTCGAAGGCGCGCGAGTGATGCTCCGCGACTCGAACAATCCCAAACGCAAGCTCCGCTATACCTGGCAAGCGATCGAGCTCGACGGAACCTGGGTCAACGTCGACACCCTTTTGCCGAATCACGTGGTGCGCGAGGGCATCGAGCAAGGGCGGGTGCCCGCGCTCGCCGGCTACGAGACCATTCGCAGCGAAGTCGCCTACGGCAATCGCAGCCGCATCGACTTGCTGCTCTCCGATCCGGAGAAACCCGACTGCTACGTCGAGGTGAAGAGCACGACTCTCGTGGACGGCGAGACCGCGATGTTCCCCGACGCCGAAACGGAGCGCGGTCGCAAACACCTGGGCGAACTCGCCAAGATGGTCGAGGCGGGACATCGCGCGGTTCAACTATTCCTGATCAGTCGCGACGATGTCTCGGTCTTCAAACCCGCTGACCACATCGACCCGGCCTACGGTGAGGGCTTGCGAAGCGTAAGGGAGCAAGGCGTCGAAGTTTTTGCCTTTGCGACACTCGTCAACGAAACCGAAACGACTCTTTCGTCAGAGATTCCCATAGACCTCTCCCTTCCTCAAACTGGCTAGTTGACTTAACCCCGCTGAGGCTCGCAGGGGCAAAACCTGCAAAGTGCTAGTAATTCGTGGACCGAATTTCGGGGGCAAGGTCAGGGGCAAGGTCAAGCACCTCACGGTGCCTAATCCAGGTCTCGACAAGAGGGCCTTTTCACAGGACTTTTCGTGAGGAGCACAAGTACTCACAATCCGCCTGGAACATTTAGCTCTAGACCATATTCGCGAATAATCTTTCGTATAAAGGATTGTTTTTTATCGATAACCGAATCGGATTTGGATCGATTAGACACCATTTCCCGTGAAGTTATAAGCGCCGCAAACATTTCGGCCCGATCCTCCTCAGCAGAGCTCCGCGCGTACTCGCTAATGAATCCAACCAAGGGGTCATCTTTTCTCTCCTGCGAGTTGTCATAAACACCTTGGTTATCAAGCAGCTTCCAACTCGCAGCTAGTTCGCCCCCAATTACAAGCTCATCCTCAATTGCATGGAAGATTTCATGATGAATAAGCCACCGACAGTACCATGACGCTTCATTACCGTTGAGATATAGAGTCGCACTAAACCTATCGTAGAGCCCCCCAACCTCCTTATTGTTGTAAACAAGCGATTCGCATAGCACAATTCTTGACATTCGAATTCTTCGAAAAATCTCCGGACTATAAACACGGAGCTCTCGACTTAAAATATCGGCGAGCCTGACTTTATTTAATTCAGAAACACCATCAGCTGTTAAATGCCATTCCACGGCCCCATCGCTAGTCGACTCTGGACAATCGATCTCGATTTCGTACTTGACCTCCAATGAATCCAAAAGCGCCAAGTAATTGCCTGCTCGAAGAGAACTTGGCGAGTCATTGCCATAGCCAAGCGCCCGCTCGTTAGGCGAGAACACAACCCGAAAGCCAAGATCGGTGCCTTTCGCTGACGGCCTCATTAACTGACGTGCCGCTGATCGACAGTATTTCGGCGCTAGAGTCCACGAGCCTCCTCGAACTACTCGAGCATTGCTGTGGCTTAGCGTAGGCAAAGAATACTCATCAACTACTGCCGAACTTTGGGATCCTGCAGTTGAATATGCAGTGGGAGAATAATAGTCGGCGCACCATTCGCGCACATTTCCATGCATGTCATATAGCCCCCAGGGATTAGGGGCATACATTTTGGTTGGCTTTACTCCTGCAGTTCCCAGTCGAAACTCAAGTCCCGAGTTAAAACGCGATCGATCGATTTCACTTCCCCATGAATAATTAAAGTTCGTGTTTGCTCTACATGCATATTCCCATTCTGCCTCGGTGGGAAGGCGATATGTTCCGATTGCTTTATCTAAATCTGAGAGCGACCGATTTAATCGACCAAGATACAACTGAACTTCATACCAGGATACTTCGCTCGCAGGAATTCCGCTTTCGCCGCCATTTCCGCTGCACTCCCCCATAACCGCTAACCACTGACTCCGGGTAACCTCTGCCTCCGCCAAATAGAACGGCGACATAATTTCGACATTTCGCAACGGTCGCTCGCTCCGTAACGCCCCCTTCTCTGATTCGGGTGCTCCCATTACAAAGTCCCCGGCAGGAATTTGAACAAAAGTCAATCCAGATACCGGATCCTGAACACGCCACACCCTCGTACCTCTTCTCGCCGGCGCAGAATTGGTACTTGGCCCCCGACTCACTGGGAGTTCCTCTAGAGTCGTCCATCCCTCCGGCGGTTTCCGATTCTCGCCCCCCCTATCAATCGCGCAGCCGATTAGGCTCCAACTGCAAGCAGTAATTACCAATAGTAAGAAGATCCTCTTATCCACTGTACGTAAGCCTAACAACACGAGCAGCATCAACCCTCAACGTCTACTAAGCGTTTAGTCCGCTAAGATCAAATACTTATACGCATGGTATGTCGCACTGCCATCACGAGGCGGCATAAAAACAATCTACTGACACAACCCTGCTGTTTCACTATATTCATGCAAGCAATCACAATCAGGATATTCTGACGCCAACCCGAGGATGAAGTTTAGTTCGTCGAGTTTCGGCATTCCCATCATTTCGATTTCATTAATTTGCGCTGAAACACCCTGTGCTCCACACTAATCATCTTCCGCATTGTGTGCAGTCCACGGTCGTCCGCCTCGGGTTCGTGTGATGACAGAAAAGCGTTCAAGCGTGCCGAGGATTGCCTCGCGTACGGCGCGGCGTTCTTCACGCTTGTTTGTTGAGTCGAGCACGGCTCGCCTTATTGCGCAAGCCGCTTTCTGATAGACCTCTTCGCGGCTCACGATCGTATCCCAGTGCGGGG
>JAJDEU010000002.1 GCA_029259635.1 Planctomycetota bacterium | reverse complement strand
ACGCAATGGACGAGAACACCCCGCCTGCATGGTGCACGAGGATAACCGCATCGCGAATTCTTGCTGACCGGCCGATGGATGTCAGATCAGCGCGGGTCGCCGGTCATCACCCAGCCGGCCCAGTCCTTGACCGCGAAGCCCTCCGCGCGCATCTCCATCTTCGCCTGCCACAGAGCCTTCGCCTTCGGCAGCTCGTCCCGCCAGAGCTTCGTGTAGAAGAGCTCCATCAATCGTCGCGCCGCCGCATCGTCCACGCGCCAGAGTGTTGTGATCGCCGTGCGAACGCCCGCCGCGTGCAGTGCGGTCTGCAGCGACTGAATCCCTTGCCCCGCACGCCGAATGCCGACGTTCGTCTCGCAGGCCGAGAGCACCGCGAGTTCGCAATTGCCAAGGTCCAGCGCACTCAATTCTTCGGCCGTGATGATTCCCGGTACCTTGCCGATCGAGTTGAGCCCTTCGTTCGCCCCGGCCAATGCCAATCCGCACAAAGTCTCCGCCGCGTAGCCGCGCAGGGTTTCTTCCGCGCGACCGAAGCGCGCGAAGATGTCGACATTCATGTGCTCCGTACTATCACGCGTTGACGCAAAAGTTTCCGGCGCAAACCAACCGTGCGTCGCAATGTGCAAGTAACGCGCCGACGGCGCGCCTTCGAAGAGCGCCTTCTTCGACGCCTTCGCGCCGGTCAGAACAACGCTCTTGCCCGCCTGCATTTCTTTGAACATCATCTCAAGCGCTTCAACTTCAACACGCGACTGAGCGAGCCCGCCAAAGTCTCCAGGCCGACTCGAATTCGAGCGATACGAATCGCCCATCGGCGGCGTTGCGCTGGCCAACAGTCCTTGCGGCACCTCGACGTCCTTGGCGCTGAAGTCGACACCTCCCAATGCGAGTAGTTTCCCGTCGCCGGAGTAGGGTCCAGCGTTCGTGGTCAGTCGTTGCGCCGTCACCTCACCTCGCACCTCGCACACTTCGCCTAGTCGCTTACCGTCTTTCCAAATCAGCGCGTCGAACGGTAGCAAGTACAGAAAGTCGTCGAGGACGATGTGAAGTTTTTCGGGAAGCTCACCGCCGACCACGGCCAGGCACGGGTCGAGCAAGCGCTCGCGCAGTCGCCTAGCAACTTCCACATCACTTCGACCTTCTTGGACAATTCCAACCCCGCGCCCAACAGACTGGCCGATGCGCCCGTTCCACTCGACGACGAGCCGCTCAACATCAGCGCTCGCGCCCAGCTCGACCCGATGTACGTCGCCCGCCGGCGTAACCACCAACGCGATTAGCGAATCCATGGATTGAGCTCTCTGCCCAGTCTCCGAATCAAGGGATCCATGCTGCGCGTTGCGAAAGAAGTCGACCAACAGCGCGTTCGAATCGAGTCCGGCCGCAGCAGCGACCACGGTCGGCAAGGCTTCATCAAAGCCAGCTTCGGCTAGCCCGAGTCGAACGGCGCGCTCGATGAAGTCTCGCTCCTCCGATAACTGAACGATCTCGATCTGCCACGCATCTATCTCTGAATCCTCCGCGCCAATCCCGGGAGCGGCGAGTTGCAAGTCGCCGAGTGCCCCGCGAACGCGCCGTCTTTCAGCCAGTAATCGCGCCAACTCGGGCCGTTGAGTTGCGGCGCTCATTACAGCGGGCGAGCCAATCGACACGGAACGCAGACTCTCAATCGCCGCGAAAAGTTCCGGCTCGAGCTTGAATGAGGCGTTCGCGTTCGCATTCGTTTTCTTCGATTCATTAATCGACAGGCACTTCGAGAGGCGGCGAAATTCGGTTCCAGCGGAAGCGCGGGCGACGCGCGGAGCGTCTAGGCGGAGTGCTCGCGCACGGATCACCTGGCCTTGAAGGATCGCCACGGTGAGCTCCATTGAACCCGCAAGGTCACCCAGTTCGAAGCGCGTCACGGCTAGGTTCAACTTGGCCCTGAGCAAGTCGTGGTGATCGGGAAGTAGCTGACGCTCGCGCGCCGCGTGTACTCGTTCCTCAAGCTCCAGAGCACCCGCAAGATCTCCCAGCTCCCTACGCGTCACGGCCAGATTCTGCTTGGCGCTGAGCAAATCGGGATGATCGGGGAGCAGCAAGCGCTCTCGCGCCTCGTGCACTTGCTGCTCTAACTCCAGAGCGCCAACGAGATCGCCGAGCTCCGAGCGATTAGCTGCCAAGTTCTGTTTAGCTCTGAGCAAGCTGGGGTGATCGGGAGATAGAAGTCGCTCCCGCGCCGTATGTACGAGCTCGAATAATTTCTGAGCGCCCGTGAGATCGCCAAGCCCCGAGCGCGTCACGGCAAGGCTTGACTTCGCGTCGAGCAAGTCGGGATGATCGGGGGCCAACAGGCGTGCTCGAGCCGTGTGCACCAGCTCGAATAGCTCCAGAGCGCTAACAAGGTCCCCAAGCTCCGAGCGCGTCCCGGCCAGGTTAAATCTGGCGCTGAGCAAGTCGAGGTGATCAGGGGGCAGCAGGCGCTCCCGCGCTTCAAGCACTTGCACCTCTAGCTCCAAGGCACCCGCGAGATCGCCCAGCTTTCTGAAAGTTACGGCCAGATTCTGCTTGGCGCTCAGCAAGTCGGGGTGGTCTCGAGACAGGAGGCGCTCCCGCGCCGCCAGCACCTGCACTTCAAGCTCCAACGCACCCGAAAGATCACCAAGCTCCGAGCGCGTCGCCGCTAGGTTCTGCTTGGTGACGAGTAGGTCGGGGTGGCCAGGGGACAGCTGGCGCTTCTGAGCCGCGTGCAACTGCTCCTCGAGCTCCAGAGCACCGGCAAGATCTCCAAGCTCCGATCGCGTCACGGCCAGATTCAATTTAGCGCCGAGCAAGTCGGGGTGATCGGAATGCAGCAGGCGCGCCCGCGTCGCGTGCACCAACTCGAAGAGCTCGTGAGCACCCGCAAGATCGCCCAACTCCCTGCGTATCACGCCCAGGTTCGACTTGGCGTGCAGCAAGCCAAGGTCGTCGGGAGGCAGGAGCCGCGCCCGCACCTCATGCACCTGCTCGATTAGCTCAAGAGCACCGGTAAGATCTCCCAGCTCCGAGCGAACCGCAGCTAGGTCTGACTTGGCCTTGAGCAAGTCAGGGTGATCTGGCGGCAGCAGGCCCTCGCGCGCCGCGTGGACCTGCTCCAATAACTGCCGAGCACCCTCAAGACCGCCCAGTCCATAGCGCATCACGGCCAAGTTCTGCTTGAGACCGAGCAAACCGGGGTCATCGGGGGACTGCAACCGGTCTCGCGACGCATGCACTTTCTCTAAAAGCTTCGCCGCACTTTCGAGGTTGCCCAATTGATAGCGCGTCACGGCCAGGCTCTCTTTGGCGCGCAGCAAATCGGGGTGGTCGGCATTTAGGCCCGCCGACAGCCGCCGGACTTGCTCTTCGCGTGCAGTCCCTTCGACGTTGAGAAAACCCGAGCGCAACGCAACCGCGATGATCGCATCGAGGCCCGAGAGGGCCGTAGTGTCGTCACTGGTGAGCAGCGCGGCGTAGACATCACTTGAAATCAAATCGGAAAGGTGCCGCTGCGCTCCCTCCGAATCTCCCCGCTCACTCAAAGTTTCGACCTCATCCAGCCAGCGGCGCAGGTCAGCCGGTAATTCAATGAGAGCGAAAGGAGTAGCCGCAGCGGGCTCGCCACTATCGGCGTTCTCCTGATCGGTCGCCTCTGGTGTAGGTTCGGAAGAAGGCGACGACGAGTTCTGCGTCGACCATGCGTTAACGGTGTCCGGTAGCAGTGCTGCGAGTGCGAGTGCTGCGCAGGCAGGTGACGTCCACGACAATCCGTACGAATTCGCGAGCCTCTTCGCAGAGAGCAGAGTTCCGCAGTTGCGAAGCGAACTTTTCAGGGTTGGCATGGATACTTCAAAGGAGCGACGAAACGCAATGGACGAGAACACCCCGCCTGCATGGTGCACGAGGATAACCGCATCGCGAATTCTTGCTGACCGGCCGATGGATGTCAGATCAGCGCGGGTCGCCGG
>JAJDEU010000001.1 GCA_029259635.1 Planctomycetota bacterium | reverse complement strand
CGACTGGTGGCGCGAGCCCGCGAAGGTGTAATACCGAACCCGGTTCAGATCTAAACTTTAGGGCCCCAGTGCCACTGGCAATGGGGCCCTAAAGTTTAGATCTGAACCGGGTTCGGTATTACACCTTCGCGGCATCAGTCCTCGCGCAGCTTCGCCAGGACGGAGAGGTCTTCGATGGTGCTCGTGTCGCCAGTGGTCTCGCGGCCCGATGCGATATCGCGCAGTAGGCGCCGCATGATCTTTCCGCTGCGCGTCTTGGGCAGCGCATCGGTGAATCGAATCTCCGCAGGACGCGCGAGCTTCCCGATCTCCTTGGCGACGTGCGCCATGAGCAGGCATCTCAGCTCCTCCGAGACCTCGACGCCGCCACCGGGTGTCACGAAGGCGACGATGGCCTCACCGGTCACTTCGTCCGGACGGGAGACCACGGCCGACTCCACGACCGAGTCGTGAGAGACGAGCGAGCTCTCGATCTCCATCGTGGACAATCGATGACCACTGACATTGATCACATCGTCGATGCGCCCCATCACCCAGAAGTAGCCGTCTTCATCCCGGCGAGCACCGTCACCCGCGAGATAGATTCCGTCGAACTTCGACCAGTAGGTCTCTCGATAGCGCTCATCGTTCTTCCAAATCCCGCGCAGCATCGAGGGCCACGGGCTCTTGATAACGAGGAAGCCGCCTTCGTTCGGGCCAACCTCCTTGCCGTCACTGTCCATGATCGACGCGTCCACGCCAAAGAAGGGCAGCGTCGCCGATCCCGGCTTGGTCGTCGTGACTCCCGGCAACGGCGTGAGCATGATCGAGCCCGTCTCCGTCTGCCACCAGGTGTCGACGATCGGGCACTGTCCCCCGCCGATGGTCTCGTGGTACCACATCCAAGCCTCGGGATTGATCGACTCGCCGACCGTTCCAAGAATCCGCAGTGACGAGAGGTCGTACTTCTGCGGGTGCTCATCGCCCCACCGCATAAAGGTTCGAATCGCGGTCGGCGCGGTATAAAAGGTCGTCACCTTGTACTTCTCGACGAGCTCCCAAAAGCGCCCCTCGTGGGGAGCGTTCGGTGCACCCTCGTACATCACACTGGTAACGCCATTCGCGAGCGGCCCGTAGACGATGTAGGTGTGCCCGGTGACCCAGCCGATGTCGGCGGTACACCAAAAGACGTCGTCGGACTGCATATCGAAGACGTACTTGCTGGTGAGGTAGGCTCCCAACATGTATCCCGCAGTCGTGTGTCGAATGCCCTTCGGTCCACCCGTTGTCCCCGAGGTGTACAGCAGAAAGAGCGTGTCCTCGCTGTCCATCGGCTCCGGCTCGCACTCCTCGCTCGCGCTGGGAACGACGTCGTGATACCAGACATCGCGCCCCTCTCGCCACGTGACTTCATTCTCCGTCCGGCGCACCACGAGCACCGTGTGCACAAAGTCGAGCCCTTCAACGGCCGTGTCGACTTGAGCCTTGAGCGGCAGCACACTGCCTCTCCGATAGCCGCCATCCGCAGTAATCACCGCGGCGCACTCCCCGTCTTCAATTCGATCGCGCAGTGCCTGCGCGCTAAAGCCTCCGAAAACCACCGAGTGCGCCACACCGATTCGCGCACAGGCGAGCAAGGTCATCGCCAGCTCGGGAATCATCGGCATGTACACCGCAACGCGATCGCCCTTCTTCAGCCCCCGACTCTTAAGCGCGTTCGCGAACTTGCACACTTCCCGGTGCAATTCTCGATAGGTAAAGCTGCGCGTATCTCCGGGCTCGCCTTCCCAGTGAAAGGCCACCTTGTCCGCAACCTCGGTCGTGAGGTGCTGATCCAGAGCGACCGCCGAGGCATTGAGCTTTCCGCCGCCAAACCACTCGGCGACCGGCGCGTTACTCCAATCCAGAACCGAATCGAAGGGCCGAATCCACGGCATGTTCTTCGCTTCCCGACCGAAGAAGGCATCCGGATCGTCGATCGATTCCCGGTACATCTTCTGGTACTCCTCCATGCTGGAGAGGCGCGCTTTCTTGCGAATCCTCTCCGACGGCGGAAACGTGCGGGTTTCGTGCAGGATGCTCTCAATCTCGGCCATGGGATACTCCTCGTGTTGGTGAGAGGAGAGCTTAATCCGAACTGCGGATCATCGCGAGACCTAGCCGCCAAGAGACGATGCGGGATTCGCCAAGATTGACGCGTTCGAGTTCAGGCTTATTCGAACTTAGGCGTGTTCGAGCTCAGACCTGTTCGCACTTACGCGCGTTTGGCGAACAGCGTGAAGTAGCGCGCCATTTTGCCCGCCATGCGCACCGGATGGCGCAGCTCTCGCACGATTCGACGGGGACGCAAATAAAAGCGCCGATAGCCCTCGCGAATCTTGTTCTCGATCCGGTCGGCGGTCATGTGCTCGTTGCCTTCAAGCGCGTTGAAGCCGGTCATCGCGGAGTAGTCGATGACCGTGTCGCCGTAGAGAATCTGGTGCAGCGGCGTGCCGGGATAGGCCGTCACCGCACAGAACTGAACCTGGTCCGGATCCAACCGCTCAACCAGGTCGTAGGTTTCCTCGACCATCGCCTCGGTCTCTTCGGGGAATCCGATCATGCAAAAGGCACGCGTCTCGATTCCCAGCTCGCGGCAGTCATCGAAAACGGCCTGAGCTTGAGCGTGATCGCTCAGCTTGTTGCCGCAGTGCTTCTTCTGGATCTCGTCGTTGCCGGACTCAACTCCGAGCGAGATATGTCGACATCCGGCCGCAGCCATCTTCTCAAGCGTCGGACGATCCAGAGTCTTGATCGCGGTCTCGCACTGCCATTCCAGATCGAGACCTTCGCGAATAATGCCGTCGCAGATGTCGCGCACGCGATCCTTGCGCGTCGTAAAGATCGGGTCGCGAAAGACAACCTGCCGCAGACCGTGATTGCGGTTGAGATCCACAAGCTCCCGAACGACGTGCTCCGGCGAGCGAAAGCGAAACCGCAAACCCTGCGCGAGCGTGTAACCGCAGAAGGAGCAATTGAGCGGGCAACCGCGCGATGACTTGACCGTCGTCACCGGCTCGTCGAGGCCGGGAAATCTGTAGAGCGTATTGTCGAGCAGAGCGCGCGCGGGAATCGGAAGATCATCGAGCTCGTCGATCTTCGCTCGCTCCGGCTCGTGAACGATCTCGCCCGAGCTCGCGTCGCGCCGACTCGTCCCGTGAACGCCTTCGAAGCCCTCGCCCTTTGCCGCGCGATTCGCGAGTTCACGCACGGTGTACTCGGGCTCGCCGCGCACGACCACGTCGACGTTATTCCCGTCGAACAGCTCGCCCGGCGTGTAGGTCACTTGGCTCCCGAGAATCGCGAGCGGAACGCCGAGCGCGCCGCGCAGCTCTCGCGCGAGAGCGAGGTCGCAGTCGAGCGAGGTGCTCGACGAGTCCATGCAGATCAGGTCGGGCTTTTCGGAGACCAGCTTTGCCAGCGCGACCTTCGCGTCATCCCCGCGTGAATCCGCGTCGTAGATCACGACCTCGTGGCCGTCTTCCACGAGAACGCCAGCGACGTGGGCCAGCTCAATCGGCGGATAAATCAGCTCGGGATTCACCGCCATACCAAAGCCCCCCATCAGCCCACGGCTGACGCGGTACTCCGGAGGACTGGGTGGGTTAACGAGGACGATCTTCACGGTGAGAGAATCGGGCGGGAGGGTGCTGAAGCTGGAATCGCGATGCGAAAGGAGACGGCCCGGCGGAGGAGCCCGGCGAACAAGTGTACGTGGCCGAAGCCCGGCGCGGGCCCAGAAGCAACCGAGAGGAGGCTCCCGGTCCAGGATCGGCGATCCTGGCGGCTATTCCCGCCTCAGCTCGCCGGAGTGCTTCTCAACGCCCCGCTCGAGGCGCTGCAGGAATTTCTGAGCTTCCTTATCGGTCAAGGTCTTCGCCTGGGACTGGAGCAGCACGTGATAGGCCAGGGATTTCCGCCCCTCGCCAACCTGCTCGCCGCGATAGAGATCAAAGAGCTTGATCTCTTTCACCAGTCCCTTGCCGGCCGCCTCGATGGCGAGGACCACCTCCGCCGCCGGTAGGGCTTCGGGAACCGCGAGAGCCACATCGATTTTGATCCCGGGAAACTTCGGCAGCGGGGTGTAGCGCGAGCCCGGGTCTGGGAGCTCGACCAGAGCATCGATCGAGACCGTTCCGATCGCGACGTCGGCGGAGACACCCAGTGCGCGCGCGACGCGCGGATCGATCGAGCTCAAGAAACACAGCTCGGTGAACTCCTTCTTATGCTCGACGCCTCCGACCAGTCGGCGCGCCGGATGCGCCCATGCGGGCCGCTCGTCTTCCACAGCACGCCAAGTCAGCTCGACGCCGAGCGAACCGCACAGGTCTTCGACCACCGCCTTCAGCGCCGACAAACGGTCAGCGTCGAAGCGCGCTTTCTTGCCCGGCTTGGGCGCGCCCCACACGAGCGCGACCTCGTGCCGCTGCCGAGGCTGACCGCGATCGCCGGGATGCTCGGCATCAGCGGGCAGGTAGCCCTTGCCGACTTCGAACAGCCGCACGTCGTCGCGATGTCGCAGGTTGTTCTCAAGCAGCCCGAGCAGGCTCGGTGCCACACTGCGACGAACTCGGTTCCAGCCTTCGGAGACGGCATTGACCACTTCGACATAGGCCTCATCCGCCACGCCTGTTTTCTGCGCGAGCTCCTCGGGCAGAAAGGAGTAGGTGAGCACTTCATGGAAGCGCGCGCCTCCGGCGAGCCGGTCTTGAATGGCTCGCACCATCTGACGACGGCGGTCGCGTGCCACGGGTTTCGCACTCACGACGAGCGCTTGCTCCTCGATTCGCGTCAGCCCGTACAGGCGCCCCACCTCTTCGATCAGGTCGACCTCGATCGTGATGTCCTTGGTCGCGCGGAAGCTCGGGACGCTGACGCTCATCGAGCTTAGGTCGCCGACGCCGATGCCGTACGACTCGAGCCTGTTCCGAATCTCGGCGATATCCGCGGGCGTGAGGGAGAGGGTGTCGATCTGACGGCCCAACTCGGCAAGCCGCTCAGCGATCCCAGCGGCTCCACCTAAGGTGGCGCCAACTTCAGCCACTCTCGTGGGGGAATGGGTTCGGAGCCAGCCAAACTCCTCCACCCTGCCGACTTGAAAGCCGAGGCTCTCCAGGTAGCTGCGAATCTCGTCGTCGGTGATCGGAGCGCCGAGCAGCTTGCGCAGGCGATCGGGCCGCAGCTCGATCACGCTCGACGGATCCTGCCAGTCGCCCACATCGGTCGCGGCGGAGGGCAGCTCGAGCCCGCCGACGATGTCGGACAGCGTCCGCACGAGGTGCGCCGCGGCTTGCATGGGCAGCGTGGGATCGAGCGTCTTCTCAAAGCGCGTCGAAGCATCGGTACGCAAGCCCAGTCGCGTGGCGGTTCGGCGAATCACGGTCGGATGGAAGCTCGCCACTTCGAGGAGCATTGCGTTGGTCCCCGCGGCGACCATGGACTCCTCGCCACCCATGACGCCTCCGATCGCGATCGGCTCGTCACCGGATGTAATCAGCACGTCCTCGCTGGAGAGCGTGCGGTCAACGCCATCGAGCGTGCGCAGCTTCTCGCCTTCGCGAGCATCGCGAACTCCGATTCCGTCGCTCCCGATCTTCGAACGATCGAACAGGTGGTTCGGCTGGCCCAGGTCGAGCATGACGAAGTTCGAGACGTCGACCGAAAGCTCGATCGGACGTTGACCGACGGCGAGCAGCAGCTGACGCATCCAAGCCGGTGTCGTTGCCGGCTTCAGTCCCTCGATCTCGAGGGCGATGTAGCGCGAGCAGCTCTTGCTCTCGATGCTCACCGGCACAGACCTGGCCGTGCCCGTCGAGGGCAGGCTCAGGTCGAGCGGCCGAAGCGCTCGGCCCGTGATGGCCGCCAGCTCGCGGGCAAAACCCCGATGACCCCAGAGGTCCGGCCGGTGCGTGATCGCCTTGTTGTCGATCTCGATCGCCCAGTCAATCATTCCGAGCGCCGCAGCGACCGGCTTCGCGATCTCGGCTTCGGGGTCGAGCACCCAAATGCCGTCGTGTTCGTCCCCGAGCTCGAGCTCCTTCACGGAACAAATCATTCCGCGCGACTCGACGCCGCGAATCTTGGACTTCTTGATCTTGAAGTCGCCCGGGAGCATCGTTCCGATCTTGGCGACCGCGACCTTTTGGCCGGCGTCGACATTCGGCGCGCCGCAGACGATCTGCAGCGGCTCGCCGTCACCGACATCCACCGTGCAGATATTGAGCTTGTCGGCGTCCGGGTGCTTCTCGCGTGCGGCGACGTAGCCGACGATGACTTGGTCGAGGTGCGGAGCGACGCGCTCCACGCCCTCCACTTCGGCCGTGTGGAGCGTCAGCAATCTAGCGACTTCATCGACGTCGAGACCGTCGAGGTCGATGTGGCGTCCGAGCCAGGCGTAGGAAATCAGCATAGGAGAGCTCTAGAACTGCTCGAGGAAGCGCAGGTCGCCGCCCATGAACTGCCGGAGATCGTCGATCTTATTGCGCATCATCACGAGTCGGTCGAGACCCATGCCGAAGGCGAAGGCGCTCCAACGCTCGGAGTCAATGCCACCCGCGCGCAAGACGTTCGGGTGCACCATTCCGCAACCGCAGTACTCGACCCAGGTCGTGTCGCTGCAGACCTTGCAGCCCGTGTCGCAGAACGGACAACGTATGTCGACCTCGAAACCCGGCTCGACGAAGGGGAAAAAACCGGGTCGCAGGCGGACGTCGGTCTCCTTCTGGAAGACCTCCGTCAGGAAGCTCTTGAGCGTGCCGATCAGTTGCCCGACGTTGATGTCCTCGCCGACGACCAAGCCCTCGACCTGGTGGAAGGTGTGTTCGTGGGTGGCATCGAGCGCTTCGTTGCGGAAGACGCGTCCGGGGACGATCACGCGGAAGGGCGGCTCGAGGGTTTCCATCGCGCGGATCTGAACCGGCGAAGTCTGGGTCCTCAGAACGAGGTTTTGCTCGTGGTCGCACCAGAACGTGTCTTGGTGTTCGCGGGCGGGATGATCGGCCGGGATGTTCAGCGCTTGGAAGTTGTAGAAGTCGAGCTCGACCTCCGGTCCATCGAGCACGGTGTAGCCCATGCTCTGAAAGATCTCCTCCACCTCGCGCGTGACCTGGGTGATCGGGTGAAGCGAGCCGCGCTCCATCGGAGCTGCGGGCAGGGTGGGGTCAAAACTCCCGCCGCCGGCCTCGACCATCAGCGAGGCTTCCAGCAGCGCCTCGCGCTTCTCACCGATCGCATTCTGGATCGCGGTCTTAAGTTGGTTGGCGCCTTGGCCTCCCTCGCGACGTTTCTCCGGCGCGAGCTTCGGAATCTCCGCCAAGAGCGCGGCGACTACGCCGCCCTTCTCGAGGAACTCGCGCTCGACGAGCCTGAGTGCATCCGAGTCGGCTGCCGCATGAACGCGGGCCAAACCCGCTTCACGCAGCTCGTCGAGCTGGTCGAAATTCGCATCCATTGAAAGGCTCCGGAGTTAACGACTCGAACCCAACCTCGCGTCCAGCAAATCGAGCGATGCACGCGAAGCCGAGCCTCGCGCGCATGTCGAGCGCACTAGGCTCGCGCTGCTTTGGCTTCCTCGACGATCGCGTCGAAAGCTGCGGGATCATGGATAGCGAGCTCGGATAGCTGCTTGCGGTTCAACCCGATGTCGGCACGCTTGAGCCCGTTCATAAATGTCGAGTAGTTCATGCCGCGCATGCGCGCTGCAGCGTTGATCCGGACCACCCAGAGGCGGCGAAACTGGCGCTTGCGTTGACGGCGGTCGCGATAGGCATAAGCCCACGCGCGCATCAAACTCTCGCGAACCGTTCTCCACAGCTTGCGACGTCCGCCGCGATAGCCACGGGCGAGCTTGATCAGACGTGTCTTCTTCTGGCGGCGCGGAGCGCCGTAGGTGACGCGTACCATTTACGCACCCCCCAGCATCTTGCGAATCAGCACGGCCCAGGTCTTTTCGAAGATGATCGGCTCGCGCAGCTTGCGCCGCTGCTTGCCATTGTTCTTCGCGTGCATGTGGCCTCGAGCGGGCCGAGAGCATTTGACTTTGCCACTCTTGGTGACACGGAAGCGACCTTTGACCGCTCCCTTCGATTTCATCTTGGGCATCTTATTTTTCCTGTTCAGAGGGGCCCCGTGAGCTGGCGTGCCTTGTGCCGCGCAACGGGAGCCGAGCCTGAGCCCGGACTTGAGCGAAAGACCCTAACGCCCTCAGCCCCCAAATCAACCCCGCCCCTCTCGCAAATAGGCTCCCGCGCCCCGGAGGGGCGCCAGCAATACTGCTCTGTGACGCGCGCCTCAGCGTCTCAACGAGCTCCCCTCGCGCCCTCGCGATCCGTGAAGGTGTAATACCGAACCCGGTTCAGATCTAAACTTTAGGGGCCCGTTGCCAAAGGCAACGGGCCCCTAAAGTTTAGATCTGAACCGGGTTCGGTATTACACCTTCACGCTCTTACTTCCGAGCCAGCATCATCGTCATCCGATTGCCCGCCATCTTCGGCGGCGACTCAACCTTCGACAAATCCTCAAGCTCATCGGCGACGTAGCGCATGACCTTCTCGCCAAGCTCCGGAAACGCTCGCTGCCGACCGCGGAAAATGCAGACCACCTGAACCTTATTACCCGCCGCCAGGAACTTCCGCCCCTGCGCCAGCCGATAGCTCAAGTCGTGCTCGTCGATCGCGGGCCTCACACGAAGCTCCTTCAATCCCGAACTTTGCTTCTTAGCGCCGCCGCGATCCTTCTTCGCCTGCGCGTACTTGAACTTTCCAAAGTCCATGATGCGGCAAACCGGCGGGCGCGCGTTGGGCGAAACCTCGACCAAGTCGAGCTCGGCCTCATCGGCCATGCGCCTCGCGTCATCCGAAGAGACCTCGCCCTTCGGATCATCGTTCTCGTCGATAAGAAAAACCAACGGCACTCGGATCTGGCGGTTGACCCGATAAACAGGACCCGTCGGTCCACCTCTTCCTCCACTACTTCCTTTTCGGGCCATTAACTGCGTTCCGGGTTCGTCATGAGTGTCGTGTTCTCCAAAGCTGTGTAGCTGGTGGTAGCTTTCCGATGCCATTCATCGAAAAGCGCGTGATTCAATCCTGATTCGAAAAAGGTCCATTGGGCCGCGCGGAGGCCCTCTATTCCGTCTGGAGCATAGGCCTGCACCCGAGAATGCGCTAGTGGTGCGATTTCGGCGAAGGCCACTTAGTCCCCATTTTGGCGATCCGCCCCCAACCTACTCTCATTCGGCAGTCATTGCCCCATCGATCAAAGCTCTTCCAGTTAAACCGATGTGAACCTCGTTGAGCTGTTCCACCGGAACGGAAGACGGTGCGCCACACATTAAGTCCGACGCTGAAGTGGTCTTTGGGAAGGGCACAACGTCGCGGATATTGTCGAGGCCGAGCGTCAGGGCGACCAATCGGTCGAGTCCGAGCCCCAATCCACCGTGCGGCGGGGCTCCATGCGCGAGTGCTTCCAGCAGGAACCCGAACTTCTCCGCCTGTTCCTTCGCATCCAATCCCAGGATCTGGAATACCCGCTCTTGAACATCGGTCCGGTGGATCCGGATCGAGCCCGAACCGAGCTCCCAACCGTTGAGCACCAGGTCATAGGCGCTGCTCGCGACTCCGCCGGGATCCTCTTCCGCTCCAGGCATCGCCCAGTCGCTGGGCGCCGTGAAGGGGTGATGAGCGCTCGTCCACTTGCCCGAGTTCTCGTCGCGCAGGAACATGGGGAATTCGGTGACCCACAGGAAGGCCCAGTCCCCCTGGGCCAAACCGAACTTCTTAGCGAGGTGAAGCCGCAATTCGCCGAGAGCGCGATAGACCACCTCTTCCTTGTCGGCGACGAAGAGGCAGAGGTCGCCTTCCTGTGCGCCGAGCGCTGCCATCAGTTCGGCACCCCGGCCGTCTTTGCAGAACCGCGAGAGCGGTCCCGCGCCGCCTTCAGCGGAGGCCCGCCACCAGGCGAGTCCCTTCGCACCGTACTCGGAGACGACCGAGCCGAGCGCTTCGACTTCTTTGCGAGAGAGCTCGGCCTTCACGCCGGGCGACGGCTCGGCGGGCAGAACGATTCCGGCAACGCGGCCCCCGGACTCCACCACCGAAGCGAACACTTTGAACTCGCTCGATCGCGCCCAGTCATCGATGGCTTTTAGCTCGAGACCGAAACGCACGTCGGGCTTGTCATTGCCAAAGCGCGCCATCGACTCCGCGTAGGTCATGCGCGGAAAGGGAATCGTGAGCTCCACGCCCATCGTCTCGGAAAAGGTCTCTTTGAGTATTTGCTCCCAGACCGCGAAGACGTCCGACTCTTCGACGAAAGCCATCTCGAAGTCGAGCTGAGTAAACTCCGGCTGACGATCCGCGCGCAGGTCTTCGTCGCGGAAACAACGCGCAACCTGAAAGTAGCGGTCGAAGCCCGCGACCATCAGGATCTGCTTGAAGATCTGAGGCGACTGCGGGAGCGCGTAGAAGGAACCGGGATGAACACGACTCGGAACCAGATAGTCACGTGCGCCTTCCGGCGTCGCGCGATTCAGAATCGGCGTCTCGATCTCGAGGAAGTCGAGCTTTTCGAGCGAGCGACGCATCGAGTTGATGAAGCGCGAGCGGTGCGCGATATTCTTTTGCAGCGGACCGCGGCGCAAATCGAGATACCGGTAGCGCAGGCGTGTATCCACCGCAGCCTCCAGCTCATCGATCACTTCAATCGGCGGAGTCGGCGACTCCGACAACACGGTCATGGATTCGACCACCACCTCAATCGTTCCCGTCGAACGCTTTTCGTTGACGTTCTCGGGGCTTCGAGCCGTGACGCAGCCCGTTACCGAGAGAACGAATTCCGGTCCGATCTTCGCTGCGCCCTCAAGGTTGCCCTTGATGACAACCTGCGTGACACCGTAGCGATCGCGCAAATCCACGAAGTAGATACCTCCGTGGTCGCGCCTGGCGTCGACCCACCCGTTGAGGGTGACCGTCTGCCCCACCGCCTCCGCAGTGAGTTCACCGCAGGTGTGCGTCCGTTTCCATCCCGCCGACGTCCCGGCAGCTGCCGTTGAAGCCGTCATCGTTCTACTCTCGATTCTGTCGTCTTCGAAACCAAAGACCGCACGACCATCAAGAGTTCCGGGTCTTGACCGAAAGTCGCATCAGGGCGCGGCGCAGGGCCGCCTGAGCCCGAATGAGATCGATCGGATCGCCTTTGCTGGTGAGAGCCATCCGCTCACGCGCACGCTTCTCGGCGGCACGCGCTCGTTCCTCGTCGATGTCCGCGGGGAGCTCCCCCGCCTGCGACACGACGCGAACCGTCCCCTCCCGCACTTCGGCGAAACCGCCGGCGACGAAGAGCGTCTGCTCGCGACCACCGGTGCGGTACATCAGCTCGCCGGCATCCAGCGCAGCGACCATGTGAGCATGCCGGGGCAAGATCCCGATCGAGCCGTCCAGGCCGGGCAGATGGACAGCATCCGTCTGCTCGTCGAGCGCGATTCGATCCGGCGTGATGACCCGTAAGGTCAGTCCGCTCATTTCATTTCCTCAGCAGCAGCGAGGACGGCTTCGATCGAACCCTTGTACATGAAAGCCTGCTCGGGGACGTCGTCGTGCTTGCCTTCGACGATCTCCTTGAAGCTCCGCACGGTGTCCTCGCGCGAGACGAAGACGCCGGGCGTGCCGGTGAACTGCTCCGCCACGAAGAAGGGCTGCGACAGGAACTTTTGAATTCGACGAGCGCGGGCGACGACAAACTTGTCTTCGTCGGCGAGCTCCTCGACTCCGAGGATGGCGATGATGTCCTTCAGGTCGGCGTAACGCTGCAGGATCATCTGCACGTCACGAGCCACCTTGTAGTGCTCATCTCCGACCACATTCGGGTCGAGCATGCGCGAGGTCGACTTGAGCGGGTCCACGGCGGGATAGATGCCGAGCTCAGCGATCGAGCGCTCGAGCAGAATGGTCGAGTCGAGGTGCGCGAAGGTCGCGACCGGCGCCGGGTCGGTGATGTCGTCAGCCGGCACGTAGACGGCCTGCATCGAGGTGACCGAACCCTTGTTCGTCGAGGTGATCCGCTCCTGGAGCGCACCCATCTCGGACGTCATGGTCGGCTGGTAACCCACCGCGCTGGGCATGCGGCCGAGGAGTGCGGACACCTCAGAACCGGCCTGCACGAAGCGGAAGATGTTGTCGACGAACAGGAGCACGTCCTGCTCCTTCACGTCGCGGAACTACTCGGCCATGGTCAGGCCCGAAAGCGCGACGCGGAGGCGAGCTCCGGGGGGCTCGTTCATCTGACCGAAGACCAGCACGGCATTGTCGATGACGCTCTGCTCGGTTCCGTCCGGCGTGTTGTACTTCGCCTCGGTCATCTCGAGCCAGAGGTCGTTGCCCTCGCGGGTACGCTCTCCAACTCCGCAGAAGACGCTGAAGCCACCCTTCTCAACCGCGGTGATTCGGATCAGCTCCTGAATCAAAACGGTCTTGCCGACACCGGCACCACCGAAGAGGCCGATCTTACCGCCCGATGCGAAGGGGCAGAGCAAGTCGACGACCTTCAGGCCGGTCTCGAAGACCTGGCTGATGGCCTCCTGCTCTTCGTAGAGCGGAGCCGGGCGGTGAATCGGCATCGATCCACACTCCGGAAGCTCACCCTTGGAGATCGTGTCGAGGGCTTCACCGAGCAGGTTGAAGATTCGTCCCTTCGTGCCTTCGCCAACCGGCACCATGATCGGCGAGCCGGTGTCGGCTGCCTTCATGCCGCGGCGGCAGCCGTCGGTCGTGGACATAGCAACGCAGCGAACGACGTCGTTGCCAAGGTGCGCAGCCACTTCGAGGATCAGGGCACCCTCGCGTGACTCGTCGACGACGGACACGGCGTTGTAAATCGCCGGCAGCTGTCCCGAAGGAAAGCGAACGTCGACGACCGGGCCGAAGATTTGAGAGATGGTTCCGTTATTTTGAGCGCTCATGATTCGATTCGTGCTGCTTTTATCTGCTCGCATCTACGCGAGGAAGCGATTGGTTTAGCGAAGGGCTTCCACGCCGCCGACGATGTCGAGAAGTTCTTTGGTGATCGACTCCTGGCGGAGACGGTTGTATTTCTGTTTCAGCTCGCCTTGCATATCCGTGGCGGCATCCGTCGCGTTCTTCATCGAGACGCGGCGACTGGCGTACTCGGAGGTCAAAGCCTCGAGCAACGCGTTGTAGACCCTCGTCTCCACGTAGCGCGGAACGACGGCTTCGAAGATGGAGGCCGCATCCGGCTCGAGGATGACATCCCCGCCGCTTCCGGCTTCTTCCGAATCGGTGCCGAGCGAGTCGGGCGAGATCGGAAGCAACTGGACACGAGTCGGGACGTACTTGGCCATCGACTGAAAGGCGGTGAAGAGGATCTCCACCTTTTCGTATTCGCCGGAGAGGAAGACCTCGGTCAACGCCCGCGCCGTGTTGGCGGCGCCGCGATAATCGATGGCCTCCAAGGCCGGATCCACGAAGAAGCGTTCGATCTTGCGACCCGTCTTCGAGAGGTATTGATAGCCCTTTCGACCGTAGAGGAAGAAGTCCACATCGTCGGCACCCTTGCCCTCGCTCTTCAGCCACTTTTCCAGCGTGGCCAAGATATTCGAGTTGTAGGCACCGCACAGACCACGGTCGGAGGTCACGAGCAGGAGAGCAGTCTTCGACCCCTCGCCCTTGCGGAAGAGCGGCAGCTCATCCACTTGGTCGCCGAGCACTCGCGCGAGATTCGCAACCAGCGCCGTAATCTCCTCGGCATAGGGCCGAGAAGCGATGGCACGGTCTTGGAATCGACGAAGCTTCGTCGTCGAGACCATTTCCATAGCTCGCGTGATCTGCTTGATGTTGCCTACGGATTTGATCCGCAGGCGAAGTTCCTTAACACCGGCCATGGCGACTTAGGCGAACTGCGGCAATACGGCCGCGATAGCTTGGTCCATGGTCGCCTTGTGCTCGTCCGAGACCTTCTTGTCGGCCAGGATGCCCGCACCGACTTCGGGGTGATTGTCGGCCATGTAGGTCAAGTAGACCTTTTCGAACTCGGTCACCTTCGCGACCGCGAGCTCGTCGATCTTGCCCGAGGTACCCGCGTAGATGATCATGATCTGATCCTGCACGGTCATCGGAACGTACTGCCCCTGCTTCAGGATCTCGACCAGGCGCTCGCCGCGCGTCAGCACGGCCTGGGTTGCCTTATCGAGGTCCGAACCGAACTGAGCGAAGGCCTGCATCTCGCGATAGTTGGCGAGGTCCAGGCGCATGCCGCCAGCGATCTTCTTCATGCCGGGGATCTGCGCCGCACCACCCACTCGCGACACCGAGATACCGGCGTTCACGGCCGGACGAACACCGGCGTTGAAGAGGTTGGACTCGAGGAAGATCTGGCCGTCCGTGATCGAGATGACGTTGGTCGGGATGTAGGCCGATACGTCGCCTTCCTGCGTCTCCACGACGGGCAGAGCGGTGATGGAACCGCCGCCCTTCTTGTAGCGCGGGTTGATCTCGGGAGCGTTGTCCGCCAGGCGCGCGGAGCGCTCGAGCAGACGACTGTGCAGGTTGAAAACGTCGCCGGGGAAGGCCTCACGGCCGGGCGGACGACGAAGCAGCAGCATGACCTGGCGATAGGCCAGCGCTTGCTTGTAGAGGTCGTCGTACATGATGACGACGTCGCGACCTTCATCGCGGAAGCGCTCGGCCATGGTCGTACCGGCGTAGGCCGCGAGGTACTGCATGGAGGCTTCGTCGTTAGCACTAGCGGCCACAACAATCGTGTAGGGCATCGCGCCGTTGGCCTCGAGCTTCTGCACCACGTCGACGACGGTGGACTGCTTTTGGCCCATGGCGACGTACACGCAGATGACCTGCTCGGGGTTCTCGGGATCGCCACCACCGGAGTGCTTCTGCGAGATGATCGTGTCCGTGAGGAGCGCGGTCTTCCCGGTCTGGCGGTCCCCGATGACGAGCTCGCGCTGACCGCGGCCCACCGGGATCATCGCGTCGATCGCTTTGATACCGGTCTGCAGCGGAGTGTCCACGGGCTGACGCTCGACGACGGAAGGCGCCGGCTGCTCGATCGGCAGGTAGTCGTCGTCCGTGACCGCAAGCGGGCCGCGTCCGTCGATCGGGTCGCCGAGACCGTTGAGCACGCGTCCGAGCAGGGCCTTGCCGGTGGGCACTGAGATAATGCGTCCGGTCGTTCGGACGGTATCGCCCTCCTTGACCTCGCTGGCATTACCGAGCAGCACGCAACCGACATTGTCCTCCTCAAGGTTGAGCGCGACACCACGCGCTCCCCCGGGGAATTCAAGCAGCTCGTTCATCATGCAATCTTCGAGACCCCAGACTCGGGAGACACCGTCTCCCACGCTGAGTACAGTGCCCACGCTCTGCATGTCGATCTCGCCTTTGTAGTTCTCGATTTCCTTTTCCAGGATCGAGGTCACTTCTGAGGCTCGCAAGTCCATCGTCAGTCGTCCTTCGAATTCGTTCGTTTGTGCCCTGTGGCGATCTTGTTGATTGCAGCTACTGGTCGGGCCGGCCGCTCGAGTGATCGAGCAACAAGCTCCATCTCGTTCAAGCCCCTGCCGTCGTGGGCAGGGGTGCAACGAGCATGGCTCGCTTCATTCCATCCAAGCGACCACGTGCCGAGTAGTCGATCATGCGGTTGTCGGCGGTTACTCGAACGCCGGCAATCAGTTCTGGAACCACTTGGTTTTCCAAGTGAACCGTCTTGTTCAGCTTCTTGGAGAAAGCGCTCGCCAGTTGGTCGAGCTCGGCTTCCGTCAAGGCTGCGGGGCTTTCGACGACCCCATCCGTGGCGCGTTCTTCCACCATGCGGCGCTCTCGGAACGCCTGGGGGAGTTGCCTCAGGACTTCTTCGCGGCGCTTGTCGAACAAGAGCCCGATGAAGTTCTGCGTGAGAGCGTTCATTCCGGCGAGCAGAGGCGCCAGCTTGGAACGACGCTCGTCCAACGTGATGCGCGTATCGAACAGGAAGGCATTCACAACAGGAACAGCAAGTTCCCGTTCGAGCGCCTCCACGTCGCGCTGGACCTCTCCCTGGACGCCCTTTTTGAGCGCCAGTTCGAAAAAGGCCGTCGCGTAACGTCTCGTTACGGCATCCAGTCGAAGCTCGCTCACGCTTTGGCTCCGGTCGAGCTGACCAACTCACCCACAATGCGGCGGTTGTCCGTCTCATCCACGCTCCGACCGAGCACTTGCTCGGCGGCCGTGAAGGTCAGGTCCACCACTTCTTGGCGAATCGCCGAAACCGCTTTGTCCTGCTCGGCGCGAATCGCTTCGCGAGCCGTGTCGAGCATGTTGGCGGCCTCCGTCTTGGCGGCCTCAACAATCTCGCGCTCGCGCTCTTCAGCTCGCCCCTTGGCGGCACTGACGAGTTTTGCGGCTTCCGAGCGTGCTTCGCCGAGTCGGACCTCGACTTCTGCGCGCGCGGCTTCCGCTTCGGAGCTGGCTTTTTCCGCGATTGCGATCGCCCGTGAGGCTTCTTCATCGCGAGCCAACAGGGCGCGCGAAATCGGGCCCATGACCATGATCCAGATCGGAGCCAAAGCGCCGACAAAGATGATGACCGTCCACAGGAGGCCGCTTAACCCACTAAAGTCGATCGGGTTAAAACCGGCGCCTTCACTACTGAGAAGAGCAATCGGGAGGAACATGTTGGTTTCCGGAGTTGGTGAGAGTCGATCACTTCGTGCCGTCTGGAAGGATCTCGGCTGATCGCCGAATCCGTGCCCAGACGGCACTCCGAGGACCTTGACTTAGAGCGAGAAACCGATGCCGACGAGCAGCGTGACGATCGCACCAATCAGAGCCACACCCTCAATGAGGGCAGCCAGAATGATGGAGCCACCGCGGATGTCGGAAGCGGCGTCGGGCTGACGAGCAATGCTCTCGTTCGCCGAAGCGCCGATGCGACCGATGCCGATGCCGGCTCCGATCGCAACGATGCCAGCACCAAGGCCAGCACCCATTTTGGCGATATCCATTACGGCGGGAGCATCTTCAAGGGGGAGATTCATGGTTCTCGTGTTTCCTAAAGGTTCAGCGGACTTAGCCGCTGGATTCAGTGTCAGAAAAAAGTGTCAGAAAGAGTTTACGTTTGGAGAAACGGCCCCGAGCAGAGGCTGCTCGGGGTGGATGAGTATTGCGAGGCTAGTGCGACGGGTGGACCGAAGCGTCGACGAAGAGCACCGAGAGTTGAGTGAAGATGTAGGCCTGCAAGAGCGCTACGAAGGACTCGATGATCATGATGAAGATCGCAAAGCCGACAGCAAAAGGTGCCGAGGCGTAGCCGACGACAGGCGAGAGCTGCGCGAAGGTGAAGATCAAGCCGATGAAGGAGAGAACGACGAGGTGGCCGCCGGTCATATTCGCAAAGAGTCGAATCGTCAGTGCGATGGGCTTCACGAACAGGCCGAAGACCTCGACGAAGAACATCAGCGGCCAGATCGCGAGCGGGACGTGCGGCACGAGGTTCTTCCAGAACGCGATCGGCCCCTGAGCAATCATGCCGCAGCCGATCATCGCGAACAGAGTCGTGAGAGCTAGGCCGGCCGTGACATAAATACTGGCGGTCGCTGTCGCCGAGCCGGGCACCAAGCCCAGCACGTTCATGAACATGATGAAGAAGAACACCATCAAGAAGTACGGCAAGAACTGACCGCCGCGCTCCTTCCCCATCACCGGGAAGACGATGTCGTCGCGAACCCAGAGGGCGAACCCGGCGAAGACGCGGGTGAGAATGTCGCCTTTGCCCGTCTTCAGATGTTTCGGCACTCCCGAGAGCAGCACGAAGATCAGGAGCACGGAGAGAACCTGGAACAACTGCAGGTTCGTGAAGGCCGCGGTCGGAGATTCCCCGGCATCCATTTCCGCCGTGTTATTGGCGAAAGCCGTCAAGGACTCGGGCAGTGGCAGGGCCAACATGTGCTCGACCGGTGCACCATAACCGCCCGAAACCAAGGGCGCGGGCATGAGGTGCATATAGAGGGACTCCATCGCACCCTTCTCATGGTGCTCGACGTAGTTGTACGAGACGAAGCAAGCAGCCCCGATCAGGAGCAGAGTGGCGACGATTCTTGCCATTTCAGATGCACGTCCTCGATTCGAGAGGAGCTTGTTCGCTGGTTAGGGAGTCGCGGGTCGACGAGTGGGAGTTCGAATTGTCCGAAGGATTTCGATTCGATCCGTTGGACGGGGTCTTTAGAGCGCGAGAGATCTCGCGGCTGCCGAGCAGGAGCACCAGCACGGCGGCGAAGCCGTAGCCGATCATGAGCGCTCCCCAATTGCAGCGCTCCCCTACCGAAGGAAGCAGCAGGGCAATCATGGGACCGATCCCCAGCCCGAGGAACTTAGAGAGGAAGGAGACCGTGAAGGCCTGCCAAATGGCCGCCGGACGAGTCCTGGCGATGTACTTTTGGTACTCGAGGCCCCAGAGCGCAATCGCGGCGCCGAGCAAGTAGCCCGCGACGGCGCCAACCGCCAGTGCACTCCGACCGTCATCTTGATTGAGACGGCGCGCGACCAAACACACGACAAGGAAGCCGACGAGGACTCCAATGTTTTTGAGTTTGGCTTGCATGGGGATGGGTGCGAGTGCGGAGACAGAGAGCGTTTAGTCCGATTCCGATTCTTCTGCGGAGCTGGGCTTCGCTTTGGAATCGCGTCCACGAGCCGGCGGAACTTGTTTGATCATGGAGATCAATCCCCCCCCGAAACCCGCAAGAGCGCCAACAATCAAGAGCAGCGGTTCGCTTCCCAGCTTCCCGTCGACCCACCAACCCAGAGCTCCGAACGCGAGGATCGTGAGAGCGAACGTGAGCCCCATGCCTGCGTACCGAGAATAACTTCGGCTTGCAATCACATCGGGATCCGATTCGTCTAGATCACTCGGGATCCGCGACTGGTTGGACATCAGAACAGGAGGCGAAGGAGGTTCATCCGGGCCTCGAAACAGGCGCAATCGACTTGTAAAAGTTGCCGGACACGAACCCCTTCTGGCGCCGCTCCGACAATCGAGGCAGCCAGGATACGGCTGGCGCCCCGTCGGTCAATCCATTGCCTATGAAAACTAACCGACCTCTTCGCTAGTTTTTTAGGGTCGTCCTAGCCGCTCGTCGAGAAACCCGATCGCCCGGCGTCTCCGCAGGCCTTCCCCCGCTTCGGACGCACCGATAGACTGCGCGGTCCATTGCCCCACTGGCTGGTTGAAAAGCAAGCCCGGTGCATGTCGAACTTACTCATCTATCTCGGACGAGCTCCCCTTTCGTCCGCCTCGCCCCCCTTGCCCTTTATATAGAACCGTGGAACGCACCCTCGTACTACTCAAGCCCGACACCGTCCAACGTAGCCTCTCCGGCCGCATCCTCGCCCGCTTCGAGGAGAAGGGCCTGAAGATGATCGGCCTCAAGCTTCGTCAGTTTCCAAAGGAGACCCTCGAGCAGCACTATGAAGTGCACAAGGAACGGCCCTTTTACGCCAACCTGGTGAGCTACATGACCTCCGGCGCGGTGGTTGCCCTCGCCCTCGAAGGCCTCGACGCCATCACTGTCGTCCGCGGCATGGTCGGCGCCACGAATTCCCGCGAAGCCGCTCCCGGAACCATTCGCGGAGACTTCGGGATGTCCTTCTCGAACAACCTGGTCCACGCCTCCGACAGCCCGGAAGCCGCCGCGACCGAGCTCGCTCTGTTCTTCCCCGATGCCGCCGAGGTCGTCGAGTGGACCCCGAATAACGAGCCCTGGATCTACAACGTCGGCGAAGAGCTGAATAAGTAGAGCCGCTGGCCTCGAGGCGCTGGTCCAGCGTGGCCTCCAAACAGGCGCTCGGTCGCAGCCTCCTGCCATCGGGCGCCTGCTCCTCTTTAACAGTCACCTTCCGCTCCGCCCATGCAGCGACTCTCCGCAAGGCACATTGGTGAGCTAGCCCAAGAGCTGGAGGGTCTCTTCCGTGGACGGGAGCTCGTCGAAGTACAGGCCCTGCCCCCCCGCGACCTGCTGCTCATCTTCGCCGTCGACGAGGCCTCTTCGCGCGAGCCCGGCGGTCGCCCGAAAGCCGTTCGCAGGCTTCGGCTCTCCGCAGATCCCGATGCGCCTCGGGCGCACTTGCAGCACGATCGAGTTCACAGCTACGACGGGCCCAGCGGGCCGTTCTTTCTGGGATTGGCGGAGGAGCTGCGGGGGCTCACCCTCAAGCGTCTCGAGCAGGTCTCCGAGGATCGCATCCTTCGGCTCGTCTTCGAAGGCGAACAGAGGCGCGGGCTCATCGCGGAGCTCGGAGGCCGAAACGGCAACCTCATCCTGACCGATGGCGGCGGCATGATCCTGGATCTGTTGGTTCAGCCCTCGAACAAAGCTTCGCGGGAGCGAGCGCCTCGGCTCGTCCTAGGCAGCGCTTGGTCACGTCCACCGGGCAAGCCGCCCGCGGATACGGGCGAAGGGCTCTTGGCGAGCTGGCCGGAGGCGAATGCCGAACTTCCGAGATTGCCGGTCGAGGCTCCCTACTCACGCCGCGTCGAGGGCGTGTTGACGCAGAGTGTGGTGGAACGCGATCGAAGTCGCGACCGACGCGATTTACTCCAGCGCCTAAAGCGACAGCTCGCAAGCGCCATCGGTCTCTTGTCCGGCCTCGAAAAGCGGCGCATCGCTGCGGAGGGTGCCGAGCGCGTTCGCATGGACGGCGACCTCCTAAAGTCCAATCTGCAGCTCATTAAGCGCGGCGACGAAGAGGTCGAGGTCTCCGATTGGTTCGACGAAGGAGCGCAGCGCAAAATCTCCCTCGACCCCAAGCTCACTCCTCAAGAGAACCTGAAGCGCATCTTCAACCGATATCAAAAGCTCTCGCGTTCGGGAGACGCCGTCGAGCGAGAGATCGGTCTCGCGGAAGAACGCCGAGCGCTCTTGGTGCAGTTCATCGAACGCGCGGAAGAAACGGGCGCCGAGACACTCGAAGAGGAAGCGGTGGCCTCCGGTGTACTTCCGATGCGGCTCGTGAAGACGCACCGAGACAAACAGGCCACCTCGCAACGGCTCCCCTATCGCAAGTTCATCGGATGCCGCGGCAGCGAGATTCGCGTGGGACGGTCGGCCCGAGATAACGACCAAATGAACTCGCGATACAGCCGTGGAAACGACCTCTGGTTGCACACGCGCGATGCGCCCGGCTCGCACGTGATCCTCCGGATCGAACGCGGGAAGCAAGCCGACTCCGAAGAGATTTTGGATGCCGCGCACCTCGCGTTGTACTTCTCGCCGCTTAAAAACGCGGGTGGTGGTTCCATTCACGTCGCACCGCGCAAACAAGTGCACAAACCGAAGGGCGCGCCGCCCGGTCTCGTCACACTCTCCGGCGGCAAAACTCTTGAGCTGCGAGTGGAGCCCGAGCGGCTTCGGCGCCTTCTGGGCAGCGCTAACCGACCGGGCTGACGCGACGAGCCAGTCGGATAGCGCCTTGTGCAGCCGATGGCTATTTGAGCAGGCGAATCACCACAATTCGGCCTTGTGGTGCCTACAGAGCTGAATTCGAGGCACCCCACTTCAAAATTGCATTTATCGCGATCGGGGGTAATGCGCGATCGGTTTCCTCCGAGAACCTTGGTGCATCCGGAAAGTGAAGCCGAATAGCTCCGCTTGAGAAGGTGCTCTCAGAAACCGGCAACAGGAAATCAACATGCTCAACAAACTCGGCTCCACGAAAACGAATTCGCGCACGACCACTACCACGAAGAAGGGAAAGAGGTCGAGAGTTCAAACGACGATTCCGCTCGACATTCCGACCGACCTGCGCGAGAGCGTCGAATCCACTCTCTCCACGATCAAGCCCGGTTACGCGCACCGACAACTCCCGAACGGCGCCTTTGAAATCGAACCCGACGGGACGATCCTGCACTTCCGCCCCTACGACGCGAACGGAATCTCCATCGACGAGATGGAAGGCCTCAATCTCTTTGACGATGTCATTCGCTCCAGCTCAGATCGCGATGCAACCTATTTCGAGACCTGCATCGAGCGCGGCGAAATCTACAAGACGAGTCGACACCTTCTGCACGGTCGCGACCTCTCCTTGATCCTGCTCTATCACTCGAGCACCGACACCTACTGGGGATTCTTGGGCCCCTGCTAAGACAGCGAGAACGGCGCGAGCGAGGAAGATCAGCTTCGATGAACCGCCCTCCTTCCCAATAGAGATTTCTCTCTCACCTCCTTCGTTCATCGAGATTTTTCTCGAACCAGCCTCGCGCTTGAGGGCTGCCCGGTTTCCGCCGCGCAGCCCTCACTTAATTAAGAGGTCCCGGCGCGCAGCTCGAGAGCGGAACGCCGCACTAGCGTCGCGCTCGTCCCTCGCTGATCGCTTGGCTCCGCGCGACGATGCGATCCCAAGTGGCCGCTCGATTCCATCGAAGCCCACGCGCATCGACGTAGCTCTCGAACGCGGTGCGCAGCGAATCGGAGACGCCGAGGTCCATGGCGAGCGATGCCCACTGTCGTTCCGCCAGCGAGCGCGGTCTCAACTTGCGAAGACTGTGGCGGAGCGACTCCGTATCGATCACCACCCAGTCGTCACGATTCCAGATCAGGTGGTCCCACTTCATGACCCCGTGATAGATGTTGCTGTCGTGCATTTTGGCCAGAAAGGGCCCGAGTGTAGGTTCGACCTCGGGAAGCTTTCCCCAGGCTTCGCCCAGCAGCGGCCCCTCGACAAACTCACAAATAATCAAGCTGCGTTGCAGGCTCAAACCCGTTCGGATCTCGACGGCGAGCTCCGGCTTCGGGCTTCGAATCGGCAAGAGCTTCTCGTAGGAGAGCGCCGCACGCAGAGCGGGCGATGGGCGAAGCAGATCTCGCGAGTGTCCGCTGCCGTAGTATTTTATCAGCCGATCGCCCAGTCGATAACCGCGACGAACCTCGTGGTCAAAGATCAATTCGGCCCCAAGCTCCTCGGGACAGATACAGGCCTCCATTCCCGCGACACACTGTTCGAACAAGGGTTCGTTCTGGCTGTCGAACAAGAATCCCTTCGCCGGTCCGATTTGAATGGGCTGCTGCACGGCGGGAGCCTAGCCCGGGCGAGGAATCAGCCGCGAGGAAAATAGCGAGCTTTCCCGACCTGAGCTCGCAATTTAAGAGCGCTCTCGCTTTCGCGTTGGCGCGATCCTCTGAGCTCAACTCAGCGTAGCTCGGAATTCCGCGAGGAGCTGAGTTCGCGCCCCATCTCTACGCCGCTGACCTACGCTTGTGCTAACTCAATCCAAACTCGAGAGTCGTCACAGCAATCCCACTTCCCCGTAGGCCCCCGATTGCCTTATCGGACCTCTTGGCCCTGCTCTCGGATTGTGTCGTGCGGCTGCCGTCGTGCGGTTGGTGTCGTGCCGCAAAAGGGATGGACGGTTTTTCAAGAAGAGCCCCATCCAAGTTGCACCGGCTCGCTAGTCGCTCACGCGGAAAATGACCGAATAAATCGCGCCTCTGAGCTGGGTCAAAGCCCCTAACCTCCTCAAGTCCGTTTCGTAGGAACTACCGAAATGGTCCAGCTGGCCCTAGGATGGTCCAAACCAAAGAAACCCGCCCGACTCGCCTCGGGTCCACCCACTGCGCTCCACTCGATCGGAGTCCAATTCGAATGAAAGCACACACCACTCTCCTCGCGGCCGTCGCGAGCGCCCTGATCTCCACTACCGTTGCGGCTGCCCCCACTCCCGTGGTGGAACCCACGCTCCGTGGTGAAAAGGTCTCCGACGAAACTCCTTGGATCGCCGACTTTGATGTCGCCGTCAAGCGCGCACAAGAGGAAGGCAAGGACCTGCTGATTGACTTCACCGGTTCCGATTGGTGCAGCTGGTGTATCAAGCTTCACGACGAGGTCTTTGCTCACGAAGAGTTTCTCGCCTACGCCTCAAAGAAATACGTGCTCGTCGCTCTCGACTACCCGCGCAATGAAGAAGCCAAATCGCGTGTACCGAATCCGGCCCGCAACGAGGAACTTCGGAGTCAATACAAGGTCAATGGATTCCCCACCATTCTTTTGATGACTCCGGAAGGAGATGTCTTTGGAAAGACAGGCTACCAGCCCGGCGGCCCGGACGCCTATGTTGCTCACCTAACTAAGCTCCGAGACGAAGGTCTCCAGGCGCTCACTGACGCGACGAATCTTGTTCAAGAACTCGAGGCTGCCGAAGGAGCCGCGCAAGTCGAGGTGCTCAGCAGAATCCTGACTGTTATCGAGGGACTCTCCCCTGATTCGCCCATCGTCGGTCGCTTAGAAGCCCCCGCCCGAATCGCGTTCACGATCGACCCCGACAACGCTCAGGGCCTCAAGCTTCGCGCGGTCAAAGCGCTCTTGAAGGCGGGCCTCAACGACGCCGATTTAGCGAATGCTGCGCGCGAACTCGATCCGAAGAACGAGAGCGGACTGCTTGAACTGGTAGTGTTCGCGGAGTTCAGCCAAGTCCAAGAAGATGCTGACCTCAGCAAGTGCTGCGATTCTCTTGACGCCCTGCTTGCGGTCGGAACGCTCCAGGCTGAAGACAAAGCGCTCTTCATGCTCGTCAATGCCGCGATCTGGAACGAGCAGTACTTGAAAGATTTAGAACGCGCCAAGAAGTACGCCGCTCTGGCGCTCGATCGCGAGATTGACGACCCGAACCTGACGGCGCGCTTGAAGCAAATTCTCGGCGAGTAGTTCGCAGGCACCTATCAAAGCGCTGCGTTCTCCCAACCAGGAGGACGCGGCGCTTTTTCGTAGACCTCGTCACCGCAGGCGAGCTGGAGACGGACGCCCAGATGAAGCGCGCCCCTTAGAGGATTCAGCTCTTGCTCGACGTCGGCGAATAACCGGCGCAATGAACGACGGGCTGAGGAGGGTACTTCGCAAAGCGTGAATCCTCGGCTGCGAGCTGGCACAAGTAGAAGGTGGACCCGGTGGCAGTCGTCACGATTCGGACGAGAGCGCAGTGTTTGCAGAGACTGAGTTCGGGAGTCATAGCGATCGTGGGCGGATGCTCATCCGATTAATGACAGCCGTTCCGGTTGCGAAATCGGATGTAGCCGACGGTCTCCATCGCACGACTCTCGCGTTTCCATCGACGCGGATTTACTCATCGGAGAGCGCCGAATCAATAGCGCTCAAGAGTCGCTTCGCACCGAAGGGCTTCGGCAGAAAGGTCGAGTTCGGAAGGTCGATGAGTGTCGAATAGGTCTCTGCGGCGCAGCCAGAGACGAATAAAAACCGGAGCCCCGGACGATTGGCTGTAAACCGCTCGAAGAACTCGGTCCCGCTTATGCCCGGCAGCCCTAAGTCGCACAAGACCAAACCGATATCCTCCCGCGCACCGAACTGGTCGAGCGCCTCATCTCCACTCTGCGCCTCGAGCACTTCGAATCCCTCCCGGGCCAGCACCGAGGTCATCAGCCGTCGAACCGCTCGCTCGTCCTCGACAACGAGCACGGTAAAGCGCTCTTTACCCTGCGCGCTCAACTGAGCATCAGCCGTGGAGGATGCCTTCAAGGGCTGATCTGTGACGGGCAAATAGATCGCGAAGCGCGTTCCGTTCCCGGCCTCGCTCTCCACCTGAATCGCGCCTTTATTCTGCCGAATGGTTCCGTAGGCGGTCGAGAGCCCCAGCCCTGTGCCTTGCGATGGACCTTTCGTCGTAAAGAAGGGTTCGAAAATCTTGTCGAGAATCTCGGGCTCGATCCCGGTTCCCGAATCCCGCACAAGTATCCGAACGAACTTCCCGGGTTCGACATCGAGCTCTTCAGCCGCGACGGAATCCAACTCGATATCCGAGGTCCGAATCTCGAACAGGCCGCCGCCTTGCATCGCATCCCGCGCATTGATCGCGAGATTCAAGAGCACCTGTTCGAGCAATCCTTCGTCGGCGAAAACTCGGGCTTCACTCTTCCGGTAAAACTCGAATCGCACGCTCTCCGTCAGCAATCGCTCCAATAAGCTCCTCAACTCTTCGATCAATTCACTGGGAACCAAGACTTCGAGTTGCAGTGGCTTCTTGCGTCCGAAGCCGAGCAAGCGACTGGTCAATTCGGTCGCGCGTTCCGAAGCCGCGAGAACCTGTCGCGCCGATTCGCGAACCTGCTCTTGACCGGCCACTTTGAGGATGTCTTCGGAGTAGCCGTGGATGACGGTCAGTAGATTGTTGAAGTCGTGAGCAACTCCCGCGGCGAGCCTGCCGACAGCCTCCAACTTTTGTGACTGCCGAAGCTGTTGCTCCAGCTCTCTTCGCTTGCGACGTTCCCCGAAGGCATTGAGTGCGGCCTGCACCGCAGGGCCAAGTCTCGCCGCATTGTCCTTGAGCACGTAGTCGTCAGCACCCTCCTTCAAGCACGAGACCGCCGTCTCTTCATCAATCGAACCGGTCACGATGATAAAGGGAACCTCATTCTCCGACTCGCGCACACGCTTGAGCGCCTCCATTGCGCGCAACCGCGGCATGCGAAAATCGCTGAGAACGATATCGAACTTCTCACGCTTGAGAGACGCGATGAGCTCGTCCTCGGTTTCGACGCGCTGAAAACGGAGATCAAATCCTGCACGGCGCAACTCGTGCAGACAGATCTCGGCATCCACCGGATCGTCCTCACAAATCAAGACGTTTAGAAGCTTCGCTTTAGTGTTCTCAACCATTCATCCATCGCTCTTCCGGCAACCCGAAGAGGCTGTTCGCCGGCCGACCGGCGAATCCGCACCTAGCTGTCCGTGGTGAAAGTGCTATGCCCATGAGTAGCGGCATTTTGGTCGGGTTGGTTCCATGGAACACAGTCGCAGTCATTATTTTCGCAGGCAATAGATTCGGCGAGGCTCTCGGGGTCGACCTGGCCGGAAGGACGCCGTTCATGGGGTGAATGACTTTTGCTACGGGCTGTTAGAGGATAATCCCGACTGCAAGATCCAGACAGAAGAGAGCGCACATAACGGTGCGAGGAGTGCTCTTTCCTCTTCCGTCCCCAGGCCGCGGCGTGGAGCGAGCGCTCCCTGAAGGATTCTCATTTCGGAGTACGACCGGAAAAAGCGACTTCCATCGGGCAGAGTTCGTTTCCGCCTCCACCGTCGACAACGGTCTGGAGAATCGCAAACGAAGAACATTCGCCCGCTTAAGTTCACGGCCGAGTAACCTTCGGGATCCAAAGCGACATGCACGCATCTCCCACGAAAGCCCTCCCTCCGAAGCAGTGCTGGGCCTGCAAGCTAGGGCTGCTCGCTCTCACGTTCTCCGTCGCTTTCATCGAGTTGGGCGTTGCCCCGTCCGCACTCCCTCAATCGAACGCGTTGCTCGGTGACGAGCTCCCGCCTTCGCAGCCGTCCATTCACCGATGGACCATTGAAGACGGCCTGCCCCAGAGCACGGTCTCCGCAATCGCGCAGACTCGCGACGGCTCCCTCTGGCTGGGAACCTTCGGTGGCTTAGCGCGCTTCGATGGCGTTCGCTTCGAAGTCTATTCGATGGCCACGACGCCCGAGTTTCGGGAAAATCGCGTGCTCTCTCTGGAAGCCGACTCCGCCGGTGGGCTGTGGATCGGAATGCAGCAGACCGGGCTCTTGCGATACGCGGACGGTGAGTTTGAGCGCATCGAATTGCCGTGGGATCCCAGCTCAGGAATCATTCGAGACCTCTGCTTCGATGACGAGCAGACCCTCTGGATTGCCGGACGTTTCGTGGCCAAGAGAACGAACGGAACGTTCATCACCGTTCCGGACCTGCCGCCGGATCCCCTGCACTTGCAATTCGACCATAGCGGCGATCTCTGGCTCGCATATTCCCGGATGGTGGTTCGCTGGAACCCCGACTCTCAAACAAGCTTCCCCTTCGAGCAAGGCCTGGTCTCCGCGCTCGCGCTCAGCCCAGCGGGCCAGATTCTCGTCGGTCTCAATACGGGACAAATTCTCCTTCACAAGAACGGCTCATGGATCGAGCGGTCGAAACTGAAACCCGGGCGCATTGCGTCCATCGACTTTGATTCTGCTCATCACCTTCGCGTGGTCTCGTCGGAGGGTTTCTATGTTTCCTCCGAGACCGATTGTTCCGTTTCCGAGTCGCTAGTCGCGCCGACGCTTGTGATCGACGAGAACCTCCGAGTTGCCTTCACCGATCGCGAGAACAACACTTGGTTCGGCAGTGAAGCAGGCGGTCTCCTGCGCTTGCGCGCTCCGCCCCTACCTCAGCTTGCGATCGGTTCGATCATGTACCCCACCGTCGGCGGCGACGGCCGGCTCTGGTTCCTCTGCGACAACCGCCTCGGCTGGCTCGAGTCCGGCGAGTTCCGAGCGCTCACGGGATTAGCGCCTAAAAATATCTATCCGACTAGCCTCGTCTCCGACGGATCGAACGGCCTCTGGATGGGTACGAGCCGTCACGGGCTCTATCACTTTGATGGTCAGTCCATCGAGCACTTTGCAAGCGTTCCCGGAATCGACGGAGTGACCTGTCTTGCGCGGACCCGAGCCGGAGTTCTGTGGGTCGGAACGGGGAGTCGCGTGGGAGTCTTTGCCGATGGAGAGTTCAAGTCCGTCGCGGAATTAAGCGATCCCGCTCACGTTCTGCTCGAGTCGCGCACCGGATCGATCTTCGTGGGAACATCGGGCGCGGTGGTTGAGGTCACGGACGAATCGATCCTCACGCGAGTCGAAGGCCCCGAGGATCGAGAGCTCTCGATACGCGCCCTCTACGAAGACGAGGCTGGCGCCCTGTGGGTCGGAACCTACGGACTCGGTTTGATTCGCCACAAGGATTCGACGGTCGTCTCGATCACAACCGCGTCGGGCCTTGCCGATGACTCCATTCTCGCGCTCGTGCCCGACGACCGGGGCTACCTCTGGATGAACAGCAACCGGGGACCTTTCCGAGTTCGTATGGACGAGCTCAACGCGTATTGCGAGGGCGAGCTGGACTCGGTCCATAGCGACACCTTTTCCGGTGTCGAAGGCAACGGCAAATCCGCCGCAGCCCGCGATGAACTTGGACGCATTTGGTTAGCCACAATCAGCGGCTTGTCGGTCGTCGATCCCGAGCGAGTCCCGTTCAACACGGTTCCCCCTGGAGTAACGATCGACCACCTGATTGCCGACGGAGTCGAGATACATCCGAATTTCCCTGTCATCGCTCCGGGCAGAGTGGACCTCGACATTCAGTACTCGGGACTCAGCTACACGAACCCCAGTGCCGTTCGCTTTCGATTCCTACTCGATGGCTATCAAGAGCAGTGGTTCAGCGCGGGGCCTAGCAGAACCGCGAGCTTCGCGAGCGTCCCACCCGGCGACTACACCTTTCGCGTACAGGCCTGCAACAACTCGGGTGTCTGGAGCCCGGAAGGTGCAGCCTTTCCGTTCACCATTCGCGCCGCCTTCTATCAGACCACTTGGTTCCTCGTGCTGTGCGCAACATCCGCCCTTCTACTGCTCTTCTTCGCCCACCGTGTGCGCGTGCACCGGGTCGACGCACAAAACGTCATTCTCGAATCGAAGATCCGGGAGCGCACCGCAGAGCTTGCAGGCCTCAATGAAGAGCTCAGATCCTTTACGTCCACCGTCTCCCATGACCTGCGCTCGCCCCTTCGGCACATCAGCTTCTATGCCCAACGCGTTCAATCCGAGCTCACCGAGAGCGAGAACGCGCAGACGTCGGAAGACCTCTCCGGGATCGTTCGTTCTTCGAATCGGATGCGCCAACTCATCCGCGATCTCTTAAACCTCAGCAAACTCGGTCGCAAGTCGGTAGTTCGAACTCCGGTCGAGACCGAAGCACTTGTACAGAGCATCTGGGACGAGCAGAGAGCCGGCGATGGCGACAGCCGAACGGAGTTCATCTTGGGTTCCCTCCCGACGATGTATGCCGATAAGAATCTATTGCACCACCTGTGGAGCAACCTGCTCGACAATGCTTTCAAGTACAGCAGCCGAGCCGAGCACCCCCGAATCGAAGTCTCTTCTTATCGAGTGGGCGAACGTGTGTGGTTTCGAGTCGCCGATAATGGTGTGGGGTTCGACCCCCGCTTTGCCGATCAATTATTCGCGCCGTTCGAGCGCTTCCACTCCGAGGCCGAGTTCACGGGAACCGGCGTAGGGCTGGCGATTGTGAAGCGCATGATCCGCAAACACGGGGGTGAGATCACCGCCAGCAGCGAGGACGGAAAGGGCGCGGTATTTGATTTCACTCTCGACCCGCCGACCTAAAAGACTACGGCGCTCTCGGCGGCTGCACTGTCGGCAGCTGCACCGCCGCGAGGATTGCGTCTGATGTTGATTCGATCGGAGCACCTTCGAGGTATTCGCGATGGAACGATCACCTCTGCCTTTCGGCGTTGGCGTCGCCCTACCGTTCGAGCGGGCGGAAGTCTTAAAACGGCGATCGGAGTCATCGCGATCGACGCCGTGGACAAGCTCGCGATTCGCGATCTCACTCTCGACGCGGCTCGAGAAGCCGGCTATCCCACTCTCAAAGAGCTCCTCGATGAAGTGCGTTCTCGGGAGGGCACGCTCTATCGAATCCGATTGCGTTTCGCGGGAAACGACTCGCGCATCAAACTTCGCAGGGCGGACAAGTTCAGCGCTCGCGAAGGCGAAAGAATCCTCGAGCTGCTGCGTCGACTGGACTCTCGTTGCAAGCGAGGCCCCTGGACGCAAGAAATTCTCGTGCTCATCTGCGACCACCCGGAAGTGCGAGCTTCCGAGCTCGCCGCGCAGCTCGGGCGCGACACGCTCGCGTTCAAGCGCGACGTGCGCAAACTGAAGGAGCTCGGATTAACCGAGAGCCTGAAGATCGGCTACCGCCTCTCCCCGCGAGGAGAGCGCGTCCTCTCGATTCTGCGTCAGCGCTAGCGATCCGCGACGCGCCTCATCTGCGCGAAGTCAAATGGCGCTGCGCCAGCCCATCCGACTACACTTGTCGCCATGTCCTCAAGACTGTCCCTCCTCGTTGCCGCCACTCCGCTCTTATTCGCCGCATGTGCGACCGAGAGCGCCGGTGCAGCGGTACCAGCTCCCGAGCCGAACGCGCTCCGGGCCGAGTTTCAGGTTCGGCACTGGGGCGGCATGCGAGAGGTTCTCCGCAACGGTCAGACGCAAGGCCGCGTCACTCTTGCCGATGTCGTCGGCCCGAACAGCTTCGCCGTCGGTGCCCTGGCCGACCTCGCCGCCGAAGTCACGATCGTGGGCGGCAAACTCCACCTGGCGGAAGTGCAGGATGCGCTCGCGCCCGATGGCCTCCACCTGCGAATACCGGCCGAAGACGATCAAGCTACCCTGCTCGTCGTCGCCGATATCCTCGAGTGGAAGGAGCACCGACTGCCAGCCGCGGACGACATCGAAGCGCTCGAGCTTTGCGTTCGCACCCTCGCGGAGTCCGATCGAATCGACATCAGCCAGCCCTTTCCCTTCCGCATCGAAGGCACCGCAACCGCGCTCGGCCTGCACGTCCTCAATCACTCCTGCCCGATCGCGAATCCGGACGGGCCAGAGCCCTGGCGCTTCAACGGTGAGAACACGGCCGTCATCCTAGTCGGCTTCTATGCCGCCGATTCCGCTGGCCAGCTGACGCACCACGGTCAGAGCAGCCACATCCACGCGCTTCTCCAAGACCAACCCGTTTCCGGTCACCTGGACAACGTTCGGTTCGGCGCAGGCGCTCGCTTGTTCCTTCCGAGTTCCGCCGCAAACTGATTCATCTGAGAACGAAATTCCCCTATGGCCACTCCTCCGCCCCTCGGTTATCCGCGCCTCTCGCCCTATCTCAACTACGAGGATACGGGAGCCATGCTCGGGTGGCTTGCGCGCGCGTTCGGACTTGTGGAGCGCGAGAGCCAGCGCGGTCCGGACGGCAAAGTTGTGCATGCAGAAATGCAGCTGGAAGAGGCCGTCGTGATGATGGGATCGCCGGGTGGTGATTATCAAAACCCGTTGCGCTTGGGGCAGGTCACGCAGAGCCTGTATATCTACGTCGACGACTTGGACGCGCACTATCAGCGGGCTCGAGCGGCTGGAGCGGAAACGATTGAAGAGCCCGCGACTCAAGCTTATGGCGACCGCCGCTACGGAGTACGGGATCCGGAGGGTCACCACTGGTACTTTGCGACACGGGTCCACACGGATGCGTCCGGCGAGTGAAAGGCACCGGTCGAAACGAGCGCTCGCTCGAACAGCTGGATCCAGTGCCGAGAAGCTCTGCGGGACTCGCCAGAGATTCATCCACTCGCTCGTTGACCGCGCTCGTCTTCGGCTTCGTCTTTCTAGCGGCCTTTCTGTCGTTCTTGGTACAGCCTCTCGCCGCGCGCTTCTTACTCCCGCGATTTGGCGGCGGCTCCTCGGTCTGGACGATCTGCCTCGTCTTCTTCCAGGCCACGCTCACCCTCGGCTACGCCTACGCGCACTTTGTCGCGCGCGTTCTCCCTCTCCGGCAGCAGCCGATCGTTCACGGCGGCCTACTCCTTCTCTCCGCTCTGACCATTCCGATTCTGTCGGATTCGAACGTCGCGGCCAGCGCGAGCGAAGACCCCGCGCTCCTTCTGCTCGCCTTTCTCTTCCGCCAGGTCGGCTTGCCCTTTCTGCTGCTCTGCGGCACCTCACCACTGGTGCAGTCTTGGTTCGCACACGTGAAAGGCGGGGCGGCCTATCGGCTCTACGGAATCTCGAACTTCGGCTCGCTGCTCGGGCTATTGGCCTATCCCTTCTTGCTCGAACCGCTGCTCGGCTTGAAAGATCAGAGCGTGCTCTGGTCGGCGCTCTACATCGGTCTCGTTCTCGTGAGCCTCGGCGTCTGGAGAGCCTTTTCTCGCGCCGCGCTTCAACGACCCGCGCTCGATCCGGTCGCCGAATCCAATTCCGTCGAGAGCACTGACCCCAAGCACCCGCTCTTCGCGCGACTTATGTGGCTCGCGATTCCCGCATTCGCCTCCGTGCTCTTAATCGCAACATCCAGCCGCATCACGCAGGACATCGCGCCGGTTCCCCTCCTGTGGGTCCTTCCGATCGGGCTCTACCTGATGGCCTTCGCGCTCGCTTTCTCCGCAGGACCCAGCCTCGGACGTGCCGCGTGGATCGTGCTCGCGGCCGTCGGAGTAACTGCGAGTGTCTGGGTCATGCATCTCGAGCAGGACAGCGAAGCTCCAGAGATCCTGGTTCGCCTTGCGGTCTACATGGCGACGATCTTTTTCCTCTGTCGCGCACTGTTCGGCGAGCTCTATCTCATGCGACCGCCAGCCACGCGGCTGACGGGCTACTACCTGACGATCTCGATCGGAGGCGCTCTCGGAGGCTGCTTCGTCGGACTGCTCGCTCCACGCATCTTCAACGGCTATTGGGAGCTCCCCATCGCCTATTGGGGCAGCGCCTTTTTGATTGCGCTCTCGCTGCTCGCGCACGACAAGCCCAAGACCGTGATCCACCGCGCGCGCGCCGTGATGTACTGGATCGCCGCACTCACCGCTCTCGAAGTCTCTCTGCTCGAGCACTCCATCGACGAAGTTCGAGGGGCGCATTCCACGCGGCGCGGGTTCTACGGCGTGCTCAGTATTTACGAGCGCGGCGAAGATCTCGACCAGCGCCGCACGCTCTACCACGGCAACATTTGCCACGGCGTTCAGTACGTCGAGCCGATAATGCGCAAGGAGCCAACGACGTACTACGCTCGCCAGAGCGGTATGGGTCGTGCCCTCTCTCAGCGCTCATTCTTGGGCCGGCGCGTCGGTGCGATCGGGCTCGGTACCGGAACCATCGCGGCCTATGGAGAGCCGGGTGATTTCTTTCGCTTCTATGAGATCGATCCGCTGGTGGCGACGATCGCCGCGGAAGACTTTAGGTACATCCGGGAGTCCGAGGCTCAAGTGGAGGTCGTGCTCGGCGACGCGCGCGTCTCCTTGCAGCGCGAGCTCGATGACTCCGGCTCCAACCGCTACGACTACCTCATCGTCGACGCCTTCAGCGGAGACGCGATCCCGGTTCACCTGCTGACTCGCGAAGCCTTCGAGCTCTACTGGAACCACCTCGAACCCGGCGGCGTGCTCTTAATCCACACCAGTAACCGCTACGTCGAGCTCGCGCCGGTCGCTCGCGCTCTGGCTCACGAGCGCGGTCTTGAGAGCATCGAGGTCTGTTTCGAAGAGAGCGAAGAGGAGGACGAGGGACCGGTAGCCTTCGGTTCCGATTGGGTCGTGATCACCCGCGATCCGGCGATGCTCGCGCTCTTCGAGGGCGACGCTGTCGAGACAGATCTCGAACAACTGGAAGACCCGATGTCGATCTGGACCGACGATCACAGCTACCTGCTCCACGCCATGGAGCTCTGGTAGCGATACGGAGTCAGGGTCCAGTCGGGGCCGGACGGGGTTGTACGGGGACGCCCCGCACCGCGGGGTTTTTTTAAAACGCTGGGCGGGTGTTGTGCGGTTCCGGCAAACCCCGGGTGTGCCCGACTGGAGCCTGACTCCGTATCGCGGTTCTTGACGAAAGGCAGCCTACTGGGCAACCTATCCTGACAAGGGCAGCACACGGATCCCAATCCGGCATTTCGGCTCGTTCGTTAGAATCGGCTGACCAGAGAAGTGCGCGAACTTGAGCATGGACCAAGCTGATTTGCACTCACCTTGCCCACGCCCGCTGCCGAACGGGAGCGCGAACGGAAGCCCGAACAGCGACCTGCGCGCGGTGACTTACCTCGCGCCTGGCATTCCGCTGGCATTCTTCGAAGCGGTCGTCCATCACCTCGAACGCTCGCTCGGCTGTTCGATCGCCCTGCACTCGGAGAGTCGGTTGTCCGGCCCCATGCACGGCGACGTTGACCCCTTCGCCGAGGGCCGAGCAGACATCGGCTTTTTGTGCTCGCCGTCCTACCTGTACTTGCGCGCGCGGCCCAAACCTTCCATTCAACTCGTCCCGGCCGGTTTCGTCTTTCGCGACGAGCGCGGCGGCGGTGAACCGGTGTATTTCTCCGAGGTCGTCGTCCGGTCGGACAACCATGCCAGCCACTTCACCGAGTTGGCTGGAGCGTCTTGGGGCTATAACGACGAGTGCTCGCTGTCCGGCTATTTCGCGGTCCTGCAAAAGCTGAGCGAGCTGGGGAGGAAGCCCGACTTCTTTCACAGCCACGTCCGCACGGGCTCGCACCACGCCTCGATCGAAAAAATTCTCGCCGGATCGATTGACGTCGCGACGATCGACTCGATTGCGCTCCGCCTGCTTCTGCGCGAGCGCCCCGACCTGCGCGGCCAGCTGCGAGTCCTCGACTCCTTGGGTCCCTTCCCCATCCAGCCCGTAGTCGTTCGCACCGCACTTGGCGCGAGCTGGGCGACGAAGATCGGCGCAGCCTTGATGGAACTCGATCATCGTCGAGTTCGCGACCGTATTTCGCCCGCGTTCGGACTGGAGCGCTGCGCTCCTATTGATGACGCAGCCTACGCCGACGAACGCCGAGCCCTGTGCAGACTCGGCCAAATCACGACCGAGCCCTTTCCGCAGTTGAGCACCTCATCATGACTGTCCTGTTGTCCGAACTTGAAGACCGCGCACAGCTCATCCGCAGCTTCGAGCGGGTCCGCACGCAAACCGAGGACCTGGTCCACCCGCTTGAGATCGAGGACATGGTGGTTCAGACCATGCCCGACGTCAGTCCGACGAAGTGGCACCTGGCTCACACGTCGTGGTTCTTCGAGAAACTCGTCCTCGAGCGCAGCTGTCCCGACTACGCGCCCTTCGACGAGAATTTCAACGCGCTCTTCAACTCCTACTATCAGTCCTTCGGCGCCCCCTTCCCGCGGGACCGACGTGGACTACTCTCGAGGCCGACCGTGAGCGAGGTCATGGCCTATCGGCACTACGTTGACTCCGCAATCAAAGCTCTTCTCGATGAGGGCGACGTTGAAACTATCCGCCAGCTGGCCCCGGCGCTCAACATCGGATTGCATCACGAACAGCAACATCAAGAGCTGCTCCTGATGGACGCCAAACACGTGCTGTCGCAAAACGCCGCGCCACCGGCCTATCGCGATCAGAAAACTCGCCCACACGTTGGATCCGTCGCAGCCCATGATTGGATACCGTTCGAGGGTGGACGCGTGCATGCGGGCTGCTCGCCGGACGGTTTTGCCTTTGACAACGAGCGGCCGCGGCACACCCTTCATCTGCAACCGTTCGAGCTCGCGTCGCGGCTGGTTGCGTCGGGCGAGTTCCTGGCCTTCATCGAGGATCGGGGCTACGAGCGTTCGGAGTTCTGGCTTGCGGATGGCTGGGACCTCGTGCAGAGCGAGGGCTGGCGCGCACCGCTCTACTGGGAGCTGGCCGGAAAGGGCTGGACCGTGTTGACCCTCGGAGGCCGTCGCGCAATCGATCCCGCTGAGCCGGTCTGCCACGTGAGCTACTACGAGGCCGACGCCTACGCCAGGTGGGCCGGCTGCCGTCTGCCGAGCGAGTTCGAATGGGAGCACGCCGCAGAAGGTCACACCGGGCAACAACCTCCCAGCGCAACCTATCTCGAGTCGGGCGCGCTGCACCCGCTGCCCCTCGACGGCGCGGCGCCCACGGGGACACCCGCACAGCTATTCGGTGACGTGTGGGAGTGGACGACGAGCCCCTACTCTCCGTACCCGGGCTACGAGCCCTACGGCGGTCACTTGGGCGAGTACAACGGCAAGTTCATGATCAACCAACTCGTCCTGCGCGGCGGAAGTTGTGTAACGCCGCGAGCGCACATGCGGCCGACCTACCGAAACTTCTACTATCCCCACCAGCGCTGGATGTTCGCGGGCGTTCGACTCGCTCGGTGATACGGAGTCAGGCTCCAGTCGGCACCTCAGGTCGTGATCGGTACCGCACGAACCCTCCCTGACTTATCAAAGCTCGACAGCGGTTTGTACGGTACCGATCACGACCTGAGGTGCCGACTGGAGCCTGACTCCGTATCCGCTCACCGAATTTTGGAGGCCGATGTGGGAGCGACCAGAATGACTTCGGTGTCAGCGATGAGAGCGCCCGCTTCGTCCTGGACCTGGATCCAGTCTGGTCCAAGGTAGTAGTCGCGCAACTGCTTAGCGCGCTCCTTTTGCGAGGCGTACGCTCGAATCCACACGAATTGGTTTTCATTTTCGAGCGATCGGAATTGTCCGACTACGCGCAGACCGACCTTCTTCTGTTGCTCAAGCGTCTTGTTCTCGAAGAAGTCGATGAACTCATCGCGCATGCCATCCCTAATGGTGTACTTGCGGATCTCAACAACACCTTTTTCGGCGTTTCTGACAGCGAGAGGGACTGCGGTGGCGGGGTCGCCGGGAAGTCGCTGCGAGTCGTCAAACTCGAAGTTCAGTTTCGTTCGCTTACCCACTTCTACGGGAGCTGCCTCTTGGCTGTCTTCGACCGAGAATAGGCCGATTACGCTTCCCGGAATGATTCCGGATAAGCCGGTGAAGTTTCCCAAGGGATCGTATATCGCGAGGATGTAGACCACCTTCGGCAGCCCCGACCAGGTTAGAACTCCTCCATTTTCGTTGAGGTGCCCGGCGGCGACCATTTTGCTACCCCCTGACATGTCCGGTCCATCGAACAGGAGGACGGTAATCGGGTGCTCGGCATCGATGCCTTCGGGGCCCGTATAGGTCACGGTCAAGTCTAGTCGCGAAGTGTCGGCGGGCTGGATCAGCGCGAGGCAGAGACCTAGAGCAAGGAAGAGTGAGAGAAACCGTGAGGATTGGGGGATGAAGAGAAGGGCGTTCCTGAATATGTTCATGGTTGAGTGACGGTTGGACTGTCCGACCGGATGCGGACGTTTCTGGAGTGGTCGCCGGGCCGATCGGCCTGCACGCGACCGTTCTCATCCCCACCAACCCTTCTTACGGATCGTAGGTTATACTTACGATCCGTAGGTTTGAGCTTATCGACCTCTTACTCAATTCATGCCTAAAGCCAATCCAGCGTCAGCCTCCCCTCTCAGCGAACTCGAGGGAGGAGTTCTCGGCATGGTTCAGGACAGCCCCGGATCCACAGCTCACGGGATTAGCGAGCTGTACCGGCTCTCGCGTTCCTCGCATTGGAGCGGCAGCGCGGGCGCGATCTATCCGCTCATGAAGAAGCTCCACGCTCGTGGACTCCTCGCGGCCGAAGACAGCCCGCGTGGTAGTGGAGTCCGGCGTGCCTATTCGATCACCCCCGCCGGGATCAACGAGCTGAAGCGTTGGCTAGGACCGCCTCTTTCGGAGTGGGTGGCTTCCGTCACCTTCGATCCCCTTCGAACGCGCATGCCCTTTCTCGGAACGCTGACCACCGCAAAACAGAAGGCATTCTTATTGAGCGCTGAGAAGCTGCTCGAGGAGGAGCTGCAAGAGACCCACGGTGGTCGGCGCCAACTCCAAGAAAGCGGCTCCTTCTGGGAGCAGATGGCGGCGGATGGTTGTCGAGCCGTCACCCAGGCCAGGCTCCGCTGGATTCGAAAGACGCTTGAGAAGCTCAGCGAGCGCTGAGACTCGAGCGCGGGCGCCCAGAAAGTCCGACGCGCTTGCGCGGCGCTCAAACAAGCCGACCATCCTCCTACCACGATTTCATTCCAACAGTGATTTGGTTCCGAAGTGAAATACGTCCCCGACAATCGAAATTCGAAAAGGCGCGTTCGAGATTGCTGCCCGGAGTCCGTCCCGATTACTGATCACTGCCGAATAGGTAGACTTGGGCCGTGAACACGGATGCTGAAGATTCAGTGAGCGACGAAACCTCGCTAGATTCGAAGTTCCGAGCCATCGCCATCGTTCGACGGCTTGACGGTGTCTATGTACTCGGGTTCCGGCGTCGTCATGACTTCGTTCGACCCGATCCACCGAAGCAGTATGTCGAAGATGCGATCGCGGAAGACGCCCCTCCGATCTACGACGAGCTGCTCATTTCGCTCGCGCCAGAGTCAACTGGAGCGACATGGATCGGTTCCGCTAATTATCTGGAGTTACGCCTCGCATGGGAGAGCCTCGCCTCTGTTCGAGAGCTTAACGCGGACGTGCAAGCGGCAGTCCAACGAGTCCTCCAGGAGTCCATCATCGATCCAGATGGCGATAAGCCGAGCCTACCGCCGCTGCTGTTCGACACACCTCCCCCAACCCACCGAGCAACGGCGGCGAACCCCCGTGCCTATACAGGCACAAAGAATCGGCCACCGAAAACTCGCCGAGCGGAGCCGATCGACCTGCGACCCTTCCTCTGCTCTTACGAGGGATCCGACCGAGTGATTGCGAGCCTCGCCGATGTCGGGCTACACATTGAGAGCCGAGAGGACTTCCGGAAGACGCCAGCCGGTTTTCGTCGCTACTTTTCTTACCTGCTCTCGGACCCTTCGGTGCGCACGAGTTCGGAAGTCCTCGGGATGTACTGGCAGCTCGCCTTGGACGACGACTCCGAACTGAGACGGCTACTAGGAAGGCTCTCTTACTCCACGGAGTTCGCATCCTGGCTCTCCGCGATCAGCGAGCTGCCGCCTGACCGAAGACTTAGCTTCGCCGACTTGCTCCTCGATCACGACCAACTTCTCGGAGCGCCTCCCTCGCCGGGCGCTCTTCTCGAAATCGATTCGCTCTGCGCGGACTCCAACTTCAAGCATCGTCACGACTACTTTTTGCGGATGCTCTCGGCTGGCGTAGAGATGAGCGATGTAGCCGAAGCCTTTCAACTCGCGAACGATTTCTTCCCCGAGAAGGAATTTAAAGGGCCCCCGCCATCGGCTATATGCGCGGAACCTATCCACGCCTTTATGTCCGACGTGCGGATGAGCGAGCACGAGGACTCATGGAAGCGCACAGGCTTCGCGCTTTGGCTCTGGGACGCATGTGCGGAATTGCCAGAACTGGAAGAAGTGCTTCGATTCCTTCCGTGGAATGGACTGTCACAGAGTGCGGCGATCGAATTAGCACGCCAGCTCGCGCTCTTTTCGGAGCACGACGTCTGCGAGGAGACGAGGCCTGGCGTTGGGCTGAGATGCGTGAAGTGCTCGATGAATTCGTTGGTGGCCTCTTGAAGCTCGCGCCCCAGTACCAGGAGAAAGCCGTCGACCTCTTCGGTGAAGGAGTCTGGGATGACACGCTCAAGAAGGGAGAAATGAAAGCAAGCTTACGATTCCTTCTCCAATGTGCCGACCGAGTTTGCCTCGCACCTTTTGAGCCCTTCAACTACGGCTTCATTCCTTTGCAACGACTGAGTTTGCTAGAGCCCCACGAGAGACAGCTCGTTCTCAACGCGCCCGAAGCCTCCTTTCGCGTTCTGGACAAGAACTGCAAGCGAGAAAACAACGCGCGCCTGATCGGCTGGGGATTCGTACGCATCTCCGACCAACTCCCCAAACTTTTCATCGCCAGTTTCACGGCTTGCCCCGGTCCACTGATTCGTGCGGCGAAGACTTTAGCCTCGCTCTCCGTGCCCGATCGCAGAGTCGTACTGGAAGGGGTACTGAAAAGCCCGCTCTCCATAGACCCGGTAGAACTCGCCGCGCACCAACTGCTTGAACTGCTTGACCCGCGGGTTCACCAGAACATCACGAATCCAGTCCCCTTGCGGCTTCGCAAGCATCTGGATGGCAGCGATTCGCTCAAGCCCAATCAACTGGAGCGGCACACTCAGAAGATCCGCGAGAGCTGGAACGCGATACTCTGCGATGAGATTCGTGAATCCGCGCTCGACCTTTTGCGAGAGCGAGTTGGAATCGACCGTAATCACATGGACTCCGACGCCGTTCGACACGCGTTGATGATGCACGCGAGCGTCGACGAACAACGCCGAAGCCTTCGCCGTCTTCTCGTAGCTACGGTCAACGAAGGCCACGACGTGCTTCGCTCTCATCCGGCCAACGTGCAATGGCTCGATCGTCACCCAAAGATTGACGCCGAGTTGTGGACCACCGGTATCGAGCTGGAGCGCGAGCACGACGAAGAGATCATGACTCTCAGCATCGAGCGAAATCCTCTGGAAGCACTTCGCCTGGGGACCCTCGTCGGTAGCTGCCTCGGAGTGGGTGGCTCGTTTACCTACTCGGCCGCTGCCATCGTCCTCGACATCAACAAGCAAGTCATCTTCGCCCGCAACCAGTCAGGCCATTTCCTCGCGCGACAAGTAATCGCCATTACAGAGAGTGACACCTTGGCCTGTTTCGAGGTCTATCCCCTCTCCACACCCGGTCCGATTCGTCAGCTCTTCGCAGACTATGACCGGGCGCTTGCGGCCGCTCTCCATCTCAAAATCTATCGCGAGGACTCCGATTCCGAGGACGAATTCGGAGACATTGCCAACACGGTTTCTACCGACTGGTGGGACGACTCGACTTGGGATTTGAAGAAGGGTATCAGACGTTTGAATCATAAAAGTAAAGCATGACCTCGCGCGAAAAACAAAGTCGCGGTCACTCCGCAACTGTTGAGAACAGCCAACCGAACGAAGGAGCGCGAGCCTCAAGCCGCGCTCCTTCTTCCATTATTCAGGTAGCGGCCGCCACCGCCCGCGCTCTTAGGTCCGCGATTCCCCCACACCAACATGCTCCATCACGCCTTCGCCGCCGCCATCCTGCTCACCCTTCCCGTCTCCGCCCAGGACACTTCAGCCGAGGCGCTCGGCAAGGTCGACGCACTCTTCGAAACATGGAATGAGTTCGGCAAGCCAGGCATGGCGGTCGGCATCATCAGCGGCGGCGAGCTCGTCTACGCCAAGGGCTTCGGCATGGCGAATTTAGAGATCGGCATGCCCAATGGGCCAGAAATTCTCTATCGCATCGGCTCCAACTCCAAGCAGTTCACGGCGACCGCGATCACCTTACTGGAGCTCGACGAACAGCTCGATTTGGACGCGCCGCTCACCAAGTACTTTCCGGAGTTTACCGAGCAAGACCCGCCGGTACTCGTGCGCCACCTCCTGCACCACACCAGCGGAATCCCCGACTACATCGGCATCCAATTCCGGAGTGGTGGCGGGCGCAAGGCTTGGTTTACTCCTGAGCAATCGTTGAAAGTGATCTCGACGGCGGAGCTCGAGTTCACCCCGGGCAGTCGCTTTTCCTACAGCAATTCCAACTACATCTTGATGGCGGAGCTCGTGAAGCGCACCAGCGGGAAAACCCTGCGCGAGTTCGCCAGAGAGCGGATCTTCAAACCGTTGGGCATGGACCACACCCGGTTCCAAGATCGACACGATGAAATCATCGTCGGTCGCTCGCACGGCTACTCGCGGCAGACCGAGCCCGACCGCGGCGACTGGAAGGTCGACATCACGCAACTCAATCACGTCGGCGACGGCGGCGTGTTTACCACGATCAACGATCTCGCCAAGTGGGACGCCAACTTCTACGAGAACAAACTCGGGTACGGGCAGGAGTTCCTCGATCGAATGCACAGCCAAGGTGTGCTGACAGACGGCGTGGTCCTTCCGTACGCTAGAGGCCTGGGCATTGTGGACTACGGCGGACTGAAAACCGTCTCGCATGGCGGAGCATTTGTTGGATATCTGTCGCAGATGAAGAGGTTCCCGGACCAGCACTTCAGCGTGATCGTGCTCGGTAACCAAAACAGCGCGGATGTCACACAGCTCGCAAATCAGGTGGCTGACATCTGTCTGGCGGAATTGCTGGTCAAGTAGCGGAGTGCATGGCTCTTCGAGCTTCGAAGTGGACTCGGCTCCAACCTAGGTGAACTTAATTTTGGGAACGACCAGAGGCTCCGAGTTCACGTTTTATCCAGTCAACGAAACTCCCCGCTGAAAGCCTGCTCGCCCTGGTGGAGAAACCCGGCAGCTAAGACTTCGAGAAATGCGCGCGCTCTCGCCCGCGTCAGAGCACTTCGCGGTAGAGGCGCTCGTCGGGGTTTGGAATGACGACCCTGGCAACCAGTAAACCGCGCCGGCCGATCTCGCGCGCGCCCGCCTCCACCGCCGCTTCGACGTCGGCGATGCGACCGGTCAGCATCAGGAATCCTTTGCCGCCGATGGCCATGGCGACGTGAATGCGGAAGAGCGTCACGTCGGCGGCCTTCACGGCGGAGTCGGCGCCCTCGATGATCGACGTGACGGAGAAGGCCTCCAGGATGCCGAGCGCCTGCTTGTCCTCGTTGCGCAGGGCGACACCGCCGGAGATGGCGGGAAACACGCGCGGATCGACGTTCGGGATGAGGAGGTCGTCGATCAGCGCCTCCATCGAGACCTCTCGACCCGCCGCTAGACTTGCCTCCACCGCGTGCACCTGACCGCCAACCATCACGATGTACTTCCCCGAACAGATCGTGCGCGCCACCAGGAGTTCGACATCCGACGCCTTGAGCATCGCGTCCTCAACCTGGTAGGCCACCGCGATCGAGGACAGCTCGAGCATTCCAAGCGCTTCCATCTCCAGCTTCATCGGTTTCTCCTAATCACCACGTCGTCTCCGACGCTGGTCACGATGCCATCGATCGATGCGTGGACGGGAACGCCCAGCCCGTTCGGAGCCGCACCGATCTCCTCCGATTCGCGCACGCGTTGCCCCACTGCGACAACCGGAACAGCGGGCAGTCCAGCGTGTTGCTGGAGCGGGATCCGCACCTCCTCGAGCTGCCAGGAAAACTCGGTCAGCTCGCCGACGTTGCGAAAGCCGGAGAGACCGAGCTTCTTGATCAGGCTCGCGACGGGAATATGCCGGTACTCCTGCATGCTGTGTGGACGGACGTCGGTCCGCCCGAGATCCGGATGCTCCAGACTCTTCGCGCGCATCATGTGCTTGTTGTCCAGACAGGCGTCCTTGGGAAAGAGGTCCTCCGGGCAGGCGTACAGCGAGCACAGGTTGCACCCGCTGCAGAACTGGCTCCCGAGAACCAGCGCATCGCCCACCATGTTGAACTGAAGACCGCGCATGGCCATGTGTGGCTCGATCGGGTGTCCCAAGAGATAGCGCGGGCAGAGCTCCGTGCAGAAGCTGCACTGATCGCACGCCGACTTGCCGATCAGGTCGCGCTCGCGCGACTCAGTGAGGTAGCGCCGAGGCAGGCTGTGCCCTTTCGGAAAGCACAAGAGCGCGCCGGTGGTGCGCGTCACGGGCTCCTCCAAACTGCGCATGATCTGCCCCATCATCACGCCGCCAATGAGCACGTGACCGACCGCGTCGGTGTCGACCCCGACCGTGCGCAGCACGTCGCCGTAAGCGGCGCCGATGGGAACCCGCACCGTGACGGGCTGGGGCACGTCTCCTCCGACGGTTAAGAACTTGTGCGTCACTGGCCGATCGAGCGCGACGTTGAGAAGGGTCTCGACGTTCACCACAAGGCACCCCACATCGAGCGGCAGTCCGCCGGGCGGGATGACTCGACCCGTGGTTTCGTAGACGGTGATGAACTCGTCCCCCGCCGGATAGTAGTCGCCGAGCGGGAAGAGTTCGATCCCGTCCACGGCGCCGCGCCGACTTATTTCCGCGATCAGCTCCTGGTACTTCTCTTTGATCGCGACGATCGCTCGCCCGGCTCCGGCCTTACGTACGACCTGCAACAGCCCGTCCAGCACCGCGTCGAGGTGATGGCGCAAGATCTCCTTGTCCTTGTGGAGGAGGGGCTCGCACTCGGCCGCGTTCACGATCACCGTGTCGGCGGCAGCCTCAAGCTTTTTGTAGGTCGGAAAGCCGGCTCCACCGGCCCCCACGACTCCGTTTGAACGTATGCGATCCAGCATCAGCACGACCCGACCGGGAGGCGGCGGGGAAGGCCGGGAGTATAGCGCTTGATACGGAGTCAGGCTCCAGTCGGCACCTCAGGTTGTGATCGGTGCCGTACAAACCGCAGCCGAGCTTTGAACAATCAGTGAGGTTTCGTGCGGTACCGATCACAACCTGAGGTGCTGACTGGAGCCTGACTCCGTATCAGCCCGTATTCCTCAGGCCCCTCGCGATCCCGCGCACCGTCTGGACCAGCACGCGCTCAAGTTCGCGGTCCTCGCGGCCCCCTTCGCGCCAACGGCGCAGGAAGTCGACCTGCACGAAACTCATCGGATCGACGTAGGGGTTGCGCAACCTGATCGAGCGCTGAAGGGTCGGGTCCCGCTCGAGCAGTGCGTGCGCTTCACGAAGCTCAAGCAACGTTTCGATGGAGCGGGCGTGCTCCTCACAGATCGTCGGAAAGAGTCGCGCTCCGACGTCGCCGGCGAGCTGCGCGTAACGCGCAGCGATGTCGAGGTCGCTCTTGGCGAGCACCATCTCGACGTCGGACAGGAACGTGTCGAGAAAGGCCCACTCGCGCACGGCATCCCGAACCGCGCCGAGTCCATGGGCTTCGATCGCGGCTGCCAAGCCCGTGCCGACACCGAACCAGCCGGGTAGCACCGCCCGACTCTGCGTCCAGGCAAACACCCACGGGATCGCGCGGAGATCCCCGACGCCGCGCATCTCGCGCCGACGCGACGGCCGCGAGCCGATGTCGAGCCGCTCGATGACATCGATCGGCGTCATATCTTGGAACAGCGCGGGAAAGTCGGGCTCGTCGTGCACGAGCGCGCGGTAGCGCACGCGACTGGCCGCGCTCAAGGTGTTCGCGATCGCGCGCTGTTCCTCGGTCGCCGCCCGCGCCGGATCGCCGCCAGCCGTGCGCTCGAGTAGCGCACCGAGGCTGACTTCGAGCGTGCGCTCGGCGATGCCGCGAAGCCCGAACTTCGCGCCGATGATCTCGCCCTGTTCCGTGGCGCGCACATGTCCGCCCAACGCGCCGGGCGGCGCGGCGAGAATGCCGTCCCGCGGTTTCGAACCACCGCGGCTGGTCGAACCGCCGCGGCCGTGAAAGAACGTGAGTTGAATTCCGAGTGCCCCCGCCACGGCGACGAGCCGCTCTTGGGCGCGGTCGAGTGCAACGCGCGACGCGGCGATGCCCCCGTCCTTATTGCTGTCGGAGTAACCGAGCATCACGATCTGGCGACCGCCGCGCGCCGCGAGATGCGCCGCGTAGGTCGGGTCGCCTGCGAGCGCTCGCAAGACTTCCGGTCCGACTTCCAGGTCATCGACGGTCTCGAAGAGCGGTGCGACGTCGAGCGGCACTCCGCCATCCGGTCCGACGCAACCTCCGGCGCGAGCGAGTAACAAAACCGCAAGCGCGTCGTCCGGTCCTTTCGCCATCGAGATGACGAAAGGACCGAGTGCCCGATCGCCGTAGGTCACGCGCGCTTCCGCCAGGGCTCGGAAGACTTCCAACGCCCGTCGGGTCTCCTCGTCCTCGGGATCTCCCGCGGTTGACGGACTGTCGGCGAGCGCGGCAGCGATGCGGGTCGCGCGCTCGCTGGACGACCGCTCGATGAAGTCCGAATCACCGATCAGCACGCCCGCAACGCGTCGGTGCACTTCCGCGTCTTGGCGTGTATCGAGCGTCGCGAGATGAAAACCGAACACGTCGACGCGCCGGAGCGCGCGATGCACCAGAGCCAGTCCGGCGCGCGAGCCTTCGTGATTGGCGAGGCTGCGCGCGATCAACTCTAGATCGGCGCGGAACTCCTCGGGCGGACCGTAGCCGTGCTCGGCTCCACGACCTTTGCGAGCGAGGCGCGCGTCCATCAACCACAGGAGTTGGCGGTAAGGCATGTCCGCGTACTGCGCGGGAACCGCAGCGAAGTCCTGCGGGAGAAGCGCGGCAAGCTCGCGAACGCGCTCGAGCAGTTCTCCACCAACGCCGACTCGGCTGGTCGATTGCGACAAGTGCTCGTGCAGACCGCGCAGTTCCTCGCGGTAGCGGCGCAGCGCAAGCTCGAGATGGCGCGACAACGTTTCGCGAATCGTGTCCGCGCCGACGTTCGGATTGCCGTCCATATCGCCTCCAACCCACGAGGCAAAGCGCACGACGGGGCGCTCGACGGGAATCGGCTGGCCGAACGCGAGCTCCAGCGCGCGCTCGAGCTCCTCGTGCAGCGCGGGGACGATGCGATACAGGACATCGGAGAGGAAGAAGAGCACATGCTCGACCTCGTCGGAGACCGCGGGACGTTCGGGAAGCTGCTCCTCGGTTTGCCACGCTGCGGCGATCTCGAGCGCGATACGTTCATCGATCTTCGCGAGCGCGACGGGATCGAGCGCCTCACCCTGGAACCGCTCGACGAGTGCGCGCGCGAGCCGTTGATCTTTCCGGAGCAGCGTGCGCCGCACCGACTCCGTCGGGTGCGCCGTGAAGACCGGCTCGACCAGGAGCGAGCGGAGTGTGGAAGCGACTTCGGCAGGCGTCGTGCCGCGGCGCGCTAGCTCGCACGCGGCCGCGCGCAGACTGCCCGGTTGCGGTTCGTCGGAGCGCAGGTAGTCGATCCCACGCCGCAGGCGGTGGACTTGCTCGGCGGTGTTGACGACGCCGAAATAAGCGCTGAACGCGCGCACGACGTCGAGTGCGCGCGCAGGCGCCAAGTTGTCGAGCAGCTCCTCGAGGTCGGCGCCGGCCTCCGCGTCGAGACGCCGCCGACGCCTCGCCGCGAGACGCGCCGCCTCGACGGTCTCGAACACGCCGGCCGGCGCGAGCTCGCGCAGAAGCTCGCCCAAAAGCGCGCCGAGCCTGCCCACGTCGCGGCGCAGCGGTCGGTCCTTGTGGGCGAAGTGGACCTCTTCGGAGGGAGTTCTAGCGGGGTTCATAGGGCGAGAGATGATACGGAGTCAGGCTCCAGTCGGCACCTCAGGTTGTGATCGGTACCGTACAAACCGCAGCCGAGCATTGAACAATCAGTGAAGTTTTGTGCGGTACGGATCACAACCTGAGGTGCCGACTGGAGCCTGACTCCGTATCCGCACGATCTCAAGCAATCGACTAGAGTGGACTGGTCCTCAACCAAAGTCGTGCTCATGAAGATTCAGCGTTCGTTCCTCGTCATCAGCGTCCTTCTAGGACTCTTCGCCGTTTTCACTCTCGGCTCGTTTCAGCAGGTCGCGCCCGAACCGAAGCTCCGGCCGTTGCCCTATGCGTTCACGCACGCCGGCCCCAGCGACCACTACAATCTCAGCAGCTTCGGCGACTTCGGGAAGGGACGCCTGCATCGAGCGATCGCCACCCTGGGCTCACAGCGCGCCGTCCTGTTTCTCGACACGGCCGACACGCTCGGAGACGACGTGACGGTTCCCGCCGAGATCGCCCTCATCCACCACGGTGCTGGCACGCTCGACCTCGGGGGCCGAACGCTGGAAGTGAACGGAGCGTTTCTCGCCACTCAAGCCCGCGTCTTCACGGACACCGGCGTCACCGGGAAGGTTCAGTTCGCTTCGGGCAGCGTCTCTCGGGTCGTGCCTCAATGGTGGGGAGACAACACGGACGAGAGCGTGCAAAAAGCGCTCGACGCGGCGGCCGAGTGTGGCGCCGAACTCTTCTTGCCGGCGGGCACCTATGTCTTCGACGCGAAGGTGGAGTTCGTGTTCAGCGAGATCGGCTTCGATACCCGCGCCCTGACCGTTCGCGGCGCCGGACCGGGGCGCACGGTGATCGACAACCAATCCGCCGGTGAGCCGTCTTTCTCTTTCCGCACCGGGAACCCAGCGTCTCAGTGGGGTTGGTTCCTCACCGTAGAGGGGCTGGAGTTGACCAGCTCGACGGGAACCGGGTCGGCCGGTATCGAGGTCCGCGACGTCTGGATCGGGCGGATCGCCGACTGCCGCGTTTCCGATCACGCGGGCGACGGGATCCTGCTGCTCGCCGAGATCAATGACTTCGCCACGCCCAAGACCTGGACCATAGAGCGGTCGCTCATTGTCCAAAACGGCGGCTACGGGATCCGCCTGGACTCACTCAGTAACGAGCTGCCCTACAACGTGATCCTGGATCAACTCGACGTCGAGCTCAATGCTGCGGGCGGCATCTACGCCGCATCCGAACTGGTGAAGCTGACCAACTCGATCTTCGCGTACAACGGGAGCGGTCCGAACTCGAAAGGTGGCATCCACGTCACGGGTATCACGGGCTTCACCCCCTACGGGAACCTGATCGAGGGCTGTGCCTTTGAAGGCAACCGCCCGTATTCCGTCTACGCAGATCGCGCCGCCAACCTGACCATCGTGCGGAACGAGTTCAGCCGTGTCCTGCAGTTCGGCGTACCTCAACCCGACGATCATTTCATTCGACTCGATGGTCCAGAGGGCGTCGACAACGCGATCATCGAGCACAACCAGTTCGGCTCGGGTGTCCAGGGACCCTTCACGGCCATTGTCGGTGGGCCCGGACTGCGCAACGCCGACCTCGACAACAACGTCTTCAATCTCAACTTCGGAGCGGGAGACACGCGGTTCATCTTCGCGCAAGGGACCCAGTCGACTTACCGCGCATTTGGAGACACGGTGCTGACGAACCAGAGCATCTCGTTCGCCGACCCCACCACGGGAATCGCCGACGTGGTTCTCGACCGGGGCGCCCCGGGAATGCTGTCCGTCTCCGGAGGATTTGTCGATGGGATGCAGACGGTCTCGGCGTTCGGCGGTTCGCTGTCGATCGACTGCAGCCTGGGGCTGACCGTTCTCCACACCCTGTCGAGCAACACCGTGGTTCAACCTCCCATCAACGCGACCGTCGGGAGCGTGCTTAACCTCATCATCTTCCAGGGCGCGAACAACCACGCCGTTTCCTTCGACTCCATATTTAAGACCGCTGGGCCGTTCAACGCCGAGCAAATTAGCTTCTCGACGATCCGGTTCGTCCACACCGGACTCTACTGGGTCCAACTCGGCGCGGCTGCCCTCAGCGCACCGCTCTGATACGGAGTCAGGCTCCAGTCGGCACCTCAGGTTGTGCTCGGTACCGTACGAACCGCGGCCGAGTTTTGAGTAATCAGAGAGAGTCTGTGCGGTACCGATCACAACCTGAGGTGCCGACTGGAGCCTGACTCCGTATCCGGCTCGGCACGCGCGTTTATCCGCCACCGATTAGTCCTTCAGTAAGAGCAATGCGGGATACGTGGTCTTTACTGTAAAGCGTCTGCTTCCCTCAGGTTCCTGAGACTCTCACGCTCGCCGTCTCGCCATACGTCGATCCGTCTCACCACATATGCCGACTTCTAAACAAGCTATAGCAAATCCAAATCTATATTCAGTCGGTATGAGTTTGGACCAAACCCTCTCCTTCCTCGACGAAACCTTGCGACTCGTTCGAGCTCGGCTTGCCCCTACGGACGCTCATTCTGTGAACCTCACTCGCCGTCACTTACCTACAAGTGTTTCTCTAAAACGCCCTTCGACGAGCCTCAATTGAAGAATGCCCTCATTCCTACATTCTCTCGCATTAGCAGCGCAAGCGGTGAACTGCTCGAAGAAAAGTTCACCTACAGGTTCGAACCGGTCCCTCCCGTCCGGCTTACGGAATCACCCGCCTCTGGCTTCTTCCCCTCATGATCTCAACACACGACAAAAAATAGTGATGAACATTCCCTTTAACCTATTACGCATGCCTGCTGTGATTCTGATCGCATGCCTCGTTCTGTCGTCGACCTCTCGAGCCCAGTCCGACGAAAAGAGCTCGAACTTCCCCGCTTGGGTAAAAACGGCTGTTTGTAAGAAAAACAACCTCATCGATTGCACGCTTCAGTACCTGAACGTTGTGCCACCGGAGGATCCTTCTGCCACATTTGACATCGTCGTCAAACCGCTATTATCGACTTACACACTGCAAGTTGCTTACCACTCCATCCGCGCGCCTTCGTTCAGGATACTTTCCAAACCCGATGTGAACACGACAATCGAACTTCCCATCCCTCCAGTTCGCACCGTGCGCGGCGTGGTCTTGGAATGGCCGAACTCCTACGTCACCGGTGTCTTTCGATCCGACGGGTTTTACGGGCAAGCTCGCAACGTCGACACAGGGGGGTATCTCGAAGTAATGCCGGCAGATGTAATCGGCATGCCGTCCAATCTCTATGTCGTTTTTAACGAGACACAGATGCTGCCACTCCCCGAATTGGTCGATTGTACATTCAGCGATGTGCAAGAGACATGGAACAACAACTCAGCGTCGCCCACAGAAAATACCACGTTCCCGATGGGCTTCCAGTGTTGCCAGCCCTGCTACTCAGGAGACTTGAAAGCCCTGATATCAATGGACTCGAACTCGGGGTATTGGAATGAATTTGGCGACGATCTCATTCTCATTATGGAGAACACCGCAAACATGTCGAGCTTGCTGCTCGAGAGAGCGATGGGCTTGCGAAACCTTCTGGATGAGTTGGTTGTCCGCCCCAACCCGGCAGGCGATCCCTATGAGCAAGTGACAAGCGCTGACCAAATGTTGACTATGATCTCGGCACTCTGGCGCGACAGATACGCGGAGCGGAATATAGCCCTCGTCGCGAATCTACACGACCTCCCTTTCGGCAATCCCGGGACGGCTTGGCCGGGAAGCGCCGGAAGTGGAAGTTGCGAGGCTCACCACGTCGACACATTAGGCTACCTGGCTCATGAGATTGGACACGTCTGGGGAGCGCCTCATTGCGGAACTCAGGCGTGCCCGTGCTCGAATGAGAACATCATGAGTCCCAACGGACATACGCAACCCTATCTCCAGTGCAGTATCGACGAGATGTCTCCCGTTGTCACCGAGACGATTATCGACAATATAACTAGCAGCGACTTATTCAAAACAATCAACCTTTTCTATGAGGAAACAGACAGCCAACCGAGTCCAGGGAGCCCCGAGGGAATGGCGCTCGAAATGTTCCTAACGACTCCAGGTGTTATTGCCAGCAACGGGATACGCATTCGCAACGACGGTACCTGCGGGCTTGACATTGAACTGCGACTCGTGGGTGGAGCGAGCGCCTTTTCTTTGGATAGTCCGCTGACTAAACATCTCTCACTCGGTGCGACTCATCTATTCGACATTCGTTTTCTGAGTTCGTATGTCGGACACTACTCCACGACAGTGGAAGTGATGATTACTAATTATGAGCCGGTTCCACTGGGTTTTCGCATACCCGTAAGCATTTACAATTCCCCGCTTGGCGCGTCGCCGGGACCATTCGCCGCAGTCAACACCATGGCGCCGTCCTACGACTGGAACACGAGCCTCAACAATCCACGCTTCTACGTCGACTGGACAGAGTCGAGCAACGCAGAGACCTACCAATTCACGCTTAACCGGCGCGCAACCCCGGGTGGGCCGATTCTATCCACGCGTCCGGACGCCAAGAAGAGCTCTAGCGTTTCCAACAAATTTACTCTGCAGAAACCGGGCTCCTTTTGCGGATTCACTCCGGGCTTCTGGAACTGGACCATTGTCGCCGAGAATGAGAATGGAACGACAACTCTCGAAGGTCCAATTTTCGAAGTGACGAACGTCGGCAACCTAATGAACTGCAACGATGGGTAGCTCTAGCGAATAAGCGATTACGCGCCCTGCATCTTGAAACGAAATGCAGGTCGCGCTCTTGCCCACTCGTCGTTGCAAGCAAGGAGACGAAGTCACCGACGACGCGCTCGATCCCGCTCGCGGGCGAACTCGAATCGGGAAATGACGACACGGACTTTGGCCGGCGCTCCTCAGTGAAAGTCGCGTATTTTATGTAGCGCTGGCGCTATCAATCCGGCTATCGCTCGCATTCAGGGAAATCCCTGAGCAACAAAATTGAGGCTATGGATCTGGGTGCTCTGATCCTGCGACGAATGTCGCGATCAAAGACCTCCGCGCCCGATTCGGCAATCGATCGCGGATCGAAGTCCACTCCACCGCGCCGTCTCCGGCTCTAGTAAAGAAGCTCGCCCAAGGACTGAAGGACGATTCGAAGGCGGTCTGCCTGGAGACCGTCAAGCTACTCGGTGGTCAGCACCCCGAGACCGCGCTGATTTCCTTCGTGAAAGCGCACGTGAAGCTCGTCAAGAAGACGAACGAGCGAAAAGCCGAACTCATGTACGAGCGGTTAGTTCGCTTGCTGAAGAACAGCGGAGAAGACTGGTCGAAAAAAACCCGTTCCGATGATAAGAAGGACGCCCTCGAGCAGAAGACCGTTAGGGCAAGGTGACACGGTTAGAACTTTTCGAGTCCGGCGTCCTGGAATTTGGCGCCCTCGTCAAGAAGATAATCCGTGAGGCTGGCCGATGCGCCTACGAAGACCATTGCCGCACTCTCCACGACAAGCCCACCCATCCTGGGGCGATCAGGGGACTCCTCTGGCAAGATAGGTGCGATGGTGGACAGACGATGAACGACAACGAGTCAACACGACGCCTGTACCTCTGGCGCTTCGTTAGAGGGGAAGTCGCTCCAGTCGATTTCGAGCGATGGGTTTACGCGGAAACGCCCCTTGAGGAGCAGCTAGGAGACGGCCTTAACCTGGAGGTCGTCTCCACAGACTTCGCCGACAAGGAGGCTGTCTGGTCAGGCGCAGTGCCCTGGGGCCGTACCTGCGATCGCTTCCCGGTCCAAGCTGCATGTGCATCCGCCTCCGGAACTTCGATGTTGTTGACATGGGGACCTTCAACGCTCCAGCACACGCCTTCGAGCAGGACCGTGAGTGGTCTCATGAAGACGTATTCGAGCACCTAGAAAAAGTGAAGGTGCGAGCTGCCCCAATTTGGTGGCTCTGGGCTGCCAGGTGCAAAACCTGCGGTCAGTGTTGGCTCGTGGGCCAAGAAGAGCGCCAGAACGATTTGTTCTGCATGCGCCGCCTCGATCCCGAGGAGACTCAAGCGATCGAGCGTGAAGATCGCTGGCCCGCCGACTTTGATAACTACGAGCGACTGCTCCAGCTCGGCCTCGACTCCGGGCGCAGCGTTCGTTTCGTTGACCCTGAGGATTCCTCGCTCGGCACGACGATCGTGGACCTTGCACGGGCGAGGCCACGAATCAGTGTGAGCGAACTGGCAACCCTCCTCAATCTCGACCGAGCCCTGGCAACTCAACTTTCACGCCGTGCCTCGGAGGAGAACGGCGTCGAGATCATGTTCGACTCGGAAACCACCGGCTGAGGCAAAGACGATGTCCTATCGCGGCGACCCCACACGAAAAAACCGAAACATAGGAACGGCGAAACAAGGCCACGGAAAAAACAACCGGGACCGAATCCCCCGCCTGTGGAGCGACTCCAAACTAAACTGGAATCGCGGACACCCGCACACCGTCGTGACGAAACAAGTGTGGGGAAGAACGATGCCGTTTCTCATCGAGCACACGCGCCAAGACTGCTTCCACGCATGCACGATTGACGACATCGCCTCATTGTTGAACTTGCTGCCTAAGCGGCACATCAACAACTACAAGGATATCGAGGGGATCCAGGGCATCGTCTTGAGACAACCGACCCGTAAGGAACAGTCGCTCAGCCCTGTCTGGGCGCGACTCGGGTACGGGGTTGACGTCGGCGGCGTCATTGGCCCGGTGGTGTTCATCGAAGCTCAACAGCTCCCACTCGCTGTCCATTGGGGCACGAGCATCAGCCCCTCGGATCAAAAGGAACTCGATCGCCTCGTCGCCGCGGCAGATCAAGTAGAACACTCGCGTCGCGGCCACGACCTGCGTTTCGAGCTGGCTGGAGTCCGTCGAGTCCAGCTGTTTCATTCACTGCCGCATGAGATCGGTCACTGGGCCGATATGTACGAGAACGTCGAGCGCCCGGCGCTGGACGACTTTGATGAGTGGGAGCGGTTGTGGGACCGCTACTTTCTACGAGCCGGCTCCGAACGGGAGGACTTCGCCCATCGTTATGCCGAGAACGCGGTCGCGGAAATGCGCAAGAGTGGCGCTGTACCGTTCGACCGCAAACTGGACCCTGAGGCTCTACTCGCCGAAGGATTGAGCCTCGAAGATTTTCTGAGCGAACCCGAAGATCGATAAGCCGGCTTCGCCCCTGCCCTGTGCGCAGTTCACTGTCCCACCGCGCCGCAAGCTGGAAGGCTCAAGCCTCGTCGCCGTGCTCAGGTTCTCGTTCGACGTCCTCGCCAGAGGCACCGCCGGAGCTAAAGGTGTAAGTGGTGACCCCGGGGGGATTTGAACCCCCGTCGCCAGGATGAAAACCTGGTGTCCTAGGCCCGACTAGACGACGGGGCCACCTGGGCTGCTTCGCACCGGAGTGCTCAGCGAGGGGAGGAAATTACTGGGGCACGCAGGGAGTGTCAACGGCGAGACGGGAAGGATTCGCCTCGGAGTTCGGCTTTCCTAGAGAGCGCCGGTGAACTGCCAGCCGGATTTTGCGAGGCGAGAGAGAACGTGCTGGTATTCGCGCTCTAATCCGTCGACGAAATCGCCCGCGCCTCGCGTGGGTCCGGGGAGCAAGTCCCAAGTGTAGGTTTCGATTTCCACGTGCAGTTCGTCGGTCCCCCACCGCTCGGGACGGGCGGTGAGCTCGTCGAGAATTTCATCGGCGAGGCTCCGGGTGGTGACCAGACCTCCGGAGGATGGCGCTTCGAGCGGGTGCTCGAGGTCGACCGGCACGTGGAAGTGACAGCGCCACTCCGGCGAGGCCGACCAGTTGGAGTCACCCGAGTCGTAGGCGCGCTCTAGATCGGGGAGGTCACGGGCTCGAAGAAAATCCGCCTCGGAGTCGGCGCCGGCTCGACCGGTGACTTGGTGCAAGTAGGCCGGCTCGTTCATCGAGAAGAGCGCGGCTCGACCGGCGGAATCCTTCGCGGGATCGGGGAGCGCGAGAGCGCTGGAGAACTGGAGCTTTCCCAGCGGGCCTTGTTCCGTCGCGCGATCGACGGCTCTTTGCGGCGACTCGAACTCGATAGCGGTGTGGCAGGCGTCGAGGCACGCGCCCAGATGGCGCGAGAGGCCCGGCTGAGCGGCGGGAGCGAGCTCGTGAATGCGCGCGAGGAAGGGCGCGAGCTCGCGAGTATCGTTGCAGTTGGCGCGCGGTTCCGCTTCGAGCGAGAGCACCATTCGCGGCGCACCTTCGCGCTCCAGATTCGCGAGTAAGCCCGCAGCCTCGAAGAAGTTCTTTGCGCAGGCGAGCTCGTCCGCAGCGGAGCGCATTCGGGAAGAGTGCATGCCGGTGTGCGTGCTGATCGAGATGTGGCGCCCCGCGGAGTCCAACTTCATCGCGCTCGCAAGCGCCGCCGCGATCTTCGCGACGTCGCGCGTGAAGTCGAGCCGCGCGGGCTCCATCCAGGTCGGCTCGAACACGCGCTCTTTCAAACCGGCGGAACCGAAGCCGCCGGCGGGAAACGCGTTGTAGGTGAACGGGTCGAGGCGCGAGGTCGACAAGAACTCGGCGAGGCGCGCGAGCTCGGCGGGATCGCCCGCGAGCTCTTGCGCCAGACTCGCGGGAAAGTACATGCCGACGCCGAAAGGTTGGCCGTGCGCGAGGCGCTTTGCCAAGGGGAGCGTGACGCGCTCCATCGCTTCGATGACCCCGTCCAGCGTTTCGGCCGGATGGAGATTCATGCAGTAGGCCAGCCGCAAGGCTCGACCGGTCTTTGCGTGCGCGAACAGCATCGACTCGCGCGCTCTCGGCTAAGCGCTGGCGGCGGTGCTGAGGCCTTCGTCGATCAAGAGCACCGGAATCGCGTCGCGAATGGGATAGACGATCGCTCCGTCCTCGCGAACGAGACCGGCTTCGAGGGCTTCGGTGACGGCTTCACCGCCGACGTTCTTGCAGGTGCCCGCGCTGATCTTTTCGTTGAGAGCGGCCAAGACATCCGCGCCGGCCTCGGCCAGCTTCTGATGGGTCTCGGGACAGGCCAGGATTTCGAGAAGGTCCTTGTCGATCACGATCGGTGTCCTTGGACGGCTTGGCGACGGCGAAGTCGCGGGAATCTTTGGGGAACGCGGCGCGCGAAATTTGAGCTCGCGAACCTGAACCGGGAGTCTAGCAGGACGTTTGCGATTCCTCGTCAGGCTAGAATGATCCCCGTGAAAAATACGCTGATTCTCCCCTTCGCGTGCCTGCTCGCTCTCACGGGAGGCGAGCTGCCGACCTATGAGCTACCTGAAGGACCCGCCGCGAAGCTCGTTCGTCAGCTCGATGGTGTCGAGCCTTGGGCGCAACCCTTTCGCGCGTGGCCGAACAACCTCGACGCGAGCGGATGGGAGCGAACCGAGCCGTGGATGGAGTGGGCCAAGCTCGTCCGCGCCGAGGCAGGGTCGGAGTTTTCGAAGCCGCTTCGCCGCGCAGATCTCGCACGCGCTGCGGCCGCAACCGGGCGGCACGACGACGCCTGGCTGCACTTTGCCGAGACCGAGAGCGACCTCTCCGTCGCCGCCGCTCTCTTGCCCTACCTCTTCCCCGGCGTGCCACTCGATACGCCGCCGGGCGCCGAGCTCTCGAGCGGCGTCACTCTGCGCCCCCTGCTTCCGCCCCCCATCGAGCGACTCCCGCTCGGCTCCTTCGATCCCGCCAAGCTCTCCGTGCAAAATCTCGCGATCGGAGCGGCGCGCGTCTCCGTTCAGCTCGAACTCGCCCGCGACGGCGTGCAGATCGATGTCGCTCACCTCTCCGGCGAGCCGGTTGAGCTCTCGCTCGCCATGTGCACACCCGGCGGTTACGAGACGACCGTCGAATATCTCGACTGGACTCGGCTCGGCGACCTGGGCGTGGAGCGGAGCCTGCGCTCCAGCCAAGACACTGATGAAGAGCGCGAGCACTCCTTCTGGGGACGTTTTTCCCCGAGCGCTCTGCCCTGGCCCGGAATCTCGGAGACCGAGGCCGGGCCACTCCTCGAACGAATCCGGCGCATCGGCATCGCGATCGAAGCGGCGCCCGCCTACGAGGCGCGAGCGTGCGGGCTCGCGCTCGCACTCGAGCACATCTTTGACATCCACGTGAGCGAGCGCCCGGCTGGAGCTCCAACCGGGAAGCCCGTGATCGCTCCGATTGTGTTGCGTTTGGGTGAAGAGAACGGAACGGCCGGCTTGCGGATGGTCATGGAGCTGGCCGAGCGGCTGGCTTTCTCCCAGTAAGCCGTCGTCCGAGAGAGATCTCGGGCGCGACGTGCTTGCCCATTCTTGCCGTCCAGCTAGGCTGGAGCCTTGCGAATCGGCGGGTCGACTGGGGAAAAGCCCCTTCCTTTATTAGCGCCGCGCCAGAACCGACAACTCTATGTATCAAGAAAACCGACAACGACTGCTTCAGGATCTCGCTGAGATGAAGGCGGTCGGAATTTTCTATGCCGGCTCGCTCAAAACCCGCAATGCGGATTGCGAGTATCGGTTTCGACCGGCCAGCGATTTTTGGTATCTGACGGGCTTCGACGAGCCCGAAGCGGTCCTCGTGCTGTTGCCCGATGGCGACGAGCGCGCGGTGCTCTTTCTCTCGGAGCTCAATCCGTCGGAGGAGATCTGGACCGGAAAGCGGCTCGGCACGGCGGCCGCGCCAGATTCTCTGGGCGTCGATGTGGCCTATCCGATCGAGGAGCTGTGGACGCGCATGCCCGAGCTGCTCACCGGTCACACGCGCGTCGTGTGCACGACCGGCGAGGACGAACAGCGCGACCTACACCTCCTGCAAGTCGCCGAAGACCTGCGGCGCAAGGTGCGCGGCGGTGTCGTCGCTCCGATGGAGTGGCTCGATCCGGGTCCCTACCTGCACGAGCTGCGCCTCAAGAAATCTGCTGGTGAAGTGGACGCGATGCGGCACGCCGCTGGCATAACGACCGAAGCTCACCTGGCCGCCATGGCGGCGGCGGCGCCGGGCGTCAATGAAGCGGAGATCGACGCTCTCATCGACTACGAGTTTCGTCGACGCGGGAGCAGTGGTCAGGCGTACAACAACATCGTCGCCGGCGGAGCGAACGCCTGCACGCTGCACTACATCGAGAACAACGACAAGCTGAAGGATGGCGACCTGCTCCTCATCGACGCCGGTTGTGAGTGGGAGTACTACGCCTCCGATGTTACGCGCACCTTTCCGGTGAGCGGCACCTTCAGTGACGAACAGCGCGCGGTCTACGAGCTTGTGCTCCGCTCTCAAAAGGCAGGGATCGCGCAAGCCGTTCCGGGAAACAGTTTTTATTCCGTTCACGAAGTCACTCTCAAAGTGCTCGTCGAAGGCATGATCGAGCTGGGCTGGTTGAAAGGCACGCTCGCGGAGAACCTGAAGAGTGAAGAGTACAAGCGCTTCTTCATGCACAAGACCGGGCACTGGCTCGGCTTGGATGTGCACGATTGCGGAACCTACTTCATCGACGGTGAGTCGAGGCTCTTGGAGCCGGGCATGGTCACCACGGTCGAGCCGGGCCTCTACGTCGCCGCGAATGAGGAGACCGTCGAGGCGCGCTGGCGCGGAATTGGAATTCGAATCGAAGACGACATCCTGGTCACCGCCGATGGCAATGAGAACTTGACCGCCGCTATTCCGAAAGAGGTCGATGAGGTCGAAGCCGCCTGCCGTGGAACGGTCCTTCAGCAGGCGAACTAGCTCGTGACGAGCCTGTTTGGCAATCCCGGGGAGCGCTGGCCGCTCTCGAGCGCTGTCGATGCGATGGTGTCCTCCGCGCGCCGAACGGGCTTCCCGGCCCTGCTCTGGCTCGTCGGCGTGATCTACCCGAGCCTCACTCTGGGCTTGGGACTGTTCAACCCAATCCTCGCGGTACTCGAAGCGGGTACTGATCTCGAGCTCCAGGCAGTAGGCCAGAGCGTCACCAACTTTTTGGCGGAGAGCCGACTGACGTCATCGGTCATCTCCCCGACGATTCTCACGATGCTCTCTCCATCCTTCGGAGCCTCGCGCGGCGTTGCTCTGCTGCTCTTGCTTCCGGTCAGCCTGATCGTCTCGCGCCTCGCGATCGGACTTGCCCAACTCTCGGAGACCAGCCATTGGAATCGAATGGCCGGAGCGCGCCGCACGCCCTCGCTCCCCTCCGCGTGGCGAGCCGGCAAAGGCCTCACACTCTCCGCACTCGGCCTCTTGCTCTCCTTCCCGCTGCTCCTCATGGCGGCGGTCCTGTTCCTACTCGGTCCGTTGATCTTGCTCCTGACTCTGGTCGAACCTGTTCGTCAGTTCCCGAGCTTCATCGCCGTCCTCGTTGTCCCCGTCGCGCTCTCCACATTGGCCTATGCCGTCGTCCTCCAGGTCTTGGTTCAACTCGGGCTCCACAGCTTGGCGCGCAATCGTCGCGGCTGTGCTTCGGCTCTGACCCACGCGTGGCGAATGGTCCGCAACAGTCCTAGAGGTGCAGCGCGTGCCATGCTGGTCGACCTCTTTCTTCAGGTCTCGCTCCTCGCCGTATTGATTGCGCTCGCGTTCACGGAGAGCACGGCGGCACAAGCCCTCGGGTGGACCTTACTCGGCTTCGTCGGCGTGACACGAGCTTCGTACTGGGCCGAGACCTACGAAGGCTTGGGCGGCCTCTCTACCTCTCGCGAGTCGGTGGTGACGGGAGCTGTGGTTCGAACCTAGCGGATGCTCCGCGCCCTCTCACCCAAACCCGCGATTCTCGACGGCGCCCTTCAGGGCCGGAGAGTGGTGAGCGCACCAGGACTTGAACCTGGGACCTACTGGTTAAAAGCCAGTTGCTCTACCAACTGAGCTATGCGCCCTCCGTGAGGCGGGAAATATACTTGAATCGATCGGCGGCGAGCAAGAGGGCAGCCGCACGAATCGCGAGAGCTTTGGATGCTCGCAGGCGGGAGAATCGAACCGTTTAGCCCTCGAGAACTTCTGCGGTCTTCTTCTTCTGAATCTCTTCCACTTTGCCCTCGTACTTTTTCAGGCCGTCCTGAATCTCTGAGTGGAGCTTCTTGTTCTCGTCCTCGGTGATTTCGCTCGACTTGAGCATCGCGTCGGACTGCTTGTTCAGGTCGCGCCGACCGTTTCTCATCGAAACGCGCGCTTCCTCGCAGATCTCCTTCACTTTCGATGCGTACTTCGTGCGCTGCTCTCCCGAGAGCGGCGGAAGATTCAGCCGCACCACCTTGCCATCGTCCTGAGGCGAGACGCCCAGGTCCGACTTCATGAGAGCCTTGCCGAGCTCCTTGAGGATGGAAATATCGAAAGGCTTGATGATCAGCTGACGGGGCTCAGGCACGGAAATCGACGCTACCTGCGTGATCGGTGTCGGCGTGCCGTAGTAGTCCACCTTGATGTTCTCAATCAAGGTAGCCGAAGCTCGTCCGGTTCGAATGCCCTTCAACTGATGCTGAAGGTGCGCGATCGCCTTGTCGAACTTGGCGATCATTTCCTTGTTTATCTCGGCGTAGCTCATTCGTGGCTCCTGATGGTTGTTCCGAGGGATTCCCCGCGAACGACTCTCTCGATATTGCCTTCGCAAAACATGTCGAAGACCACCACCGGCAGTTTGTGCTCCATGCACAGGGTGATGGCGGTTCCGTCCATTACGCTCAGCCCCTTCTGAAGCACCTCCATATAGGTCAGGTTCAGAATGCGGGTGGCGGTGGGATCTACTTTGGGGTCGGCGGTATAGACGCCGTCCACCTTGGTCGCTTTGAGGAGCACGTCACAGCCGAGCTCCGTGGCTCGCAGCGCCGCGGCGGTATCGGTCGTGAAGTACGGATTGCCCGTGCCCGCGGCGAGGATGACGATGCGCCCGGCATCCATATGGCTGAGCGCCCGACGCCGAATGAAGGGTTCCGCAACCGTGTGAACATCCAGGGCGGAGAGCACGCGGGACTCGCCACCTTCGCGCTCGACGGCTTCCGAGAGCGCCAGCGCGTTGATCAGCGTCCCGAGCATCCCCATCGTGTCCGCGCTCGCGCGGTTCGCGCCGATCTGGCTGAACTGCGCGCCGCGAAGGATGTTGCCGCCGCCGACAACCACCGCGGTCTTTACTCCGGTCTTGGCAACGGCGACCACTTGACGAGCGACGCGATTGACCGAATCGGGATCGATTCCGTGGCCGGTCTCCGGGTGCCCGAGGGACTCACCGGAGAGCTTGAGGAGGATGCGTTGGTAGGTCATAGAGGGGAGGCTCGTGGATTCGGCGCCATGGTAGCCCCGCATGAGGGGCGAGACTATGCGCCGGGCCAAAGAACCTCACTTGCTCGCACGAGAAAGTGAGCGCTCGGTTCACGGGCTTCGCATTAAATGCCTCAACGCACGAGCTCCGTGGAGTCCGTGCGTTGAGGGTGCCGGCTCGATGAGCCTGGCTGGTCGAACGCACCTGGAAGAGCGCGTCCGGCGAGTCGCTCAGCTACCAATCTCGAATCGAGAGAAGGCTTCGATGCGGGTGCCCGCGCCGAGCTGAGCTTCGAGTGCTTTTTGCACGGTCAGCTTGTCGTCCTTGACCCAGGCTTGGCTCGGGAGGACACAACCGGCGAAGAACTTCTCGAGCTTGCCGCCCAGAATCTTCTCCTGGATGTTCTCCGGCTTGCCGGCGACCTCGGCCATAAAGACGTCCTTCTCACGGGCAATAACCTCCTCCGAGATTTCGTCGCGTGACAGGTACTCCGGCTTCATCGCCGCGATGTGCAGGCACAGGTCTTTGAGCGCTGACGCGGTATCGGTACTCGTCGTCGTCACGGAGACCAGCACGCCGACCTTGTTGTTGTGGTGGATGTAGGCTCCGACGACGCCCGAGGTGTTCTCGTAGGCCACCACGCGAGCGATCGACAGGTTCTCGCCGATCTTGGCGATGACACTCTTCAGCGCCGCGTCGGCCGTCTCACCGGTCTTCGACCAGGTCTCAGCGAGGACGGCTTCCGCGTCCGCGCTCTTGTTCGCCTGAACGTGAGCGACCAGGTCGTCCATGAAGGACTCGAAGTCCGGAGTTTTTGCGGCGAAGTCGGTCTCACAGGTGATGGCGACCATCGCTCCCGAGTTGCCCGTCGACACGCTGTGAACGCGTCCCTCGCCCATCTCGCGCGAGGCCTTCTTGTCCGCGGACTTGAGCCCCTGCTTGCGCAAGAAATCGAAGGCCTGCTCCATGTCGCCGCCGGTCTCCGACAGCGCCTTTTTGCAGTCCATCATGCCCGCGCCGCTCTTTTCGCGAAGTTCGCGAACCATCGATGCTGTGATATCCATGCTTGACCTCGTCACTCGTAGCTTTGGCCCGAATCCGTCGGGCCGCTGATGATATTCGACGCGCAGAGTGCGCAGCCGACTGTTCAGGAATGAGCGCTCGCGGCTAAGCGAAGCGCTCGTAGTTTTCATTGATGCGCACTCGATCGCTCGAAGTGCGAGCCCCCCAGCGCTGGGTGGCTTTCGAATTTGCGGAGAGCTAGCAGTCCGTGGTGAAAGTGCTTTGGTTCATGAGCCGCGGAATTCTGGTCAGGTTGGTGCCCGGAAACGCAGCCGAATCCGAAGATTCGGCGAGTTTTTCGGGTGCCGCCCTGGCCTGAAGGACGCCGTTCATGGATCGAATGACTTTTACCACGTGCTGCTTGCCTACGGCTTCGTTTGCTCGCCCGTCGTAGCAGCGGTATCCGCCGTCGCGGCTTTGGGCTCGTCCGCCGTCGCAGCATCAGCTGCCGCAGCATCCGCTGCCGGAGCGTCGTCACCAGCACTCGCAGTTGCGTCCGTAGCGGCGGGCTCATCCGTCGCCGCAGCTTCGGGCAGACCGCTCTTCGGAGTGGAGTCTTCGGTCTTGGGCGCACTGCCCTTCGACTTGATCGTCTTGCCGCGCGTCGGACGGGGCTCGTCTCCCATCGGAGCATCGTCGCCTGTTGAGCGTTGGGCCGAATCGGTCTCGGCCATGCGTTCGCGGTGATTGGAGGCGCCCTCTTCCACCGAAGAGCTGAGGATCTCGATGAGCGCACGAACGGACTTGAGCGCGTCGTCATTGCCGGGAATCACGATGTCGACTTGGCTCGGATCGCAGTCGGTGTCGCAGAGACCGATGACGGCCACGCCGAGCTTGCGCGCTTCGCGCACGGCGTTGTACTCACGCTGGGGATCGACAACGATCATCGCGCCGGGAACACCCGCCATATCGCGAATACCGGCCAAGTTCCGCGTAATTTTGCGGCGCTCGCGACGGAGAGTCGCGACCATTTTCTTGGAGTACTGCGCCAGGGTGCCGTCTTCTTCCATCGACTCGAGCTCTTCCAATCGACGCAGCCGACTGCGGATGATGGAGAAGTTGGTCAGGGTTCCACCGATCCAGCGCTCGGTCACGATGGGCATGCCCGTGCGCTCGCCCGCCTCGCGAATCACGCCCTTCACCTGGCGCTTGGTTCCGACCCAAAGAATCTGCTGACCCTCGGCCACCAAGTGATAGAGGAAGTTCTGAGCGCGGAGGAGACCGCGGATGGTCTGACGGAGGTCGATAATGTGAATCGATCCGCGCCGGCCGTGAAGATACGGGGCCATTTTCGGATTCCATCGCGACACGCGACATCCGAAGTGCACACTCGCATCGAGCAAGTTTTGAATGTTGAGATTTTCCATGAGCGAACGGCGACAAGGTCAGCGTGCCCCGGGGGACGATCCGCTGCTGCCGCGAAGTGTTCTCTGAGTTTGTTAATTAATAGAAGCGCCCCGTCCCGTGCTGACCTTCCGTGAAGACAGACCACGCGACTCAAATAATCGATGCCTCTCCCCATTCACTCCCCCCAGGCACTCCCCCCAGGCGGTGGCCTAGAGGGGCGGGCGAGCGGCATGGGCTTTTGGAGGAGCAGGGCCTACTCCGTCAAAAACGAGCGAAGAGTCTAGAGCCAGATCCAAGGAGATCGCTATGAATTTCGGGTCCTAGACCCAGATTCTCTAGATTTCGGAAGATCGCCGTCGCCCTCTCGGCAGCCGCCGACTCCGGCGAGCGGAGTTCGCTTTCGATCCCACCGAGCCCCTCAAATTTGTGATTTCACCCGGACCGCGACCGAAAAAATGCCCTTCCTCACGGGCTTGGGCTGCGACTTCCTAGCATAATTCAAAAGGGAAGAGCGTCTCGGCGCCTGTCCCGGCTCGTTCCAGACGCGTCTCTCCAGCCCCGGCTCCGTCGACCCACGGAGCCGTGCCCCACACCAAGGATTCAGCACCATGTCTCAGGCAGACCCGATCCTCTTCTGCGATCATCGCGGAGAGCACTCGGCGAAGGTACTCCAGGTCTTGGAAGGCTTGGGCTATCGGGTGGCCAGCTCCAGCTATCTGCGGCACTCCCTGGAGACGATGATGGAGTCCAGCCCCAGATTGGTGATTGTGGACTCGCTCGCCCGCCAGGGTCTCGTGGAAGTTCGCGCGCTCGACCGAGCGCGCCAAACCGCTTCGGAGACGAGCCATGAGTCCGGGACCAACGGCGTGGCCCCTACCGCAATTCTGATTGTCGCCGACGAGGACGTTCCGCGCATCGGCGGCGAGAGCGCACTAACCGGCGGTCCTTGGGACGTCATTCGCAGCGATGCACCCAGCGAGGAGTGGCGGCTGCGCATCGATCGTTTGCAAGCGGGCTGCCGCCAGGCGGTGGACATGCTCGACCTCGCCCATCGCGCTTCCCACGACGCGCTCACCGGGCTGCTCCGCAAAGATTCCTTCCAAGCGCGCCTGTCGGAACACTTCTCCGCCGCGCAACGCCACCACTTTGAAATGGCGCTCGTTCTGCTCGACCTCGACGACTTCGGCATCGTCAATAAGGAGCACAATCACGTGGTCGGTGATCGAATCATTCAGTTCGTCGGCGAAGCGATTCGACACTCGCTGCGGACGGAAGATGTCGCCGGCCGGCTCGGCGGTGACGAGTTCGGCATCATCTTGCCCTATACCGGCAAGTCCGATTCCACCGCCGTCGTCCAGCGTGTTCGCGATGCGATCGCCAAGCTGTCCGGCAAAATTCCGGGCGCGGAGACCGACATCAAGGTCGCGACCAGCCTCGGATTCGAGACCTACAACGGCTCCGATATCGAGAGCCTGAGCGAGCTTCGCCTCCACGCCGAGCGCGCCTTGCGAGTCGCGAAAGAGCGCGGCGGGAGCCAGGGCATCTACTTTCGCACGATCGACGACTCCGCGGATTGAGCGCGGATCGGCGGTGATGAAGCATCTAGTCGGGCGCGTGGATGCTCTCCGCTCGCCGTCGGCGCTCTAAATGAATCGCCAGCAGGGAGACGTCCGGAGGATTCACTCCGGCGATGCGGGTCGCGGCGCCGAGAGTCCGCGGGCGAAGGCTGGCGAGCTTCTCGCGCGCTTCGCCAGAGAGTCCCTCTAGGCCGGCGAAGTCGACGTCTTGCGGGATCAAGAGCGACTCTTGCCGCGCCAGCCTATCGACGTCGCGCTTCTGACGTTCGACGTAGCCCTCATACTTCACTTCGGCTTCCACGCCGACGCGTTGAGAGGGCGTCAACTCCAGCTCCGCGAGCTCCGGATTCTCACGCTCGAGTTGGGCGAAGTCGATCTCAGGCCGCCGCAGCCAATCGATCAGTGCGCGCGAGTTCCCGCTCTCATCCGAACGCCGCGTCGTCCGCAGTAATTCGAGCGCGCGATCCTTCCCCGCACGCCGCGCGGTCATCCGGGCGAGCTGTTCATCACCAACCAAGCCGCACTCGGAAGCCTGAGCGGTTAATCGCTCGTCCGCGTTGTCTTGACGCAACATCAGGCGATACTCCGCGCGGCTCGTGAACATCCGGTAGGGCTCGGTCGGTTGGCTGACGACCAAATCATCCACGAGCACACCGACGTAGGCTTGATCGCGTCCCAAGACGAACGGCGCTCGGTCGGTGACCCACAGCGCCGCGTTGGCGCCCGCCATCAGCCCCTGCGCCGCCGCCTCTTCATAGCCGGAGGTCCCGTTGATTTGCCCGGCGAGAAAGAGCCCCGGAACGCGGGAGACCGCGAGTGTCGGATCGAGCTGCGCGGGCATCACGAAGTCGTACTCGACCGCGTAGCCGTGACGAATGAACCGTGTGCGCTCCAACCCCTCGACGGTGCGGACAAACTGCTCCTGCACCTCCGCCGGAAGCGAGGTCGAGATTCCGTTGGCGTAGATCACCCGGGTGTCGAGTCCCTCCGGCTCCAGAAAGATCTGGTGGCGATCGCGATCGGGAAAACGCATCACCTTGTCCTCGACCGAGGGACAGTAGCGCGGCCCTTGTCCCTGGATCCGCCCGGCATACATCGGCGCTCGATGAATGTTCTGACGGATCAGGTCGTGGGCCGCTTCGCTGGTGTAGGTAATGTGACAGGCCACCTGCGGAAGCGTCGGAAAGAGAACTCCACGATCCTCCGTGGCGTAGCTGAAGGGTTGCGGGTCGACGTCACCCCACTGCTCTTCCAGCCGATCCCAGTCGATGCCCTCGGTATCCAGGCGCGGTGGTGTTCCGGTCTTCAAACGACCGAGCGAGAGTCCGAGCTGAGTGAGCGCGTGAGAGAGTCCGGCGAAGGCAGCTTCCCCCACTCGGCCCCCTTCGGCTTGTTCCTCACCGGTGTGCATGATGGCGGACAGGAAGGTACCGGTCGTCATGACCACGGCGGGAGCGAGTAGCCGCGTTCCGTCGCCGAGGATTACTCCGGCTACGCGCTGGCCTCCCTCGCGCTCGTTCGCTTCGATGATCAAACCGTCCGCGGGTAGACCGATGATCGTCACGCCGGAGGTCGACTCGACGATCCGCGTAACCTCCTCGCGATAGAGGTGTCGGTCGGCTTGAGCGCGCGGCGCGCGGACCGCATAGCCCTTGCGCGTGTTGAGCATTCGAAACTGAATGCCGGTCTTGTCGATGACTTGCCCCATGACACCGCCGAGCGCGTCCACTTCGCGCGCGAGCTGGCCCTTGCCGAGTCCGCCAATCGCGGGGTTGCAGCTCATCTCGCCGATGCGATCCAAGCGCGGGGTGACCAGCGCAACGTCCACGCCCAGGCGGGCGGCTGCCAGCGCTGCCTCCACTCCAGCGTGCCCGCCACCCACGACGATCACGTCGTGGCTTCGTTCGGCCAGCCGATGGCGGCTCGGGCTCGGGTGGCAGTGGACTCGATGGGCGGGGGTCATGGGACTTTGGAGCGGCGCTCCGAGCCCATCATTGAAACCCAGTCGCCCGGCCACGCCAAGCCCCAGCGCCCTTCGCTTGCGCTTCACTCAGAATCCGCTTCGGCCGACAAGGGTCCTATGCACTCCTGGGTCTTCCGGTTCCGAAACAGCCTTCGTCCGCTCTATCCGCAGCAATCCTCGCCGCGGAGAGAGGCCTCGGAGGGCAAGCTCGACCCGAAGCGCGCACGCTCATCCCAGGACTCCGTCGAACCGGCCCACACCGTTCTTCGGCCTTTCGCCGCTCAAACCAAGCGATCGGCCTGACGGCGATCGCCCGGCAAAATCCGCTTGATAGAATTCGGCGATGCCCGCGCTGGTCTTCTTACTGCTCTGCTCGCTCAGTCCGAGCGCGCTCGCACCCAAGCATGCCTCCGTCCAGGAGAGCGGTGAGCGACCCTCGCTCCAAGAGCTTCGAAGGCAACTCGAAGAGCGGCGCGAAAGAGCTCGCGCCGAGCTGGAGCCCAAGGTGAACGCGCTCCTCTCCGAGCTACGCGCGGCGCTTCCGAGTGGCGATCCCGAACGCCTCGATTCCCTGCAGAAGAAGTTGAGCGCTCTGCCCGGAGAGGCTGCTCCGCTTCTGATCGCCGCACTCGATCCCGGCGAGAGCACGACGCCGCTCGAGACGCGCCTTGCCTCGATGATTCACCTCGGCCTCTCCGAGATCGGGCTCCGTGCCGTGACGCCTGAGCTGTCCGAACTGGCGCGCAGTGGGAGTTCACAGGGTCGCGCCCTCGCCATATCGCTGCTCGCGCAATCGACCGACTTGCTCGACGCCGGTGCGAGCCTGCGTTCCCTCTGGACCGCTCCGCCCGAAGGCACTGGCCTCTTGGTGGCGAACGCTCTGCTCGATCTCGACGGAGCGAAACACGCGCCTGTGATCGCCGCGGCGCTCAATGAAGATTCGCCCGACAAAATTCGCTGGGCAGTCGAAGCTCTCGTAACGAAGAGCCCACCGGGTGCGGAAGCGGCGCTGTCCAGCTTGCTGAATCACCCCGATAACGCATTGCCTCATATCGAAGGGCTACTTCAGTTTTATCGAGAGAACTCGAGCGCGTTCGGTGACGGCCACGCGACGAGATTCGTCGAGTTGATCAGCATCGGCAGCACTCCCCTGGAGCACGACGTCTCGATCCTCCACGCGCTTCCCGATCTCGGCCGATCATTGCGCAGCGCTTGGCTCGATCCGCTGCGCGACAAAGAGGAAGCGAGTAGCGAACGCCTGCTCGAACTCATTCGAATCTGCCTCGCCCGGTGTGGCGATCGAACTGCGCGGCGAAATGTCTTGCGAGACAGCGAAGCCTGGATCTCCGGCTCCAAAAACTCCGCGGAGGCTCGCATGGAGCGCGGCCGAATCCTCATGGCCCTCGGAGACTACACGCGCGCGGCAACGGACTACGAGAAGGCCTATGAGCTCTATAAGTATCCCAGTACGCGGCGCTGGCAGGCTGGTATCAACGAGGCACGCGCCCACATTTTCGGCGGGCACCTCCGCAAAGCGTCCACGGTCCTGAAGGGCCTCAACCTGACGCCCATCGTCAAACGCGAAGTGATCCTCGACCCCGACTTCGCGGAGCTCGTCGAGCATCCGACCTACGGCCGAGTTCTCGAGTAGCGCTCGCCTCTACGCTCGAACGTAGTGGCGAATCGAATCGGCGCGATCGCCGAGGGCGTTTCGCGTGTCGACCAAGACTTTGGATTCCTTCGCGATCAGATCCCAGTCGAAGGCGGCGTGATCGGTAGCGATAACAACGACGTCGAAGCTCGCCACGGATTCGGCGGTCAGGTCGATGGACTGATAGGCGCTCAAGTCGTGTTCGCGCATGCGCGGAGGAATCGGGACGTGCGGATCGGAGTAGGAGACGTCGGCCCCCAGCTCGGCGAAACGCTCGATCAGAGTGACCGCCGGGGATTCGCGAACGTCGTCGACGTTGGGCTTGTAGGCCAAGCCGAGCAGGAGCAAGCGCGCTCCCTTGAGCGCTTTGCCCACATCGTTGAGTGCGAGCATCGTCTTTCGAACGACGTACTCCGGCATCTGCGTATTGATCTCGCCGGCGAGTTCGATGAATCGAGTGGCGTGGCCGAAGCGACGCGCAGCCCAGGTCAGGTAGAACGGGTCCACCGGAATGCAGTGACCGCCGAGGCCAGGCCCGGGGGTGAACTTCATGAAGCCAAACGGTTTTGTCGCCGCGGCGTCGATGACCTTCCAGACATCGATTCCCATCGAATCGAGGATCACCTTCATCTCATTGACGAGGGCGATGTTGACCGAGCGAAAGATGTTCTCGAGGAGCTTTGCGGACTCGGCGATTTCCGCGCTGTCCACGAGCGTGACGGAGTCGAGCACGCACGAGTAGAGCTCGTAGGCCAGCTTGCCCGAGGCATCGTCCGTACCGCCGACGAGCTTGGAGATTTCCTTTACGTCACCGCCCTCGCCGCGGCCGGGATCCTGGCGCTCCGGAGAGAAGGCGACGAAATAGTCCTTGCCCGCAACGAGCTCTTTCCGCTCGGCCAAGATACCGCCCATGACCTCGCGCGTCGTGCCGGGGAAAGTCGTCGACTCGAGGACGATGAGCTGGCCGGGGTGTAGCTCGCTCGCAATTGAACGAACCGAAGACTCCACGAAGCTCAAGTCCGGATCATTGTGCTCTCCGAGCGGCGTCGGCACACAGATAATGGCCACGTCACACTCGGCCAACTGTCTGAAATCGGTCGTCGGGCTAAAGCGCCCCTCGTCGTTCATCTCCTTGACCATCGCATCGCCCAAGTGACCGATGTAGTTGCGGCCCTCGGTGAGCGATTGGATCTTGGATTCATCCGTATCGAAGCCCTGCACGGAAAAGCCAGCGCGAACCATAGCCGATGCCAGCGGGAGTCCGACGTAGCCGAGTCCGATCACGCCGACGGTGGCGCTGCGGCTTTGAATCTTTTCGTGGAGCGTGTTTTGCGAGGACATGAAGCTTCCGGGGTCCGATCCGCCCGCGGTCAGGCGGCGGGTATACTTGCGGTGAAGGAGTGAGGATTCGCGGCCTAGGACGACCCTATTCCTAGGGTCTAGCCGGTGTTGACCCGCTCCGCGCGAGGCCGCCTCTCGGGTCTTTTTGGCTCTTCTAATGGAGAGCGCAGCCGCGCAGTCTGACGGGGCGCTTCAGAGTTGTCCAGTTGGCCCCATCCCCTGTCTCAGCCAGAACCCAGAGCCCCGCACGCCGGACGCTAGACTCCGCATCCAACCCCCACGACTCGCCCACAAGCCCGGCCTTTCCCCTTGCGCCCGGGCCACTATCATCTCCGACTCCTTCCCGACCATCGTCCTCCGACGCGCGTCTCCCCTTCAAGTGCCCCAATGGAATCCCCCAGCATCGCCATCGTCATGCCCGCCTACAACGCGGCACGTGAGGTCGAGCTCTCCATTCCGGCCGCGCAAGCCGCGCTGAAAGCAGCGGGCGGTGGAGAGCTTCTGGTCGTCGATCCGGCCTCCACCGACGGAACCGGCGACGTTGCGGAGCGCCTGGGCGCCCGAGTCCATCGCCTCCCCCAGCGCGAGGGACCGGCCCGTGCTCGGAACGAAGGCGTGGCTCTCATCGACGCGGAGATCGTCGTCTTTATCGACTCCGACTGCGTCGCGAAACCGGACGTGGTGAAGCGCGCCCTCGCCGCCTTCGAAGAGGATCCCACGCTGATCAGTCTCACGGGCTCCTACGACGAACACCCGCCCTATCGCGGGTTCGCGTCTCTCTACATGAACCTGCGGCACCACTTCACTCACCAGCGCGCGTTGCGCGAAGGCGCGAGTTTCTGGGCGGGACTCGGCGTTATCCGGCGATCCGTTTTTCTGGAGGTCGGCGGCTTCGACGCGGAGCAGTTCCCCATGCCGATGATCGAGGACATCGAGCTCGCGTTGCGATTGAAGGGTCTCGGTCGAACAGCGCTCGACCCGGAATTACAGGTCACGCATCTCAAGCGCTGGACCGTTGGGTCCGTCATCAAGACGGACATCTTTAGCCGGGCGATTCCCTGGTCCAAGCTGATCGCGCGGACGGGCGAGATGCCGAACGATCTCAACCTGCGCACCTCGCAGAGAATCGCCGCAGCCGTCGCTCCGCTCGCACTCCTCTCTGTCTTCGCGCTCCCGGTAGCGCTCACTTTTTCCGTCACTCTCGCCGCCGTCGCGGCCGCCGCGATGATCGTGCTCTCGCTCGTTCTCAACGCGCCGATGATCACGTTCTTTGCCAAGCGCGCCGGACCGTTCTTCGCGATCTTCGGTTGGCTCTTCCACCAACTCCACTTGACCTACAGCGCGGTGGTCTTCGGAGTCATCTCGATCCTCGCGAAACTGCGCGGGTCGCAGCGTCGCTCGTAGCAGGGCCGCCCGTCGAGTTAGCGCGCGGCGATGTTGTAGATGCCACAGGCTATGCGGGCCAAGATGTAGCCCACCAACGCAATCCAGGCGGCACCAATTAAGCTACCGACGAAGGTCATGCTGTAGCCGGGAAAGTACTGCGCCAAAATCTCGAGATGCTGGCCGACGTTCTCGCCGCCCTTCAACAACAGGATGTTGGTGGCCGCGAAGAGAACCAGCGCGAGGACGAGCGCTAATGAAATGCCCCAAACGTTGCCGTTCAGTTTTCCTACGTAGGCCTCAAGGGCCTCTTCTTCGCCTGTAGTTTCGCTAGACATGCTGTTTTCTGGTTCGGTTTGCGTGCGTTAGATCTGATCCAAGAAGCCCTTGTTCGCGTCCAGGTTTCCGCGGGCGCGGACTGTGAAGAGCGAGATGCGAACAATCGTGTTTCGGAGGGCGGCTACGCTGAAGCCCAGAATGAACGCGTAGCCGAAGGTCCAGCCGACACCGATCAGCGCGCCCGTCCAGGTTGCGGGGTCGTAGCCCGAGAGAAACTGACTGAGCAGGCGGAGGTGCCCAATCGCGTCTTCGCCAAAGGGCCGAGCGGTCATGGTTTCCGGAATGCCCGGCTGGACGATGAGGTGGAAGGCGCTGACGACGAGGAGGAAGCCCGCCAGGGTCGTACCGACGGAGAATCCGAGCGCGCGTTTTTTCAGCGGGCTGAACGCGCGGCGCAGGACGGGCGAGAGCTCTTGAAGCTCCTCAGAGACTGTGGGTGATTCCATGGTGGGTCGTCGTTCGCTCTCTCTTTAGTCTCGCCCTTCGCGAGCGCCAGTGGAAGACTTTGAGACGGGATCCGGGAGCAGAAGGTTCAAAACCGGGGGCCTAAAGGCCGAAAGGCCGCCCGAAGGCGTCTGGCACCCGCTCGAAACCGAAGATGAGCGTGAAAGCGCAGGCTGTTCCATGCGGCCAGCCGGCTCGCGCCAGAAGCACCGCGGTAGTACCAAGCGTCGAGGCGTGGCTGGAGGTGGGCGGGTGGCGCGGGGGGCAGAATGTCGAGCGAGGTCGTGCAGCTCTGCTCAAAGTGCTCCCTGGCGAGCTCCCGAGCGTCCGGTCCGTGGTAGCCGAATGGGTAGGCAAAGCTCGATGCCAGGACTCCAGTCTCGGCCTGGATCTGAGCGCGCGAACCCACCAGCTCCTCTTCGACTTGCGCTCGCGTCAGCCGCGTGAGGTCGGGGTGGGTCCGGCTGTGGCAACCGAGCTCGGCCCCCTCCTCCGCGACGCGCGCGAGGTCCTCCCAGCCGGAGAGCGCGAGCGAAGGAATGCCTGGATCCGCTCGTCCGCCCCACTGGTTGTTTCCGCCGACATGATCGCTGACGACGAAGACCGATGCGGGCAGGCCGCGATCCTTCAATCTCGGCCACGCGAAGTCGGCGAAGCTCGTGAAGGCATCGTCGAAGGTGAGCGCTACCGCGTGCTCGTCGGCCGGAGTCGATGCGATCTCCGAAAAGGGCACGACGGAAACCGCACCGGAACTCAGCCAAGCGAGGTGGCGCTCGAAGTCGCTCTCGGTAATCGAGATCGGTGAGCCCGAGTCATCGATCGAGTGATACATCAAGACAGCGCGCATATCAGTTCGCACCGTTCCTCTCGGCGTCTCCTCGATTCACAGAGTTCACGCTCTCGCTCAGTCCTCGTTGTTCGCGAGCTTGACCTTCTGATCCGCGATTACATCTTCGATAATCGTCGCGAGCGGCGTGCGCGGGCGGAAGCCCGTTGCCGCTTCCAGCTTCGAGCAATCCGGAACGCGACGGGGCATATCCTCGAAGCCTTCCGCGTAAGCTTCCGAGTAGGGAATATTCACGATATCCGAGCTCGAGCCAACGGCAGCGCGAACGCGCTTCGCAAGCTCTTCGATCGAGACCTCTTCATCGGCTCCGACGTTGAACACTTCGCCATTCACATTGGGCGCGTCGATCAGTCGCTCGACGGACTCCACCGCATCGCGCACGTGTCCGAAACAGCGCGACTGTTGACCATCGCCGTAGACGCTGATCGGTTGATTCTGAAGCGCCTGGCGCACGAAGTTCGGAAGCACCATGCCATAGCGTCCGGTCTGGCGCGGGCCGACCGTGTTGAAGAACCGCAGCACCGTCACCGGCACGTCTCTCTCGCGAGCGAAGGCAAAGCCCAACCACTCGTCCATCGCTTTCGAGCAGGCGTAAGCCCAACGCGAACGCGTCGTCGCTCCGAGCGAGAGGTCGCCGTCCTCGCGGAACGGAAAAGCGGTGCTCTTGCCGTAGACCTCCGAGGTCGAAGCGATGAAGACGCGCTTGCCTTTGCGCTGAGCGGCTTCGAGCACCGCCGTCGTCGCTCCGAGGTTGGTCTCAATCGTGTGGACCGGGCGCTCGACGATGAGGCGAACTCCGACCGCTGCGGCCAGGTGAACCGTCAGGTCCGCGCGGTCCACGTATTCGGCGACGAGCCCCTGATCGAGAGCGGAGCCGATCCGGTATTCAAAGCCCTCGCGACCGATCAGATGCTCGATATTCGACATCGCGCCGGTCGAGAGGTCGTCGAGAATGAAGACTTGGTGTCCGCTCCCCAGCAAGCGCTCGGCGAGATGAGAACCGATAAAACCCGCGCCACCTGTGATGAAAATTTTCTGTGCCATAATTGTCCGTCAGAGCCTATCCCGATTTGGGCGCGATGGCGCCCTTCCGGGCTACTTTCGCCGTCGATAGCCAGTACTAGCGCGCCGCTTCAAACTCCTCGATTCGTCGAGCCAGGGCGGATTCGCCCTTTCGCTCTGCCGCGCGACCTACCAGCTTCAAGTAGCGCGGCACGACCACGCTCTCACTCCAATGCTCGGTGAAGGCCGCTTGCGCCGACGCTGCGAGTCGTTCGCGATGTGCGGGATCGAGCATGCGCCTCATTGAGCTGACCAGCTCTTCCGAGGTTTCGAAGAGCTCCCCCCCGCCAGCTTTTTCGACGATCTCCGGGAAGGGACCGAGGCGCCGAGCTATCACCGGAGTCTTCTGCCGGAAGGCCTCGATCAGGATGATCCCGAAGGTCTCGAAACAGACCGACGGAACGATCAGCGCCACCGCATGTGCGTAGTAACGGCGCAGCTCGTCGGGTTGAATTCGCCCCAAGAATCGCACCCGCCCCGTGAACTCGCCCTCGCCGCGTTCACCGTCGACGCCGGCCTCGCTGGCGATATTCTTTAGAACTTCGGTGTAGTCGCCATCGCCCGCGATCAAGAGGTCGGCGTCCGGAAACTCGCGGAAGATGGGAATCACATCGTCGAGTCCCTTGATCTTCTCCAGTCGACCCACGAACAGAAAATAGGGGCGCTCTTCCGGGGACGTGCCCGTGGGAGTTCCGCTGCTTAGTTCTTCCGGCGTCAGGTCGGGCAGGAAGTAGGGCAAGACCTCCATCTCCTCCCGGAATCCGAAGTCCCGATGCTTGTCGCGGCTAAACTCGCTCATCGCGATGAAACGATCGACATGCTGCGCTTCGCGTCCGAGCTTGCCGGTATAGCGCCAGGGCTGCGGCGGTCTGCGGTGAGCGAGGACACAGCGCAGGCAATCCTTCTCCGGGCAACGCTCGCGGCCATAGCGCCACAGAACGTGACTGGGGCAAACCAACCAGTGCTCGTGAGCCATCGCGACCTTCACGGCGTTGCCGAAGGGATAGATTCCCGGGCCGCCAACGAGGGAGACGTTGTGAAAGTTGATCACGTCGAACTCGCCCTCTTCAAGGATCTTGCGTATCCGGCGTGCGTGAATCACCGGGCGACCGAGCTGTTGCGTCAGGAGTTCGGAGAGCGCGCCGATGCGACTGACAAGTGGGTGAATCTCCAAACCCGGTCGAGCGGGCGCATGCTCGGGTCGTCGACCTCCGGAGAGCATCGCGTAGGCGTCCGCATCGTGAATCACCGTGTTGTGGTGCCCCCGTGCGACCAGCGCTTCCACCAATCTCTGGATCCCGATCCCATCGCCGCCGAAGTTGTAGGGCGGGTAGAAGGTCGTGATGTGGCAGAACCGGAGGGGCTTCACCGATTCCGCTCCACTCCCGAAGCCTGTTGAAACATGTCCTTCATCGAGCATTCGCGGCTCGCGAGACTAGTTGCGCGCTCTCGCGACTCGCGACATCCAGTCGGTGCGATGGACGCGCCTCTCTAACTCTCAGAACGGCTCGAAGAACTACTCGCGACTCCGCCGGAGTTCGCCGCCGCAGCTTGACGCTGCTCTTCCTCATTTACGGCGGGGTCTTCGTTGCCATCGGGATTCGGCTCGAGTCGCTGCTCTTCGTGGTACTCGAAGTCCGTATTGACTTCCCAGATGTCGTGCTTGGCGCCCTGCATATTCCAGACGGCCATCATCGACGTCAGCATCGAGTGGTCCTGGTTGTTGTACTTGTGCAGCCCGTTGCGCCCGACCAGATGCAAGTTCGGAATCGGGTCGAGGAACTCGCGCACTTTGTCGAGATGATCGCGGTAGGCCGCATCGTAGATCGGATAGGCCTTGGGCATCCGCACGACGGCGCCGTCGACAATCTGCTCGCGCTTAACCAAGCCGAGTTTGTCGATCTCTGTCTTGCCGAGTTCGATGAGCTCGTCGTCGCTGCTCGTCCAGAGGCCATCACCCTCGAAGCAGAAGTACTCCATCCCCACGCAAGTCCGGCCCTCGTCGGGAACCATGTCCTTGCTCCAGTTATTGAAGTTCTGAATTCGGCCAACGACAACGCCGGGTGTGTGGATGTAAATCCAGTTGTCGGGGAACAGGTCCACGGCGTCGATGATCAGAGTGACGACCAAGAAGTCGCGATAGCGCAATCCCTCTCCAGCCGCCACGACGGGCTCGGGAACGGCCGGTTTCAGGGATCGCACCAGACTGCGAACGGGCATGCTCGAGATGAAGTGCTCGGCTTCGAAACGCTTCTCGCCATCGGGTCCTTTGGCGATCACGGCGGACACTTTGCCGTCCGTCAGCTCGTGGGAGAGCGCCTTGGTCTCCATGATCACTTCGCCGCCCATCTCGATAATGCGGTCCCGCGTCAGCTCCCACATTTGCCCGGGACCGAGCCGCGGATAGCGGAACTCGTCGATGAGGCTCTTGATCTTGGTCGAACGTTTATTGAGCGAGGCTGCATTGAGAATCGCCTTGCCGAGCGAGAGGTTCTGAATTCGCTGGGCCGCCCACTCCGCTCGAATCTCCGTGCACTCGATTCCCCAAACCTTTTCGGTGTAGGTCTTGAAGAAGATTTCGTAGAGGCGCTTTCCGAAGCGATTGGTCACCCACTGCTCGAAGTTGTCCTCGATCTTGTTCGGCCAGATCTGAACCTTGACGTACGAGAGCACGATGGCGATCGCGTTGAAAATTCCGAGGCCGCGCAGCGCGTTCATCGCTTTCAGCGGATAGTCGAAAAACGATCCGTCGTACAGAATGCGCGACAGACGCGGCACGCTGATGAACTGGTCGCCGAGCACCTCATCCCAGAGGTCGATGACCGGCTGAATCTTGGTGAAGAAGCGATGGCCGCCGATGTCGAAGCGGTAGCCCTTGTAGACGGCCGTTTGCGAGATACCACCGACCATGTCGGTGCCCTCGAGTACGGTGACCTTCGCGCCAGCCTTCACCAGCATGTAGGCAGCTGTGAGGCCGGCGGGACCGCCCCCCACGACGACAACGCGGTCTCCGGGCTTGAACTGGGTGACTTCGCGCGGAGGAAAAGTGGTCTCTGTGGTCATCGACGGGACGGGCGCAATGCGGGGAGGCGCTTTTTCGGGAGCGGAGAGCGGTCTTTAAGGCGCCTGTGAGGGCGCGCACAAGGCCCGGCGCGGGCCTTTGAACAGCGAAGTTCACGAACTGTGACCGAGAAGCTTACCTCGAAGTTCGCGAGCGCCCCACTCTCCCTAACAGTTCTGTGTGAGGACCTTTACGAATCCGCGCGGGCTCCCGTGGCGACCCCTGTTTCAGGAGCTATACGGGCGCTTAGATTAAGTGAAGATTAGAGTGCGGGATTGACGTCCGACGACCACGCGAACTCGTTACCCGGCCGACGGCAGGGCCGGGATGAATTCTGCACCTACTCCGCGAGGCGAACTCGGTCAGCCAGCGCCTCCGCGTTGCCCGGATCCTTTCGGAGAGCATTCTCGATGGAGCGCCGCGCGTCTTCCATGTTTCCAAATCGCTCGTGCCAACGTGCGATCCAACGATCTCTCCGAACCAAATTTCTGTACGCCAGCTCCGCGTTCTCCGTCGCCTCAAGCTGCTCGCTAACTCGACCGGCGTCTCGGTACCACTCGGCGAGAATCAACCACTCTTTCGGTGAGTAGGGTTCGAGGGACAGATAGCGCTGCATTCTCTCGATGGCGCGATCGGCCTCGCCGGCCTCCTGCGCGAAAAACCCCGCTTCGGCAACGAGCTTCCAGTGAGACTCGACCAATGGCGAAGCGAGCAACTCTTCCGAGAGAGCCGTGGCCTCATCGATACGTCCGAGCGCTGCGAGACACTGCATTCGCGCGTACTGACCCGCGTAGTGCTTCGGACGCAGCTCGAGGGCTCGCTCCAGATCGGGCAGAGCTTGTTCGAAGTAGCCGTTCAGACTCGAGAGTTGACCGCGCAGGTAGCGCGGAAAGAACTCGTCGGGCTGAGCTCGAACCGCTGCGTTGAGCAAGCGAAGGGCTTCCGATGGATCGGCCCCCGTGAGGAGCAGGAGCTCGGCATCCATCAGGTTTCCGAAAGTGGCGTGGCTGCCCTCTCGGTATTGATCGAGCACGGCGTCCATCAGCGGCGGATAGGAGCGCTGCTTGAGATAAGACACGCCCAGCTCTTCAAGGAAAGCAGGAGCCACCTTGGCCCCACTTCGTTCGAAGATCGGCAGGACGCCCTTCGCCAGCGGAAGCAGGAGTTCTCTCAAGACGCGTGGCTCTTCCAGCTGGTCGTCATAGAGATGCCATGGTGCCTCGAGCTCGACGTACATGGAGTCATCGGTATTGACGATGGCCGCGCTCTCGGCGAGCTCCTGGAGCTCGGCCGTATCGAGGAACAGAAGGCTGCAGTATTCGGCTGAAGAGTAGATGCCCAGCCGAGCGAGGTCTTCGCGGACAGATTCGGGAAGCTCTTCGTAGTTAGCGATGTCCCCGATTTCGATTCTGTGATCCGTCGCGACCAACATCAGGTCGGTGCTTCCGGCGTTCGCCAAGAAGCCGTAGGCATAGTCGAAGTTCTCAAAGAGCGCTGCCAAGATCGACTGAAGGCCGGGCTTGTCGATTCCGTAGAGTTGAACCCACTGAAGCAGCATGCCCTCCTCCGCAAGCACGCCGTCCACGGCATTGAAGAACTCAGCTGTGAAGAGATTCGAGCAGCCAGAGATCCACGGATTGGACGGCTCGGAGATAACGACGTCGTACTTCTTGTCGGTGTAGGACAAGAAGGTTCGCCCGTCGTCGAGAACGAGGTCGACCCCTTCGCGCTCCAGCGGACGATAGTTGTAGTCGTCGAATAAGTGCGAAGCCGCAATGACAGCATCTTCGATCTCGATGACGTCCACACTCTTCGGCTGATAGAGCGTGACCGCACCGGTCGTCACTCCTGAAGCGAAGCCGATCACCATGGCGTCGCCGCGATTTCCACCGAACAGATAGGGCAAGTGTCCGCTCAAAATCTGCGTCGACATGTCGAGCAGTGAGGCATCCGTCTTGCCGTTGATGCGCATGCTGATTCCGCCCTCTTCGATGCCGCCTTCGGTTCGATGAACGGAGACCGTGCAGTTGATCCCCTCCTGATAGAAGAGCGTCTCTCCGCCGACCTTGCCGAGCATTGGAATCTCCGGCAACCCGAAGTCGAGCTGCGATCGCGAGCGATAGTAGACGCCGAGAGAGAGTTCCTCGGTATTCAGCTGCGGCGGAAAGACGAGCACCGCGAGCGCTGCGCCCCCCATCAGCATCGCTTGCCCTCGCCAGGCCGGGCGAGTCGATCGGCCATAGAACCACAGGACGAATGCGGCCGTTGCGAAGTTGATCGCGATCGCCGAGACCATCGTGCCCTGCAAGCCGAGGATGGGAATCGCAATGAATCCTGCAGTGAAGGCGCCCGCGGCGGAACCGACGGTATTGACGAAGTAGACATCTCCGACCGCCGCGCCGCTGTTTCGATTCTCGCCGACAATTCGAACGAGCAGCGGAAACAGCGCGCCGAGAATCAGAGTCGGTGCCAGCATGACGACAAAGGAGATGCCGAGTCCCAGCCAGACCAAGCTCTCTCCCGAAATTCCGACGTCCGCGAAGATACGCAGGAAGGTGCTCGGAATCAGGCGGAAAGCAAAGAGCACGCCCAGCGACGAGAGCCCGAGCAGCGCGAGGCCGAAGGCGAAGCAGCGAGTCGGCTGCTGAATCCGGGACATCCAACGTTGCATGAGGAGAGCGCCCAACGCGATGCCGGCGAGGAAGCCGGCGAGCATCGTCGCGAAGGCATAGGTGGAGGAGCCGAGCACCATCGAGAAAGCGCGGGTCCACGCGACCTCGTAGCTGAGCGCTGTGAAGCCGACCAAGCCATAGGCGATCAGTGCGGGGCTCCAGCGTCGACCCGTTCGCGGAGCGCTCTCGGCCTCGTCCGCACCGGTCTTACCGTCCTCCGTTCCGACGGCCGGCGCGAGTAAGAAAACCGCGATCAGGCCGACCGCGATGTCCAAACCGGCGGCGAGCGTGTTCGTGTTTCCGACACCGAGTCGGCCAAAGCAGATGAAGGTCACGGCCAGAACACCGACGACGGCGCCCAGAGTATTGACGCCGTAGAGCAGTGCCGTGCGCTTTCCGAGGTCCCCGTGCTCGCGAACGAGCGTCGAGACGAGGATCGGAAGCGTCGCTCCCATCATGAAGGTCGGCAACAAGAGCAGCACGAGCACTAAGACAAAGCGCACGAGGGCCGCCGGCCAGAAACCGATCGAGGCGAGCAAAGGGTTGAGCTCGGGATACAAGCCGAGGATGCCCGGAACCAGGAAGGCGTACAGCCCGACCGCAATCTCCATGAGCCCGTAGGCTCGAATGCCGTTCTTGAACCGCCCCGCCAGCTTTCCACCGATCAATCCACCGATCCCCAAGCCGGCCATATAGGCGACGAGAATCGTCGTGATGGCCAAGGTCGTCGACCCGAAGACGAGCCGCAGCATTCTCGACCAGACGACCTCGAGCCCCAGACTCGCGGCGCCCGAGGTGAAGATGCAGCAGGCGATCAGAATCGTGAGCCGAGTGGAGAGAGTTCTCATTGAAGAAGTTCGGTGGTTCCCGAGAGGGTCCGTGTAGAGCGGTTGAAACTCAAGACCGGGAGAACTCGTTGACGAAAGAGCGTCGATCGACGCCCAGAGCATCGGGATTTTTCCCCTCGTCCGCTCCGCTCCCGAGAATCCAAGCTACTTCAGTTTGAGGAGCGATTTCCAGCGGCTTGTCCGGCGATCGCCTACGTATACTTCCATCGAATGATGAATGAGCCGTCCCCTCCTCCAGCCGAGCCAAACTCAAGCGGTTCCCCTGACACCTATGGCGGAGTCGAAAAAGCAGCGGATCTTCCCGCGAAAGACTTTTGGGACGTGCTCTATGGCCGACGATCGATTCGGCGATTCAAACCGGACGCCGTTCCGCGCGATCAACTCGACAAGCTCACGAACGCGGCCTTGATTGCACCGACCTCCTGCAACCTACAGATGTGGGACTTCGTCGTCGTCGATGACCCCGCAGTGCTGGCGGAGATCGGAAAGCTGTCGATTCAAGTGCTCAACGCCCCGGTTTGCATCTTTGTCAGCTACGGCCGCGAGTTTTCGGAAGACTCCTACGCCAATGTTCAGTCGGCAGCCGCCGCCATTCAAAACATGAGCCTCGCCGCTTATGCCTTGGACCTCGGCAGCTTCTGGATCACCCAGCTCGGCGATCGCGAAAAGGTGCGCGAGCTCCTCGGCGTTCCGCCCGATCGCGAACTCTACGCCGGGCTCGCCGTGGGCTACCCCGACGCGACTCCGAAGAAGGCGCCCGTGCGACGCCCCAAAGAGCACGTCTGCCACCTCAATCACTACGCCGGGCGCCACATTCCATCGAGCCCACGACCAGCCGATTGGAGCCTCGAAGATGTCGCGCTCTATCACCGCTCGCGTGCACTGAACGGAAACCGCTACAACAAGCCCAGACTGTGGGAGCAGAGCGCCGTCCTCGATGCGACCGAGGCTTTCATCGGAAGAGAGTGGAGCGGTCGCCTACTCGAGTTCATGCCGTTCAGCGGCGTCCTCACGATGGCGATTCGGGCACGCTTCAAGAACGCCGAGATCTCTGTCTGCGATTTGACTCTCGGAACGGCTGAGTTCTCCAAGAAGCGCGCCTCACCGAATGGCGGCCTCTACGTCTGGCCCGATGGTGCGGACGAGGCCGGTGGCGAAGTTTTGCCGGACGAGAGCTTCGACGTCGTCACCGCATTTTTCCGACTCGAGGCGCTGCCGCCAGAAAACCGTGCCGCAGCGCTCGCGCGGATTTATCGAGCCCTCAAACCCGGAGGGAAATTGGTGCTCGGCTTCTGCAACCGGCGCTCTTATCACGGACTGATGGAACGCGCTCGGCGTGGCCGACTCGGCGGCGTCGAGTACGTCTTGGCGCCGGAGCCACACCTCGGTCCGTTCGATGCACTCACGAGCGGCGAGGTTAAAAGTCTTGTGCATTCGGCGGGCTTCCGCGTCCTGCAGAGTCGAGCGGTTCACGCGCTTCCGTCTGCACAGGAGTCCGCATTTCGTTCGCGCAACTTGCGCGGCCCCCTGGCGCTGTGCGGAAAACTCGCCGGAGCCTGCGCCCGACTCGTCGATCAACTCCCGGGAGCGGCCGCGCTCTTCGGCCGACTTCAATTCTTGTGTCTCGAGAAGCCGTCTTAGATCTCTTCGAGGGCGCGGCGCGCTACCTCGACGGACAGAGCGACGCGCTGGGCGCGCGTATCTGCCCGCAACATGGCGTCGAGCATTTGGGGAAGACGGCCTATCGCATCCACCTCGGCCTCGCCCTCCACCGCGAGCGCGGAGCCGATCCGGAGGTCCTGCGCAAGACGGCGCTGCACCTCGCAGGCCGCTGCAAAAAGTATCCGCACCCGGAGGCACGCGCCTTTCTGTTCTTCGAGCGCTGGCCCGATAAGTGGAACTGCTCCAACCACCTGATCGATTCGGGCGCGGCCTGCGATGCTTTGGGTCGTGTCCTGATTGAGCTCCCCGACTTATTCGATACGGACGAGCGCGCAGTGGTCCGCAAAGCGCTTGAACGCTCCGCCGAGACCTATCTCTGGGCGGCCTCCGTCGACAAACCGGTTCCGGCGCAGTGTTTGTGGGGAGCGCTCGGCATGGCGCGCGCTTCCGTCGCACTCGATCGCGAAGACCTGGCCGACCGTGCGCGCGAAGCGATTCAACACGCCTACAAAACTTTAAAGACCGACGGATCTTGGAGCTACTACCCCAAAGGAGGCGAAGCGGGATCCGAGGATGCCTCCGCTTTCTACCACTCGCGCTGCATCGGCTTCGCGCTCGAAGCTCTCGAGCTCATCGGCGACTCCCCGCGCGAGGAACCTCATCACACCAACCTCAGCAGCGCGCTCGAATTCTTGCTCGCGCTTCATCGCCGCGACGGCACCAAGAGTCGAGCGTTCGAAGCCAAGCTGTGGTACTTCGACGGTCCCGCTGAAGTCGCATCGAACTCTTTCGACATTTACGCTCTCTTGCACGGCGCGCGCGCCTTCGACGATCCCCGTTACGCGGTTCGCGCTCGGGAGAGCCTGGCACTCCTGCTCGCTGCGGCGGATCCGTCTGGCGCGATTCAGTCGGGCGCACCGCGAGCCTTTCAGTGCCCCACTTTCTGGACGGCGCATGCCGGCCTCCTCGCATCGGTCCTGCCCGAGCTCGAGAGCTTGGACTCGACGCCCGCTGCCGAACCGGCGCCGTCCGCACAACTCTTCGAGCAGGCGGGGCTCGCTCGCCTGGACAACGCGTCGCGCACGGTTCTCATTCGCGGCGCTCGCCCCGCCCCAAGTCCGGGCTTCGGAGGTGCATCCGGTGGAGGCTCCATCGTCTCGGACACGAAGATCGGCTCGCCCGAGCGCGTCGGCTTCGTGGCCTTTGCCGCAAATGCGCCGGGCGAGTTCGTCGTTTCGCGCTCTCGCTTCCGACTCTCCATGAGCGGCGCACGCTGGAAGATCGCGCTGCGATGGATGCGTTTCTCGCGCTGGCGCTGGCGTTGTGAGTTGCGCGCCAGTGGCCCACTGCCGTGCCTGAGCCTCATCGCTGCCACGGTCGCCGAGGTTCTCGCGTGGTGCCGCACCGACGCCGCCAGTCACTTCGCGTGTCGAGCCGAGCTCTCCGTCGATGGCGCGGCGGTTCTCATTCAGAGCGAGCTCGCATTCGTCGATGGACGCGCTCTGCGAGGAACGCGAACCGAGCGTTCGGTCGAGCTCACCGATCGAGGCCTCCTCATTCGCGAGTCCCTGACATCCGAGCGCGCGCTCTCGCGAGTTCAGTACCGGTTGCCCAGTGGAGCTTCCGAGCTTCAGGTCAACGGCAAGCCCAGCTCGTCGCAACACGTCGAAGCGCGGGTCGTAGAGCACCTCGAGCTCGAGTACCTGCTCTCCTAGTCGTCGCTCGGCGCGGCTTCGGTCGGCGCGGCTTCCGTCGGAAAAGCGACGCCCGTGCTCACAGACTTTTGGTTCCACTGCCAGCCGCGCCCGCGCACCATCCAGACCAAGGTCAGTGCGATGATCTTCAGGTCGAGCGAGAAACACTGAGAGCGACGATACCAATCGGCAACACGGAACTTCTCGGCGTAGGCCTCGTCGTCGTGTCCGGTGTAGCCCTGCGTGATTTGGGCATAGCCCGAGATTCCCGGCGGTACAGCGAGACGCGTCGTAAAGCCCTCGACAACACTTGCCGCCCAGGTTTCGATCTCGACCATCTCCGGCCGCGGTCCGACGAAAGCCATCTCTCCGCGGGCCACGTTGATCAGCTGCGGAAGCTCATCCAAATGTGTATTTCGGAGCAGCCGCCCCACTCGGGTGACGCGAACTTTTTCCGCTCCCGCTCCCCACGAATCGAAGTGATTCTCACCGACCTCCGCCATCGTACGGAACTTGATAATCGAGAAGATCTGTCCGCGATAGCCCACGCGTTCCTGAAGGAAGAACACCTTTCGGAGGCTCCGAAACTGGACGAGGTTGACGGTAAAAATGAGGGCGCCGATCGCGAGCGCGGGAACTCCGAACACAGCGAGCAGGCTGAGGTCGAAGAGCCTGCGACCGTAGCGTGAATAAAAGCTTTTTGGCTCGAGGCTCTCCCAAGTCGCGGCGAGGTCGCGCTGGAGCGCCAACGTCCGGACGATCTCGACGGGCCCCGCGTCCAGGCTCAGGTCGCCCAGTCGGCACAGCGCTTCTCCTTTCGCAGCCGAAGGACGAACTGCGCTTGCCTTTTGGTCGGCTTTCTCGTCGGTAGGTGACGGCAGCAAGGGAGGGAGCAACGGTGCGGTCATAGTGAAACAGAGCTAGAGAAGTCTGATCTGATCTACCCAGCAGCTATCGAGCACGACTTCCGAGTGACTGAAGAGGACCGGGGTGCTTCTTTCCCGCTTTGTTTGGATCGGGAATCTAGGCTTCGCTCCGACTTTTTCCGGGTTCAATGGGCTCTCTTGTTTCGGAGCCATCCGGACGAAGAGAAAGAGGCAGCTGCCCGTTCCACGGCGGCATTTTTTTCCACCCCACCATTACCATCGTGACTACCTGGGTTGTCGGCGACATTCACGGCTGCGCGGACGAGCTCAAGCTCCTCCTCGATCGCATCTCCCTCGGCGAAGCGGACCGCTTGGTCTCTGTCGGCGATCTGTTCCACCGCGGTCCCGATCCCACCGGGGTCATGGACCTGATGACGGAGTGCGGCGCCTGGTTCGTACTGGGCAATCACGAGCACAAGGTGTTGGAACGCTGCGGACTTGCGCCCAAGTCCACTCACGACCGCCCCGCCTTCCGTGAGGGGTTTCCCGCTGTCGAAGCCGATGACCTTCGCGGCGACGGTCGACGATCCTGTGAGGTCCCCGAGGATCGGCGCGCCGACATGCTCCGGTTCCTCCAACAGCACCGCGGCTACTGGTTGGACAATCAGACCATCGAGGGTGCGGGCCCTACTCCTGACGGCAGGAGCTGGTCTGTCGTCCACGCCGGCATCGAGCCGGGCAAACCTCCGAGCGAGAGCCCGATCGAATCTCTCACCCGAGCGCGCCGCGTTCACGGTCGAGGCAGTCCTTACTGGTACGAGTCCTATGAAGGACCGGAACTGGTTCTCTTCGGACACACGCCCGGGAAGATTCCACGAGCGCGCATGTTTCGTGGCCAGCTCGTCTCCCTCGGACTCGACACCGCCTGTGTCTACGGAGGCGCGCTCACCGCTTACTCGCCGGAGCTCGACGAGATCCTAACGATTCCCGCGGTGAAGGCCTACGCGACCTGCTAGAGCGTGACGCTCAGCCGTACCGCTCCGAACTCCGACAGATCGGTCTCTTGTTCGGTCAGCTTCACGCCGTTTGAATTGAAGGTCGCGAACTCTCGCCAGAGCGTGACGCCCGCTTCGACATCCAAGCTCACGCGATGGCTGGGATTCCAGCCGATGGTGGCGGACGCCGTAATCTCTTCATCCTCGATCACTCCGCCGGCCAGCGAAGAGTCGTCATTCAGCCGAAACTGGCGATTGCCGTACTCGGCGCCGAGCTCGAACTCCACCGTCTCCGTCACCTCACAGACCGCCGCCACCGCGGAGCCGTTCGAGGTCAGGCGCAAGCTCTCCGCGATCCGCCAGTCAAAGCCGATGTAGGGAAACAGCCAGGGCGTGTCCTCGAGCCGCGTTCGCCCGATGACGCCGATGGAGAGAGAGAGGTCGTCGCTGACTTGGTGACGCATGCCTCCGATCAAGCCCATCGAGAGCGCGTCGGAGAGATCGGCATCATCCTCGCCGGATAAGCCCAGCTCGAGGGAAGTAAACCAGCTCGCCGATTTGGCGGGGTCGTGAAGAGCGAGCACACCGACGCGTGTCTCGTAGACGTCGTTGAATGGGTCAGGTGAACCGGCCATCAAAACTCCCGCACTGCCGAAGTCGTAGAACGAAGCCTCTGCGTCCAAGGTGACGGCGAAGATCGACTCTTCATCCACGCGCTGTCCGAGGGTCGCCGACCAACCAGCGCGAGATATCGAGACCGTACCGCCACCGCGCTCGAATTCGGTTCGGGGGTGCACGTCCACGCCCAGCTCAAGGTGGGTGAAGTCGCTGTGTTCTTGCGGAGGCGGCAGCGCCGCCAGTTCCGAGTAGTCGCTGCTGAAGGGATCCAATTCCGTCGGTCGCCAACGGCGCGCCCACGGGCTGGGCGGCGCTAAGTACTTGGCGCCCATCTCCGGCACGCGGACGAGGCGCGGCGCTGGCCGGACATTGGACTGCGCGTCAACAGCGATGGCGCTGGCGGCGAGCATCCACAGAGCGAGGGATGTGCGAGTGATCATGCGGGAGGAGAGTGATGGCTTCCGACTACTGAAATTTATCCCACGCCTGGGCTCGGCGGAGCGCGACGAGCGGATCGTCAAGACGAGGTGGAAAAGTGTTCCGTGCAAAAGCCCTGTGCGCCTCGCGCTGCGCAATGGATCTTCTCTAGGCGAAGACGAATCCTCTGCGGGCATCCAGGCGATTCCGCGCTAACATGAAAAAAATGAGCACTGCTAAGAAGCCGACCGGGTTCGTCTACCACGACGCTTGCCTTCGTCACGTCGCGGGCCTCGGGCATCCCGAGCAGCCCGATCGTGTTCGCGTGATCGCGGAAGCGGTCGAGCGTTCGGCGATCAAAGCGAAGCTGGAACTCTGGACGCCGACCGAGGTCGGGCGAGCCCCGCTGGAAGCCGTTCACGACCCCGCCTATCTCGATCTCGTCGATCGGGTCGTCGCGGATGGAGGTGGCCAGCTCGATCCCGATACGCGTGCCGGGGATGGCTCGGATCGCGCCGCGCGTTTGGCGACGGGTGGCTTGATCGAGGCCGTCGATCAAGTCATGGCCGAAAGCTGGAACAACGCCTTCGTCGCCTGTCGTCCCCCCGGACACCACGCGGAGCGAGACCGAGCGATGGGCTTCTGCCTCTACAATCACGTCGCTATCGCGGCCGAACATCTCCGCCGGTTTCACGGTTTAGAGCGCGTTGCGATTCTCGATTGGGATGTTCATCACGGCAACGGCACCCAACACATCTTCGAGAAGGACGCGAACGTCTTCTACGCGAGCCTGCATCAGTTCCCGCACTATCCCGGAACCGGCGCCGCGACGGAGCGCGGATTGGCGGACGGCGAGGGCGCCACGCTCAATTGCCCGATGGACAGCGGCAGCGGCGACTCTCAGTGGATGGCGGCCTTCGAGAGCCAGATTCGTCCAGAACTAGAAGCCTTCCGGCCGGACTTTCTGCTCATCTCTGCCGGCTTCGATGCCCACCGCGACGATCCGCTCGCCAGCTGCGAATTGACGAATGAGGGGTTTCGCGAGCTCACCCGCGCCGCACTTGCTCTCGCCGAGACCTCCGCTAACGGCCGTCTCGTTTCTCTCCTCGAAGGCGGCTACGATCTCACCGCACTCGCGGACAGTGCGCTCGCGCATTTGGAAGAGCTCAGCTCCTGCTAGCTCTCCGCTCCTCGCAAGCTCCCCACCATGCGCCTCAAAACCGACCAACACGATCGAGACAACGCCGGGTTGACCTACGTCTATCCGGTCGTCTCAAGGCGAAGCGCTGGAGTCTCGATTGGCATCAACCTCAATCCGAACAACGCTTGCAACTGGCGCTGTGTCTATTGCCAGGTGCCCGATCTCATCTACGGCAAAGGGCCTGAGATTGACTTGGTGCTTCTCGAACGCGAGCTGAACGGGTTCCTCGATTCGCTCGTGAACGGCGATTACATGGAACGTCATGTTCCCGAAGAGTCGCGGCGGCTCAACGACATCGCCTTCTCTGGCAATGGCGAGCCGACGAGCTCGCCGCAATTCGGCGAAGCCGTCGAGATCGCGCTCGCAGCGCTCAAGCAATTCGATCTCGTTCCGGACGTCAAACCCATTCTGATCACCAACGGTTCGCTGGTTCGCAACGGAGGGGTCCTGGATGCTTTTGCGAAACTCCGACTTGCTGGCGGCAACATCTGGTTCAAGCTCGATCGCGCGACGAGCGCGGGCGTCGAAGCCGTGAACTCGACCAAGCTCGATGTAGCTCGCCAGCTTGAGAATCTCCGTCTCTCCGCGGGAGCCTGCCCGACCTGGATTCAGACCTGCATGCTCGCGCGAAACGGAGAGCCGCCCGACGAGCAGGAGCTCGAGGCCTATCTCGACGCCATTCGCGATGCTTCTCGCCTCCCGTCTCCGCCGCTGGGCGTTTTGCTCTACGGTCTGGAGCGGCAATCCCATCAGCCCGAGGCGGAAGAACTCTCCGCTCTCCCCAGCGAGTGGTTGGTCGAGTTTGGAGCGCGGATCGAAGCCTGTGGACTCCCCGTACGGGTCCACCCGTAGCGATTGTCTGTGCGGATTCAGCTCCATCCGGAGTTCTGGAGCTTTCGCTCACATTTGCAGCTTCCTAGTGTCGAAGAGCCCTACCGAGAAGGTCTTCTTCAACACCGCCCTGGGGAGGGAAATTCGATGGAAGTTAATCAGTCACGGCCCGTGGAACGGGTCAACGATGAGCGCAGCCACAAGCTCGGGCTCGATCGCCAACAGTTCGCCGCAACCAAGAGCGAAAACAAGCTTGAGGAAGAAACTCGCAGCGACGCGAACACGCGCCTCTCGCGCGAGGTCGACCGAGCTGAGATTTCGGAAGAGGCCCGCGAACTCGCAAAGCGGGAAGATTCCGACTCGGACGAATAGCGATTGAATTCGCAGCATTGGCGCCTGTGCTTCCTCCATCGAGCGAAGCCTGGCGCCTTTGCCGTTGTGGATGACCGGCTCGTAAAGGCCAACCGGTTTTTCCGCCGCTTCGCGAGTCGCGAAGAATGCGAAGTCGCGTACCCCCGTGGGATGGGACTTCGTACCCAACTCAACTCGCTACCCGGACATGAGCGCCTCTCCTCCAAAAAAACGCCTCCTGGGTCGAAACCGAGCCCCCCTGGTGAGCAACCGGTTTTTCCCAGTCAGGCCTAAGCCCTCGGCCTCGATCGTCGACCTATAACGATCCAGAGCGCCCCGGTTCTGACCTCCAGCGCCCCGAAGTAGACCGATTCCGCGAGATTCCCTAGGGTCCTCTCAAGTCGATCCCGGTGGCCGTTCGACCCTCATGAAGTCCCCCCTGCCCCACCGCGATTCCGTCACCCGGAATCTGCAGCCCCAGAGGATTATCCTTGAGTCACAGCGACAAGAAATCGTTCGTCAATCTCCTGCAGGAGTTTTCTATCCCGTTGATCGCGGGAGTCTTCGTTGCGCTCGCCGCTGCTAACCTCGCGCCCGAGGCTTACCAGTATTGGTTCGGAGCGGGACACGACGCGGATCACTGGGAGCTGCCGGGTCACCTGTCGATCTTCGGGCACCACCTGACGATCAACTTTTTGGTCAATGACATCTTCATGGTGTTCTTCTTCGGCATCGCCGCAAAGGAGATCGCCGAAGCCTGCCTTCCCGGTGGAAGCCTCAACCCGTTTAGGAAAGCGCTCAATCCCCTGTTCGCCACGATGGGTGGAGTCTTCGGGCCGGTCGCCGTCTTCTTTGGCGCCGCCTACTTTGCCTTTCAAGCGGGCATGTTTCCGGACTCCTTCACCTGGAGTGAAGTGTCGAAGGGCTGGGGTATCCCGACCGCGACCGACATCGCACTCGCATGGCTGATCGCGCGCACGGTCTTCGGCAAGGGCCACCCGGCCATCAACTTCCTGTTGCTCCTCGCGGTTGCCGACGACGCTCTCGGCCTGGGAATCATCGCGATTTTCTACGGCGATCCCGCGAATCCGGCAGAGCCGGTTTGGCTGGGTCTGGTTGCGCTCGGTATGGCGATCGCCTTCGCGATGCGCCGGATGAACGTCAACAAATGGCAGCCCTACATCTTTATCGCCGGACCGGTCGCGTGGTGCGGCCTCATCCTTGCGCACCTTCACCCCGCGCTGGCACTCGTATTCATCGTTCCGTTCCTGCCCCCGCCGAAGCGCGACACGGGCATGTTCATCGCTGAGGACGAAGTCGATCAAGCTCACTCGAGCGCCGCTCACTCGCCGCTTCATCAGTTCGAGCATTCGATGAAAGGCTTTGTGGACTTCGGTCTGTTCTTCTTCGCGCTCGCGAACGCCGGCGTCGCTTTCGGTGGCATCGGCCCGATGACTTGGATCATCTTTGGATCCCTCATCGTCGGCAAGACCGTCGGAATCACGCTCTCTTCATGGATCGCCATCAAGGTCGGTTTGCCGCTCCCCGACCGAATGGGAATGAAAGAGCTCGTCATGGCGGGCTTCATCGCCGCTCTGGGCTTGACCGTCGCGCTGTTCGTCTCGGGAGCCGCTTTCCCCGCCAACGCCGACCTTCAGGGCCAGGCCAAGATGGGAGCGCTCTTCTCAGCCTTCGTGGCCGTCGCCGCAATCGTTCTCGGGCGCGCCTTCGGTCTGTCCAAAGCCAGCGATCCCGCAATTCCGGACTCCGATCCCGCGTCGGACAAGTACTTGCCCGAGCACAATCACGATCGTGCACCGGCGAATCCGGACGTCTATCCCGGCGCTCTGCCCGGCGGTGCCAATCCCGCCTTCGCCAGCTTGGAATCCGAACAGGAAGCCGAGAGCGAGCAGTCGCAGCCGTAGGCCCGCGGACTCTTGTCAGCGCGGTCTAGTCGGCCGCGCTGACATGAATCGAGCCGGCGCGGCCTTCGAGTACCTCTCCGACGACGGCTGCCGCGAGGCAGTTTTCGGCGGACAGGCCGGCGACCAGTTCGTCGACCTTGTCCGGTGGACAGGCGATTAAGAGGCCGCCCGAAGTCTGCGCGTCGGCCAGGATCAAGCGCTCTGCGGGCTCGATCGAATCGTCAAAGGTCGCGAATGGCCCGACGAACTCGAGGTTGCGCTTCGTGCCTCCGGGAATGACGCCCTGGTGCGCGAGTTCGCGCGAGAACTCAAAGACGGGCACAGCGCTATGATCGAGACGCGCGGAGCACCCGGACGCCATCACGATGTTGTGGAGGTGCCCCAGCAATCCGAAGCCCGTCACATCGGTCGCCGACTGCGCTCCCACCGCTAGAGCGGCTTCGCAAGCGCCCGCATTGAGCATCGACATCGAGGCAATCGCGCGCTCGATTTGCTCATGAGTCAAGAGGTCCTTCTTCATCCCCTGCGCGGCAATGCCGGTACCGATCGGCTTGGAGAGCACCAGCACATCGCCGGGCTTCGCGCCGGTCTGACGAAACGCTCGCTTGGGATCGACCGTTCCGAGCACGCACAGACCGATCTTCATCTCCGGGTCGATGACGGTATGGCCACCCACGATGGCGACGCCCGCTTCTGCGGCTTTGTCACGGCAGCCCTTCAGGATCTCGCCCAGGCGCTCCTTCGAGACCAGGTCGTCGGGAAATCCACACAGAGAGAGCGCAACCTGCGGGCGCCCACCCATCGCATAGACGTCAGAGATCGAGTTCGCGGCAGCGATCGCACCAAAGGCATAGGGGTCATCCACCAGCGGCGTGATGAAGTCGACAGTGAAGACGAAGCCTTGGTCGATTCCGTCGGGACGCAGAAGCGCTGCGTCGTCCATGGATCCGACGTTTTGGTCAATCCACGAATGATCGAAGGGCGAAATTTTCTTGAGAACCTGCACGAGGTCCTCCGCACCAAATTTACGTGCTCAGCCGCCGGCTGGAACGAGCTGCGTCAGTCTGATTTCGGACATGATGGATCGAGGAGTCGGGTCTCTGCCCGAAACGTGGGTGAGTTCTTCCAAGCTCTTCCGGCAACACATCTTGAACGGGATGCTTGGATCGGAAGAGATCAGGCGGAAGGATACAGACATGCAGCGCAAGATTCAGCTGGCTTGCCCAGCCCCGGCTGGATCGACGCAGGGCAATCGCGTGACCGCGTTGCGCTGGGCTCGCATTCTACGCGAGCTGGGATACCGCGCGACCCTCGCGCCGGAGCTCAAGGGGAACCCCGAGGTCCTTGTCGCTCTTCATGCCAGGCGCAGCGCCGCCGCCGCCGCGGAGTTCAAGCGGCGTTTTCCCGAGCGTCCACTGGTCGTCGCTCTGACCGGGACGGATCTCTACAAAGACCTAACCGAGGGGAACCGAGCGGCAAAGCGCTCGCTCGAGCTGGCGGATCGCCTGATCGTCCTGCACTCCCAGGCCAAGCTCGATTTACCCAAAGCAGTCCGGCGCAAGACGCGGATCATCCATCAGTCCGTGCGCTTGCCCAAGCGCCTCCGAACTCCGGCCAAGAATCGTTTTGACGTCTGCGTGCTCAGTCATCTGCGAGCGGTCAAAGACCCACTGCGAACCGCCCTGGCTGCACGTGTACTGCCCGCGGAATCGAAGCTATTCGTTCGTCATCTCGGCCGCGCGCTCGAACCGAGACTTGAAGCTCGCGCGATTCAAGAGTCGAAGAGTAATCCGCGCTACGAGTGGCTCGGAGAGCGCGCTCACCCAGACGCGATGCGGCTGCTCTCCGCGAGCCGACTGCTGGTGATCTCCTCGCGGCTCGAGGGCGGAGCCAATGTCATCGGAGAGGCCGCAACGGCGGGCGTCGGAATCCTGGCGACCGACGTGCCTGGCAATCGGGGCTTGCTGGGAGCGCGCCACCCGGGCTATTTCGAGTTCGGCAAGACCGATGCCCTCGCTCAGCTCCTGTGGCGGGCGGAGTCGGATGCGAAGTTCTATGGCCGTCTACTGGCAAGCAGCGAGCGAATCGCGGTCGCCTTCACGCCGCAGAGCGAGAGCCAAGCTTGGCGCGCACTGCTGAACGAGCTCGCGCTCTAGTACCCCGCTGCAAGAGCACGGGGTTCGCTGGCTTCGATAAATGGTGGAGTTGTTCAAGAAGGAGGGAGCGGCAGGACGAATGGGCGCCCAGATGATGATTTGGGAGCGATCCCAAACGCTTGCTCCATTCTCACCAAGAGACTCCCCATGAACGAGCCGAAGCGGACCTATCGCCTGCAGGATTCGATGCCGACCTTTGATCAGCAAGCTGCTGATGAAGAGATTCAAGCGCATCGCAAGAGCATTCTCGTTGTCGAAGACGAGGAGGACCTCAACTACGCGCTCTCCTGCCAGCTTCGACAAGCGGGCTTTTTCGTGGTGTCCTCGTTCGACGCCCTCAGCGGCCTGCAACAAACCGGCTACCACCGCCCCGACCTGGTCCTGATCGACCTCGTGCGACCCAACCTCGCGGACTCTGGATTCCTCGGCGGATTCCTCGACCTCGAACGAATGAAAAGCGTCCCCGTCATCTTGTTGGCGACCGACGCCAGCCCTGCGCTCGAGCAAGAAGCCAGCCTGCTCGGCGTGACGGAGTTCCTGAGCAAGCCGATCGCTCACTCGGAAGTGATTGCGCGAATCGAACACATCCTCGGCATCAAGCCCGACGATACGCCTAACTAGTCGGCAGCTCTAATCGGAGTCGTTACCGGCGTACCCCATCGCCTCGAGCGTCGCGCGCGCTTCTTCGTCGTCGAGCTCCACGGCCCCGGTCATTTGGTCGGCGAACAGTCCGAATAGCGCGGTGGCGCGAGTGGCTCCCGAGCCGGAAGCAGGATTCGCTTCATTGTCTCCCCAATAGACCGCGTCACGATCGCCGGAGACGAGTCTTCCTTCTTCGAACAAGAACCAGCGCTCCCCGACGAGCGTGACCGGCTCGCCCTCGACACGCCGATCCTTTACCGAGCCCTTAAAGCTCGTGCGCATTCCCGCCACGAGTTGATTGGCATTCAGCGGAGCGGTCAAATCACGGCCCTGAAACTGAGCGGAGCTACGCCCCGCCAATGTGAGAAGCGTCTTCGCCACATCCACTGTGCCCACCGGCTCGCCGTAGAGCCCCTTGGTCGCGCGCGGCGAGTGAATCACCAGAGGAATGCGCAACTGCGGTTCGGTCAATCGCCGTCCGTGACCGAGCGAGTTGTCCTCGCCGAAACTCTCTCCGTGGTCGGCCACGAGAATGACATGGGTGTCGAATTGTTTCTCGTCGGCGCGGAGACGATCGAGCAATCGAGCGAGCTCGCCATCGAGCGAAAAGCAATCCGCTTCATAAGCACGTTGCGCGCGCTTGATTCCGCCCTTCGCAACGTCGATGCGCTTCGCGGCGGCGACGGTCTTCGTCAACTTCGCGAGCGGAATGCCTTTCGCCACCGACTCCGTGTCGCCGTAGGGAGCGTGCGGATCGAAGTAGTGAACCCAAAGAAACTGGCGCTCTCCTTGAAAGCCGTTCAAGAGCTTCAGCGCGCGGTCCGTCACGGACTTGCCCAGCGAATAAAACTTATCGATCTCCACACCGTTCCACTCCGATGCGGGTCGACTCAGTCGAAACTTCTCTTCGTATTGGTCGAAGCCTTGGGCGAAGCCCATCACCTTGGTCAAGGGATAGGAGGCGACGACCGCTGATGTCTCCCAACCGTTCTCGTTGAGAATCTCGGCGACCGTCTGAAACTCTGTACCGAGTACCTGACCGTTGCGAGTCACTCCGTGCTGCCAAGGGAAGAGTCCCGTAAAGAGCGAAGCATGAGCGGGCTGCGTGACGGGCGAGACCGTGTAGCACCGATCGAAGCGCGCTCCAGCTTCTGCCCATTGACGCGTAAGCGGCATGGCCGTGACGAGAGGCTCTCCGTCCTGCGTGAAGTAGCCCGCGTAGTCCTCTGGCAATTGCATGTCGATCAGCTCTCCGCGCGGACGACCGGCAAAGGTGTCCAGGCGCAGAGTGTCGATCGTGACGAGCACAATTCGCTGCGGAACTTCGGGCGCGCAGCTTGCACAGCTGAGCAGAGCGAGCACGGCCAATCGTGTTCCCGAACTCCGAAGGAAGCGCTTTCCCGACAATTTCATGGCGAAAGAGTACAAGACAGCCCAACGGTTTTGCACGGCAGTCACGACTAGCCTGCTAAGCTGACGGGAATGTCCAGGTGCGAAAAAGCTCTGTCGATACGCCACCGCGTTGGCCATCGATCGCCTCTCTACCGCGTTCGAACGATCGCAGAGCCAGCCCTACCGATGCGTGTTACCTGTGCGAGCCGCTTCGTTTTCGAGTTCCTCGCTGCGACTGCCCTCCCCGCGAGTTCGAACCCACTCCCCTCCGACGGCTAGCGATGGTTCGGCACAGCACCTCCGGTCGACGCGGCTTGGGCCTCGCCCTGGCCGGCACCACCATGACCCTCTGGGGGCTCTTGCCCCTCGCCCTCAAAGCGCTACTTGAAAAGCTCGACTCGACCACCATCGTGGGCTTTCGCTTTCTGTGCTCCGCGCTCCTGGTCGGATTGTTGCTCGCCTCGCGGAGCCGCCTCCCGCGACTCGGCGCCCTGCGCGGATCCGGCTGGTGGTTGCTCGTAATCGCCATCGTCGGCCTCGGCGGGAACTACATGACCTACATGGTCGGTCTGAATCTGACCTCCCCGGCCATCGCACAAGTCATCATTCAGCTCGCGCCCCCGATCCTGACCTTCGGATCTCTTCTCTACTTCCGCGAGCACTTCACTCCGCTCCAATGGCTCGGCTTCTCGGTTCTGCTCGCGGGCCTCGGCCTCTTCTTCTATGCGCAAATCGAGATTCGAGCGGACGACCTCGGCGCTTACTACATCGGCGTTCTGTGGGTAGCTGGCGCCGCCTTGCTGTGGGCGATCTACGGCATGGCTCAGAAGCAGCTCTTGGTGCAGATGAGCTCACAGTCGATCATGCTGTGCGTCTACATCGTCTGCGCGCTCTTCTTCGTCCCGCTGTCCAGCACGACCGCCCTCTTCGAGCTCTCAAGTCTCGAGTGGGCGCTACTCGCCTTCGCCACGCTCAATACCGTCCTCGCCTACGGAGCTTTTTCGGAAGCGCTCGAGCACCTCGAGGCTTCCCGAGTCAGCGCGATTCTCTCGCTCACTCCGCTCGCGACCATCGCCTTCTCACGCCTCGCCAACGGCTTCGCCCCCGAACTCTTTCCGGCCGATCCGATCGCGCCTTGGGCATGGGTCGGCGCTCTTGCGGTGATCGCCGGGTCCGTGCTCGTCGCGCTCTCGGGCTCCTCAAGGCGCTCACGTAAAGTCCCGAAGAGACTCGCCCCCGCCGCCGCCGAGCTCCGTACGGAAGGGCCCGGCAGTACTCGCTAGCGCGCCCTGTCGAGCACACATAAGTGAGGCTTAACCGAGGTGCGCCTCACTTTCCGGCACGGCCGCTAGGTGCTCCGTCCCCGCCGAACTAGGATTCGGGTGGTTCCACCACTTTGGCGTCGCCGCTCTGCCGCCACTTTCGAAAAACAGCTCCATGTTTCATCCAGTATTTCGCGCCATTCTCGTCTCCCTCGTCCTCCTTTCAGGTTGCGCGACCTCGATCCCGAGCCCGGGTCCCACATGGTCGGACGCCGCGGGCGGTGTCGAGAATCAGAGCCTCGCCACGATCTGTCGCGAGGCCTGGGAGCTCCGACTTCAGTCGATGCCGGAGTTCGCATCGATGCAAAAAGACGAGCGCTACTACGGCATGCTCTCGGACAACTCGCCGGGTGCGGTGCGCGGCCGCACCAAAGCACGGCGCAAGCTGATCGAGCGATTGAATGAACTGCCGACAAGCCAGCTCAGTGACGCGGAGCGAATTACGCTCACCTGGCTGCGCGATAACCTCGAGACCCGGATCGCCGTCGATGACCTCGGACTTCGCGGCTGGGTGGTCGATCCGATTCGAGGTCCGCAGAGCAGCCTGCTCTCCATGGTTGAGTTTCAGCCGACAGAGACACCCGAAGAGCGCGCGCAGTTGGTTCAGCGCTGGCAAGCCATGGGACCCTACATTCGCCAGGAGACCGCCAATCTAAAGCGCGGGCTGCGCGATGGAAAAGTCTCCTCGCAGTCCGCCATCGAGACGACGATTTCGCAGCTCGACAATATTTTGGCGACCTCGACGATGGACAGTCCGTTGATGAGGTCGGCGCTCGGCGGCGGTGAGTGGGTTCCGCTCGCGCGCGGCGAGACGGTCTCCGCTGTCGCGCACAAGTACTTGGGGAGTGCATCGCGCCAGCACGAGTTGCGCCTCGTCAACCTGCACCTACAGGAAGGCAGCGCCATCGCACTGGGTACGCGCGTGTTGCTGCCGGCAGAAGGTGACCCGCTCAGTCCGCGCGAACGCGGTCGTTTCGTAAGCGATGTCATGAACGCCCTTCGCGAACAGATCTACCCGGCCTTCTCGGAGATGCGCCGCGCACTCACCAACGAGCTCTTGCCCGCCGCCCGTGGAGACGATCAGCCCGGACTCGCCCACATCCCCGGCGGCCGCGAGGCCTATCACACGCGCATCAGGCAGCACACGTCGCTCGACCTCTCGCCGGAGGAGATTCACCAGTTCGGTCTCGACGAGATTGCGCGCATTCGGGCGGAGATGTCGGACCTCGGCCAAGAGCTGTTCGGTACCGGCAATATCGCGGAGATCCAGGATCGATTGCGAAACGATCCCGCGATGCACTTTGAGACCAGTGACGAGGTCGAAGCCAAGGCGATCAATGCCGTGGAACGTGCGCGCTTAACGCTGCCGCAGTGGTTCGGACTTCTGCCCGTTGCGGAGTGCACCGTCGAGCGCGTCCCGGAACACGAAGCTCCCTACAGCACGATCGCCTACTACCAAGAGCCCGCCGCCGATGGCAGTCGTTCGGGTATCTACTACATCAACACCTTCGCGCCGGAGACGCGAACGAGGTACGAGGCCGAAGTGCTCGCCTATCACGAGGCCGTTCCGGGTCACCACCTCCAGATCGCGATTGCACAGGAGCTCGAATCACTCCCGCTCATTCGGCGCCACTCCGGCTCGACGGCATTCATTGAGGGCTGGGCGCTCTACACGGAACGCTTGTGCGACGAGATGGGCCTCTACAGCAGCAACCTCGATCGCATCGGCATGCTCTCCTACGACGCCTGGCGCGCATCGCGTCTCGTCGTCGACACGGGCATGCACGCCTTTGGATGGAGCCGCGCGCGCGCCATCGAGTACATGCTCGACAACACCCTGCTCGCCGAGAACAACATTGCGAACGAAGTCGATCGCTATATCGCGTGGCCGGGCCAGGCACTCGCCTACAAGCTCGGTCAACGGCGCATTCTCCAGTTACGCGACGAAGCACGCGAAGCGCTCGGAGCCCAGTTCGATATTCGAACTTTTCACGACCGAGTTCTTGAGAACGGCGGGGTGACTCTTCCGATCCTGACCCAAGTCATCCGCAAGTGGATCGAAGATTCTGCGGTTGTCGTTGCGGACAACTCTTCGTTCGAGAACGAATAGAGCTCGCTGCGGAGGATTATGTCCGACTCAAGTATCTTAGTCATCGGCGGCGGAGTAGCGGGCGCAGCAACTGCCTGGTCGCTGACGCAACTCGGAGCCGAGGGCGTCACCTTGCTCGAACGCGAGCGAACACTGGGCGCGCAGTCGAGCGGCCTCAATGCAGCCATCCTGCGGACCCTCTCGAGTTCACGAGCCCTCAACGAGTTCTCTCGCCGCGGCGCGGACTTCCTTCACTCGCCGCCGACGGACTTCTCCCCCGTCCCCTTGGTGCACACTACAGGTCTCGTGCTTACCGCCGACGCGAGCGCGAGCCGGGAACTCAAAGAGTCCTTTCAAGCCGCCGGACCCGACTCGGGTGGAGTCCCGATCGATCGCGAGCGGCTCCGAGAATTGTTTCCCGCCCTCGAGCTCGAGTTCGAGTTCGCGCTCTGGTTTCCCCGCGAAGGACGCATCGACATCGCGGCGCTGATGGCCGGCTTTGAGCGCGGCGCTCGGCGCGGCGGAGCGACGATCGAGACCCACTGTTCGGTCACCGACTTACTCGTCGAGAATGGCAGCGTCTGCGGAGTACGACTCGAAAGCGGAGAACGCCGCCTGGCAGAGAAGACCGTGCTGGCAGCGGGCGCCTGGGCCGGAGCGCTGGGTCGGCGAGCGGGATCGCCTCTGGAGCTCGAACCTCGCCGGCGCCACTTGATGGTCACCACGCGCGCCGCGGAGCTGGACCCGGGCCTGCCCGTGATTTGGCATCACGGCCGCGAGCCGTTCTATGCGCGCCCCGAAAGCGGCGGGCTCTTGTTCTGCGCTTGTGACGAGCAAGTCGTCGATCCGGACCACTGCTCCGTCGACCCGAAGGTTCACGAGCTCCTGGCCGATCGAGCCAGCGCACACTTGCCAAGCCTTGCCCAGGCCGGAATCTCCAGCCTCTGGGCGGGCATGCGGACCTTCGGACGCGATCATCACTTCGTCATCGGACCCGATCCGATCCTCCGCGATCTGTACTGGGTGGCAGGCCTGGGCGGACACGGCATGGTCTGCGGCGCTCCTGCGGGCGACCTGGCTGCTCGCGAACTCCTCGGAATGGACTCCGGCGCTCTCTTTCGGGAGGACTTTTCCCCGTCCAAAGCTGCTGGGACGAGCCCCTTTTCGGCGGCGGACAGCTCAACTCTCCACGAATGCGCGGCAGAGGATCGAAATCGGCTTTAGGCGGCCGAGGGTGGCTCCCGATCCCTCTCTTGAAAGCCTTTACGGAGCGGCCCGCCTCTGCTCCACCACCTCTCTCCTGCTTCTCCCGAGCGTCCCCACCTTCCGGGAACTCTAACGTGCGGGTAAGGTATTGCTGGTTCGCCCTCTCAACATCGATCTCCCCATGAAAGTCTCTCTCGTATTCCCCCCCAACCGGAACATCCCAAGCACGCCCTACAGCGGCTTGCCGCTGCTTGCGGGCTGTCTCGGAGCCGCGGGTCACGACGTGCACATGGTCGATGCCAACCTGGAGGTCGTTGAGGAGCTCATCACGCGCCCCGCCCTCGAGCGCGCGAAGGCTTATTTCGACGAATCCTGGGAGTACCTCCGAGGGCTCGACGAGCTCACTCCGCAACAAGCCCGCCACCTTCAGGGTCTCGCCAACCTCTCGATCGTCTCCTTCGACTACCTCTTCAACTCGGAAGAGGCCGTGCGCATTCTTCGCTCGAAGGAAGAGTTTCTCGACCCCGATCGAGTGAACTGGGCCTACGACGTCATCACGAATCTGTTGCGTGCCATGTACGCGATGAACCCGGTCTTCTACCCGCTGGCACCGGGTTACCTCGACGACCTGTTCGGTTACATGGCGACCGAGTTCGTGAATCCCGTTTCGTCGGTCCTCGAAGAGAAGATTATCGATCGAATTCTGGAGTGCGACCCCGAGCTGGTTGCGCTTTCGATCCCGTTCAACGAGCAGATGGTCGAGGCTTTTACGATCCTCAAGAAGCTCAAGCAGCGCGCGCCGCACGTAAAGACGATTATCGGCGGCTCCATCGTCTCGGCCTTTCACAAGTTGCTCACCAGTGACGACCGCATGTGGCAGTGGGTCGACTACGTCATGCCCGGCGAGTCCGACGAGAGCTTCCCGCAGTTCGTCACGGCGCTCGAGAAAGGTGAGGACATCTCGACGATGCCGAACCTGTATTGGCGCGATGACGCCGGAGTGGTTCACGCCCCCGCGAGCCGACCGCTCCCGGACATGAACAAAATCGCTCCGCCGGACTTTTCGCGGATGCCGAACGACCGTTACTTCATTCCGCACCTGGTCGTTAACTACCAGACCTCGCGTGGCTGCTACTACGGCAAGTGCACCTTCTGCTCCTTTGACATCAAGCAAAACTTCCGCCTGCGCAAAGCATCGCTCGTATTCAGCGACCTTCAGCGCATTCAAGAGCAGACGGGATTCCGGCACATCATGTTCTGGGATCCGCTCACCCCGCCGCGGCTGATGCGCGACTTCTCCAAGTTCAACGTCGCTCAGCCGGAAGACAAGCGCTTCTACTGGGGCGCGGAGACCAAGTTTGAAAAGGTCTTCACCGATCAAAACTTCACCGACAAGATCTATGAGGGCGGCGCGCGCTTTCTGCAGTTCGGTTACGAGTCCGGAAGCCAGCGGGTACTCGACCTGATGGTGAAGGGCAACGATCTGACGCGAGTCCACCTCATGCTGGGCGCGATGGAGCGCTCCAACATCAAGGTCAGCGTGCAGTGGTTCATCGGTTTCCCCGGCGCCGTCGAAGCGGACGACCTGCAGAGCTATCGCTACTTAGAAGAGCACCGCGGTACCGTTCTTCTCTCCTCGTACATGGGCACCTATGCCATCTCGCCGGACGATGACATCTTCTTGTCCGGCGGTGATCTCTACGACATCGATCTGTATCAGAAGCCCTCCGGCCAGTGGGACTTCCAGCATCGCGACGGCAAGATTCACTACGACCGCAGCGGTCTCGACGCCGCCTTCTTAAGTCGCGGTGATGCGGAGTCCGTCACACGCATGGCGTTCTACATCTACCTCACGGAGAAGCCGGAGCTCGCTCACAAGGTCTCCAACTTCGACCAGGGTGGAGTCCTGCCCGACGGGTGGGAGGACATGGCAGACCTCAAGCCATTCCGGCCGATTGGCAATCACATCGCGGAGTTCGACTTCGATCTGTTCACGGATCCCGAAGAGCAAGGCCTCTCCGAGGAGAAGCCCGCGCCATTGCCGAAGAAGCCGACTCGCGCAATCTACATATCGAATTCTTCGGTGGTCTATCCGCTCGATGATTCGGACTATCGCCTCATTCAACTTGCCGACGGCACTCGCACGGCTCAGGAAATCGCGACCGCCGCAGGTGGCGATACCGCAGCGATTCAAGAGCGCTTGTTCGAGTTCGTCCGCCGCGGGCAACTCTTGGTTCCGCTGCCCGAGCGGGCCGGCAAGCCCGAAATCGCCGTCGCCTCCTAGGCGTTTCCAGAGAGAGCGCCCCCCCGCCTGGGCTCCGTGAGGTGCTCTCGGACTGGGCTCCAGTCTTCTCGGCACCGCTCTTCAGACGCGTTCTCCACCGAGCCGAAACAGCGTAAGGCTTCCTCGCTTGGCGGCCGACGCCATGAAGCTCCGCCTGCTCCTCCTCACGCTCGTCTCCATCGCATCGGGTCCCCGGGCGACGGCTTGGCCCCTGACGGTGCCCGCTCACCTCTCGGCAAACTCCGGCGGCAGGGTCTCCGGAGGCAAGGTCGAGTTCGACCGCAGACTCCAGGCGGCGAAGAAGCTCGCGAATACCCGGCGCTGGTCTCAGGCGAAGACCGAGCTTGATCGACTCCTCGCGTCTCGCGAAAACGAGAGCGAGCTGGTCGCTCATCTCTCCGAAGTGGTCGAGCTCTACAGGCGCTGTTCCTTTTTCGAATCCAATCCCCCGGTTTCGATCCGCGAGCTTGTCGGAGGACAGGTGACGGCTTGGAACGAGAGAAGCGGCCAGATCGGAGTGACCTACTCCGACCTCTCAGAGTTCACCGATGACGGCGCGGGCGCGATGGTGCATCCCTTGGAGTTTAGCGGACCCTATCGCATCGAAGTTCACGGGCGTATGGGTTCCGCTCCTACGAGTTTGAGCGCTGTACCACGAGCGCCCCAAATCTTGGTGGCAATTCGCGGACGAGAATCCGTGCAGCTCTCCTTTGGGCACCCCCAGTTTTCGGTAGAGAACCGTACGCAGTGGATTCCGCCGCGGATCATTGCCAACGGTCTCGGCTCGGCGAAAGTACTCGACGAAGCGGCGGTGGTTCCGCTTCAGTTCGAAGAGCGCTTCAAGCTTGTCATCGAAGTCGATGCATCGACCATCTCGGCCACGGTCGATGGCCAGCTGATTCTGTCGGCGTCCAAAGATCCCGAACTGTTCGGTTCGATGGCGGTGGTCGACATACCGGGACTGACAAGAATCTCGCTCAGAGGAACGGCGCACCCTTCGTGGACCAACCAACTACAAGACCGCGCTCGCGAGGAAGCCTGGCGCCAGTTCCGCGAGACTTGGCGAGTCGAGGATGAACTCCCTTCATGGATCTCGGAGCGTCTTCAAAACGAGCGCAGTCCGAGTGCTCCGCTCACTCTCCCTTTCCAACTGCGCGTGACAGAGGCTCAGCTCCCCACCCTGCAACGGGTCAGCGCGCATCTGGCACTGGGCCAATTCGAGAACGGCTTGCGCGAGATTGAATCGCTCTCGTCGATCGACCTCGCACCCGAGCTGCAGCTGTTCCTCAAGGCGCTGTTTCAACTTTCCCTAGAACGAAAGAGCGCGGCCCGCAAAACGATTGAGCACGCGATCGAACAGACGCCCGACTTTTTCGAAGCGCGGCTGCTCCATGGACGCATCCTCGGTGAGCTCGGGCTCGAACAAGAGACGCTCTCCGTCTTTGAAGAGTTCGTTGAGGAGCTCCCCAGCGTGCCCACGGCCTGGGCGGAATACGCGGCTTGGTGTCTTCGCTTCGGTCAGCCCAAAGCGGCACAACAAGTCATGGAGCGCGCACTGAGCGCGGGCATTCCCGGCAGCTATTTGCGCGAGACGGAGAGCTTGGTGACCCGCGCACTCTCGGGGCCACTGTGGGAACAAACTTTTGAATACAGCTCTCGAAACTTCACGGTTCACAGCGACATCGACCGTCAGATTTGCTTCGACGCCGCACAAGAACTCGAAGCGGCTCTACGGCTCTATCAGATGCGACTGGATCGCATGGGCTTTGCGACTCGCGATCGCGCCCGAGCATTGGTCTACATCTTCTCGGGACGAGCGGGTTACGACAGCTACGCCGGAGATCTCTTTAGCAACGCGCCGGAAGCGACGGCCGGGCTCTTCAGTCCCGCTCTCAAACAGATCCTCGTTTGGATTCCGCCGGAACGAGATCAGCTCTTTCAGACATTGCGGCATGAGGGCCTGCATCAGTTTCTCGACGCACTTTTGGGGCGCTTACCGACTTGGCTCAATGAGGGCCTCGCCGAGTACTTCGAGAACACCAAGCTCATTCGCGGAGTCTCCACTCCGGGCCAACCCGACCTTCATCACCTCGCGATCTTGAGCGCCGAGGGCTATCCGTGGATCCCTTATCGCGAGCTCTTCGCGATGCCCACTGATGAGTTCTACCGAGACTCGAGTGGCAAGTACGCTCAGTCTTGGGCGCTCGTTCACTGGATCCAGAACGCGGACCGGAGTACCGCACAGCTTATGCAGCGGTTCCTCAAAGAGCTCTCCGTCGGCGGCAATCCGGCAAAGCTGGGCGAGAGCCTGCTCGACATCGGCGATTTGGACGAGCGCGTCAAGGAGCACGTCCGCAAGCTCACGCGAGAGCTCTAGCGAATCTCTGCGCTAGGCGATCAGCCGAAAGGCCATGCCCGCTCGGCTCGCCGCGAGACCGTCCGCATCCTTGCGGTCTCCGATTACGAGGCACTCTTGGGGGGGAACGTCCAGGCGCTCCGCTGCCAACAGGAATCCATCCGGCGCAGGCTTCAATCGACTGGGTCCGCTCGGCTCTCCGTTGGAGACGACCGTGTCGAAGGCGCTCGCTAGGCCGAGGGCCTTCAACTTGGAACTGGCGGGATAGTCCGAGACGAGCGCGGTCTTGCCTCCCGCTCTTCGGTAGGCCGAAATCTCTTCGAGCAAAGAGCTTCGCGCGAATCGACGAATCCACTTTCCAGGGCGCTCGACCATCCACTCCGCGACCACTCCGCGAAGCTCACCGAGAGGCAAGCCGCAGTCATCGGCGGCGAGCTTGAGCTGGTGCTCATAGGGACTCGGCAAGTACTCGCGCTCCGCGTCTCTTATCAACTCGTGTTGACGACGAAAGGCGCGAATTGCGGAGATGTGACGGCGACCGAAGAGAGCGAGCTCCGCGCCCATAGCGAGCTTGACGAAGAGCGGCTTATAGAGCGTGCCGTCCAGGTCGACCAGCCAAGCTCGATGCTCGGGCGAGTCGTGTGCAGCTTCCCCGGCGCCCTCGCGCTCTTGTGATTTTTTCGTCACGCGTCTGAACCCGAAGGGCTACGAGTAGATCTCGCCGCCCTGCTCCGCGAACTCCGACGATTTTTCGCGCATGCCTTGGCCGAGCGCGCTCTCGGTTTCGTAGCCGTGCTTCGCCGCGTACTCACGCACATCTTCGGTGATCTTCATCGAGCAAAACTTCGGCCCGCACATCGAGCAGAAGTGCGCCGTCTTCGCACCTTCAGCCGGCAAGGTCTGATCGTGATAGGCCAGCGCCGTAACCGGATCGAGACCCAAGTTGAACTGATCCTCCCACCGGAACTCGAAACGCGCTTTGCTCAACGCGTCGTCGCGCTTCTGCGCGGAGGGATGCCCCTTCGCGAGATCGGCGGCGTGCGCTGCGATCTTGTAGGTGATCACGCCCTGCTTCACGTCGTCTTTGTCCGGTAGCCCCAGGTGCTCCTTCGGCGTGACGTAGCAGAGCATCGCGCAACCCCACCATCCGATCATGGCCGCACCGATTCCCGAAGTGATGTGGTCATAGCCGGGAGCGATGTCGGTCGTCAGCGGGCCGAGCGTGTAGAACGGCGCTTCGTGACAAGCCTCGAGCTGCCGATCCATGTTCTCCTTGATCTTGTTCATGGGAACGTGACCAGGACCTTCGATCATCACCTGAATGTCGTGCTTCCAAGCGATTTTGGTGAGCTCGCCCAAGGCTTCCAGCTCACCGAACTGAGCTTCGTCGTTAGCGTCGTGAATTGAACCGGGACGCAGGCCATCGCCCAAGCTGAACGAGACGTCGTAGGCCTTCATCACCTCACAGATGCGCTCAAAGTTCGTGTAGAGAAAGTTCTCCTCGTGATGTGCGAGACACCACTTCGCCATGATCGAGCCGCCACGCGAGACGATCCCCGTTAGACGCTTGGCCGTCATGGGAACAAAGCGCAAGAGCACACCGGCGTGAATCGTGAAGTAGTCGACGCCTTGTTCGGCTTGCTCGATCAGCGTCTCGATGAAGAGATCGATGTTCAGGTCTTCCGGAACCCCGTTTACTTTTTCGAGGGCCTGATAGATGGGGACTGTGCCAATCGGCACGGGAGAGTTGCGAATGATCCACTCGCGAGTCTCGTGGATGTCGTCGCCCGTCGAGAGGTCCATCACCGTGTCGGCGCCCCACAACGTAGACCACTGCAGCTTCGCGACCTCTTCTTGGATCGAGGAGGTCACCGCAGAGTTGCCGATGTTCGCGTTGATCTTCACGTGAAAGTTTCGGCCGATGATCATGGGCTCGAGCTCGGTGTGCCGGATGTTCGCGGGAATGATCGCGCGCCCTTCCGCGATCTCCGTGCGCACAAACTCGGCTTCCAGGCCCTCCCGGACCGCAACGTAGGCCATCTCCTCCGTCACGATCCCACGTCGAGCGTAGTGCATCTGAGAGAAGTTCTTATCGCCGCGCGCCGCCCGCTTCTCCACCCAGGTTGCCCGAAGCTTCGGGAGCCCCTCCCGCGGATCCAACCCAAGCGGGCCAGAAGTGTCGTAGACATCGAGGCTCTCTTCGCCGCCCGAGAGGTGAATTCGACGCGCGGGCACCGAGAGCTCTGAGCCTTCATGCTCCAGGTGCCGGTAGATCTTGTGGGAAGCGGGATAGTTCGCTCCCCAAGCCCTCTCACCCTCCGCCTGTTCGGAGGCCCTCTGCTCGGGATCCGCCTGCGTGGCATCTGTCGAGGCAGAAGCGGGCGTCGGGCGAATCAGGTCACTGGGCTCTCGATCGTTGGGCTGAATCATGGGGGTCTCTGGGTGCAAAGGCGTCGCGAGTTTCGCGGGAGCCTCCCGGCTTCCGAAACGAAGAGGAGGTCCTATCGGAGCATTCTAGTTGAACCACCGGCGCGCTCCACGAAGCTTGGCGAGTTGTTGCGGTGAAAACCGACAGGAACGTGGGGAACCGCTCCATCCGGCGGGACCGCGACCCGCCACCCTTTTGCGGCTTCCTACGGCGAGAGACTCGAGTTCCCACCACCCTTCCTTATCCCCTTCCTCATCCCGTTTGAGGCATAGCGGTTACAACTACTCATAGAGCGCATTCTGAGTAAAGGATTCCTCAACCACGGGCACTCCAAGCTGGATGCCCAAGTTTGAACGGAGTTATCCCCAGCAGAAATCGAGTAAAAGCGCCCGGCTGGACTTGAATCCTCGGGGCGACTCAATTATTCCATAGCTTCCATTGCCGCTCTCCGCCAAATTCCAGATTGGCCCTAGACGCCGGATATCGCCAAGAAATGGCCGTTTAGTAACTATGGGGCATTCGCCCTCTCCTCCTCCTGCTCTCCACATCGCAACCTATCTCCGCGCGGCGCCGCTCACGGGTCTCTGCATCAATAACACTTGCCGGGTGTTCGAAACTTTGCACCAGACCTCCGAACTCTTCACGCGATTAACGATTCTCCAGACATGGCCAAAAAGAAAACTACGCGCAGCTCCGAAAACAGCAGCGCCAAAAAGCGACACCGCCGCTCTCCTGAAGAGATCATTGATGACCTTCAGTTGGAAATCAAACGGCTGCGTGCAAAGTCAACTGCGCGTGCCATAAAAGAGTCGCCTTCCGTCAAGCTGACTCTGACGTCGCTGCGTAATATCGACAAAGCGCTTCACGCCGCTGCTGGCGAGAACAATACCCACCTGCGCCATGCACTCGCCGATGCGCGCAGGAGCCTCGCGGGCTACCTCGAGAAGCAAGGTCTGAAGCTGCCCAAGGCGCGACTGCCGAAGGGCCCGCGTCCCAAGCAAAACTCCTAAGACTCCGCGGATCCGATCCTCCGAGTTGCTCTCCCGAGACGAGCAGCCCGGTGCCTCGAACTCAGTTCGGCGAGCGACTGCGCCGAGCTAATCGCGAGTCGACGCCCCCCTAGCTCGCTCGTATGGGCTGGCATCGAGGAAGCGTTACGTCGAAGCGCGTGCCGTGCGGTTCGCCCCCGTGGATCTCGATCTTTCCGCCATGAGCCTCCACGGCCCACTTCGCGATGGAGAGACCCAGGCCAACGCCGGAGACCCTGCGGCTTCCCTCGGACTGCACGCGGTAGTAGCGATGAAACACGAACCGTCGCTCCTCTTCGGGAATCCCCAGCCCTTCATCTTCAATGGAGATGACAACCTCGTCCTCGGTCGAAGTAGCGAAGACACGAACAACGCCGTCGGGAGAGCTGTACTTCACGGCATTGCCGATCAGATTGTCGAACAACTGCCGCAGCCAGTGCCGATCGCCCTCCACCGAACCCACATCCATATCACCCAACTCGATTGTGATTCCGGCCGCCGCCCCGCCCATGTGCATCGCTTCGTAGCTCTCGAGCAGAATCGCATCGATTTCAACCGGATTCGTCTTGAGCTCGACGTCACCCGCATCGACCTGAGCCATCACGAGTAGGTTCTCAACGATCCGATTGAGGCGGCGCACCTCGGGAAGCGAACGAAGCAGAGCTTCGCGATACTCCTCGAGAGTTCTTTCCCTTCCGAGGACAACTTCAAAGCTGCTCGTCAGAGAGGTGAGCGGCGTGCGCAGCTCGTGGGATGCGTTGGTTGCAAACTCGGAGATTTGGCGAAACGAGACCGCCAATCGTTCGGTCATTTGATTGAAGGCGTCGACCAGAACCAGGGTCTCTTCGAACCCTTCCTCCAGGTCGATGCGAGAACCCAAGCGCTCGACCTCCAGCGTGCTTGCCCAACGAACCAGCGAGCGGAGCGGCCGGAGCGCGCGCACGAGAATGACTCCCCCCACACCGACCGAGAGCAGCAGTACGAGGGGAGCAACGGTCAGAATGACTTGCTTGAGGCTTCCGAGAGTCGAGTCCAAGTCGCCGAGGCTCTCGCTCACCTCGATCAGGTAGGGCTTCCCGGACTTCGTCCGGATGAGGCTGCTCGCGATCCGAAGCGAGCCGATCGCTTCATGTCCGTGCTCTCCGTCCGCGCCTGCGGCTCCCAAGCGCCGAGCGGCACGGTTCGAGAGCGCGACAAGCCCCTCCTCCATGCCCATTCTGATTGGAGGGTCACTCGGCTGAAGCGCTCGAACCTGAATGTCGTGCGGTACTCCCTCCAACGCGCTCTCCCAGGCCTCCCTGTCGACCTCTTCGTTCAGGTCGCGAAGGATCAGAATCGCATCTTCGCATGCACGAATAAGCTCTTCATCGTGGTGCTGCCGCAGTCGCGTGGTGACCGTGTACGACAGCGTCGAGGTCAGGAGCGTCAGCGTGATGACAATCGTCGCCGATTGCCAAATCAGCAAGCGCTTGAGGAGTGACCGGCGAGCCTTTACCAATCTCTCAAGGGTCCTTCCGGATCACATAGCCCACACCGCGCACCGTTTGGATCAGCTTAACTTTGTGTCCCTTGTCGATTTTTCTGCGGATGTAGGTCATGTAGACCTCGACCGCATTCGACGAGAGCTCGTCGCCCCACACGTGCGCAACGATCGACTTTCGAGACATCACCCGATTGCCGTTGCGCATGAGAAACTCAAGCAAAGTGAATTCCCGAGCGCTGAGCGAAATGCGTTTGCCCGCTCGCTCGACAGTGTGCGCCGACGGATTGAGTTCAAGGTCGTCAATTGTGAGAATGGGCGGGGTCGCCACTTCTCCACGCCGGAGCAGCGCGCGTACACGGGCGAGCAGCTCGGAAAAGGCGAAGGGCTTCGTCAGATAGTCGTCCGCGCCGATATCCAGTCCTTCAACGCAATCCCCCACGGCCGCCCGCGCTGTCAACATGAGGATCGGAAGCGTGGACTCTTGGCTCCGCAGTCGCCGGCAAATTTCGTCACCGGAGAGCCCGGGCAACATCCGGTCCAAGACCAGCAAATCGAACACTTCGCTAGTCGCGCGTTCAAAGCCGCTCGTTCCTTCCATCTCCACTTCGACGGAGTGTCCAACTTCTTGGAGACCGTCGCGAACAGCTTCCGCGACAACCGGGTTGTCTTCTATCACCAATATACGCAATGCGTTTTACCCCGAGTTCTTCTAGATCCAGCGAGCACCTCAAAGTCTAACCTCCGCATGCGCCCAACCGAGAAGCCAAACCCCCAGCTCCTCGGATAGTCGTCTCCGCGAAATAGTGTCTCTTTAATGATGGATTTCCAGCCGTCCGCCGCGGAGCGATCATCACGGCAAATAGTCACGGCGAGGCTAGCTACGCACTCGTCCAGACTATTCCCCCAGAGGCAACTCGCTGGCCTGCCAATCAGCCAGGGTCAGCGCGAGGCGTAGGTCGAGCTCGAACTGTTGGTAGTCCGGCTCCATATGGGCGCACAGCCGGTAGAAGTCGCGATCGTGATCCGCGTGCTTGAGGTGCGCTAGTTCGTGGACAACGATCATGCGCAGAAACTCCGGCGCGCGATCCTTGAAGAGGCTGGCGATTCGTATTTCCCGTCGCTTGCGGAGCTGGGAGCCCTGGACCCGCACGGAGGTCGTCTGCAGCCCGAGCGCGCGATGAACGAGTCGTAAGCGATCGTCGAAGACGACCGAACGAAGCGGCGGAGCGGTGCGCATGCACTCCGCCTTGAGCTCCCCCACGTACTTCCAGAGGGTCGGATTCGTGCGCACCTGATGCTTTTTCGGGTAGCGCTTCGCCAAGTGCGGGCCGAGCTCGCCCGACTCAAGCAGCTCCAAGGCCTGCGCCTGAATTGCCGACGAATATCCGGCGAGGTAGGGCAGCTGTGTCATCCATGACAGAGTAGCTGCACACGGCGAGCATCGCTCTAGAGCTCGACGAAAATGCCCGACTCGTAGAGGATCGCGAGTCGGCTTGTGGGGACAATCCCTAGACTACGAGCGCGGCCGGGAGAGCCCGCAGAGGGCGCACTTCCTCCCACCCGATTCCCCGCTTCGCTCGCGATGCCTTCACCTTCTTCCAACGCCGTCCTTCGAATTCGCGGCGCAAACGAGAACAACCTCGTCGATGTCGACCTCGACCTTCCGCGCGGCACCTGGATCGCCGTCACCGGTCCTTCCGGCTCGGGCAAGACCTCGCTAGTTTTCGACACGCTCGTCAAGGAAGGCGAACGGCGATTCCTCGGCAGTCTCACCCCTCGCGCTCGCCACTTCTTTGGCAAGCTCGGACCCAGCCAGGTTGCGAGCCTCCGTGGCCTGCCCGCAACGATCTCCGTCGGCAGCGAAGCGGCCCGAGGGAATATTCGCTCAACCGTCGGAACACTCTCCGGCATTCTCGACCTGTTGCGGCTCGCCTTCGCACGCGAAGCCGCGTCGCCGAGCGGCGCGAAACTCACGCGCGGACACTTCAGCTTCAACAACCCGCTCGGCCAGTGCGAAGTCTGCCGAGGTCTCGGAGTTGAGGATCGTGTGGATCCCGCGAAGCTCATCGCGGACGCCACGAAAAGCTTGAGGCAGGGAGCGCTCGTTCCGACGCTCAAGAGTGGCTACACGGTCTACAGCCAAGTCACGCTCGAGGTGATGGATCAGATCTGCCGAGCGCACGATTTTGACGTCGACACTCCGTGGAGTGAGCTCACGAACGGACAACGAGACGTCATCCTGAACGGCACGCGCGCGCTCAAGGTCCCCTTCGGAAAGCACGCCATCGAGTCGCGGATGAAGTGGGAAGGCATTACCGCGCGTCCGCGCGAAGAGGGTTTTTACCCCGGCTTGGTCCCGGTCATAACGGAAACGCTAAAGCGCAATCGCAATCCCAACATCCTCCGCTTCGTCAGCTCCGAGGAGTGCCGCGAGTGCGCGGGAACCAGGTTGGCGCAGGCTGGCCGCGACGCGCAGCTTGGCGATTGGACACTGCCGGCGCTGCTCGCGATTCCGGTCGAGCGCTGGCTTAGCGAGACCGAGCGACTGCCGAATGGCCCCGTGTGGGAGAGCGTCAAAACCTCCGTTGAAGAGCGCATCGAGCGATTGGTCAAGCTCGGGCTCGGACACCTCAGCCTCGACCGCTCCAGTACAACACTGTCCGGCGGCGAAGCGGGCCGCGTCCGACTGGCGGCGCAACTGGGCGCCGGCTTGACCGACGTGCTCTTCGCCTTGGATGAGCCAACGCTCGGCCTCCACCCGGAGAGCCAACCGGGAATGCGCGCGGTACTGGACGAGCTCGTCGAGCGCGGAAACAGTCTGATCACGGTCGAGCACGACCCCGACATGGTTCGCTACGCCGACTACGTCATCGCGCTCGGACCGAACGCCGGAACCGCGGGCGGCCGAGTCATCTCCACCGACTTGCCCGGCCACCCACTCACGGACACGCGCCAGGAACACCCGCTCGGACGACTCGTCCCGAGCGAGCGGCCCGCCCGCAAAGCACGCGGAATGCTTCGGCTCACCGGCGCAACGCTCAACAACCTTGAAGAAGCTGAACTCGATCTCGGGCTCGGCCAATTCAACGTGATTATGGGCCCGTCGGGTGCGGGCAAGAGCTCACTTCTCTTCGGCACGTTGTTGCCCGCACTGACTGGGGAATCCGGCGGGCCCTTCGAGCACCTCGAGTTCGAAGGCGCCGCTGGAGATTCGAAGACCAGCGCTGTGGATGCGCGTCCGATCGGCAAGACTCCGCGGAGCACGCCCGCCACCTGGTGCGGACTGTTCGACATCGTGCGCAAGCGCTTCGGTCAGATCGAGGAATCCAAGCGCCGTGGCTTTACAGCCAGCCACTTTTCCTTCAACAGTGGTCACAGTCGCTGCGCCGAGTGCGAGGGACTCGGCGTCACGCGGTTGAGCTTGCACCTGTTCGAAGATGTCGAGCTCACTTGCGCGGCTTGCAAGGGCACTCGCTACTCCGATGAGATCCTGGAGGTTTGCTGGAACGGAAAGACTGTCGCCGAAGTCCTGTCGATGACCTTCGAGCAAGCGCTGGACTTTTTCGAAGACGAGCCCGCCGCTCTGAAATTGGCGAGCGCCATGGTCACCCTCGGGCTCGGGTACCTCACGCTCGGTCAGTCTTCAGGGAGCCTCAGCCGCGGCGAAGCCCAGCGCATCAAGCTCGGTACTCTGCTCGGAACCAAGCGCAAGGGGAACAGCATCGTGTTGCTCGACGAGCCGGACCGCGGCTTGGCTCCTTGCGATGTTTCTGCATTGCTCGCCGCGCTCGATTCGCTGGTCGATGCGGGCCACACGATCGTCGCGATCTCCCATCACCGGCAGGTCTGGGCGACCGCCGATCGTCGGATTGAAGTTCGAGGGGGAGTGACGAATCACTCCCCCACGATCCACCTCGATCCGATCAGCGAGCGACGGAGCGCGCGCTCTCCCCAAGCCGACGCCGCCTGTCCGCTCTCGCTTCGCGGTGTTCGAACGCACAATCTAAAAAACGTCGATGTGAGTTTTCCGCGCGGACAGCGCACGGTCGTCGGCGGTCTCTCGGGGAGCGGAAAGACCTCGCTCGTCTTCGATACGCTTGCCGCCGAGGCCCAACGTCTGTTCGCCGAGAGCCTGCCTTTTCAAGTGCGCCGCTTTCTGCGCAAGCTCCCCGCGCCGTCACTCGATCGGGCTAGCGGGCTCACTCCGACAATCAGTCTGCAACAGTCCATGGGTCGGCCGAGCGCGCGCTCCACTGTGGCGACGGAGACCGAGTGCGGTCCGATTCTCAGGCTCTTGTTCTCACGCGCTGGGATCGTCGACGATCGCCCGTCGACGCTCAGCGCTTCGCACTTCAGTCGCGAGCATACCCTCGGCGCTTGTGTCGAATGCACCGGCACGGGATTGCTGGCGCAGTGCGATCCGAAACTGCTCCTCACTCACCCCGAGTTGCCGCTCGTTCCGAAAACGGCGAAAGGTGCTTCGGCGCTGGGCGGAACTCGCGGAGGGCGTTTCTTTTCCGAACGAGCGGGCCAGCACATCGCCACTCTGATCGCCGCTGCGAGCGAGCAGCTCGACGCGACATGCGACTACGCGACACTCTTGTCGTCGACGCCTTGGAGGGAACTCCCGGAAGAGCTTCAGAAGCTCGCGCTCTTCGGTACTGGCTCGGCGCGCTATCGGGTGAAGTGGAGCTTTGAATCGAAAGCCGAAGGTGAGGGCGTTCACGAGTTCGAAGACGAGTGGAGTGGCTTCTTATCACTCGTCGACCGCGAGGCCGTGCGACGGGTGCGCTCCAAGAAGGCCGCCGAGTGGACCGCCGCTCACAGGGACGGGCACTGTCCGACCTGTGACGGTGCCGGCATTCAACAAGAAGCGCGCGAGACCCGCCTCTTGGGTTCGACGCTCTTCGAGTTGGAAGAGCTCCCGCTCGATCAAGTTGAAAGGACTCTGGCCGACGGTCTTAAGGATTGCCGGGAGGAAAAGATCCGCGCGACGATCGCCGCTCTCTTACCGCGCCTGGCCGAACGCCTCCACGAGCTCACGGCTCTCGGTCTCGGCCACCTTGCGCTTGGCCGCAAAACGCGAACGCTCTCGTCGGGAGAGTTCAAGCGCGTTCGTTTGGCCAGCGTGCTCCGCTCCGGCCTTTCCGGCGTCACGCTCGCGCTCGACGAGCCGACCGCGGGCCTGCACGAACGCGATGTCGCCCTGCTCTTGGCGCGACTCGACCAATTCCAGGCCGAGGGCAACACGATCGTAATCGTCTCCCATCGACCGTCCGTTTTAGCAAGCGCAGATCATCGCATCGAAGTCGGACCCGGTGCTGGCGAGGCTGGAGGACGAATCGTCGCCGCCGGCCCGCCGAAGGACTTCACAGCGCGCGAACTTCCGCTCTCGACTACCGCACTGGCAACGGACGTCCAGCCGAGTCTTTACGTGCGAGGCGCACGCATCCACAACCTCGCGAACATCGACATCGCGCTACCTTCGGCCGGCTTCGTCGCCGTCACCGGCGTCTCGGGAAGTGGAAAGAGCAGCCTGGTCTTCGACGTCCTCGGTGCGTCGGTAAATGCGAATGCGCCCGTCGGTTGCGATTCGATCGAGGGACTTCAAGAGTCGGGCACATTCGCCGCGGTCCACGACGCGCGCGTGTTCGCTGGAAGGCGTTCCGCGTTGGCCACACTCAAGCTCGAGGGCGAACTCGCGGCGCTCTTCGAGAGTGCCGGACTCCCCCGCCGAGCTTTCAAGCCCGGCGACGCGGCCGGGCGCTGTTCCGCCTGCCGCGGAACGGGACAAGAACGGGTCGCCATGGACATCTTGGCCGACCTCAGGTTGCCCTGTGAGACCTGTAGAGGAACCGGCTTTCGCGCCGAGGTCCTGGAGGTCAAGTGGCGCGAGAAGAACATCGCCGAGTGGCTCGCCCAGCCCGCCGCTCTCCTCGCCGAGGCGCTCGACAGGCTTCCGTCCTCCGAGCGCGACAAATCACATTCGAAGCTGCGCAAAGCGCTCGCTGCGCTCGACGAAGTCGCTGCCCTTCACATCCCGCTCGGCCGCGCCAGCTCAGAACTCTCCGGTGGTGAGGCTGCGCGCGTTGCTCTAGCGAGCTGTCTCGTTCATTCCAGTACGCCCGCTCTCTATCTCTTCGATGAGCCTTCGACGGGACTTCACGAGCAGGATCTCATCAAGCTCGTCGCCGCGTTCCGACGGCTCGGAGAGCGCGGAGACTTAGTCGTCGTCACCGAGCACCGACTCTCAATGATCGCCGCCGCCGACTGGGTAATCGATCTCGGTCCGGAAGGCGGGCCTTTCGGTGGACGTCTGATCGCGCAAGGCCCGCCAGCTTCTCTAACGAGCGGGCACACGGCTGATGCGCTGCGCGCTCGTCACGCGTGAGTCAGAACGCCCGTCGCGCCTCACTCCGATTTCGAAGTGCAAAATTCCCGCGCCTAGCTCCAACCGACTAAACTCACCAAGCGATGACCCAAGAACAGCCAAAAAACCCGCTCCACGGAAAGACGCTCAAGTCCATCATCGAAGAGCTCGTCGACCGCTTCGGCTGGGAAGAGCTCGGAAGCAAGATCAACATTCGCTGTTTCACCCACGACCCCAGTCTCAACTCGACTCTCAAATTCCTGCGCAAGACCGATTGGGCGCGCAAGCGAGTCGAAGAGTTCTATCTACAGAGCCAAAACCCCGGCCGCAAATCGCGCTGGTAAGCGCGTCAGCCCAGGAGTTCTGGGGCCCAAGTTCGCCGAGGATCGACCTCGCGCAAGTGGTGGTAGCGGTGGAGGGACTTGAACCCCCGACACGCGGATTATGATTCCGCTGCTCTAACCAACTGAGCTACACCGCCAAAAGAAAAGCGCCCGATGAGGGCGGCGATTCACCGTACTTACGGGCCGAGAAATCTAGCCGGGTGCGCCGATCGGTGCAAGGGCGGTCCAGTAGCTTCGGACGACTAGCAAGGCTCTGGGCACTCGCTGGCTCCGGTTAAAACGCCGTTCACGGAGTAGTAGGAGAGCTGTTTGCGCGTGACGTCGCCGGTCTCTTCGCAGTAGGAATTGCACTCGCCATAGGGCTTGGCGTAGAGGTGCAAGGAGACCGAGGGGGCGGCCGCTCCCGCTCGGATTAAGTGCAGGGCGATCTCGTCCGAGATGTAGGCGACCTGGCCGGTCTCGAACCGCCGTATTGGACCGGGAGCCAGCGGCCCCACGGCTTTCGGCCACTCGTAGTGCAGCTCTTCCATCGGGCCTTCGAGAACCGCCATCCAGCAGTCCTGCCCCTCGTGATTATGAACGGGGCTGCACTGGTCCTTATCCCAACACAGGACGAGCAGCTCGAAGTGCTCGTTGAGCTCGACCAAATTGCGCGTGTAGCAGCGGGGAGAAGTTAGAGCGTAGGAGCGCCAGTCGTCGCTGGATGAGGCGTAGTCGCTAAGGAGATTCGCGATTCGGCGGCCACTCGGCTCGGGTCGCTCGAATTCTTCGGTCAGCGAGCGCACTAAGCTCGGCATCAAAACGGCAGTCATAGAGGATGGGGAAAAGTAGTTGAGAGGAGGGACCGCATTATTTTAGCGCGTCCGTGCGTTCAGGGAATCGACGAATTAGGAGGAGCCCCAATTCGACTCGACTGCGGCCGCTAGAGAAGCTCGACGCCGCCTTGCGCAACGGCGTAGAGAACGCAGGCGGGGTTTTGAGAAGTGACGGCTTGGCTTGGATCTCCGAGAGCGACGGGGGCATGAGAGCTGCCCGCGGGGTAACGAATGTGCTCTCCGACTCTGTATTCACCGAGCTCATCGCGGTAGCCGCCTGCCAAAACCAAGACGTCTTCGGCGCCGATATGGCGGTGAGCGGGATAGCCGGCTCCTGGTGCCATTTGAATCAAGACGGTCGCATCCCCTCCGGCGGCGCCAGACTCTCCCTCCAGGAAGAGCGGCAACCACGCCACGCCCTCCTGCTTGGTCTCTCGCCAAGGCAAATCCGAGGCGTCGAGTTGGATCGCGAGTCCGGGGATCTTCATGGGCGCCGAGGGTACGGCAATCCCCTCCGAGGGCCATGGAAGTGCGCGGCTTCGAGACGGAAAACCCGGACTACCCCCCATGAACCCGTCGAATGAGCCCGGGCAAGTCGGGAAAAGGCTTCCCGAGCGGTCCAGCGATTCTGCCCCGCCCACCGACCCTGGCCCTCGACGGGCTTTCTATGCCGCTCGCGGTGGTCGGAAGGCGCGCGCTGCCCCCTCAGGTCCCGGCGGGATCAGCCGATAACCAGCCCTGTATGTCGCGCTCCCAACAATCCCCCGCCCTTGAGCGCCTGGTTCAGTTGCTCATCGACGGTGCCGACGACGCGGTGCTCGACCACATCCTGCTCGACGCCATTCACTCGCTCGAGCTCGCGGAGGGAGTCGCGATCTGGCGCATCGACGAGCGGGGCGAGCTTCAGACCTGCCTGACTTCGGGCGCCGAGAACTTTCCCCCTTCGCGGGAACAGTTGGAGCGCCACCTAGCCGGCACAAGCCGACTGGGTTCGGACTATCACGTCGTCCACGCTTCCACCGGCGACGCGCATCAGGAGTCCGCGATCGTTCTGGTCCTCTTTGACCAAAACCTTCCCGAAGACATGGAAGCCGCCGATGTTCTGCTCGAACTGTGTGCCCGTTCCTTCCGGCCCGATGTGGACGACGGCCAACCCCGAGCGGCGCTTCCCGCTCCACAAGTTGATTCCGGGGAACGAGAACTCTTTCACGACTTGCGCAATCACCTGGCGGGCCTGCGCACCGTCTGCGATGTACTGCAAGTGCTCGAGGATGAACTGGAGGAAGACGAGCGCGATCACTACGGCGCCGTCATGAAGCGCGAGTGTCGGCGGGCCGGTGAGTTGCTCGCCAGTGCGCTCGAAGTGGACTTAACCAGCGAAGCTGCGCACAGGGCGGTGGATTCCGATCTCGTGTTAGCACTTCGAGACGTGCTCGCTTCCGAGGAAGCCGCGTATCGACAGGCCAACGCTGAACTGTGTGTTCGCATCGAGCAGCTGCCCGGCGAGCACTCCCACAAACTCACCGCGTTCGATTTCAGCCGAGTTGTTCGCAATCTCCTCGTCAACATCAGGGAAGCCTGTGCCTCGCCTGCGGGGCCCGCGACACACGTCCTGGTCGAGTTGCAGTCGGACAAGTCCGGACGCGACGGTTTGGTTCTCGCAATTGAGGATGACGGTCCCGGCGTCGCGCTTGGGATTCGTGAAAAGCTCTTCGAAGAGGGCGTCACGACCAAGCTTCAGCCCGGCGCGGGTTCCGGCTTGGCGGCGGTCAACGCGATCGTCCATCAAGCTGGCGGCGAACTTCTGGTGCAGCACCTCCCTGTGCGCGGGACGCGATTTCAGATCTGGATTCCGCCGAGTTGATCGGTCCTCGGGGTCGAGAGACGTCGAACGTCACGCTCCCCCGCAGGCTTGGGATCGAGCTTTGGAGATTACGATTTAATCACCCGCTGCTCGAACTCTCCCGAGAACCCGCCCCCTCTCGGTCCGCCGGTTTCGGTCACAGGCGGAGGAAAACCCAGATCTAGACTCCGCCCCTTAGCTTTCCCGCTCTCCCCTCGTCCGATCGACTCTAGGTAGCCCAATCTCTCCCGCCAGCCAGTCACCCCCGGGTCAAAACCCTAGATGTCTGAGGAGCGAAAAAACCTGCATCTAGGCGCTGTGCTCTTGGTCGCTGAGAGCTACAGTCATCAATGAAGAGCCTGTTGGGAGGTGATTGTGCTTTGCGAGCGGCACGAACACCCGGGAAGCCTGACAGGTCCTCCTCTCTCCCTCGGGCCGGTGATTCTCACGAATCTCCGGCCCCCTAACTTTAACGGGAGCCGCGCTCGTGCGACCGGACTTGGAGAGCCGCGAAAGGTCTCAGTTGACGGTGACCGTCACCGACCCGATGTCATTCGCGCTGTTCCCGTCGGTCTGATCCAACGAGAGACCCGACGTCGAATTCGTAATCATCGTCGCGCTGGTTCCGCTATCGACCGAGACCGTGATCGCGAGCGTTGCGTTCGAACCCGCGTTGATGGTCCCCACCGTCCAGACGCCTGAACCGCTCGCAAAGCTTCCTTGGCTCGGCGTGTCCGAGGAGTAAGTGACTCCAGCGGGCAGAGCGTCCGTCAGCGAGACCGTCGTCGCTTGCGCACCACCGCTCGGATTGGAGACCGTGATCGTGTAGACGATCGATTGAAGCTCATCGGGCGTCGAGTCGTCGACGACTTTGCTCACGGCCAAGTCCGCGCCATTGTCGACGTCGATTTGAACCGAGCCGACGTCGTTCGCCGCGTTCGTGTCCGTCTGATCGAAGCCCAGCGCCGAGGTCGTGTTGACGATCGCGTCGCCGCCGGTTCCGACATCGACCGTGACGGTGATGCCGAGTGTCGCCGAGCCGAGTGCTGCGACCGTGCCGACAGTCCAGATGCCCGTGCCGCTCGCAAAGCTACCCTGGCTCGGATTGTTGGAGACGTAGGTCACGCCCGCGGGCAGGACGTCCGTGACGGTGATCGTCGTCGCGCTCTCGCTCGAGTCGTTGTTCGTCAGCGTGATCGTATAGACGACCGTGTCCTGCTCATTCGGCGTCGCATCGTCGACCGTCTTCACGACCGAGAGGTCGATGTCCGGAACGACGTTGATGCCGATGGTGCCGACGTCGTTCGTCGCGTTCGAATCGGTCTGATCCAGCGACAGCGCCGTCGTCGTGTTCGTGATCAGGTTCCCCGCTTGCCCAGCGTCCACCGTGACCGTGATGCCGAGCGTAGCATTAGCGCCCGCGTTGACCGTGCCGACCGTCCACACGCCAGTGCCGTTGACGTAGGTGCCTTGACTCGGCGAGTCGGAGATATAGGTCACGCCGCTCGGCAGAAGGTCCGTCACCGATACCGTTGTGGCTTGCGCCCCGCCACCCGGGTTCGAAACCGTGACGGTGTAGACCACCGTGTCGCCGACTTCGGGAGTCGGGTCGTCGACGATTTTCGACACGGCGAGGTCTGCGCCGTTGTCCACGTCAATCTGAACCGAGCCGACATCATTCGCCGCGTTCGTATCCGTCTGGTCGAAGCTCAGCGCGGAGGTCGTGTTGACGATCGCGTCGCCACCAGTTCCGACATCGACCGTCACCGTGATGTCGAGTGTCGCCATGCCCAGCGCGGCGACCGTACCGACCGTCCACACGCCGGTTCCATTGACATACGAACCCTGGCTCGCGACGTCGGAGACATAAGTCACGCCTGCGGGCAGGACGTCGGTCAACGTGATCGTCGTCGCCCCTTCGCTCGCATCGTTGTTCGTCAGAGTGATCGTATAGACGATCGTGTCTTGCTCATTCGGAGTCGCGTCGTCGACCGTCTTCACTACCGAGAGATCGATGTCCGGGACAACGTTGATTCCGATCGTGCCGACGTCGTTCGTCGCATTGCCGTCCGTCTGATCCAAGGACAGCGCCGTCGTCGTGTTCGTGATCAGGTTCCCCGCTTGCCCAGCGTCCACCGTGACCGTGATGCCGAGCGTAGCGTTCGCGCCCGCATTGATCGTGCCGACCGTCCAGACGCCAGTGCCGTTCACGTAGGTGCCTTGGCTCGGCGAGTCCGAGACGTAGGTAACACCGCTCGGCAGCAGGTCCGTCACCGATACCGTCGTCGCCTGAGCTCCGCCGCCCGGGTTCGAGACCGTGACCGTGTAGACGACCGTGTCGCCGACTTCGGGCGTCGCGACGTCGACGATCTTGCTAACCGCCAAGTCCGCGCCATTGTCGACGTCGATCTGCACCGAGCCAACATCGTTCGCCGCGTTCGTATCCGTCTGGTCGAAGCTCAGCGCGGAGGTCGTGTTGACGATCGCGTCGCCGCCGGTTCCGACATCGACCGTTGCTGTGATGTCGAGTGTCGCGGAGCCGAGCGCTGCGACCGTGCCGACCGTCCACACGCCCGTGCCATTGACGTACGTGCCTTGGCTCGCGACGTCGGAGACATAAGTCACGCCAGCGGGCAAGACGTCGGTCAATGTGATCGTCGTCGCGCCCTCGCTCGCATCATTGTTCGTCAGAGTGATCGAATAGACGATCGTGTCTTGCTCATTCGGCGTCGCATCGTCGACCGTCTTCACGACCGAGAGATCGATGTCAGGAACGACGTTGATGCCGATGGTGCCGACGTCGTTCGTCGCGTTCGAATCGGTCTGATCGAGCGACAGCGCCGTGGTCGTGTTCGTGATCAGGTTGCCCGCTTGTCCCGCGTCCACCGTCACCGTGATGCCGAGCGTCGCGTTCGCGCCCGCATTGATCGTGCCGACCGTCCACACGCCGGTGCCGTTGACGTAGCTACCCTGACTCGGCGAATCCGAGACATAGGTCACGCCGCTCGGCAGCAAGTCCGTGACTGAAACCGTCGTGGCCTGAGCTCCGCCGCCCGGGTTCGAGACCGTGACCGTGTAGACCACCGTGTCGCCGACTTCGGGCGTCGCGACGTCGACGATCTTGCTAACCGCCAAGTCCGCGCCGTTGTCGACATCTATCTGCACCGAGCCGACATCGTTCGCCGCGTTCGTATCCGTCTGGTCGAAGCCGAGCGCCGAGGTTGTGTTGACGATCGCGTCGCCGCCGGTTCCGACATCGACCGTCACCGTGATGTCGAGTGTCGCCACGCCCAGCGCGGCGACCGTACCGACCGTCCACACGCCGGTTCCATTGACGTAGGTGCCTTGGCTCGCGACGTCGGAGACATAAGTCACGCCTGCGGGCAGGACGTCGGTCAACGTGATCGTCGTCGCGCCCTCGCTCGCATCGTTGTTCGTCAGCGTGATCGTATAGACGATCGTGTCTTGCTCATTCGGCGTCGCATCGTCCACCGTCTTGACGACCGATAGATCGATGTCGGGCACGACGTTGATGCCGATGGTCCCGACGTCATTCGTCGCATTGCCGTCGGCCTGATCGAGCGACAGCGCCGTGGTCGTGTTCGTGATCAGGTTCCCCGCTTGCCCCGCGTCCACCGTGACCGTGATGCCGAGCGTAGCGTTCGCGCCCGCATTGATCGTGCCGACCGTCCACACGCCAGTGCCATTGACGTAGGTACCTTGACTCGGCGAATCGGAGACATAGGTCACGCCGCTCGGCAGAAGGTCCGTCACTGAAACAGTTGTCGCCTGAGCTCCGCCGCCGGGATTCGAGACCGTGACCGTGTAGACCACCGTGTCGCCGACTTCGGGGGTCGCGTCGTCCACGATCTTCGACACGGCGAGGTCGGCGCCATTGTCTACGTCGATCTGAACCGAGTCACTGTTGTTCGCTGCGTTCGCGTCGGGTTGATCGGCGGCCAGGCTATTTGCCGTATTGACGATCATGGTTCCGCCGGTAGCGGCATCGACCGTGGCCGTCAGATCTAAGGTCGCGTTCGAGGACGCTGCGATGGAACCGACCGTCCAGACGCCGGTGCCATCGACGTAGCTGCCTTGACTCGGGTTGTCCGAGACAAAAGTGACGCCGCTCGGCAAGAGGTCGACGAGGCTGACATTGGATGCCGCCACGGTGCCGGAGGTGTTCGCGACGGTGATCGTGTAGACCACGGTACCCAGCTCGGAGGGAGTCGCATCATCGACGGTTTTCGTGATCGACAGGTCGACATCCGCGACGACTAAGAAGGACGCCATGTCCGTGTCGTTACTCGCGTTGGGATCCGTCTGGTCGAGAGTTAAACCCGCGACGGTGTTGGCGATCGTCATGCCCACCGTGCCGGGGTCGACGCTGGCGGTAATATCAAGCGTTGCGACCGCGCCGCTGGCGAGCGAGCCGATCGTCCAGACTCCCGTCCCGCTGACGTAGCTGCCTTGACTCGGCGTATCGCTCACGTAGGTCACACCGGAGGGAAGGAGATCGGTAAGCGAAAGGTTCGTTGCCTGAGCCCCACCGAGCGGATTCGAGATCGTGATCGTGTAGACGACGCTGTCGCTGACCTCCGGGAAGCCCACGTCGACGACCTTCGAGACGGACAGGTCCGCCAAGTCGGAGACGTCGATCTGCGCCGTGTCGCTATCGTTCGACGCATTCGAATCCGGTTGATCCGAGAGTAAGCCCGATGCCGTGTTCACAATCGCCATTCCGGCGGAGCCGACGTCGACGGTCGCCGTGATATCCAGCGTTGCGTCATTCCCCGCATCGATAACGCCGACAGTCCAGACGCCAGTGCCACTGACGTAGCTGCCCTGGCTGGGAGTGTCGGAGAAGTAGGTCACTCCCGCGGGCAGCAAGTCCACCAGCGAGACACCCGTAGCCTGAGCGCCGCCGCTCGGGTTGGCAACGGTAATCGTGTAGACCACCTGAGCTTGTTCGATCGGCGTCGCATCATCGACCACCTTGGTGACCGAGAGGTCCGCGTTGTCATCGACGTCGATTTGGACGGAATCCGAATCGTTACTCGCATTCGGGTCGGGTTGATCAGCGCTCAGTGCAGTCGTCGAATTGACGATCGCTTGCCCGCCGGTACCCACATCGACCTGTGCGGTGATCGCGAGCGTTGCGTTGGCGCCAGCTCCGAGGCCGCCCACTTGCCACAGTCCTGAGATGCTTGAGTAGCTCCCCTGGCTGGGAACGTCGGAGACATAGGAAACCCCGGCCGGCAAGAGGTCGGTGAGCTCGATTCCGGATCCGGCGATGGAGCCGGAACCGTTGGTGACGGTAATCGTGTAGACGACCTGGTCTTGTTCGTTCGGCGTCGCATCGTCGACGACGATTCCAACGGAGAAGTCCACATCATCGACGACCAAGATCGATGCCGAGTCCGCGTTGTTGGTGAGGTTGGGATCGTTTTGATCGAAGGTCAGGACGGAGGCGTTGTTGACGATCGTCTGCGCGATGGTTGCGACATCAACGGCGACGGTGATGTCGAGAGTCGCGGTCGCGCCGGAATCGAAAGTCCCGATCGTCCAGATCCCCGTGCCGTCGCTGTACGACCCCAGCGAGGCCACGTCCGAGACGTACGTCACGCCAGCGGGCAGGGAATCACTAATCGTCAAGGTGCTGACTTGGGCACCCGGAGCGAGGTTCGTCACCGAGAGGGTGTAGACGATCTGCTCCCCCTCTTTAGGACGATCGTTGTCTACGGTTTTCGTGAGGACCAGGTCCGCATCATTGGAGACCGTGAGAGCCACCGAATCGGAATCGTTGGCCGAATTGAGATCGACCTGAGTCAAGCCGCTCATCGCCGCCGAGCCGAGAAGCATCTGACCGCCTGTGCCCACATCGACGGTTGCTTGGATGACGAGAGTCGCGATCTGGGGCGCCTCGAGCAAGCCGAGCTCCCACACCCCCGTGCCCGCCTCGTAGGTTCCTACATCCACCGAGCTCCCGACGTAGGTCAAGCCCGTGGGCAGAAGGCTCGCGACCTCGACCCCACTCGTAATCGACGGGCCGAAGTTCCGTGCAACAACCGTAAGGTCGACCGTGTCGCCCTCGGTCGGATTCGCTTCGTCGATAAAGATCGAGACTCCGACATCGGAGGCGGCCTGCCGCGAAGTCACGTGCCAGATGTGATTGGCCGATCCATCGGTCTCGTTCAGCGAGAGCGTGCTCGTCGAAATGTCGTGAGACCATGCGGTGGTCGCGAGACCGTCTCGCAGGACCTCCACGGGTTGGAACGGAAAGCCCTCAAGAACGATCGTATCCGCGATCCCATCGGTGGTGTCGGTCCAGACCACCAAGGTCTGACTCGGGTCTAGCTTCACCTCAAAAGGGTCGAAGTGGATCTCCGACATGTTCGCGGTTTCGCTGAAGCGAATCTCATTCGCGCCTCTCCGAATCGACCAAGTAAACGGCGAAAAGGCGTCCGGCGCGTCCTGAACAATATCGAAGTAGAAGAATCGATCGTCTCGGTCCGCGAGAGTATGGGCACTCGTCGGAAGCTCGAGAGTGAACTGCTCTAGAAAATCGAGCGCCTGACTCTCGGGCAGGGTGCTCCAATTGTGCACGCTGACCCCAGGCTTGATGTCCACGGTGACGATGCCCCCAAACAGGCTCATCGCGGTTTCGAACAACGTGTTCTGATCGAGGAGATAGGCCGTAGCGGGTTCATCGAACTGCGCGCGCACATCGAGAATTGGAATATGGGTGAGGTTCCACGCCATACTCACATCCGGGTCGAACCCGTTGGGACCGCCACTCTTCACTACCAGGGAGGAGCGCTGATAATTGAACGGCTTAGCGCCGGGAGTTCCCCGGAAGAGGAACTCGAGAATGTCCCGGATGCCGGTCCCTTCATTCTCGTAGGTGTTAATCAGGTCGAGGCCGCCCGTGTGATTGACCAGCGCCGCAAACATCGGTTTGGCCGGATCCAAATGGCGCGCCGCAAAGCTCAGTGCAGAGCCCCCTCCCATGGAAAAACCAACGCCGTAGATCCGGTCAAGATCGATATAGCTACTGAATCGGTTCAGAACGAAGTCGAGCGCTTCTTCTGTGTTGGACTGGCTGGCAAGCGAGGAAAAGTTCGGCTTGAACGCTCCCAGCGGAGCCATCAGCAACCAGCCACGGGCTCGGGCTTCCGCCGGAAAGGTCGTATTCGCGCTGATGTCGAACTGCGTGTTGCAGCACTTGTGGAAGGCCACCAACATGGGCACTTTATCGCCCCGAACCAGTGTCGGCGGAAGCTCGACGATGATGGTCTCATCATTGCCAGAGGCCGTGTCGGTCAGCGTGACGAGCAAGAGATCGGGGGACGTCACGATCGACGGTTCGCCGGGCAGAATGATCTCGAACGGTCCCGCGCGAATGATGGCATCCTCGCCGCCGAACACGTTCGAACCGCCTTTGATCAGAGCGTGCTCGTTGAAGAGCAGCGCGTTGATCGCCTTGTCGTTGGGGTTCTGCTTTCCAAAGTTCCCGTTAGCACCACCAACGCCCAGGCCTTTGCCCGGACCCAGCTTGGACCCTGCTTGATTGCCGACAACGGGCGTTTTTGCCCCCCCGTTTGCACCCTGCCCCCCTTGACCGCCAACGAGAACACTAGTCTCGACCGTTGGCTGGTCATCTTCGGCTTGAAAAGGTGCACCCGGGAAGAGTAGACCCGCCGCGAGCAGGAGGTGAATACTGGGATGCATTGCTGATAGCTGTAGACGCTAATAAATTCCTAAGGGTTCCAATGAATCCCCAGCAAAAAGGCGTCTGTCGGTGCCGCGAAGGAGGTTTTCACTCCCAAAAGGTGGTTGCGAGCTGCGGCGCCGCGAGTTCGACTCAAAAATACCTTCCGGATGCCGGTATCGCGGGCGAAAAATCAGCGAAAGGATGGAACCGGCGAGAACGAAAGACCGCGCACCTAAGGCGTCTGTTCGCCCGACTGCGGCGAGATCCGCTCCCTCCGCCCACAGGCCCGCCTCGGTAGGAAAGATGTTCAGGGAGGGAGCAACCCGTTCATCCCGTTAGGGTTTCAAAGGCCCCGTAGCAATTTCCTTCGAGATTGAAGACCTGGACCCGTTCTCCATCGCAATCGATGACAAAGAGCCGACTCTCTCGGTCCCGGCCAGCGTCGAGGACGGCTAGCCCATCCGGCTCGCAGATTCGTCCATCGTCACGGCCCGAGTGAGCGAGGACATTCAAGAAATGACCGCTCTGGTCATAAAGAAGCAGCCCACTCTCTTCTTTATCGCCGTCGCCCCTCACCGCGACGACAAGGCGTCCGTCCGCGAGGGGCGCCGTTGCCACCGGCCGGGGACCGAAACCTGGAACTGAACAACGGAAGGCGAAGTGAAAGTCGCCGTCGCGGAAGACCTGCACGCGTTCGGCGCTCGCCTCGGCGACGAAGATCAGCCTACCGAGCGCGGCTACTCCACGAACTCCGAAGAACTTCCCGCGCGGATCGCCGAGCGGACGCAGCGATAGCACGAGCTCACCAGTCGGGGAGAAGAGCCTGACCGCGTGCCGGCGTCTGCCCCCGGATGCGACAACGAGCAAGCTGTCATCGACCTCGCCGAAGAGGTCGACATCGACCGGTTCCGTGAGGCTCTTACCCTCATCTTCAGTCCACTCGCCTCCTCCGATGGAAGCCAATTGCCGGCCGAAGAGATTGAAACCGAGCAGCTTTCCCGATGGCGTATCCGCTACCCAAATGCGGTGATCTTGGTCCACGACTAAACCGCTTACGGCGGCGCGATCCAGCTCGCTATTACGAAAGGAAAACCTGCGGCCGAGCGGCCTTCCATCGAGGTCAAAGGCCGCGACGTGAGCGGTCTTTTCATGCCGCCCCACCCACAGGACTCCGTCATGCAAACTCACGCTTCCGTGCACGACAAAATCCTACACCGACTCGGCGACAAGCGTTAGTCGAACGATTTCGGCAGGCGCTCCGATGCGAAGAGGCAGCCCGATGACGCCGAGTCCCACATTCGTGATCGCGGCCGTTGCTCCGAACTGGCGTCGCTCCCCCGCGTGCTCGGGCCCCAAGTGCCGAAAGCCGGGGAGATCGATCTGATTACCGTGGGTATGGCCAGAGAGCACAGCGGCGCATTGCGGCCGCGCCAGCTCTTCCGCCATATTCGGATTGTGGCAGAGCACGACCTCGACGTCTTCGGGGCGCACGGCGGCGCGCGCTGAAAGCTCGTCGACGAGCTTCGCTTCTTCCAGGTCCTCCAGTCCAACCAGGCCGAGCGTCCCGTTGCCCGTGTCGATTCGAACGCTCTGGTTGCGCAATACAACAATGCCAGCATCCCGGAAGAGCTCGGCGATTCGATGCTCGTTGCGGCCGCGATAGTCGTGATTGCCGAAGATCGCGAAAACGCCATAAGGAGCCTCAAGCTTTCGCAGCTCGGACATGAGCCCGAGTACCTCCTGCCAACGACTGGTGATGTAATCTCCGGTCAGAACCACCACGTCGGGGCGCTGCTCTAGAACTGCGGCGATGACGTGTTTCAAATCCCCCTCGCCCATGAATCGCCCGCCATGTAGATCGGAGAGTTGCACGATGCAAAAACCGTGCAGTCCGATCGGCAGCGCTTTCACGCGCGCGACTTCCTCACGCACCCGAAAGCGCCCGGGTCCCAAGAACCATCGTCGGTAAAAGACTCGCCCGCCGAGGCCTGCTGCCGTCCTCTCGACGGTGCGGGCAAAAGCCAGCCAGAGTTTGCTATAGCGCCGAGGGGGCAGACTGAGAGCCCCGCGCTCACTCATCGATCGCTCTTGGATTCGCCCGAATCACCAGCGCGCTGCTCCTCATCCCCCGCCTCATCACTGTCCTCGAAATCCTCTCCGAGCATCTCCTCCGCGGCGTAACCGATGCTGCTGAATTCCTTGCGAATTTGCTCCGCGTCAATCGCCTTCACTTCGCCCCACTCGATCTTTTTATTGAACGCGATCCAGTCTTCGATCAATTGGCGCAATTCTGCCGAGCGCTCTGGATCGTCGAGGGCATTCAGCTCGAGCGGGTCGTACTTCAAGTCGAACAACTCCACAACCGCGCCTTGCTCGAGCTTGTACTCGCGCGGTAGGTGCAAGCGGTAGCGCCCGTCGACGGTTACCGAAGTGCCCCGCGAGCAAATCGCAAACACGGGCTGACCGCGACTCGTGGGAATTTCGGGCAACAGGGCTTGTCCCGTACCGGCGGTCTCCGAGAGAGCCGACTCGCGGGGTACGCCGAGAAGCGAGAGGACCGTGGGAACAACGTCGAGTAGGGAGACCGCGAGGTCGCTTCGAACACCGACGGGGACACCGGGTCCGCGCAGGCACAGCGGTACATGAACTTGCTCTCCGTAGAGCTGAATGCCGTGCTCGAAGTACAGCTCGGGAAAGAACACCTCTTTGGGCTTTTCACCAATCGTCGCAGCGCGTTGCCAGAGACCTTCTCCGTGATCCGCCGTGACGACAACGATCGTGTTCTCCGCGAGGCCCTCGGCCTCCAGCCACGCGAACAACCGCTCCAAGCTTCGATCGGTCTGGAGTACTTCCGAGTCGTACTGAGAAATTCTCTCTTCGATGCCTTCGTAGACGTCCGTGGTCAGGCGCTCTCTTTGCTCGGCGGGAAGTGCAGCCCGATAGGCGCTCTCACGTTCTTCACTGCGAATCGGCGGGAAAGCCTGCCCATCGATCGGCGAGTAAGGGTCGTGTGGATCGAAGTAGTGCAGCAGGAGAAAGAACGGCTCGCGCTCGATCTTCATGAACGCAATACCGCGGTCGGTTACATCCGGAGCCAGCCAGTTCTGTCCTGCCGAGTTGTGTTCGGTCTTGATGTCGAAGGTATCGAAGCCTCGATCGAAACCGCGCTCGGCGGTCAAGAGCGCATTCGACATGATGGCGCCGGTTCGATATCCGCGACTGCGCAGAGTTTCGGCCAGCGGAGACTGGTTGGGAAAGATGCGACCTTCATTCTTCACCTGAACTTGCCCCGTGAGCAACATGCTCATCGCCGGCAGTGTCCACGAGCTGGCGGAGTAGGACTGCTCGAAGACCGTCCCCCCCGCCGCCCATTTGGCGAGCGCCGGTGTTGTATCGCGCTCATATCCGCCGACCGTCGTGTGGTCCATCCGGAGCGTGTCGATCGAGATGAGCACCAGGTTCGGAGGCGTCTCTACGCTCGTCGAGCAGGAGAGCGAGATCAGGGCGAGCAGAGAGAGGGCGGCTGGCCATCGGAGCTCGAGGGCTCTTCGGAACGTCAATCGAGGCGGAGTCATCGTTCCCACACGATACGGACCACGGCGAGCAGCGTGAAGTCGCGGACCGAGAAGCTCGAAATTTGTAGCGCTGCTACTCGACGACGAGCGGAGGTTGATCGGCCTCAACCACGCGAGTGCCGAGGGAGCTCACAAACTCGACCGTGCCTCCGCGATTCTCGACGACGAGCTTTTGCGCTCGGAGCTCGATCGTCGCCTCTCCATCGTGAATGCGAACCAGCCCTTTTGAAGTCAGCACCTCGCAGGCTCCGTCGATCTCCAGCTTGCCGTTGCGAAGCCGAAAGCTGAGGTCCTTCCGATTCTCGAGAAGGACCTGGGTCTCGCCTCCCATGTGAAGCTCAGTACCGGCGACGAGAATACGCGCGGAGGAGCCAGCGGCCGTCCAGCACCAGTTCGCGGCAACCAGCTCTTCACCATCGGTTTCGGAACCGAGAACCGCGTCCGCCACTCCGACATCACCGGATTCCCAATAGACGACGGCCGGATTGGGGAAGTCCATTTCCTTCCCGATCCAACCGGCCACGAAAATCATTCCCGCCGTCAGCATCAGCGCCCGCAACGCAAACGGCCTTCGCTTGCGCTCCTGAACACTGCTCGCACGCGCAACAATTCGTTGGTTTCGCTCTTTCGCCGACTCGCGCCCTTCCGGCGCGTTGCGGCTCTCCCGCAGATTTGCTCCCAATCGACCGGCCGCCTCAAGAGCCGTGCGGTAATTGGATCGACACTCCTCGCAGCCATCCAAGTGCCCGCGCAAAAGCCGGACGGCCTTTCGCTCCAGCCCACCGTCGACAAAAGCGGCGGTCAGCCGCGCTGCATCGGCGCACTCGATCTCAGTTGCGACTTTCTTAGGCGCACCGGAGGCGCCACTGAATTCGGGGGAAGAGGTCATGACTGGACGGTAGTTCCGAAGAACTCTTCGACCGAATCTAAAATTCTCTAAACGGGCTTTTGGGGAACGGTGGCCCGGGCATGGACAGCTTCTGGCGCTATGCTCGGAGCCCCATGTCCCGCGTCACTTCACGCCTCCTCATCACCTGTGGCAGTCTGCTGCTCGCACTGCTCGCCGCCGAAGTCGGAGCCCGGGTGGTTCGCGGCCAGGCGGACGAGGCGCTCTTCGATCAGGACCGCTTCGGCGCCGATCGCCCGATTCCCCGAGGCACGCTTGGCCTCGGTGATTTGATTCGTGCGAACGATCAGCCCGACCTGATCTATGAGCTGCGCCCCGACCTTCGAGGGGTGGACTACGCGGGGGCTGCCGTGACCACCAATTCGGACGGCCTTCGCCGCGAAGGCGCCGTCGGCGAGCGCACCCACAAGACCTATCGGATCCTCGGCCTCGGCGACTCGGTCATGTTCGGGCAAGGGGTTTCGGACGGGCGCGAATACCTGGCGCGGCTCGAAAAAAACCTGAACGAGGATGATCCCAGTCGAGACTGGCAAGTCTTGAACGCAGCCGTTCCCGGCTACAACACCGCCCAAGAGCTGGCCTACTTGAAGTCGCGGGGACTCGAGTTCCAGCCTGACCTCGTGGTGCTCGGTTTCGTCTCCAACGACGTCAACCTGCCCAGCTTTCTCCACCGCGCCTTTGATCCGTGGAGCTTGAATCGATCGGCCTTGCTGGAGTGGTTTCGGGGCGAGGACGAAACGTCTGGCGCCATGCTCGCTCCCGCACCGACGCAGGCCGAGCGAATCTTTCGCGTGGAAACCGATCCCGAAAAGATCCCGGCAGAATGGCGGCACCTCGTCGGTTGGACAGCCGTCGAAAGCGCGCTGGACGAGCTCGCAACTCTCTCAGAGGAGCACGGTTTTCGCGTCCTGTTTTTCTCTCACCGCGAGAGCGAATATTCGGAGCGCGCGCTCGACGCCGCTCGCTCTCGCGGCTTCGCAACCTGCAACCTCGCGCCTCGACTGGAGAACTACATGCGCGAGCACGACATCGAGCGCTACCGCGGTTCCGAGCTCACCGTCAGCGAAGCGGATCCGCACCCGAGCCCGATCCACCATCGCATCGCGTCGGATGGTTTGCAGCGCGCTCTCGAAAGACTCGGGATCGCGAGTCCTCGCTAGCGAGGTTCGACTCGGCGGAGACTCGCGGACGCGACGCCGCTCTATTCCGAGTCGACCAAGCGCGAAAGTCCGTGCTGGATCCGAGCGAGGCTGCTCTCCGGACCGAGCAGCTCCATCACGTCGAAGAGATCGGGCCCACCCGCGGCACCGGTCAACGCGCAGCGCAACGGCTGAAAGAGATCGGGAAACTTGAAGCCGTTCTCGCCGATCCAAGTGCGCGTTTCTTCGCGCAGCTCAGCGGGAGTGGAGCTCGACTCCAGCCGCGGGCGAACCCATTCAAAGTAGTTCGACATGGCATCCACGCCGCGCTTCTTCGCGTTCTTGACGGCCTTCTCGTCGTAGACGACCTCCGCGTCGGTCGCGAAGAGATAGGCGAGCTGCTCGGGAATTTCGCTGTAGATGCGAACGCGCTCCTGCACGCTGCCGATCGCCGCCTTCAGCCACTCGCCGCGCTCGCTGAGCTCGGCTTGCGTCATCAAGCCCGCGCTCACCATAAACGGCTTCGCCCGCTCGACGAGCGCCTCCAGCTCGCCCTTCTGCGTGTACTCGCCAGCGAGCCACAAGAACTTCTGAAGGTCAAAGACCGATCCGCCCTTCGAGACAGCGGAGAACGCGAAGTTCTTCGCCAGCTGATCGATCGAAAAAACCTCGGTCTCTCCGTCCAGTGCCCAGCCCTGTAAGCAGAGGAAGTTCATCACCGCTTCCGGAGGGAAGCCCCGCTCCCGGTAGTCGTCGAGGGCGGTATCGCCGGTGCGCTTACTCAGCTTCTTCTTGTCGGTACCGAGAATCAGCGGGAGGTGCGCGAAGCTCGGCGCCTCGAGTCCGAGCGCTCGGTAGAGGAGCACTTGCTTGGGTGTATTCGTCAGGTGCTCTTCGCCGCGAATCACGTGCGTGATCTTCATCGCCGAGTCGTCGCAGACCACGACGAAGTTGTAGGTCGGCGAGCCGTCCGCGCGCAACATGATCCAGTCGTCGACCTCTTTGTTGGAGAAGGACACGTCTCCGCGAATCTCGTCGGTGAACTTCGTCTCCCCTTCCGGCACTCGAAAGCGCAGCACACTCGGCAAGCCCGCCGCGAGGTTGTGCGTCACCTCGTCCTGCGTGAGCGCTGTGCATTTCCGGTCGTAGGCGGCGGTCTGTTTCGTAGCAATCTGCTTCTCGCGCAGCTCACCGAGCCGCTCGGATGTGCAGAAACAGCGATACGCGTGGCCTCCCTTCTCAAGCTCTTCGGCAACCTCGAGATGTGCCTCCAACCGCTCCGACTGCCGATAAGGACCGAAGTCCCCCCCGACAACCGGGCCTTCGTCCCAGTCCATTCCCAGCCAGCTCATTCCCTCGAGAATGGCGGACTCGAACTCGGCGGTGGAGCGCTCCCTGTCGGTGTCCTCCACTCGCAGAATGAACTTGCCGCCGTGTCGCCGGGCGTAGGCCCAGTTGAACAGAGCGGTGCGCGCCCCGCCGATATGAAGTCTGCCGGTGGGACTCGGGGCGAAGCGAACGCGTACGTTTTCGGACATGGCTTGATCGAGAGCTCCTCGCTCTTCTGCAGCTCGGTTGGGCAGTGGAAGCCCGGTGACTGCGCCCGGTGGTGAACGGGGCGACCACGATACGCCCGACGCCGCCGAGCCTCAACGCGCCCGACTCCCGATTCCACGAGCTTTCGGTCAAGTCCGCGCCGATTCGTCTTCCCGATCGCCACGGGCTGCATAGAAACCGACAGTGTAGACGACTAGGATTCACGGATGACCGATCAGAATCCCGTGCCCAGCCGCGAGCTCGTTGCTCGAGTTCCCAAAGTTCTGCTTCACGAGCATTTGGACGGCGGGCTCCGACCGCAAACCGTCCTGGACCTTGCGCGGGATCAGGGCTACGACGAGCTTCCCGAGTCCGAGCCCGAAGCGCTCGCCAAGTGGTTCTTCGAAGGAGCCGATCGCGGCAGCCTGCCCCAATACCTCGAAGGCTTCCGGCACACCTGCGCGGTCATGCAGACGAAGGAAGCCCTCGAGCGGGTGGCCTATGAGTTCTGCGAAGACCTGGCCGCCGAGAACATCGTCTACGCCGAAGCGCGCTTCGCTCCGCACCTCCACACCCTCGACGGACTCGGTCTGGACGCCGTGATGCTCGCGGTTTTGCGCGGCCTGCGGCGTGGCTCCAAAGACTTCAACATCGGAACCGGTCTGATCGTCTGCGCCCTGCGCAACCAACCGCGCGATCTCTCCCTTCAGTTGGTCGAGCTCGCCCTCGCCTACCGCGAGCAGGGCTGCGTCGGTTTCGATCTGGCGGGCGAGGAGGCCGGTCACCCCGCGAAGGATCACCTGGACGCGTTCCAGCTCGCCAAGCGCATGAACTTTGCCATCACCATTCACGCTGGCGAGAGTTTCGGTCCCGAGAGTATCTGGCAAGCGCTCCAGTACTGCGGCGCACATCGCATCGGGCACGGCACGCGCTTGATCGAGGACCTCGTCATCTACGACGGCAAGATCATCAAGGTCGGGTTGCTCGCACAGTACATCCTCGACCATCGCATTCCGCTGGAGATCTGCCTCTCCTCCAACCTGCACACGGGCGCCGTAGCTACTCTCGATGAACATCCTTTTCCGCTCTTCCACGAGCTCGGCTTTCGGCTGACCTTGAACTCCGATAATCGCCTGATGAGTTCGACGACGCTTACCGACGAGTACATGCTCGCCGTCGACAAGTTCGGCTGTCGCCTCGACGACCTCGAGACGCTCTCGATCAACGGGATGAAGTCCGCCTTCGCTCACTACGAAACGCGCTGTGAGTTTATCTATCAGCGCATCAAGGCCAGCTTCGACGATTTGCGTGCCGAGTATGAAATCGGAGCGCGACGGGCGCGCGGCGAGAGCCCGTCATGACGAGCGTTGTCGGTCTCGCGGATCCGCTCGCTTACAGCGGCCGAGTGGAGCTTCATCGGATCTCGAGCGAGGTGCTCCAAGGCAATGCGCTCGGTGACCCCAGCGAGCGTGAGCTGCCCGTCTATCTGCCACCGGGCTGGGACACGGAGGGCAAGCTCTACCCGGTGATCTACCTCTTGCCGGGCCTCACCGGTCATGCGACCAAGTACCTCTCCACGCATCCTTGGAAGCGCGGCATCGTGAGCCACTTCGATCGCGCGATCACCGAGGGCAAGACTCCGCCCGCGATTCTCGTCATGCCCGACTGCTTCACGTCCCTCGGCGGCAGCCAGTACGTGAACTCGAGTGCGGTTGGGCGCTACGAGGATTATGTCACCGGGGAGCTTGTGCCCTTCGTCGACGAACGCTTTCCCGTTTTGCCCGGTCGGCGCGGAGTCGTCGGAACCTCTTCGGGAGGATTTGGCGCGCTGCACCTCTCGATGCACCATCCCGATCTCTTCTCCGCCTGTGCTTCGGTCAGCGGCGACTGCTGCTTCGAGTACTGCTTCGGCGGTGAGATGCTCGAAGCGATGCGCGGCCTGGTGCCCTTTGAGGGTGACCCAACAAAGTTCCTGGCGGCCTTCCGCGAGACTCACGAGCTCAAGGGCAACGGCCACGCGGTCCTCAACATCTTGGCCATGTCCGCCTGCTACTCCCCCAATCCCAGCTCCGCGCTCGGCTTCGACCTGCCGATGGATTTGGAGACCGGCGAGCTCCTTCCGGAAGTGTGGGAGCGCTGGCTCGCCTTCGATCCGCTGCGAGCCAGCGAGACTCACGCGAAAGCGCTGCAATCGCTCGATCTCTTGTACGTCGAGGCCGGGCTGGCCGATCAGTTCAATCTGCAGTGGGGACTGCGGCGGCTGGTAAAGAAGCTGCGAGAGCTCGAGGTCAACTGCGAACACGTCGAGCACGCCGGGAGCCATGGCGGGCTCGACGGTCGCTATGGAGAGATCCTCGCCAAGCTCGCATCGGCGCTCGCCGATTCGAACCGATGAGCGCCGAAGGTAGGGTCGGTCCCAAGACCGATCTGACGAGCGCCGAGCTCGCGAGCTCAATCGACCACACGCGGCTCCGCGCCGACGCCACGCCGCTCGAGATCGATGCGCTCTGCCGCGAAGCGCGCGAGCACGGTTTTTTCTCCGTCTGTGTGAACGCCGTTTACGTCGAAGAGTGCGCGCGCCTCCTCGCGAGCTCCGAGACTCGCGTTTGCTCAGTCGTCGGCTTTCCGCTCTCCGGCTGCGGCACCGAAGCGAAATGTAGCGAGACTCGTTATGCGCTGGAACGCGGCGCGCTCGAGATCGACATGGTGATTCAGCTCGGAGCGCTCAAAGCGGGCGATCGGCGCGCGGTCTCTCGCGACATCCAAACGGTTGCCGAGCTCTGTCACGATGCGGATGCGCTGCTCAAAGTCATCCTCGAGACCTGCCTCTTGAGCAACGATCAAAAACGCCTGGCCTGCGAGCTCGCTCTCGACGCCGGCGCCGACTTCCTCAAGACCTCGACCGGCTTTTCGACCGGGGGCGCCACCGTCGAAGACGTTCGACTATTGCGCGAAATGGCCGGGCCCGAGCGCGGCGTCAAAGCGGCCGGCGGCATCGCGACGCTCAGCTTCGCGAACGAGCTGCTACGCGCGGGTGCGAGCCGGCTCGGCTGTTCGCGTTCGGTCGCGCTTGTTCGCGAGCTCGCGGATCAGGGATAGCTCGCTTCGATCACGGTCTTGATTCCACCGCGCACGAAGAAGTCTCCGATGACCGTCATGCGACGCGGCGCCAAGAGCTCGACGAGGTCGCCGAGAATCATGTTTGTCACCGCTTCATGGAAGTGGCCTTCGTCGCGGAAGGACCACAGGTAGAGCTTTAAGCTCTTCAGCTCGACGCACTTCTCGTCCGGGACGTAGTGAATGCGAATCGTGGCGAAGTCGGGCTGGCCGGTCTTGGGGCAGACGCAGGTGAACTCGGGAGCCTCGAAGCGAATCTCGTAGTCGCGCTCGGGCGCGGGGTTCGGAAAAAACTCGAGAGCTTTGTTGGGCTGTGCTTTTTGGGACTCTGTAGACATAGCTCGAAGTAGACCTAGCAGTCCGTGGTGAAAGTGCTTTGCTCTATTAGCAGCAAATTTTTGGTCGGGTTGGTTCCCGGAAACGAAGCCGAATCCATAGATTCGGGGAGGATTTCGGGTGCCGACCTGGCGAAAAATCGGCCGTTTATAGAGTGAATGACTTTTACCACGGGCTGCTAGCTCGGACACACGGAAAAGGGGGGCAGCGAGAGCTTACTCGGCAGCTTAATCCGCAGGCGCCGGTGCGCGACCGATTCTGCGACCCTGCGAGCGCGCGACCGCGACACCGCGGACCCGGTAGTCGAGAAGCCACGCGACCGGACCACCCGTGGAACGCACGACATCGCGAACCCAAGCCGCGGCTCCCTCGACGTGGATCGTACCGGATTTCATGGTCGTGCCGGGGAGCTCGATGTAGGCGAGGGTCTCCAGGTCGAGCAAGCCCGTCACCCAGACTCCTTCGGTAGTCGAGCTCTGGATGGCAACCGCGAGAGCTTCGGGCAAGTCGAGCCGGAAGTACCAGTCGTCGTCCAGAGCTTCGGGCTCGAGTCGATCGCCGAGAGCGGGCAAGCCTTCGAGCAGCTCGACCTCGCCGATATTGGCCAGGCCGCTCTCGAACCAGACGCGCCGGATGCGACCCGAGAGTCGCCAGGCGAGCGAACTCGACAAATCGAAGCTGGCGCGCGCAACGGGACTGTCCGTCCACCAAGCCCCGGTTGCGAAAGACTCCAACTCGATGGGATAGCGCGCTCGCCAGCTGAGCTCCAGGGGATCCGTAGGTAGCTCGCTGCCCACGGTCGCCGAGAGTTGAAGTGCTCCGATCGAGAGCGCGTCCAAATCCAGATCGGGCGAGCGACTCTCGCGTCGCCAACTGCGCGTCCCGCGAGAAGGCTCGAGCTCGGTTAAAAGTTTGGACTGCCGAATCGGGCCGACGCGAAGATCGGCCCGTTCATCGGTCGCGAATACGACCAAGAGGGATCCCCTGCGCATCTCCTCCAACTCGGGCTCGCGGGCAAGCGCTAAGAAGCCCGGCTCCGTCGTCGCCTGAATACGAACGGGAGCGCTCAGACGCTCACCGGTAAACTCCGGGTGTAGGACCCACTCCAGTCCGGAGACTCGAGCTCCCAAGGGATGGATTCCACTCACCGGTCGAAGCGGATCGACGAGCAGAACTCGGCTCTCGCGCCCATTGCGTTCGCGGGCATCCATGATGTCGCGGCGCAGCTCGGACACCCACTGACCGGCATCGACCCAAGGCATCGCGTTGCCGCGTGCCAACACGGCAAATCCAACGATCAGAATCACGGGCCGCAGGCGTCGCGCCAGCCCCGAAACCGCCGTCACCGAGATCGCGAGCCCAACGCACATCACCGCGGAGGCGCCGAACAAGATGCGCGAGCTGCCCAGGTGACCGGGATGCACGCGCACATCGAGGCCATTCGTCCCAGAGATGAACAGCGCGATGAACCAACAAAAGAGTAGCCAGCCCCAGAGTCGCGGTGCCGAACGAGCGGCGACGAGTGCGGGCTGCATCGCGAACAAGAACAAGAGCCCGGCGAGCGCGGTGCCGAATATGCCGGGGCCATGGGAGCTTGCGGGAAGAATCAGCACGCCCAGCTTTTCGACGGCCCAGAGCGCGAGCTCCGCCGCGTCCAGCGGAGTCTGAACGGAGGACAAGCTCTGGTTCAATCCGTGCGCGGGTCCGATACCGGTCTCGAAGACACGTAGGAACACGGCGATGCCGAGCGCGCCGCCGTAAATCAAGATGGTCGAGCCCGCCGTTCGGAGCCGACTCCTAAACGGGCGATAGCGGTGCGAAGAGACGAACTCCACGAAGGCGAGAAAGAGCGGTAGCCAGAGCCCCAAGCCGCCGGAGAGACAGGCGAGGAGAGTTCCCGCGAAGGCGACCGAGGTCAGGACGATCTTTCGATCTTGGCGACCGCGCAGAAAGACGGCCGCTGTCCAGATGAAGAACAAAAAGCTCAAGAGGTCGCCGCGGCCGTGCAGGGAGGAGACGGTCGCTGCGCCGAGTGGATGCAAGAAGAGCAGAGCGGCTGCGGTGCGTGACGCGGCGGCGGCTTGTTCGCTGCCGAGCCAGGGCATCAACATCCGGCGGAGCAGTCGGTGCAATCCGACGGCGCACAAGCCGAGGAGCAATAAGTTCTCGAGTCGATAGCCCGCGGGGATCACGCCCTCTGCGCCGGGAAGTCCCCAGACGCGGCGCGAGACGGCTAGAGACAAGCCCGACAAAAACCACCCCTCGCCCCCCTCGACGGCGAAGAGATCGCCGAGAGAGAGCGAAGTGAGCGGCGGCGGCGTTCGGGGCGCGACGGCATCGAGCGCATTGGCGGATTCGCCGGCGGGTGCGCCCGCACGTACCAGCATTCCGTGATCTTCTGCGTCGAAGCCCGCTCGCACGAGCGGACCGTGAGCCAGGGCGGCCAAAACACAGAGCCCAACGATCGTGAGCGTTCTTCGAAGCCAGGCGGGCACGGGCTCAGTCTTCCTCGCCTTCGGTTTCGGTTAATGCCCAGGACTCCAGCAACCATCCGGGCAGCTGATCGCATCGATCGACGACCGCGCGTGCATGGGAGTAAGCCACTTCGGGATCGAGAACGGACCGAATCAAGAGCCGCCGCTCCTGCACGAGAACCGAGCAGACCAGGTCGGGCGCGGCGCCCAAGTCGGAGTCGCTCTCCAAGTAGACGGGCAGGAAGTAGCTGGGAACTCCGCCGTAATTGTGCGGCACGGCGAGACCGCGATGGAGCGCGAAGTGGCACGCCCCCACTAAGGCTCGGGTCCGGAATGCGGGAGTCGCGCCGTCGAGCATGGGTACCCGCTGAAGGCGATTCGATTCCGACAGCTCGACACCGAGAACGATCTCGGCCGCCGGGTCGATGGGAAGCCCTGGCTCCAGACATGGCGCCTCCGGGGGCATGGAACAACTGGGGCGATCGCCGACCCAGTTCAATGCCCACGGATTCTCGTCCGAAGTCTGGTTCCGGACCAAGCCGACATAAATCGGTATGCCGGAGAGGGTCGAGAGATTGCCCGCCGTCAGGAGGAGCTGACCGTCGTTCCAGGCGAACTTATCCTGCTCGATCGAGAGCCGGAGCTGTAGGGCAAGGTAATTGAGCAAGACCGAGTCACCGGCGCCCCAGTCCTCTTCGAAGGTCAACTGCTTGAGCAAGCTCAAGCGACGAGTCGGGACGAAGCAAAAACCGAAGAGCGCTTGCACCGAAAAGTCCGAGCCGCCGAACTCGGCGAGGAGCTCCTCCCGCGTTGGGCGCAAGCGGGACTCGAGTTCGGTATCGGTTGCGGTCATGGATCGTGGTGCCAGGGGTTCAGATCAAGAGACGGGTGAGCCAGGCCGAACTCTCCTCCGACCTGCAGGCGGAGAAATCAATGAAGCTCCACCCTTGCGGCGAGCGAAGTATAGTTTGCAGCTTCGCCAAGTCCCACACGCTTGGGCTTTATCAACCACGCTTGGGCTTTATCAACCCGTCCTTACCCTTCGAAAGAGAATCCCCCGTGCTCGAAGCCTTTCAGCCCCTACTCGACGCCGCTCAAGATCTCGATTTAGCCGACGCAAATCAGGCCGAAGCCGCTCTCCGAGAGCGGTTCGACCCGAACGGAGATGTTGCGCAAGCGATGCATGCCAAGCTCAACCAGTTGCTCGCGGATGGTGAGATTGCGAATCGAGGCGAGCTTCCCGTGATGTGGGGCCGCGTTGCCAAGCCCTCGCCCGAGACTCGCGGCTTCTCCATCGACGTCGTTCTCATGACGGGACCGGGCCCGAAGCACCGCCACCCGCGTGGCGAGATCGACTACTGCATCGCTCTCGATGGCGAGCCGACCTTCGACGGAAGACAGCCCGGCTGGGTGGTCTTGCCCGAAGGCTCGGTTCACGTTCCCACGGTAAGCGGCGGCAAAATGCTGATCGTCTACCTACTCCCGGACGGTGAGATGGAGTTCCTGTAAGAGCGGGCATTCGCGCGCGACTCGCCGACCTAGCCGTCCCGTCGCTTCGTTCGCTCCCTTAAACTGCGGTTAGCTCTCGCCCGCTTCGAAGCGCGCCGGGGCACCATCAGCCACGTCGCAGGCCATAAATCGTCTTTGGACGTCTCCGGGTTCTGTTTCGCGTCGTAGAAGCCGATGAAAGCGGTCGGAAGCTCTCGCCCTCAAGCTAGGCTTGTGCTTGCCCGCTTCCCCTGATACAGGGGGAACTTCGATGTTGCCGCAACCACGACACCCTTCCTCATCCGAGCGCCGCCCGCTTCGCACGTTGCGAAGCGGATTCTCCGCTCTGTGTCTGGTCGTCGCGATGCTCGGTTCGCAGCTTCCGCTCGCTCACAGCTACAGTCGCCAGATCGGCGAAGGATGTGCGGGGATGAGCGACGTGCGCAGCGAACCCATGCTCGGCTCTTGCTGCTGTGGCAATTCAGAAGAGGTTGAGCTGACGAGTTCGGAGCCGGGCACCTCCGATCCCGCCGCACTTGCGACCAGCGGCTGCCCGATGAAACCGGCAAGCGAGGAGAGCGCCTCCTCCGGGAAAAGCGGCTGCGATTGCCGCCTAACTCCCGATGACGCGGACGACCAACTGTCCGTCGATTTGATTCTGGGCAATGGCGCTGAACGACTGAGCGAGACGCTGGGCCGCAATCAGTACATCGCAGCACACACTCAGGCTTTAGGTGACTCCGCCGCATGGAGGCTTCTGTCTCCGCATCGGGCGAACTCGCCGCCTGGAGCGATTCGCTCGAGCGAACCGACCGCCGCACGGCCGCCCGGTTCTCTGATTGCCGCTCGCTGGGCGCAAGGCGGCGCACAGCGCCTGCTCGCAGAGATCTCCTGCTTGTTGATCTGACCTCGTCACTTCTCTCCGCGTGACTCGCGCGGAGCGTCGTTTTCGATTTCGTTCTTCAGCACTCCGACAGGAGCTTCTCATGTTCTCAGCCATCCTCCGCGCTCGTCGCGTGGAATTCCGCACCCGCGCGTTCTACCTCTGCGCAATCCTCGGGTGTGCCAACCTTTTGCCCGCCGCCTGCGCGGTCCCCGCCTCTCGAGCGGAAGCGCCGCGAGCTGCTCCCCGCGAGTGGCGCGAAGCGGCGCGCGCCAACCGCGCCGCCAACCAGCCCAACTCAACGGTAGGCGAAGCTGCAGCGCTACCGACCACCCTGGATGAGCTCATCGAGTACGCCGTTCGAGAGAGTCCCCTCGTTCGAGCAGCACGCGAGAGACTCGAAGCGAGCCTCGAACGAGCGCCGCAAGTCGGAGGACTCCCGAACCCTCGCTTGCGTGGGAAGCTCTTCCTAGAGGAAGTCGAGACTCGCGTCGGACCGCAAGAGTGGGCCGTCGGAATCGAGCAACAGTTTCCGGCTTTCGGTGTGCTGGACTCCAAACGCAAGACAGCCGACGCGCAGGCCAATGCCGAGCGCGCGAATCTCGACCGCACCATCCTCGAGGTCTCACGCGAAGTGAAGCTCGCCTGGAACAAGCTCTACTACTGGGGCCAAGCGATAGAGAGCGTGCGAGAAGATCGCGATCGCCTGAACTCCCTGGAAGCGGTCGTGCGCCGGGACTACTCCTCCGGCCGGACGCCTTATGCGGTCCTGATTCGCGCCCAGGTCGAGCTCGGTCGATCGGAGAATCGCCTGGCCGGGCTGCAAGATCAACGTCGTCCCGCCGTCGCGCGCTTGAATGCTGCGCTGCACCGCTCCGTCCTTGCGGAAGTTCCAACCCCCACCGAGCTGAGTGCCACGGGAGAGTTGCTGCCCTCCGCCGAGCTGATCCAGCGCATGGAAGTCGCGAGCCCGCAACTGGCCGGCCTTCGCCATCAGAAGCAAGCCGCCGAACAGAATCAGAGGGGCGCGGAGTTTGAGAGTCGACCGGCCTTCTCGCTCGGGCTCGAGTACATCGAGACCGGCTCCGCGATCGGCGCGGGCACACCGGGCAGCGGCGACGACCCGCTGATCGCAATGTTCTCGGTCGACCTCCCCATTCATCGGAGTCGCTACAACGCGGCGAGCCGTGAAGCGCGGGCGCGCAGCCGAATGGTCAACTCCGATCTTGAAGCCGCACTCGACCGCCTGCGCGCCGAACTGGAAGCGGAACACTTCGTGGCCCGCGATGCCGAACGCCAGATCGAGCTCTATCAAACCACTCTCTTGCCGCGCGCCCGCCAAGCCTTCGAAGCCACCGAGACCGCGTTCAAGAGCGGCGAAGCCAACTTCCTCGAGCTGATCGACTCCGAACGCGTTCTGCTCGAGTTCCACCTATCCCTTCAACGCGCGCGAACCGATCAAGCGCTGGCACATGCCCGACTCGAAGCTCTGGTCGGCGATGTGGTGACCCGCCCATCCGCCCCCGAATCGCTTAAGGAGATCTCCCAATGACCCACTCCAAAACTCAGAATCTCGGCAAGAGATTGCGGACCTTCCTTCTCATCGTCGTCGCTCTGGTTGGCGGTTGGTATCTACGAGCGGGACTCGCTCCGGTTCAAACCGCAACGACTACCGAGGATGCGAGTTCGAGCGCTCTCCCGAATGCCGCGCAGGAAGCCGAATCGAGCACCGTCTGGAGCTGTTCGATGCATCCGCAGATTCAGCTGAGCGAATTCGGTCCATGCCCACTCTGCGGCATGGACCTGATTCCCATCGAACGCAGTGCGAACTCTGACGAGTCCGAGGCCGAGCGGCAGATCAAGCTCTCCGCTACGGACCGCGCCCGTATTCGCATTCAATCGGAGCCCGTAGAGCGTCGCTTCGTAGAAGCCGATATTCGCCTGTTCGGAAAGGTCCAAGTCGATGAGAGTCGACTCGCCTCGCTCACCGCGTGGGCACCGGGTCGGCTGGATCGATTGTTTGTCGACTACACCGGCGTCGAGGTTGCGGCTGGCGAGCACATGGTCAGCCTCTACAGCCCGAAGATCTACACCGACCAGACGGCACTTCTGTCCGCCCTCGATGCGCAGCGCTCTCTACCGCTCAATGTCATCAATGCCGAATCCACTGCAGTCTCGGCGACGGTCGATGCAGCGCGCGAACGGCTGCGCCAAGTCGGGCTCAGCGCGGAACAACTGAAAGAGATTGAAGAGCGGGGAACGCCCTCGGATCACATCACGATCAACGCGCCCATCGGTGGCGTCGTTGTGCACAAGAATGGTCGACCGGGCATGTATGTGGAAGAGGGTACGCGCATCTACACGATCGCCGATCTCTCGCGTTTGTGGCTCCTACTCGATGCCTATGAGTCCGACTTGGCTTGGCTCCACTACGGGCAGGTCGTCGAGTTCACCGCGGAGGCCTACCCCGGCGAAGTCTTTGTCGGAACCATCTCCTTTATCTCGCGAGAGCTCGACCCCAAGACGCAAACGGTCAAGGTGAGGGTCAACCTGGACAACTCGGAAGGACGCCTAAAGCCGGGCATGTTCGCTCGCGCCGTCGTTCGAACGAAAGTCGCCACCCGAGGCCGCGTCATGGATCGGAGCCTGACCGGGAAGTGGATCTGCTCCATGCACCCGGAAATCGTGAGGTCGGAGTTCGGGCACTGCGATTTGTGTGAGATGGACTTGGTGACGACAGAATCGCTCGGCTACGTGCCGGCCAATCCCGATGATCAAGAGATGCCGCTGGTCATTCCTGTGACAGCAGCTCTCAGAACCGGGCGAAGAGCGATTGTCTACCTCGAACTCGAGACGGAGGACGGTCCGGTTTACGAGGGAAGAGAGATCATGCTCGGTCCGCGAGCCGGAGACTGGTACCTCGTCGAGAGTGGGCTTCAGGAAGGCGATCGAGTCGTCACGAACGGAAACTTCAAGCTCGATAGCGCTCTTCAGATTCTCGCCAAGCCGAGCATGATGTCGGATACCGACCATAACCATGAACACGAAGGCGAGGACGAGCTCCGGCACGACGTTCGTATCAATCGAGACTTCTTGCGTGCGGAGGACTTGACCGTAGATCAAGTGCGCTTCCGAGCCGAGCTTCTCGAGATGCGGTCGGCCTACTTTGAGGTGCACTTCTCGCTCTTCACCGACGACCACGCGTCGGCCAAACTCTGGGCCACGATGGGAGCGGCAAGCGTTAAGCGCACGCGGACCATCATTCCCTCGATCGAGGCTCGTGAGGCATGGAATCAGCTCGAGCCCGACCTCATCGAATCGTTCGAGGCCATCGGTGATTCGATCGATGTCGCGCGCGCCCGCACGGAGTTCGTTCGACTCTCCAGCGTGATGCGCTCCCTTCTCAAAGAGTTCGACCTGGACGCCAAGACCTACGAGGCCGAGTGCCCCATGGCCTTCGACGATGGAGCGCGTTGGCTGCAATCTTCCGACGCTGTTCAGAACCCCTACTTCGACGGCTATATGAAAGCCTGCGGAACCGTTCTCGGCGAACTCTCTGACTTGAATGACAGCGATGAGTGATTCCCCTACCAGCGGCCCGATCTCGCGCTTGATTCGATTCTGTCTCGAGCAAAAGCTCGTGATCTTCGTCTTCCTCGTTCTTGTGATCGGGTATGGGGTTCGGAGCGCTCCCTTCGACTGGGACCTCAAGAACTTCCCCCGTGATCCGGTTGCCGTCGACGCGATTCCGGACCTCGGCGAAAACCAGCAAATCGTCTTCACCAAGTGGCCCGGGCGTTCGCCGCAGGACGTCGAAGACCAGATCACCTATCCGCTGACCGTCTCCCTGCTCGGCGTACCGGGCGTGCGAACGGTACGCAGCTTTTCGATGTTCGGCTTCTCGTCGATCTACGTGATCTTCGAGGAGGATGTCGAGTTTTACTGGTCGCGCAGCCGCGTCTTAGAGCGCCTCTCGAGCTTGCCTTCGGGCACGCTCCCGAGCAGCGTTCAACCGGCTCTCGGACCGGACGCTACGCCGCTCGGTCAAATCTTCTGGTACACCCTCGAGGGTCGAGATCCCGAGGGTAACGCGACGGGTGGCTGGGGACTCGATGAGTTGCGCAGTACGCAGGACTGGATCGCGCGCTACGCGCTCGCCTCTGCCGAAGGAATCAGTGAAGTCAGCTCGATCGGGGGATTCGTCCGCGAGTATCAGGTCGATGTCGACCCCGACGCGATGCGAGCGTACGGCGTCAGTCTGGAGGATGTCTTCCGGTCGGTGCGCATGTCGAACGAGGACGTCGGCGCTCGAACCGTTGAGATCAATCGCGTCGAGTACGTCATTCGAGGGCTCGGGTTTTTGCGCTCGGTGGAAGACCTGGAGCGCACGGTTGTTCAGGCAAACGACAACGTCCCCATCCGGGTCAAAGACGTGGCGAACGTCTCGCTCGGACCCGCGCTGCGGCGCGGCGCGCTCGACAAGAATGGCGTCGAAGCCGTCGGTGGAGTTGTCGTGGTTCGCTATGGCTACAACCCGCTGGAGGCGATCGACAACATCAAGCTCGAGATCGCGCGAATGGCTCCCGGGCTACCGGTCAAGATTCTGGTCGATGATCGCGTCGTGTCTCGGGAAGAGGTACGCGCCTTCGCCTCCTCGCTGGGATTCGAAGCCTACGACGGCGCCAGCCTCAATCAGGAAGCCTGGCTCAAGTGGTACCGAATGTCGCCTCCCTCGGATCGTCCGAGCTGGGTGACCGAGAGCCGCGTCACCTTAGTCCCGTTCTACGATCGAACGGGGTTGATTCAGGAGACGCTCGGAACGCTCTCCGACGCGCTGTACGACGAACTGATGGTCACCTTGATCGTCGTCATTCTGATGGTCATGCACCTGTCGAGCTCGCTGCTGATCGGTAGCATCCTTCCGCTCGCCATCGGCATGTGTTTCGTTCTGATGAAGCTGTTCGGAATCGATGCGAACATCGTCGCGCTCTCCGGTATTGCGATTGCGATCGGAACCATGGTCGATATGGGCGTGGTGATGTGCGAGAACATTCTCAGCCACCTCTCGAGAGCCAAGCCCGAAGATAATCGACTCGAGGTCATTCACCGTGCCGCTTCCGAAGTCGGGGGCGCCGTCGTCACGGCAGTGGCCACCACCGTCGTCGGTTTCTTGCCGGTCTTCGCCATGACCGGCGCGGAGGGCAAGCTCTTTCAACCGCTGGCCTACACCAAGACCTTTGCGTTGATCTCAGCGGTCGTGGTTGCGCTGATTCTCATCCCCCCCGCCGCCCATATTCTCTTCCGGTCACCGCTGAGCCGGCGGCCCGATGCCCCCAACCCGCTCCGTCGCATCCTCGCCGCCACACTCCTCCTCGGCGCCGCGCTCCTCCTCGCTCTCGGTTGGTACCTGTCGGGCTCCGCGCTCGGTCTTCTCGCGCTCTGGACGCTCGTCGCACCCAAGCTGCCCAACTTCGTTCGCAAGTGGATTCCGATTGCGGCAAACATCGCGGTAGTCGGCTACGTGCTCGTTCGTCTCGCCGATCACTGGTCGCCCCTCGGCGTGGACAAGAGCCAGCTGTCCAACTTCATCTTTGCCGCGGGCTTAGTCATTGGCCTCCTCCTCGTGTTCCGCCTCGTTCAGGTGGTCTATCCACGAGTCCTGCGGTTCTGCCTCGATCACAAGCTGCTCTTCCTCTGCGCACCCGCTCTGCTCTTCGTAACGGGCCTCTCGGTCTGGCTTGGGTTTGAGCGCGTCTTCTCGTTCGTGCCTGAGTCCAGAGCAGAAGCCCCCGCGGGCCTTCGAAATACCGTCCTCTGGCAACGCCTTGCGGACGCCTTCCCAGGGCTCGGCAAGGAGTTCATGCCCGACCTCGACGAGGGCTCATTCCTGTGGATGCCGAGCACCATGGCCCACGCCTCCATCGGCGAGTCCCTGGATGTCATGCAGCTCCAGGACCGAGCGATCAACTCGATCCCCGAGGTCGAGTCGGTCATCGGAAAGCTCGGCCGCGTCGACTCGCCGCTCGATCCCGCTCCCATCGGGATGTTCGAGACGATCGTCAACTACCTTCCGGAGTACCGAACCGACGAGAACGGGGATCACGAAACCTTCGCGTTCAACGTGGAAACCTCGACCTTCGAGCGTGACGAAGAAGGGTTGCTAATCCCAGATGAGGATGGGCGTCCGTTCCGTCAGTGGCGCGACGAGATTCAATCGACGGATGACATCTGGCGCGAAATCGCGGACCGGGGGGCGATTACCGGAAGTACCAGTGCTCCCAAGCTGCAGCCGATCGCGGCGCGCCTCGTCATGCTGCAGAGCGGAATGCGCGCACCGATGGGGATCAAGATCCTCGGCCCGAACCTCGAGACCATCGAAGCGGTCGGGCTGGACCTGGAGCGCCTCTTGAAGGAGGTCCCGGGTGTCAAAGCCGAGGCCGTCCTCGCCGATCGAACGATTGGCAAACCCTACTTGGAGATTGAGCTCGATCGCGATGAGCTCGCTCGATTCGGTCTGACGGTCGGGGCTGTTCAGGAAGTGATTGAAGTTGCGGTCGGTGGCAAAGAGCTCACGCGCACCGTCGAAGGCCGCGAGCGTTACGCCGTTCGTGTTCGCTACCAGCGCGAGCTGCGCGACGACTTCGAAGGTCTCGAACAGATTCTCATTCCCACTCCAACCGGCGCGCAAATTCCACTGCGTCAATTGGCAGAAATTCGCTTCGAGCGCGGCCCTCAAGCGATCAAGAGCGAAGACACTTTCTTAATCGGCTACGTCATTTTCGACAGGCTGCCCGGCTGGGCGGAGGTCGACGTCGTTGAAAACTGCGAGCAGTACTTAGCCGAGCGTATCGAGAGCGGCGAGCTCTCACTACCCGCCGGTGTGCGCTACGCCTTCACCGGAACCTATGAGAATCAGCTGCACGCACAGAAGACGATGTCCGTCCTCGTTCCACTCTCACTCCTGATCATCTTCTTGATCCTGTATCTCCAATTCAAATCCGTCGCCACCACGCTCATCGTCTGGTCGGGCGTCTTGGTCTCTTGCTCTGGCGGCTTCGTTCTGCTCTGGCTTTTCGGACGCGCGGGTTTCCTCGACTTCGAGGTGCTTGGGAGCTCGATGCGCGACACATTCCAGATCGGACCAATCAACCTCAGCGTTGCGGTCTGGGTCGGGTTCCTCGCGCTGTTTGGAATCGCCACCGACGACGGCGTTGTGATGGGCACCTACCTGAAGCAGAGCTTTGAACGCGACAAGCCGAACAGTATCGACGCGATTCGAGAGAGCACGATCGTTGCCGGCAAGCGCCGCATTCGTCCCTGCTTGATGACGACCGCGACGACCATCCTCGCTCTGCTTCCCATCCTCACGTCGACCGGCCGCGGCTCCGACATCATGATTCCGATGGCGATTCCGTCGGTTGGCGGAATGGCTTTTGAGCTCCTGACGATGCTCGTCGTTCCGGTGCTCTTTTGCCTGGCGCGCGAGCTGGAATGGAAGTGGCGTCCCTCGAAATAAGCGCTCAGATCGGCAGCGACCTGTCGAACGAAGCGCGCAGCTCGCGACAGGTCACCGAAGGGATGCCCTTCTCGTTCACGATGTAGTCGAGAATCCCGGCAATGCGTTCGAGTCCTCGGTCGAGGTTCGCCTGAGTCTGAGAGTAGGGCGAACAGCCGAGCGCCAGGATGCAGGAGTGGAAGGTCAGGTTGATGACGCTGTGGTTGCGCTTGAGTAGCGCATCCACGAGCTGCTTCATCTCCTCTAGATTCGACTGCTCGGGGCTGAGCTTGATTCGCCGCATAACCCCCAAGGTATTCAGGATGCCGACCCCCTTCAGGTTCTTGAGCAGCGCGTTCTCGTTCACTCGCTTCCACAGTCGCAGCTGGGTCTCAAAGTTCGGATTCGCAAACCCGACCGAGACGGGGATCTCAAGAACGGCATCGTCGGGGTTGGCTTTCGCATCGGCCTGCAGGATGCCCGAGTGCGACGGAAAGTAGCAGTCGAAGGGTGCGTCGGTGAAGTCGGGACCGTCCTGATAGGGACGGAAGTCGGTGATCGGACACACGCTCGTGTCGACGTTGTAGCCCAACTCGTGAAGCCCGCGAATCGTCTGACCACTGGCACCCCAGCGTCCGCCCTTGAATGAAGTCGGACGAATGCCGACCGCTTGATCGAGGATGTCCGTCAGGTCGGAGATCTTTGCTTTCTCGAGCGCGGGGTCGATCGAGCAGTGATAGGTCTTCTCTCGGCGGTCGTGTTCGGTAAAGGGCGGCGAAGTCCAGTTGTGAACATGCGTTCCCACCTCGCAGACATCGCGCTCCGCAAAGCTCCGAAAAATCGGCGCGCACTCCGGGTCGGTGGCCACCGGGTGCGTCACCATGTAGGTCGGCCGGATTCCGAGCGGGTCGAAGTAGCGCTCCTGAACCCCGGGCAACGCAGAAACGTTTTCGACCGAGACAGGACGGTCCCACTCGTCGAACCAGTCCTCTTCTGTATCAATAACGACGACGAGACGCGGGGACATGGGGGTCTAGCGGTGGAAGCTCACGGGCTCTCTCGGGGCCCATTCGGTAGAAGTTTGGCGAACCCATGGATGACCGAGGACGAGCGGAGGGCCAATCATGGGTGGGAACGAAGCTCTCGACTTCTCGTCGACGCTTTTCGCCTGTCGTCTGGAGAATAATGAGATCCCGATTAATCGCGAGCGATCTCCGGTCAATTCCTCACTTGTTCCCCTCCGCGACACCCCGGGGATTCCTCCATCCTCTTGCTATCCTGGCGAGCGGCCTTTGAGGTTCGCGGCCAATTGCCCCCCCCTCATCACGACCAGATCCACAATCCCAGCCCCGTCAGCCTCCCGTCAGCCCCCCATGCGCATCACCAAGCTCACCCGTCTTTCTGCCGGTCTCTTCGCCGGTCTCTTGCTCGCTACAGGCGCGCTCTCCGCTCAACGCGATGCGGTGGTCGAGGAGGTCATCCACCTCGGTCGAACCGAGAACCGCGTCATGGACCACCTGACCTACCTCTCCGAGGAGATCGGGCATCGCCTGACGGGCTCGACCAATATCGAGCGCTCAGAGCGCTGGGCAGTGGCCCAATTTCAGGCCTTCGGATTGGAGGCCCGCCTCGAGCGCTGGGGCGAGTTTCCGGTCGGCTTCGACCGCCACGAGCAGACCGGCGCGATGGTTCGGCCGCACCGCAAGGAGCTGGTCTTCGGAACTCCGTCTTGGACGCCGGGGACACCGGGCCCAGTGCGCGCTCTCGCGGTGCTCGAGCCCGAAGACCCCGAGCTCCTGACGGAGATGACCGAGGAGCTCGCCGGCGCGTGGTTCGTTCGCCGCTCTCGGAAGCGCGCAGATTCAGGGCTCTCCCAGCGCGCTCGCGAGCTGATCGCCGATGTGGAGATCGCCGGCGAGATCGCTGACGGCGGCGAGCCGATCCTCACTTTCGGTCGCCATCGCATCAAGCCGGACAATTTGCCGACAGACGTTCGAATTCGCCTGCGCTCGGATCAACACAAAGAGCTCGTGATGCGCCTCTCCAACGAAGAGCACGTCGAACTCGAGTTCGATATCGACAACCGCTTTTTGACCGGCCCCGTTCCGCAGTTCAACGTTATCGCGGATCTCGTCGGGAGCGAGTTTCCGAATGAGTACGTCATCGTCGGTGGGCACCACGACACCTGGGACGGCTCGGATGGCGCGCAGGACAATGGCACCGGCATGGCGACGACCATGGAAGCAGCACGGCTCCTCGTCAAAGCGGGAGCCCAGCCCCGCCGAACGATTCGTTTCATGTTTTGGAGCGGCGAGGAACAGGGCTTACTCGGCTCGCGTGCTTACGTCGAAGCCCACCCGGAGCTGATGGAGAACATCAGTGCCGTGCTCGTGCACGATGGCGGAACCAACGTGCTCTCCGGCCTCGCCGGTCCCCCCGCTCTGACGGAGGACTTGCGCTTTGCCACTGCCCCGCTCAAAGGCCTCCACTCGGACTTTCCCTTCCGCATCGCCGAGAATCTCGGTCTTCGACGCAGCGGTGCCAGTGACCACTCCTCATTCGTGGCCGCGGGCGTGCCCGGTTTCTTTTGGCGTCAAGGCGGAGCCCGTGACGACGCGAACTACGACTGGGTTCACCACACGCAGTACGACACGATGGATCAAGCTCGACCCGAGCACCTGCGTCACTCAGCGATCGTCGTCGCGGTCACGGCTTACAACTTGGCCATGCTCGACAATAAGCTCAGTCGTGAGGGCTTGATCGCTCCGTCCGCTCGCAAGCTCGGAGTCTTTCTCGATGGAACCTCGATCACTCGCGTCGTTCGCGAGGGCAAGGCCGCGGAAGCCGGATGGAAAGCTGGCGACGTCCTCCTGAAGATCGACGGACGCAAGGTCACCAGCCAACGCGAGATCGTTCGTTTTCTTCAGCAGGCGGATAGCCAGGTCAACGTTCTGATTCAACGCGAGGAAGAGCAGATCGAGACCGCACTCGACTACACCGGTGACGCCGATGAAGCCCAGCGCATGAAAGCGCTTCGGAAGTCGCGCAAGGAGAAGGCCGTCGAGAAAGCGCCCGAGGAAGCGCAGCCCGCGACGACCGAATAGCCGGCGAGGCTCTCGGGGCGGCATCTTTCCGGCGCCGCCCCCGAAGTGCTTCGGTGCCCAGCGCTAGACCGAGAGCGCCCGTCGCTCTTCGTCGACGAGCGCTTGGAGCACACTCCTCTCGCGCGCTTTTTGGCTCGCGCTATTCGTCGCACTCTCGCGCGCGTAGGCGTCGAAGAGCTCGGTCTTATCGGCGAGCATTTGCGACAGGCGTTCGTCGATCGTGCCGCGCGCCAGCATGCGGTGAACGATGACGCGCTCGGTCTGCCCCATACGATGAGCGCGAGCGATCGCCTGCGCTTCCGTGGTCGGCTTGAGCTGTGGCTCCATCAACACGACGGCGGACGCGGCTTGCAGGTTGAGTCCCGTGCCGCCCGCGTCGATCTGAATCGTGATCACGGCGTGGCCCTCCGCTCGGTTGAACCGATCGACGAGTGCCATGCGGTCTTTCGGACTGACCGATCCGGAGATGGTTCCGATCGCATCGAAGCGCGCGGCCACGAGCTCCAAGACCTGCAAGAAGAACGAGAACACGATCACCTTACGTCCGGATTCGCGGTGATCGAGGAAGAGCTGTTCCATGCGCTCGAGCTTCGAGGGAGCGAGGGCCGTTCCGGTCACACTGGTCGCTCGGCGCATGCCCATGAAGTCCGAGTCGCGTACCTGCGCGGCGTAGGCCTGGCGCTCCCCTTCGCCGTCGAGATCGACCCACTCTTCGACTTCGAGGCGCTCGGGCAGCTCGGACAAGACTTCGCGTTGGTTGCGGCGAAGGTAGACGCCCGCGACGAGGTGGTGAAAGGAGTGAGCATCGGCCCGCGACTCGGCGGAGACGCCTTCGCGCTCGAGCTTCGCCACGACGTCCGTCTGGACCATTCGAATCAAGCTCACGAACTCCTCGGGGTGATTCTCGAGCGGCGTCCCCGACATGAGCGCCACGCGCCGAGCGCTCTCGATGAGTTTCCGTGCAGCGATCGTCCGCAGCGCCTTGGGGTTCTTTAGATAGTGCGCCTCATCCGCAACGAGGAGCTCGATTCGATCCTCGCCCGGCAGGATCAGCTCCTCCTCCTCGAGATTGCGAAGCGTCGCGTAGGTCGTGATCGCCGCCCCACCGGAGTCGCGCCACGCGGCGAGCGACGATTCGGCTTCGTCGCCGTGAACCACGAAGGCGTCGAAGGGAACGAACTTTTCGATCTCGCGCTGCCAGTTCCAGAGCAAGCCCGCCGGCGCAATGACAAAGAAGTGCGCGCCGTTCTCTTCTCCATGGAGGTGAGCCATGGCGGCCAGCGCCTCGATCGTCTTTCCGAGTCCCATCTCGTCGCCGAGAATGGTTCGCCGTTGCTCGAGCAGATACTTGGCGCCGAAGGCTTGGTAGCCGCGCAGAGTCAGTCGCAGCTCGCGAACGTCGAGGGGAAAGAGCTCGACGCGTTCGGCGATCTTGGTCGGAAGGCCGCCGCGCACTCCGCGCCCCTCTTCGGGTTCGGCGAGCCCCAGCCGCGCGAAGGCCTGCTCTAAAACCGCGCACAGCTCGGCGTACCGCGAGGCGGCCATTCTCGGCAGTGCGCTCTTCTTGGGCGCGCGAGTCTTGCGCGCGCCTTTCAGTCGTGCGCCGAGCTCCGAAAAACTGGGAGCGAGCACTACCGTGTCCACAGCGAGCGCGAGCTCGGCGCCGCGTTCTGTCGCGCTCTCGATTCGCTTCTTCGAGAAGATCGAGAGTAGCCAGCGTCGGAAAGAGAGCTCCGGCGAGAGCGTTCGCCACTCGACCTCGAGCTCGGCCAGGTTCTTCCAAATACGCGGATAGTCCTCGCCGAGAGCGTCGCCGAACAGAATCAGCGAGAACGCCCCCGCCGCGGCTTCTGGTGCACAGGGCGCCTCGAGGTCGGCGTCCGGCAGTCGCGGTGGTTCGCTCTGCAGCGCGGCGAGAGCATCGCGGGCCGCAGCCGCAATGCGCTCCGCCGTCGTGTCACCGACCCCCTTGACCGCGGCCAGTCGACGGGCGGAGACGCCGGCGAGGTCGGCGAGAGTTCGATAGCCCGCCTCCTTGAGTGCCGTCCAGCGCACCCGCTCGGCGCCGTGTTGTTTCAGGTCTTCCGCGGGCACAGCGCGCTGGCGCTCTTTCTGTCCGGCCCCCACGAAAGCGCGCACCGCTCGATCGAGCTTGCGCTCTCGTTTCTGCCGCTCCGCCTCGATGGACTTGAAGGGTCGGCGAGCCGCTCGAATACCGCTCGATAATCGAGCGCGCTGCTTGCCCACGGCGCGAAACCGATAGGTCGACCAGAGAGCAACCAGCGCGAGCCCGACGGCGAACACGACCGTAATCGCGATTCCGAGCAGGCGGGTAATTTCGTTGAGCCAATCCAAGAGAGTGCGGCGCTCCTCGATTGCGTAGAAGCGAAGCGCGAATTGTAGACTTCAGAATGCCCGTGCGGTCGTTCCGTCGCTCATGCCGGAAAACTCGTTCGCCGCGAATCGAGGCTTGCGCCATTCCGGTCGATTTCGGCGAGAATGGAACGACGCGCTGCGCAGATCCGGGTTCTTCGAATGCCGCGCTCTTCACCGGGACGAGCGGCTCGGTTCCCGATCTCAGCGCTGCCCTCGTCGTGATTCTCGTCCGCTGATCGCCAGTTGCCTCCGAATCGCAATTGGAATTGAGTCGGCTTCTCCGGCAACCCGATACCGAGAGCACTCGCAGATGATGCCGCGCCTCCCCAGGGCGGCCTTCCACTTCGCTCCTCAACCTCAGAGAAGTCCGTTCCATGAGCCCCAAAGAGCCCGTTCCGTGCACGTCGTGTGGCGCGCAGATCACCGCGAAGAGCAAGCCCACGTTTCTCGGATTCCCCAAGTTCGAGTGCCCGAGCTGTCAGGACACGATTGTCTATCCCCTCGGCGTCACTACGCGCATCGTCTATGGCACGTTCTTCGGGCTGTTCGGATTCGGCGCACTGATCCTGCTTTCACAAGGTCAAACACCGACTCCAGGTTGGTTTCTTTGGCCGATGGGCTACGCCCTGATTCGGGATCGCATCCTCGCGAAAAAGGTCCGGAAGTTTGTCCCGGTCCGAGTCGGGGATTCGAAATGAGCTCTTCAATCCAACCGACTGATGCTCACACGGAGCGGGAGCACGCTCCCCATTTCATGTCTAGCGACGGTGCACCCTTGCCCGTCGAGCAAGAATTTGAATACCCCGAATACTGGCACGGTAAACTCGACGAGCGCCGGGATAAGTCTCATTCGGGTTTCGGCATTTGGTCCTTCGCGCTGGCGCTGGTATGCGACGCAGGAATCGCCGCGCTAATCATCGTCGCCGGATTCATGGAGGCATCGAATCCCGGGGGAATCGACGAGACCTCAACGGAAGCTATCGTCCTTGGACTCGCCCTCTTCGCAGCAATTGCCGCGAACTTCGTCGCGCTCGGACTCGGCATCGCCGGCATAGCTCAGAGCGATAAGAAGAAAGCATTCGCCATACTCGGCATAGTGTTTTCGAGCGTGGGCTTAGTGATCTTCGCTCTGCTCTTCATGCTCGGTAGCTCGCTGGAGTGAGATCGAGTTTCGAAAAAGCGTATTCGTCGGATCGAGAGCGTTTTCGCGGTGCATCCGCAGGTTTCAATAGAGTGACAGAGTCAACGAATCCGCGTGCCTCAAGCGCGTGCAGCGGGCATCTGTAATTCACCGACAGTCTCGCGCGCGCAGGTCGAGCTAATTTGAATTGAGCCCCTTTGGGTCACCCTCTCGCGTCGTCATCCACTGGCGACAACGACGAGCGACGACCTAAGGCGCTTGGCACCAGCGCGTGATCTCGGCCAGCACTTGGGCCTCGTCTTTGCCGCTGGTATCGATGGATAACTCGCACTGCGAGTAGAGCGGCTCGCGTTCGGCGAGCAAGACGCGCAGCTCTTCCATGGCGCGCGGGCGATTTCGCATCGGGCGCGCATCGCCTTGAGCGAGCACCCGACCGAAGTGCTCTTCGGGATCCGCGCGCAGCCAGATCGTGCGACAGGTCTTGCGCAGGCGTTCGAAGTTGGTGGGCGATGCGACAATCGATCCGCCGGCGGCGACGACCTGACGCTCGCCGCCCGCGAGGACACTCTCGAGGGCTTCGGCTTCGAGCCGGTGGAAGCGCTCTTCGCCGTGGACCTCAAAAATCTCCGCTAGCTTCATGCCCGAGAGTTCCTCAACGCGGCCGTCGAGTTCGACGAAGGGTGCCTCGAGGACTTGTGCGAGCTGACGCCCGACGCTCGACTTGCCGGCGCCGCGCAAGCCAACCAGCGCGATGCGCTCGAGCGGCCGAACGCGCAGCGGTATGTCGAGTAGGTCCGGCAGCTTCACCGAGAGAGCGGCAGCCAAGCGGCCGAGCACCAAAACGCTCGGATTGGCGCGGCCGGCTTCGGCCTCGGTCAGGTAGCGGCGCGAGAGCTCCGCCTCGCTGGCCAGCGCGGCTACGGAGAGACCGCGCTTTTGGCGTGCCTCGCGAAGTCTTCGGCCTAATTCGGCAAGAAAGGATGGAGCTCCCATGGAATGCGCTATATTATTCCCTCGTCAAACCGTAATGGGAACTTTAATTCCCATTCTCTTTCCCATCGTTCTTCCCGCACTTCGCGATCAGGACCTTTGCCATGACGGCCACCGCAACTGCCACAGAGCCCCAGACTCGTCTGGACTTCCAGACCAGCCCCGACCGCTACCGACACTGGACACTCTCCTTTGAAGGCGACATCGCGACCTTGGTCATGGCCGTCGATCCCGAGGGCGGAATGAACCCGGACAACGAGCTCAAGCTCAACTCCTATGACATCGGAGTGGATTTCGAGCTCGCCGACGCGATCTCGCGCGTTCGCTTTGAACATCCCGAAGTGCGCTGCGTCGTCGTCACCGGCGGTCTCGACCGCGTGTTCTGCGCGGGAGCGAACATCCCGATGCTCTCGGGCTCGCCGCACGGCTTCAAAGTCAACTTCTGCAAGTTCACCAATGAGACGCGGCTCTATATCGAGGACGCCTCGGAGAACTCGGGCGTGAAGTTCTTGGCCGCGCTCAACGGCACAGCTTCCGGCGGAGGCTACGAGCTGGCGATTGCCTGCGACAAGATTCTGCTCGTCGACGATCGGTCCAGTGCGGTGAGCTATCCCGAACTGCCGCTACTCGGCGTGCTGCCGGGCACGGGTGGACTGACGCGAATCACCGACAAGCGCAAGCTGCGCCGCGATCACTGTGACGTCTTCTCGACCGTCGCTGAAGGAATCAAGGGTAAGCGCGCCGTCGAGTGGAACTTGGTCGACGCCATCTCGCCGCTCTCCAAGTGGGACGAGTCGGTCACCAAAATGGCGCGCGAGATTGCGGACGAGCTGCCGATTCGCGCGGACAAGGGTGTCGAGCTGACGCCGGTCGCGTGGAAGTACGAGGACGATGTGCTGTCCGGCAAGTTCGTGAGCTGCAAGCTCAACCACGACACGCGCGTCGCCGAGCTTACCGTCACCCTGCCCGACGAACTCGGCCCGAAGTCCGAAGAAGAGATTCTCGCCGCGGGTGCCGATTGGTGGTGGTTCCAGCTCCTGCGCGAGTTCGACCTGTGCCTGCTCGACCTGCGCCTCAACTTCAGCCAGATCGGCCTCATCACCCTGCGCGTCGTCGGAGATCCAAAAGTCGCGCTGGCCGCCGACGAGATCGTGATGGACTCGATGCACTGGTTCATCACAGAGGTGCGCCACTTTGCCAAGCGCGTGCTCAAGCGCCTCGACTTGACCGCCAAGAGCCTCTATGCGATCGCCGACGAGGGCACCGCCTTCGCCGGTACCTTCCTTGAGATGGCGCTCGCCTGTGATCGCACCTATGTCCTGAACGATCCCGACATGCCGGTGAACCTGGGCATCAGTGACGCGAACGGCGGCCCCTTCCCCATGTCCAATGGCATCACGCGCCTCGAGACGCGCTTCTTGGGAGATCCCGAGCAGCCCGCCCGTATCCTCGAGAACAAGGGCGTGATCGACGCCGACACCGCCGACGGGCTCGGCCTCGCAACCTTCGCCCCGGACGACATCGACTGGGAGGACGAGCTGCGGCTCGCGATTGAAGAGCGCGCCTCCTTCTCACCGGACGGGCTCACCGGAATGGAAGCCAACCTGCGCTTTGCCGGACCCGAGACGATGGAGACCAAGATCTTCGGGCGTCTCTCCGCATGGCAGAACTGGATCTTCCAGCGCCCGAACGCGGTCGGTAAGAGCGGTGCACTCAAGTGCTACGGCACTCCGCAACGCCCCGTCTTCGACTACACGCGAACCTGAGCCACCCGTTCCGTCCCCCCACCCGCTCAACGAATCCAACTCCACACTCTCAGAATCCTCTGCATAAGGAGCCCCCCATGTCGACCTCCATTGATTACAGCCAAAAGATCCCCAACAACGTGGACCTCAAGTCCGACAAGCGACTGCAACGCGCTCTCGAAGCTTGGCAACCGGACTACATCGACTGGTGGCGCGAGATGGGTCCGACGGACTTCAACGAGAAAGAGGTCTACCTGCGCACGGCCGTCAGCGTCGATCGCGACGGGTGGGCCAACTATGGCTTTGTCGCCATGCCCGAGTATCGCTGGGGCATCTTCCTGACGCCCAGCGAGAAGAACCGAACGATTGGCTTTGGCGACGACGCCGAGATGGAAGCCTGGCAGCAGGTTCCCGGTGAGCACCGCAACGCTCTGCGCCGCATCATCGTTACGCAAGCGGACACGGAGCCGGCCTCGGTCGAGCAACAGCGCTTGCTCGGAAAGACCGCACCGTCTCTCTACGACATGCGCAACCTATTCCAGGTCAATGCCGAAGAGGGCCGCCATTTGTGGGCCATGGTCTACGTGCTGCACCGCTACTTCGGTCGTGACGGTCGCGAGGAAGCCGACGAGCTTCTCCAGCGTCGCTCCGGCAATCCCGATCACCCGCGCATCCTCGGAACCTTCAACGAGCCCTGCCGCAACTGGCTCTCGTTCTTCTGCTTCACGATGTTCACCGATCGCGACGGCAAGTTCCAACTACTCGCCCTTGCCGAGAGCGGCTTCGATCCGCTCGCGCGCAGCTGTCGCTTCATGCTCACCGAAGAAGCCCATCACCTGTTCGTCGGCCAAACCGGCATCGGCCGGATTATTCAGCGCACCTGCGAAGTAATGAACGAGCACCCGGGCTGTGATCCCAAAGACCACGGCGCCATTCCACTCGAGATCATTCAGCGCCAGATCAACTTCTGGAACTCGTCCTCCAATGACCTGTTCGGCGGTGAGATCTCCTCGAACGCCTCCAACTTCTTCGCCGCTGGTCTCAAAGGCCGCGTCTTCGAATCCAAGATCGAGGACGACCACAAGGTCGTGAACGAGATCTATCACATGGACGTCTGGGAAGACGGCAAGCTCGTCAAGCGCGAGGTCCCCATGCGCAACGCCATGAACGAAGTCCTGCGCGATGAGTACGTGAAGGACAACGACAAGGGCGTTGCCTACTGGAACCGCGTCTGCGAGAAGGCGGGCGTCGAGTTCCGCTTTCGACTGCCCCACAAGCGATTCAATCGCAAAATTGGCATGTACGCTGAAGCTCGCTTTGACGTCGAGGGCAATCCGGTCTCCGAAGAAGCCTGGAGCGCCATCGAGGCGGAGGTTCTGCCCACCGAGGCGGATAACGCCTACGTCGACTCCCTGATGGTGCCCTGCTACAAGCCCGGCGAGTTCGCTGGGTGGATTTCTCCGCCCGCAAAGGGGATTAACGGCCAACCCATCGAGATGGACTACGTCAAGCTGTAGACTCCTCCCTTCTCCGACTCGACGAGAGTTCCGGACTGGTCTTCGAACTGATTTTTTTCGAAGACCAGTCCGAATTTTTTTCCCCGAGCGGCTTCACTCCCAATCGAGCACTCCCGCGCTTCGCCGGAGGAGCTCATCGCCCCGGAGCGTGCCGAGGAGCGGTTTGAGCGATTAAGAGGTCCTCATATGAAGACCTCCAAATCCTCAATAGACCCCAAATACGAGCTTTACTCAGCCATTGCAGTGAGAATTCTGCCGCTATTACCTTAAGATCCGCCGCGCTTGGGTCCGACCTGCCACCACAGGGAAATTCGAGAACCAGGCCAGATTCAATTGGCCATAGCGGTCGCACCAGGGAAGGGACACCGTGAGTACTTTGTTTGAAGGAGAAGACGGAGCGAATGCATTCCATTCGCCCGCTGGGAACGGTTTGATGGGCGCCATGAACGCGCGTTCGAATCAGGGCACCGATTTGCGCGCGAATTCTGCGATGAGGCACCTGCGTGTCCTCGGACTTACGATTGGATTGGGGCTCGTTGTAGCTGCATGCGGCGGTGGTGGAGCCGGCGCGGGCGCAGTCGACGCGGGCGGCGCGCCTCCGCCCTCTGGCGGCGGTGGTGGCGGTGAAGGACACGGCGGTGGCGGCGGAGGTTCCGGCGGCTCCGGTGGTGGCGGCGGCGGAGGTGGTGGTGGCGGAAGCCCTCCTCCCCCTCCTCCCGGCGGCGGCAGCGGTTCGACCGGGGGCTCTCAAGTGGCACCCACCGCGATCGGCGCGACTTACGGCGCGTTCAAGGTCGAACTACCCGCAACAAGCTCGTTCTTGATTCACGGCACCCTGCCGTTGCCTCCCGGAACGTATCCGCGCAGTGACGGTCAGAATCCGTTCGCGATCCTCGACTACGACTCAACGCCCGTGGCTTGCCAGGTCGAGCTCGTCTCGCACTATGCAGACGCAGCTGGAGATGGCGCCGATGTCGTCGAGCTCATCGCTCGAGTTCGACGCGACCCCGCAAAGTCTGCGGGGACGATCGAGCAATACGAAATCGTCGTCGGCTACACGCCCGGAACGGTGACGCCGGCCAGCGCGAGCATGGCGAACCTCATTGGCGGACCGGTCAACGTTCAGAACAGTGTCGTTGGCCTGCTCTCGGATAGCTCGTCGATCGAGATCGCAACTCGCGATGTCTTCGGCAATCGCTACAGCACACGTCCGCTCGAAGGCAGCGGCGGGATGGAGTTTCGCCGGTACGGCGACCTGCACTCTCAGGTCCGGACCTACGGGGTCATGGAACCGGACAGTCCGAAGTCCGGCGCGACGGCGACACTCCCGCACTTGATGGGCGTGCACGCTTACGTCAGTACGCTCTCCACGGAGCACGTCGTGCTCATGGACATTCGCGTCAACAACGGACCGGATAACAACAGCAACAGTCCGCTCGACGATCCTGTCGGCGATCTGTACTGGGATAGCCTCGACGTCGTGATTCCGTCCGGTTGGATGCTTCTGCAAACCTTCGACGATCCGTTCTGGGGCAACATCAATCCACAGACTAGCGGCAGTAAGACGACCTACAAATTGGTCGAGCCCATGCCCGCTAACCAGCTTCACTTGATGCCGGCGCACTCTCAGTTCAATCGTCGCTTGGCGATCTGCCCGGTTGGATTCCAGTCGCGCGCGAAGGCTTTGTTAGAGATGGAGGGCATGGCCTTCAACGTGCGCGGAGTCGACTCCGGCACCGGTGATAAGTACTTCTCCTGGTGGAATACGAGCACGGCTCGCTACTTCCCCCAGTCCTTCATGCTTCCGAGCCTGGTGCACGTTGGTCACTCCAATCTGCGCAATCAGCTCTCGTCCAGCTTCAGTGCTCAACTGTCTCGGTTGGTCAACGGCACAGGGACGGGCAGCTATCCGTTCCACTCGCCGGTCCTTGGCTGGGCCCACCCCTACGGAGTGCCCTACGGCGGCATGACGGGTGGCGATGAAGTCTTCATCTGTGACGGGATAATGACCGCGGAGACGGGCTCGATCGACGGCTATCGACAGTTCCAGCTCACCCACCGGATGCACAGCGATCGTCAAGCCGACGTGATCTATGCCACCGACGGCGAGCCGACGCGTGTCGAAGACTGGGTCCAAGGTTCGGGCAGCAATAAGTATGTGCCCTTCTCCTTCTTCCTGACGGTGAACGGTAGCCAAGATCCGTTCGGATCCAAAAACACGACGACCTTCCAGACGACGGCGGTGACCAATCAAGGTCGCAAGCCGGCCTACGAGAACACCCTGCGCTCGTTCGATCCGCACGACCTTCAGCACTACACGCGGTACACCCGCTCGCCGAAAGTCTTGGGTTGGCTCGGGAACGACTCGCTCTCGATGGATGATCTTGAGATGCATGCGGAACTCGCGCGCCTCTCCTATCACCAGTTCAAGAACGGCTCGTTCGGCTACGTTCAGGGAACCGGCCTACTCGCAGACCGCCAGTATGTAGACATGTATCCCGGTACGGGCTTCACCTTTGGACGACAAGAGGGTTGGCAGCTCGACGCGATCAATGGGGCTTACGCCTTCGGCGACTCCGAGTTTCGCACGCGCCTCAAGCCGTGGTACGACTTCCTTCGGGATGTGATCGTCGATGGCCAAGCTTCGTGCAGTGGCTTCATGCAGGCCAACATCTCGGGCAAGTTCCTGAACGGTCTCTACCGCGGGCGGCAAGCCATCGAGCAGGCCATCTCGGAGAACGCCATGCGCGGAATGGTGCAAACGGTGTATCACCTCGATGACAACACCAGTGTCGCCATGCTCGAAGACGTACTTCGCAAGTCGTACTACTCGTGGTTCAACGTCATGTCGTGGAGCGACACGCTCAATGGTCCTTGGGTTAAGGCAGCCGTCGGGCCGCTCGACCTAAGCCTTCCGGTCTGGTGCAACTTCTTGCCTCCGAACGGAACGACGACCGGTGTCGACAGGTACCAAGAGTGGGCCAGCTTTGCCTACGGAAACAACATGACCTCGGACACGATCTTCCTGACGAAAGCCAGTGAGATGTATGGCGGGGGCGGAACTCTGTTCAACAAGATGCAGAGTGCAGGCGTGAGCAACATCGCCAATCAAGCCGCGCTGATCGCCCTGGTACAGATTCAGAACGGCGTCTTCTAGCCGACGAATCAGCGCACTCATCGAGTCTCGCGGGAGCCCTGGAACGGACGAAGGTCTGAGTTCAGGGCTCCTGCTCCTTTAAACTTCACTCCGCGAATCTAGAGGCGTCTCACATGCGCCTCGGAACCTGCCGAGCCGTTCGCGGGAACCCGCGCGCGAGAAGACAGCTCCGATTCTGCCCGGACGACTGGCGCGCCGCTCGGATCTGCTCTAGGCTTCCCTCTCAATTGTTTGCCTTTGCACACGGGGAAGCCAGGTCGAAGTCCTGCGCGGTCCCGCCACTGTGATTCGCGGCGACTCCATCGTCGCGATAAGCCAGATACCCGGGTGCTGAAGGCTGGATTGCCGACCACGGATCATGGATCAGGCGCCCCTGCGAAGCAGCGGTTTTCGGTTCGGATGCGTGACGGCCTCGACGCGGTATCGAACCAAGAACCAAAATGTATAAATTCGCAACCGGACTCTGCGTGGCAGCAGTCCTCGCTAGCTCTACTTTCGCCGGTGAACTTCGCCCGGGTTTCGACACGAGACCCATGCCGTTCACTCCATCGATCTTCAACGCCAGCTACACGCTCGGCTCAAGCGGAGAGACGATCCTCTTCGACGGCACGACCGTCGAGCGCTTTGCTCCCGACGGAACCTCTCTTCAGGTTTACGGCACGCTGCCCGGATTCGCTTTTCCGTCCTTCGTCACGCTCTCCGAGAATCGCAATTTCGGCTTGGTCGGAGAGAACAGCACGGGCGGAATTTTCTCGCTCGACATCGCAGCGGGCTCGCTGACCCCCATCGGAACGCTCGACTTCAACTACGCCGCCACCATCACTCGCGATGGCGTGGCCTATATCTCCGCGGCGTCAACGGGCTCGCCCGATCTCAACGATATCTACCGCGTCGACCTCGCTGGCGCTGGCGCTTTTGAGCTCATCGCCCAAGTGCCTGGCTTCTCGGGTCCCGTTGCTCTCGAGTCCACAGGTGATCTTCTGGTCGGAATTGCTTCGACACCCGACCAAGTGATTCGATTCACCGACGCCCAAATCAACGGCGGCGTTCCACTCTCCGAGCTTGACGCCCAACTCGTCACGACGAATTGGAACGGCATCGCTCAGATGACAGTCGATCCCAAGACGGGCGCGCTCTACATAGCCGAGCACGACTACGTCAACTTCGTCGATCCGGCAACGGTCTATCGCGCGGGCAGCGATAAGAGCAACTCAACCGAGATTTTTGCCGCCGATGCGGGATTCACTGTGGGCGCGATCCAACTCTTCAGCTCTGGGCTCAACGAGGCGATCTTCTCTGCCTTCCAGCCCGAACGCGGCGGCACCATGGTCCTCGCGATGACCGACTTCTTTTCGACGACCGAACGCCGAGTCATTCGCCCGAAGCGTCCAGTCGCCGTACTCGCCGGTCCAGGCGTTGGCGGTCCCGGCGACGTGACCTTCATCTGTGAAGGCGCCTACCCCGGCGCGAAGATCGCAATTGCCTTCGCTCAAACCTTTGGCAATTTCCCCCACGAGTTCGCCATCCCCGTCGATGGCATCCCGTTCTTCTGGAGCCTCAACATCCCCCAACAGAGCTTGGTTCCCGGCTTCAAAAAGGTAGACGCCAATGGCCGCGCGACCTTCACCTTCACCAACACCGGGGGCACCTTTACCGGAGTGCTCTCCTTTCAGGGTGCCATTCTCGATGAGGACCTAAACCTCATCGGAGCCACGTCGGCCGTCCATCTTTAGACTCGACGGACTCTAAGCATCGAGGCCCGCTCCCGGACAGGGGAGCGGGCCTCTTTCGTCGAGATCTCCCGCGAGCTTCGCTCGATCTGATCGAATCCGAGTTGTGATCACCGATCCTCCCTGCCGATAATAGGCGCTCCATGCGCACGAGCGGAATCCTACTCCACCCGACCTCTCTCCCCGGACCGCGCGGCTCCGGCGACCTCGGTCACGAAGCTCGGCAGTTCGTCCTATTTCTAGAGCGCGCGGGTCAGAGCTGGTGGCAGATGCTGCCCATTCATCCGCCCGGCCCCGGAGACAGCCCTTATCAAGCGCTCTCCACCTTCGCGGGATCACCGCTCCTGATCGACCTCGAAGAGCTCGTACGACTGGGACTCTTGAATCGAGGCGAGCTCGATCCTTTCGCTCTCTCAAGCCGACGTCGAGCCGAGTTCGAGAGATCCGCCGAAGGACGCCTCCGCCTCTTGTCGCTCGCATTCGACGAGTTTGAACGCGCACAAACGGACGAAGCGCGCAGCTTGGCGAGTGACCTTGAAGTCTTTGAAAGCAAGCACGCAGAATGGCTCGACAACTGGACGCTCTTCGCCAGCTTGCGTGAGAAGTACCAGCGGAAGAGCTGGACCGAGTGGCCGACGGAGCTCGCGCAACGCGACGACGCCGCGCTCGATGAAGCACGCGCTTTGCACGAGCGCGACCGTCGCCGCCACGCCTTTTATCAGCTGCTGTTTGCGCGACAGTGGACAGCTCTCCGCACCTACGCGCTCGACCACGGCGTTCGCATTATGGGCGATCTCCCGATGTTCGTCGCTCATGACAGCGCCGATGTCTGGGCTCGCCGTGCGCTCTTTCGGTTGGACGCCAGTGGAAAACCGGAGTGCGTCTCCGGCGCACCGCCCGACGACTTCAATCCCGGTGGTCAAGTCTGGGGTCACCCGCTCTTCGACTGGGAGTCGGTCGAAGCCAGTGATTGGGACTGGTGGAAACACCGCGTCCAGCGCGCGATCGCGCTCTCGGATTCCGTCCGTCTCGACCACTTCGTCGGCTACAACGCCGCCTGGGAAGTTCCGGTCCCCGAGACCGGCTCGTGGAAGTCCGCCGATGGCGCATACGGAGCTGGCCCTGGAGCGAAACTCTTCGACGCGCTCACCGAAGCCTGCGGCGTGCTGCCCTTCGTCGCCGAGGATTTGGGCGACATGAATGACGAGGTCGAACGTCTACGCGTGGAGCTCGGCTTCCCGGGAATGCGCATCCTCCAGTTCGCCTTTACCGGCGATCCCAAGCGCAACATTCACCTCCCCCACAACTACGCAACCGACACCATCGCTTACACGGGAACGCACGACAACGACACGATAGCGGGATGGTTTCAATCTCTCGGCGACGGATCGGAGACGGAAGCTCGCGTTCTCCAAGTCATCGGTGGCCATCGCGACCGCGCGTCCTGGAACCTTGTCCGAGCCGCCGAGCTCTCCGTCGCCGACTACTGCATGGTCCCCGTGCAAGACCTCTTCGGCATGCGCTCTCGAGCGCGTATGAATCGCCCGGGAACCGCGCTGAAGAACTGGCGTTTTCGCCTGCGCCCGCGCGAAGCCAGCCACGCGAAGGCCGATGAGCTCGCCGCACTCGTTCGCGCGGCAGGCCGTTGGCCCGACGCCCCGCCCAACTCCTGTTAAAGACCGGCGCCGCTCTCGACGAAAAAACGAGCGCGGCTTTTACGCCGCGCTCGTTTTCGAGGACATGCCGCGACCTTTCGATTCACGCGTCTTTAACGGTCGGCTCAGCCGAACTGGATGCCCTGCGCGAGCGGCAGGTCTTTGGACCAGTTGACCGTGTTGGTCTGACGGCGCATGTAAGCCTTCCAGGCATCGGAACCGGATTCGCGCCCGCCACCGGTTTCCTTCTCGCCGCCGAAGGCTCCGCCGATCTCGGCGCCGGAGGTTCCGATGTTGACGTTGGCGATGCCGCAGTCCGAGCCCGCGTAAGAGAGGAAGCGCTCGGCGTTTCGCATGTTCATCGTGAAGATCGAAGAAGACAGTCCCTGCGGCACGTCGTTGTGCTTGGCGATAGCATCGTCGAGATCTCGGATGCGGATCAGATAGAGCACCGGCGCAAAGGTCTCGTCCTGGACGATCTGCATCTCGTTCGTCGCGCGCACGATCGCCGGACGGACATAACAGCCCCCGGCCTCATCACCCTCGAGCTGTACGCGCTCACCGCCGTAGATCAGCTCGCCGCCGGTTGCCTTCGCGGTCTCGAGCGCGGACATCATCTGCTCGATCGCGCCCTCGTCGATGAGCGGCCCGCACAGAGTCCCGTCCGCGAGAGGGTTTCCGATCTGAACCTGATCGTAGGCGGCGACGAGTCGCTTCTCGACTTCATCAGCGATCGACTCGTGGACCAGGATTCGGCGCGTGGAGGTGCAGCGCTGCCCGGCTGTTCCCACCGAGCCGAAGACGATGGCGGGAATGGCCATGTCGAGCGGCGCGTCCTCCATCATGATGATCGCGTTGTTACCGCCGAGCTCGAGGATGCTGCGGCCAAAGCGCGAAGCGACTCGCTGGCCAACCTCTCGGCCAACGCGGGTGGATCCCGTGAAAGACACCAGCGGCATGCGCTTCTCGTCGAGCATCTTGTCGCCCACTTCGGGAACCGGGCCGATGAGGAGACCGGCCAAGCCACCAAAGCCTTCGGCCTCGAGGACCGGGCGGATCGTGTTGATCGTGGCGATCGCGATGAGCGGAGTCTTTTCGCTCGGCTTCCAGACGACGGCGTCACCGCAGATGTAGGCCAGCATCGCGTTCCAACCCCAGACGGCCGCCGGGAAGTTGAACGCGGTGATCACGCCGACCACTCCCAGAGGGTGATACTGTTCGCGCATCGCATGGCCGGGGCGCTCGGAGTGCATGGAGAGCCCGTACATCATGCGGCTCTGCCCCACCGCAAAATCCGCGATGTCGATGCTCTCCTGAATCTCGCCGAGTCCCTCGGGAAGAATCTTGCCCATCTCCAGGGAGAGCAGCTTGCCGAGCGACTCCTTCTTGCCTCGCATCGCGTCTCCCATCCGACGCACGATCTCGCCACGCTGAGGCGCGGGAACATGACGCCAGCGCAGAAAGGCTTCCTCCGCTGCGGCGACGACCGTCTCATAGTCCTCCGCCGTGGCTTGCTGGACGCGCCCGATCAGCTCGCCAGTTCCGGGAGCGTAGACATCGAGCAGCTCTCCGCCCGTCTTGAGCCACTTGCCCGCATAGGCGCCAGAGTGGCTCTCGCCGATTCCGAACTCGGCCAATAGGTCTGCATACTTGGTCGTCATAGCGGTGGTCATCTTGAAACTCGCGTTCTCTTGGAGAGACGGTCTGGGGTGGCTCTGCAGGCAGAGCCTGCTGGCCGAAGGGCGTTCATTAAGGGAGCTAGCACTCGGAAGGACCTCTCTCTTCGGTGTCCATTCCGCTGAATCGAGCCGAACAGGATACCCCGAGATGCGAACGCCGACAAAGGCTCTCATTCGCTCTCCTCTCAGGCGGCGTCCGCGCCATCGCAATTCCACCCGAAGATGCCTAACCTGCTTCTATGAGCTCGAATCCCACCTCGGACCGCTTGTACTTCCGCCAGCTCCTCGCAGGCCGCGACTTCGCCCAATCGGACCCCATCGCGGGTCAGATGGTGAACTTCATCTACCTGATCGGCGATCGCCAGACGCGTGAGTGCGTCATCGTGGATCCGGCCTGGAATATCGACGACCTGTGGGAGATCGCAGCCGCAGACGAGATGAAGATCACTGGGGTGCTCGCCACCCACTTTCACGCCGACCACATCGGCGGAGATCTCTTCGGTACGGATGTGCCCGGGGTCCGAGCGCTGCTCGAGAAAGCCGCGCTCAAGATTCACTGCCAGCGCGCGGAGGAAGAGTGGATTCTCCGTGGGACCGGAATCTCAAAGACGGACCTCGCCCCCGCGGATAGCGGCGACAAGGTGCGCGTGGGTGACATAGAGATCACTCTGATTCATACGCCCGGCCACACTCCGGGCAGCCAATGTTTTTTAGTGGAGGACCGATTGGTAGCCGGGGACACGCTCTTTCTGCAGGGCTGTGGCCGCACCGATTTTCCCGGCGGCGACAAGGACGAGATCTATCGCAGCATCACGGAACGCCTGGCAAAGATTCCAGACAGCACCGTGCTCTATCCCGGTCACCTCTACGCTCCCGAGCCCTGCGCCAGCATGGGCGAGACGCGCAAATCCAACTTCGTGTTCCAGGTTCCGAGCATCGAAGCCTGGCGCCAAATGGTCTGAAGGTTTGCGCTAGCAGCCCGTGGTAAAAGTCATTCACTCTATAAACGGCCGATTTTTCGCCACGTCGGCACCCGGAATCCTCCCCGAATCTTTGGATTCGGCTTCGTTTCCGGGCACCAATCCGACCAAAAATTTGCTGCTTATAGAGCGAAGCACTTTCACCACGGACTGCTAGGAGATCAGTCCCCGCGCAAAACTCCCATTCCCTGCTCGAGAACATCGGTGATCGTGAGGATCCCGGTAATCGCTCCGCGTTCGACGAGTACCGAGCTGATCCTGTATTCGTGCATGAGCTCGGCGGCGGTCGCCACTCGCTCTTCTTCGTTGACGGTCACCACGTCCTGAACCATCAGGTCTTCGACTGGCGAGGTCGAGCTCATTCCGGATCCGGCGGCACGCCGCAGGTCACGGTCCGATAGTAGCCCGAGCAGATCGCCGTCCTTCATGACGGGCACGTGATGAAAGCCTTTGATATGGCACAGCTCACTGGCTTGTTCGAGGGATGCGGTCGGCTCCAAGATGGCGATCGACTTCGAAGCAATCTCGCCGACGGAGACATCCGGCTCGCCGGAAGTGGCGTGTTGGCGCGCGCGATCGACATAGAGCTTCAGCATATCCATCTCCGTAACAATTCCGACCAGCTCTTCCCCATCGAGTACGGGCAAGCAACCGACCTCACTCGCCATCAACTCCATCAAGACGGACAGCACCTGATCCTCCGGTGCGACGCGAATCACCTTCGTCGCCATCACGTCTTCGACAACCGTGGGTGCGTCGGTCTCGTCGTATCCACCGAGGATTCGCCAACCGGTATGCCCAAAGAGCTCCCGGTCGGAAACGATTCCGACTAAGCGCCCGCCTTCGATGACCGGTAGATGACGAACCTCCTCTTCGTCCATCAAGCGCAAGGCTTCTGCAGCCGTGCAATCAGAGCGAACGGTAAGCGGTTCCCGCGTCATAACAGTCGAAATCTTCATGGTGACTCCTTGCCTGGTTACTGAGAGTCGCAGATGCAGCCACTCGCGTAACTACGCACACGAGAGTAGGTCACGGGTAACCTCAGCCCATTCGTCAGCATGTCCTTCAGGGGGGAATCTTTTTCCGTAGAGGGATCGGTGGCAACCGTCGGAAGATTCAAAAGGTTACCTCGAAAGAGGAATTGGAAGGGCGACTTAAAGAATCGCTCGCGGGTGGTCGAAACGAGCGGAGGATCCCCAATCCGCTCTTTCGAGACGTTTCTCATTCGGCGCTCTGAATCGCTTCCCCCGCGATCGTGCCGAAGCGAGTGACGAATCGTGAGGTGCGGACTGGGTCGGAGCCGGCGCAAGGCCTGCAGCACGAGCTACGACACCGCGACAATCTCCCCTTCACCATCGCTCACCTAAATGCCTGACAGCTCCATGCACAGTCGTCCCCACGACGACGATCGGCCGCTAAGTCTTCGCGACGAAGTGCAGATGCCCCGCAAGCTGCTTCTAATGCGCGGGCTCCCGAGCTGCGGCAAGTCGACGCGGGCTAAAGAGCTCGTCGCCGACGGCGGGCTCGTCTTTGAGTTCGACGAGTACTTTTACACACAGGTCGGAACCGATTCGAAACGGTACGACTGGTCGCGTAGCCGACTCGACGATGCACGCGAGTGGAATGTCGCGCGCATCTGTAGCGCTCTCGACCGCGGCGACAGCCCCATCGTCTTAGACGATGACAACGGCCTCGGTCAAACGACTAGGCGCTGTGTAAAGCACGCCGTGCAGCTCGGGTATCAAATCGAGTTTCGCGAGCCGACCTCCCCCTGGTGGCGCGAAATCCGCGAACTCTTGCGCGACAAAAATACCAACCGAGAAGCGCTCGCCTCATGGGCGAACAAGCTCACCGGATTAAGTCGCGGGACCCACCGCGTCTCCTATGAATCATTCCTCCGGCGCATCGAGCGCTGGCAGGACGCCCTCAGTACCGAAGTGATCATCGACAGGGCATTAACAGCCCCCAGTCAGTCTCTCAGAGCGAGCTAATAGCATGTTCAAGTGGTGGAAAAAGAAACGCAAAGAAGCTGAGCAACAGAAATCGGGCAAGCCGGAAGCTGCGCTCCCGAAGGCCAAGCTCCAGTCCGAATCTCTGGAGCCTCGGATCTTGCTCTCGGCAACTTGGGTCGATGCGGACGCGGGCGAAGTCGAGTCCGGTGCGACGAGCGGTGACGACATATTCATGGGCACCGACTCGGCGGATACGAACGTCAAGGGCAAAGACGGCGACGATACCCTCTTCGGAGCCGGGGGCGACGATCTCTTAAAGGGCGAGGATGGTAATGACCTTCTCATCGGAGGCGAAGGAGATGACACCCTCAAAGGTGGCGATGGCGATGATCTCCTGCACGGCGGTGCCGGAGACGACGAACTCAAAGGCGACAAGGGTGACGATGTTCTGATCAGTGGCGGCGGCGACGACACGCTCAAGGGGGGAAGCGGAGACGACGTCTTCCGATTCACCGGCGCACAAGATGGAGATGTAGTCACGGCCAAGGGTGACCAGGGAACCGATACGATCGATCTATCGGAGTTTGGTGCAGGAGCCGTTTCGAATAGCGGGAGCACTCTGACTGTCGATCTCGGCGACGGCAATTCCTTCGAGATCAACCACGACAAGATCGAGCACGTCATTACTGCAGACGGCGAGCTCGACATTAGCGGCGGTTCAGGCTCTGGCAGTGGCTCTGGCAGTGGCTCTGGCAGTGGAGAAACTTGGTCCGCCAATCAAGGCCCATCAGCCTCAGCAGGTGTCGATCAAACGGTCGCCGAAAACACGACAGTAACGCTCGACGCTTCAGCTAGTGCCGATCTCGACGGAGACGCGCTCAGCTACGACTGGACGCAGGTTCAAGGCCCGTTGGTCACCCTGAGCGACGGTTCCTCTTCTCAGCCGACCTTCACTTCCCCGGACGTAACAGAAAGTACCACGATCACTTTTTCCGTCGTGGTTAACGATGGAAAAACCGAGCACGTGGACCTCGTCAACATCGTTGTCGATCCAGTCGCCGTTAATGATGCTCCGAGTGTCGACGCAGGCTCCGATCAGTCCGTTGCCGAAGGTGACACGGTTACCCTTGCAGGATCCGGCACCGATCCGGAAGGCCAGTCGCTCACTTACACATGGGTTCAGACCGGCGGCCCGACCGTCGTCCTCGACGACGCGAGCGCTGCCGCGCCGACATTCGATGCGCCCGAGGGACTCGCAAACTCCGACATCACGTTCCAGCTCACCGTTTCCGACGGAACGAACGATTCCGTCGACACCGTTGCGATCACAGTCAACGCAGACAACGACGCGCCGAGCGCCGATGCGGGCTCCGCACAGTCTGTCGCCGAGGGTGACACAGTTACGCTCGCCGGATCCGGCACCGATCCCGAAGGTCAGTCGCTCACTTACACCTGGGTACAGACCGGCGGCCCGACCGTCGTCCTCGACGACGCGAGCGCTGCGGCGCCGACCTTTGATGCGCCCGAGGGGCTCGCAAACTCCGACATCACGTTCCAGCTTACCGTTTCTGACGGAACCAACTCTTCCGTCGACACCGTTGCGATCACAGTCAACGCAGACAACGACGCGCCGAGCGCCGATGCGGGTTCCGCACAGTCTGTCGCCGAGGGTGACACGGTTACGCTCGCAGGATCGGGTACGGATCCCGAAGGCCAGTCACTCACCTACACCTGGGTTCAGACCGGTGGACCGACCGTCGTCCTCGACGATGCGAGCGCTGCGGCGCCCACATTCGACGCGCCGGAAGGCCTGACCGATTCAAGCATCACCTTCGAATTGACTGTCTCCGATGGAACCAACAGTTCCGTCGACACGGTCAGTATTTTAGTAGCCGCTGACAACGACGGACCGAGTGCTGAAGCAGGACCTGCGCAATCCGTTGCCGAGGGTGACACGGTTACGCTCGCCGGATCCGGCACCGATCCCGAAGGACAGTCGCTCACCTACACCTGGGTTCAGACCGGCGGACCGACCGTCACTCTCGACGACCCGAACGCAGCCGCACCGACGTTCGATGCGCCCGAAGGACTCGCGAACTCCGATATCACGTTCCAGCTGACCGTATCCGACGGCACAAACGATTCAGTTGACACGGTCGCGATCACGGTCAACGCCGACAATGACGCGCCCAGCGCCGAAGCGGGATCCGCTCAGTCTGTTGCCGAAGGTGACACCGTCACTCTCGCGGGTTCAGGCACCGATCCCGAAGGCCAGTCGCTGACCTACACATGGGTTCAGACCGGCGGACCGACTGTAACGCTCGATGACCCGGAAACCGCTGCGCCCAGATTCACCGCACCGGATGGGTTGGGGGATGTCGAACTAACCTTCGAACTGTCCGTCAGCGACGGAAGTACGACCAGTGTCGACACACTCTCTGTCTTCATCGAAACGGAGAACGACATCTTCTCCTTCGTGGATGCAGAGGACGGATCGATCTATACGATCGACGGCGAGACTGGGAGAGATACGCTCGACCTCGGCGACTACTCGCAGGATGCAGTCAGCTTCGAGTACGGGCGTGTCACTGTCGAACTCAACGGGGGCGGATCCTTTGTCATCGACTACGAAAACATCGACACGGTCGAACTCGCGAGCGGACCGGTTCACTTGATGATTTGGGATGCGGACTCTGGAACGACCGATCCAACCAATCCGATCAATTGGAGCGGTGACACGCTCCCGGGAGCCAATGACATCGTCATTTTCGACGGCACCTCCGACCTGAGCGCGAACTTCGGTAGTGACTTCGCCGAGGTCGGCGGAATTCTAGTCGGACCCGACTACGACGGCACAATCAACTTGAGCGCCGACTTCACCGTTGACGGGGACATCGACCTCCAGTCCGGGCGAATCGATACCCATGGAAACGACCTCCAGGTCAATGGAGACGTGGTCGTCCAGTCTGCGGCATTCGACGTTGAGTCGGGAACGCTCTCCATATCAGGAGATGTCAGTATCTCAAGCGACAGCAGCTTTATTGCAAACGGCGAGCTTCAACTTGACGGCAGCGGCGACCAGGTACTCTCACTCTCTGGCCACAGCATGCATGACCTGACCGTCGACAAGCACGGCGGGACGCTCACCTTGGAGGGAGAGTTTCACCTGAATGGTGATTACACAGCTGCGCAGGGAACGGTCGAGGGCGGAAATAGCCACGTCCATTTCGAGGGAAGTGGCACGACGATCACCGGAGGGTCGAGCAGCTTCAACGACGTCACTTTCGATTCGGGCAGCGTGACCTTCGCTGGAGATCTAGACGTCGACGGCGACTTGACCATCGAGAAGGCTTACTACCTAAACGGTGGCGAAATCCAGGTCGCGGGCGACATCACCACCACCGACACAGGTGTTTACGGCAGCGCGACTTTCGTCCTCGACGGCGACGGCGACCAGACCGTCGGCGCGAACGGAGGACGCGGCGAACTGAATAACCTCAGCATTCAGAAGGACTCCGGCAACACCACTCTCGCCGACACCATCGAGATCAGCGGCAACTTTACCCATGTCTCCGGCGACGTCGACGCAATAGGCACTGTCGAGTTCCAAGGCTCCGGCGCCACCATCGATGCGGCCGGTATGGAGTTCAACGACGTTGTCTTCGACAGCGGCACCATGACCATCACGGGCGAGATGGACGTCGACGGCGACCTCACGATCGAGAAGGCTTACTACCTAAACGGTGGCGAAATCCTAGTTGCGGGTGACGTCACCACGACCGATACCGGAGTCTACGGCAGCACAATCGTTGTGCTCGACGGAACCGGCGACCAGACCGTTGGCGCGAACGGTGGGACTGGCGAGCTGAGCAACCTGAGCATTCAAAAAGAGTTCGGCACAACCACGCTGGCGGACACTCTTGAAATCAGCCACAGCTTCACGCACGTCTCAGGCGAAGTCGACGCCACCGGCACCGTCGAGTTCCAAGGCTCCGGAGCGACCATCGACGCGCCGGATATGGCATTCAGCGACGTAGTCTTCAACAGCGGCACGATGCATATCACCGGCGTGATGGACATCGACGGCGACCTCACTATCGAGAAGGCTTACTACCTCAATGGCGGTGAGTTGCACGTTGCTGGCGATGTGACCTCTCTGGATAGCGGTGTCTATGGCACGGCCTCGATCGTCCTGGACGGGGAGGGCGACCAATCGATTGGCGGCGCGGACTTGCCCAATGGCGACTTGGTTATTGATAAGGATACCGGGATTGTAACTCTGGCCGACGACCTCGAACTCAGCGGCTCAGGGCAGGATCTCCGGATCGAGGACGGCACTCTCGACATTGGCGATCGAACCGTCGATGCGGCGGGCAGTGTTCAGGTCACGGGAGGTACGCTCACCGGCAACGGAGTTATCAGCTCTGACCTGGAAGTCGCCAGTGGCGGCACAATTTTGGTGGATGCGAATGGCTACGGAGTCGGCGAGTTCCAGGCGTTGACCGTCGAAGGCGAGCTCAACCTCGGAGCCGATGCCCGAATCGTCATCGATGGAGCCGACCTAACCGGCCCCGGAACGCTCGAAGGAATCCTCAGCTATGACTCCCACTCCGGAGAATTCGCCACAGTCGAAATTACGGGCGACGACGGCGAGTTCGTAGTCACCGCCGTCTTCCACGACGACCTCGGGCGAGTGGACATCGTCGTGACCGAAGCAAACACGGTTCCGGTCGCCGTCGCCGGAGACGACCAAGTCATCGAAGAAGGAACATCCGTCACGCTCGACGCGAGCTCTTCCAACGACCCCGAAGGCGATTCGCTCACCTACACGTGGGTCCAGACAGGCGGTCCCACGGTCACACTGGACGATCCCAACGCCGCGAATCCCTCCTTCGATGCTCCGGAGGGCTTAGTCAACTCGAACATCACCTTCACCTTGACGGTCTCTGATGGGAGTCTGACTTCGACAGACTCGGTCACGATCACGGTTGAAGCCGATGACGATGCGCCATCGGCATCGGCCGGCCCGGCACAGACGGTGAGCGAAGGTGACACTGTCAGCCTGTCCGGTTCGGGCTCCGACCGAGAAGGACAAGAGCTCACTTACACCTGGGTGCAAACCAGCGGCACACCGGTCATCCTCGACGACGCGCACGCCGCTAGCCCGACGTTCGAGGCTCCAGAAGGGTTGGAAGACTCGAGCATCAGCTTTGAGTTGACCGTCTCGGACGGGACCAACCAATCCGTCGACACGGTATCGATTCTGGTACAGGCCGATAACGACGGGGTACGCAGCGAGGCGGGCGACTATCAGACCGTCGAAGAAGGAGAGACGGTGACGCTCGGCGGCAGCGGCTACGACCCGGAAGGGCAAGAGCTCAGCTTCACCTGGGTTCAAACCGGCGGACCGACCGTCACGCTCGACGATCCGAGCTCTCTGAACCCGAGCTTCGAGGCACCCGAAGGCCTGGTCGACGCGGATATCACTTTCAGTCTGACCGTTTCCGACGGTGAGAACAGCGCAGTCGACACAGTCGTCGTAACGGTGAATGCCGAAAACGACGGACCTCGCGCGAACGCGGGCGAAGACCAGGTGGTCGACGAGAACGAAACCGTCACGCTCACCGGCTCGGGCTTCGACCCTGAAGGCCAGACCCTCAGCTACACCTGGGTCCAGACCCAGGGCCCGGCCGTGGTCCTCGACGACCCGAATTCCGCTAGCCCGAATTTCGAGGCTCCCGAAGGCCTTTCCAATACGGACATCGCCTTTAGCCTGACCGTCTTCGATGGAGAGAACGCGAGCACCGACGAAGTTACCGTCACGGTTCGTGCCGACAACGACTCGCCCAGTGCAGACGCCGGTCTCGATCAAGTCGTCGACGAGGGCGACACCATCATTCTGAACGGTTTAGGAATTGATCCCGAAGGACAGGGGCTCAGCTACGTCTGGGTTCAGACCGGTGGCCCGACCGTCGTCCTCGATGATCCCCACGCGACCAGCCCGCGATTCGAGGCTCCCGAAGGTCTGACCAACAGCGACATCAGCTTTAGCCTGACTGTCTCTGACGGAACGAACGAGTCCATCGACACCGTCTCGATCACCGTCAACGCCGACAACGACGCGCCGCTTGCCGAGGCGGGCCCAGCGCAGAGCGTGGCCGAAGGAGATCTCGTCTCGCTGTCCGGATTCGGTAGCGATTCAGAAGGCCAGCCGCTCGGCTACCACTGGGTTCAAACCGGAGGCCCCGCCGTCGTCCTCGTAGATGCGAATTCACCCTCGCCGAGCTTCGAAGCGCCGGAAGGGCTCGCAAACTCGGACATCACCTTCATGCTCACCGTTACCGACGGAACGAACGAATCCGTCGACACCGTCCTCATCGCGGTCAACGCGGACAATGATGCGCCGAGCGCGGATGCGGGGTCCGCGCAGTCCGTCGCCGAGGGCGACACCGTCACGCTCGCCGGATCGGGCACCGACCCGGAAGGGCAGTCGCTCACCTACACCTGGGTTCAGACCGGCGGACCGACCGTCACTCTCGACGATCCCAACGCGCCGAATCCCACCTTCGACGCACCCGAGGGCCTGACGGATTCGAGCATTACCTTCGAGCTCACGGTATCCGACGGCACGAATTCTTCCGTCGACACCGTCGATATCCTGGTCACTGCGGACAACGATGGACCTGTAGTCAGCGCGGGCGAGCACCAAACGATCGAAGAGGGCGAGACCGTCACTCTTCTCGGTTCGGGTAGCGATCCCGAAGGCCAAGCACTCTCCTATACCTGGGTCCAGACCGGCGGACCCGCTGTGGTTCTCGACGATCCGAGTGCAGCGAGTCCGACCTTCGACGCTCCCGAAGGACTCTCGAACTCCGACATTACGTTTAGCCTCACGGTCTCCGACGGAGTGAACAGCTCGGTCGACACGGTCTCGGTTACAGTCAACGCAGACAACGACGCGCCCACTGCGATCGCGGGCGCGCCGCAGCTCGTTACCGAGGGTGACACGGTTGTACTCGCGGGATCGGGAACCGATCCGGAAGGCCAGTCACTCACCTATACCTGGACGCAAACGAGCGGTCCGACCGTCGTACTCGACGATGCGAATGCAGCCGCACCGACCTTCGATGCACCTGAGGGGCTTACGAACTCCGACATCACTTTCGAGCTGACCGTCACCGACGGCACGAGCTCATCCGTCGACACGGTCACCATTACGGTCAATGCCGACAACGATGCGCCCACCGCGAACGCGGGCTTCCCGCAGTCCGTCTCCGAAGGAGACAGCGTCACACTCATCGGTTCGGGTACAGATCCCGAAGGACAGTCGCTCACCTACACCTGGCTTCAGACGGGTGGACCGACCGTCATTCTCGACGATGCAAATTCAGCGTCGCCGACTTTCGAGGCGCCCGAAGGCGTCTCGAACTCCGACATCAGCTTCAGCCTGACCGTCTCGGATGGAACGAACAGCTCCGTAGACACCGTGACGGTAACGGTCAACGCCGACAACGATGCTCCGACGGCCTTTGCGGGGAATCTGCAAACGGTCACTGGTGGTCAGCTCGTCGAGCTCGGCGGGTCGGGGTCCGATCCGGAGAACACCGACCTGACCTTCTTCTGGCGCCAAGTCAGCGGACCAGTCGTCATTCTCGACGATCCGACCTCTACGAATCCGACCTATACCGCGCCTGCCGAGGGTGGCGAGGTGAAGTTCGAGCTCGAGGTTTCCGACGGTGCCAACACTTCCGTCAGCTCGGTCTCGATCATCGGGACGCCCCAAAACTTTGACCTCCCCGATTCGGAGGCGAGCGACGACCAGAATGACAACGCCGGCGAGGAACAAGCTCTCGTCGATGCCGCGCCTTCTTTGGTTTCGGAAGTTGAAGAAGGACCGACCGAACGACCCAACCTGGCGTCGCTCTTCAGTGAAGTCACCGAGGTGGGCGCGACCTCGACGCCTTCGCAAACTATCGATCTCCCGCAAGATTTGACGGACACAGACTTCACCGAGCTCTACGAGTCCCAGCGCGAAGTCGTTTTGCGCGGTAGCGATGCCGGGGATTCCGCTCGTTCCGATTCACAGAATCTCTCCCAGGTCTCCGACCGATCCGTCGGGCAAGAGGTAGACCGAGGTGAGAGCTCCACGAAGACCGAAGCTCAACCCGGAACCGGTTTCCTCGCTGGCCTCTTCAGCCTAATTCGCGGAGTCGCCGGTACGACGAAGGTTCCGAGTGAACCCGCCGAGAAGGACCCGAACCAAAAAGGTCAGAAGCGATAGAGAACGGCTCGACGAGCCCACCTCTCTACGACAAGTAGCCGCGCCCAACCGCGATCCAAAACACCATTTCCCACCTAGATAGATTTCACGATGAACCCGCTGACCGATAGTCCCTCCGAGTTTATGCCTGATGGCTTGGACGCCGAAATGCTCCAAGACCTCGAGAAACAGAGCCTGGATCAAATACAAAAGCTGAGAAAGCATCAGCGCTTTGAACTCCGAGTTCCGGTTCACCTCCTGCCGGGAAACTCCAGCTCGACCGAAGAGCTGATCATCGGAACCTCCGTCGACTTTTCGTCGGGTGGTTGCATGGCTCATTTTCCGCGACCGATCGGCGTCGGCGATGTTTTCCGACTTTCGGTCGAAGACAAGCGGCTCGACGTTCCGATGGTCTTCGCTCGCTGCATGCGCGCACGTTTGGTCCGTGAGGATGTCTTCGAGGCCGGATTTAGCTTCTTCAGCTCGATCAATATCGAAGTCAATAACAGCAGCAACGAGGACGATCTACTCGGCTAGCACCCACCGCTCGCGCTCCACCTCCCCCCACTTCTCGTACCCCACCACCCACCCAGGGAATGACCTCTCAAGTCCCCAATTCAACCAGCGGCACCACCGCTGAGGCCGCTCCGTTGCGGCCCGCACTCGACGAATCAATCGAGCGCTTGGTCCTGCTCTCCAGCGAAGCGCAGACGACGCGCGCGTTCCTGCGTTCGGCGCTGGAGACGATTGCTAGCACTCTGTGCGCGCCGGCCGCCATTCTCGAACTGCGAATGATGTCGCAGGTCGTTACCGAGAAGGTGTCCAACCCTCCCGAACAGGAGGTCTTCTGGTCCCAGACGATTCAATCGGTCTTGATCGATGCGATGGGCGACAAGGGCCCCCGTGCTCGCATGTACTCGGGCAAGCAGGAAAATGGTGGCGTGGCGTTGCTGTCGGCTCCTATCCGGAGCCAGGACAGCCGCTACAGCGGAGCGGTTGCGCTCGTCTGTGCCTGCCCGAGTGAAGAGCACGCACGCGAGCTCCTCACGGCGCTTTCCTCTCTGGCCTACCTCACCGCCATGCTGATCGATTCATCGAGCAAGGGCTCGAGCAGCGAGAGCGCCGCCTCGGATACCGGCGCGATGGCCAACCTGCGCAAGGTCACCCAGTATGAGTCGACCACGGAGCTGGCCTACGCGATTACGAACAAGCTCCGCGCTCGCGACGGCTGCGACACGGTTGCACTCGCACAAGTCATCGGTGTCGACCTTAAGATCCTCTCCATATCAGGCCTCGACGACATCAGCGCGAAGAGCCCAGGCGTTCGCTGCATCCAGGCCGCCATGGAAGAGTGCTATGACGTCGCTCAGACGATCGTCAATCAGTCGAAGAACGACCTCGATCCCGACATCTTCATCACGCAGAGTCGGTTGCATACGCGCTGGACCGACCAGGCCGGAGGCGCCGCGGTCGCTTCCATTCCGCTGATTGTCGAAGGCGAAGTCGTTGCGGTCATCAGTATTCGCCGCTCACCGCATGCCAATTTCACAGCGGAAGATATCGATGAGTTCCGGACCCTCGTCGAGCCCTACGCAGCGACTCTAGAGATCATCGAGTGCGCACGACGGAGCCTTCCCGCGCACGCGAAGCAAGCCTCGCAAAAGCTGTTCTCCCGCGTCGCCTCTCACAAGGATTGGGGATTGAAAGCCATGATCCTGGCTCCGATCCTGCTCGCTGCTTGGCTCGGCTTCGGGTCCATGGACTACGAGGTTGTCGTTCCTGCCTCGGTACAGTTGGCGGATGCTCGCCACGTCAGCAGCCCTCAGGACGGCAAGCTCAGCTCGGTCTTCTCCTTCCCCGGTGATGAGGTTGAAGCCGGTGACCTGTTGTGCGAATTCGACGTTACCGAGCTGGTCCTCGAAAAGCAGAGCCTCGAGAGCGAGCTGGAGATTTTACGGATCCGAGAGAATCAGGCCCTCGCCGATGATGATCCTGTCGAGCTCCAACTCGCGGGCGCCAATAAGAAACAATTGCAAGCCAATCTCTGGCTCGTCGAGCATCGCATTTCCGCGGGCCAAGTCCGAGCCCCCATCGCCGGCACGATCGTGGTCGGCGACATGCGCGAGCGAATCGGCGACGTCTTCAGTAAGGGCGAACCGATGTTCCGGGTCGCCGCGGACGACGGATGGCGGATCGAACTAGAAATCCCCGAAGACTCCATCTCGAGCGTGCAAACCGGAATGGAAGGGCGCTTCTCGAGCTTTGCTCGACCCGAAGACCAGCACCTCCTACGGGTCCGACGGGTCGATCCCGACGCGGTTCAGCGTCAGGGTCAAAACGTCTTTGTCGCCGAAGCCGACGCGATTCTGAATGCCGAGTGGATTCGTTCCGGCATGGAAGGCTTGGCCAAAATTGAAGTGGGCGAGCGCGCCCCTTGGTGGGTTCTCTTTCACGGCGTCGAGGAGTGGGTGCAGCTGCACCTCTGGCTGTGAGCGCGTCTCAAGCAACACCTGTAGAGGAGCCGCTCACGACTCCCGGCTCGGTGGATCCCACGCCCGAGAAGAACGACGGTCAAGATGACGCCCGGCCGGCGCCTTCACAGCTTGAACAGAGCTTGAAAGAAGCGCGCGTCTCTCTCCGCCGAGACCTCGACGTCACACGCCATGTCTTTCGAGGCGAGGTGCACTACGTCCTTCAAGACCCGCTGACCTTTCAGAGCCACAGCTTTACGGTTGAAGATTACGCCATCCTCTCGAGGCTCTCTATCGAGAACACTCTAGAGGAGTGCTTCGAGTCTCTGGTCGTGCACGGCAAGGTCGAGCTCGATGACGCAGAGCTCTTCTACCAGTTCATCTTCTCGATGCACCGAATTGGCTTTCTCAAGCTCCCGGTCTCCGACGGCGACACGCTCTACTTGCGCCACCAGGCACGAATCGACGCCAAGAAGAAGGGCCGATTCGCGTCGATCATGTTCATGCCGATTCCGCTGATCAATCCCGATCAATTTCTGAATCGCACGATGCCCTACATTCGGCACCTGTGCACGGCGCGAGCCTTCAAGATCTGGATGGCCCTAGTCGCCTTCGCGTCGCTCGTCCTCATCCAGAGCTGGGAAGAGTTTCAGCGCCCGGTCGCGGACATCTTCTCCGGCGGAAACCTTCCGCTGTTGTGGCTAACCTTGATCGGCCTCAAGGTCGTTCACGAGTTCGGGCATGCCTACGCCTGCAAGTACTTCGGCGGTCACGTACCGGAGATGGGCGTGATGCTGATCTTGTTCACGCCCTGTGCCTTCGTCGATGCAAGTGCTTCTTGGACCTTCAAGAAGAAGAGTGAGCGGCTGATGGTCTGCATGGCCGGCATGTATGTCGAGCTCGCCATCGCCGCGATCGCCTTGCTGGCTTGGTCGGTGACGGAACCGGGCATCGCGCGCGAATGCCTCCACAACATCGTGTTGCTCGCGAGCATCGTCACGATCGGATTCAACGTCAATCCGCTCATGCGCTACGACGGCTACTACGCGCTATCCGACATCGTAGAAGTTCCGAACCTGCGAGCGCGCTCCGCCGACTACGCAACTGCGGTCCTGAAGAAATGGACCCTTGGCGTACCGATCAAGAATCTGCCGGAGACTTCGACTCTGCGACTCGGCCTGCTCACTTTCGGAATTGCCGGCGCGATCTACAAGGTCGGTCTGGTACTCGGAATCTCGATTGCCATCGCGTTCAAGTTCCTGTTCGGCGGCATGCTGCTCGGCGCCTACTACTTCGGCGGCGAGCTGATCAAGATTGTAAAGCAGCTGATTCCCTATCTCTGGCACTCCGAGGAAGTCAGCTCGAAGAAGCTGCGCGCCAGGTTCTACGGCCTCGCCATCGTCTGCGGCTTGCCCTTGGCCGTCATGGCGATTCCCGTTCCAAACAACGTCAAATCACCGGGCGTGGTGGTTGGCGGAAGCGAGACCATCATCCGCGCGGAAGCCGCCGGTTTTCTCTCCGCGGTTAGCGTTGAGGTCGGCCAGAGAATCGAACCGGGCACAGAACTCATGCAGCTGGTGGAGCACGACAAGACGGCCAACCTCGCCATGACCCAGGCGGAGCTGGACGGCGCCATTCTTCGTGAACGAGTGCTCAAGGGAGTCGAGCCGGCACAGGCCGCCCAGGAGCGCCGACGCATCGAGCAGCTCGAGGAGCGGCTGCTCTACAACCAGCTCGATCTAGAGAGATTGAGCATCACCGAAGCGGAAGGCGGCCTCCTGCTCTCGAGCTTGAGGCCCGAGGACATCGGGCGGCACATCAAGCGCGGCGAGGAGGTTGCCACGATTTCGCGGGGCGTCCCCAGGATCCGCGCCTTGCTCACCGAAGAGCACGTGGCGTCGACCCTACCCGACATCGGCACCGAGGTTCAGTTTCGTTCCTACGACGATCCGACCAGGGTCTACAACGGCGTCATCCACCGAATCAATCCGGCGGGCTCGCGAGAATTGCACCGCGACATCATGGATCATGTCGACCTCGCGGAATTCGCGCTCAACCCGGCGACACAGCGAGCGAGCCGTGCTCAGTTCGAGCTCGAAGTTACGCTGGAAACGGACGCGTGGGTTCACCTGCGCCACGGCATGACCGGACGCGTGCGCATCATCGGCGAGTCCGAGACCTTCGCCGCCGTCTGGTACCGCAAGCTGATCACCCTGGTCAATCGCCTAGCAGGGTGAGCCAGCAGGACAAGCTCGCGAGCTAACTCGCGATAAAAGCCTTCGCCTGAGCGAGCGCTTCGTCGAAACCGAGGACCGACTTGTCGTCTCCACGACGCGGATTCCATTCGACTTTGCGGTCGGCCGCATCGCGCCCGATCACCAGCCGCAGCGGAATGCCTACCAGGTCGGCGTCCTTGAACTTCGCACCCGGGTTGACCTTCTTACGGTCATCCCACATCACGTCGATCCCGGCGACCTCAAGAGCGTCGTAGAGCTCCTGGGCGAGAGCGTCTTGGGCTTCATCCCCCACGCGCATCTGCACGATCAGCACCGAGTACGGCGCGATCTGCACCGGCCAGATCATTCCGTTCTCGTCGTGGTTCTGCTCGATGGCCGAAGCCGCCACGCGCGAGATGCCGATGCCATAGCAGCCCATGTGGAAGGGCTGCTGCTTGCCTTGCTCGGGTGCGAAGACGGCCTTCATCGAGTCGGAGTACTTGGTGCCGAGCTGGAAGATGTGACCGACCTCGATGCCGCGAGTAATCTCGATCACGCCCTCGCCCTCGACGACCGAATCGCCGGCCTGCACCGTTCCGAGATCGACCGTCTCCGGCTGTTCGAGGTCGCGACCGAACCAGACATCGAGGTAGTGCGTGTCGGTCTCATTGCCGCCACACAAGAAGCCCTCAACGCCCGCGACGGAGCTGTCCGCCAAGAGCCGTACTTCGTCCGCTAAACCGATCGGCCCCGCAAAGCCGACCTCCGCGCCCGTCACGCGCTTGACGATGTCGGGAGTCGCGAGCGCAGCATTCAACGCGCCGAGGTGATTGATGAGCTTGACCTCATTGATCTCGCGATCGCCGCGAGCCATGACCGCGACGACCTGCTTAGCTTCGCCGATGGTCACTTCATAGAGGACGGTCTTCAACAAGCGCGTTATCGAGAGCCCGGGGAAGAGCGCGAGCAAGTCCTCGCAGGTTCGCGCGTTCGGCGTCGGCTCCTTATGCATGTCGACTTTTTCGGTCGCCGCTTCCGGCTCGCTAATTCGCGACACCGCTTTCTCAACGTTCGCGGCATAGCCCGTCGCTCGGCAGACCGCGATGGCATCTTCGCCGGTCTCCGCATCGACCATGAACTCCTCGGAGCCCGCTCCTCCGATGGCGCCCGAGTCCGCCTCCACCGGCATGAAGCGCAAGCCCGTCCGCGTAAAGATTCGCGTGTAGACTTCGCGCATCATCTTGTAGGACTCGGCCATGTCCTCGGCCGTCGCGTCGAAGCTGTAGGCGTCCTTCATGATGAACTCGCGTCCGCGCATCAGGCCGAAGCGCGGGCGAATCTCATCGCGGAACTTGGTCTGAATCTGGAACAGCGTGATCGGCAGCTGCTTGTAGGATTTGATGAAGCGCTTGGCGAAAGTGGTGATGACCTCCTCGTGCGTCGGGCCCAGACAGACCTCCGCACCCTTGCGATCCTTGAAGTGGAACAGGATCCCCTCGGCGACATAGTGATCCCAGCGCCCGCTATCCTCCCACAGCTCACGGGGCTGAATGGCAGGCATCAGGAGCTCCTGAGCACCCACCCGCTCGTGCTCCTCCCGCACGATCGCCTCAATCTTGCGCAGAACCCGCCAAAGCAGCGGCCCATAGACGTATATTCCAGAGGAGAGCTTGAGCAGAAAACCCGCGCGCGCCATCAGCGCGTGGGACCGAACCTCAGCGTCGGCGGGCTCTTCCTTCAGGGTTACGAACAGTTGCTTGGAGAGTCTCATGCGGCGCATTCTGGCGTCTGGCCCGCCTTTCCCGCGACACTCTTTTGAGCGGATCTTCGAATTAGGCGTGCCGAGCCGAAGCCCGACTCGACCGGCCTGCGTCAAACGGCCAGCCGAACGACTCGCTGATTCCCCGACTTCCCGCGCCGCCATCTGTGCAGGCCATCCGACCGTCTGTATCCTTTTTGCCCCATGTCCGAGAAAATCATCTACCAGCTCGAAGAGCTGCACAAATTCTACGGCCTCACCGAGGTCCTCAAAGGCATCACGCTCTCCTTCCTCGAGGGTGCCAAGATCGGAATGATCGGCGCCAACGGTGCGGGAAAATCGACCTTGATGAGAATCATCGCCGGTGAGGACGCCAAGTTCGAAGGCACCGCGAAACCCGCCAAAGGGGTCTCCATTGGCTATTTGTCGCAGGAGCCGGAGCTCGACGAGAGCGTCGATGTGGCGGGCAACCTCGACCAGGCGGTCAAGCGCCAACGCGATATCGAGACTCGTTACAACGAGCTGACCGAGATCTACGGGACCATCGACGGCGAGGAGGGTGCGAAGATCGAGCGCGAGTTCGAGCAACTCGGCGAAGTCATGGCGAACGAGGACATTTGGAACCTCGACAGTCGACTCAAGCAGGCGGCCGAATCCCTGGTGCTGCCTCCCATGGATGCGGACATCTCGAAGCTTTCGGGTGGTGAGAAGCGTCGCGTCGCGCTGTGCAAGCTGCTGCTCAGTCAGCCCGACCTTTTGCTGCTCGACGAGCCCACCAACCACCTCGACGCCGAGACGATCGAGTGGCTCGAGCATCACCTCGCCGAGTATCCCGGCGCCGTGATGCTGATCACCCACGACCGCTACTTCCTCGACAACGTTGTCGGTTGGATGCTCGAGATCGAGCGCGGCAAGGCGATCCCCTACAAGGGGCACTACTCCGACTACCTGGAAGCCAAGCGCAAGCAGATGGACATGAAGCGCCAGGCGGACAGCAAGCAAGCCAAGCTGCTGGAGCGCGAACGCGAGTGGATCAACAAGACGCCCAAGGCGCGCATGACGCAGAGCAAGGCGCGCATCCAGCGCTTCAAAGAGCTGCAAGATGCCAGTGCCGCGAGCCAGCTCGAGTCGGTGGACCTGCGCATTCCGCCGGGCCCGCGACTCGGCGATAAGGTCATCGAGGTCGTCGATCTCTGCAAGAGTTTCGGCAAGCGCGAGCTCATCAAGAATCTCTCCTTCACACTGCCGCCCGGCGCGATTCTCGGCATCGTCGGCGCGAACGGTATGGGCAAGACCACGCTGCTTCGCATGATCCTCGGCCAGGAAGTGCCGGACTCGGGTCGCGTGGACATCGGCTCCACCGTCAAGCTGACCTACCTCGACCAGTCCCGACTGGTGCTCGATGACCAGCAGTCGGTCTACGACAATATCACCGAGGGCAACGACCTGATTCCCTTCGGAAACAAGACTATCGACGGGCGCGCCTTCGTCGCGCGCTTCAACTTCAAGGGCGAAGACCAGCAGAAGCTGCTCGGCGAGTGCTCCGGTGGAATGCGCAATCGCGTTCTCCTCGCGCGCATGTTGCGCCATGCGGCCAACGTCATCCTGCTCGACGAGCCGACCAACGACCTCGACCTCGACACGCTGCGGGTTCTGGAAGACGCGCTCGGCGAGTATCCCGGCTCCGCAATCGTCGTCAGCCACGATCGCTACTTCTTGAATCGCGTTGTCTCGCACATATTGGCCTTCGAGCCGACCGGCGAGATCAACTTCCACCACGGCACCTACGAGGACTACGCCGAGTGGCGCATCCCGTGGCGCGAGCGGTTGGGCTACGACAAAGAGTCTCGCGCGGGCCGCTACCGCAAACTGATCCGCGACTGAACGGACGGCATGCCCGACGTCGAGAGAAGTTCGAGCGGTCAGCAGTTGTCCTTGGCGTCGCTCTGCTCGGACTCTCGGCTCGAGACAGCCCGCGCGATTCTGCGCGGTTACCGCCCCTGGTCGTCGGAGCAAGACCGGGTACGCGAGAACATCCTCGCGTTCACAGACGAGCACGAAGACGCCGCCCTGCGCAGCTGCGCGCCCGGACATTTAACGGCCTCCGCGCTCGTGCTGGACGCCGAAGGAACCCGCGCTCTCTTCACCCACCACAAGAAGCTCGGCCTCTGGCTCCAGCTCGGTGGACACTGCGACGGCGAGACCAACCTCGCGCGCGCCGCGCTGACCGAATCCATCGAGGAGAGCGGCATCTCCGCTCTCGTGATCGATCCCGCGCCGATCGATGTCGACATTCACACGATTCCCGCGCGCAAGAACGAGCCCGAACACCTCCACCTCGATACGCGCTTTCTCGTCTGGGCGCCGCCCGGTGCCGTCGAGGTCTGCTCGGAAGAGTCCATCGAGCTCGCCTGGATCGAGCTGAAAGACCTGGACGCGCTCGACACCGACGACTCCGTTCGCCGGCTCGCGCGCCTCCTCCCGAAGAGCCGCTCCACCCCTCGCTAGGTCGAGAGTCCACCCGGCACCCTTCCCGCTCCTCACTCCGCTCGCTAGCCTCCCTCGATGCACGCTCCCCAACCCGTCACGCGATCCGCGATTCTCACTGAAGGCCTTTGCGCCGGCGTGCTGCTCGCGCTCACCGATTGGGTCGCCGCTGGCATCCACCGCACGCCGATTGTTCTCGCGCTCTTTTCTCTAATCGCCTTCTCGTTCGGCGGCCTACTCGCCGGCGCGCTCGCCTCGCTCTTTTCGCGCCGCGGAATCGCAACCGCGCTCGCACTCGGCGGCGCACTCGCCGTTCACGGCTTGTCCCTCGCCTCCAAAGAACTCGGCGGCGCGGAGCTCAGCGAAGATCGCCACCTCACCAGCATGGCCTGCGCGATCGCCGCGCTCCACTTTGGCGCACTCTCGGGCTGGCTCTTCGCGCGGATGCACTCGCGCGGGCCGGCGAAGAGCACCACCAGCACCGTCCTCATCGCCGCCGCGGGGATCCCCGCAGCCTCCCTACTCCACAAGTTCGAACCGGACGCCGCCATCCAGCTGACCGTGGTCAGCGCGCTCGTCTTCCCGCTGCTCGCGTGGATTCTCTCGCGCTGGTCGGTGCTCTCCAGAGGGAGCGCGGTCCTGCTGCTTGTCGCACTGGCTCTGCCCGTCGCACTCCACGACTACGAACCGCCGCGCCGCTTCCTTCCCGACAAGAGCGACACCAAACCGCGGAAGAACGCGCCGAGTGTCGTGCTCGTTGTCGTCGATACCGTGCGCGCCGATCAGATAGAGAGCGCGAGCGGGCGAACGCCGAATCTCTCGCGACTGGCCGAGGACGGCGTTGAGTTCACGCAGATGATCTCCAGCGCGTCCTGGACGCTGCCGGCCACTTCTTCGCTCTTGAGTTCGCTCTATCCCTCACAGCACGGCGCCGTGATGGCGACGACGACGCTTCCCGGTGATGTCGAGACGCTGGCCGAAGTCTTCCAGAAGTCGGGCTACGAGACCGCCGCCTTTACGGGCGGTGCCTTTGTCAGCCCGGCCTTTGGCCTCGACCAAGGGTTCGAGTACTTCGATCACCTCGCCGAGTTCAACTTTCGACCCTTCCGCTTTCACACGCCGCTGGCCTGGCGTCTCGCGAAGAACCGCTACCTCCCGCTCCGCCCTCTGCTCCGGCTCGTCAATGAGTTCGGTGGGATGCGCGCGGTCAACGCGCGCGTGAACGACTGGCTCGCCGAGCGCGATCCCGAACGCCCGTTTTTCTTGCTCGTGCACACCTACCAAGTGCACGACTACTACATTTATCACCCGGACCCCGATGATGAAGTGCTCGCCACGCTGCCCCCGTTCTCGGCGCAGTTTGCCGGTCGCCTGAGCGTTCACCCGAGCGAGCTGCTCTCCGCCTCGCAGGCCGACCTCGACGGCTTCCTCGGCATCTACGAGAACCGCCTAGGCCACGTTGACAACGAGCTAGGCAAGCTCTTTTCCTCTCTCGAAGCCCACGTGGGAGCCCGCCCGCTGTTCACTGCCATGACTTCGGACCACGGCGAGGGCTTCGACGCCGCCAGCCGTCGCGTCCACCATGGCGATCGCCTTCACGACGACCTTCTGCGCGTGCCCTTCCTGCTGCGAGCGCCGGGCCTCCTCGAGCCTGGCACTCGGATCGATCGCCAAGTTCGCTCGATCGATTTGATGCCTACCCTGATCGAGCTGGCTGGCCTCCCGGTTCCCAGCGGGCTGTCGGGTCAGTCCTTGCTCGAGGGCCTTCGCTCGAATGCCACCTGGCCGGCAGAAGCCTTCGCGGAGGAGATTCGCGTGGATCGCCGCAAGCTGGCTCTTCGGACGGAGGCCTGGAAGCTCCTGCAGCGTTCGGATGTCGCGCCCGAGCGAACGAGCTACGACCTGAAGTTGGATCCGTCCGAGCTCACCCCCGTAGAAGGCTCACCTCCGAAAGAGCTCCTCGACAGCCTCTCGACTTTTCCCGCGCGCTACTCCGAGCGACCGCGCGAGCAGAGCACGATCGACAAGGCGACGGAGAGTCACTTGAGAGCACTCGGCTACATCGAGTAACCGGCGCGAGTCACGACTCGTAGAGCATGAACTCCCACTGGCGCAGAAAGCCCCAGCGCTCGCCCATCGAGATGCGAGCATCGTCGTTGTGCGCGGCGCGCGCCGCCACACCCGAGTGACCGCGGTCCGCGAGAATGCGGAGCGCATCTTGGACGAGCGCGCGCGCCAGACCGTTGTGCCGAACTTCCCTGTCCACGCTCAGGATGACAATCATCGGCGTGCACTCTCCGGTCAGCGGATCTTCGGAAGGCACCACAAAACAGACGCCCACGCGCTGATCCGCCGAGCCGTCAACCTCCGAGACGAGGAGCAGACACTGCGAGTCTTCAAAGTGGCGTTCGAGCAGTCGTTTCGACGTTCCAGTCGGAATCGGAGTATCGCGATACTCCGCCATGCTCTCAGCGGCGAAGCGATCGAGATCGCTGGCAAGCCCATGCGCCTCGGCCAGTTCGGTGATCGGTCGAATTCGAATATCCATGGGTCAAGTAGAACGCTTCGGTCGGCTGTCGGCCAGAGTCATTGAGAGGGAGTACCGTACGGCTCGTCGTGGAACTCCGTCCCGTCCCGGAAGCGTCGCGCCGCTTCCACCGGATGCGCGAAGATGACCAGCACGTCTTGCAGGATCGCGTAGGCACAGGGCACGACGATAAGGATCAGGAAGGTCGAGAAGGCCAGGCCGAAGAAGATGCTGATCGCCATCGGCTGGAGGAACTGCGCTTGTCCGGTCGCGAAGAAGGTCAGCGGCGAGAGTCCGAGCATCGTCGTGATGGAGGTCAGCAAGATTGGACGAAAGCGTTGTTTGCCCGCGAGCAGAACGCTCTCCCCAAAGGCCAGGCCGCCTTGCCTTAGTGCATTGATGCGGTCCACGAGAATGAGCGAGTCGTTGACCACGATTCCCGAGAGCGCCAAGAATCCGGTGAGCGACATCATCGAGACTCCGCGGCTCATCAAGATGTGGCCGCCCACGACACCGATGGCCGCCAGTGGAATCGCCAGCATGATGACGACCGGTTGCGTGTAGCTCTTGAACAGTCCGCCGAGGATGACGTAGATCATGACGAGCGCGACGAGCAGCGAGGACTTGAGGCTCTCCAGCGTCTCTGCGGAGTCTTCGGTATCGCCTCCGAACTCGATGGAGTATCCGGGATAATCGCGGACAAAGTCGGGAAACTCTTTGCTCAGCGCTGACGTAATCAACGTCGAGTTGCCCTCCTTCTTGTTGACGTCAGCCGTCACGCGCACCGACCGCGATCCCTGCTCTCGCTCGATCACCGACTGGCTCGCAATCTCGCGCAGGTCGGCCACCGTGGAGAGCGGAACGCGCGCACCCGCCCTGGTCGTCACGCGCAGACTCGCCAGATCGCCGCGGCTATCGCGAACGTGTTCGGGGAGCTTGACCACGACCTCAACATCGTCACGCCCGCGGCGAATGCTGGCAAAGCGCGTCCCCTCGAACACCGAACGCAGCTCGGCGCCAATGCCGAGCTCGGTCACGCCAAGAGTGCGCGCTTCATCCTTGAGCACCAACTCGACTTCGCGCTTGCCCGACTCCGCCGTATCGCGAATATCTCGAACGCCGGCAAACTCGGCGAGCCGCCCCTTCACGCGCTCGGCAATCCCCTCCAAGACGGCGAGATCTGGCCCCCGAATGGAGAGTTCGATCGCCTTTCCCGCCGGGCCAGCCTGCGGCTGATCGACGTCGATGCTCTCAATCCCCGGTCGCTCGCGCCGAAAGCTCGCGCGCAAGTCCTCGATAATCTCCGCCGTCGCGCGCCGGTTCTGATCATCCTCGCGCAGCTCCACCCAGATTTGCGCCAGGTTGTGCCGCAGCTCAAAGCGCGTGGTGTCTTGCGCCAGAATTCCGACCAAGAGATTGGCGCTCTCCACTTCATCCTCCGGCAGCGCCAAGACCTCGTTCTGGATCGGAATCGCGAGGCGTTCCGTCTCTTCGAGCGAGCTGCCGGGCGTCGCGTGAATGTTGACGTAAAAGACCTTCGACTCGAAGTCGTCGAAGAGATTGAACGGCATCTGCATCGTGGCGTAGCCGATAAACATGAGCGCGACGGAGACGGCGCCGACCAGAGTGACGTAGCGAAACCGAACGCACCGTTCCAGCATCCACGAATAGGCCGCGCGCATAGGCTCGTACCAGTGCTTGCCCGAGACCTCACGCAAGGCGGTAACGCTCTTCTTCGAGTTCCAGTGAGCGATGTGAGCTGGCAGTACGATCAGCGCTTCGACGAGCGATGCGGCCAAGCAGAAAGTCACGATCAACGGAAGCGGGCGCATGAATTGCCCGATCATCCCGTCCATCAAGAGGATCGGGAGAAACGCCGCCATGGTCGTGAGAATCGTGGCGATGACGGGCTTGCCGACTTGGCCGGTGCCCTCGATCGCAGCCTCCTCTGGCGACAAGCCCTCCTCCATCAAGCGATAGCCGTTCTCACTGACGACGATGGCGTCGTCGACGATCATTCCCAGCACGATGATCAGGGCGAACATGGTGATCATGTTCATCGAGATCCCGAAGAAGCTCGCGATCAAGAGACCGCCGAGAAAGGCCACCGGAATGCCGAGCGCCGTCATGAGCGCGACGCGCACGTTCAGAAACAGGACCAGCGAGATCATGACCAAGAGTCCACCCAGAGCGCCGGACTCGGTCATCACCCGCAGGCGATTGCGGACGTAGATCGAGAGGTCGGAGTTCGTCCCGAGCGAGACGCCCGCTGGCATGTTGGCGCGCTCGCTCGCAATCAGGTTTTGGACCTGCTCCGCGAGGTCGATCGTGTCTCCGTCGGACTGCTTGTTCACCTGCAGGTGAATACTGGGCAAACCGTTGAAGCGCGCCAGCGTGTACTGACGTTCGAAGGTGTCGCGAATTCGCGCGACCTGATCGAGGCGGACGACGGTTCCGTCCGGGCGCGCGAGCACGGGCAGCTTCGCGAGATCTTCCGCTTCGAAGACCTTGGACGGAACGCGCAACAAGTAGTCGCCCGAGGGTGTCGACAGGCTGCCGAGCGGCGTGTCGCGCACGCGCGTCCCGACCAGCGCACCGATCTGTCCGAGCGTTATGCCGTAGCGCTCCAACGCGCGCGGCATAACCTCGACCCACAGCTCGGGTTCGCGCGCTCCCGTAACCGTCACGCTGGAGACGCCGGGCAGCGTCTCGATCATCAGCTCTTGTTCCCGTGCGACGCGACGCAAGGTGTCCTCCGAAGCGCCGCCGTAGACGAACACCGCGATCACGGGAAACTCGGTCTTCAGCTCGCGCGTAAACGGCGCTTCGGCTTCCTTCGGAAGTTCCAGCGCACTCGACTGCAAGCGCGAGCGAACCTCGTCGAGAATGTCACTCGTGTCCGCTCCGGTCGCGAGCTCCAGCGTGACGACCGACAGACTCTCCGATGAGATCGAGCGAACCTCGTCGAGATCCTCAATGCCCTCCATCTCCTCTTCGATCGGAAGCGTGACTTGGCGCTCGACATCCTCGGGACTCGCGCCCGGATAAGTCGTCGACACAATGATTTGGTCGAGCGAAAACTCGGGGAAGACCTCTCGCGGCATGCCGAGAAACGCAACGATGCCGCTCGCGATCACCGCGATCATCGCCAGGTTTACGGCCACCGGATTCCGGACGGCGAGTCTCGCGATGGCGCGAATCATTGGCTCGACACCGTCTGGTCAGAGCTCGCCCGAACACAAGGTGCACCCTCGACCAATCGATCGAGCGGTCCGGTGATCAGCTCATCTCCGGCGGAGAGCCCTTCGAGTACGGCAAAGCCCTCGCCGAGTTCTTCGCCGAGAACAAGCGCCTGCTCGTGCGCTTTGCGATTGTCGACGAGCGTCCAGGCGAAGGCGACCTCATTCCGCCAAGCCAGGTGTCGGCGATCGATCCACAGCACGGCTTTGCGAGCATCCGCGTGAATGACGGCTTCCGCGAAGAGCCCGCTCGGGAGGACGGATGTGACGACCTCGGTCGTATTCGAAGCGCCGTTGGGAAGCTCGATCTCGACGGCAGCGCTGCGCGAGACCGGATCGACGATGGTGCTCACCGACCGAACACGTCCCTGAAGCTCGAGCCCGGCCCGCGAGGGAAGCCGCACCGTCGCCGAGAGTCCTTCGCGTATGGCGGCCAAGTGATCGGCGCGAACACTGGCGACGAGATACAGCGTGGAGAGGTCGAGGCATTCCGCGACCGGAGTACCCGCGGCAAGGAAATCTCCGATGGTGGGCGTGCGTCCCTCGAGCTCACCGTCGAAGGGCGCGGTAATGCGCGTGCGCTCGAGAGAGTCGCGAGCCACGTCGACTGCTGCAGCAGCCTGAGCTTCGCGTGCGTTCGCAGCCATGACCGTGACCTCGGCGGAGCTCACGCGTCCCCGTGCATTGCCGAGGGCTAGCTCCGCCGCGACCCTCGCCGTGCGCGCTTGATCGACGAGGCTCGCCCCGACCTGGCCGCGAACCTCGAGTGCCTGAAGCCGATCGAGTTCGCGCTGAGCAATCTCGACTTGGTTCTTAGCGCCTTCTAAAAGTTCCGTCGCGAGCGCCTGTTCCTGCGCGGCCGCCGCTTCACCGGCGGAGGCTTCCGCTCGCGCCGCCGTTGCGCGTGCGAGCTCGAGTTCGAAGGGGCCGCGGTCGATGCGCAAGAGCTCTTCTCCCGCTCGCACGCTCAGACCCGGGCGCCAATCCTTGTGAACGTCGGTCACGCGACCGGAGCGCTCGACGACCAAAGCCGCTCGACGCACGGGCATCAGCGTCCCGAAGGCCTCGATTTCGAGCAGGTGATCGGTGGGCTCGATGCCGCGCGTGTAGACGAGCGAAGGACCGACGTGGCGCGGGGGTGCTGGAAGCGGAATGGGACGCTTCTGAATAACGAAGATCCAGAGCGGGACTCCGATGGCGGCGATCACGCAGATGGCGAGAACGCTGGAGAGGTTTCGAGACATAGAGAGTCGGTGAGGGACTCAGCACCGAGTGAGGGTCGCGGAGTGAGAGGGCTGGCTCTCTTAGAGTTCGTGCGAGAGCTGCCCATGCTATGAACTCCCATGGATCCGAACAGCTCGAGAGGCCAGCCGGGACCGTAAATATCTCGCCGAGAGTCGCGGGATTCTGCTCGAGCGAAGACTCACGGAGCCGAGAGCTGCCCCTGGGCTGGACTCACCTACCCCATGCCCGGTAAGGTGCTCGGTCTTGTTTGCCCCGAAAAGGTCTCGAGAGACCGGTTTCACTCCCCTAGAACTCCACCGCCGCGGCTTCCGCGCACTCATCACCGATGGACATCACCGTCGAGAAAAGCTCTGCCTGTCTGGCAAAGATCTCATTCACCGTTCCCTCTGCCGACCTCGAACGCGAAGTCGAGCGCGCCCTTAAGAACGTGGGCACCCGCACTCGCATGAAGGGCTTCCGCCCGGGCAAGGTCCCGATGCACGTTCTTGAGAAATCCTACGGCAAGGAAGTTCGCCGGGAGACGGTGCAGAACTTCGTTAAAGAGGCCTACGAGAAGGCCGTAAAAGACGAAGAGCTCCGCCCCGCGGCGCATCCGGACATCGACGGCGAGCAGCTCGAGGTCTTGATCGGCACCGACCTGAAGCTCGACTTCGACTTGTGCCTGCGGCCGGACATCGAACTCGGTGACCTCAAGGGTCTCGAGATACGGGTTCCCAAGGTCGAGGTCGACGATACCGAGCTCGATCACGCCCTTGAAGATGTGAAGAACCGTCAATCTTCGGCCGTGAAAGCGGAAGAAGGCGAGGGGCTCGAAGAGAACGGAATGGCACTTGCCAAGCTGACCTTCATGCTGGGCGCCGAGATTTTGAACGAACGCGAAGGCATGCGCGTCGGACCCGAACAGCCTCTGCCGGGAGTGGACCCCGCGGCTTATAAGGAAGCTCTCGTCGGCGCTGCAGTCGGTGCCGAGATCGAACTTCCGATCGTTTACTCCGACGACTTTCCCGAGGAGAAGGCGCGCGGCGAGAGCGGCACGTGCTCGCTCACGCTCTCTGAGATCTACCGAATCGTTCCTCCGGACGAGGAGGCCATGTTTAAAATGTTTGAGGCCGAGGACGCGGAGGGTATGCGCGAAAACGCTCTGAAGCGCCTAACGGAAGCGAAGAATCAGCAGCGCGATCAGATGATCGAGACCCAGCTGCTGGAGCAAGTTCTGTCCACGCACCCAATGGAACTTCCTACTCCGCTGGTCGAGAAGCAGGTTGCGGCCCGGGTTCAGTCCCTTACCGAGGAGCTTGCCAACCAGGGAGTACCCGCCGAAGAAGCTCAAGAACGGATCAGTGCCGAGAGCGAGACTGGCTACGAAACCGCTTCCAAGTCCCTCTCCGCTCTGTACCTGGTCGAGGCGATCGGGCAAAAGGAAGAGCTCCAGATATCCGATGAGGACATGAAGGCCGAGCTGCAGAGCATCGCGCAACGCAACAACGCCCCCCTCGAGACCGTTCGCGATTATTACCGCGACCAAAACCTATTCCCCCAACTAGCAACTGAACTCCTTGAGAAAAAGGTTCGCGTTTTCCTACGGGAGAACGCGACGATCACGGAGGAGTAGTCCAAAGGACAACTCCTCGCAGCACCCCACTCTCTCTCTGTCCACCTCAGTTCAACCCAAGAAATCGAGCGAATGAGCGCCCAGTCGAACATCGTCCCCTTCGTCGTCGAACGCACCGGCCGCGGTGAACGCAGCTACGACATCTATTCTCGCCTCCTGGAAGACCGCATCGTCTTCATCGGAACAGCGATCGATGACCATGTCGCCAACTCCGTGATGGCCCAGCTGTTGTTCCTCGACCGAGTCAATCAGTCTCAGGACATCTACATCTACATCAACTCACCGGGCGGCTCCGTCACGGCGGGACTCGCCATCTACGACACGATGCAGTTCGTGAAGCCCGACGTCTCGACCTACTGCTTGGGTCAAGCCGCATCGATGGGCGCCGTTCTCCTCGCTGGCGGTGCACCCGGTAAGCGCTTTGCGCTTCCGAACTCGCGCGTGATGATTCACCAACCCTGGGGTGGCGCACAGGGCCAAGCTCGGGATATGGAGATTCAGGTCCAAGAGATCTTGAAGATGAAGGCCAACCTGGAGGGCATCCTCGCTTCTCACAGTGGCCGAACCCCGGAAGAACTTTCCACTGCCTGCGACCGGGACAATTTCATGAGCCCCGATGCGGCCAAGGAATTCGGTCTAATTGACCACGTTGTCTCCAAGACGCAGGACAAATAGTAAGATTCGAGCATGACTCGATCATCCGGACGAGGACGCCACGTGGAGCGCTGCACCTTCTGTGAGAAGCGGCGCCACCACGTGAGCTCCCTGATTGCGGGCCCTCCTGGGGTCTACATCTGCAACGAATGCATCGAGATCTGCAACTCGATTCTGCAAGAGGAACAGCGCCGTGGCGGAGATAGCTCTGCCACTACCGTTGCCGCCTCTGGTGATTTAGCGGGTGCTCCGGAAGGTAGCTTGGTCGAGACCAAGCGCCTGCCGACCCCGATCGAAATCGCGCGCGGACTCGACGAATATGTGGTCGGCCAAAAGCGAGCCAAGAAGGTTCTCTCGGTCGCGGTCTACAACCACTACAAGCGCCTGCGCAATCAGCACTCCGGTTCGGCCGACGCCTTCGAGGGCGTCGAGATCGAAAAATCGAACGTGCTCTTGGTCGGACCGACCGGGTCGGGCAAGACGTTACTCGCGCGCACGATGGCGCGCATGCTCGATGTCCCCTTCGCGATGGCCGATGCGACGACCTTGACCGAAGCGGGCTACGTCGGCGAAGACGTCGAGAACATCCTGCTCAAGCTCCTGCAGTCCGCCGACTTCGATCGCGATAAAGCCCAGCAAGGCATTATCTACATCGACGAGATCGACAAGATCGGCCGAACGACCTCCAACGTCTCGATTACGCGCGACGTCTCGGGTGAAGGTGTGCAGCAAGCCCTCTTGAAGATTCTAGAGGGCACGGTCGCCAACGTTCCGCCGCAAGGTGGCCGCAAGCATCCGGAGCAGAGCTACATCCAGCTCGACACGAAGAACATTCTGTTCATCTGCGGCGGCACCTTTGCCGGCGTTGAAGAGATCATCTCGAAGCGCGTCGGTCGCAACGTTCTCGGCTTCGGTCGTGCGGCGGACCTCGAAGAGCTCGAGAACAAGGGCCAACTCGCCGGGCGCACCAGCGACCTGACGCCCGAGGAACTCTCGCGCTTCCTCTCGCCCAAAGACCTTATGGAATTCGGAATGATTCCCGAATTCATTGGTCGCCTGCCGGTCGTGACAACGCTTCACAAGTTGCAGCGCGAAGACCTTGTGCGCATCTTGACCGAGCCGCGCAACTCACTCGTTCGCCAATACCAGAGCCTGTTCGCCATGGAGGGCGCGGAGCTGGACTTTGCCGAGAACAGCCTCGAAGCCATTGCCGACATCTCCATCGAGCGAGAGACCGGTGTTCGAGCACTTCGCTCGATTCTGGAAGAATTGTTGCTCGATCTGCTCTACGAGCTCCCCAACCGCAAAGACACCAAGGCCTTTGTTGTCGATGCGGATGTCGTCTCTGGAAAGCGCATCCTCGCGCGAGGCTTGGTCGCTGAAGACCTGGACGACGAGGTTATCGAAGAGCCTGCTGAGGACGAGCCGGGTGAGGATCCGGAAGATGTCGGCGATACCGACGTCGAGCGCGAAAGCGCCTAAGCAAACGCCGAATCGTCACGCGCATCAGCGCACCTCGGCTCTGCTCGATTCGACTTCTCGGGCAGAAACTAGGCCCCAATCTCGGGTGCCCCTCAAACACGGTTCTAGCCCTTCGGGTCCACGAAGAGCTATTCTGTTCCGCGCATGTCCTCCATCTGCATTCACTACCATCGGGATTTCGACGGAATGGTCTCCGCCGGTGTTCTAGCCGCCATTCTCCGCGACACCCGCAAAGAAGAAGTCACCTGGCAAAGCGTCAACTACCACCAGCGGGATGACTGGGAGAACTTTGGAAAGGGCACTCGCTTTGCGATTGTCGACTTCCACTTCCATCCGAACGCGGAGTACTGGTTTGACCACCACCCGACGACTTTTCTCAGTGACGAGCTGCGTCAGGCTTACAAGCCCACCGAGCAGTGGGCCTGGGACGAGAGCTCACCATCCTGCCCGCCGCTGATCCTTCGCCATGCGAAAGAGCACTGGGACTACGATCCGCCCGAGCGTTTCGTCGAGATGGCTTACTGGTCCGACATCGTCGATGCCGCTCAGTATAAGGACGTCGAGCAAGCTCTGTTTGACGACACCCCGGCCCTGCGCGTCGCGCGCAGTCTCTACGTCGCGCCCGACTCGGCTTGGCTCGATGATCTCGTCGGAGCGATGTCGCGCCAGAGCTTGGAGAAGATCGCGGCTCGCAAAGACGTGGAAAAAGCCTTCCAACGCGCAGCGCGCAACCGCGACCGCGCGCTCGAACAATTCCCCCCCACGATTATCAGCGTCGAGAACTCCGTCCTGCTCTATGACGCCTCCTCCAACTCCATTCGGCGCGAGCGCTTCAGCGCCTTCTTTCACCACCCGGAAGTTCACTACTCCGTCGGCGTGATCCCGACGCGCGCCGGCTACCACGTCAGCGCAGGCGTCAATCCCTGGAACCCGCCCACCGACGGAGTCCACATCGGCGAGATCATGGAAGGCTACGGCGGCGGCGGACACAAGACGGTCGGTGGAGCCAACCCGCCCAGCTTGGAAGCGGCACTAAAAGCAGCAGCCGAAGTCGCCGTGGTCTTGAGAGCAGCCGAGGCAAAGGCCGCTGCCCAAGCAAGCACCGAGGCTTAGGCCTAGCGGTCGAGAGAGCGTCGTCGTGGCCAGTCCCCCCACCGAGCCCGCATTTCTCGATCTCGATCTCCAAGAGTGTCAAGCCCGCTTCGTCGCGCTCGGCGGCAAAGCTTTTCACGCGAAGATCGCCCGTGAGCGAGTCTTCGCCGCCGGCGAACTCGACTTCGAATCGATGACGGCGTTACCCGCGGGCTTGCGAGGTCGGCTGAGCGAACAGCTTCCCATCCTGACGGGAACGGAGCTCGGACGTACGGAAGCCTCGGACGGCACCACGAAGCTCTTGATCGGCTTTCGCGGAGGCGATGCCGTCGAGACGGTTCACATTCCCTCATTGAAGAGGGACCGCGGTGCGACCCTGTGTGTCTCCAGCCAAGCGGGCTGTCCCGTGGGCTGTCCCTTTTGTGCCTCGGGCAAACTCGGGCTGTCGCGCAATCTCACGCGCGGCGAAATCATCGAGCAGTACCTGCGCGGGCGGGCGATCGGTGAACTCTCGCGCAGCGTTGTGATGGGCGTTGGCGAGCCGCTGCTCAATGTCGAGAACCTCGTGAGCGCCCTGGAGACAGTGCGCACCGAGATGAAGCTCGGTGCGCGGCGCATAACGGTCTCGACGGTCGGGTTTCCCGATCGCCTCCGTCGGCTCGCCAGCAGCAAGCCGCACTTCCAACTCGCGATCTCTCTGCACACGCCCGATGACGAGCAACGCGACCGACTGGTTCCGGCGATGGCCGGGACCTCGGTGGAAGAGGTGCTCCTCGCGGGCGACGACTGGTTTGAACAGACCGGCCGAGAGATCACCTACGAGTACGTGCTGCTCGGCGGCGAGAACGACAGCCTCGGTCACGCCGAGAGATTGGCGGACCGACTCCGGGGTCGCCGTGCTGGCGTCAACCTGATCCCCTACAACCCGATCGACGAGGAGCCCGATGGTCGCCCCCGTCCCGATCACGTCGAGGACTTCAAGCAGGTCCTTTTGGATCGAGGAATCGTGGCCACCGTACGCTGGTCACGCGGGATGCAGAGCGACGCCGCTTGCGGTCAGCTTCGGCTGCACGCGCAGTCCTGAATCGAGCGGAGAGCGCTCTCTGGGCACGAAAAAGCGCACGTCGCGGCGGCCAAAATGCCGCGCGACGTGCGCTTTGTTTTTCGAATCTAGAGTCGCGAACTAGACGTTCGCCATCATCGCATTCGCGACGCTCTCGAGAATCGTATTGACCTCCGCCTCGCCAATAATCAACGGCAGACGGAATCGAATCGAGTCGGTCCCGGCCGAGAGCGCCATCAGGTTGTTCTCGAACATTTCACCGAGCATGCGATCGCGCGTCTCCGCACTGTCGAGCGTAAAGGCCACCAGTGACCCCACTCCGCGCACGTTGCTGAACGCGCCCTTATCCCGCGCCAACTCGCGCAAGCCACCGATCAACTGCTCGCCGCGCTCCGTGATTCGTTCGGCCAGATTTTCCGCTTCGATGATTTCGATGAAGCGCCTGCAGCGAACCATGTCCGTCAAGCTCCCGCCCCAGGTCGAATTGATGCGGCTGCTCTTCACGAAGACGTGATCCTCAACCTCGTCGACCCGGCGGTTCGAGAAAATTCCACAGACCTGCGTCTTCTTTCCGAACGCCACAACGTCCGGCTCGACACCGATGTGCTCGAACAGCCATGCCTTGCCGGAGCCGAAGAAGCCCGTCTGTACCTCGTCGAAGATCAAGAGCGCTTCGTTGTCATCGGCGTACTTGCGCAGCTTCTGCATGAACTCTTTGCGGAAGTGATTGTCTCCGCCTTCGCCCTGCATGGGCTCGATCAGAATCCCGGCAATCTTGCCCGTGTGCTTCGCGAAAGCAGCCTCGATCTCGTCACAGGCTTTGCGCTCTTCCGCTTCGATGTCGTTCGAAACCTTGCCGTCGTTGTCGAGCACAATCGCGGGATTGTGTACGCGCGGCCAGTCGAATTTCGGGAACAAACCGATCTTGTCCGGAAGAGTGTTCGTGAGACTCATCGTGTATCCCGAGCGCCCGTGAAAGGCCTCCCGAAAGTGCAGAATGACGAGGTCATTCGAGTTCTCGGTGAAGTCGGTGCGACCGAGCTTACGCGCCTTCCAATCAAAGGCGACTTTGAGCGCGTTCTCCACGGCGAGTGCGCCGCCAGAAACCCAAAAGTGATACGGATAGTTGTCGGGCGTCACACGCGATCCGAAGGCGTCCACGAACTCGGCCATCTCCTGAGTGTAGAGATCCGAGTTGGCGGGATTGTTCACTGCCGCCGTCTGAATTCGACCGAGGAACTCAGGGTCCGCCATCATCGGGTGATTGAAGCCGATCGGCCAACTGGCAAAGCACGTGAAGGCGTCGAGATACTTCTTCCCCGTGACTCCATCCGCCAGCCAGGGGCCGTTCGAGTTTTTGAAATCCACTACCAGCGGATAGCCGTCCACCAGTTGGTGTTTCCCCAGTGTCTCCCGTACATCTTTCGCGTTGATCAAGGCAGTCTCCTTCCTCTTCCGGTCTCGTGATAGGTCCGCGCCAATGATTCGCGTCGAACCCGCCCAGTGCGCTGCCTGGATCGTTCGGGGCACTTCGATTGAAGTCTCTGAGTTGCGGGCAAAGCGAGAAGCTTCAGCCGAGTCTCAATCTCCCTAGGATCGCTTCCCGGTAGGTTGGTTCCAGGGGGCAGCAAGGCCCATTGTAGCCGCCGAGAAGGACCAGAACTACCCCGCCCGGACGCTGGGACGGTTTAGGCACCGATAGCGCGAGGCGAGTTAAAAAAACTTGCTTGAAGCGGGAGCGCCGCCACCTCGATCCGGAGTTTTATCCGTCGAGGTCGCGAGCGAGCGCTTCCGCAGCCTCGTCGGTTTCGGCTCGGATCAAGCACAGAACCGGCGCCGTCTCGCGGAATCGAGAGAGCGCCATTTCCGGATCGACATTGCTGTAAATCGCGGGCCAAACGCGCGTCTCGCGAATTCGCGAACCGGGCGCAGGCGCAAAACTCTCGCCACCGAAAATCAGAGTCGCGCCTTCATCCAGGCCGAGGTTCCACAGGGCGCGAACCGACGTAATCGAGTCGTTGTCGATGAGGGGAATCGGAGATTGAATATCGTTCGCGCTCTCCATCGCCTGAATCAAATGCTCGGTAAAGCTCGAATACACGCGCACGTTGCAAATGACTCGAGCGACCCTTCCGGGGCGCTGCCCGGAGAAAGTGGCGACACGCCCAAAAGCTTCTTGGACGACTTGGGCCGCCGTGCTCGCGAGCTTGCCTTCCGCCTCCGTTGCCCGATTCACAACAATCGAACGATTCGCGCCCTCGGTTCGACCGAGGTCGAGCGCTATCGGGATCGTTAAGCTCCGCAGCGTCGCGTGCTCGTCGGATTCGCTCGCGGCCTGGGATGCGGAGAGCTCGACCAGCGTGTCACACAGAGGTGCCGAGAGTCCGTGCAGAACCGAGACCACGCCGGTTGGAATGCCTGCCGACGAGAGCGCCGAGGCGAGCGCATCGCCGCTGACGGGCCAACGGCTGTCGGAGATGACCACCACTCCGCGGTCTCTATTCAATTGAGCGCTCACTCGCCGGAAGAGCCCGGAGATCAGCTCGGTCCAGTTCGCGAAAACGATCCCCAGTTCCGCGATGAGTTCGGTCGTGGAGCCGCTCGTCTTCGGTGCGCTCTCTGCAGGAAGCTCGTCCGCTTGAAGCCACTCTTTGAGGGTGGCGAGTTCGCTCTCCAGCTCGCGCGGTCCGATTCCCAAGTAGCGCTTGAGGTGCTCCGACCAAGCGGTGTTGGCACACAGGTGTTCGAGTACGCGACGAAAGCACTCCGCGCGCTCGACAGCGGAGAGCGCGAGCCAGGCTGCGCGTCCAGCACGCGTGGCCTCAAGCGCCTCGACCACCTGCGCTTCGTTCGCACGCGGCCAGGTCCCCACCGGCTCGAAAGGCTCCACCCGCTGCCGTAGGTCAAAGCCATCCGCTCCGCCGTGCAGACTTCCCCCAATGAAGTGTTGTCCGATGGAAACCTTCAACGGGTTCTCCCCCAGAAAAGCGGTCCGATGGGAGCGCGCCGAGACAGATCGCGAAAGCAGGGTGGAATGAGAGACATCGAGTTCAAGAGGAGATCGCGGTTCGGAGGCCGTTCCCGTCGGGCTGCCAGGCCAGAGCGTACCTCGAATGCCGCGGAACCGACAAGGTCGGCGGCGCTGGGCTCGATTCGAACCCGCCGCCTTCGGCGAAACTTCAGCGTTCGCTTTGGGCGTGCTAGCCCGCATTATTCATGAGCCGCGAGCCGAAACGCCTCGATTCGGTTCCTACTGGTGTTTTGCGGGCGGTGGCCCCTCAGACGACCTTGTAAGGTCGTCGAGGAAGCCAGCGTTCGCAAAACGCCAGTAGGGGCCGAAAGGCTGGCGTAGCCGGCCGTTCGTGGTGTTTCGTCCGCGTGGTCATGAATAATGCGGGCTAGACTGTCGCGCTCTTTCCCAGCAGTTAGAGCGCCCGGCTCGGCCGGCCCGCAAACCCTCTCGCTCCTCCGCCCACTTCGAATCCGCTCCGTTGGCCACATCGCCTCCCCATTCGCGACGACTGCGATTTTCCTCCGCCCAGCATCTCCGGACGGCGGGTCAGTTCCGGCGCGTCTACCGCGAGGGCAATCGCGCCCGAGGCGCGCTCATGACGGTCGCCGCAGTGGAGAACTCGGAGGGCTGCACGCGACTCGGCCTCTCCATCGGGCGGGTGGTCTGGAAGAGCGCGGTCCGACGCAATCGAGTGAGACGCCTCTTTCGCGAGGCCTTTCGACTGGAGTACGACCGATTGCCCCGCGGCTACGATCTGGTCCTGATCGCCGTGCGTGAAGCCTGGCCGGAGCTTGAGAGCGCTCGGTCGGAGCTGGTCCGGCTCGCGGATAAAGCCGCGCGACGCTTTCGCGAGAAGCGCGCCAGCGAAGACCCCGAGGGGCCGCACCCTTCATGAAGTTTTTGCGAAAGATCGTCGTCCTGCCGATCCGTTTCTACCGACGGTTTCTCTCCCCGCTCAAGCCCCCCACTTGCCGATTTCATCCGACCTGCAGCGCCTACGGCATGGAGGCCATCCTCACCCACGGCATATTTCGGGGCTTCGCTCTCCTCGTCTGGCGCATCTTGAGGTGTCAGCCCTTCTGCAAAGGCGGCCTCGACCCCGTACCGCCGAAACGGGACTCGGACGCCGCCCGCTCCGCAAAGCAAGAGGCAGTTGAAGAAGAGTAGAGCGGTGATTGTTATTGTCTCAGCCCCCACGCTCCCCCCAAGACCACCTGCTCTCCATGCCGACTCCGAATATTCGCTCCGCCCGTGCCCTGTGGACACTCGCTCTCGCAGCTCCGATGCTCACCCTCGGCTTCGCTTGCGCCGGTCCGCATGAGCTTCAATCCACCGAGGTTGGCCCTCCGATTCCCGGCGGCATCGAGGCGAACGAGCTCATTCAGCCCGGCGAGAAGCACTTCGCACGCCTGTGGAAGATCAGCACCGGCGGCGAGAACGCCGAGGGCTATTGGAGCTTCGCCGGTGACCGAGTCTCGCTGCAGCGCCGCAACCCCGAGGAGGGCGTGGACTGCGATCGCATCTACGTCACCGACAAGAAGACGGGCGAGCTCTCCCTCGTCTCGAACGGACGCGGCGTCACGACCTGTGCCTTCTTCATGCCCGGGGATCGCGAGGTCATCTACGCTTCGACCCACGTCCAAGCCGATAGTTGCCCTCCGCCGCCGGACCGCAGCCGCGGCTATGTGTGGACCCTGCATCCCGAGTACGAAATTTTCGTGAAGGACCTCGATCGCGGAGTCCTGACGCAGTTCACGGACTCACCGGGTTACGACGCGGAGGCCACGGTCTCTCCGAAAGGCGACCGTGTGGTGTTCACTTCAACTCGCTCGGGCGACCTCGAGCTTTGGACGTCAGCTATCGACGGTTCCGACTTGCTGCAAGTCACCGATACGCCCGGCTATGACGGTGGCGCCTTCTTCAGCCACAGCGGCGAACAACTGATCTTTCGCGCTACCGAGTTTTCACCGGAGGGCACCACGGACGAAGAGCGCGACCAAGCGATCGCCGAGTACCAAGCTCTCTTGACGGAGAATCTCGTGCGGCCCTCGAGCATGGAGCTGTTTGTGATCGACGTCGACGGAACCAACCGTCGCCAACTCACACGGCTCGGCGGAGCCAACTGGGCGCCCTACTTCACGCCGGATGACTCGAGCGTGCTCTTCTGCACGAATCACCACACCGATAATGCGCGCGAGTTCGACATCTTCAAAATCGATGTCGAGAGCGGCGACCTCGAGCAGATCACGACCTACGAAGGCTTCGATAGCTTTCCCATGTTTAGCCCCGACGGAAACTGGCTTCTATTCTCCAGCAACCGAGGCGGGCAGACGGAAGGTGAGACCAGCCTGTACCTCGCCGAATGGGTGGATTGAGGAGCAGCTCGCTCCTTTCTCGCACGAGGCCGACTCCACGACCGCCGAACCATTGCTTCCAAAGCACCCATGAAGAAGGCCGCGAAACGCTCGAAGAAGAGGGCGAGCCGATCGAAAGCAGCGCCGAAGAGTACCGGCGCGCTTAAAGACACGGAGACCGACGGCGCGCCTGCGGACGAGATGATCCTCTTGTGCGTTCGCGGAATGGCCCTGTTCCCCGGAGTCGTGCTCCCCATCTCGGTGGGCCGCGAGCGTTCGATCAAGGCAGTCGAACAGGCGGTGCAGTCCAACCGTCAGTTGGGCGTCGTCCTCCAACGCGACCCGGAAGCCCAGGACCCGGGTCCCAAAGACATCTATGAGGTCGGGACCGTAGCGGACATCGTTCGCTATATCACCGCGCCCGATGGCAGCCACCACCTGATCGCCCAAGGCCGGCAGCGCTTTCGAATCCTCGAGGTGCTGGAGACCGAGCCCATCATGACCGCTCGCATCGAGTGGATCGAGGAGCGCGCCGAAGACGCGGAGAAAGACACGGAGATCGAGGCCCGCGCCTTCAATCTGCGCGACCAGGCTCGCGCCGCCTTGCAGCTGTTGCCGCAGACTCCCGAAGACCTCGATCACGCAATTCAGAATGCGGGAACTCCGTCGCTGCTGGCCGACACCGTCGCGACCTTTATCGAGCTCCCGCCCGACGAGAAGCAAGACCTCTTAGAGACGTTCAATCTCAAAGAGCGGCTGCGCAAGGTCTCCGAAAAACTCGATCACGTCGTCGAGGTGCTCACCCTCTCGCGTGACATTCGGCAGCAGACGCAGGGCACGCTGGAGAAGGCCCAGCGCGAGTACTACCTGCGCGAGCAGCTCAAGACGATTCAGAATGAGCTCGGCGAAGGCACGGCGCTCGAACACTCCGAGCTGCGCGAGGCCATCGTCAGTGCCAAGCTTCCGGAAGAAGCCGAGCGCTCGGCCTTTAAGGAGCTCGCTCGGCTCGAGAAGATGCCGGAGGCTTCCGGCGAGTACGGCATGCTGCGCAGCTACCTCGAGTGGATCTGCGAGTTGCCGTGGTCGGTGGCTACCAACGACTCGATCGACATCGAGCGCGCGCGCAAGATCCTCGACCGGGATCACTTCGGACTCGAGAAGGTCAAAAGACGGATCCTCGAGTTCCTCGCGGTCCGCAAGCTCAACCCCGATGGAAAGAGCCCCATCCTGTGCCTCGTCGGTCCGCCCGGTGTCGGCAAGACTTCGCTCGGGCGCAGCATCGCAAGCGCGATGAACCGCAAGTTCCACCGCGTCAGTCTTGGCGGCGTCCACGACGAAGCGGAAATCCGCGGCCACCGGCGCACCTACGTCGGTGCCCTGCCCGGCAACGTACTCTCCGGGCTGGTCCGCGTCGGCGCGAACAATCCCGTCTTCATGTTCGACGAGATCGACAAGCTCAGCAGCGGCGGCTTCCAAGGCGACCCATCTTCCGCCTTGCTCGAAGTGCTCGACCCCGAGCAGAACCACAGCTTCCGCGACAACTACCTCGGACTGCCCTTCGACCTCTCGCGGGTCATGTTCGTCGCGACGGCCAACGTGCTGGAGTCCATACCGGGCCCGCTGCGCGACCGCTGCGAGGTCTTGGAGCTCTCGGGCTACACCTCCGCGGAAAAGCTCGAGATCGCCAAGCGCTACCTGGTGAAGCGCCAACTCAAGAACAACGGCCTGAAGCCGACCCAGTGCCGCATCACTCCCGATGCCCTGCGTGAGGTCATCGCACACTACACGCTGGAAGCGGGCTGCCGAAATCTCGAGCGGGAGATCGGCGCGCTCTTTCGCCACGTCGCCATGCGTTTCGCCAGTGGCAAGACCGGCAAGGTCGTAATCACGGATGCCGAAGTCCGCAAGATTCTCGGCCCGCACAAGTACGAGAGCGAGCTCGCCATGCGCACCAGCGTGCCGGGCGTTGCTACCGGCCTCGCGTGGACTCCTTACGGCGGACATATTTTATTCGTCGAAGCGACGCGAATGCCCGGCGACGGCGAGCTGATCCTCACCGGCCAGCTCGGCGATGTCATGAAGGAGAGCGCTCGCACGGCAATCAGCCTCGTGCGGTCGCGCGGCGAAAAGCTCAAGCTCGACGCCAAGGCACTGGAACACGATGACATTCACATTCATGTTCCCGCGGGATCGATCCCCAAGGATGGTCCTAGCGCCGGAGTCGCCATGTACACGGCGCTCGTGTCGCTGTTCACCGGACGCGAAGTGAAGAGCGACCTCGCGATGACCGGGGAAATCAGCCTGCAGGGTCACGTCCTGCCGATCGGCGGAATCAAGGAGAAGGTGATCGCCGCCCAGCGCGCCGGTATACGCACGATTCTGCTGCCGAAACGCAACAAGAACGATCTTGTGGACGTCCCCGCTGCGACGCGCAAGCGCCTCAAGTTTATCTTTGCCGAGACGGTGGACGACGTGCTTCGCGCGGCCTTCTCCAAGGCCAAAAGGTAGCGACAGGTCGCTTTGACTTTCGCCCCGCTGTCCGCGATTGGCTATCTGGCGAGCGTCCTGATGGGAACGCCGGTCGGCCTTCACCTTGAGCCCAGCTCTTCGAGCAGCGCACACTTCCGTCAGCCCTCCGGGAAGATCGAAGAGAGCGCCGAGAGTATCGAGTTCACCGAGGGCCTCGAGCTCGCGCTGCAAAACGCCGCCGTCTCGAAGAAGCCCATCGTGCTGATCTTCGGTGCGGTCTGGTGCGCTTCCTGCAAAGCCTTTCGAGCGGACACGCTGCCCGCCGCCGCAGTCCTCGAACGCGCCGACCAGTTCGAGTGGGTCTTCGTCAACATCGACCGCGAACAATTCTTGGCGCGCGAGTATGGCGTGAAGAGCACGCCGCAGATCTTCACGCTGCACTATTCCGGCCGCAAGCTGCAGCAAGCCATCGGCAACCTCCGGCCGCGCGAGTTTCGCGCATTTCTCGACACGAGCTTGGAGCTGGCGGATAAGAGAGCTCAACCCGGCGCGGACCACCCCGCGCTCGGCTCGGTGCTCGCGGAGGACCACACCGAATTGACTTGGAGCCCGGAGGGCTATCGCGCCAATTCGATTTGCTACTCACACGTCGGGTATGGCCCCTTCGATATTCCCTCGCAGTCCCCCAACGCGCTGTTTCGTCTCTCCCCGCGGCCGCACACACCTTCGACTCTGACCGCCGGTCAGACCCAGGTGCGCTGGAACGAGAACCTCACGAACTTTTGGGCCTTCAAGCAGGGCGAGTACCGACTCGACTACGGAGCCTTAACCTCGTCGCTCGGCGTCTCCTACGGATTGACCGACACCGTCCAAGTCGACTTCGAGTTCATCGACTTCCGTCGATTCGACAGCGTGCTCGACGGCGTCACCAATACCTTCCACGACATCTTCGGGCTCGACGACTCGGACCGTGAGATGGTTCCGCGAGGCGAAAACGTCGTTCAGTTTGGGACGGTCGACAGCCGCGACGAATCCGTCTACTCCGACGACTTCGCGGTCTCCGTGCAACACAACGTCACCTGTGGAACCGAAGACGCTCCCGCCTTCTCCTATGCACTCACCGCCCGAACCAATGTCGCGAGCAATGTCGAGCGCGCCAGCGGCACGAACCTGAGCCTCGGCCTCTCGACGGCGGCTTCCCGCCGCCTCGGCGACGAGAGCTATATCTACGGCGGTCTCTCCTACGTCTGGAACGGCGGCAACGAGCCCCTCGACTTGGCGCTTGAAGAGACTCAACTCTCCGCGCTGCTCGCCGGAGAGTGGCGCTACGCGCCGCGCAGCTCGTGGATTGTTCAATACCTCTGGACGGAGGCTGTCAGCGACGGGACCGCTCCCTTCGATAAGGCCACCCACGAGTTCAACATCGGCTGGAAGGGCGAGTTCGAAGGAAACTACGTGTTCGAAATCAGCCTGATCGAGAATGCCATCGTCGTCGACAACAGCCCCGACTTCGGCTTTCACTTGGGCCTCTCCAAGCGCTACTGAACGCAAGCGCCAGCGTGATCACGGAGCCTTTCGAACAAGCCCCCACTCGCGAATCGAACTATTCGAGCTCGCGACTCCCGAGCGTCAGCATCACTCGCTCCTCTTGCTCGCCGCGCAGGTAGCGGACCTCGACAACGTCGCCGGGCTTGTGCACGCCGAGCGCGTACACAAAGTCGTAGATGTCCCCGATTTCGATGTCGTTCATACCGAGCAGAATGTCGCCGCCCAAGAGTCCGGCGCGCTCGGCCGGGCTACCTGCGCTGGTTCCGTTGATCAACAAACCATCACCGGTCCAGTCGTACGCGGGAACACTCCCGAAGGTCACGTTCCAGCTGGTCGAGCGCTGCCGACTCTTGCCCGCGCTCGGGTCTTCGCGCTCCACCTCGACGAAGGGTAGCTCTTCGGTCGCTCCGATCAGTCCGATCAAGTTGAGCGCGAGCGCGGTCGTGCGAGCCGCACCCTCCGCCTCGAATCCCTCGATGTCGTCGCTCGGCTTGTGATAGTCGGTGTGCGTTCCGCTGAAGAAGTGCAGAGCCGGAACCTGTGCGCGGATGAAACTCTGGTGATCGCTGCCGCCGATGCCATCGCCAGACAGATTTACGGCGAGGTCCAGACCGGCGAGCTTGCCCGCGGCTGTCATCCAGGTCTCGAACACCGGCGAAGTACCCGCTCCAAGAACTTGCAGAGTGCCACTCCCTGCGCGTCCGACCATGTCGAAGTTGAGGTTGCAGGTGACTCGCTCGAGCGGAACGGTCGGGTTCTTGGTCCAGTGCGCACTACCCAGAAGTCCGAGCTCTTCACCGGACCAGAGCGCGAACAAGACGTCACAAGGTGGCGTCGGACCCGCTTTGAGAATGCGCGCCAATTCGAGAACAACGGCCGTTCCGCTGGCATTGTCATCGGCTCCGTTGTGCACCTCGCCCCAAGTCGAACGCGCGAGCGAACCGGTCCCGCCCATTCCCAGGTGATCGAAGTGTGCGCCGAGCACGATCACGCGACTTCGATCCGCGCCCGGAAGCACCGCGAGAACATTGGTTGCCGTCCCCACTCCGCGGAAGACGTCGCTGGAGAGCGCTGCCGCCCCGAGCGAGTCGATCGAACTCGCGAGGCGTTCGCCCGTCTCGAGCGCGCGCGCGTCCATGGCCGCAACACGGTCGAGGTAGCCCGGCACCAGCGCGCTCGCCACTTCGACCGAAATGGTCAGCGCCGGAATACTCGCCTCGGCGGAATGCCCGTTGTGGAAGGGCAACAGCGCTTCGCCTTGGTCCTTCGGATGCTGTGCGAGAATCACCGCGGATGCTCCCATGTGCCGCGCGGTCATCACCTTGTTGAAGATCGATCCGCTGCTTCCGAAGGGCGCCGTATTCCCACCGCCGTGCGGACTCGCAGAAGCTTCAGTCGTTTCCTCCACCGGAATCTCCGGCGTACCGCGAACGATGATGACGATCGAGCCCTCAACATCTCCCGCCGCATAGTCGTCCCAGTCGCGCTCCTCGTTGCGCATTCCGTAGCCCGCAAAAACAAGCTCCGCTTCTGCTCCACCACTGGCCGAGCAAAACAGCGCGCTCACTTGAGCGGCATCGTCGAAGGTCGTCGCGCTCTCGCCGTCCCCAGCGCGCAGAAGTATCCAAGCTCCGCCGCGCGCTTCCGGCTCGAGCGGCACCGCCAGAGACTGCAGAAAACCCTCTTCGCCTGCGGGCACGAGCCCGAGATCCTTGAAGCGGTTCTCCAGGAAACTCGCCGCCATGCGCTCGCCATTGGTTCCGGCCCGGCGCCCCTCGCGATCATCCGCCGCCAACCAAGCCACGTCCGAGGTGAGCCGGTCTTGATCCGGTAGAAGCTCGGATTCCGAGACTTGGGCGATCGCCTCCGAGGCGGGCACGGAGTTCGAGCGCATCTCGTCCGTCGCCGAACAGGCGCCGACGAGCAGAGCAAAGAGAGGCCAAGTGAGCGGAAGAGCGACGGCGCGAAGGTCACGGTCGTGGCGACCCCTGAGGAGCTGGAGTGAGTTCATGCCGACTAGCATGCGATCCGAGGAGCGCTCACGGCAAGGAACTACGCTGGACGAGTCCGGGCGGTTACTCTCCGCGGATGCCCGAACAGGAGAAAAGCCCCGATCCACCGAGCCGGGGTGGTCCGGCTGAGGAGCTCATCGGCTGGCGGCGCTGGGCGCTCTTTCTGCTCGCCCCGCTCCTCCTGATCGGTCCCTCGCTCCTGCCCGGATATCGCTTCCTGCCCCAGCTCCCGGTCCAGTACGCGCCGCTCAGCGCTGAGAACCCGACCGCGGAGGAAGCCGCCTCGATCGGCAGGAGCTATGCGACCAGCGACCGAATCCTGCCCTTCCTCACGGACCAGCTAGAGATCCGTCGCCAAATCAAGAGCGGAGTCCTGCCGACCTGGGATTCGAAAGTCGGTATGGGCATGCCCCTCTTCGGAGCGAGCCTCGTCTCGCCGGCCTACCCCCCCAATGGACTCGCCGTCTTAATCGAGCCCGACCTAGCGGCGGGCTGGCTGGCGCTGCTCTGCCTGATCATCGGCGGCACGGGCGTCTGGGCATTCTTCAGGTGCCGCGGCCTGTCACCCGGCGCTGCCGCCGTGGGAGTCGTCGCCTTTCAAACCGCCGGATGGGCACTCGCCAATCTGCACCTCCCGATGAAGGTCGACGCTGCAGTCTGGTTGCCCTGGTGTCTGTGGGCCGTCGAAGCCTTGGGCCAGCGCAAGCGCGGAGCGGGCTTTTGGTTGTTCCTCTTCGTCGCTTGTTCCTTCCTCGCCGGTTTCGTTCCCATCGCAATTTTTTGCGCCACCGTCGTCCTCGTCTTCGGCCTGTGGCGCTTCACGATCGAGCGGGGCGCACAACCCGTTCGCGTTCTTCCAAGAACAGCACTCCTCACGGTCGGCGGCTTTGTCGCGCTCGGAATTCTCGCTTCGAGCGTGCAGTTACTTCCGAGTAAAGAGGCGAGTGAACAATCGATGCGGGTCGAGAAGAGCGCGGAGGTGCTGGCCTCCGAGTCACTTCCGCTCGGCGCCGCAGCCAGCCTGTTCGTACCGGACCTGTTCGGCAGCCCCGAGAACTACACCGCCCCGCCACACCCCACCTCCGTCTGGCTCTCCAGAGCGGAAGAGAGCGCTCAACTCTTAACCCTCCAAAGCCCGGAGTGGAATACCTTCGCGGGCGCTTCCGTTCTCGTGCTGGCGCTCGTCGCGCTCTTCGCAACGCCTCGCCGCGCGCTCTTCCCCTTCGCCGCCCTCATCGCCGCGTGGGGTTTCGCTCAGGGCTGGCCGGTGATGCGCTTCTTCTACTACCTGCCCGGCTTCGATCTCGGCAGCCCCGTCCGCGCTCTCGCCGTTCAGTGGTTTCTCTGGCCCTGGCTAGCCGCACTCGGCACGCAAGCGATTATCGATCGCCGACCGCGCGCCATCACCACCTTGCTCGTCTTCGCCTTCATCCTCTGCGCGAGCGCCTTCTTATTCTGGACCGGCTTCGATCCGGCGAGTTGGGCAGCGGCCCTCGTCGACTCCGCTTCCCTGCGGTTCGGTTTGCCGCGCGAAGACGTCCTGCAGATCCTCTCCGAGCCCGCGCGGCTCGAAGCTGGCCGAGCCCTCTCCGACTCATCGGTTCGCGTCATGGGCGCCGGCACCGCCCTCTTCGCAGCGGGCTTGTGCGCGCTGCTCCTCGGCCGTTCCTCGGCCTCCTTCGGAGACGGTCCGCCAGCCTGGAAGCTCACCTTCGCGCTCATCATCGTTCTCGCGCTCTTCCTCGTCACGCAGACGACGACGAACCCCGATCGAGTTTTGCTCCCGCTCGCGCTTGGCGTCGGCTACTTCGCGATCGCGGGGCGCTCGCGCAACACCATCGCGATGGCGGGTTGGCTGCCCTTCGTTCTCGTCGTCGGCCTCGAAGGCTTGAGCGGCAGCGCGGCCCATATTCAACCGCGAAGACTTTTGGGCGAAGTGTTTCCCTCGAGCCCTGCGATCGACGCTGTTGTGGACGCGGCGGGTGACGGGCGCGTGTTGCGCTTGAATCAGAGCGGCGGCATCGGCGACGTCGAAGCGCTCGCTCGCCCGAACTTACTCGAAGCCTACGGCGTCAGTGACTTGACGCCCTACACGGTGTTCACTCCGCGAACCTTGGTGGAGCTCGGGACCACACTCGATCCGAAGAACGCCGCCTTCCGCTCCGGCATCAGCAGCTTCTCCAATGTCGAGATGGTGAGTCATCCGATTATGGATCTCTTGCGGGTCACGGCGGTGCTCTCCACGACGAAGCTCGATCACCCGCGACTCGAATCCACCTACGAGTCGCCGCGCTTCTTTGTCTATCGGCGAACGGGAGTTCCACCCGCCGTGCATGTCGTCCGCGAGGCCGTGGTAGCGGAGAGCGACGATGCCGCGCTCGCTCGGCTTCAGTCCAACGAGTTCGATCCGATGCGGCAGGTCATATTATCGCCCGGACAATCGGTCGATACCGAGCTCGACCCCGCGCGCGGCTCACCCGAGAAACTGAAAGTCCAGCGTGTCACCCCCGCGCGCCTCGACGTCGAGATCGAGAGCACCGGCGGAGGCTGGCTCGTCTTTCACGAGCAGTTTTATCCCGGTTGGAAAGCCACGCTCGACGGCGAAGACGTTGAAATTCTCCGCGTCAACCACGCGCAACGTGCGATTCGCGTTCCGGCGGGCGAGCACATCGTTCGCACGAAGTACGAGCCGTGGTCGCTGCGCTTTGGAGTACTCGCAAGCCTGCTCGCGACGGCCTGCGCTTGGTGGCTTGCCTTTCGCCGAGAGAACCGAGCGGGCCTCGCTTCGAGCTAAACCGACCCGTGCACTTTCAAGTTCTCTCGAGCGGAAGCAAGGGCAACAGTTCGCTGGTGCGTGCCGGCGAAGTGCGCCTGCTCATTGACGCGGGTTTGACGGCGCGCGCAATGACCGAGCGCCTGGAAGCTGCGCGAGTATCGGCAAAAGCGATTCACCATATCGCGCTCTCCCACGGGCACCTCGACCACGCGCGCAGTGCCGGAATCTTGAGCAAGCGCAATGAGCAGCTGACCGTTCACTGCGCCGAACGATTGATGAAGAACAAGTCGCTCGCGAGAGCGCGGCGCCTCTCGACTCTCCGAATCGGAAGCCCGCAAACCCTCAGCGACTTCGAAGGCCGTGATCCGCTCGAGCTTCAGTCTGTCCAGATACCACATGACGCCGACCCCACGGTCGCCTTCCGGATCGAGCACGAGGGTCGCCGCTTGGTCGTCCTCACCGACATGGGCCATCCGGACCGGCGCTCGCTCGCGCCACTCGCCGACCCGCACGTGCTCTTGCTGGAGTTCAACCACGACGAGGCCATGATCGAGGTGGGCCCCTACCCGCCCGCGCTTCGAAGGCGAATCCTCGGCGACGGCGGGCACCTCTCCAACACTCAATCCGCAGAGGCCCTCGAGCAACTCGCCGGTCCCAACCTGCACACGCTCATCCTCGCCCACCTCTCCGAGCACAACAACACCCCGGAGCTCGCTCGTTCTGTCGCCGAGTCCAAGCTCGCCGAACTCGGCCTCACCGACGTCCGAGTCCTCATCGCCAGCCAAACCGAGATCGGCGAAAACTTAGAAGTCTGATTCGCGAAGGTGTAATACCGAACCCGGTTCATATCTAAACTTTTGGAGGCCCGAACCATTGGGTTAATTCCACTGGTTGGGGCCAACAAAAGTTTTGTTAAGAAACGGGTTCGGTATTAAACCGAAGCGGAATCGTCGGTAC